>JAFYNJ010000003.1 GCA_017549805.1 Bacteroidales bacterium
AATGATTATTATTCCTGTAAAAGAAGGCGAAAGCATCGACAGAGCTTTGAAGCGCTACAAGAGAAAGTATGAGAAGACCGGCGTCGTGAAGGAACTCCGTGAACGCCAAAAGTTCACCAAGCCCTCCGTCATCAAACGCGCCCAGCGTCTGAAGGCTATCTACGTGCAGCAACTCCGTCAAGCTGAAGAGAATATGTAATCTCGCCCGTAGGGAAAATAATTTTTTTGAACAAAAACTTCGTTGTGTAAGCTTTTTTGCTTATTTTTACAACGAAGTTTTTTTATTGCCTTTTTGCGATGCGAATCATCGAGCAGTTCATATCGTACATTCAAGCGGAACGGCGCTATTCCCCTCTGACGGCGAAGTCGTACCAGCGCGATCTGGATCGGTATGGCGATTACATGTCGGCTGCATACGGTGTGGACAATCTGTGCAAGGTGTCGACGCCGATGATCAAGTCGTTTTTGGTGTCGCTGAAGGACGAAGGCTTGTCGAATCGCAGCATCAACCGGATGATTTCCACCTTGAAAACCTTTTACAAGTACTGCCTCAGGGAGGGCTTGGTGGAGAAGTCGCCCATGTTCGGGATCAAGAATCTGAAGCAGCCCAAGAACTTGGTGAAATTTGTTCCTGAAAACGATATTAATAAGGTGTCGTTTGAAAACAAGGATGAATACACAATAAAACGTGACGAATTGTTGTTTGAGATATTGTACCAGACTGGCATCCGGAAGGCAGAGCTGATTGGAATGCGTGACCAGGATGTTGACAAGTTGGCGATGAAGGTCAAGGTAAGGGGAAAGCGTGACAAGGAGCGCTTTATCCCGTTGAGTCGGGACTTGCTTGCGATGATCGGCCATTACCAGACCTTGCGGGATGAGCGTTTCGGGTCGCATGCCGACAGGTTGTTGTTGAATGACAAAGGGGAGGAGATGACGCCATACTTTGTATATAATAAGGTGCATCGGATGTTGGAGGGGGTGACGAGCCTGAAGCAGAAAAGCCCGCATGTGTTGCGGCACACCTTTGCCACGCACTTGTTGGACGAAGGGGCGAGCCTGGTGGCGATACAGAAGCTGTTGGGGCATGCCGACTTGGGGACGACCCAAGTGTATGCGCACAACACGATCGAGCAATTGAAGAAGATACATCAACAAGCCCATCCAAAGGGTGGGTAAACCCCTAAAGGGGATATTAAGAAACACACTCCCGAAAGGGAATAAAAGAAAGGAGAAATTATGAAAGTAATGATCAATTCAGTCCATTTCAGGGCCAGCAGTGACCTTGAAGGATTCATCACCCAGAAGGTGGAGAAAGTCTGCAACAAGTACAGCGATGTCATCGGCGCCGAGGTGAATTTGAAGTTGGACAACAACGACACCCCGGAAAACAAGATTGCCGACATCCGGCTGATGTTGAAGGGCGACGATTTGTATGCCAGCAAGCAGTGCAAGAGCTTTGAGGAGGCCACGGATTTGGCTGTGGATGCCTTGAAAAAGCAGTTGGAGAAATACAAAGGCAAATTTGTCAAATAATTAAATAATTGGGAATCAACAATATAAAGAAATCAAAGGAAAATTTTTAAAAAAAAAGGATTAAAAATATTGTCGGTTTCAAAAAAACATGTACTTTTGCACACCCTTTCGAAAGAGAGGGTGTGCTTCTGAAAGGAGCCAAGTGTTCTTAGAAAGAGTGCCGGTATAACTCAGTTGGTAGAGTAGCTGATTTGTAATCAGCCTGTCGGCGGTTCGAGTCCGTCTACCGGCTCTGAGTTGTACGAAGCGGGGGAGTCGCATAGTGGCAATTGCAACAGACTGTAAATCTGTCCTCGGATGAGTTCGGTGGTTCGAGTCCACCCTCCCCCACGATCAAGCGGAAGTAGCTCATTTGGCAGAGCGAAAGCCTTCCAAGCTTTAGGTGGCGGGTTCGAGCCCCGTCTTCCGCTCTGAAAAAGACAAAAGCCGATGTAGCTCAGCGGTAGAGCACTTCCTTGGTAAGGAAGGGGTCGGGAGTTCAATTCTCCCCATCGGCTCGTTTTAGTGTTTATAGGATTCAATAACCTTAAATAATTTGAAATAAAATGGCAAAAGAAAAATTCGAAAGAACTAAACCGCACGTCAATATTGGTACTATCGGCCACGTTGACCACGGCAAGACCACTTTGACCGCTGCTATCACCCTGCACCTGGCCAAGAAGGGTCTTTCAGAAATCAAGAGCTTCGATGCTATCGACTCCGCTCCCGAAGAGAAGGAAAGAGGTATTACCATTAACACCGCTCACGTTGAGTATCAGACTGAAAAACGTCACTATGCTCACGTTGACTGCCCTGGCCACGCCGACTATGTGAAGAACATGGTTACCGGTGCTGCCCAGATGGACGGTGCTATCATCGTGGTTGCCGCTACCGACGGTCCTATGCCCCAGACCCGTGAGCACATCCTGCTCGCCCGTCAGGTCGGTGTGCCCCGCTTGGTGGTGTTCCTGAACAAGTGCGACCTCGTTGACGACGAAGAGCTCCTCGAGCTTGTCGAAATGGAAGTTCGCGACCTTCTCAGCAAGTATGAATTCGACGGTGAAAACACGCCTATCATCCGCGGTTCCGCTCTGGGCGCCCTCAACGACGACCCGAAATGGACTCCCGCTATTGATGAGCTGATGGATGCCTGCGATACTTGGATTCCTGAACCTCAGCGTGCCGTTGACAAACCGTTCTTGATGCCTATCGAAGACGTGTTCTCCATCACTGGTCGTGGTACCGTTGCTACCGGCCGTATCGAAACTGGTGTCATCCACGTTGGTGACCCCGTCGATATCCTCGGTATGGGTGCTGAGAAACTGAAATCAGTGGTTACCGGTGTTGAGATGTTCCGTAAGATCTTGGACGAAGGTGAAGCTGGCGACAACGCCGGTCTGTTGCTCCGCGGTATCGACAAGGATGAAATCCGTCGTGGTATGGTTATTGCCAAGCCGGGTTCCGTGAAGCCTTATCACCACTTCAAGGGTCAGGTTTACGTCCTTTCAAAGGAAGAAGGCGGCCGTCACACCCCGTTCCGTAACAAGTATCGTCCTCAGTTCTACTTCAGAACCACCGACGTTACCGGTGAGATCACTCTCCCCGAAGGAATGGAGATGGTCATGCCTGGTGACCACGTCACCATCGACGTTAAGTTGATCGCTGACATCGCCATGGACAAGGGTCTCCGCTTCGCTATCCGTGAAGGTGGCCGTACCGTTGGCTCAGGTCAGGTGATTGAGATCATCGACGATTGATCAACACGTTGATTAAGTTCCAAAGGGAGGTCTGAAAGGGCCTCCCTTATCTACGGGCGTAGCTCAGTTGGTAGAGCATCGGTCTCCAAAACCGAGTGTCGAGAGTTCGAGCCTTTCCGCCCGTGCTTTGTGTAAAAGATTCAAGAAAATGAAAATTGTAGATTACGTTAAGGAAAGCTATACCGAGTTGAAAGAGAAGGTTTCTTGGCCAACTTGGAAAGAGTTACGTTCTAGCGTTATTGTGGTATCCATTGCTTCCCTAATTATCGCCTTGGCGGTATTCTTGATGGATATTTCTTTTAAAAACCTTTTGGAATTGTTCTATCAACACGTACATTTCTAATTGTGTTTATTGAATCTAATTAGCATTTTTGGGTTAACAGATCAATTTCACAGGGAAGATGAACGCAACAAACGAGAAGAGATGGTATGTGATTAAGGCGATCAGTGGCAAGGAGAAAAAGGTAAAGGAATACCTTGAATCCGAGATCAAGCGCCTCAATTACCAGGACCGTATTTTTCAGGTTTTGATACCGACCGAAAAGTACTTCGAGGTCAGGAACGGCAAGAAAGTCTCGAAAGAGCGCAACTATCTGCCGGGCTATGTCCTCGTCGAGGCTATTCTGGAAGGCGAAGTCGTTCATGTCATTCGGAACGTTCCGAATGTGCTCGGTTTCCTGGGAACCAAAGGCGAGCCTGATCCGCTGCGCCCTGCCGAAGTGAACCGTATCTTAGGTAAGATCGATGAACTTCAGGAAATGGGAGAAGGCAGCGACATCTCGTTCATGGTTGGCCAGTCGGTCATCGTCAACGAAGGACCGTTCAAGAGTTTCAGCGGCATTATCGAAGAGGTTAACGATGAGAAGAAAAAGCTCAAAGTCAGCGTCAAGATTTTCGGCCGCAAGACTCCTCTGGAACTGAGCTACTTCCAAGTGAAGTTGGAATGATAACCTATATGTGAATTGACAGTTTCCTTATCATTTTAATGAAGGATTAAGAAAATGGCAAAAGAAGTAAGCGGATTGATTAAACTGCAAATTAAAGGAGGAGCCGCGAACCCCGCTCCGCCCGTTGGTCCCGCATTGGGTTCCAAGGGTGTGAATATTATGGAGTTCTGCAAGCAGTTCAACGCCCGTACACAGGATCAGGCCGGCAAGGTTTTGCCCGTCATCATCACGGTGTATAAGGACAAGTCTTTTGATTTTATCATTAAGGCTTCCCCAGTGGCGGTCTCCATCATCGAAACAGCGAAGATCAAAGGCGGATCCAAGGAACCGAACCGTACGAAAGTCGGCTCTTTGACTTGGGACCAAGTGAGAGAAATCGCCACCAACAAGATGAAGGACATGAATTGCTTCACCATCGAATCAGCCATGTCAATGGTGGCTGGTACGGCCCGTAGTATGGGAGTGAAGATTACCGGCGAATCACCTTTAAAGAAAGACTAAGTCTTTAATGCATTTGTAGAACAACAAAAAACTAAAGTTAAATGTCAAAAGTTACTAAACAACGGAAAGAAGCTTTGGCTAAGTTCGACAAAAGCAAGAGTTACTCCTTGATTGAAGCGGTTAATATCGTTAAACAGATCACTTACACCAAGTTTGATGCTTCAGTGGACCTTAACATCCGTCTGGGCGTTGACCCACGTAAGGCCAACCAAATGGTCCGTGGCTCCGTCACACTCCCTCACGGCACAGGTAAGGTTGTCCGCGTCCTGGTGCTTTGCAACCCGGACAAGGCGCAAGAAGCTTTGGATGCTGGTGCCGACTATGTCGGACTGGATGAATACATCCAGAAGATTAAGGATGGTTGGACTGATATTGACGTGATCATCACCACTCCCAACATCATGCCTAAAGTCGGTGCTTTGGGTCGTATCCTCGGTCCCCGTGGATTGATGCCGAACCCGAAGACCGGTACGGTGACCATGGAAGTGGGAAAGGCTGTTCAAGAAGTAAAGGCCGGTAAGATCGACTTCAAGGTCGACAAATACGGCATCATCAATGCTGCAGTCGCAAAAGTCAGTTTCACTCCAGAGAAGATCTTTGATAACGCCAAGGAGCTCATCTCCACTGTTATCAAATTGAAACCAGCAGCTGCTAAAGGTACTTACGTGAAGAGTGTTTACATTTCCAGTACCATGAGCCCGGGTGTGCAGATCGATATTAAGTCAGTAGCAATCTAAATTGGAAAGGAACTATTGAAATGAGAAAAGAAGACAAACAAGTCATTATCGACTCCATACTCGCTGAACTGCAGGCTTGTCCCAATTTCTATCTGACCGACGTCTCCGACCTTAACGCCGAGAAGACCAGCCAGCTTAGAAGACAGTGCTTCAATAGTGGCATCAAGATGCTCGTTGTCAAAAACGCCCTGCTGCACAAAGCTATGGTGCAGATGGAAGGTAAGGATTACAACGATCTTTACGAAGTCCTCAAGGGCTCAACGGCCGTGATGCTGTGCGAGACGGGTAATGCCCCCGCCAAACTGATCAAGAATTTCCGTCAGAAGAATGATCGTCCTATATTGAAGGGCGCTTATATCGAGGAATGCTGCTACATCGGTGACAACATGCTTGACACCCTCTGCAACATCAAGTCGAAGAACGACCTCATCGCCGACATCATTGCCTTGCTGCAGTCGCCAATGAAGAACATCATCAGCGGCCTCCAGTCAGGCGGACACAAGCTCTCCGGTATTCTCGAGACGTTGTCAGAAAAGGCAGAATAACAAAAACATTGAATGTAAACATTCGCAAGAACAAAGTATTAAAATTGTATAACTCTAAAAAATAAATTAAAAATGGCAGATCTTAAAGCTTTTGCTGAACAATTAGTGAATCTTACTGTTAAGGAAGTAAACGAACTCGCTACCATTTTGAAAGAAGAATACGGTATTGAACCCGCTGCTGCTGCTGTTGCAGTCGCCGCTCCTGCTGCCGGTGGTGCCGCCGCCGCTGCTGAAGAGAAGACTTCTTTCGATGTTATCCTGAAATCAGCCGGCGCCGCTAAGTTGGGCGTTGTGAAACTGGTGAAGGAACTCACCAGCCTCGGTCTGAAGGAAGCTAAGGAACTCGTTGACGCAGCTCCCAAGGCTATCAAGGAAGGTGTGAGCAAAGACGAAGCCAATGCACTTAAAGCCCAACTCGAAGAAGCAGGTGCAGAGGTCGAAATTAAATAAGAAGGATTTATTTCCTGCAAAAATCGTGGCATTCAACCTCAGTCCCAAGCAATTTTTAGGGACTGAGGTTTGTGCCGTTTTTTCGCTCTAAGGAATTCGTTCCATTTTTTTTCGTTCGTTCTTTTATTTCCTTCACACACCTAAAATCTAAATACCTTGGCAACAACTACCGAAAGAATCAACTTCGCGTCCATCAAAAAACCTTTCGAATATCCTGATTTCCTGGATATTCAGCTTCAGTCGTTCAGAGACTTCTTCCAGTTGGAAACCAACCCCGACAATAGGAAGAACGAAGGCTTGTACAAGGTTTTCTCGGAGAACTTCCCCATCACCGACGCGAGAAACAATTTCGTCCTTGAATTTCTCGACTATTACATCGACGCCCCTCGCTACAGCATTGAGGAGTGCATCGAGCGTGGCTTGACCTTCAGCGTGCCGCTCAAGGCCAAACTGAGACTTTCTTGCACGGACGAGGATAACGAAGACTTTAAGACCGTTGATCAGGACGTCTATCTGGGCATGATCCCTTACATGACGCCCCGCGGCACTTTTGTGATCAACGGCGCTGAACGTGTTGTGGTGTCACAGCTGCACCGTTCCCCCGGCGTGTTCTTCGGCCAAAGCCAACACGCCAACGGTAAGACATTGTATTCGGCCCGTATCATCCCGTTCAAGGGCTCTTGGATGGAGTTCTCGACCGACATCAATGACGTGATGTATGCCTACATCGACCGTAAAAAGAAATTGCCGATCACCACGCTCCTTCGTGCTATCGGCTATGAAACTGACAAGGAAATCCTTGAGATCTTCAACCTGACCGAAGAAGTCAAGGTGAACAAGACCAGCCTCAAGCGTGTCCTGGGCCGTAAACTGGCTGCCCGTGTGCTCCATTCCTATTACGAGGACCTCGTAGATGAGTCGACCGGTGAATGCGTCTCCATTGAGCGTAACATCGTCATCATCGAGCGTGAGACCGTCTTGGAAGAGAAGCACATCCAGGACATCATCGACTCCGGTGCCAAGACCATCTTCCTGCACCGTGAGGAGGATGTGGACGAGGAAGGCAGAGCTTCCGACTTCTCCGTGATCTTCAACACGATCAACAAAGATACCTGCAACTCTGAGAAGGAAGCTGTGGAATACATCTATCGTTTGCTCCGCAGCGCCGATCCGCCCGATGAGGAGACCGCCCGCGGCATCATCGAGAAACTGTTCTTCTCGGACAAGAGATATGACCTCGGCCTCGTGGGCCGCTATCGTATCAACCGCAAGCTGAACCTGGACATCGATCCTGAGACCCGCGTGCTTACCAAGGATGACATCATCGCCATCATCAAGTACTTGGTCGAGATGCTCAGCGGCAAGGCAGAGGTGGACGATATCGACCACTTGAGCAACCGTCGTATCCGTACCGTCGGCGAACAGCTTTATGCCCAGTTCGGCGTCGGCCTCAACCGTATGGCCCGTACCATCCGTGAACGCATGAATGTACGCGACAACGAGGTGTTTACCCCGATGGACCTGATCAACGCCAAGACTTTGTCATCGGTGATTAACTCCTTCTTCGGTACCAACCAGCTGTCGCAGTTCATGGACCAGACCAACCCGCTGTCGGAAGTGACGCACAAGCGCCGTATCTCCGCCTTGGGTCCTGGCGGTCTGTCGCGTGAGCGTGCCGGTTTCGAGGTCCGTGACGTACACTACACCCACTATGGTCGTCTGTGTACCATCGAGACTCCTGAAGGCCCCAATATCGGTCTGATTTCCTCGCTTTGCGTCTTCGCCAAGATCAACAGCCTTGGCTTCATCGAGACGCCTTATCGCGAGGTGAAGAACGGCACTGTTGACTTCAATCAGCCTCCGGTCTATCTCACCGCGGAAGAGGAAGAGAACAAGGTCATCGCCCAGGCTATCACGCCTATGGACGAAAATGGTCATTTCATCGAGGAGAACATCAAAGCCCGTTATGTGGCCGACTATCCTATCGTTTCTCCCGACGACATCCAGCTGATCGATGTCGGTCCCAACCAGATCGCTTCCATCGCCGCCTCCTTGATTCCGTTCTTGGAGCACGACGATGCCAACCGTGCCTTGATGGGATCGAACATGATGCGTCAGGCTGTTCCTTTGATGAACCCCGAAGCCCCGATTGTCGGAACCGGTATTGAACGCTATGTTGCCAAGGATTCTCGCGTTCTTATCACCGCTGAGGGTGAGGGTGAGGTGGTGTTTGTGGACTCCACGAAGATCACTATCAAGTATGACCGTACCGACGAGGAACGCCTGGTGAGCATGGACGACGACTACAAGACCTATTACTTGACCAAGTACGCCAGAACCAACCAGAGCACCAGCATCAACATCAAGCCTACGGTTCGCCGTGGCCAGCGTGTTCACAAGGGTGACGTCATCACCCAGGGTTATGGCACCCAGAACGGCGATCTCGCCCTCGGTCGTAACCTCAAGGTGGCATTCATGCCTTGGAAGGGTTACAACTATGAGGATGCCATCGTGATCTCTGAGCGTATCGTCAAGGAAGACCTCTTCACCTCCATCCACGTCGAGGAGTTCACGCTCGAAGTGCGCGACACCAAGCGCGGCCTTGAGGAGCTGACCAACGACATTCCGAATGTCAGCGCCGAGGCCACCAAGGATCTGGACGAACACGGCCTGATCCGCGTTGGTGCCGAAGTCAACGAGGGCGACATCCTGATCGGTAAGATCACCCCCAAGGGTGAGAGCGATCCCACTCCTGAAGAGAAGCTGTTGCGTGCCATCTTCGGCGACAAGGCCGGCGATGTCAAGAATGCCTCTCTGAAGGCCGGCCCGTCCATGAAGGGCGTGGTCATCGGCAAGCGTCTGTTCTCCAGACTGCAGAAGGATCGCAAGTCGAGAGCCAAGGACAAGGAAGACATGGCCAAGATCGATGCCGCCGCCAAGGCTGAGCTCGATGAACTGAAGAAGAAACTCGTCGAGAAGTTGATGACCATTCTCAATGGCAGCACTTCCGCCGGCGTGTTCAACAACTTCAAGGAGCAGCTCATCCCCAAGCGCGTCAAGTTTGCCCAGAAGACCTTGTTGGATCTCGACTACACCGTCGTCAATCCGCACAAGTGGACCAGCGACGAGAAGAAGAACCAGATGGTTGCCACTTTGATCGACAACTATTCGGTGAAGTTCAAGGAGGTCCAAGGCAAGTACAACCGCGAGAAGTATGTCGCCAGCGTTGGTGACGAGCTTCCGAACGGCATCATCCAGATGGCCAAGGTCTATGTCGCCAAGAAGCGCAAGCTGATGATCGGTGACAAAATGGCCGGTCGTCACGGTAACAAGGGTATCGTCTCCCGTATCGTCCGCGCCGAGGACATGCCGTTCCTCGCCGACGGTACGCCTGTCGATATCGTTTTGAACCCCTTGGGTGTGCCTTCGCGTATGAACTTGGGCCAGATCTACGAAACCGTTCTCGGTTGGGCAGGTCACGAACTCGGTTTGAAGTTCGCTACCCCGATCTTCGACGGCGCTTCGCTTGAACAGATCAACGAGCTGATGGAGAAGGCCGGTCTCCCGAAGAACGGCCGTGTGCAACTCTACGACGGCGAGACTGGCGAGCCTTTCGACCAGCCGGCCACCGTGGGTTACATCTACATGCTGAAGCTTCACCACATGGTTGACGACAAGATGCATGCCCGTTCCATTGGACCATACTCACTGATTACCCAGCAGCCTCTCGGCGGTAAAGCCCAGTTTGGCGGCCAGCGTTTCGGTGAGATGGAGGTCTGGGCGCTCGAAGCTTTCGGCGCCAGCAATGTGCTCCAGGAAATCCTTACCGTCAAGTCCGACGACGTGGTCGGCCGTGCCAAGGCTTACGAAGCCATTGTCAAGGGCGACAACATGCCGACTCCGGGCACTCCTGAGTCCTTCAACGTCTTGATCCACGAGTTGCGTGGCTTAGGCCTTGAGGTGACTTTCAAGGACAAGGACGGAAACGTCTTGAATTGATGTGAACTAGGTTTTGTAAATAATTATAGGAAGAAATATGGTCAATAACACAATCAATAGCAATTTTGCCAGTATTACGGTAAGTCTTGCCTCTCCGGAATCCATCCTCGCCCGTTCACACGGTGAGGTGCTGAAGCCGGAAACCATCAACTACCGTACCTATAAGCCGGAACGCGACGGTTTGTTCTGCGAGCGCATCTTCGGTCCTGTGAAGGACTGGGAATGCCACTGCGGCAAATACAAGCGCATCCGTTACAGAGGAACCATCTGCGACCACTGCGGTGTCGAGGTGACCGAGAAAAAGGTCCGTCGCGAGCGCATGGGTCATATCCAACTGGTGGTGCCGGTAGCTCACATCTGGTATTTCCGTTCCCTCCCGAACAAGATCGGTGCTTTGTTGGGCATCCCTTCGAAGAAACTGGATTCGATCATCTACTACGAACGTTATGTGGTGATCCAACCCGGTGCGCTCGAAGGCGTTGAGATCCCGAACGATTCCGAACACCGCAAGGTGGAGAAGATGGAGTTCCTCTCCGAAGAGGAATACCTCGACTTGCTGGAATCGCTTCCGATCGAGAACCAGTACCTTCCTGACGATGATCCGAACAAGTTCATCGCCAAGATGGGTGCCGAAGCCATCTATGACCTCCTTTCAAGACTGGATCTGGACAAGGAGTCCTATATGCTTCGCGACAAGGCCAACTCTGAGACTGCACAGCAGCGCAAGCAGGAAGCCCTGAAGCGCTTGCAGGTCTTTGAATCGTTCCGTGAGGCCAACAAACACATGGAGAACCGTCCTGAATGGATGATCGTGAAGATCGTCCCCGTCATCCCTCCGGAGCTGAGACCTCTCGTCCCGTTGGATGGCGGCCGTTTCGCCACCTCCGACCTCAACGACCTGTATCGTCGCGTCATCATCCGTAACAACCGTCTGAAACGACTCATCGAGATTAACGCTCCCGACGTTATTATGCGTAATGAGAAGCGTATGCTTCAGGAAGCCGTTGACTCGCTGTTCGACAACTCGCGCAAGTCGAGTGCCGTGAAGACCGATTCGAACCGTCCGCTGAAATCCTTGAGCGACAGTTTGAAAGGTAAGCAGGGTCGTTTCCGTCAGAACCTGTTGGGTAAGCGTGTCGACTACTCAGGCCGTTCCGTCATCGTGGTCGGTCCGGATCTGAACATGAACGAATGCGGTCTTCCCAAGGACATGGCTGCCGAGCTCTTCAAGCCGTTTGTCATCCGTAAGATGATCGAACGCGGCATCGTGAAGACCGTCAAGTCAGCCAAGAAGATCGTTGACCGCAAGGAACCTGTGGTTTGGGATATCCTTGAGAACATCCTGAAAGGCCACCCGATCCTGCTGAACCGTGCTCCTACACTGCACCGTCTGGGTATCCAGGCCTTCCAGCCCAAGTTGGTCGAAGGCAAGGCTATCCGTCTGCACCCCTTGGTGTGTACGGCTTTCAACGCCGACTTCGACGGTGACCAGATGGCTGTCCACGTTCCGCTGGGCAATGCCGCCGTTTTGGAAGCCCAGATCCTGATGTTGGCTTCGCACAACATCCTGAATCCTTCCAACGGTGCGCCTATCACCCTGCCTTCACAGGACATGGTTCTCGGTCTGTACTACATCACCAAGCCTCGTAAGAGCACGCCCGAGCACATTGTGAAGGGCGAAGGTATGTCGTTCTACTCACCGGAAGAGGTCATCATCGCCCACAACGAAAAGCGCGTTGACATGCACGCCATCATCAACTGCCGTGTCAAGGTCCGCGAAAAGGGCGAGATCGTCACCAAGAAGGTCGAAACCACCGTGGGTCGTGTCATCTTCAACCAAGTGGTTCCTGAAGGCTATGGCTACATCAACCAGCTCTTGACCAAGAAGTCGTTCCGTAGCATCGTCGGCGAGATGGTCCGTTTGCTCGGTACCGCCGTGACGACGAAGTTCTTGGACGACATCAAGAACATGGGTTACTACATGGCATACAAAGGCGGTTTGTCGTTCAACCTCGGCAACGTCTTGGTTCCTGCCGCCAAGGAAAAACTCATCGGCGAGGCCAATGCCAAGGCTGCTGAGATCCGCGAATACGAAAAGATGGGTTTCATGGGCCCCAACGAGCGTTACAACCAAATCGTTGACCTTTGGACCGATGTCAATACCAAGCTGACCAAGGAGGTGATGGATCTGCTGTCATCCGACGACCAGGGTTTCAACCCGGTTTACATGATGCTGCACTCCGGCGCCCGTGGTTCTGAGGCTCAAGTCTCACAGCTCTGCGGTATGAGAGGTCTGATGGCCAAGCCTATGAAAGCTGGTTCCGGTGGTGCTGAAATCATCGAGAACCCGATTCTTTCCAACTTCCAGGAAGGCCTTTCCGTGTTGGAGTACTTCATCTCCACTCACGGTGCCCGTAAGGGTTTGGCCGATACCGCTCTGAAGACCGCTGACGCTGGTTACCTTACCCGTCGTCTGGTTGATGTTGCCCATGATGTCATCATCACGAGCAAGGACTGCGGTACCCTCCGTGGCTTGACCGTCTCGCGCGGTGAAGAAATCAAGGAAAAAGGCAAGCACTCCCTGCTTTACGACCGTATCCTCGGTCGTGTGGCTTTGCACGACATCTTCAGTCCTCTTACCGGTGAACTGATCGTTGCCGGTGGCGAGGAAATCAACGAAGAGTTGGCAGAAGCCATCGACGAGTCACCCATCGAGAGCGTCGAAATCCGTTCCGTGTTGACTTGCGAAGCCAAGCACGGTGTGTGTGCCAACTGCTATGGCCGCAACCTCGCTTCGGGCAAACTGGTTCAGAAAGGTGAGGCTGTGGGCGTCATCGCTGCACAGTCCATCGGTGAGCCTGGTACCCAGCTGACCCTGCGTACCTTCCACCAAGGTGGTAAGGCTTCGAAGGGTGTTGTGGTCAACAGCACCGAAGCCAAGTACGACGGTGTGCTCGAAATCGACGAGCTCCGTTCGGTTGATGCTGAACGCGACGGCGTGAAATGCCAAATCGTCATCGGCCGTTCCGCCGAAATGAAACTCCACGACAAGAATACCGGTGTTGTCCTGATGACCACCAACATTCCTTACGGTGCCAAGCTGTATTTCGGCAATGGTGCCGAGGTCAAGAAGGGCGACAAGATTTTCGAATGGGACCCCTACAACGCAACCATCGTTTCAGAGTTTGCCGGTAAGGTCCGTTTCGTGAATGTGGTTGAAGGCATCACTTACCACAGTGAGACCATCGCCGAGACCGGATTTAGCGAGCGCGTGATCATTGAAGGCAAGAGAGGCACCAAGAATCCTCAAATCGAAATCATTGGTAACGATGATGAGATCTTGGCTGTCTATGACCTTCCTGTTGACGCTCACGTTGTCGTTGAGGAGAAAGACGACATCAAGGCTGGTGACCAATTGGTCCGTATCCCGCGTAACGTCTCTGGCGGCGGCGATATCACCGGCGGTCTGCCGCGTGTGACTGAGCTGTTCGAGGCTCGTAATCCTTCCGATCCGGCTGTGGTGTCCGAAATTGACGGCACCGTGCACCTGGAGAAGAAGCTCAAGCGTGGCAACCGTGAGATTGTGATCACCT
The DNA here is from genome assembly GCA_017549805.1 of Bacteroidales bacterium. Lineage (GTDB taxonomy): Bacteria > Bacteroidota > Bacteroidia > Bacteroidales > F082 > Limimorpha. The sequence continues at coordinate 14,045 of JAFYNJ010000003.1, forward strand.
CCAAGACAGGTGACCAGAAGCGTTATCTTGTTCCTACCTCCAAGCAGATCCTGGCTCAGGAGAACGACTATGTGAAGGCCGGTCAGCCATTGTCTGACGGTGCCATCACACCGGCCAGCATCCTCGCCATCATGGGTCCGATGAAGGTGCAGGAATACATCGTCAATGAGGTCCAGAGCGTGTATCGTTCACAAGGTGTGACCATCAATGACAAGCACTTTGAAGTCATCGTCCGCCAGATGATGCGCAAGGTTGAAATCAGCGAACCTGGCGACACTCGCTTCCTTGAAGGCGAGTTGGTCAGCAAGCTGGCATTCCAAGAAGAGAACGACGAGATCTACGGCAAGATGGTCGTCACCGATCCCGGTGATTCCGAAACGCTTTCCGCAGGTCAGATTATCTCTGCCATGAAGCTGCGCGATGAGAACTCCTTGCTGAAACGTAAGGACCTCAAGTTGGTCGAGACCCGTCCCGCCGAGCCTGCCACGGCAAGCCAGGTGCTTCAGGGTATCACCCGCGCTGCTTTGCAGACCGACAGCTTCATGTCGGCTGCCTCCTTCCAGGAAACCACCAAGGTCTTGACGAATGCAGCCATCAGTGCCAAGACAGACTATCTGCTCGGCATGAAGGAGAACGTCATCGTCGGACATAAGATTCCTGCAGGTACCGGTCTCCGCGAATATGACGACCTGATCGTCGCTTCGCGTGAAGAATACGAGGAACTGAAGGAGAAAGGCGCAGTGCTCGCTGATTAAGCCTTTACGGTAAATGAATGTAGAGACGTGCCGCAGCGCGTCTCTACTTTTTTAACAGACAAAAAACAATATCATGGACGAAAAACAGAAGAATCAAATCAACATTGAACTGACCGACGAGGTGGCCAGTGGCGTTTATTCCAATTTGGCTATCATCACCCATTCACCGACAGAATTTGTCCTCGACTTTGTGAGCATGATGCCTGGTACGCCCAAGGCCAAAGTCAAGTCGAGAATCGTCATGACGCCTCAGCATGCCAAGCGTCTTTTCAAGGCCTTGTCCGACAATCTGAGCAAATACGAGTCGAATTTCGGCACCATCAAGGAAGTGACCAACGAGGTGCTTCCACCGTTCACGATGGGACCGAAGGCGCAAGCTTAACGGCCAAAATATGGATGTGTCTCAAACCCGAACCAGTCGGCGATAAGGCTGCTGGGGAAGCTGCGGATGGACTTGTTGTAGTCTTGCACCATCTCGTTGTAGCGGCGACGCTCGACAAGGATGCGGTTCTCGCTTCCCTCATATTGGGCTAAGAAGGTTTGATAGGTCTCCACCGCCTTGAGGTCGGGATAGTTTTCAACCGAAACAATTACGTCGTTTACGGCGTTGTCAAGCAGCTGCTGTGAATTCTCGAATTCCAGCAGCTGCTCTTCTGTCATGTTCTCGGGATCCACCTTGATGGCTGCAGCCTGCATGGCACGGTTTTTCACCACCTCGATTAAGGTGGTGCTCTCGTAGTTGGAGTATGCCTTCACCACGCTGACCAGGTTGGGGATGAGGTCCATGCGCCGCTGGTACACGTTCTCCACTTGTGACCAGGCCTGGGTCATCTTCTCTTGGGTTTTGACGAAGCTGTTGTATTTGGCGATGCCCCAAATGAGAGCGACAGCCAACAGGCAGAGGAGCAACCAAAGCGTTTTTTTCATGACGGGTTGCAATTAGATGAATTCGATGTTCTCTTCTGAGGTGTATTTCTCGCAGTAGTGGCAGACCAGGCGAAGCTTGCCGTCCACATACTTCACGCGGAACTTGGTCGGGATGTCGTGCTCCTTGTTGGTGACGCAGTTCGGGTTGAAGCATTTCACGATGTGCTCGATGCGATCGGGGATGGTCACGGTTTGCTTGTTGATCACCTCGAACTCCTTGATCTCGATGATGGAGGCTGTGGGTGCCACCAAGGCAATCTTGTTCACGTCTTCGGTCGCGAAATATTTATCGGAGACTTTTACGAAGCCCTTGGTGCCGTATTTCTTGCTTTCCACGTTGATGCCAAGATACACCGGGTTGTTTATCTTGTCCAAGCCTAAGATCTTGACCACTTGGAACACTTTGTCGGCAGGGATATGGTCGATGACCGTGCCATTCTCAATGGCGGATACGATCAGTTCTTTTCTTTTTTCCATAACTTTTATCTTTTATCTCTTATCTTTTATCTTTATTTGAGTCCCAAAATTGCTGCGATAAGTGCTTGCCTTGCATACACGCCATTCTGTGCCTGTTGGAAATAGTAGGCCTTCGGGTTGGCATCCACGTCCACATGGATTTCGTTGACGCGCGGCAGCGGGTGCAGGATGCGGCAGTTGGGCTTGGCGTTGGCCAGCATGGCGTTGCGCAGCACGTAGGAATTCTTCACCTTCTCGTATTCCAGCGGATCGGGGAAGCGCTCGCGTTGCACACGGGTCATATAGATGATGTCGGAGTGGGGGATGACTTCCTCCAGCTCGGTAAACTGTTCGTATTCAAGATGGGCGTCCTTGATGTGTTGTTTCACGGTTCTCGGCAGTTTGAGCTCAATGGGCGACACCAGGTTGAACTTGGCGTTGAAGTGGCTCATGGCTTCCACGAGGCTGTGTACGGTGCGGCCGTATTTCAAGTCGCCCACCAAGGTGATCTCAAGGTTTTCCAGCGTGCCTTGGGTCTTGCGGATGCTGTAGAGGTCGAGCATGCACTGGGTGGGGTGCTGGTTGGAGCCGTCGCCGGCGTTGATGATCGGCACCTTCGACACTTCGGAGGCGAATCGGGCGGAACCGTCGATGGGGTTCCGCATGACGATCAAATCGGCATAGCTGGCCACCATGGTGATGGTGTCGGCCAGCGATTCGCCTTTCTGGATGCTGGTTCCCGAGGTGCTGCTGAAGCCGATGACGTTGCCGCCCAAGAGCTGGATGGCGGTCTCGAAGCTCAGCCTTGTGCGGGTGGAAGGCTCGAAGAACAGCGACGCGATGATGCGTCCGTTGAGCAGGTTCTGATGCGGATTCTTCTCGAAGTCTTCTGCGATGTCAAGAACATGGCAGATCTCCTCCGGCGTGTAGTCGCTGATGGAAATCAGGCTGCGGTTTTTCAATGAGATGGACATAGTGTTATGTGTTTAGTTTGTTGATTATCAAAAAAAAGACGGTTACTAAATAGCAACCGTCTCGATTCCTTTTATTAAGTTTTCCGGTGATACTTTTTCGTACATCATCGGAATGCAAATATAGGAATAACTTTCAAAAACAAAGCCTTTTTTTGAAAAAAAAACTTATTGATATTTCATAACATTGAAGGCAATACCCAAGTAGGCAGCGTGAGCAGTGCAAGTGGCATTGATCTCGAACCATTTCCAGGGCACCACTGTGAGACCGGCGCCATAGTTGAAGTCGTTGCGGTGCCAAGTAGCGTGGTATTTGTGGTAAATGGTGTGCGAGGAGTAATCGATCTCGGCACTATAGCCCTCGGTGTAGCCTGTGGTGACACGGCTCCAGCCAATCAAAGGAGTGATAAACACATAGTCTTTGTAGATCGGAATTTGGTAACCTACGTTAAGTGTTAAAGCGGAATGGTCATCCCAGTCGCCTTGGATGAGACGGCTGTCGAATCGGTGATCAGGGCTAACATAAACAAAATCGATGTAGCCACCGGCGATGGAGAAGCTTCCGCCTACGCCGATATCGGAAAAATCCCATGTGTCGGCGATACCAAGATCGCTAACGTTTCGGTAACCGACAAGACCTGTGTTAAGGCCGACAACGGCACGATCCATGTTTTCTGAAAAGTCAAACCATTGGGCTTGGGCGCTGATCGTCATCATGGAGAACAGCACTGCGATAATTGCTAATTTTTTCATAATATTTATTTTTAGAATGTGTAACCGAATGAGAAATACAAACTAAACCGGTTTTGATAGATGTTGCTCCATTGAGCCGTCAGTGAAATGGGACCTAAAGGACTGTTGTAGGCGTATTTCAGCCCTGCGCCATGGGCATAATCAATTCTAAGCAGGCCGTTGTACATGGCTGTCAAATAATGGTTTCCGAAAAGGTTGTAGCGTAAGTCGCAACGGGCAATGGTGAGGAGGGAGGGCACTGTGCCAAATGTTTCCAAGTATGGAATGCCAATGAAAGGCAGTTGATTCTCGAAATGGCGTCCCTGGATCTCTCCTCCACACCTGTTTCTTAGGTTGTAGAAAGAGGTCTCGTTCAGGAAATACCGGCCATATACCTGCGGAATGATGGTCAGTCGTCCGTTCTTGGGTGTCATGTAGTATTGAAGGGCAAAACCGATATCGAAGTTGTTGTTGCCGCCATCCATGGGGTCCCAATAATAATGGGAGTTCAAATCGGCATAAAGTCCGCGTTTGGCAAAATAGTCGTCATCCAAGCAATCGTATTCGATGTCAACAAAAGGAGTGAGGAATCTGTTGGGTATAAACCAAATGGAATCCAAGAAACTGCCTTCCAAAGAAGCGTTGTCGAAGGTGGTGCTTGTGTATGAAACGCCCACGACGGTGCTCAAGTTAAGTAAATGGAACTGCGATATGTAGGCGCTCAACTTGTTTTGGCGATAGTGCAGGTTGACCAAATTATTGTCTGTGACATCCAAAGCAGAAGTCCTGAAATGCTCGTTCCTGTAATCGTAGGCCAAGTTAAAATTGGCCAAGCCGGCGCGAGAGTACGTGTAAGTCAGATTCACTTTCGGGTTGTAACTCAGTTTTGCGCTGAGGCTGAGTTTTGATCCATTGAACCTTTTTTCGTTTAGGCCGACTTTGAGCAACAAGGCAGAGCCTTCTTCGGTGTCGTAACGAACGCCCAGACCAAAGAGGTGAGGTTTTGCATGCTTTACGTTGATACTTAGATCGTATGCATTGGAGAGCCGATCGTTTTTGTGGATGGAGTCGGACTCTTTGACGAGGTAGGTGATCTCATCGAAACAGCCTGTGCCTCGATAGATTTTCATGGCTTTGTCGATGTCATTTTCCAGATAACGGTTTTCCTCGCGAAGCCCGCTTTTACGAAGAAGCCAACGGCTTTCCTTTTCACTCACGTCATTGAAGTTGATGGAGCGGATTGTCACCGAATCTACTGATAGGTTTTTGGCATGAGGTGCGTGGAGCATCTTCATGACGGGTTGTCCTGCCGAGGCATCCACTGCCTCTTTGATGGCTAATAGCTGGTCGTGGAACTCGCTGGCCCGCTTGTAGCCTCTGCCTACCAAAGTGTCAATGGCTTCAGGGGTGAAGCTGAGCATGCCGAAACCGCTGATGTCGGGTATGATGTGTACATCGCACATGGAGCGGTTGTCCACCCTTTTGGCGCTCGTGCTCGTGATCACGAGTCTTGCAAACACTTGAGGTAGCGACTTCAGATCATGGATGGTGACATCTTTGGTGGAGGTCACCTCGACCCCGATGATAATGTCGGCCCCCATCTCACGTAGGACATCGGCTGGGAAGTTGTTCACCAAACCGCCATCCACCAGCACTTTGTCGCCGATGACGACCGGGGAGAACAATCCGGGAATGGCCATGCTGGCTCGCATGGCGGTGGGTACGCTGCCACTGCGGAGCACTACCTCTTTGCCTGTGATCATATCGGTGGCCACACAGGCAAAGGGGATGGGCATGTCGTTGAAGTCCATTTCCTCTTGGTAACCAACGCACAAATCGTTGAATAGGTTGATTAGCGCGCTGTTGTTGACGTATGAGCTTGGCAACTGACTGATGAAACTGGAGCTCGGGTCGTTGTCGAAGAAATTGTCCGAACTGAACGGCACCTGAAGTTGCATGGTGCTATTGCGTTCACGCACTTCTTTCGATGTCAAAGGCCTCTCGATTTTGTTGCCAATATACTGCGACCAATCCATACCTGCGATGAGTTGGGTAAGTTCCTCAGGCGAATAGCCCATGGCATAGAAGCCGCCGATGATGGAGCCCATGCTGGTGCCTGCCACAAAATCGACAGGGATCCCCATCTCTTCGATGTATTTCAGTACACCGATATGCGATGCGCCTTTGGCACCTCCACCGCCCAACACCACACCTACCTTAAGACGGGATGAGTTGGCTTCGTTTTGGGCAGACAGGGGCGCAAAGGCTGTCAAAACAAGGATCACAGCAAGAGTTAAGGATAGTCTTTTCATAGTTCAACATTTATTTTGGCAAATCAACCCTTTGTCTTTCCAGCAGGTCTCCAATGGCAAAAGTAATGATTTTCTCTTTACAAAAAAAGAATTAAACGTATCTTTGCACCAAGAATACAAAATAGCGAAACTATGCTCGAAGAAATCCTCAAACAGCTATTTATCAAGTCGTTCAAGACCCTTTACGGACAAGAGCCGCCCGCGCAGCAAGTCAATTTCCAGAAAACAAGGCCCGAATTCGAAGGCGACCTCACCGTGGTGGTCTTCCCCTTTGGAAAACTTGCAGGCCGCAACCCTGAACAACTGGCCAACGAGATGGGCGCCGAAATGATGAAGGAATCCACCATGATTGCCAAGTTCAATGTGGTGAAGGGCTTCCTCAATATCCTGATTTCCGATGCCTTCTGGCTGGATTTCTTCCGGGAGAACCATTTGAAAGAGGACTATGGCCGCAAAGAAGTGTCGGGTAAACCGGTGGTGGTGGAGTATTCCTCGCCGAATACCAACAAACCTTTGCACTTGGGCCATATCCGCAACAACCTGCTCGGCTGGAGCGTGTCCGAAATTCTGAAAGCCAATGGCAAGAATGTGGTGCGTGTCAATCTGGTCAACGACCGTGGCATCCACATCTGCAAGAGCATGCTGGCCTGGAAGAAGTGGGGCAACGGCTGCACGCCAGAATCAACAGGGAAGAAGGGCGACCACCTGATTGGCGACTTCTACGTGCTCTTCGACAAGAAGTTCAAGGAAGAGCTCAAGACATTGTTGCCTGCCGACTACGCAACGCTGGACGAAAAGGCCCAAGAGGAAGCCAAAGCCAAGGCTGAAGCCCAATCCATCTTGATGCAGGAAGCCCGTGAGATGCTGCGCAAATGGGAGGCCAACGACCCTGAAGTGCGCCAGCTTTGGGAGATGATGAACCAATGGGTGTACGACGGCTTCGATGTCACCTACAAGCGTTTGGGGGTGAGCTTCGAGAAGATCTATTACGAGTCGCAGACTTATCTGTTAGGCAAGTCGCTGGTACAGGAAGGCCTCGAAAAGGGTGTGCTCTATCGCCGCGATGACAACTCCGTTTGGTGTGACCTCCGCGATGAGGGCTTGGACGAAAAACTGCTGCTCCGTCGCGATGGCACCTCGGTATATATGACCCAGGATCTCGGCACTGCACAGTTGCGTGTAGAGGAATACAACCCCGAGAAGCTGATCTATGTGGTGGGCAATGAGCAAATCTACCACTTCGATGTGTTGAAGCGCGTGTTGGTGCGTTTGGGCCGCGAGTGGGGCAAGGACATCGAACACCTTTCCTATGGCATGGTGGAGCTGCCCAACGGCAAGATGAAATCCCGTGAAGGCACGGTGGTCGATGCCGACGATTTGATGGATGAGATGGTGGCCACGGCTAAAGGCGTCTCCGAGGAACTTGGCAAGGCCAAGGACCTCTCACCCGAGGATGCCGACAAATTATATCACACCATCGGTTTGGGTGCCTTGAAGTACTTTATCTTGAAGGTGGATCCCAAGAAGACCATGCTCTTCAATCCCGCCGAGTCCATCGACTTCAATGGCAACACCGGTCCCTTCGTGCAATACACCCACGCCCGTATCTGCTCGGTACTCCGCAAGGCTTCCGAACAGGGCATCCAGCTCGAAAACGAGGTGAGGGTTACTGACCTCCAACCCAAGGAAAAGGAGATTATCGTGATGATGTACGGCTGGCCGATGGTGCTCAACCAAGCCGCCGAGGGCCGTAGCCCCGCGATGATTGCCAACTTCATCTTCGACCTCGCCAAGGAGTTCAACCAGTTCTACCAGGAGTGCAGCATCCTCCGCGAGGAAGATGCCAACCGCCGCATGTTCCGTCTGCAGATCTGCGCCATGGTGGCCGCTTTGCTGAGGAACGCCTCTGAACTCCTCGGTATCGGCATGCCGGAGAGAATGTAGTTTTCGTCATTGCGAGCGTAGCGAAGCAATCTAACTTGACCCGTTATGAACGTCTTTTATCTCAAAGCCGCCTCCGAAGGCCTCAACACCCTTCCCGAAGAGGAATCCAAACACTGCGTGAAAGTGCTGCGGATGACCGAAGGGGAGACCTTTTGCGTGACCGATGGGGAAGGCTTCCTATATGACGCGGAGTTGGTGGGAGCCCTGCCGAAACGGGCGACCGTCAACTTGACGAACAAACACCAGGGCTATGACCACTGGGGCTTCAAGTTAGAGATCGCCATCGCCCCGACCAAACTCAACGAACGCACGGAGTGGTTCCTCGAGAAGGCCACGGAAATCGGCATCGACCGCGTGAGGCTGTTCACTTCTTATCATTCGGAACGCCGCGCCGCCAATGTGGAGCGCTTCCAAAAGGTGATGGTGGCTGCCATGAAACAAAGCATCAAATCAAGATTGCCGCAGGTTGACGATCTGGTGCCGTTTGAGAAACTGGTGAAACAACCTTTCGAAGGCCAGAAGTTCATCGCTTGGATCGACGATGATGTGAAGGATTGTCTCTGCAATCTATATCATAAAGGTGAAAACGCCTTGGTGCTGATTGGTCCGGAAGGGGACTTCAGTCCCGAGGAAGTGACCCTGGCCAAAGAGAACGGCTTTGTGCCTTGCAGCCTTGGTGATGCCCGACTGAGAACGGAAACGGCGGCACTGGTGGCCTGCCACACCATCCAACTCATCAATCAGATGCAATGAAAAAGCTATTGGTTATAGTGCTGTTGCTCGCAAGTTGCTTTGCCCAGGCCCAGCAACTCAACATCGCCTTGCTGAAATACCGAGGCGGTGGCGACTGGTATGGTAACCCGACTTCCTTGCCCAATCTGGTGCGTTTTTGCAATCAGGAGATTGGTACGGATATCAACCCTGATGTGCCTACGGTGGAACCTTCCAGTCCTGACATTTTCAATTATCCATACGTTTATATGACGGGTCACGGCAATGTGGTGTTCGACGCCGTGGAGGCGCAAAACCTCCGTAATTACATGTTAGCAGGCGGTTTTCTGCATATCGACGACAACTACGGCATCCGCCAATACATCGAGCCCCAGATGAAAAAGGTGTTTCCCGAACTGGATTTTGTGGAGCTGCCTTATTCGCATGACATTTTCAAGAAGCCTTATCCTTTTCCCAACGGCCTCCCCAAGATCCATGAGCATGACAACAAGCCACCCCAGCTATTTGCCTTGATTTATGAAGGACGCATCGTGTGCATCTTTACCTACGAGTGCGACCTCGGCGACGGCTGGGAGGACCAACGGGTGCACCACGATTCGCAAGAAACCAGAGAAAAGGCTTTACGGATGGGAGCGAATATCCTGAGATACGTATTTGAGAATTGAGAGGCGGTTGTCCGTGAAAACAAATTGAAAATCATCCGCCTTTGGCGGATGACAGCTCTATAGAAAACGGATTTTTCTATAGAGCTAGCATCCCCGAAGGGGATGCGGATCCAATAACACCTCAGCTGCTTTGACCGCCTCTGGTGTGACCTTGTCGTTGCTGAGCATCTTGGCAATCTCGGTAACGCGTTCCTCCGACTTCAAGAGGCGGATGTGCGACTGCGTGCGGACGCCTTCGTTGTCCTTGTAGATGAAGAAATGATGCGTCGCCTTGCTGGCCACCTGGGGCAGGTGGGTGATGGCGATAAGCTGCAAGGCAGTGCCCATCTGCTGCAAGATGCTGCCGATCTTGGCGGCCACCTCGCCCGAAACGCCGGCGTCGATCTCATCGAAGATGAGGGTGGGGATGTAGTTGTGCTGCGACACCACGCTCTTGACGGAGAGCATCAATCGGGAGAGTTCGCCGCCCGAAGCCACCTTGCTAAGGTCGGCCACTTCGATACCTTTGTTGGCGGAGAACAGGAAACGCACTTGGTCCAGACCGTTGGAGCCAAACGCTTTCAAGGGCTCCAAGACAACTTGGAACACGGCATGCGGCATGGCCAGCTGCTTGGCGAGGTCGGTCACCTGCTTGCTGAAGGTCTTGGAGGCTTTTTCGCGTTGGGCATGAAGCTTCGAAGCCAGCTGTTGCAGCAACTTGGTCTGGTCGTTCAAGGCTTTCTCGGCTTTTTCAATCTCCTGGTCGATGTTCTCAAAGGCGTTCACCTTGGCTTCAAGCTCGTCACGAAGCTGGATCAATGCGTCGAATTCCTTGGCGTGATGCTTCATCATCAGCCGGTTGAGCAGGTCGTAGCGCTCTTGCAATTCCTGTAGCTGCCCTTCGTCGAACTGGGCGTCATTGCCGAGCCGATCCAGGTCGTAGGCGATGTCTTTCAACTCCACCTGGGCGCTTTCGATGCGTTGCTTCAACTCCTCCAAATTGGGAACAAGTTGTTCGAGTCGATGGAGCAGCGACGACAGTTCGTTGAGCTGAGGCAGGATGGCCGTCTCGGAGCTTTCCAGCAGACCGTTGGCACTGAACAGTAGCGACTTGATCTCCTCGGCATTTTCCATCACATTCAAGCTTTGCTCGATCTCGGCATATTCGCCTTCCTTGAGCTGGGCTTTTCTAAGCTCGTCAAGTTGGAATTTGAGGTAGTCGTTCTCGCTGAGGTTCTTCTCCGCCATGGCTTGGAGTTCCTTCAGCTGTCGGCCGAGTGCATTATATTGGGTAAATGCCGTTTTGTATTCGGCAAGCAATGCGTTGTTTTGGGCAATCTCATCCAGGAGGTGGAGCTGGAAATCGGTATCGGTCAGCAGCAAGGAGTCGTGTTGCGAGTGGATGTCAACCAGCTGGTTGCCGATTTCCTTCAAGGTTTGCAACGATACCGGCGTGTCGTTGATGAAGGCACGCGATTTCTTTTGCGGGTTCAGCTCCCTGCGGATGATGCATTCCGTGGGGTCGAAGTCCAGGTCGTTCGCTTCGAAGGCGGTTTTCAGCTGGTCGTTGCCAAAGGAAAACACTGCTTCCACGATGCATTTCTGGTCCTTGTCGAACAGCACTCCCGTATCGGCGCGGTCGCCCAGCACGAAGCCAAGGGCGCCCAGGAGGATGGACTTTCCCGCGCCAGTTTCACCGGTAATGACGCTGAATCCATCGGTGAAATCGATGGACAGGTCTTCGATGAGGGCGTAGTTTTGGATATGGAGGTGCTGCAGCATGGCTGGAAGGGATTAGCCTTTCTTGGAGCCGCCTTGCAGGATGGCGTCGTATTGCGACGACTTCGACGGGTCGATCTGCTTCATGATGTTGGCCGCCTTGGTCTTTTCCTGTTGCGACCCTTCGCTGAAGACGTTGATGATCTCGTCGCGCTTGGCTTCAATGATGAGCTGAAGCCAGAAACAGGTGGGGTAGGTGCTGTAAACGCTTTGGAGGTATTCCAGCGATTTCAGGATGGAAGCGCGTCCCTCGTCGGGTTTTTCCGACATCACGTCGAGACCCAGGCGGTGGTATTCATACATGAACTGGTGAAGCGGCTCGTAGCTGCTGTTGGTCATGTTTTCCGCCATCCAATAGCGGTTCTTGTTGCCGTCCATGGCCTTCCATCCCACTTGTGAGGAGCTTTGCGCATTGTTGACAATCTGCTGGGCCGCCTCAAAGAACGATTTGCCTCCGTCTTGTGAGAAGGAGTCGAAGTCAAGCCCGAGGAAGGTGTAAACATAGAACGCAAGGGTGGAAGTCAGGTCCGAGATGTGCGTGTTCATGCTGAAATCCAAAGGCTGTCCGTCCATGTAGTTGAAGGAGAATCGCTGGTCCACATAATTGATGATAGGAGAAGTGTAGCTGGCCTTGTAGCAGGGACGGCGGAGCGCCATGTTGATTTCGCCCGAGAAGGAATCGGAGCCCGTGCGTTCCTTGATGGTGATGGCGATGGAGCACTCGATCTTCTCGGTGGTCTTGAAGTTGATGTTGGTCCACTTCGTGTTGTTGATGAACTCGTAGATGGCTGTCTGCAGGCTTTCGAAGACGGTCTTGTCGGTGCCCGCAACTTGGTTGGAGCTGACGCGAATGTCGCATTTCAGCTCTTGGGCGGCCAAGAGGTTCGTGAAGAGCACGCAAACGGCTATGATGACGGAAACAAGGGATCTTTTCATGGTTTAGAACTCGTCCTGGGTGTCCTTTCTGGGGTTGCGGAAATAGATCTCGTCGTTAAGGAACTCGTGAATGGCAATCAACGTGGGTTTGGGCAAGCGTTCGTAGAATTTCGCGATTTCAATCTGTTCGCGGTTTTCGAAGACTTCTTCCAAGCTGTCGTTGTTGGTGGCAAACTCCTCAATCTTCTTGTTGAGCTCTTCTTTCATCTCAGAGGCGATCTGGTTGGCACGCTTGGTCAGGATGGCCACGGTCTCATAGATGTTGCCTGTGCCTTTGTAAAATTGGTCTTTCTGACGGGTTACTACCGTCGTTTCGGTTCTGATTTTCTTGAAATCCATGATGTTTAATATATGTTTTCTAATTTTTTTCTGGCTTTGTTGACGACAGGTTCCACCTCTTTCAGGTAGGGACTGTCGGGGAAAAGATAGCTGAGCGTGTTGTAGCGCTCGATGCACGATTCGTAACGCTCCTTCTGCTTCTCGGGTACGCTGTTCTCGGCATATTCGTAATAGGTCTTGGCCATGTCGCTGAGGATCTCCTCGCGATGGCTGGTGTTCGGATAGTTCTTCAGCAGGTTCTCGAAGCAGGTGATGGCTGCATTGTAGTTCTCCATCTTGTAATAAAGCAGGCAGATGTTGTAGTCCTTCTCCTCAAGCTTGTTGTTGAGATCGGCAAGAAGTTCCTTGGCGCGTGCTATGCTGTCGCTTTGTGGGTACTTCTCAATGTACGACTCGAATTGGGAGATGGCCGACAGGGTGTTTTTCTGGTCCAGGGTGGAGATAGGAGAGGTCATGTAGCTGCAATAGGCGTTCATGAAAGCGGCATCCTCCGCGTCTTTTGAGAAAGGATAGGCGGTCACGAACTTGTTGAAGTAGTAGGCGGCAATCTCATAGTCGTGGGTCAGGTAGTAGCACATGGCCGTGCGATAGGTGATCATCTCGCCTTTCGGGGTGCTGCGGAACGAGTTCTGAAGCAGGTCGAAGAGCTGTAACGCCTTGTTGTAGTCCTTGCGGTCGTAATAGTCCATCGCCACCTCGTACTTCATGTCGTTGTCGGTACTTTTCAGGATACGGTTGAACTCGCTGCATGCAGTGCAACAAACCGTCAAACAGAAGAGCAGTCCTATAATAAGCCTACGATAATTCATGCGGCAAAAATAGCGAATTTTGTTGAATTGTTGTTGGTTTGGGCGTCGAATTGTTATTTGATGGCGATTTTCAGGGTGGAAGTGGAGGCACCGTTATCCAGTCTCAACAGATAAACACCTTGGGGCAGACTCGTCTCTAGGTCGAGTTGGTCTTGGCATTGGCCTTCCAGCATGATCTGGCCGAGACTGTTCATGATGCGGTAGTTGGTGATGCCATGGAGGCCTTCGATATGGAGGTGCCCGTCGGAAGGATTGGGATATACGCTCACGCCATCCAGGCTGTTTTCGCCGACGCCGAGGTTGCGGATGTCAACAAATACAGAGGCGGTTGCTACATTGCCTTCACCGTCGGTGACGGTAACGATGTATTCCGTTGGCAACTCGGGCTTGGCAACGGGATTGGCTATATGGGAGTTGTTGAGGGTGGTGGCAGGCTCCCAGTGGTAGTAATAATTGCCGTCACCTCCTGTTACGACGGCATTGAGTTGGCTCTCTTCGCCTTCGTTGATTATTTCAGGATCGGCTGTGGCCACTACCTCAAGCGGGTCATACACAATGCCGAGGCATCGCACGGTGGCTTGCCATCCCGTTCTGTTCACCGAAGCGTCGGAAGTAAAGCGGAATGTCAGGGCACCTGCCTCGTTGGTGGCGGTCACCGTTCCGGGACCGTTGAGGCCGTGATATTGTCCGATCTGCGTTGCAGAGGTCGAGGTGCCGTCATAGATATAGAGGAAGTCATAGCTGCTTTCCGTTTCAAAGCTGATAAACTCCACTTCGATCTGGGCGCCTTCCGTGGCGGGCATGAAGGTCAGGGTGTAATCGCGGTTGTTGCCATAGTTGCTATCAGCGCCGCCATCGTCATAGAATGCCGCGCTGCATGTGGTGATGGTGGCGTTTTGCATGTTGTAGGCCTCCACAACCGAGATGTAGTTGGGCGAGTATTTGGTGTCGCTTTCGCCGTTGGCGTTCGTCACGGTGAGACGCACGCCGAAGTTGCCTTCTTGATAGTAGGTGACTACGGGATTCCGATCGGTCGATGTAGCGGGCGTTCCGCCTTCAAACTCCCACTGCCAGCTGTTGATTTGGGCGCCCCATGAATCATCGGTGAAATGCACGGAGCTGTTTATGGCAACGGTGGTGTAATCGGCTGTGAAGTCGGCAGAAATGCCATCAATGGCAGTCAGTTGGGCGTTGAGCGTCACGGATTCGTTGTCGGCTATGGTGACGGAGGTCTCGTAGGATTCATAGCCGTTGGCAGTGAAACGCACATTGTAGGTGCCGGCCTTTACGGGACGGTGGTAGTCGCCGCCTGGCAATTGTGTTGAAACCTTTGAATACTGGTCGTCATGACCTGTCAAGGTAATGGTGGCTTCAATGGGGAGTCCTGATGTGGCATCGGTCACAGTGCCATGGATGCCGTTGAGGCATTGGTTCACAAAGGCGAAGATGGAATTCCTGTTGATGTTCCAGAAGTTGGGCATCTGGCTGCCGCTCGGGCATTTTGTCTCTGAGCACTCGATGGTGAGCTCGCGGCATTGTGCATAGCCGTTCATGTAGTCCTGACGGCCGCCGCCAATCATGTACCAGGCAGCACCGTTAGTGATGCCGTTGTTGTAATCTGTCATATAGCTTGAACTCACCTGATGGGTCAAGTCGGCATATTCATGGCTGATGAGTTGATACCAAGCGTCGTCGGCATGCAGCGTATGGGTGTTGTCCCAAGGATAGTTCATCACTTCGGCACCGCCGTGATAGTTGGCGCCCATCACAAAATTGTTGTTTTGTGCAAAATCCATGAACCACTGGGTCTCAAGCTGGTATTCCTCTCCGTCGGGGTGCGGTCCGCCATGGGGGTCGGCATAGTTGCGGTTCATGTCCACGCCATTGGCGTTGTAACGGGTGGCGCCGTTCACATTGCTGTTGCCGCCATGATAGGTGCCGTCGGGGTTGGCGTTGGGGCCGATGTACAGATCGACGTTATTGAGAATGTTGGCGCACTCCGGAAGGGTGGGGTTCTCAAGGAGATAGTCGATGAAGCGGAGCATCAGCATCCAGCCAGTGGTCTCGTCGCCGTGGATGGTGGAGGTGTAGAGGAACTTCGGTTTGCCGGTGCCAGTGCCGTTGTTGATGTGGGCGATCATGATCTTGCGGTTACTGGGCAAGGTGCCGAGGGTGATGATCTCACACTTGTCGGGATGGTCGGTGGCAAACTGGAACATCATGCTCTCGTAGGCTTCATAGGTCGGGTAGGCATCCCAGTCATACTCCTCGCGGTTGTTGCCGTCCCACATGGCCGCTTTTTCAATCATGGAAGGCGGAGTCAGTAAGGTGACTTGGTATCCAAGTTTTTGGAAGTTGTTGAATTCTTTGTTATTGGCGTATGCGATAACCGTGTTGCCGTCAACCCGGTCCACCGAAATGGTGTGGGCGATGGTGGCGAGGTCGTCGTTTCCGTTCAAATTGAAACTAAAATAGTACTCATTGCGATCTTGCATGAGCTGTTTAAGGTTGGTCTCCTGGGCAGTGATTCCGAAGGAAATCATCAAGGAAAGTACCAGTAAAAATCTTGTTTTCATTCTTAAAAGCTTATTTCAAATTGTTGTTGTATTCGTTTTCGATTTCTTTTTGTACAGCTTCCGAAGCGGGAACGAGGGGCAGTCGCAGCACGTTCTTGCAGAGTCCCATGATGCTCATGAGGCATTTGATGCCGGCTGGGTTGCCGTCGGCGAAGATGAGCTGGTTCATGCGCAGCATGCGGTAGTGCAGCTTCAGGGCCTCGTCGTGGCAGCCTTCCCGCATGGCCTTCATCATCTGTGCGAACGGCTTGATGTAGGCGTTGGCGGCCACGGAGATGACGCCTTGTGCGCCAAGGGCCATCATGGGTTGGGTGATGCCGTCATCGCCGGAAATCACATCGAAGTTGGCGGGTTTGTCGCGGAGGATCTCCATGATCTGCATCAGGTTGCCCGAGGCTTCCTTGACGGCGACGATGTTCGGGTGCTTGGCCAGTTCTACACAGGTGGCGGCTTGCAGGTTGACGCCCACGCGGCCCGGCACGTTGTAGAGCACCACGGGCACGGGGCTGGCGTCGGCGATGGCTTCGAAATGGGCCTTCATGCCACGCTGGTTGGGTTTGTTATAGAAAGGCACGACGCTTAGGATACCGTCGATGCCTGTGAAGTCTTGGGCGTGGATTTGGTCGATGACCGCTTGGGTGTTGTTGCCGCCCATGCCGAGCAACACGGGAAGCCGCTTGGCGTTGGTTTTCAGGATGGTGTTGACCACCTGTTTTTTCTCTTCCGTGGTAAGGGTCGGCGCTTCCGAAGTGGTGCCAAGCGCCACCAGAAAGTCGGCACCTCCTTCGATGACGTGGTTGACGATGCGTTCCAACGCCACGAAGTCAACGGATTTATCCTCGTTGAATGGCGTAATCAGTGCGATTCCTGTTCCTTTAAACATAGTTTTCAGTTTTCAGTTTTTAATTCTCACCTTTCACCTTTCACCTCTCACCTTCCCGTCAGTGCCACCAGGTAGTCGTGCAGCACCTTGATGTCGGAGTTGGGCGATGAGTTTTTCCCGTTGTCGATGATCAAGTCGTAAATGCCCGAGTAGTCGCTTTTGGTAAAGCTGACGCGGAAGCTGGCGTGGGGTAGGGTGGCCAGGAAGTCGCTGATGGCGACATGGGTCTTGGCCATGTTGATGAGCAGGTGGGTCATGGGCAGCTTGCGGATTTCCTCCTGCTTCTCGGCCTTCAGCACTTTCATGTATCCGAAATCCTTGGTGGTCACCTCGCAGTATTGGTCGCTGAGCAGGATGTCCTCGGAGGCCTTTTCACTGATGATGATGAACCTGATCCTGGAGATGCCGAAGGCGTTCTTGACACAGTCTTCGATGGTGCGGACAGTTTGCTTGTCCAAGTCCTCGAGGATGATGATCACGGACGAAAGCTTGCCGAAATCGGGCATCCTGCAACCATTCTTCTCGGCGATGAACTGGTTGATGGAGCGGTTGAGAATTCTATATCTTAGTTTGTCGAACATGATGCGATGTTGATGTGCTTACGCACATAATTAATTTTGCAAAAATAACGATTTCCCACTATTTAATATTATTTTTGCGCAAAAATTTAGCTATGCTGATTACGGTATTGGGAAGCGGAACGTCGCAGGGGGTGCCTGTCATAGGCTGCCAATGCCCTGTCTGTCAGTCGAAAGATCCTCGCGACAAGCGTACACGCACCTCGGTATTGATCCGCACGGAGCAGGTCACTGTGGCCATCGATGCGGGTCCCGACTTCCGGCAGCAGATGTTGCGCGAAGGCATCGACCATTTGGATGCGGTATTCATCACCCATGAGCACAAGGACCATATCGGCGGCTTGGACGATGTCCGTCCGTTCATTTTCAAGCAGGGCAACAAGCCCATGCCCCTTTATGTCGATAAGACGGCGTTGCCTGAGATCAAGCGGGAGTTTTCCTATGCCTTCAAGGAGCATCTCTACCCAGGCGCCCCGGTTTATGAGGTGCATCTCATCGACGAGACGCCTTTCGTGTTCGGCGACCTGTATGTGGAGCCCATCAAGCTGAAGCACTACACGCTCACCTGCTATGCCTTCCGTATCGGCAAGTTCGCCTACGTCACCGACTTCCATGAGATCTCGAAGAAGGCTTTGAACCGGCTCCAAGGCGTGGAATACCTCATTATCGAGGCCTTGGCACGCAACAGGCATTATTCCCACATCAACCTTGAACAGGCTGTTCAGATTGCCACCCAGTTGGGGGTAAAAAAGGCCTGGTTCACCCATTGCAGCCACAGTTTGGGCAAGGCAGCGGACGTGAATGCGGAACTGCCTGATAATATGATGCTTGCGTATGACGGTCTAAGCTTTGTTATTACTGAATGATTATCGTATTTACAATTATTTTCAATAATTAATTTGTATTATTGAATTATTTGCTATTTTTGTGTCATTCTAAAGGATGAGCAAAAATGGAAAGAAGAACGATTCATATCGGAAACATGATTAAACATGAACTCCGAAGCCAAGGCAGATCGGTCGTCTGGCTGTCTCGTACGATATGCCATGAGCGCAGCGGCATCTACAAGATCTTCGAGCGCGACAACATCGACATCAAGCTGCTGGTGCGGATCAGTCAAGTGTTGGACCACGACTTTTTTGAGGACATCTCCGAGAGAATGATAAAAAATGATTCCAAAAAGTCAACAAAAACGATTCCAAACAATCAACAGTAATTTTGTTGCGGTTCGAGAAAAATTGTATTATTTTGCAAATGGGTTTTTCAACAGCGTTAGTTGCATTACTAATGTTCATTTGTATCTCGACCGACTGGATGCCGCAGCGATGCACCATCCAGTCTCTTTTTTGAGGGAGAATGCAACCTAAGGTATTGGGTTTTTCGAAATGTTACACCCTGAAGTGAAAATTTTATTTCCCGTTCAGGTCGAGTTCCTTGGGATAGCAGATGAAATGCTTCACCACGGGCTGTTTCAGCACCGAGATGTTCAGCTGGTCGGAGGCCTCGCTGATGTCCTTGATGCTGCCGTCTTTGTACAGGATATTGATGGCGGGCTTCTTCGGATGGTAGGCGTGGTTGGATGAGATGCCCTGCAACAGCATGAAGCTGGCGTCGTAGAGGCTGATGCCATACAACGCGGCGATACGGTGCAGGATGTCGTCCACATAACCTGGATCGAAAGGCTCCTGGGCGATTTCGATCTTGAAGAGATGGCGGTTTACCAAGCGCTGGCATAGCGAACTCAACACGAAGTCGGGATCGTCGCACCAGATCTTCACTGCCGTCATCACGTCGTAGTCGTCGAGCTTGCCAAACTGTTCCAGCAACAGGTCCATGTTCTCCGTGCCATCGAAGGTGTCCTTGTGCTTCAGGAAGAACGACAGGGCAGGCGAGGCGGGGAGGGGACGCACTTGGCTGATGAGACGGGCGCGCTTTAGGATTTCCCGAAGCATGTACTCGGCACTCAACACGGTCTTGTGCATGTAAACCTGCCAATACATGATGCGTCGCGCCACCAGAAAACTCTCTACCGAATAGATGCCCTTGGCCTCGATGGCCAGCTCGTTGTCAACCACCTCCATCATGTCGAGCAGACGCTCGGCGTTTACGTTGCCCTCGGCCACGCCGGTAAAGAAGCTATCGCGTTTCAGGTAGTCGATGCGATCCACGTCCAGCTGGCTTGAGATGAGCTTGTTGAGGAATCCCTTCTCATACTCGCCCGTGAAGATTTTGATGGCCATGTCGAGCCGCCCGCCATGGATCTCGTTGAACTTCTTCATGATCATCACGGAGAGGTCCTCATGCGAGATGCCCTTGACGATGGTGTTTTCCAAGGTGTGGGAGAAGGGGCCATGGCCGCTGTCGTGCAGCAAGATGGCCAACGAAGCGGCTTCCCGTTCCTCGTTGCTGATGTCGTAGCCTTTGGCCTGCAGCAGGTGGATGGCGCGCCGCATCAGGTGCATGGCACCCAGGCTGTGTGCGAATCGGGTGTGAAGGGCACTGGGATAGACCAAGTTGGTCAGGCTGACCTGCTTGATGCGACGGAGCCGCTGGAAATAGGGATGCTCGATGATGTCGAAATGCAACTCGTCGGGGATGCTGACAAATCCGTAGATGGGATCGTTGACGATTTTCTTCTTGTTAGTTTCCACTTTTTTAAGTTGAAAGTTGAAAATTGAAAAATGAAAGCTTTATTTCGCAACAAAATTAGTAATATTGCGTTAAGATTCTGTAATTGGAAAATAGAAATCTTGAAATATGGACAAAACAACCATTCTTTGGGCCGATGATGAAATTGATCTGTTGAAGCCCCATATCATGTTCCTTGAGCAGAAAGGCTACACGGTGGTGACCGCCAACAGCGGTTCCGATGCCATCGATCTGGTTAGGGAGCATCATTTCGACATTGTGTTCCTCGACGAGCAGATGCCCGGTGTCAGCGGCATCGAGGCGTTGGAGGTCATCAAGCGCGAATACCCCAACCTCCCCGTGGTGATGATTACCAAGAGCGAGGAGGAACGCATCATGGAAGACGCCATCGGATCCGACATCGCCGACTACCTGATCAAGCCGGTCAACCCGAACCAAATCCTGCTTTCGCTGAAACGCAATCTCGAGAACAAGAAGCTCCGTGGCGAGAAGTCCACGATGAACTACCAGCAGGAGTTCCGCCAAATCTCCATGGACCTGAACAACAACTTAAGTTACGACGAGTGGGCCGACCTCTACAAGAAGCTGGTGCGCTGGGAGCTGGAGCTCGAAAAGACTTCCGACGAAGGCATCAAGCAGATTTTGGCGGACCAAAAACAGGAGGCCGACGCCATCTTCACCCGTTTCGTGGAACGCAACTATATCGACTGGATCCAAGGACGCAAGGACAAGCCGGTGATGTCGCACACCCTGGTGCGCGACAAGGTGCTGCCAAGGCTTACCAACGACGACAAGCCGCTGTTCCTCATTGTGATCGACAACCTGCGTTACGACCAGTGGAAGGCCATCCAGCCTGTTCTGGAGACTTACTTCAGGGTGGTTTCCGACGATGTCTATTATAGCATCCTCCCCACCTCTACGCAATATGCCCGCAACTCCCTGTTTGCAGGACTGATGCCGTTGGAGATCCGCCGCCGCTATCCCAAATGGTGGGTCGATGAGGAGGAGGAACGCACCAAGAACCAGTTCGAGAGCGAGCTTTTCGGTGAACAGCTGAAACGCTTCGGGAAGAACATCAAATACTCTTATAATAAGGTGCTCAACCTACAGGCAGGCAAGAAGCTGTATGAGCAGATGTCGAACCTCATGCAGAACAAGATCAACATCATCGTGTATAACTTCGTTGACATGCTCTCGCATGCCCGCACCGAAATGGAGATTATCCGTGAACTGGCCGACGACGAAGAGGCCTATCGCTCGTTGATGTATTCGTGGTTCGAGCATTCGAGCTTGCTCGACATGATGCGTTTCATTGCCGAGAAGCATTGCGACATGATCGTCACCACCGACCACGGCTCCACCTACGTCAAGAACCCGGTCAAGATTTTGGGCGACCGTGAAGTTAACACCAACCTGCGCTACAAGTACGGCAGAAACCTCAAGTACAACCCCAAGGAGGTCTTCGAGGTGAAGGATCCCGAGAAGATCTTCCTGCCCCGCATCAACCTCAGCACTTCCTACGTTTTTGCCGGGTCGGGCGACTTCTTTGCCTATCCCAACAACTATAACTATTACGTGAGCTATTATCGCAACACCTTCCAGCATGGAGGCATCTCCATGAGCGAGATGTTGATTCCGGTCATAGCACTATCCTCAAAGCGATGAAACAAGCATTCCATATCACCAGTGTCGAAGGCTTGTCCGAGGTCTCCGACTATCTGATCTCCATCCGTGACCGAGGGGACGTCGTGGCCTTCTATGGGCCGATGGGCGCGGGTAAGACCACCCTTATCAAAAACCTGTGCCATCGCATGGGTGTCACCGACGAGGTAAACAGCCCCACCTTCGCCATCGTCAACGAATATGTCACCGACGAAGGGGAATCGGTCTATCATTTCGACTTTTATAGGATCAAGAAGCTGGAAGAGGCTTACGACATCGGCTACGAGAACTATTTCTACAGCGGCAACCTTTGCTTGATTGAGTGGCCCGAGCTGATTGAGCCGTTGCTTCCCGAGCGCTATGTCCGCGTGGACATCGCCTTGGGTGAAACCGACGATGAACGAATCATAATTGTTACGGACGATGAGGCTTGAGGAACTACAAAATACGTTGGCCGAGGCCTCCAAGGTTTTCGTCTTGACTGACGAGAACGTGGCCATGTTTTGGTTGCCCGAACTCAAGCATTGGCTGGGTTGCGAGCAGGCGGTGGAAATCATCGTAAAGGCCGGTGAGAAATACAAGTCCATGGCGACGGTGCAGCGCGTATGGCGCGCCCTTCTGAAGAACAAGGCCGACCGTCATGCCGTGCTGGTGAACCTGGGCGGTGGCATGATCACCGACTTGGGCGGTTTTGCCGCCTCATGCTACCAGCGGGGCATCCGTTTCGTCAACGTCCCGACCACCTTGCTGGCCATGGTGGATGCCGCCATCGGAGGTAAGACCGGCGTGGACTTCTGCGGTTGCAAGAACCAGATAGGGGTCTTTGCCGAGCCTTTGGAGGTGATGGTCAGCCCGATTTATCTCAGTACTTTGCCCGAGCGGGAAATCCTTTCAGGATTGGCCGAGATGATCAAATACGGCTTTATCGCCGACGAAGACATGCTCGAGGTGAACGACCGCAACTATGAGCAATACATCCTCAGGGCGGGGAAGATCAAGAGGGAGATTGTGGAGGAGGACTTCAAGGAGGAGGACAGCCGGAAGGTGTTGAACTTTGGACATACTTTGGGCCATGCTATCGAGAGTTTCTCGCATACAACGGAATGTCCGCTTACCCATGGCGAGGCGGTGGCTTTCGGCATGGGATGCGCCCTGTGGCTTTCGGTCAACCAGTGCGATTTGGACGAGGAGGTCTTGGTGGATTATCTTCCCAAGATGCGCATGCTGCTGTCGGAGGCCGAATGGTGCTTGACGCCGGCCGATGTCGATGCCATTGTCGCCTATCTGGATCATGACAAGAAGAATGTCTGTGGCGAGCATGGCTTTGTCCTGCTGAAGGACGTCGAGAAGCCGGTTTGCGACCAGATCGTCCCCGGTGCGCTGGTGCGCCAGTCGCTCCTCGAACTGATGAGATACATGAATGACTGATGGATAGGCAGCTGAAAGGATCCGTTTCGCTTCCAGGAAGCAAGAGTGAGAGCAACCGTGTCCTCATGGTGGCCGCGTATGGAGGGTTTTCATTCGAAATGGAGAACGGAAAACGGAGAACGGAAAACGGAAAACTATCTGAAGCACATGATACGGTACTGTTGAAGCAAACGTCATTGCGAGCGGAACGTAGTGGAGCGTGGCAATCCACTGAGGAAGTCATTATCGATTGCGAGGATGTCGGCACGGCGTCGCGTTTCTTGATGTCTTATCTGGCTGGTAAGCCGGGAACTTGGATATTGACAGGAAGCCCAAGGCTGCGCCAACGCCCCATGGCTCCCTTGGTGGAGGCCTTGCGGCAACTGGGTGCGGATATTGCGTATTTGGAAGCGGAAGGTTGCCTTCCAGTAAAAATAAATGGGAAAAAGCTCCAGGGTGGGAGCGTGTTGATTGATGCTTCGCAAAGCAGCCAATTTGTTTCGTCGCTGCTGATGGCGGCCCCGACTTGGGAACGTGGCTTGCAGCTGCAACTCAAGGCGGAGGCGGTCTCCATGCCTTACGTTGACATGACGATCGCCATCATGCGACACTTCGGTGCCAAGGTGGAGCGTCGTGTAGATAGTATCGAGGTACAGCCGGGAGCTTATCAATCCAAACCGTTCGTGGTTTCACCCGATTGGAGTGCAGCCTCATATTGGTATGAGATGGCGGCGCTGAGCGATGATTGCGACTTGCTCTTAGAGGGCTTGACACTTGATTCCCTGCAAGGGGATGCCGTGGTGGCCGAGTGGTTCAAGGCGTTCGGGGTGCAGTCGTCTTTTGAGCCTCAGGGCGTGCGGCTTACCAAGTCGGACGACAGCCTCTCTCAGGAGCCGCTGGTCTTCGATTTTACCATGACGCCCGACCTTTTCCCGGCGGTGTTCGTCACCTGTGTCGCCTTGCATCGCCCCACCGTTTTTCGAGGCATCCAAACTTTGTCGCTCAAGGAATCCGATCGAGTAACAGCATTGGTTACTGAATTATTGAAATGCTATCATTTTGATTATTCAATTAACCATAATGAAATCATTTTAAATACATCATCGTTGTTGCATCATAAAATAGCTTCCGAAAACATCGTTTTCGATCCTTTTGGTGACCATCGTGTGGCGATGGCGCTCGCCGGACTGTTTTTAAGGCTTGGTTCGGTGTCGTTCCATCATCCCGAAGTTGTATCTAAGTCATATCCAACATTTTGGAGCGAGTTGCAGACTTATTTTTAATTAATTATTTAAATTTGTGATGTATGTCGGGAAAATAGACTATTTTTGCAGTCTATTTGTTTAAAAATTTTATGAATATTGATCTTTTTATCCCTTGTTCCATCGACCAGTTCTTTCCCGAAACGGCGATGAACACGGTAAAGGTGCTGGAGAAGGCTGGAGTGGAGGTGAATTACAATCCCGACCAAACCTGTTGCGGCCGGTTTGTCTACCATGCCGGTTTTGTGGAGGAGGCCAAGGCCTTGGGCGACAAGTTCCTGTCGGAGTTTTGTGACGATCGCCCTGTGGTATCGCCCTCAGCTGCCTGCATCTCTTTTATCAAGAAGCGTTATCCCGAGTTGTTTTTTAATACCGCCAACCATTTGAATGTCAAAAAGTTGGAGCGGAATGTATATGAGTTGACCGATTTCTTGGTCAATGTGTTGCATTATGACGATTTTGGTGCCGAGTTCCCCCACAAGGTGACCTTCCACGACAGTTGCAGTGCCTTGCGTGGCTTGGGTATCGGCAAAGAGGCGCGCCAGTTGCTCTCGAAGGTGAGAGGCTTGGAACTGGTGGAGATGAAGCAGCGCGATGTTTGCTGTGGCGGTGAGTTCACCATGGCGATGAACCATGAGGAAGTGTCGGTGGCTATGGCCAGCCATAAGGTGCGTAATGCCATGAACACCGGGGCGGAATACATCGTCTCTAACGACATGTCGTGCCTCATGCACCAGAAGAGCTATATCGACGCGAATGGCTTGCCGATTCAGGTGATCCATATTGCGGATATTCTAGCGAATTTTAGTTGAGAGTGGAGAGTTTAGTGTTGAGAGTAGTTTTAAAGTTGAGAGTTTATGGATGAGTTTTTTGTACACGAAAGTAGTTATATCGACGATCATGTCACGATAGGCAAGGGCACCAAGATATGGCATTTCTGCCATGTGCAGTCGGGTGCCGTGATTGGCGAACGCTGTTCGTTGGGACAGAACGTCAACGTGGGCAACAATGTGAAAATTGGCAACGGGGTCCGCGTCCAAAACAACGTCTCCATCTACGAAGGGGTGGAGATCGAGGACAATGTGTTTTGCGGACCGAGTTGCGTGTTTACCAATGTCACCACGCCTCGCGCCCATTTCCCCGTGCATGGCGTTTATGCGAAGACTTTGATTCGCGAAGGTGCCTCTTTGGGCGCCAACTCTACGGTGGTCTGCGGCCATACGGTAGGGAAGAGTGCCTTGATTGCCGCGGGTGCCGTGGTGACCAAGGACGTGCCCGACTATGCCTTGATGGCCGGTGTTCCAGCCCGACGCATCGGCTGGGTATGCGAATGCGGCAAACGTTTAGGTCCCTCGCTCCAATGTGACTGTGGCCGGAAATACAAAGAGGAAAACGGAAAACTGAAAACTGAAAAATGAAAACTGAACAACTTCTAACTGAACAACTTCCAACTATGCAATTTCGAGATTTAAAGAAACAATATAGCGTCCTGAAGGACGAAATGGATCAAGCCATCCTCGACGTGGTGGCATCGAGCGCCTATGTGATGGGTCCGAAGATCAAGGAAATGGAAAACGCGTTTGCTGAGTATGTGGGCGTGAAGCATTGCATCGCCTGCAACAGCGGCACCGATGCCCTTTTGTTGGCTTTGAAAGCTTGGGATGTGAAGCCCGGCGACGCCGTGTTTGTGCCCAGCTTCACCTTTTTCGCCTCTGCCGAGGTGATCGCTATGCAAGGTGCCACACCCGTATTTGTGGATGTGGACTCCGAGACCTTCAACATGGATGTCCGCGACTTGCTGTATAAGATTGAGCATACCATTAAAGCAGGGGAACTGAAGCCTAAGGCCATCATCGCTGTTGACTTGTTCGGTCTTCCTGCCGATTTCAAGATGATCCGTGCCATTGCCGACCGCTTCCATCTCTATGTGCTTGAAGATGCTGCCCAGGGCTTTGGGGGTCGCATTGGCGAGCATAAGGCTTGTGCTTTCGGCGACATCTCCACCACCTCGTTCTTCCCGGCCAAGCCCGTGGGGTGCTATGGCGACGGTGGTGCCGTGTTTACCAACAACGACGAGTGGGCGGCTTTGATTGATTCCTTCCACATCCATGGCAAGGGCAGCGACCGTTACGACAATGTCCGCATCGGCATGAACTCCCGTCTCGACAGTCTCCAAGCGGCCATCCTGCTGGTGAAGCTGAAGGCTTTCAAGGCCTACGAGCTGGAGGATGTCAACAAGGTGGCGGCGCGTTATACCGAGAAGCTGCATGATGTGGTCAAGACCCCGGTGGTGCCCAAGGGTTTCTATTCCAGCTGGGCACAATACACCATTCAAGTCCCCAACAAGGAGGTTAGGACTAAGCTGCAAGAGGCTTTGAAGGCTAACGACATCCCTACCGCCATCTACTATCCCATCCCGATGCATCGCCAAACCGCCTTCAGCTATCTCGACCCGAAAACCAACCAGTGCCCCGTCTCCGACCATCTCGCCGACACGGTGCTCTCTTTGCCCATCCACCCCTACCTCTCCGAAGAGGATCAAGATCTTATTTGTAATATCATAAAAATAGCCTTTAACTCTTAACTATCACCTTTCACCTCTCACCTCTCATCTTTCACCTCTCATGTCTTTCTTCAAGCAACTCACCTACCGGGAAAACTACGAGGCCGCACTGGAGTATCTCGTCAGTGCCGAGACCAAGCATGCCCCCAAGTTCGACTTGGTGAATGCACCGGTGGCGTTGCAGGAGCTGATGCAGATGGCCTACATGCCCCGTAGCGAGGAGCGTTCGAAATACTTGAACGACTTTGTGAAGCAATGTTGGGAGATCCCCGATGGGGAAGCGGAGTTGTTGCTGGCGGAGGACCATCTCAACGCCATCCGTTATGTGAACCGTTACTTGCGGAAGGCCAACAGTAAGTTGAAGCAGGATGGCTATTTGGTGGTGTCGTTCGATACGGCGGCCAAGCGGCGTTTGCAGTTCTATAGCAAGTATCCTAAGTTCATTGCTGGCATCCTGTATTTCTTCGATTTCATCTGGCATCGTGTTTGTCCCCGTTTGCTATTGACGCGGCGGTTCTATTATTTCTGCACCAGTAAGGTAAGGAAAGTGTTTCCGAGGGCTGAGATTTTGGGAAGGTTGTATTATTGCGGCTACGATGTGGTGTCGGAGCAATACATCCACGACCGTTATTGTGTCATCGCCCAGAAACGGCGTCCGCCTCATGACGAGCATCGCAATTACGGTTTGATTGTCAAATTGCCCAGGGTGGGCAAGGGCGGCAAGCTGTTCAACGTGTATAAGTTCCGTACCATGTACGCCTACGCGGAGTATTTGCAGACCTATGTGTATGAGAACAACAGCCTCCAAACGGGTGGCAAGTTCAACGACGATTACCGCATCACCACTTGGGGCAGGATCATGCGAAAGCTTTGGATGGATGAATGGCCGATGTTCTTCAATATCTTGAAGGGCCAGATGAAGTTGATTGGCGTGCGTCCGTTGAGTGAACAGTATTTCAATTTGTATCGTCCTGAGATACAGCAGCTTCGTGTAAAAAACAAGCCTGGGATGTTCCCGCCGTTCTATGCCGATATGCCCGAAACTTTGGATGAGATCCAGGAGAGCGAGCGTGTTTATTGTGAAGCTTACCAGCAGCATCCTTTGATGACCCAGCTCCGATATTTTTGGAGAATCTTTGTGAACATCGTGTTCAAGCGGAAAAAATCCTGTTGATTCCCCTCGTTTTTTCTTGTTTTTCTATAATTTTTTTAATAATTTTGTATGATTTTTAAAAGACCCTTTTTTGAAAGGTCTGCTGTTTGTGTTTTGTCGTTGTATTTCATAGTGTTTCAATATTTTATGAAATCGCGGTGGGACTCAGGTGGCGAAGCTGTGTAGTAGCTGAACTCCAACAATCTAGTGTTATGAGTCAAAATGAAGAGCAATGGACCACGGTCATCAAGCCTCGGAACAAGCTTTTTGAGGTGAATTTGAGGGAACTGTGGGATTATCGGGATTTGATTTCCCTGTTTATCAAGCGCAACATCATTACCCAATATAAGCAAACCATCTTGGGCCCGGCCTGGTTTGTGGTGCAGCCTGCCTTGACGGTCATCATGTACATGATCGTGTTTGGCGGCATTGCCGGTATCCCCACCGATGGCGTGCCGCGGCCATTGTTCTATCTGGCGGGTACTTGCATGTGGAATTATTTCTCCGAGTGCTTGACAAAGACCTCCAATACTTTCGTGACCAATTCCAACATTTTCGGCAAGGTTTATTTCCCTCGTTTGTCGATGCCCATCGCCGATGTGTTGTCGAACCTGTTGCGTTTTGGCATTCAGTTTGGTTTCTTCGTGATCGTCTATGCCATTTATGCCATCATCGGTGATTCGGGTGCGCATCTCAATTGGTTTGCCTTGCTGTTTCCCGTGTTGGTGATTATGTTGGCCGGTTTGGCCTTGGGTTTTGGCATCTTGATTTCATCCATGACCACCAAGTATCGTGATTTGCAGGTGCTGTTCTCGTTCCTTGTCCAGTTGTGGATGTATGCTACGCCGATCGTTTATCCTTTGTCGCAAACCAAGGGCATGTATTGGTTGGGTATTCCAGTGCATAAGCTGATGTGCTTGAATCCTGTGACGCCGGTTATCGAGACCTTCAAATACGGCTTCTTAGGTTGTGGCGACTTTGTGGGTTGGCGTTGGTTGATCTACAGCTTCGTCTTCATGTGGGTGTTGCTCGCCTTAGGTGTGGTGGTGTTCAACAAGGTTCAGAAGAGTTTCATGGATACGGTTTAGGGAATTTAGAATTAAGAATTTAATATTTAGAGGCATCCCGCAGGGATGTTAGCTTTATAGAAAATGTCAACAGCAATAGAATTCAACAACATCAGCAAGCAATACCGCTTGGGTTTGGTTTCAACCAAAACCTTGAGTCACGATTTGAACCGTTGGTGGCAGACTGCGGTGTTGCACAAAGAGGACCCTTATCTAAAGATCGGTTCAGTGAACGACCGCAGTACCAAGGGCGACAGCGAATATGTTTGGGCATTACGCGACATTGACTTCAAGGTGGAACAAGGTGATGTGGTGGGTATCATCGGCAAGAACGGCGCAGGCAAGAGCACTTTGCTGAAGTTGTTGTCAAGGGTCACTGGGCCAACCACGGGTACCATCAAAGCAAGAGGTCGTATCGGTTCCTTGCTTGAGGTCGGTACCGGTTTCCATCAAGAAATGACTGGCCGAGAGAACATTTATATGAATGGGGCCATTCTTGGAATGACCAAGCCTGAGATTACCAGGAAGTTAGATGAGATCGTCGATTTCAGCGGTTGTGAGCGATATATTGACACCCCAGTAAAACGTTACAGTTCGGGTATGACGGTGCGTTTGGGTTTTGCCGTGGCTGCCCATTTGGATCCCGAAATCCTTGTGGTGGATGAGGTACTGGCTGTAGGTGACGCTGATTTTCAAAAGAAGGCTATTGGTAAGATGCAAGATGTCTCCAAAACCGAAGGAAGAACAGTACTTTTTGTAAGTCACAATATGACCAGTATCAAGGCCCTTTGTAAGAGAGGAATTATCTTGAAGAATGGCATGTTGATAGATGATGGTGACGTTGATTCGGTGGTTACCCATTACCTTCGTGGTGATAGTGCTATGGAGAACTACAAGTGCTGGGAACAACCTGAAATAAAGAAAAATGGCTTTGAGTTATTGGAAATAGGAATTCGAAGAAAAGATAGTGACTATGGAGATGTGATGCGGATGGACCAAGAATTGGAAGTGGTTATCAGATATCGTTTGACTCAGACCTTTGATAAGTTTTGGATTACCATGCACATGAAAAATGAGCAAGGTAATAAACTGTTTTCATTTGGAGGAGGTGGACGTTGTTATGACATGCGTCATGATTTGGGTGAGTATATACAGATTTGTACTATACCAGCCAATTTTTTTAATTGGGGAAATTTTGCCATTGATTTCATGGCTTTCCAACAAATCAATAACATTGAGTGTTTAGCCGACGAGTCTGACATCATTTCGTTTACTATTAGCAATCGTCAAGTGGCCATTGGAGGTTATATGGGAAAGGAACCTGGCGATGTGACACCGAGATTTGATTTTGTTGAAGAAAAACTGAAATGAATAAAGAAACTATTACCGTTACATCGCCTTTGCTTCCCGATCTTGACGAGTTTCATACTTTGTTGAAGGAGATATGGGATAGCAAATGGGTTACCAACAATGGCAGCTTTCATAAACGATTGGAGCAGGCACTATGCGAGTATTTGAAAGTTCCATACATCAGTCTTTTTACCAACGGAACGTTGCCATTGCTCACTTCTTTGCAAGCCTTGAGAATCACTGGTGAAGTAATCACAACCCCTTATAGTTTTGTTGCCACTACCCATGCCATTTGGTGGAATGGTTGTAAGCCGGTCTTTGTGGACATCGATCCGACCAATTGTGGAATGGATCCAGATAAGATCGAGGCCGCCATCACTCCACATACTACGGCAATCATGCCCGTGCATTGTTACGGTAAGCCATGCGACATGGAACGGATCCAAGCCGTAGCGGATAAATATAATCTGAAGGTTATTTACGATGCCGCGCATGCTTTCGGCGTAGAAGTGGATGGTGAGTCGGTGTTGAACCGAGGTGATATGGCCACTTTGAGTTTCCATGCCACCAAAGTTTACAATACCTTAGAAGGCGGTGCATTGGTGATGCATGATGCTGAGACCAAGAAACGGATTGATTACTTGAAGAACTTTGGCTTTGCGGGGGAGACCGAGGTGGTCGGCCCGGGCATCAACAGCAAGATGGACGAGGTGAGGTCTGCCTACGGCTTGTTGAACCTCAAATTAGTTGATGATGCTATTGAGATGCGTCATCAGGTGGCAATCCGTTATCGTGAGGCGTTGCGTGATGTGAAGGGTATCCGTTTCTTTGACGACATGCCTGGAGTGAAGCACAATTACAGCTATTTTCCCATCTTTGTCAATGCGGAGGAATATGGCATGACGCGAGATGAACTCTATTCAAAGATGAAAGAGCAAGGCATTTTGGGCCGTCGCTATTTCTATCCGCTTATCAGCACTTTCAGCACTTATTGCGGTTTGCCTTCGGCTGCGCCTGAAAACTTACCCGTGGCTACAAGGATTGCTAACGAGGTGATATGTCTGCCGATGCATCACGGGTTGAATGAAGGAGATCTCAATAGAGTGCTTGAGACAATAGTGAGATAGTATGCAAAAGAAGTTGATGCTTCTTGGTGGTATTCGTTATCTGTTGCCTGTCATCAAGGCGGCACATGAGCAGGGATATTATGTCATTACAGCCGATTATTTGCCCGACAATATTGCCCACAAATACAGTGACGAGTATGTCAATGTGAGCATCATCGATAAGGAGGCTGTGCTAAAAGTGGCTCGTGAGAAACACATTGATGGCATCATGTCGTTTGGGGTGGATCCTGGTGTGGTAAGTGCTTCGTATGTTCAAGATCAAATGGGGTTACCTTCATTTGGACCTTTTGAATCGGTGTGTATTTTACAGAACAAGGATCGTTTTCGGGGCTTTCTTTCCGAGCACGGCTTTAATGTGCCCAAAGCAAAAGGCTATGCAAGCATTGACGATGTTATGGCAGACCAGGATGCTTTTGAATATCCTGTAATTGTAAAACCCACTGATTCGGCTGGCTCGAAAGGCGTAATGAGGGTGGATAACAAGAACCAACTTAAAAAGGCTGTTGAACATGCCTTTGACAAATCGATTTCGGGGCACGTCATCGTTGAAAGCTTCATTGAAAAGCAAGGTTGTTCATCGGATACGGATAGTTTTTCTTTGGATGGCAAATTGAAATTCGTGAGTTTCAATGCCCAGCACTTTGATTTGAATGCGGCAAATCCATACACGCCTGCTGCTTATAGTTGGCCTTCGACGTTTACTCGGGAACAAGAGGAATACTTGACCTTTGAGATACAGCGACTCATTTCTCTATTGGGAATGAAGACTTGTATATTTAATATTGAAACACGAATTGGCACAGATGGCAAACCATACATTATGGAGTTGACTCCAAGAGGAGGTGGAAATCGCTTATGTGAATTGTTGCGCTATGCTACAGGCGTTGATTTGATTGCTGCCATTACGCGTTACACTGTTGGAGATCCTGTACCAAAGATTGAGCAAAAACAGTATTCGGGATACTGGGCTGAAGTGATACTTCATGCGGATAGGGAAGGCGTATTTGACCATTTGGAGATCTCTGAAAAACTGCGAACTGATTTGGTGGAAGAAGATTTGTGGGTGACAAAAGGAGAGCATGTGGACACTTTTGAAGGTGCCAATGATGCAATTGGAACGTTGGTCTTAAGATTTCAAACAGCAGAAGAATTGAAGAGAGCAATCACTCATCTGACTGAATGGTTGAGCGTAGTGGTAAGGTAAAGTAAAGTAAAGATCTGTTTATAGGGGAATCATGAAAATTATTGTTTTTGGTGCAACAGGCGGAATAGGTGCATATACAATTATGCATCTTTTGCAAACTAATAAATATGAATTAGTTGCTGTAGGACATAGAAGGTCTGATAATGGATTCTATGAATCCTATGGGATTCCTTATTATAGTGTTGATATCTCGGATTATAGTACTTTTGATTGTTTGCCAAAAAACGATGTGTTCGCTATTGTGAATATGGCTGGTGTGTTGCCAGCTGTCAATTACAATCCGCGTATGTTCATCAAGACATTCTCATTAGGACAGTTGAATGTGTTGGAATACATGCGAGGAGTTGGGTGCAAGAAAATAGTATTTGCCCAAACTCCCGCTGACTTGTGGTATTTACAAAACACAGATACACCAATGCCAGCAGACGCACAACGTAGTTTTCCCCCTTCAACGGATCATTCTATATATACAATTGCCAAAAATGCAGCGATTGATATTACTGAATACTATCATAACACATACGGGGTTCAATGGATCGCATTGCGGTTCTTTAATGTTTATCTATATACCCCCAACCCATATTACCATGTGGACGGAGTTAAGCGAATGATTTCATTTCGTCTGATAATGGAAAAAGCATCTCGAGGCGAAGACATTGAGGTTTGGGGTGATCCGACGAGAAGCAAAGAAATGGTCTATGTTAAAGATGTGGCACAATTGATAGAGCAATGTGTGGAGAATCAAGAGGCGTGTGGAATATTTAATGTGGGCAGTCGCCATCAAGTTACTCTTGAGGAGCAGATAGATGGTATTATAGAAATCTTTACAAGAGAACAAAAATCCAGAAAGATTTACCGTCCAGACAAGCCAAATGCATTATTCAATCATCTTGATATTTCCAAGACAATAGAAGAGCTTGGCTACGACCCTCAATATGAATATCTTGATTGGTTGAGGGATTTTAAAGAGGAAGAACGGCTTAATCGTTTTGAGAAGCTTTGGGGAATAAAGAAAGATTATTTTTAACGTTATGGAAGCAGGAAAAGCATTTGTTAGTATCCGCTGTTTAGCCTATAATCAGGAGCCGTATATTCGACAATGTTTGGATGGCTTTCTGATGCAAAAAACCAATTTTCGTTTTGAGGCTATTGTTCATGATGATGCTTCAACAGATGGTACGGCTGCTATTATTCGAGAATATGCTGAGAAGTATCCTGATATTATCAAGCCTATATTTGAAACGGAGAATCAATTCTCAAAACAAGATGGTTCATTGGGAAGGATAATGAATGAAGCTTGCAAAGGTAAATACGTTGCTATTTGCGAAGGCGATGATTATTGGACGGATCCATTTAAGTTGCAAAAGCAGGTGGAATTTATGGAGGCACATCCTCAATGCAGTTTGTGTTGTTCGGATGCGAAGATACTTGAATGCGGAGCTTTCTTATCGTGGAAAAGATATGAAACCGATTGTGTGGTTCCTCCAGAGGATATTATCATTGGAGGGGGGATGTGGCTTCAAACTCCGACCTTTCTTTATAGAAGGGCAACATATAATGATTATCCTGATTGTTGCCAAAAGTGTCATGTGGGAGATTTTCCGATGATTCTTTGGGCTGCTTTGAATGGAGGCGTTTTTTGTTTTTCTGATGCAACTGCGGTCTATCGGCATAAAAGGGAAGGATCATGGACAAGTAAAATAGAGTCTCTTTCGGCAAGTGAACAGTTGAAGGGATGGCACTCTGAAATCGATATGTTGAAGGGACTGGATGTTTGGAGTAAAGGGTTGTATCACGATGCTTTTAAGCAAAGAATCCGAGCGTATTTATGGTACATTATCGAAGATTATCGCAAAGACGCTAGAATCATATGGAAAGAGTTTTCGAGCGAAAGACGTTATCTTTCTATGCATCAAAGAATACAATGGTTCGGATATGCATACGCTCCCTTTCTCTGTTCTATCAGTCGAAAACTACAAAGGATGGCTAAAAAGATCTGAGCAAGAATTGGCGGTTCTTCGGATTGTTTGAATAATCGTGTTTGACTATGAATAATTATGATTATCTTATTGTGGGATCTGGCCTATTTGGAGCGACCTTCGCTTTTTTGGCCAAACAATCGGGAAAGAAGTGTTTGGTAATTGATAAGCGTTTTCATCTGGGCGGTAACGTGTTTTGTGAAAAAATTCAGGATATCAATGTCCACAAATACGGAGCACATATTTTCCACACCTCAAATAAAGAAGTGTGGGACTTTGTAAATTCATTCGTGCCGTTTAACCGATATACCAATGCTCCTATTGCGAATTACAAAGGTGAATT
Organism: Bacteroidales bacterium; assembly: GCA_017549805.1. GTDB lineage: Bacteria > Bacteroidota > Bacteroidia > Bacteroidales > F082 > Limimorpha. Next base: position 49,184 of record JAFYNJ010000003.1, read on the forward strand.
GTATAATCTTCCTTTTAACATGAACACATTCAGCAGAATGTGGGGTGTGGTCATGCCGAAAGAGGCAGAAGAAAAGATTGCCCAACAAAAGAGTGAGGCAATAGAGCGTTTGAAAAGAGAAGGCGTTCAAGAGCCGCGAAATCTGGAAGAACAGGCGTTGCTATTGGTTGGGAATGATATTTATGAGAAACTGATTAAAGGTTATACGGAAAAACAATGGGGTCGAAAATGCACTGAACTTCCTCCGTTCATTATAAAAAGACTGCCAGTTAGGATGGTTTTCGACAACAATTATTTTAATGATTGTTATCAAGGTATTCCTATTGGAGGATATAATAAACTGATTGATGGCCTTTTGGAAGGTATCGAAGTTAAAACTAATGCAGATTTTTTTGAAAACCGTTCGTATTGGGAATCTTGTACCGAAAAGATTGTGTTTACAGGGAAGATTGATGAGTTTTATGATTATAAATATGGAAAATTGGAATACCGAACAGTCCGATTCGAACAGGAGATCATAGATCAGCCTAATTTCCAGGGCAACGCTGTGGTGAATTATACTGACAGGAATGTTCCTTATACTAGAATCATTGAACATAAGCACTTTGAAATGTTTGGAGAGGATGTTTATAAAACACCTTGTACCGTCATTTCTAAAGAGTATAGTACAGAATGGAGTGACGGCATGGAGCCCTATTATCCTATCAATGATGATAGAAACAATAGGTTGTATCAACAATACAAAGAATTAGCAAATAGAGAAGACCGCGTGCTTTTTGGTGGCCGGTTAGCAGAGTATAAATATTATGACATGGCACCGGTTATTGAACAAGCAATGAATAATTGGAAGGCAATCATACAATAATACTTTTTCAATGAATATAGATGTCGTAATTGTTACTTTTAACAGGCTTGAAAAACTGAAGAAAACCCTTGAGTGTTATGCTCAACAGACACGACTGTTCCGTAATTTAGTTGTGGTAAACAATCATAGTACAGATGGAACAACTGAGTATCTTGAGGCGTGGCAACAATCGAATACCCCATTTGGGAAATATGTCATTACCACGGATGATAATTTAGGAGGAGCCGGAGGGTTCTATCTTGGAGAGAAAAAGGCGATGACAATGGATCCAGATTGGTTGTTCATCGCTGACGATGATGCGTATCCAGAACCTGACATGATGGAGCAGTTTTACAATTTTTCTGAACAACATCCAGTGGATAGCTATTCAGCAGTTTGTGCTGCCGTGATGAAACCTGATGGCGGTTTTGATGTGTGTCACAGAAGCCGCTATACGGTTACTCCATCTAATCATTTTATTTGGGATTCAGCGCCTTTGGAAGACTATCAAAAGCCTTTCTTCAATATAGATTTTTTGTCGTATGTTGGCCCATTTATAAATGCCAAAGCCATCAAGAAAGTGGGGTTTATTGATCCGAAATTCTTTATCTATAACGATGACTCTGAACATAGCTTGCGCTTAAAGAAATTTGGGGAGATCATATGTGTTCCTTCCATAAAAATAGTACATGACGTAAAAACCGTAGGTCAATTTAAGGGACAAGTCGCGGAACAAACTGCTGCTGTCTCATGGGGGGATTATTACAGCAATCGTAATGAGATGGTTATGCTCAAAAGGCACTTGCCCAAAGTGGCTTGGAAGCGTTTTAAATCGGCCTTGAAAGGACAACTGAAAGGTAAAAACACCACCCCGTATGATAAGATCAAATGGATTGCGATAAGAGATGCATGGTTGCATAGGATGGGCAAGCATCCAGTGTATAAACCAGGTTGGTCTATCACGGCAAACAAAAACGAATGATGCCTGCAGTTTCCATAGTGCTACCTTGCTACAACGGTGCCGGCTTTCTTGCCCAATCCATCGAGAGTTGTATTGCCCAAACTTTTAAGGATTGGGAGCTGATCATTGTAAACGATTGTTCGAAGGACAACTCGCTGGAAATCATGCAGCAATATGCTGCAAAAGACAGTCGTATCCGTGTCATCAATAATGAGCGCAACCTCAAACTCCCGGCGACGTTAAACCGTGGCTTCCAAGAAGCTAAAGGCAAATATTTGACGTGGACTTCCCATGACAATCGTATGGGAGAGACTATGCTGGAAGAGTTTGTCAACTATTTGGATAAGAACCTCGACAAAGGATTGGTGACTTCTTGTTATGGCGCATTTAGTTTAAAAACAGGCGAACATCTTTACAATGTCCATCATCCTGATCCTCAGCTTTATTTGCCGCTGTATAATTGTGTCTGTTACGCTTTCATGTATCGTAGGGAGATTCTGGATACAGTGGGCGGCTATGACGAAACTTTGTTCTTGGTGGAGGACTATGACTATTGGGTGCGTATTTGGCTGAAATACCCTATTGGGAAAATCTATAAAGTGCTTTATTTTACGGGAGTAGGGGATGAAACATTAACCATGTCTCGTAAAAAGGAAATAGCACAAAAACTGCTTGAAATGCGGTTGCGCTATTTTAATGATTTTGACAAAGCCTTTGATTTGCATCCCGAAATGAAGCGCCAGTTTTATATCAGCATCGCTGATAATATGCGAGGGGTTCCTCGATTTAAGTTTACGGCGAATCGGGGAATGAAGTTCAGCAGTTGGTATTGGCTGTTTTATCGTCCCAAGAAAACAGCAAAGAGAATAAAAAAAGCATTCTGTCAATAGTAATAGGGTTGATAAAGGATTCTTTATGAATACCAGTGTCCAAAGACATATTATTTGGGCTGATTTGTTGAGGGTTCTGGCAATATTTGGAGTAATTTGCCAACATTATTGCCCTGCCTATTATAGTAGTCATCCGATTACTTCGAATATTCTAGTTAGTATTTGTGATTGGTGTGTGCCCGTGTTTGTCATGCTATCGGGCATGTTTGCTTTGCCTGCTGAAAAGAAGTTTAATCTGTGGGAACGCATGATCCATATTACTGTTGCATTGTGTTTTTGGGGAATCATGTATGGAATCAACTACTATTGTATACAAACCCATGGGTCATACACATTTTGGAGTATTATTCAGCCTTTGTTTTGGAAACGATTGCCTTGGTATCATTTATGGTTCCTTTATTTGATTATAGGGCTATATTTATTGACGCCAGTTATTCGTAGGTGGTTATCGGTGGCGTCGAAGAAGAATGTCTTGTATTTCCTGTTGTTGTGCTTTGCTTTTAATTTTGTGACATATGTAAACCAATTTCTTCCCGCTCCGCTTCACCATGTTTTGCCAAGTTTATCAGCCTTTGTGGGTTATTATGTGTCGGGTTATTATCTAACTAAATTTGATATTGCGAAACGAAACAGAGTGCTTTTATATGTTGGGGCTCTCTTTGCCTGTGTGGGGATGATTATACTTAATCGCATTTATGGAGTTAGCGCACACACTTTCTTTGTGAACGAGAATCCTTTGACAGCAGTCTTGAGCGTCGGGGTATTCTTGGCATTTAAACAATTTGATTTTGCGTCAGGATGGAGAAAGATTTCGTGGGTTGCTGAATTGGTTTTTGGGATTTACTTAATGCACGATTTGTTTATTCAATATGTTCATATCCCGTTATTCGACCGACTGCTTCCGATCAATTTAATAGTGAATGTTTTGTGTAACTTCGCTCTATGTGCGGTGCTGACCTGGCTGATTAGGAAGGTGCCGTATGTGGGAAAATACATCACTTGAAAAAAATGCCACGCATAACAGTGCTGATGCCGACATATAATGTGGCTCCTTGGGTTGATGAAGCCATACAGAGCGTCCTTAACCAGACCTACAAGGATTTCGAGCTTCTGGTGGTAGATGACGCTTCCAATGATGATACATTGGCACATGTCAGAGCCATCCAAGATTCTCGAATCCGTATTGCCGCTTTCCCCAACAATGTTGGCTTGGCCGATAATCTTAATCGGGGATTAGACTTGATTGATACGGAGTTTGTGGCACGCATGGATGGCGATGACATTGCTGAGCCAGATTGGCTTGAAACTGGAATCAAGGTGCTGGACAGCCATTCTGAAGTGGGGGTTTGTAGCTTTGGTTTTCAGTTCTTTGGTACCAAGACCTCGTTGGTTCGCTTCCCGGAATTGCATGAGGATTCCAAAGCGCAGATGCTTTTTGGCTGTACGGTCATTGTCCCAGTGTTGCGTCGAAGCGTGTTCGTTGACAATAACCTGCGATATAGCACCGCAGCATTTCCTGCAGAGGATTATATGATGTGGTCCAATGTTTACAGAGTGACACAGGTTTATAATGTTCAGCGCACGCTTTTTCATTATCGCACGCACGAAACTCAGATTTCCACAGCCAAACGTCAAGCCCAAATTGAAAAGTCGAATGACGTGAGGCTGAAGATGCTTAATTGGCTGAATGAGGATTTCAACGATGAAGAAAAACGCTATTTCTTAGATGTCTTTATTCCTTGTGTTGTAAAAGGGAAAGCAAGTGTTGACGAATTGAAATGTTTTGCCAAGTTACTGATTAGACGAAACACACAGGGGCATTATGATTCCAGAGCATTAAAAAAGAAGTTTGATTCTCACATTTCGTATGGGGTGTTGGATTATGCCGAAAAGCAGTATTTTCCTAACAGATATGGCGTTCGAGGTTATTTCCGTTTGCTTTTCAGTGGTTTGTATAGTGCTATTCCAGCTAAGAACCGCAGAAAACTCTTGGCGAAAAGTGTGCTGATGAAGAAGAAATGAGTTTGCTGGCCACCATAAAAAGAAAGATTCATAACGCGACCCATCCCAAATTGGGAGTGGTTTTGATGCTTCATCGTGTGGTGGAAAAAAGAAGTGAAGAGCCTGAAAAACGGGAACTGGAAATCACGACGGAGTTTTTGGTGGAAACCATTGTGAGGTATCGTGAGCAGGGCTATCGCTTCGTGTCCATTGACCAAGTGTGCAACATATTGAATGGAAAAGAAAAAGGCAAGCCGTTTGTGTGTTTGACGTTTGATGACGGCTATCAGGACAATTACACGGTGGCATTGCCGTTGCTCAAGCGATTGGAAGTGCCGTTCGCCATATATGTCACCACGGGTTTTATTGACAATCGCCTACCAATGTGGTGGTATCCCGATGAGCAATTGGGTTTGAGTCGGGAGGAATTAGTTGCTCTTTCAAAAGAACCGCTTTGCACCATAGGTGCTCATACTATTAGCCATAGAAGATTGGATGAGTTGACGGGCGAAGAGCAATTGAAAGAGATTGTAGAGTCCAAAAGAGGATTGGAAGAGATAATTGCTTGCCCTGTGAATCATTTCTCCTATCCTCATGGCGCTTATAATGATGCGACAGTCAACATAGTGAAAGAAAATGGTTTTAGTAGTGCTTTGATGGCTTGGGGAGGTGTGGTGAGAAAAGGAGATGAGCGTTTTCAACTCCATAGAATCATTTTAAAACAGAACCAATAGACATCATCGATCACGGGATGCTCAAATTATCGATCATCATTCCAGCATATGATGTTGAGGCGTTCTTGCCAAAATGTCTTGACAGTATCTTCTCTCAGGATTGTTCCGATTTTGAGGTGATTTGCGTCAATGATGGTAGTACGGATGGTACGCAGACCTTACTTGAACGATATGCCGCTAATCATACCAATCTGAAGGTGATTTCACAACAAAATAAAGGAATGAGTGCTTCCAGGAATCACGGGTTGGATGTGGCTGAAGGTGAATACGTGATGTTTGTGGATAGCGATGACTGGCTTTGTGATGGAGCGCTCGCACGATTGAGGGCGCATTTGGATGGAGAGGACGTGGTTTGTTTCAATGCTAAGAAATTCATCGAGCAAACAGGAGAATATCAAGAAAACAAGTTGCCTGCTATTGATGGGGGTGTGACGGGTTGGGAGTATTTCAATAAAACCAGGCTGATTCCAACAGCGATTCATTTTGTTTGTATCTGGCAACGTGCTTATCGCCGATCATTTCTGGAGTCGCAAGGTCTGCTTTTTGAGGAAACTGTCAAACGTGCTGAGGACGATTTGTTTACCACTATGGTTATGTATCACGCCCAAACTGTTAAAGCCGTGGATGAATGCGTGTATGTTTATCGGATTCGTCCACAAAGCATCACCACGACAGTGAGTATTGATCGCTGGTACGACAGTATCCGTGTTCAAGAAATGCTTGCCGACTTTTTTATCCCAAAGCAAGATGTCGATAAAACAGTCATCTATCAGGTGTTGGCTTCCAACTATATCAACTATTTCTCGCAAAAAACGAAATCCTTATATGGCAATCGCGATCATGAGTTAAAGCAGCGAATCAATTGGGATTATTTCAGAGAAACATGTGTTATCGCTCGACATCGACGCTTGTTTAGGATGATTCGTTTCAGCCCAGTTATTTTCCGGTGGTATGAACGTATGGGTTCAAAAGTGCATTAAAACATGTTGTTCACTTCGGCTGAGTTTTTTGTTTTATTGATCGTTGTATTTGCGCTCTATTGGTTGTTGGCACGAAGGATCAAGTGGCAAAACGCACTGATTGTTGTTGCTTCCTACGTATTCTATGGTTGGTGGGATTGGCGTTTTTTGCTGCTTATCGCTTTCACGTCGTTTTGCTCGTGGGGAAGTGGGTTGTTAATTGGAAAGGCTGAATCGAGAAAAAAGGCCAAAGCATGGATGTGGACAAATATAGTCTTGAATCTTGGCATCCTTGCACTGTTCAAGTATTATGATTTCTTCGTTTCGGAGTTTGCTCAACTGTTCCACATCACCACGAATGGTTTGTTGTTAAAAATGATCTTGCCCGTGGGCATCTCCTTTTACACCTTCCAGGCTTTGAGTTATTCCATCGATGTGTATCAAAAGAAATTGGAGCCGACCAAAGACGTGGTGGAGTTTTTTGCATACGTAAGCTTCTTCCCCCAATTGGTGGCGGGTCCTATTGAACGTGCCACCAACCTGTTGCCTCAATTCCAAAAACAGCGTCAATTCGACTATCCCCTAGCTGTCGATGGCATTCGCCAGATGCTGTGGGGATTCTTTAAGAAAGTGGTGGTGGCTGACAGCTGTGCCAATTACGTGGATTCGATATGGAATGACTATGGCGGTCAAAGCGGCTTCAACTTGGTGATGGCCGCAGTATTGTTCTCCATTCAGATTTATGGTGATTTCTCGGGATATAGCGATATCGCCATCGGTACGGCGAAATTGTTTGGCATACGGTTGATGCGAAACTTCAAGAATCCCTATTTCAGTCGTGATATTGCCGAGTTTTGGCGTCGTTGGCATGTTTCTTTGACCACTTGGTTCCGCGACTACGTATATATTCCGTTGGGAGGCAGTCGCGTGAGCAAAATCAAAGTGGTTCGTAACACTTTTATCATTTTTTTGCTGAGTGGCTTCTGGCATGGTGCCAATTGGACTTTCTTGGCATGGGGAGGTTTCCACGCCTTGCTGTTTTTGCCCTTGATTTTGATGGGGAAGAACAGGAAATATACTGATGTGGTGGCAACTGGCAGATGGCTTCCCAAAGGAAAAGAATTGTTGCAGATGGCATTGACTTTTGTATTGGTTGCGATTGGTTGGATACTATTCAGAAGCCCTCATATTACTGATGCATGGAATTTCTTCACGGGAATCTTTACTCCAGGCTTCTTCTCAGGAATCAACATCCCCAAGAAAGCGATTGTTTTCGTGCTTTTGATGTTGCTGGTTGAATGGTTCCAACGGAATCGAGAACATGGTTTGGCGCTTGAGGGTGTCCGTTATGGAATTGTCCGATATGCCTGCTACTTGGGATTGTTAGTGGTCATCTTTGTTTTTGGTGTCTTTAACGAGACCTTTATCTATTTCCAGTTTTGATGGACATGAGACGCTTTGTCATAAAAACAGGGATTACTGCTTTGTTGGCGCTGCTCATTGCCATTGGGTTGGATATGTTGATTACGAGAAACCTGCACCGTTCCAAAGCTCGAATGTTTCAGACCTATAATGAGATTTATTTTGGTAACGGGGACTATGATGCCATCATTATGGGATCATCACGAGGGCAGGTGCAGTATAGCCCCGCTATCCTTGATAGCATTTTGGACATTGACTGTTACAATATCAGTGTGGACGGTAGGTGCATTGATGCCGAAATTGTTATTTACAATGCTTATCGGCAACACAAACCTAAACCGAAACTGATTATCCAAAATATTGATTGGGGAGCTTTAATTGGGTCAAATATGTATGAACGGGAACAGTATCTACCCTATCTCTACTTGGATGATCTCTATGAGCAAACAAAAGAGAGTGAGCAGTTCTCATGGGCTGACCGATATCTACCATTGGTGCGATATGCAGGTTATTCTGAGGTGATCAAAGAAGGTTTATGCCTAAAAAACAAGTTGGTGAGCCCGGCACAGTATAAAGGTTATGTCGCACGTGATGAAGAATGGGATGGTAGTACATTTAATAGCATTACCTCGATTCATTTTGATTGGAAACCAGAGGTGGTTGAGATGTTTGACAAGTATCTTGCTCAATGCAAAGAAGAAGGGATTCAAGTGGTACTGGTGTATGCCCCGATTTACATCGGCGTTACAGAGAAAATGGATTCGGTGCAGTCCATGTTTGACTTTTACCAGATATATGCCGATAAATATGGATTCCCGTTTTTGAATTACACATACGACAGCTTGTGTTATGACACGAACTACTTTTATAACGCCACTCATTTGAATAGAAAGGGTGCTGAGCTTTTTTCAAGAAAACTGGCGGTTGATTTGAAAGGTGTTTTATAAATTGCAAAATGGGATGAAGTTTTCAGTTGTCATACCACTCTATAACAAAGCACCCTACGTGGCCAAAGCCATTCAAAGCGTATTAGCTCAAACTTTTACGGATAATGAGCTGATAATTATAGATGACGGCAGCAAGGACGATTCCGCTATCATTGCTACTCAAGCCATTGAGAATCATACGAATTGTCGTTTGATCAAGCAGGAAAATGCAGGCGTTTCTTTAGCGCGAAATAATGGTGTAGCCCTCTCTCAAGGTGAGTATCTATGTTTCTTGGATGCCGACGACTGGTGGGAGCCGACCTTTTTGGAGGAGATGTCAAAGTTGATTGAAGAGTTTCCGGAAGCTGGCATCTATGGCACTAACTACACCATTGTGAATGAAACCAGACATAAAACCCGTGTAGCGCCCATTGGTGTGGAAAATGACTTCGAGAAAGGCTATATCAACTATTGCCAAGTTTATTCAAAGACACTAGCGATGCCGTTGACTTCTATTTCAGTGGCAATTCCGCGTCCTGTTTTTGATGAAATGAAGGGCTTCCCGCAGGGTATCAAATTAGGAGAAGATTTCATTTTGTGGATCCATATTGCTTTGAAATATAAGGTGGCAATTTTGAATAAACCATTGGCTTATTATAACCAGGATGTGGATGTTGGAAATCGAGGGACAAATCGCTTGCACAATCCAGAAGAGCACATGTTGTGGAACCTTACTGATTTGGAACCTTTGGAACAAACAAATGTGGATTACAAACGTTTGATAGACGATTTGCGTACATATAGCCTTTTGCCATACTATCTTTCACCAGAGTACCATGATGCCGCTCAGATAGAATTGGACAAGGTGGATTGGGATAAACAATCGGTTGCTGTGAGAAATCAATATCATCTGCCGTTGTTGGTTGTAAGGCTATCTGTGGCAATAAAGAAATTAGGATCAAAACTAAAACAAAGAATTCGTTCCATATAGGTTCTTGATATGAAAAGAGTATTACTTGTTTTTGGCACACGACCTGAAGCCATCAAGATGGCTCCGTTGGTTCATGAATTCAAAAAGCATCCCGATCAATTCGAGACCTTGGTCTGTGTGACTGGCCAACATCGTGAGATGCTGGATCAAGTGCTGGATTTGTTTCAAATCGTTCCCGATGTGGATTTGAACATAATGAAAAGCGGCCAGGACTTATACGATGTCACAAGCCGAGTGTTGGTGGGGATGCGGGATGTTCTCAAAGAATTGAGCCCAGACTTGGTGCTGGTGCATGGTGACACAACGACTTCCATGGCGGCTGCATTAGCGGCTTTCTATCAGCAGATTCCTGTCGGCCATGTGGAGGCCGGACTTCGTACGGGAGACATTTACAGCCCATGGCCGGAAGAGATGAACCGTTTGATGACGGGAAGAATCGCTACCTATCATTTTGCGCCTACGCCGCTTTCCAAGCAAAACCTGTTGAAAGAAAATGTGAATGCCGAACATATCATCGTGACGGGGAATACAGTGATCGATGCTTTGCACTGGGTGGTTGATAAGATTCATTCCGAACAAGGATTACGAAACGAGTTGCATGATGGTTTACTGCAATTTGGATACGACACAGACCGATTGGCTAAAGGGAAACGATTGGTGCTGATTACGGGGCATCGTAGAGAAAACTTTGGAGATGGTTTCTTGAATATCTGTTATGCCATCAAATCTTTGTCTATGCGGTATCCTGAGGTTGATTTTGTGTATCCAGTGCATCTGAATCCTAATGTCAGGAAACCAGTCATGGAAATCTTGGGTGATGGAGCCGACAATGTGTTTTTGATCGATCCATTGCAGTACTTGCCGTTTGTATATCTTATGGAAAGGTCTTATCTGATTTTGACGGATAGCGGTGGAATTCAAGAAGAAGCTCCAGGTTTGGGCAAACCGGTTTTGGTGATGCGTAACACTACAGAACGTCCAGAGGCAGTGGATGCTGGAACGGTCTTGTTAGTGGGTGCGGATCGGGAGAGAATTGAGCAAGGAGTATCCCGATTGTTGGATGACACAGATCTCTATCAAAAAATGAGCGAAGCTATTAATCCATACGGGGATGGAATGGCATGTGAACGTATTGTAAACTATTTGGTTTCTGTATGATACCTAAAACGATACATTATTGCTGGTTTGGACGAGGTGAAATGCCACAATTGTCCATAGATTGCATTGCCAGTTGGCATAAGTATATGCCAGATTATGAATATAAACTATGGAATGAGGATAATTTCGATGTTCAATCGGTGCCATATGTAAAAGAGGCATATGAATCTCGCAAATTCGCGTTTGTGACAGACTATGTTAGATTGTGGGCGTTGTATTCCGAAGGAGGCATTTATATGGATACGGATGTGGAGATCTTGAAGCCATTGGATGATCTACTGCATTTGGATGCCTTTACCGGTTACGAAGGCAGCAAGTATCAGCCTCCAGTTACCGGTCTGATGGCTAGTATCGCTCATGGTGAGTGGGTAAAGGAACAACTTGATTCGTACAACGGCGCCCATTTTATCAAGGAGGATGGAACGATGGATTTGACAACCAACACGGTTCGTATTTCGAAGATTATGTGTGAAAATGGTTTTGTTCAAGATGGAAAGTATCATGTATATAAAGACTTGCATGTCTTCCCAACTGATTATTTTTGTCCAAGACAAACGACAGGGGAGTTTCTGCTGACGGAGCATACTTATTGTGACCATCATTTTCTGGGGTCTTGGAATGAGAAGGAAGGCGGCTGGAAAAGCCGCATCAAGATATTGATTGGACAAAAGAACATGACAAGGTTGATTAAACTAAAAAGAAAGCTGATAGGATAATATGGTCCCGTTTTTTCCCAAACAGATAGCGACTAGGGCATTGTGGCTGTACATTGGTGTTTTGGCCATTGTTTCAATACTATTTTTGCAATATGCCATGTCATTGGATTTTATTGTTATGGGATTGGTGTGGACTATGGGCTTCTTCTTGTTGTCATCGAGGTGTAGCAAGGATTGGCAGGACATCCCACCAAAGAAGTTCATTGGCACACTTTTCGGTGTCGCTTTTCTGATTAGGTTGATTTGGGTGGTTTTCAGTTATTATTATTACAAAGCAAAGACGGGTGTTCCATTCGAATTTGCCGCGGGTGATTCATTGTGGTATTATGAGGAATCTCTATCGTATCGAAATGCTTCGCTTGCTACTATTTGGCAATCCTTATTTGTGAAAAGTCCAACGGTGTCCGACTCGGGTTATGTGTTCTTTTTGTCGTTGTTGTGTAAGGTTACTGGAGACAGCATTTTGTTGCCAAGAATTGTAAATGCTATTTTTGGAGCTCTCACTTGTGTGTTGGTTTATCATCTTGCTTGTCGTAATATAGGGGAGCGTGTTGGACGGTTGAGCGCCGTTTTTGTTTGTTTCATGCCCAACCTAATCTATTATTGTGGACTTCACTTAAAAGAAACCTTGATGCTTTTATTGCTGGTGGCTTTCTTGGAAAGGACTGATTATTTGCTGCGAAGCCGGAAGTATTCTGTTTGGACCATTTTGGTTCCCGTATTGTTGTTGCTTAGTCTTTTTACTTTCCGTACAGTTCTAGGAGCCTCAGCGGCTTTTGCCTTTGTGACTGCTTTGGTTTTTATGAATACTTCTGTTGTTGGTCGCAAGAAAAGGATAATGTTGATAGCGTGGGGGGTGTTGGCCTTGTTGACTTTTTCGGGGGGTGTCATTAGAAATGAGATGGAAGGGCTTTGGGAAGACCGCGAAACAAACCAAGATGCAAAACGATCTTATCAAACTTCCAAGGGAAACCAATGGGCTAAGTATGCTACAGGGACTGTAATGGCTCCTATGATGTTTGTGTTGCCATTTCCGACTATGGTGGATGTGGATGAACAGTATAACCAACAGATTCTCAGTGGAGGAAATTATGTGCGTAACTTTTTGGGTGGATTTGTGTTAATTGCCGTGTTTAGTGCGATTTTTGTAAAAAAAGATTGGAGAAACTTGAGTTTAATTGGTTCGTTTGTAATTGCCTATCTGGGTATTATTTCTGCCAGTGGTTTTGCCAATTCGGAACGATTTCTATTGCCAGGCCTTCCTGTGCTATTGATCCTTTCGGCGTACGGGGTTTCTTTGCTTAACGCCAGGTATTATCGTTTTATCAAGATCTGGTATGTGATTGTGCCGGTCATGATTATTGGCTGGGCTGTGTTTAAATTGGGCTCACGAGGCATGCTCTAAGAATTGGAGAAATGAGAATTCTGTTGATAGCCAATTATCGTCAGGGTGTGGGAGGGATTTCCGGTCAAGTGGAGATCTTGCAAAAGAAATTGCGCGAGGAAGATCATTCTGTTGACGTCTTCAACACAAAGGGCTCGGTGCTTTCCCGTCTCATGCTGGCTCGACGGCTTCGTAAGTTGGGCGGGAACTATGATGTTTTTCACATCCATTGTTGCTCAAATTGGGGGTTCCTTCCTGCGGTGATTGGAATCAGAGTTGGAAAGAGATTGAAAAAAAGGATTGTGCTCACCTATCATGGTGGCGGTGGTGAAGCATTTTTCGATAAACATCCACGTCTTGTTCATCGTTATTTGACGCGTACTGATGTCAATATCGTGCTGTCAGGTTTTCTCTCCAAGGTGTTTGAAAAGCACCAACTGCCTTATGTTGTTATCCCGAATATCATCGAACTGGATTCGTCCCGTTTTAGGGAACGCAATCCATTGTGCCCCTGTTTCATTAGCATTCGTTCCCATGAATCGCTCTATAATATTCCTTGTATTCTTCGAGCCTTCCAACATGTCCAACAGACTGTTCCGGAGGCCTCTTTGATTTTAGTGGGAGACGGGTCGCAACATGAACAACTGGTACAAAAAGCTGAAACCATGGACTTGCAACATGTTGTTTTTACAGGGCGTGTTGAAAATAAGGAAATCTACAACTATTTGGATCAGGCCGATATTATGCTTTCTGCTCCCAAAGTGGATAATATGCCAGTTTCACTGATAGAGGCCATGAACGCGGGCTTGTTGGTTATCGCATCAAGAGTGGGAGGCGTTCCTTATATGATCGAAGACGGTGTGAACGGTCTGCTGTTTGAAAGCGACAATGATATTGAACTTGCTGAAAAGATGAGGTGGGCAGTGGGGCACCCTGTTGATTCCGACAGCATGACGAGGCAAGCATTCCAGTCTGTGAAAAAGTATTCGTGGGAACAAATTCGTGTTTCCTTGTTGTCAGCATATAATAATAGAAATTGAAATATGGGATTCTATAATATACTTGATCGACATGTCCTTTTACCCTTGGCTGATTTGGCTTATGGTAGTGAGATAGCCCGTCAATGGAAAGAGTTGCGTCGCACAGAGTTTTTACCATATCCGGAAATCCTTGCACTGCAAAACATCAAGTTGAACAGGCTTATTGAGCATTGTTACGACAGTGTGCCTTATTATCGTAAGCTATTTGACAGGCTGGGTCTTCGCCCTGAGGATATCCTGACTAAGGAGGACCTGAGCAAGTTGCCAATCCTTACCAAACAGATCATCCGTGACAACTATGACGATATGTTCAGTACTACCATTGATCCAAAACGGTTTCGGAGATCTTCGTCAGGTGGTAGTACGGGAACTCCCTTAAAGTTTTGCACCGACAACCATGAGTGGAGCATGCAACGAGCTTCGACTTTACGTGCTTGGGATTCATACGGTTTAAAGCTGGGAGATAAGGTTTTTTCTTTGGGAGGCGATTCGATAGCTCGAAAGAAAAATGCGGTTTCGTTTAAAAATGTTTATGATACGGTAATCATGAGGAACTATAAGTTCAATAGTTCTGAAGTGGATGATGCTGGTATGAAACAACATTTGGATAGCTTTAAAAGAATCAGTCCAAGTGCCATCAGGGGATATGGATCCTCATTGGTGATTTTTGCCAGATACATCAAGGAGACTGGCTATAAGCCATCGGGTATTAAAGTGGTTCTTACTACAGGGGAGGTGCTCATGCCGAATTACCGAAAAGAATTGGAAGAGGTGTTTAGTGCGCCTGTTTTTGATGCTTATGGTGCAGGAGATGGTGGCATTGTTTCTCATGAATGCAGTTGCCATAACGGATTGCATATTACCGAAGAGTTGTGCGTGATTGAGATCACGGATAAGAATGGTAATGTCCTTCCAGATGGAGAAACGGGTTTTGTGACCACAACTGATTTAGAGAATTATGCTTTCCCATTCATTCGGTATCACGTGGGGGACATGTCCTATTTCAAAAAAGATTCATGCTCTTGCGGACGTCACACAAGGCAATTAGGAGAAGTGATGGGTCGTGCCGGCAAGTTGCTATATAACAAACAAGGGGTTCCGATATCTCCTACCATGTTGCCCATCATGTTATACCCCAATTTGGATTATCATTGTGTAGAATATCAGCAAGAATACAACAAAATAGATCGTTTTCAAATTCGTCAAGATAATAAGGGAGATATTCAAATCATGCTGAAAATGAAGGAAGGGGTAAAGGATACGGTTTTTAAGGAGGACATTGTTGAAAACTATAAGCGCCATTTTGTTGGATCGGAAGTCTCGTTGTTGATTGTTGATGATATTCCCTTGCTTCCTTCTGGAAAAGAAGATTATTGCGTTTCGGATTTTCATTTGTTTGAACAATAACAAAAACATTTTTATGAAAGCCATAGGTCTCCCAATATCCCACAAAGAGAATGAACGACGCAGGGCGTTGATTCCGAATGATGTTCAATATATCAAACATCCAGAAATGGTCTATATTGAAGCCGGTTACGGTAAAGTGCTGGGCTATACAGATGAAGAATACACTCGACGGGGCATACGAGTCGGGACGCGAATAGAAATCTTGTCTAAAGATATCATCTGCGACCCCAAGATAGGTGATGCCGAGTATTTGGATCAACTTGACGGCCAAACCATCTTTGGTTGGGTGCACGCTGTTCAGAATAGAGATATTACTGATAAAATCATTGCACGACAACTGACTTCTTATGCTTGGGAGGATATGTATGAAGAGGGACGGCATTCTTTCTGGCGCAACAATGAGATTGCCGGTGAAGCTGCGGTTTTTCATGCCTATATGTGTCACGGGATATTCCCGTACCATACAAAAGCAGCCGTGTTGGGTAAAGGGAATATTGCGAGAGGTGCGATCAAGACGCTCAATTACATGGGTGCTGAAGTCATTCAATATGATCGGAAACAGGAAGCTTTGTTTCGAAAAGAACTAGACCGTTACGATGTGGTGGTAAATGGTATTTTATGGGACACTTCCAGAAAGGATCATATCATCTATCGTGAAGATTTGAAACGGATGAAACACAATGCATTAATTATTGATATTTCATGCGACAGGAATGGCGGTGTAGAAACCAGCATTCCGACAACTATTGAAAACCCGATTTATGTGGTCGATGGTGTTACACATTATGTAGTGGACCATACGCCCACCTTGTTTTGGAGGACGACTTCTGAGAGTTTGAGCGCAGAGTTCGTCAAGTATGCTGATGACTTTATCGAGGACAGAGCTAATGACAATCCTGTTTTGAGAGGTTGTCACAACTTTGAAAAGGGGGCTGTCCTGGATCAAAGAATCATTGAATTTCAAAACAGATAAGATTGTCCATGAAAAACGTACTCTTTTATCTTGGCCATCCAGCGCAATATCATTTTGTGAAAAACACTGTCGTTCAGTTAAAACATGATGGCAATGATGTGATAGTTTTAATTAAAACCAAAGATATTTTAGAGGATTTGCTCAAAGAAGATGGTGTGGAATATGTGAATATCCAAAGTCAGCCTCGTGGAAATGGGAAACTGGATATTTTGATAGCTTCATTTCGAAGAACTAAGGCGGTGTTAAGCATCGCTAAGAAGTTTAAAGCCGATGTTTTGATAGGCACTGATTCATCGGTGGCGCAGGTGGCTTGGATGTTGAGAAAACCCGCCATCACGGTTCTTGAAGACGATTATGAAGTGATAAAGAACTTAGCGAAGTTGACATATCCTTTTACGAGTTGTATCCTTGTTCCCTCGGTGTGCCAAGTGGGACCATATGAAAAAAAGAAGGTGGGCTACTCGGGATATATGAAATTGGCCTATTTGCATCCCAATTGTTTTACTCCTGATAAAGCGATTCTTTCAAAATACGGTTTGCCTGATCAATTTATTTTAATTCGGTTGGCTAAGCTGTCGGCGCATCATGACGTTGGAATAAAAGGATTGAATTTGGATTTGGTCCATGAGATGATATCCAAAGCGGAAAAATATGGCTATCGTGTTTATATCACATCAGAAACAGATTTGGATGTTTCATTACAACCATATCAGCTTCGCATAGCATATCGGGATATTCATCATATATTAGCTTTTGCGGGTTTGTTGGTTTCAGATAGCCAAAGCATGTCGGTCGAAGCTGCCGTTTTGGGTGTTCCATCTGTTCGCTTTAGTGATTTTGCAGGGCGCATCAGCGTGCTGGAGGAACTCGAACAGACATATCACCTTACATTCGGAGTCCCCACGGATAAACCAGAACAATTGGTGGAGAAAGTGGATAAATTGTTGTCTGATACAGAGCTTCGGGAAACGTTCCAAAGAAACCGTGCGTTAATGTTGGATGACAACATTGATGTTACCAGTTTTTTTACATGGTTTATTGAAAACTATCCTGAAAGCCAAAAGATCATGAAAGAGAATCCTGGATATCAATATGAGTTTAAATAGAATTATTTGTTATTTTTGCAATTCAAAAGAACTACATAGAATGAAACCAATCAGATTATTTTTTACTTTAATAGTCATAGCTTTTGTGGCAGGCTCCTGTGTTTCCTCCAAAGAGGTGAGTTATATGCAGGATTTGGAGTCAAATAAATCCATTCCCTTGAACAACAAGTTCGAAGCGGTGATCAGTCCATACGATCAGTTGCGCATCACGGTGATTGGTGTGGGTGACGAAAAGGAATTGGCTGAACCGTTCAATCCTTTCGGGAATGCCCAAAACATGGCCAGTCAGAACTCGGTCGGATATTTGGTAGATGTCAATGGCGACATTCAGTTCCCCACCTTGGGAACCCTCCATGTGAAAGGCAAAACCCGTCTGGAATTGCAAGAAGCCATTACCCAAAGATTGATTGCAGGAGGGTATATGAACAAACCCATGGTGGATGTGCGGTTCATGAACTTCAAAGTTTTTGTGTTGGGAACTTCCGATGGGGGTAAGGTGCTGAACATCAACAATGAGCGTTGTACCTTTTTGGAAGCTTTGGCCATGGCAGGAGGCTTGAACCAATATTCCAAACGCGACCGGATTGCCGTGATGCGTGAGGTGAATGGTAAAATGGTTACCCATTTTTTGGACCCACGTTCCTCGGAGGTGTTCAATGATCCGTTTTTCCTGCTGCAACAGAATGACATCATCATCACCCAGTCGTTCCGCAGGGCATACCTCCAGGATAGCTTCAACACGAGTATGTCGGTTGTTACTGCTATTGCCTCAGTGCTGTCGTCTGTAGCCATGATTTACCTGGTGATGGGTGGAAAGGATTAAACTAATGATTGTCAATTTCTCGAACCATGAGTACTAATAACCCGAATACCAACGAAGACCTTTCTTTCTTGGAAGATGAGAAAGCAGGAGGATTGCAGTTTAAGGACATCCTGTTCTTAGTGCTGCACAACCTCCACTGGTTTATCCTGTGTGCCTTGATTTGCGGCGGTTTGGCCTATTACAATGTGAAAGGGAAAGATAGAATCTATTCCAGTGCTACTTCCATCTTGCTCAAAACAGGAACCAGCGGTGGGTCGGAGTCATTCCGTTCTTCTGCGCTCATGTCGCAAGTGGCAGGTGCTAACGGTGTGGCTGTCAGCACCATCAACAACGAGATCATCATCATCAAATCGCAGACGCTGATGGAAAATGTGGTACGGCGGTTGAACCTCAACACCATGTATTCCTATACCACCCGCTTGGCCAAGCGAAACAAGACCTTATATAAGGATTCACCCATTGAGGTAACTTTCCCGGGGGCAAACGAGCAGCTTTCTGTATCGATGATCGTAACCCCCAAAAACACTAAAGAAGTGGTGCTGTCTAATTTTAACGAACAAGAAAATGCACCCGCTATGACGGTGAAGGTGGGCGAAGAGATCAATTCTCCAGTAGGGAAAGTGGTCATCGAATATACCTGGTTCTACAATGACTTTTTTAATGGGACACCCATCTTGGTGCGCCGCCAACCTGTGGCGATAGTTGCCGCCCAATACCGCCAGGCCATTAATGTGGCACGTGATGATGAGAAAAACACTATCCTCAATCTATCATTGGCGGACACTTCACCAACCCGTGCTGCGGATGTGCTGAATACCCTTGTGGAAGTGTATAACGAAGACTCTATGGAGGACCAGAAGCGCATTTTGGCCTATTCAACGAAATACATCGACGATCGTATTGCCTATTTGGACGGCGACATCGACTCCATTTCGAGGCAGGTGGTCAACTTCCAGCAAAGGCACAACATCATCGACTTGGGAAGCTACGGACAGTCGTTTGTGGCTTCCAGCACGGAATATTCGCAGGAGTTGAAAGAACTGGAGGTACAACGCGGCTTGGCCCAATACCTGCTCGAGTTCGTGCAAAACAACAAAGAACACGACCTCATCCCCAGCAACATGGGCTTGAAAGGCAAGACGGCCACGCTGATCGACAAGTATGACGAGGTGGCACTCCAGATGAACAAGTACAAGCAGGCGGGTACCATGAACAACCCGCAGGCCCAAGCCAAGATGGCGGAACTGCTTACCATGGAAAGTAGTGTGGTGGAGTCGCTGGTGTCGTACATCGCCGAGTTGGACACCCGAATCCGTTCGGCCTCGCAAGGCCGCCAGAGTGCCAATGCCCAAGTACAGGCAGTGCCGGTGGAGCAGCTTCGTGTGCGAGCCATTGAGAGCAAGAAGCAAATCAAGGAGGGATTGCTGCTGACCATGCTCACCAAGCGTGAGGAACTGCTCTTGAACGAGCCGAAGATTGAACCTTCGTGCAAGGTGATCGACCAGGCTTGGCCCAACTATGCGGCCATCGCCCCCAATCCGAAAAAGGAAGTGTTGAGGGGCATCCTGATCGGTTTGCTGATTCCTGTCATCGTCATCGTGTTGCGCCGTTTGCTCGACACCAGGGTGCATTTCCGCGGCGATGTGGAGAAGCTGACCAAGACCCCGTTCTTGGGTGAAATCCCCTTCAAGGAGAAGGCAAAGGACCATGCCATCGTGGTGAAGGAAAACGGCCGCGACTCGGTATCGGAAGCCTTCCGACTGGTGCGCTCCAACCTCGAATACATGAAGAATTCGGAGCAGAAAGGCGGTCAGGTGGTGATGTTTACCTCCTTCATCGTGGCTTCGGGTAAGACCTTCGTTTCCACGAACCTGGCATCCAGTTTCGCGCATGCCAACAAGAAAGTGGTGCTGGTGGACCTCGACATTCGCAAGGCTACCTTCAACAAGGTGTTCAATGTGCGCCCGAAACAAGGTGTGTCGAGCTACCTCTCCGGCACGGTGGACAATGTGGAAGATCTGGTGGTGACCGACCTGGTGACGCAGAACATGGACGTCATCTTCTCAGGACCTATCCCGCCCAATCCTGCCGAGTTGCTGATGAGCGACCGCCTGGATCAATTGGTCGCCTACCTGCGCCAGCATTATGACTTCGTTTTCCTCGACAACGTGCCGCTGGGCATCGTGGCCGACCCGGAGATCGTCAAGCGTGTGGCCGACGTCACTGTGTTTGTGGTGCGCGCCAACAAAACCGACAAGCGCCTCGTGGCGGAACTGGAGAAGATCTACAAGTCAGAGCGCTACCCGAACCTGGCCGTGGTGCTCAATTCGGTGAAATACAAGAAGGGCAAGGGCTATGCCTACGGCAACTATGGCTATGGCTACGGTTATGGCTATGGTTACGGATACGGCTATGGTTATGGCTACGGATACGGCGGCTACGGCTATGGCAACGATGAGGACGACGGCAAGAAGAAGCACCGCCGCCACAAGCATCACGACACATCGAGCCAGGAGGAATAAATGGTTTTCGATCTGTTTAAATCGGTCATGCCTTCCTCCGTTTTCGAAGGGGCATGCGACATGCACTCGCACCTGCTTCCAAGGGTGGACGACGGCTTCAAGTCGTTCGAGGAGTCGATGGAGGGCTTGGCCTTCCTGAAAGGCAAAGGCTTCGTGAAAGCCAAGATGACCCCACATTTCATGCGGGATTATCCCGAAAACACCCGGGCGGCCATCGAACAAAAATACCAGGCATTCCTGCAAAAGGCAGGGGACAATCTTCCCGTGGAGCTTACTTTGGGTGGGGAATACATGCTGGATTCGCACTTCCTGGAACGCTTTGAAGAGGGCTTCCTGACACTCGACAAGACGCAGTCGCTGGTGCTCTGCGAGACCTCTTACATGATGATGGACCCCATGGCCAAGGAGATGCTGTATCAGGTGATGCTGAAGGGCTACCAGCCGGTCATCGCCCATCCCGAGCGCTACATGTATGCGAACATGCCGATCTACAAGCGGTGGAAGGAGCGTGAATACCTGTTCCAGCTGAACCTGCTGTCGCTGTCGGGCTATTACGGCAAACCCGCCGAGGAGAAGGCGCGCCAACTGCTGAAGGAGGGTATGTACGACTATGTGGGTACGGATCTCCATCGCGTCTCCAACGTGGAAAACCTGATATCGTCCATACGACTCTCGAAAAAGGAACTGGACCGACTGTTAATCCTACTGGAAAACAATAAGACACTATAAAGATCATCCGCCTTGGCGGATGATAGCTCTATAGCATAAGGTGGTTCCATTCTAATCAGCGCCTCGGCAGAATTCTGCCGAGGCGCTGATGGTTAGAGGGGTGGCAAATTTGCCTATAGAGCTAGCATCCCTTGGGGATGCATTAAAAGGTATATCCCAAACTGAAATAGCCTCCCAAGGATCGGGTGATATTGGAATAGTGCAAATCGAAGAAAAGGGGACCGATGGGGCTGCTGTAGGAATACCGTACCCCTAATCCAAAGCTGAAATCGCTGATGAGATTGCCTCGCCTGAGGTGTTGCGCATCGGTGCCCAGCAGGAAGTTGGTCATGGCAGTGACATAATGTTTGCCGTAGAAGTTGTAGCGCAGGTCGCAACGTAGGATGGTAGCCATGTCGTTGGCTTTGCTGAGATGGGTCACGCCGATGAAAGGCATCTGCTGGTCGATGTGACGGCCCAGGATGTCACCGCCGACGACATTCCAAAGGTTGGCGTATTGGGTGTTGCCAAACACAAGGCGATTGTATAGCTGCGGAATGTAGGTGAGCCGTCCGTTTTCGGGCGTATAATAACCTTCAAAGGAAAAACTGTAGTCCTGGATGAAGGTTTCCGCTTGGGCTGGATCGAAGTGCATCTGGGCCCTGAACCGGGTGTTGATACCATGGCGCGCAAAATAGGCGTGGTCGAGGTTGTCGTATTGAAGGTTGATGAAAGGCCCTCCGAGTCGGTTGTTGTCGAAGGCCTGGTCGAAACGCGTGATGGCGAATGAAAAGCCCAATGCAGTATTGAGTTCGCGGGTTTGGTACTGTGAAGCGAAAACGCTGAAACGATGCTGCTCGTAATGAAGGTTGGTGTTCTGGTCTTGTAGCATCGTCTTGAAGTGCTGGCTGCGGTAGTCGTAGGCGGCGTTGAAGTTGGCAAAGGGAATCATCGCGTAGGTGCCGGTCACATTGAACCGAGGGTTGTAGCTTAGCCTTCCGGTCAGATTCAGTTTGAAGCCTGAGAGCCGTTTCTCGTTGAGCCCGAGACTGATCAACATGGCGGCGCCTTCCTCGGTGTCGTACCGTGTGCCGATTCCCAAGACATGGGGGAGCGTCGGCTTGAAGTTAAGGACAAGGCTGTAGGTGTCGGTGTTGTCGGGAAGCCGCATCTCGTTTTCATAGATGTTGTAGGTGATGTCGTTGAAGGCGCCGGTTCCCCGGTAGAGGTTCACGGCGCGTTCGATGTCCTGCGACGAGATGAATGTCCCAACCTCAAGGCCGCCTTTCCTGGCCAACCAGTCACTCGGCAGGTTCTCGCTTTGGTTCATGGTGATGGTGCTGACAAAGATGGGAGCGTCCTTGAGATTCTTGGCCTTCGGCGCATTCAGAAGCTTCTGTAAGGGATCGGGTGACGATTGGCCTACATACTGCTTGATGCGGAGCAATTGCTCACGACAATCCTTGGCTTTCTGATAACCGCGTTGTACCAGCGTGTCGATGGCTTCGGGAGTGAAGCTCAATGTGCCGTATCCCGAGATGTCAGGGTCGAGATAAAGGGTGCAGAGGTGCCTGTTTTCCTCTCTTTTCGAACCGACGGCATTGGTGATCAGATAGCTGAGGACCTGCGGCAAGGAAGGGATCTCGTCGAGTTCGTTCTCGAGTTTGTCGCTGACTTCCACCCCGATGATGATGTCGGCTCCCATGTCTCTCACCACATCGGCAGGGAAGTTGTTGACCAGTCCGCCGTCAACGAGGACTTTGTGGTCCATGAGAACGGGTGTGAACACGCCGGGGATGGCCATACTTGCCCGCATGGCAGTGGGAACACTGCCGTGCCGTATCACCACCTCATTACCGGTGGCGATGTCGGTGGCCACGCAAGCGAAGGGGATGGGTAGCTCGTTGAAGTCGGTATCTTCCTGGTAGCCGATGCACAAGTCGTTGAACAGGTTGATCAACGCAGTGTTGTTGACGTAGGCGCTGGGCAGGTTCCCAGTGATGGGCCTGCTGCTGCTTTTCCTATTCTTGATGCCCTCCATGCTGAACGGGATGTTCATAAACATGGTGCTGCTACGTTTCCGCAACTCGGGCGACATATACAAACGGTCAATGCTGTTGCCAACGTATTCCGACCAGTTGATGTCGGCGATGAGCAAGGAAAGCTCGTCGGGAGAATAGCCCATGGCATACAATCCTCCGATGATGGAACCCATGCTGGTGCCCGCCACATAATCGATGGGAATCCCCACTTCCTCTATGTACTTCAGGACTCCGATGTGGGCGGCTCCTTTGGCACCTCCGCCACCCAACACGATGCCTACCTTGGGTCGCGGCGCACGGATGGTGTCGCCAGGCAACGTGGAGGCAAATGTGGGTACACAAATAGCGCAAAGCGCCACAAATAATGTGATTCTTACAATCCTCATCTATAGAGCTAGCATCCCTTCGGGATGCCTGGTTTTCCGTTCTCCGTTTTCACCTCTAAACTCTCAGTTCACTCCAGTCCTCTCGCTCTCAGGTAAGGCTCCTTATCCGGATCCTGTCCCCTGAACTTGCGGTACTGCACCATGCCCTCGTCGTTGCCGCCGTCTTGCAGGCAGTACTGGCGGAAGGCCTTGGCCAGCTCGGGGTTGAACAGGTTGCCTGACGACTTGAAGTAGTTGAAGGCGTCCTTGTCCAAGACCTCGGCCCAGGTATAGCCATAGTAGCCGGCACTGTAGCCGCCGTTGAAGATGTGGGCGAAGTTGGTGGCGCGGTAGCGGGGCAGGATCTCGGGCATCAGGCCGATGGCATCCATCTGCTGTTTCTCGAAGGCATCCACGTCGAGGTTGTCCACATCGGTGAGCTCGTGGAACTTCATGTCGAGGATGGAGGCAGCGATGAGCTCGGTGGTATTGAAGCCTTGGTTGAACAGGGCACTGTTCTCGATCTTCTCAATCAGGCTGTCGGGCATGACTTCGCCAGTTTGGTAATGCTTGGCATACATGCGGATGACTTCGGGCTCGGCTGCCCAGTTCTCCATGATCTGCGAAGGCAGTTCCACAAAGTCGTGCGGCACGGCACCGCAGGTGCGGCTGTAGAGCCCGTCGGAGAAGAAGGCGTGCAGCGAGTGGCCGAACTCATGCCACATGGTCTCGGTCTCGTCCCAGTTGAGCAGGGCGGGGACGCTGTCGGTGGCAGGGGTGAAGTTCATCACCAAGGAGATCAGCGGATAGATCTTGTCGCCGTTGATGTCATGGCCGGCCTCGCGGAAGCTGGTGCACCAGGCGCCGCCGCTCTTGCTGGCGCGCGGGTAGTAGTCGAGATAAAGGATGCCGAGGAAGTCGCCGTTGGCTTCCTTCACCTCATAGGTCTCCACGCCGGGATAATATACCGGGATGGTGTTGTTCGGCGTGAAGGTCACGCCATAGAGCTTGTTAGCGGCGTCGAACATGCCGTTTCGGACGTTGTCAACGGTGAGGTAAGGCTTGATCTGGTTCTCGTCGAAGTCGTATTTTTCCTTGCGGAGTTTCTCGGCATAATACCACCAGTCCCAGCCTTCGAGCTTGAAGCCGGCGCCTTCGGCATCGGCGATGGCCTGCATCTCGGCGAGTTCCCTCTTGGCCAGCTCCTGTGCGGGATGGAAAATCTCGTCGAGGAACTGATCGACGGTGGCGGCATCGTGGGCCATGTTGACGGAAAGCACGAAGTTGGCGTGGTTGTCGTAACCCAACAGCTGGGCTTTCTGCTGGCGCAGCTTGAGCATCTGCTTGATGAGCTCCTTGTTGTCGTAATCGTTGCCGTTGTCGCCACGGTTGTAATATTCCTTATACATCTTCTCGCGGAGGTCGCGGTTGTCGGCGTACTGCAGGAAGGGGATCAGGCTGGGCTTGCTGAGGGTGAACACCCACTTGCCTTCCATGCCGTCGGCCTTGGCTTGCTCGGCTGCAGCGTCGATGCTGCCTTGGGGCAGACCGGCGAGGTCGGCTTCGTTGTCGATGACGAGCTTGAAGTTGCTGTTTTCCTTGAGCAGGTTGTTGCCAAACTGCAGACTCAAGGTGGAGAGCTGCTCGTTGATCTCGCTCAGTTCGGCTTGCTTGTCCTCGGGAAGGGCGGCACCGCTGCGGACGAAATCCTCATGGTATTTCTCCACCACACGGATCTGCTGGTCGTCGAGACCCATTTCGTTGCGATGCTGATATACATAGTCGATCTTCTCGAAGAGTTTCGGGTTCATCGAGATGGCATCGCCATGTTTCGAAAGCATCGGCATGACCTGCTCAGCCAGGGCTAACAACTCGTCGTCGGAGTTGCACTCCAGGATATTGAAGAACACATTGCTGACGCGGTTCAGCGTCTGGCCCGATTTGTCCAGGCAGAGGACGGTGTTCTGGAAGGTGGGCGTTTCGGTGTTGTTGACGATGGCGTCGATTTCCTCAAGCTGCTCCTTCATACCAGCCTCGAAAGCGGGCATGAAGTGCTCGGTCTTGATCTTGTCGAAAGGCACCACCTTGAAAGGCGTCTGGTATTCGGTCAGGAAAGGATTTTCATTGGTTTCTGTTTTCTTCTCGCTGTTGGTGCAGGAAACCATGATGATGCTTAAAGCTATCATAGGAATGATTTTTTTGTACATGGAATTTATTGTTTAAGATTTGTTGCAGCAAAGATACAAAAAACTTATCTTTGCA
This sequence comes from Bacteroidales bacterium, assembly GCA_017549805.1. Lineage (GTDB taxonomy): Bacteria > Bacteroidota > Bacteroidia > Bacteroidales > F082 > Limimorpha. The sequence continues at coordinate 75,418 of JAFYNJ010000003.1, forward strand.
AAAACTTCTTACTTCTTACTTCTGTCTTCTAAATTCTAAAACCATGCAAGCTTACCTGATTTGGCTTATTGCCGCTCTCGCATTGATTATTTTTGAAATCTTTTCCGCCACCTTTGGTGCCATCTGCTTTGCCATCGGAGCGGGCTTCTCGGCGCTGGCTGCCGGTTTGGGTGCCAACCTGACCTGGCAAATCGTCGTCTTTGCCGTCGTATCGTTGCTGACTTTCATTTTCCTGCGCCCCTTCATGCTGAAGATCTTGGACAGGAAGTCGAAGGATGTGAAGACCAATGCCGATGCTTTGGTGGGTCGCAAGGCGATCGTCTCGGAGCGTATCGATGCCGCCCAACACACTGGTCGCGTTGCCGTGGATGGCGACGACTGGAAAGCCGTTTCCGTTGATGGTTCCATTATTGAAAAAGGTGATGAGGTCGAGATTGTAAAACTTGACAGCATCATTTTGACCGTGAGGAAAACGGAAAACTGAAAACGGAGAACGGAAAACTTCTTACTTCTTGCTTCTGACTTCTAAATTCTAAAAATATGAGCGCATTAAACATCGTATTAACTGTCTTGGTCGTCCTCGTGGTCATCTATATCTTAAGAGGCATCAAAATCGTCTCCCAGTCGGAGACTTTGATTGTTGAACGTCTCGGTAAATACAACCGCACGCTCAACGCTGGCATCAACGTCATCCTGCCCATCATTGAGAAGGCCAAGGAAACCATCGCCCGCCGTCAGGACGGTCGCCTGATCGCCACCTCGCGCATCGACATGCGTGAGCAGGTGTACGACTTCGACAAGCAGAGCGTAATCACCAAGGACAACGTCATGACCGAGATCAATGCCTTGCTGTATTTCCAGATTGTCGATCCCATGAAGGCCGTCTATGAGATCCAGAACCTGCCCGTCGCCATCGAAAAGCTGACCCAGACTACCCTCCGTAACGTGGTGGGTGAGATGGAACTCGACGAGACGCTGACTTCGCGCGATACCATCAACTCGAAGCTGCGCAACGTGCTCGACGATGCCACCAACAAGTGGGGTGTGAAGGTGAACCGCGTGGAGCTGCAGGACATCACGCCGCCCGAGAGCATCCGCCGCACCATGGAACTCCAGATGCAGGCCGAGCGTAACCGTCGTGCCGAGATCCTGAAGGCAGAAGGCGAGAAGCAGGCCCAAATCCTGAACTCCGAAGGTGAGAAACAGGCCGAGATCAACGCCGCCGAGGCCGACAAGCAGGCCAACATCCTCAAGGCCGAGGGTGAGGCGCGCGCCAAGATCCTCCAGGCCGAAGCCGAAGCCACCGCCATCCGCAACATCACCGAAGCGGTTTCCAGCGGTGGCGCCGATCCGGTCAACTACCTGCTGGCGGTGAAATATGTGGAGGCCTTGAAGGAGATTGCCTCTGGTCAGCAGAACAAGACCGTGTATCTGCCTTACGAGGCCACCAACATGCTGGGCTCCATCGGCGGAATCAAAGACTTATTCCAGAAATAATGTTGTTAGGGCGTCTTTTCTATAAAGCTATCATCCGCCAAGGCGGATGGCTTTAACAAAAAGGTCCAATAATTATTCGCACCCCGTTAGGGGTGCTCCATTGGTAAAAAATGACAATTTGTCATAATAATTTGTAATAATTGCTTATAAATCAGACAAATTGTCATAAAATATCATTAAAGCGGCTTGAAAAGGCCGCTTTTTTGTTTTGGCTCGCTATTTGACAAACGTCATTGCGAGCGAAACGAAGTGAAGCGAAGCAATCCAACATGACGCAACTTAGATGGCTCAAGTTGGATTGCCACACTCGCCAAAGGCTCGCTCGCAATGACGAAAAAAACAACTTAAAAAATAGGAGACCAAAATTATGTATCTTACTCGTAGAACTCAGGATTTCATTCCTACCTTATTCAATGAACTGATGAACATGGACACCGTGTCCTATTCAGAACCGAAGATGAACATCATCGAAAACAAGGAAAACTACCTCATCCAGTATTCAGTGCCTGGCCTGAAGAAGGAAGACCTGAAGATTTCCATCGATGCCGAAGGCAACCTGGTGGTGGAGATGAGCAAAGAGAACAACCACAAGGACGACAAGAAGGACAATGGCGTTCGTTACCTGCGTCGCGAGTTCACCTCCGAGCAGTTCCGCAACACCTTGGTGCTTCCTGAAGACATCCACCGCAACCAGATCTCGGCCAAGGTCGAGAATGGCATCCTCGAAGTCACCTTGCCAAGGGTGACCGTCGAAGAGAAGAAGGCGCTGGTGCAGAACATTGAAGTGCAATAGTGAGAAGTTAGAAGTAAGAAGCAAGAAGCAAGAAGCCGCTGGGCGTTAGCCTGGCGGCTTTTTTTATGCTCAATGGCGAATCCATACGGAAATCTCTCTATCTTTGCGCAAAATAAAGATGTGATGAGAAGAGCGTTTTTTCTTGTTTTTTGTCTGATGCTGGTTTCTTGTGCTTTCTCACAGAATCAGCTGATTACGGTGAATAGGTTGGATCTTGACACCCGTGCCGACTTTACCTACGAGAACTATCTGGGCCGTGATTCCGTCGCCCACGGATTTGCCGGGAAGTATCTCCGCTTCCGCATTGATGGCAACATCACCGACAAGTTTTCCTACCATCTTCGTCAACGCATCAACTCGCCCAATATCGGTTTTGCCAACACCTTCTTCCAAGGCACCGACTGGGCTTATCTGAACTGGAATGTCACCGACCGTTTCTTCATCTCGGCAGGTAAGCAAATCGTTGCCATCGGCGGCTGGGAATATGACGCCGACCCGATCGACATCTACTATGGCACCGACTTCTGGAACCATGTGTGCTGCTATGAGATGGGTGTCTCCTTGAATTTCCTCGACAAGTCGAAGAAAAACCATTTCTTGGTGCAGATGACCAATTCGCCTTTCATCAGCTCGGCCATGGAGAGCATCTATTCCTACAACCTGATGTGGTATGGCGATTTCAATGTGTTCAAGACGGCTTATTCCGTGAATTTGATCGAGTACAAGCCGGGCTCCTACATCAATTACATCTCTTTGGGCAACAAGGTGCAGTATGGCATCCTGGAGATGTACATCGACTTCCAGAACCGCGCTTCGTTTGAGCAGGAACAGTTCCTGGGACAAGATTTCACCGCCCTCATCGGTGCGGGATTCGACATCGGCAAGAAGTGGATCGTCTATGGCAAGGCGGGTTACGACTTCAACAAGGCACAGGCCCACACCACGCCCGATCCCTTCGACCAATATGTCACGCCAGGCCGCAAGGTGGACTTCGAGAGTGTCGGCTTCGAGTACTATCCCTTGGAAAGCCGCAACTTGCGCCTGCACTTCTGCGGCTCACACACCAACATCGACGGCGAAAACAACTTCCAAGCCAACCTCGGTTTGACCTGGAAGGTTGACTTATTGCATAGCAAAATAATGAAATAAACCCACAAGATTATGCCCCGCAATCCATTCAAAACCCATAGAAACAAGACGCTTTCCTACGGCAAAAGGGTAGAAGCGCTGTATGAGAAGGTGGAGCAAATGCTGAAGCGTCCCCTTCGGTTTACCACCAAACGTAGCGTGGAGGCCTTCATCTTCTTGATTCTCTTCTTTGCCTTCTTCGGACTGCTGGCTTGGAAGATGACCCTGCCGAAGATGCTGAACACCTTCATGCAGACCTCCTACCATCTTTTGCTGGAGACGGTGTTCTACATCATGGCCATCTGTGTGCTGATGGGTGCCATCAGCAAGCTACTCATCGAGTTCGGTGTGGTGCGTCTGCTGGAAAACATCCTGAAGCCGCTGATGAAGCCGCTTTACAACCTTCCCGGTGTTGCCGCATTGGGCGCTCTGATGACCTTCATGAGCGACAATCCCGCCATCATTACCTTGGCGCACGACCGCAACTTCAACCGGTACTTCAAGAAATACCAACTGGTGTCGCTGACCAACTTCGGCACGGCATTCGGCATGGGCTTGGTGGTCATCGCCTTCATGACGGGTCTCGGCTACGGCAAAGGCGCTTTGATCGGCTTGGTCGGTGCCGTGGTGGGCAGCATCGTCTCGACGCGCATCATGCAACGCATGACCTTGAAAGCCTATCCTGAGCTGGACGCTCCCGTTGACGAGGCGGATACCGGCGACGAGCAACAGATCTCCTTCAAGAGCGAGGGCGGTGTGTTCCTGCGTTTCCTCAACTCATTGCTTGACGGTGGCAAGGACGGCGTGGGTATCGGCTTGGCCATCATCCCGGGCGTGCTCTGCATCTCTACCCTTGTGATGATGCTGACTTTCGGCCCCTCGGGCGAGAATGGTGAATACATGGGTGTGGCTTACGAAGGCGTGCCGGTCATCACCTGGCTGGCCAACAAGATCAACATCGTCTTTGAATGGCTGTTCGGCTTCAAGAGCGGTGCCTTGATTTCCTTCCCCATGACAGCCCTCGGTGCCGTGGGTGCCGCCATCGGTCTGGTGCCGCGCTTCATCTCGGAAGGCATCATCGACAACAACGCCATCGCGGTGTTCACGGCTATCGGCATGTGCTGGAGCGGATTTCTCTCTACCCATGCTGCCATGCTCGACTCACTCGGCTACCGCAAGCTCATCGGCAAGGCCATCACGGCACACGCCATCGGCGGTCTCTTCGCCGGCATCGCAGCGCATTGGCTCTACGTCCTTTTGGCTTTGATTTTCTAACAATCGCTATGGGATAAAACAAGAAAAGCACCCGTCATGGGTGCTTTTCTGTTTGTTCTATTTGATCTATTTCAGATTCTTTTTTTGGTTTGATGAGAATCTTTTTCTTCTTTAGGGTTTTGCCAGGTTCGGTAGTCATCATCTTATTGCGGTAGGTTGAGTCTTGATTGACACCAAGTTTGTTGATGATGTCTTCCATGTTGACAATGATTAAATCCGGCTGGGCTTGCTCATTTAACTCGTTCGCTTCATTCGCAGCTTGGAGCATTTGCTCTCTTCGTTTGTTTACGGCGTTGATTTTCTGGATTTTCTTGGTTTTTATCTTGGCCTGATCGCTCGTCCCACTTGTGTCATTCGCGGATTGAAGCATCTGCTCTCTTTGTTTGTTCACTTGCGCATTGGCGTTCTGAATGGTCGCTAAATTGATGGCGAAGAAAGCCATGGCTCCGAGTATAATTGCTTTTTTCATATCGATGTTGCTTTAGGTTTGAAAAAAAATATGATTTCCGAACAAGATGTAAAAATACAATTATTATACCAAACACCAAAAATACTTTAAAAAGAAAAGGAGGCCGACCTTTAGTCCAGCCCCCTTCTTACTTCTTACTTCTTGCTTCTATTATTCTTTAATAATTTGCTTATACTTAAGCTTGGTGACCTTGCCATACTTGCCAAGATCCTTGGCTTTGACGCTCTTCGGACCCGACATCATGATAATCACTGGGCGGTCCTTGATCATGCGGTTGTAGAAGCTTTCCACGTCCTTGAATTCGGCCTTGCGGATAATCTCGGATGTCTCGGCGCGTGGATCCTGTTTGTAACCTTTCTTCAACCAATACTGGACAGTGAGTGGCTTGTTGCGGAAGGTGACATAGTTGCTGGCTCTCGACTTCAGGAGGGCTTCCTTCGAGGCATTGAATTTCTCAATGCGTTCGGGCATGTCCTTGATCAAACCGCTGAAGGCGTCGATGCCGTCGAGGGTCTTATCGCCCTGGGTGCCCAAGAAACCGTATAGCAAACCAGGCTTGCGCTCCAGATAGTCGTAGTCGTAGTTGGCGTAGGCAGTGTAACCCAAGGAACGGAACTCGCGGATTTCCTGGAACACGATGGAGTACATGTCGGTGCCGAAATACTTGCTGAACAGGCTGGCCATGGCTTCATCCTCAAGGCTCAGCTTCTCACCGGGCACATGGAACCAGATATTGCTTTGGCGGAACTTCTTGTTGGAGGCGAAGAACACCTGGGGCTCGGTAAACTGTGTTTCAAGCCTGAAAGACTCTGTCCTGTGGAGTGGTTTCAACGGGAGGATGCGGTGGGCCTTAATCGACTGAACCAGCACATCTGGATATTGGTTGCCGCTGAAGGTGACATAGCCGTCATATTTCAGGGGTTCGGCCACTTCGGCCAGCAGCTCGTTGCCGCTGCGTTTCGACCATTCCTTGAGGCTGACGGTATTCAGATAGATGGATTTCTTTCCGTAGAGGGCATATTCCTTTACGGCACGAGCCCAAGTAGAGGCATCGTCCTTACGGGTTTGGATGTCTATCTTTTCCCCATCGACAAGAACGGCAATCTGGCTCTCGTCGTTGGAGGGATGGTAGAGCTTCTGATAGCAGAGTTCCAGCAGCCGTTCCAGGTCTTTCTCGAAGCCGGTGACGGTCACGACATACTCATTGTCGTCGGAGTGGGCATAAATGCTGGCTCCCATCTTTTGGAGTTCCAGGGCGAATTCCTGATAAGGCATGTCCTCGGTGCCTTGCAGCGACTTGTAGCTGGAAGCCCTCGACAGGTCGGGATCGTCGAGCAGACCGTAGTTGAAGTGGAACTTCAGCTCGAAGATGTCGTTGGCGGTGTTGATGGCTGAATAGAGCTTGAATCCTTCGCTGATGTCGGTGATCTTGACGTCTTCGCCGAACTTGATGACCTGCGGGGTGACTTCAGGCACTTCCTCGGCCTCGATCATCTTGGCGAAGTCTGACTTCATGTTGGTGTTCTTGGCCTCCAGCGGTTTCCAGTTGGGTTTCTCCACCTTGTCCTTGTCGGGGAAGCCCATCTTGGAACGGACATCCAGGTAGTCGTTGCCGAAGTATTTGTTGGCGATGGCCACCACCTCGTCCTTCGTGATGGTCTTGATGCGCTCCGTCTCGGCGAGGAACTCCTCGTAGGTTTGGCCGGTGCTCTCCATCTCGAGGAAGAGGTTGGCCAGCTTGTAGAGATCCTCGGTAGCGCGGATGCGTCCCATCAGCATGTCCATGCGAACGGCTTCGAACAGCTCGTCGCTGAACTCGCCGCGCTTCAGCTGGTCGAGGCATTCAAAGACCAAGGCTTCGGCTTCCTCGTGCGACTGGCCGATCAACTTGGGGATAATCAACATCAGGTTGGCGCCATGGTCCTCGAGTGACAAGGGCATGAGCATGGCACCCATCAACTTGTTTTCAAGCGTCAGCTTGTCGGCCAGACCGGTCTCGCCATTGAAGAAGATGCTGCATGCCATGGAGAGCGGAATCATGTCGGGGTCGGAGTTCTTGATGCCGGGGAAGATGAGCGCGCCCATCTTCACGGGCGTCAGATGCACTTCCTTGACGGTGGGACCGTTAAACTTGGGCAGGGTATAGGTGGGCTGCTTGGGCAGCTCGCCGCTACGCCAGGTGCCGAACTTCTCGGCAATCATGGGCTCGATCTCCTCGGTGTTGAAGTCGCCGACCAGGATCAAGGTCATGTTGTTGGCCACATAGTAGGTGTTGTAGAACTCGCGCATCTTGGCGGGCTGGGGGTTCTTCAAGTGCTCGGTGTAGCCGATGACGGGACGGCCGTAGGGATGCTCGCCAAAGGTTTCCTTGAACATATATTCTTGGAAGCCGTTGATCGGGCTGTCGCCATACATGTTCTTCTCCTCATATACGGCTTCCAGCTCGCTCTGGAACAGGCGGAACACGGGGTTGCGGAAGCGTTCCACATACACGTCCATCCATTTGGAAAGCTGGTTTGACGGGAAGAGGTTGTAATACATGGTCATATCGTAGGAGGTGCCGGCGTTCAGGCTTTTGCCGCCCATCTGGGTGAGGATTACGTCCACCTCGTTGGGGATGGCGTAGTCGGTGGAGGCGAGCGACAGCTCGTTGATCTTCATTTGGATGGCGTTGCGAGCCGCTGGGTCGGTGGTCGCGTGAAGCTTGTCGTACATCAGGCTGATGCTGTCGAGATACACCTTTTCTTTCTCCCAGTTGATGGTGCCGATGCGGTCGGTGCCCTTGAACATGATGTGCTCGAAGTAGTGGGCCATGCCAGTGGCATCCAAAGGATCGTTCTTGCTGCCGGCGTGGACATACACGGCGCCATAGATCTCAGGTTGGTGATGGTCTTCGCAAAGCACGACCTTCAAGCCGTTGTCGAGGTGATAGGTTTTGGTTTTTAGGCCCGTTTGCGCGGAAACCATACCGCAGAACAGCAGGGCAATGAGGATGAAGAGTGTTTTTTTCATTGATAATTGGTATTAATTGAATAACTGAATAACTAATCAAAAGTAGTAACCGATGTTGAAACTTCCGGCATGGATATGTGCTTTGGGCAGACCTGGATCGCCAATGAAGAAGGGATTGAGTTGATAGCGGCGGCTTCCCGAAATCATCACCTTGCCGAGTCGGCAGCCGATTGACCAATTGAGTCCCCATTGGTTGGGATTGATGTTGTCATGGGCATCCAGCAATTCAGCTTTGAGGACATGCCCGTAAAAGCCGCCCATTTCCACAAACACATCCACACCCGGTGCTCCGCCTATTTTCACGAGGAGGTTGGCAGGGACCAGGATTGACTGCTGTCGATATGGCAAATAGCCATCGAACAAGTCGCCTTCATCTGGGGCTTTCGCTCTCAACAACTCATACTGCGCTCCCGTTTTCAAAGCAAAATGAGAGCTGAGATTGAGCTGTGCCATAAGACCGGCATTGACTCCGTATCGGCTTTTCCCGACAAAACCTGACTTGGGGAAATCGATGTACCCATTGACCAATGACACCGTCGGCATGATCTCAAGCGTCTTTTTCTTGCCACTATGGATGGGGGAGATCTTCCCTGAAGGGGCGAAATCCTCATCGGTGGCGCAACGCATGGTCACGTTAGCCATGTAATCGGTAACCTTGTCCAATCCGGGGTAGTCGATGAGTTCGGGGTCGTCCTCGGGCTGGTGGTAAGGCGACTTCAGTCCAGTGGTGACATACCAGGTGGCCACGCCTTTCTCTGCAAAGCTTTGGGTGTCGGTGGCTCCAAACACGGAGGACTCGAATTTCTTGGGCTTGATGTCGATATGCATCTTTTCGGCCTCTTCGCGAAGCAGACGTTTGCCGTCCTTGATGGTGGCCACGCCTTCAAAACGCAAAGTCTTGCCTTTCTCGAGCCAGCCCACCATGTCAATGCTCATCATCAGCTTGATCTTCGACAAGTCCAGTTGCTTCGAAAGGTAATTCGAGCCCCAAAGACCTATTTCTTCGGCATCGAATGCGGCAACGATGACGCTGCGCTTCAAGCTGCTTTGTTGGCTTTTGAGGATGCGGGCCATCTCGATGATGGTTGCCGAACCGGAAGCGTTGTCGTCGGCACCATTGTAGATTTGGTCGTTCATAACGCCAAGATGGTCGTAATGGGCACCGATGATGATATACTCGTCTTTCAGGACAGGATCGTTTCCGGGAATGATGCCGATCACGTTCTTGTAGGTCTTACCGTTCCTTTCGAAAGGTTGGTACCATCCTTCCTCATAATAAGGTTGGATGCCGATTTCCTCGAACTGAGCGACAATGTAAGCCGCTGCCTTGGCGGCATCTTCACTACCTGCCTTACGTCCGCGCAGAGAATCGCCAGCCAAGGTATACACATGGCGAGTCAGGCGTTCCTGCTGGGTTTGGGCGAAAATCGTAATGCAGCCTGACAGGGCAATCAAGAAAAGGAATGTTTTTTTCATTTTGTTATAGAGCTAGCATCCCTTGCGGGATGCGGATGGTTTTCATCCGCATCCGTAGGATGCTAGATATTTTATTGATTGGCAAATTTAAGAAATTCCTCATTGGTGATCCCTAACAGTTTCATCTTCTTGATGACCTGCGGCAGCTCGTCGTTGATGAATTCCTCTTTCATCTGTTTAAGCACCAAGTCCTTGGCATTCTCGGCGATGAAATAGCCGATGCCGCGTTTGTTGTAGATGATGCCGGCGTTCTGCATAAGCTCATACGAACGCATGATGGTATTGGGGTTCACACCCAGCTCGATGCCGAGCTCGCGGACCGAAAGCAGCCGGTCGTCGGCCTTTAGCTCTCCGCCAAGGATCTTCTCGTAAATCTGTGAGCAGATCTGTAAGTATATGGGTTTATGTGCGTTGAATTCCATGATTTAATACTTTTGGGTTTTTAGTTTGAAGTATATACCGATGTAAAGTCCAATGGTGAGAACGGCGTGGAGAATGTTGCTGAAGTTCATCGATCCATTGACGAAATGGGTAATGGTGTCGAGGTCTGCTGAGATACCCATGGTGTCGCCATTTACCCAAGGGAAGATGCCTTTGGAAAGAAGGAAGACCTGCATCAGCATGGAAAGGACGTAAGAGATACCGATCACGCAGGCAAGCGTCTTGCCTGTCTTATGGGTCTTGAACAGCAGATTGCCCAACATGAAGAGACCGATGTTAAAGACCAAGCTGATGATCATTCCGATGCTGTAGGCAGGACCAAACATATTGAAAACTTTTGGGAAATCATCACCTAAATCGTTGACGACATCGGTATCGGTCATCGAATTAATCTCCGTGATGAAGTCCTGCATGGCCCCGTTCATTCCAAAATGCTTGATGTATTGATGGAAACCTCCCAAAGGTAGCAAGGTCAGCAGGGAATCAACTGCCCAGGAACCCAAGAGAATGACTACAGGAGTCAGCAGGCAGAAGAGCACGTAGCTCAAGTATTTTTCGAGGTTGGAGACGGGCAGCATGGCATAGCGCACGCCTTCACGGGAGAGGTTGATATCGCCGAAAGCCTTGGCGGGAACCATGATGATGCCCAGTAACATGGCAAGATAGATACCTCCCCAGCGAGGCAGCGTGGGCATGGTAAAGCCAAAGATCAAGGTGAGGAGCCAGCCTATGATCGGAATGCCGCAGAGGATGGCCAGGGTGATCCCGAAGTTGCGGAGGTATTTCCTGCCGTCGTAGGCAAGAAGACTTCCGAACCGATTGATATTGAATGTGTTGTTCATATATTTAGTATTTTTGGTTTTTGATTCTGCGATAGGTGAGATAATAGAACACGGCGGCGAGGACGAACATGAAGCCGTTGCTTATCCAGACGAAGGTGGTGGAGTTGACATCCCAACGGGCAAAGGCCTCCCAGAAGTGGCACAGCTGCAGGATCATGGTAATGACAAATACAATGAGCATGGTCCATGCGATGGTCTTTCCTGCTTTGCGTTTCTTGAAAATCATGTTGCCGAACAGGAAGATGGATGAAAACAGCAGCACCGAACAAGCGATGGTGGCCAACTGCATTCCTAAATGGCTCTTTGGAAGTACTACGAATTCGTAGAATCCGCCAAATGGCAACAAAGTAAGGAGCGAGTCAACGGCCCAGCTTCCCAATCCTACGATGATAGGAGTGAGGATGGAGCAATAGAACAACATGCTGAAGAACTTCTCGGTGTTGGTGGCGGGTAAAGTGGCAAAGTTGACGCCGTCGCGTGAGAGGTTGGCTTTACCGTAAACCTTGGAGGGTACAAACATCAGCACAGAGTAAACCAGGGAGGCGATGACGGCGATTCTTCCGTCGGCACCCATATTGACATCGAAGATCAGCGTTGTAACCCAAAACAAAATCGGGATGCAACTCCACACGATCAGCGAGATGCCGAAGTTCCGGAAGTAGTCCTTCCAGTCCTTGGCAAGCACCTGACCGAAACGATCGAAACTGAATTTGTTTTTCATAACCAATGCCCTTTCTTATCCAAAGAGTTGCTTGATGGTTTCCTTGTTCTTCATGACGGTGTTGAAGAGGATCTCCACGCTGACTTTGCTGTCCACACCTTCGGGGTTGCGGGTCACGTTGACATAGCCGCCAGGGATCATCTCGCTATAGAGAGCGCTGTCATCTTTCTCCGTGCCGTAGTCGAAGTAGAGCTTCTCGGTGATAGTGCGGAAGGTGGCCTTCAGCAAAACCTCGTCGTGGTCGAGGATGATGATGGGGTCGATGAGGTTCTCCACATCCTTCACCTGATGGGTGGAGATGATGATGGTGCGGTTCTCGTTGGAGTGCTTGGCGATGACCTGACGGAAGAGGGTCTTGGAGGGGATGTCCAAGCCGTTGGTGGGTTCATCCAAAAGCAGGTAGTCGGTGTTCAAGGCCAAAGCCGTAGCGATCAAGCATTTCTTCTGTTGGCCGAAGGAGAGCTCAGCATACTTGCGGGTAGGATCCACTTCCATCTCCTTGCAGAGTTCCTTGAACTGGGCCTCGTTGCAGTTGGGGTAGAAGGGGGCAAGTTCCCTTATATTATTAATAGGAGTTCCTTCGGGAATGGCGAAGTCTTCCGAGATGAAGAAGATCTTCTGCAAGGTCTCAGGCAGACGCTTGAAGGGAGCGACCTCGTCCACCAGACATTCGCCGGTGGTGGGTTTCTGCAGACCGCTGATGAGCTTCAAAAGGGTGGTCTTGCCCACGCCGTTTTCGCCCAACAATCCGTAAATGTTGCCTTTTTCGAAGTTCAGGCTGATGTTGTTGAAGACCGGTTGATACTTGTAACCGAAGTCTAAGTTTTTGATTTCTATCATTTTAAATTGATTTTAAGTTGTGTTTCTATAGTGTATTAGTGATGTAGTACACTGCAAAAGTACAACAAAAAAACAATTTGTCAAGAAAAAATGAGATTTTTTTAAAAAAAATTCTTCTTACTTCTTACTTCTTTCTTCTTTCTTCTTTCTTCTAACTTCTGATAATGGCACATTAAAATGCCATCAGAATCCTTTCTATGCAGGTGCATAGCGCCACCGAGGCAGTTTTTATAGACTTTGCAATCCTTGCAAATGCCAGTCTTCATCCAACTGCGGTCGCGGAAGATTTGGAAGCGGTTCTCCCAGATGTCGAGGAAGTCGTCCTGATAGATGTTGCCTTGGACGAAGCGGCGGTCGATGTTGGGGCAGGCGGAGATGGAGCCATCGACCAAGATGGATCCGATGGTGATGCCGGCGCGGCAGAAGTAGTACCAGTCGCGCACTTTGCGCTCGTAAGGCCCCACGTATGCTTCGCAGCTGAACTTGGCGTCGATCTTGCCTTCCTTTCGGGTGGCGACGATGAAGTCCATCAATTGACGGAACTGCTCGTTACTGAGTTGCAGGTTAGGGTCGTTGGCGGCACGACCGATGGGCTCAATGGTGAAGAAACGCCAAGCCTTTACATGATGCTCGATGAGCAACCGTTTCAGTTCATCCAGTTCGCCCAGGTTCATGGGACTGACACAGGTGACGATGTCGTAGGCGGGGAGCTTTTCCTCATTGGCCACCAAGTCGATGGCGCGCAAGGCGTGGTCGAAGCTGCCTTGGCGTTTTCGGAAGGCATCGTGGGTCTCGCGCAACCCATCCAGACTGAAGGTGACGCTGCACAGTCCGGCCTTCATCAGCTCTTTGTGCCGCTCCTCGTCGTAGGCCCAGCCGTTGCTGACGATGCCCCAGGGGAAGCCATGTTGCCGCAGCTGCCGACCGCAGTCGGTCAAATCCTTGCGTACCAAAGGCTCGCCACCGGTGATGACCACCAGGATGGAGTTGCGTTTGAACTTGGTTTCAAGGGGCTGGATGGCCTTCAGGAAATCCTCGAAGGGCATGTCCTTATACAAAGAAGAAACGGTGCAATCCGAACCGCAATGCATGCAGTTCAAGTTACACCGTTGCGTACACTCCCAAAAAAGATAGTTCAGCTCGTGAAGCTGTGTCTCCTTCTTGCGGAAATAATTGTGGAAGGCCTGAAGCATGGATTATTCGGTTTCGATCATGCTGGGGACTTCTTGAACAGGATCCTGGATGGTGTCGTTGTCCAAAGTGTATTCCTCCTCGTCATAGTATGGATCGTCCCTCATTTGGGGAGCGCCATAGCAAGCTTGCATGACGAACATGACCGTAGCGAATGCCGAAGCTTTCAGCAGCCCTCTGAACCATTTGTACGTTTTCATGACTCTTTGTGATGGTTTGTGATGCAAAGATAACAAAACATTTCAAAAATTGCAAGAAGATGCAAATTTTTGAGTGCTATCGGATGACGATGCGCGTGGCGATGCCGTCCAACCGGATCAAGTACAGTCCTGGCGATAGGCTGGTGGAGATGGGGATGTTGTTTTCGCCTTCAAATAGATAGAGCTCTTTCCAATAAACCTTGCGCCCCATGATGTCGAAAATCTCGATAGGAGAGACATAGTTGGCTTCCGAATGGAAACGGATGCAGAACGTCCCCGTGGAGGGATTGGGCGAGCAACAGAAAGAGCTGATCGAAGGCTCGCCAACCGAGATGTATTGCAGGATCTCCTCCTTGAAATAATTGTGTCGGCTGCTGATGAAAAGCTCCGCATCCTCAAGCCCTTCATGCCATTTGTCCATATTGACGGGGAAATGGAAGCGCTCCGACTGGGCGGTCACCTCGCCTTCGACAAGCTGTTGGTACCGGTCCAATATGGATTTCAGGTAGGAGTAGCTGAAGTGGGTTTCCAATAGCTGAAGATAGCGTTCGTAGAAGGTGCGACGGAAATGGGCGTTCTCCAGGAAATGCTTGATGACCACGCTGTTGCCGCCTTGATGGTGTGCGTTTTCCAGGGCATTGAATTGGGGCCTGGTGAAACAGCCGTCGCCGTCGTAGAAGATCCATCGGAACGACTGGCCGGCTTCGGGTTGCCAGATCAGCACGTTGTTCTGCGGCCAGTCGAGGTTGGCGGAATAGGTCTCCAGAAGGAGGTAGTCGATGAGGTTGTTTACATCGATGCGTGAATAGGCGTATGCCGAATCCTCGGGCAGACTTAAATCGGCCGAATTGATCCAGGTATAAAGGCTCCACCAATTCGATCCGTCGCCGTATTGCGTCACACCCCAATATTTGATGATGTTGAGTTTTTCGAGGTCCACGTCGTAGTGGTCCTCGAGATAGCGCTCGTCGGGCGATTCTTCCAGGGTATAGATGCCCCAATACTCTCCGTTGATGAACACGACGGTTTGCCGCACGGCCAGGGCTTCGACGTCGAGGTTGGCGGCCACGGTCTGGGCAAGGTATTCTTGTCCACCCGTCTGCAACCAGTTGCTGCAACGGAAAGGATGCAAGTTCAGGCGCTTGAAGCTGGCGATAGGCGTCGACTCGAAGAACCGGTGCTTGAAACGTTTCTTGCCGTACTCTTCGCGGGCATAGAACCGCATGCCTTTCTGCTGGTACCATCGCGAGGCTCCGCCATGGGTGCGAAGTCCGCATGGTTGGTTGATGCCGGTGTTGTCGGGCTCGTAAAACTCCATGTTGATTAGGCGTTCCCATTCCCGTCCCCGTTGGCAATAGTTGCCCGTATGGGTGGAGTCGGAGGGATCGTAGTGAATGCCTGGAATGAAAATGCCCGTCTCGTAATCGAACAGCGACAACGAGTCGGCCACGATGGAGATGACGGGCAGGCCATGAAAGTCGCATCCCAAGGAGCGGATGAAATAGCTGTTGGTGGCTATGGGACTGATGATGCTGTCGTTTTCGTCGAACACCGCCGCGCGGATGACGATGGCCTTTTGGATGTGGTCGGGGAGATAGAAGACCGAAGGAATGCTGTTGACGATGGTGTAGATGTCGGACTTGGAATACAAGCCTTCATTCAAGGTCAAGGGATCGGTGTACAAAGCCGAAGTCGGCGTTGGACTGTCGCCGTTGATGGTGTAACGGACGTGATGGTTGCCATAGCAGCAGCCAAGGCTGATGGGGAAACTCTCCTCGTAAAATCCTCCTGGAGCGGAAAACAGCACCTGTTCTTCTTGGGCGGAAGCCTGCAATAGGCAGCCCGTCAGGAGCAGAAACACCGCTTTCAGTCTCCAGCGCATGGTGAGGATCATTTTTTGATGCTCAGGATCACGCCCAAGGCGACGCCGAGGAAGGCGGCAAACAGCACTTGCAGTGTGGGCGGCAACAGGAAGGTGATGGTGTGCATGGGATACCAGAACAGCGGGATGGTCTTGGCAAAGACAAAACCGTATTGGATGTCCCAGTTGATCTTTTTCGAAAGCGTCTCGCGAATCTTCAACGGATGGCTGAAGAAGCCTGTCAGAGACCCTCCGGTTTCAGCGATATGGATGTCGGTGATCTTGTGGAAGGTCATGAAGACGGGCGCGAACAGGGTGTTCATCAGCACACTCACGCAAAGCGCTACGAAGAATTTGCCCCAGCTGAGTTCACCTGCGAACCATTCGGCTGCCTTGCCATTGAGATGGAACCCTCCGTCGAGCAGCTTGACGGTGCCGGTCTTGAAGATGGTCATGGCCGATGCAATCACCACGCCCAACACACCCCAAACCAACAGCTTGGGCAGCAGTCCGAAGCCTTTCTTGATATACACGCCCTCTCTGATGCGCAACGACAGCATCTCGCCGAAGGTGCCCAGGATGGCGAACTTGAAGAAACTCATCAGCAGGCCGTGGTTGGCGGTGGTGGTGTTGAACCATTCCCATGCACCTGGGATGAAGGCGAAGCCGCAAATCACCGCGGCCACGATGAGTAGGGTGAGTAAGTCAGCTTTTTTCATTCGTCCAAATCATGTTTTCTTCTCTTGTCCAACTCTTTGTTTTGCCAGTATCTTCCGAGAAGACAGAGCACGCATACACCGAACAGGATACCACCCATTACGAATCCCGTTTGGGAAGCAATCTCGTAGTTGGTCTCCTTGTAGTGGAAATAGAGCCATAATCCGTAACCGAGGATGCCCAAGTCGCCGATGATGCATGTCAGATAGCCTAAGGTGCGCGACGTCTTGTCGGTTTTCTTTAAAAGTCGGTCGCCGAAAAAGGTAAACAGCACCAAAGCGGCGTAAATCAAGTAGATGATGGATCGGCTGGTGATCATGGTCTCTTATTTTTCGATTCTGATACGGGCATCAACGGCGGTGACGTAGCGAGGATTGCCCAACAATGGGTTGAGGTCCATCTCGGCGATCTCGGGAGCGGCCTGTACCAAGGCGCTCACACGGGCCACTTGGTCGGCATAAAGGTCGATATTCACGCCTTCCTGACCGCGCACGCCTTGCAGGATCTTGTATCCCTTGAGTTGCTTGAGCATTTCCTTGGCTTCGTCGGCAGTGATGGGGGCGAGGGCGGATTGAACATCCTTGAGCACCTCGATGAAGATGCCGCCCAAACCGAAGAAGATCTGATGACCGAACTTCGGATCCTTGATGGCGCCGATATACACGTCGATACCGTCAAGCATTGGATACATCTCCACGGCGTAGGTCTCGGGGATGACGATAAGGCGGTCGAACTCCTTGGCCACGGTGTCGAGGTCTTTCACGCCGAGGGTCACGCCGCCTACGTCGCTCTTGTGGAGCGGTCCGACGACCTTCATCACAAGCGGTACGTCCTTGGAGCAGCCCACTTCCTTGGCGAAGGCAAGGGCGTCTTCCTTCTTGCTTACCTCAACGCTCTTCTTGCGGCTGATGCCAGCGGCGTCGAGCAGCTCGTTGTAGTCGGCGATCTCCAGATAGCCTGACTTGCAGCGGTCGATGGTGCGGCGAATGCGGGCCACGTCGATCTTCGGCAGCTCCACATGCTCGGGCTGGGGTTTCGGAGTGTTATAGACTTTGCAGAGTGCATTGCCCAATACGCATTCCTCGGGGAAGTTGATGCGTCCCTTGGCGATGAAATCCTCGATCTCGTCCTTCACGTTGATGATGGAAGGCAACACGGGGAAGATGGGCTTCTTGCAGGTCTTCATCTTCTCATCGAGCAGGTCATAGACCTCCTTGTTGCTGAAGAGTCCGGGAGAGCCGAAAATGACCA
Source organism: Bacteroidales bacterium (assembly GCA_017549805.1). Classification (GTDB taxonomy): domain Bacteria; phylum Bacteroidota; class Bacteroidia; order Bacteroidales; family F082; genus Limimorpha. The sequence continues at coordinate 93,132 of JAFYNJ010000003.1, forward strand.
CGGAGAAGTCGATCTCATCGTATTCGTTCTCGACAGTGTCGATGATATAGCCCAGTTGTTCGGCGGTGCCGGTGGCGAGGAAGTCGATGGGGTTGCCCACCGAGGAGCCTCCGAAGAGTTTAGCGAGCAGGGCAGGGCTGGCCGGATGATCCTTCAGCGAAGGGACTTCCATGCCGCCGTTCGACAGAACGTCGGTGAGCATCACGGCGGGACCGCCGGCATGGGTGATGACGGCGCAGCGCTTACCTTTGATTTCAGGATGCATGAAGACACCGCACACGGTAGTCAGCTCCTGGCGGTTATGGCAACGCACAATGCCTGCCTTGCGGAACAGGGCATCCACGGCGGCGTCGTTGGTAGCCAAAGCACCGGTATGGGATGAAGCGGCACGCGATCCTGCTGCGGAGCCACCGCTCTTGATGGCGGCGATATGGCAACCTTTGTTGATGAGGCTGCGGCTATGCTTGAGCAGGCGTTGCGGGTCGCCGATCTTCTCCATGTAAAGCATGATGACATGCGATGACTTCTCAGGCTCGAAGGTCTCGTCGAGGTGTTCCAGCACATCCTCGATGCCCAACTGGGCGCTGTTGCCCACTGCCCACACGCTGTTGAACTTCAATCCGTTGCTCATGCCGTATTCCTTGATAAACACGGCGGTGGCACCTGAACCGGTGATGAAATCAACGCCCTTGGGATCCAACGGTGGGATGGGGGTGTCGAAACAACCGGCGTAGTTCACATTGAGGAAGCCGGTGCAGTTGGGGCCAATCAAAGAGCCGCCCACGCTGTTGATGGTGTCGGCGATATGCTTCTCGATCTCGGCACCCTCGTGGCTCTCTTCCGAGAAGCCGGCGCTGACGATGATGAAGCCCTTGCAGCCTTTTTGTAACGCCAGCACGTCCACCGTCTGGGCGCAGAACTTGGCGGCAATGCAGAGGATGGCGCAGTCCACCTGCGGCAGGTCGTCCACCTTGGCGTAGCACTTCACGCCTTGCACTTCGGTTTCTTTGGGATTCACGGCGTAAATCTGGCCTTTGAAGGGGCTCTCCAAGAGGTTTTTCAGCGATTTGCCGCCGGGTTTATGTACATCACTGGAAGCACCGCAAATAACGATGCTTTTGGGATTCAGTAATTCTTTTGCAATCATAATTTTGAATACTAACTATTATCTTTTATCTCTTATCTTTTATCTTTCAAATGAAGCGATGTCAGTCGCTCTTCACAGTCGAGTAGCAGCTGGTAATGGATCTTGTTGAACTTCCCTTCGTCGCAGAGCTTCTCAATCTCCTCGCGGCTCATCCATTGTACCGATTCCACTTCTTCCTTTTGAAGTCGCAGCATCTCGATGGGGACATTGCTCCGAAGCATGTAGAGGAGGGTGAACTTATAGCCGTATCGCCTGATCCTCAACAGCTTGAGCTCGCTTTTGGTGACGGAGAGCCCCAACTCCTCCTTGAGTTCGCGCAACATGGAGATGGTGAAGTCCATCTCGCCCGACTTGACATGCCCGGCCGTGGTAGCATAATAGCCGCCCTTCGATTCGGCCACCTTTTGGATGAGGTACTTGCCCTCGTTGTTATGGATGAATACGGCCACGATGGGGATCATAAGTCCCTGAGGGACAAGCTGTCCGCGTTCCACGGTTTGACCAGTGGGCTTCAAGTCGCTGTCGTACAAATCCAATAATTCCATGCTTGTATCTCAATACGGCAAAAATACGAAAATCCTCGTTACCATAACGACTTCTTTGTTATTTTTGCGCCACGAAAGGCAGAGAACGTCATGGAGGAAAAACTGTTCAATAAGAATTACCTGTGCTTGTGTGCGGCTAACTTCTTGTTTTTCTTCTCGTTCTATCTTTTGCTTCCTGTACTGCCCTTTTTCATCATCGAACAGTTCCAAGGGAGTAATGCCATCATCGGCACGGTGATTTCGTGCTATACTTTGGCCACCTTGGTAGTGCGGCCTTTTTCGGGCTACATGATGGACACTTTCAAGCGGAAACCCTTGTATCTGCTGGCGTTGTCGCTGTTTACCGCCGTGTTTGTGGGTTATCTTTTTGCCGCTACTATCACCGTCTTGATCATCATTCGTATTGTGCACGGTTTGGCCTTCGGCTTGACATCGGTGGGCGGCAACACCTTGGTGATCGATGTGGTGCCGTCGGAGCACAGGGGAGAGGGCATAGGCTATTTTGGGGTGGCCAACAACATCGCCATGGCGGTGGGACCGATGACGGGCTTGTTCGTTTACGAGCATTTCAGCTTCAATGCCATCTTCATGGGATGCATGGCATGTAGCCTGTTGGCGGCATTGTTCGCTTCAAGGATCCATACCAAGGTGCGTCCTCCAGTGAAGCGTCCTCCCATCTCCTTGGACCGTTTCATCTTGGTCAAAGGCGTGTTGGCAGGCGTTTCCTTTATGTTGCTGGCTTTCGCATACGGACAGATCTCCAATTATATCGCCTTGTATGCCAAGGAGATGGAATTGAGCATCAGCAGTGGCCTGTTCTTCACCGTGTATGCCGTGGGCCTGATAGCCTCCCGTCTTTTTGCCGGCAAGAGGATCGACCAAGGCAAGGTCACGCAGACCATCGCCTTGGGTTTGGGCATCACCGTGTTTGCCCTGTTGGGACTGGGTTTGTGCCATTATGTCAATGCCATCGGGTCGGATTACACCGCTGTGGCCTTCCTGTTGATCGCCCTGTTTTGTGGCTTGGGCTTCGGTGCTGCCTTCCCGTCATTCAACGCCCTGTTCATCAACCTCGGTACCAATGCACAGCGTGGAACCGCTACCTCCACTTATCTGACTTCCTGGGATTTAGGACTCGGCATCGGAATCTTTTCTGGAGGTATGTTGGCGGAGCATTTTTCTTTCTCCACAGCCTATTTGGTGGCCTCTGGATCCGTTTTGGTCTCGCTCATTTTCTTCCTCATCGTGGTGACGCCGCATTATCAGAAAAACAAATTGCGTTCATAATATGAAAAAACTGACTCTCTTTCTTCTGCTGCTGGTTTCATTCCAGCTTTCTGCCCAGCAACTCCTGGTGGGCTCCTACAACATCCGGTATAAGAATGAAAAAGACAGATTTCAAGGTGATGTGTGGAGCAAACGCTGTCAAGTAATCTGCGACCAGGTAAACTTCATGGCGCCCGATATCTTTGGGGCCCAAGAGGTGCTTTTTAGTCAGCTTCAAGACATGAAACAGGCTCTCGATGGGTATGACCATATCGGTATCGGCCGTGACGATGGCAAGCATGCTGGCGAACATGCAGCCATTTTCTATAAGAAAGACAAGATTAAGCTATTGGATCATGGCGACTTCTGGCTGAGCGAGACGCCTGGGAAACCTGGCTTGGGTTGGGATGCCGTTTGCAACCGTATTTGCACATGGGGCAAGTTTTGCGTCAAAAGGCAGGAACAGCGGCATGGTTTGTTCAACAAAAAGAAAGATGATCAAATAGTCTTCTATTTTTTCAACCTCCACATGGATCACGTGGGTGTGGTGGCACGGCGTGAGGCAGCCAAGCTGGTGGTGGCGCGCATTCGTGAGATTGCCCAAGGCGCTCCAGTGTTTCTCACAGGCGATTTCAACGTGGATCAAACCAATGAAATCTATACCATCTTCACCCAGTCGGGATTGCTGAAGGACTCATACGATGCCGCTCGTATCCGCTTCGCGGAGAATGGCACCTTCAATGCGTTCAAGACAGAATACTATACCACTAGTCGTATTGATCACGTCTTCGTTTCGCCTGAAATGAAGGTGGAATCCTACGGCGTACTTACCAACAGCTACTGGACTCCTGACGAAACTAAAGAAACCATCAAATCATCCGACGCTCCGCAAGAGATAGCGTTTGACAAATACGTACGGAGGAATCCTTCGGACCATTATCCGGTTTTCGTGAAGGTGAAATTCTAATTAGTCACTTTCTTCTCTGTCTTACCGCCTCAAAAGTAACAATGGCCGTGGTGACCGACACATTCAGCGAGTCGGCGATGCCGTTCATCGGGATGATGATGTTTTGGTCGGCGGCATCCACCCAAGCCTGAGAGATGCCCGTGGCTTCGGTGCCCATGACGAGGGCAGAGGCTTTGCGGAAGTCGGCATCCAGATAGTCGATGGAAGCTTTCAGGTAGGTGCAATAGATGGTAATGCCGTTTTGCTTCAACCATTGGATGCATTCCTCGGTGGAGCAGGCATAGACCGGCACGCTGAAGATACACCCGATGCTGGCCCGGATGGCGTTGGGATTGTAGAGGTCGGTGGCAGGATCGGCCACGATGACGGCATCCACGCCAGCGGCATCGGCGGTGCGCATTACCGCACCCAGGTTGCCAGGCTTCTCTACGGTTTCCAACACGATGATCAAAGCATCTTTCTTTGGCTTGAACTCGTTGAGGTTCTTGTATTTAGGTATGGCTACTGCAAGTAATCCATCACTACCTTCGCGGTAGGCGATTTTCTCGAAAACCTCCTCTGTGACGGTCTCCACCATACCGGCTTTTATGCGTAAAGGCTCACGCAACAAAGGCTCGCAAACATAGAGTTGCTCGATCTCAAATCCGCATTGTTGGGCTCGCTCAATTTCCCGCTGACCTTCAATGAGAATACGGCCTTGCTCACGACGTTCCGAAGCCTTCTGGAGCTTCACGAGGTTCTTTATCTTTTGGTTTGTTTTACTAGTTATCATAGTTAGTTGGGAGTTGTTCAGTTGTTCAGTTGTTCAGTTGTTCACCTTTCACCTCTCACCTTTCACCTTTCACCTTTACCTGCGACAATACCAGACCAATAATGACAACCACAATGCCGATCATTTTGAACAGCGTGATCTCCTCATGGATCAGGAAATAGCTAAAGCATGCAGTGAATATCGGGATGGTGTTGGTATAGACATTGGATCGGGCAACGCCCAGTTTGCTAACAGAGTAGGTGTAGAGCACATACGACAGGGAGCTGGCCAGTACCGCCAATAGCAGCAGAGGCACAAGGTAATTGCTCACAGGCAGCAGGTTGCCCAGCGAGTGGCGTTCGAGCAGCAGCACAAACGGGATAAAATACAGGATGCCGATGGAGTTGACCGTGCCCACCACGGTAAGGGCATTGTATTTGTCGGCGAGTTTTTTCAGCGCCACGCTGTAAAACACTGCCACCACCACTGCCATGAAGATAAACAGCAATCCCGATACCGAGGCGGTCAGTTCCAAATTCTTGTTGAAAAGCATGAGCAACACCCCGAGGAAGGAGACAATCAGCCCAACGATGTTCATCGCGCTGATACGTTCCTTCAGCATGAAGAAAGCCGCGATGGGTGCAAATAGCGGAATGGTGGCCACGATGGCCGAGCAAATGGTGGGTGAGACCCGTAGCAGGCCGTAGCTCTCGCCGATGAAATAAAGGAAGGGCTCAAAAAAAGCGGCAAGGAAAAACAGCTTGATGTCGCTGCGCTCAATCTTCTCGGTCTTCTTGAGCAAGACCATCGCCAGGAAGAGGATGGCACTGGATAGGATGAGCCGCAAAAGGATGGTCGTGCCGGGTTTCAGGTATTGGAATACTTGTGTTGACCACACGTACGATCCTCCCCAAATAATCATGGCGATTAGGGCGGTAACATGAGGCAGAAATCCTTTGCTTTTCATCACGGGAAAATATTGTCGGCAAAAATACGTTTTTTGGTGCAATTGTTGTATGTTTGCAAGGTAATTGGAAGAATTATTAATCTAAAATACACTCACAATGAAAAAGGTAAAAGTAATTTGCATGGCATTGCTGGCAATGATTTGCATGGTGTCATGCCGCGGTCCGAAAACAAATGCCAATGTCTTTTCATCGACCGTCACAGTTTATTCGTCGGATTGGTATTGGGACAATACCTCCTGGAGGGTTGACATCGAGTATGATGCCATCGACCTTGCAGTGAATAGTTATGGTGCCGTGCTTGTTTACATGAACAACGAGAACACTTGGCGTCAGATCCCCATGACTTACTATTATACTGACATTAGTAATGGACAGACCATCTATTGTTCATCGTCGCTTGAAGTTTCCAGTTATCAAGGAGGTGTGAGCATTTTCTGGACGGAAAACGACTTCTATAACGGCAAGCGTCCTACGGATCATCAATTCAAGATTGTAGCCCTCTCGTCGGTTGACTTCAGCGAGCGTTCCGATGTGGACTTCAGCAATTACGAAGCAGTAAAGGAAGCATTCCAACTTAATGATTGATAAGCAATGAAAAAGCTCAGTAGAATTCTTTTGGCCTTGATCGCAGTGACGCTCATGGTTGCCTGTGGCAAGGAAGGCCCGATGGGTCCACAAGGCCCGATGGGTCCCATGGGACCGCAAGGTCCTGCAGGTCAGGATGGTCAGGATGGCTATGTCAACGTGGTTTCGAGTACCTTGACGGTGTATCCTGAAGACTGGTACTGGGACAACACGTCATGGCGCGTTGATTTCGATTACGATGCCGTCAACTACGATGTCTATAACAGCGGCGTGGTGCTCGTGTACATGGAAATGGGCGAGACCTGGCGCCAGATCCCGATGACCTTCTACTATACCTACGAAGAAAACGGGAATGTCTATTACTACTCTTCCTCGTTGGAAACCTCGTTCTATCAGGGTGGCGTGAGCGTGTTCTGGACAGAGAGCGACTTTTATGACGGTTACCGTCCCGAAGAGCATCGTTTCCGCCTGGTGGCTATTGAGGCTGGCTATTATTCCTCACATCCCGAATTGGATTACAGCAATTACGAAGTAGTCAAGGAAGCGTTACAACTGGCGGATTGATTACGCCGAGATGATCGTATAGGTCATAAAACCTGCAAAGGCAAGAAGCATCAAAAACCCTTCAAAACGGGAAAGCTTCCTGCCTTTGCCCGTAAATACAAACAACAACATCAGCAGGTTGGCCACGAAAAGGATGCCAAGCGTGATGTTCATTTGTGTATCGAACTGCAAAGGTGTGATCAAGCCGCTGATGCCGAGAACGCCAAATACATTCAGAATGTTGGATCCCAGAACATTGCCGATGGCGATGCCTGAGTTTTTCTTGGTGGCGGCCACAATGGAAGTGATCAACTCAGGCAAGGAGGTGGCAATGGCCACTACCGTCAAGCCGATCATCGATTCGCTCATACCCCATGCCTTGGCAATGATTTGGGCATTGCGTGAGACCAACTCGCCTCCGGCATACAGTCCGCCAACGCCGAGGACAAGTAATAGGATGGTCTTCCCCCAAGGCATCGGAATCTGGACGGCTTCCACTTCTGTGCTGGGTGATTCGTTTTTGACCATGGTAAGATAAAGGTACCCTCCAGCAAAAAGCAGCAGGATCAAACCTTCAATCCAATTGATGGTGTGACTGTCGCCGATGAAAAAGTCGTTGGCCATCAGAAATAGTGCGGCTGTAGCCAAAAAACCCACGGGAATGTCTCGCTTGATGGAGATACGGCTCACGTCGATGGGATAGATGATGGAAGCCACACCGAGGATGAGCAGGATGTTCATGATGTTGCTGCCCACGATGTTGCCGATGGCCAATCCTGAACTTCCGCGGGCACAGGAGAACACGTTGATGATCAGCTCGGGCAACGAAGTGCCGAATGCCACGATGGTCAAACCAATGATCAACGGCGAGAGTTTGGCTCGGATGCCGACACTGGTGGCACCGTCAACGAGCCAGTCCGCCCCGAGAATCAGGACGACAAATCCAACTACTAACAATATGATCGGAATCACCATAAACTCCTAACTATAAACTCTAGGTCCAAATATCTTGCTTCCTACTCGGATTAAAGTCGCGCCTTCTTCGATGGCAATCGGGTAATCCTCCGACATGCCCATCGAGATCTCCTTGAATTGGGGTTGATAGGCGAAATAGTCCTGTTTCAAGGTCTCAAAAATGGATTTTAAATGCTTGAATTCTTTACGGACTTCTTCCATGTCGTCGGTGAAAGTCCCCATGCCCATCACACCGCAGATGCGAACATTCTCCATGGTTTTGAACGCATCTGAGTCGAGCAGTTGCCGGGCTTCCTCAAGGTCAAGGCCGAACTTGGTCTCTTCCAGCGCGATGTGGAACTGCAACAGGCAATCCACCACGCGGTCGTGTTTCTTTGCCTCCTTGTTGACAGCTTCAAGCAAGTTGGCCGTGTCGATGCTGTGGATGAGTGTGACGAAGGGGATGATGTATTTGATCTTGTTGGTCTGCAAATGGCCGATGAAGTGCCACTGGATATCTTGGGGCAACATTTCGTGCTTGTCGCGCAGCTCTTGGGGATAGTTCTCTCCGAAGACACGTTGACCTGCGTCGTAGGCTTCTTGTATGTCGCTGATTGGCTTGGTTTTGCTGACGGCCACCAAGGTGACGCCATTAGGAATCGTTTCCTTGATTCTTTCCAGATTCTCTTTAATCATGATGAATCATTTTTAATTGTGCAAAAATAACATTTTTTCTATCTTTGCACCCAAATTATTTTGAAGCTATGTTTGAAGGTTTAAGCGAAAAACTAGAACGCTCGTTCAAGATCCTGAAAGGACAAGGATATATTACTGAAGTCAACGTGGCCGACACCATGAAGGAGATCCGCCGTGCGCTGCTCGACGCGGACGTCAGCTACAAGATTGCCAAGGATGTCACCAACAATATCAAGGAGAAGGCGTTGGGCCAGCAAATCCTGACTTCGGTGAAGCCGGGCGACATGATGGTGAAGATCGTCCATGATGAACTTGCCGAACTCATGGGTGGGCAAGAGGTTGAAATCAACCTGAAGGGACAACCTGCCATCATCCTGATTGCAGGTCTGCAAGGTTCCGGTAAGACCACTTTCTCGGCCAAGTTGGCCAACTATCTGAAACGCAAGAAGAGCAAGCAGGTGCTGCTGGTGGCGGGCGACGTGTATCGTCCGGCTGCTATCGACCAGTTGAAGGTCCTGGGCCAGCAGGTCGAAGTGGAGGTCTATAGCGAAGACGGCAACAAGAACCCCGTGGAGATTGCCCAACACGCCATCGAGCATGCCAAGGCGCAGAACAAGAGCGTGGTCATCATCGATACCGCTGGCCGTTTGGCTGTTGACGAGGAGATGATGAACGAGATCGCTCGCATCAAGGAGACCGTGCATCCGCATGAGACCCTGTTTGTGGTGGATGCCATGACGGGTCAGGATGCCGTCAACACGGCCAAGGCCTTTAACGACCGTCTCGACTTCGACGGCGTGGTGCTCACCAAGTTGGACGGCGACACCCGTGGCGGTGCCGCTCTCACCATCCGTACCGTGGTGGAGAAGCCTATCAAGTTCGTCGGTATCGGCGAGAAGATGGACGCGTTGGATGTGTTCTATCCGAAACGTATGGCCGACCGTATCCTCGGCATGGGTGACATTGTCTCCCTGGTGGAACGTGCCCAAGAACAGTTCGACGAGGAAGAGGCTCGCAAGCTGCAACGCAAACTGGCCAAGAACGAATTCAACTACAACGACTTCCTCAAGCAGATCCAGCAGATCAAGAAGATGGGCAACATCAAGGACTTGGCCAGCATGATCCCGGGCATGGACAAAGCCATGAAGGGCGAGGAGATTGACGATGACGCCTTCAAGAGCATCGAGGCCATCATCTATAGCATGACGCCGGCAGAACGCGAGAATCCGAACCTGCTCAATGGCACCCGCCGCAAGCGTATCGCCATGGGTAGCGGCACCTCCATCGTCGAGGTGAACCGCCTGGTCAAGCAATTCGAGGAAACTGCCAAAATGATGCGCATGATGACCACCGGCGGTGGCAAGAAGATCATGCGGATGGCGAATGCGATGAGGAGAAGATGAAAGCTGAGAGGTGAAAGCTGAAAGTTTTTAAAGTATTTAAATATGGAAAAGATTATAGACGGAAAGCTGATTTCCGACCAAATCAAAAAAGAAATCGCAGCCGAAGTGGCTGACATGATCGACCATGGCAAACCTGCCCCGCATCTCGCAGCAGTCATTGTGGGTGAGGACGGTGCCAGCAAGACCTACGTGGCCTCGAAAGAGAAGGCCTGCCACTCGGTGGGCATGACCTCGTCGGTCTATCGTTTGCCAGCCAAGACCACGGAACAGGAACTGCTCGACACGGTGAAGTTCCTGAACGACGATCCCGAGATCGACGGCTATATCATCCAATTGCCCTTGCCGAAGCATATCGACGAGGACAAGATCATCAACGCCATCCGTCCCGAAAAGGATGTGGACGGCTTTACCAGCATCAACGTGGGCCGACTCCAACTGGGTCTGCCTTGCTTTGTCCCTGCCACGCCAAACGGCATCATGGAGCTCATCAAGCGCTCAGGCATTGAAACCGTTGGCAAGGATGTGGTGGTGTTGGGCCGCTCCAACATCGTGGGTACGCCCATGGCCATCCTCATGTCGCGCAAAGGCATCGACTCCACGGTGACACTCTGCCATAGCAAGACACAGAACCTGCCTGAAATCTGCCGTCGTGCCGACATCCTTGTGGCTGCCATCGGCAAGCAGGGCTTTGTGACTGCCGACATGGTGAAGCCAGGTGCCGTGGTCATCGACGTGGGCATCCACCGCATCGAGGATCCGACCAGCCCCAAGGGCTATAAGATCATGGGCGACGTGGACTATGACGAGGTCTATAAGGTGGCTTCGAAGATCACGCCCGTCCCGGGTGGTGTGGGTCCGATGACCATCGTCTCGCTGCTTCAGAACACCTTGAAGGCTGCCAAGGGCGAGATCTATCCGAAAGAATAAGAAGATGAAAAGCCTTCGGATTGCTTCGTTGCTAATGCTTCTCGCAATGACGTTGTTCATTGTGCCATTGGCAAAGGCACAACAAGAAGGCTATGCGGGCTATACGCCCTTGTTTGCCCCTGAATTCAAGTTGGAACTTCCCAAGGAAGTGAAGGAGACCTCTGGGCTTTTTTTCCATAACGGGCGGTTGTGGACGCACAACGACAGCGGCGGCAAGCCGATCCTCTATGGTTTGGATACCACTACCTTCGAGGTGGTGCAGCAAATCACTCTTGTCAACGCAAAAAACAAGGATTGGGAAGATGTTTGCACCGACGGTCAGAAGGTTTATGTGGGTGATTTCGGCAACAACAAGGGCAAACGCAAGAACCTGCGCATCTACTTCTTCTCCTTGGATGATATCCCAGCCGAAGGGAACGCTTCGGTGACAGTGGATTCCATCCGTTTCAGCTTTGCCGACCAAACGGTGTTTGAATACGAGAAACACCAACACGACTACGACTGTGAGGCCATGTTTGCCACCGACGAATACCTCTATCTGTTCAGCAAAGGTTGGGCTACGGGTACGACACGTCTTTACCGTCTCTCCAAAACAACGGGAACACAGGCGGCCGAGGTGGTCAACGGCTTTGACTCGCAAGGTCTCATCACGGGTGCCGACTACGACCGCGAAACGGGAGTGCTGGCATTGGTGGGTTACGTAAAGAACGTTTGGCTGCCTTTCCTGTATTTGATCTATGACTTCGACGATGCCGGTGTGAAATTGTCGAATCGTCGTTTCGAGCTACACAATTATCTTGGCACCCAAACCGAAGGCATCTGCTTTTATGACAAAGGGAGGTGCTTCCTTTCCGCCGAAACGTCACCGACGTCCACCGCTCGCGTGTTTACCATCGACTTCCGGAAACGGATTGAAAAAGACCTTCAAAAGAACAGGCAATGAAAAGGTTTTTTCTGATCGGTTTGCTTTTGTGTGTTTCGTGCCTTTGCTTCGCCCAACATCCGAAGAAGGCTGCGAAAGCCTACGAAGCCGCGAGGAAGGCTTTCGTGGAACGCGATTATGAGCAGGCATACCGTCAGGTGCAAAAAGCCGTGTCGGCAGATCCTGAATTTGCCGAGGCATGGCTCCTGCAAGGCGAAATCGGCATGGAGACCCGCGATTTCGACTTGGCACTGGAAGGCTATGAACAGTCATTGAGGGCCGACTCGATGCTGTTTCCACCTTCTGCCTTGACTTTGGCCCGGCTGTATGACAAAAAGATGCGTTATGCCGAGGAGATCAAGATGCTGGAATGGTTCCAAAAAACGGCTCCTGGCAACAAGGCCAACGACGAAAAAGCCGCTGAGATGTTGGTGAATGCGCGATTCCGTGAAGAGGCGATAAAGCATCCCGTGGAGTTTAGCCCGGTTAATTTGGGCGCAGGGGTGAATACCGCTGACGATGAGTATATCAATGCATTGATGCTGTCGGGCTCGGAGATGCTGTTTACCCGCAGGTTCTCCTCTTCCTCGGATCGATTCCAGGAGGAAGGGCTCTTTGTGGCCAATGCCGCTGATGGCACATGGTTTCCTGCCAATCAGCTAAAGGTGGATCCTGAGATGGATGACCATGCGGGCGCAGCCTTTATCACCTATCAAGGCGACCAGATTTTCTTTACCGTTTGTGGCATGGATCGGCACAACCAGGGATGCGACCTCTACATGGCGGTCAGAGATGCCCGAAATGGATATTGGCATAGTCCCCGCAATTTGGGAGAAGGTGTCAACGACCCGGCTTGGGACTCCCAACCTTGCCTCAGCCTTGACGGGAAGGAACTTTTCTTCGCCTCGCGCCGTAATGGCAATGCGGATCTTTATCATTGCTATCGCGATGAAGACGGCCATTGGTCGGAACCCGAAAACCTTGGTCCGGTCATCAACACCAAAGGCACGGAGATGGCACCATTCCTGCATCCCGATGGAAAGACCCTGTACTTTTCCTCCGAGAAGCATCCGGGCATGGGAGGCTATGACCTCTTCGTGAGTCGCTGTAACGAAAAAGGGGAGTGGTCGGAACCTGTCAATTTGGGCTATCCCATCAATACCCCCGGTGATGAAATCAACTTCATTGTGGCTGCCGATGGCCATACGGCCTTGATATCGTCGGCTCGTGAAGGAGGATTCGGCGGCTACGACATCTATAGCTTCCAATTAAAGGACGATGACCTGAAACCGGAACAGGTCAATGTTTACGATGTACTGGTGGAAAACTTGGAGCCTGGCACAGTGGTCCAACTTGTGAACATTCAGTTTGAATTCAACAGTTCCGCTCTGACAAACGATTCACAGGAAGGCATTGACATGTTGGCGTCCTTCCTCGAAAGCCATCCTGAGATCAACGTGGAGTTGGCCGGACACACTGACAATGTGGGCTCGGATGCCTATAACCTGAAACTTTCAGAGGAGCGCGCCCAGGTGGTGCGACAAGCCCTGGTTGCCAAGGGAATCGGCGAAACACGCCTTACTGCCAAAGGCTATGGCTCCACGAAACCCATCAAACCCAATGACACGGAGGAACACCGGGCGATGAATCGCAGAACGGAGATGGTTGTTTTTTAAGAAGTCAGAAGAAAGAAGTTAGAATATGAGAAGTAAAACTGGATTATTGATTGTGGCGATGGCATTGTTTTTTGCTTCTTGCGGCAAAGACCCCGAACCGTCCCAAGACCTCCGTTTTTCGGTGTTGGGCGACAGCTATTCCACCTTTGATGGCTATGTGGATCCCGAGACCAACGACGTGTGGTCGTATTACGATGTGATAGGCGTCACCCAAGTGGAACAGCTGTGGTGGTATCAGGTTTCGCAAGCCACGGGATGGGAGTTGGAAAAGAACAATTCCTTCTCGGGATCATTGGTGTGCAACATGAACTATGACAACTATTACGGCCCACATTCCTTCCTGCGTAGGATGGATGACTTGGGGAATCCCGATGTGATCTTTGTTTTTGGCGGCACCAACGATGTATGGGACGAGGCGCCTATGGGCGACTATGTGTTTGGCCAGTGGACTGATGACGAGCTGTGTGCGTTTCGGCCTGCCTGTGCCGCGCTGCTCGATGGGTTGATGCGCCTTTATCCCAAGGCAAAGGTGTATTTCATGTTGGATACCGCATTGGGGGAGGAGATGGTGGAATCCGTCCATCTCATTACGGAATTTTATGGCATTCCATGCATTGACTTGAAGGGAATCCAAAAGGATTGGTCCCATCCCAACGTGGAGGGCATGACCACGATAGCCTCGCAGGTGTTGGCTGCGTTGGGCGATAGGGATTAGCGTCTGAACCGGTATTGTACCGTCAATTCATCATCGGTAGGAGTGGGGACGTCCCAATAGGGTCTCTCGCCTCCATTGTTGTTATCGTCATCGTCTTCCTTGTCATCTTCATCCTCCCAGTGGTGCACTTCTTTCTGAGGTCCTTTCTTGCGATATACAAAGGCTAACACGATGCCGACAATGGCACCGCTGAGATGGCCTTCCCAGGAGATGTTCTGCAATTTGGCCAAGGATGGTATCATGCCCCAGATGAAACTCCCGTATAGAAACACCATGATGAGCGAGATCACGATGAGTAGGCGGTTGCGGCGTATGAAGCCGCTCACGATGAGGAAGAGATTGAGTCCATAGATGAGGGCACTGGCGCCGACGTGGACGGAATGAGGGTTGCCGATGCACCAGGTGAGCAAACCGCTGACAAGCCAAGTGATGAGCATGACGCGATTTGCAAGGGTGGGGTAGCAGTAGTACAAGGCGGTGCCCAAGACGAGAATGGGAACGGCGTTGGTTAGCAGATGCTCCCAATTGCCGTGAAGGAAAGGCAAGGTGAAGATGCCAATAAGACCATGAGCCGTCTGGGGGATCACCCCCCAGCGGCTCATGTCGATTCCAAAAGCGGTCTCGATCACCTTGACGGCAAACATGATGGCTACCAGCAAGGCGGGAACGGCGAGACTGCCGAAGAACTTTTTCCGTTCGCTTTTGTCTTCCATCAAGCCAGGAATGGCATCTTGACCACGATGGCCTTGATGAGTTTGTTGCGGATCTTGATGTAGAGTTCCGTGTCTTTCTTGCTGAAAGCCTTCTGCACCAAGGCGGTGCCGATGTTCTTACCGGTGGAGGGTGACGGGCTGCCCGAGCGGACCATGCCGATCACGTTGCCCTCGGCGTCGCACACCTCATAGCCGTTGCGCGGAATGCCGCGGTCGATCATCTCGAAGCCGACGATCTTCTGGCTCACGCCATTGGCTTTCTGGGCGGCGAAGATCTCACGGTTGAGGAAGTCGTTGCCATCCACGAACTTGGTGATCCAGCCGAGACCAGCCTCGATGGGACTGATGGTGTCGTCGATCTCGTGGCCGTAGAGGCAGAAGCCTTTCTCCAAACGGAGGGTGTCGCGGCAACCAAGGCCTGCGGGCATGATGCCGAATTCCTTGCCAGCCTCGAACACGGCGTCCCAAACCTTCTTGGCGTGAGCGACGGGGATGTAGATCTCGCAGCCGCCGGCACCGGTGTAACCCGTGGTGGAGAAGATGATGTTGTCAACACCGGCGAAGGTGATGATCTGGAAGGTGTAGTATTCCATGTCAACGACGTTGGCGGTAGTGAGCTTCTGCATGGCCTTCAGGGCGTTGGGACCCTGCACGGCGAGCTGTGCCCACTGTTCGCTCTCGTTCATGAACTCTTCACCGAGTTTCATGCCGAACTTCTCGGCGATCTGGCTCATCCAGTTCCAGTCCTTCTCGATATTGGCAGCATTGGGTACCATGAAGTAATGGTCGTCGGCGATGCGATAGACGAGCATGTCGTCAACGATGCCGCCCTTGCCGTTGGGAAGGCAGGTGTATTGCACCTTGCCGTCGCTCAAGGCGGCCACGTCGTTCACGGTGCAGTATTGCATGAACTGCTTGGCCAACGGGCCCTTGGCGCGGAACTCGCCCATGTGGCTTACGTCGAACACGCCGACGTTGTTGCGGACGTTGTTGTGCTCTTCGACAAGGCCGGTGTATTGGATGGGCATGTCGTAACCTGCAAATTCAGCCATCTTGGCTCCCAAATCGTGATGAATCTGGTTGTAAGGAGTCTTTTTCAATTCTGTGTTTTCCATATTCGATTGTTTGTTGGATTATCTTGTTGTATCGTCAAATGATTTCTTGAGATTCGGTCCGAAGTTCCACTGTTGGTATGACAAATTATAGGTGGTAACCTCGTAAGCCGGGTTGTCGTTGACCTTGCGGCGCAGTGTGCAGCCGTTGGAAGGATCCACCCAGTAGCGGATAGCTCCATCTTCGGGGAATTCCAAGAGAAACACCCAGCAATCAATTCCCATGACCTTTTCCATGCCTTTGTAATAGGGAGAGAGGTCTTCGCTGGTGTTTGCCTCATGAGCAAATGAATAGAGGGGGAAGAAGCTTTCGCCGAAAGGCTCGAACTCCCAATTTACATCGTCTGTCCAGCCTTGGGAATCAGGGACGTAAAACCAGTTGGCACCGGTTTCGTTGCTCCAAAAACGGTCGATCTCATTTCCGTTGGTATAGGCTTCCTCGGGTCCTATCTTTACATAGGTCTCATAACTGTTGTCAGCCAAGTTGGTAACGGTGATGAAGAAATGGTCTTGCGGAGGATTGAACTGATAATGCCCGTTAAACGTCAATGATTGAGCGAAGCTGCATGGGATGAGAAAACACCATGTCAGCAATACGAATAAAACTTTTTTCATGTGATGAAGCGATTATGATTGAATCGCAAAGATACACATTTTAGCAATACATGGATTGAATTACTGCCTGATATTTTGCACTCACTACTTTTCTTTTGACTTTCAAGGTGGGTGTGAGGATGTTGTTGGCAGTGCTCCATTCGTCGGCAATCAAGGTGTAGCGCTTGATTTGCTCGGTTTCGCCAAACAAACCGTTGTACTTCTTGACCTCTTGTGCGATGCGTTCCTTGATGGCCTTGAGGTTGATGGCTTCAGCCGGCGAGGTGAACGTGAGCTGATGGCGCTTGCACCAATCCTTGAGGAAGTTGAAGTCGGGAACGATGATGGCGGCAGCGTATTTCTGGCCTTCGCCAAACACGACCACATTCTCAAAGAACTCGCTCTCGGTGAACTTTTCCTCGATGACTTGCGGGTTGACGTATTTTCCCATGGAGGTCTTGAAGAGGCTCTTCAGGCGGCCAGTGATGTACACCTGCCCGAATTCGTTGATATAGCCGATGTCGCCTGTGTGCAGCCATCCGTCGGAGTCGATGATCTCCTTGGTGAGCTCTTCGTTCTTGTAATAGCCCATCATCACGTTGTGACCGCGGCAGCAGATCTCACCATTGGGCGTAACCTTGATTTCCACTCCCGGAAGGGCAGGACCCACTGTGCCGACTTCACGGCCGTAGGGGTTGTTGTTGCTGACCGCAATCACAGGGGAGGTCTCGGTCATGCCGTAGCCTTCGTAAACCGGCATCTTGATGGCGGAGAAGAAGGCTGCAATCTTAGGCTGGATGCTGGCAGCGCCCGAAACCACGATGTCGAAGTTCTCGGCACCCAGGTTGGCCCTGATTTTCGAATACACCAGCTTGTCGGCAAGCTTCAACTTGGTGTTGTACCACCAAGTGCGCTTGTCGGGGTCGATCTTGTAGCGTTCGGCCAGTTTCAGTGACCATTTGAAAATGTTCTTCTTGATGCCTTTCTGCTTTTCGCCGCTTTGGACGATCTTTTCGTACATCTTTTCCAACAGGCGCGGCACGGCCGACATCATGGTGGGATGCACCTCCTTCATGTCGGAGCCGATGGTTGCCAGGCTTTCGGCATAATACACCGACATGCCCAGGAACTGGTACAGGTAAACCAGCATGCGTTCGTAGGCGTGGCAGATGGGCAGGAAGCTGAACGCCACCTTTGACCAAGGAGCTGGAGTGTCCTTGAGGTTGTAGAGCTGGTGCATGATGTTGCTGTGCGACAGCATGACGCCCTTGGGGGTTCCTGTGGTGCCCGAAGTGTAGAGGATGGTGGCGCAGTGCTCGGGTCGGACGGCATCCATGCGCTTTGCCAGCTCCTCCTCGTGGGGATGTTGCTCGCCCATGGCAATCAGTTGGGCAAAATAGGGGTATTTTTCCCGGTCTTGGAAGGTGTAAAGGTATTTCAGCTTGGGAATCTCATTGCGAACTTCTTCCACCTTGTTCATTACCGCCACGCCTTCCAACACAACCATCTTGGCATCGCAGTTGTCGAGGATGTAACGGTAATCCTCCTTGCTGATGGTGGGGTAGATGGGTACGGTGATGGCCCCGACCTGCATGATGGCCATATCGAGGATGTTCCATTCGGGACGGTTGCCGCTGATCAAGGCCACCTTGTCTTTCGGCTCAATGCCGAGCTCTATCAATGCATAGCTGACCTTGCGGGTCAACTCCCTGTATTCCGTTGGACTGTATTTTCTCCAGGCCCCGTTCTCCTTCCTTGCCAAAGCCACTTGCTGTTCGGGCCATTTTTCCGAGTAAACTGTTAAAATGTCGAAGATTCTGCTTTCTTTGCACATGATGCTTTCGTTTTAAAATGCGATGCAAAGAAACGCATGTTTTTTCAGTTTCACTGAAAAGAGTTATTATGTCAGCTGCTTTGTGACAAAAACAGGCTGTTTTGGGACGAAACACCGCGTTTTAGTGACGAAAAAACACCGAATTGGGACGAATTTTCTAAAAATTGGGATAAAACCCATCGTTCCTTTTAGAACACGACGATATGGGTGTTATAGGCCTGTTTTTCGCTAATTATCTGAATATCATATAGTCCGCTTCTGAAATCGGCGACATTGACCTGAGTCTCAAAATGCTTGTCGGAAACATGCTTTTCAGTCGAGAAAACCACCTTGCCTTGGCTGTCGATCATGCGGATGAGGACTTGGCCGTAGGGCAGGGCATCCGACTTGATGCAGATTTGGTCCTTGGCCGGGTTGGGATAGACCATGATCTTCGCATACGCGTCGTCGTTGACGGAGGTCGAATTGATGACTTCGATGTCCAAGGTCGTCTCTTCGCTTTCGCCGCAGGCATTGCCCAACTTGACGCCGAGGGTGGCCCAACCTCTGAAACTGTCGTCCCAAGTCACAGTGGCATGCGTGCCTTCGGATTCGACAACACCCGCTTCAGTAGGTTCAAGTGTCCAGACAATACCATTCGTTTCTTCCATATCGACATGATACTCGTTGGCTGTCAGGAGTCTTAGATCGACATGCGTTTCGCCAATGGGGGCGTTTGGAGTGATTCCCTCGAAGTCGTCCAGCAAGTTGACCAAGATCCCTTTGCTCTGTTGTGTCTCGTCAAGGCTTGAAGTGGCAGTCATCGTAAGGGTTACTTGTCCTTGGTCCAAGTCGTTTGTGCCGAAATGGTAGGTCGGTTGCTCCAAGGTGGGGTCGTCAAAGGTGCCGTCGCCGTTGGTATTCCAAAGGATGCCGTTGTAGTTGGAGGCGTAACTGTTGGGTGTGAACGGCTCGTTGGGACAACTATCGGCTTCGTCATCGGCAAATAGGATGAGGCTTGCCAAAGGCGGGAAATAGAACTCGTCAACGAAAGCGCAATCTTCACCGGCGCTTCCATCGGAATCTTTCTTGTAAACAAACTTGAGCAGGTTGAATCCTTCTTTCAAATCGAATTGGGCTTCTTCCCAATCGTTTTCACCGCTCCAAGCCGCCTGTTCTTTGTTGTTGATGTAGAAAGTGAGCTTGTCGCCCTGTTCCGAGGAGGTTTTGTACTGGAACGAAACGGTTCCGGGCTTGTCGCAAGTGATGGCAATGAACAGACTGGCTTTCTTGTTGTTGCCAAGCTCGGGAGAGCGCAAGCAATGGCCTCCTGTTGCGGTTGGATCTTCGGCGACATACCAGAATTTGTTTTGTGATCCGAGTTCCCATCCCAGCAATGGATTCAGCGTGTCGCCCTCGAAGTCCTCGATGGTGTAACCCAGCTGGATCGATCCTGCCATGGTTGCCGTATGGTAACCGCTTTGGGCGTCAACGATATAATCAAGGATGTTTCCGCCGGGGGCGTCGTCGTGGACATCGACGCGGAATGTCACTTGCGAAGCGTCACCCGCTTCGATTTCCGGGATGGTCAGATGGTTCTCGGCGATGCTCAAGAAAGGAGCCTTGATGAATAGGTCGTGATTCAGCTCCAACGACTTGCTGTGTCCGATGTTTTGGATGTCGAATGTCAACAAGGTGGATGCTCCCCGCAACAACCGATCGGAGGGTTCTCCGTCGAGATGGGAGAAGGAGAGGTTTGTGTATTGAAGCAGCGGTGCGTTGACAGCAATTTGGATGCTGTCGGTGAAACTTGTGCTATTGTTGCCAAGATGCAAGTACAACCTGACGCTCTCTCCATCCATGAATCCATCGCCCAGCTGGACGGTAAAGGCGTTGTTGACCGTTTGGATGCCGTTCGGCTCGATGTTGGAATAGGAGGCCTGGTCCTGCAGGATGTGCACTTCCGGATTCGGGCATGACAGCGATGCCGTGACGTTGTCGATTCCGTCGGAACCCACGTTTTGCAGGCTGACGTGGAGTTGGAAGGTCTCGTTGTAGTCGGCGGTTTGGTTGTGGTTGCCATTTTCATCGTTGATCTCGGCGGCGTTGAAGATCAGATAGGGACCTTCGGCGGGAATGGTCGCCAGTTCATGTTCATACCGATAGTAGTTCTGTTTCTTGATGGTCAACCTCACTCTCGTTCCAGTTTCTTGAGGTGTTACGGGTATTTCTTGAAGGGTACCGGTGCCTTGGCCGAAACCGATGATCTTGTCGCCAACGGTCAGGCAAACAGTGGCGCCTTCGTCCACTTTAATCGTATAGGAGTCTCTCCCGGCAATCAGCACCGGAAGCATCTCAATATCGAGATGCTGCGGCATTTCGCTGTAAAGGTTCATGTAGGCGTCGCCGTGCTGGTGGAAAAGGTAATAGGTGATTTCCTTGACGCCATCGTCGGTCCAGGAGGATTGTCTTAGGAAATACTTGCCGGCAGCGTTTCCAAAAGCGGGAAGGATGAAATTGGTCGCATGTTGGGTGCCGTAGGTGGGCAGGAAATCAGGCCACATATTGTCATAAACGCCCCATACATACACGTCGTTGACGAAGGAATAGGACACCTGGGTGGCTGCGACGAGTCCCAAGGCTCCATACTGGTGACGGTGGAAAGCCTCGGCAAAGCAGCCGTTATCCCCGTTGTAGTTGAAACGCCCTGTGAGGCAGTTGTTCGACATGACGTAGGTCAGATCGTTGTTGGTCAGTCTTTTGATGTAGCCGATAGTGTAACTGGGTTCGCCCCATAGTTCTTCCGCCCCGTGGTCGCGATGTTGCAAGATAAAGGCACCGTTGTTGATGGCTTCGTTGACTTTGTTGCCGTTGGCACTCCAGTCGGTAAGATGCGACATGTTGTTGGGAACATAGCCGCATCCGGTTGGACCGAAGTAATTGAGCACGGTGTTGGTGTATTCGTAGGTGGACCAAAGGCTTCCTGGGTTGCCTTGGTAAATGGCATTGAGCCTGACGGGATGTTTCTCGAGTCCGTATTCCCAAAAGCCATTGACTACCTCGGAACAGAGTTGGAACCAGCGTTCCAGCTGGAATCCCATGGCGGTAACGGGCTTGTCGTAAAAGTCGGGATTGGTGGGAGGGTTGCGCTCGTAATCCAGGTCTTTCTTGATCATGCGGTACAACTCGTCGAAGTCGCGTCCCGTAATGCGGCCAATGATGATGTTGGGCATGTGGTTGTTGCCTGTGACAGCGTATGCATGGTCGGAGATGTAGGGATTGTATCCGTCTCCACCCGGATGGTTGTTCATGGTGAAGGAAACGACGCCTTTAGTGCCGTCGGCGTGATGGTCTCCCAAGATCAAGACCGCCGCAGGAGGCATGTCCCAGGTGTTGTAGGCATTACGGATGAAGTTACGAATGGCCGTTCCTTCGTTGCCGCCGCATTGGTCCACGGTAAAGACTTCCGTGGGAATGCCTTGGTTGATCCTGAATTGCTTGATGCTGTCCGCCAATTGGATAAAGTCTTCGTTGTCGGGGGTGATGATGATGTATTCGCATCCGGTTTCCCTGTTTTCATAGTGCTTGCGAAGCATTTCGCCGTAATCCACTTCGGGGAGCACTTCGCGGTTGAGTAGCATGTCGGAGAGGATCTGGTCCCATTCCGGGGTGCGGTAGCGGTTGTCGCCGTAAGTGCCGTCACCTCCTTCGTAAGTCAGTTGCAACTCCATGTCTTCATATACCAAAAGTTCCTTGGTAACGGGATTGTATTGGAAGGGCATCACACCCACTTGAACCATTTCCACGCCACGGACGGTTATTACCTCCGAAATCTGATAAGGTGTGGCTGGATAGAATGCGTTGCGGTGATAAATGCTTGGGTCTTTCTCGTAAACGGCCTTGGAATCGTCGTTGTCCAACTGTGGCTGTGGGGCAGGGATCAAGTCAATGTCCTTGATGAGCTTGGTCTTCGAGTTGACTATGCTCAGCGATGCCTTGGCACCGTTAGGAATGGCGACGAAAGCGCTGCTGCTCGGCAGGTCGGGTGCCCCAGCCTGGTTGGCGATGTGGATGCCCGTGAGGGTGATGAACTGGCCTTCCAAGCCGTCGCGGTCGGCTTCTTCGATGGTGACGGCACTGACGTTATAGTCGATGTTGAGGGTCGTGTTGGACTTGCTGGCAACGCTGAAGCCGTCGGGCTTGGCGTTGAAGCGGTATTCAGTTTGCGCAGATAAAGAAAGCCCAGTAAGCAGGGCCAAAGCGAGAAAGAGTTGGTGTAGATGCTTCATTTTTTGAGAAATAAGACTGCAAAAATAAAAAAATCCGTCAAATTTTGACGGATTTTTTTGTGACAGGTCATGTAGAGACGTGGCGCGCCGCGTCTCTACAAGGGACGATTAATCCTTGGCCAGGAACGGATACCCGTAGGCGGCAGCAGGAACGAAAGTGTTCTTGATGGCGCGTGGGCTGGTCCAGCGGATGAGGTTCCACAGGCCGCCGGCCTTGTCGTTGGTGCCGCTGGCGCGGGCGCCGCCGAAGGGCTGCATGCCGACCACAGCTCCCGTGGGCTTGTCGTTCACGTAGTAGTTGCCGGCTGCGTGGCGCAACTTGTCGTTGGCAATCTTCTGGGCCTTCATGCAGTTGCCGAAGAAGGCACCGGTGAGGGCGTAAGGCGAGCTCTGGTCGCAAACATCCAGCATCTCCTCGAACTTGTTGTCGTCGTAAACGTAAATGGTGATGATGGGTCCGAAGATCTCCTGAACCATGCTTTCGTAATCCGGCACCTTGGCGAGGATGACGGTAGGTTCCACAAAGTAACCGACGCTCTTGTCGCAGTTGCCGCCGAAGACGATCTCGGCGTCCTTGCTGGCCTTGGCGCGGTCGATGTAGCCCTTGCAGTTGTCGAATGAGGCCTCGTCGATGACGGCGTTGACGTAGTTGGTGAAGTCTTTCACGTCACCCATCTTGATGGTGCTCATCATGTCGCCCACGCGGTGCTGAACATCGTTCCACATCGAAGCAGGGATGTAAGCACGCGAAGCGGCGGAGCACTTCTGGCCTTGGTATTCGAAGGCGCCACGGACGATGGCGACGGCCACCTCTTGCGGGTCGGCGCTGTTGTGGACGAAGATGAAGTCCTTGCCGCCGGTCTCACCGATGAGGCGAGGATACGACTTGTAGAGGTCGAGGTTCTGGCCGGTGGTCTTCCACAGGCTCTTGAAGGTGGCGGTGCTGCCGGTGAAGTGGATGGCGTTGAAGTTCTTGTCCTTCAGGGCCACACTGCTGATCAAGCTGCCCTTGCCAGGCAGGAAGTTGACGACACCGTTCGGAAGGCCGGCTTCCATGAAGATGCGCATGTCGGTGTAGTTCGACAGCAGGGCGGTCGTCGAGGGCTTCCAGATGGTGGTGTTACCCATCAGGGCGGGAGTCATGTTCAGGTTGGAGGCGATGGACGAGAAGTTGAAAGGCGTGATGGCGAACACGAAGCCTTCCAAGGGACGGTATTCCACGCGGTTCAGCTGGTCGTTGGCCGAAGCGGGCTGCTCGGCGTAGAGCTTGCTGGCGTAGTAGTTGTTGTAACGGAAGAAGTCGATGGTCTCGCAGGCACTGTCGATCTCGGCTTGGAAGCAGTTCTTCGATTGGCCGAGCATGGTGGCGGCGTTGATGCGGGCGCGGTATTTGGTGGCCAACATCTCGCCAATGCGTGCCATGATGGCGGCGCGCTCGTCCCAAGGCGTGTTCTCCCAGTCGTGCTTGGCGGCTTGGGCGGCGTCGATGGCCATGCGGACTTCCTTCTCGCCGACCTTGTGGTAGCGGGCGATGACGTGCTTGTGGTCATGAGGCATCACCACTTCACCCATGTCGCCGGTGCGGACTTCCTGGCCGTTGATGATGGCGGGGATTTCGACGACTTCGTTCGATTGTCTTTCCAGTTCCTTTTGGAGCTCGATGCGCTCCGGGCTGCCCGGACGGTAAGCCTTTACCGGCTCGTTGTCAGGCTTCGCAAAAGTAATCAATGCGTTGTTCATGTTTTGTATTTAAAGATTTGTATTTTTTGAATTAAGCGAGCGCAAATTTATAAAAAACTTACGATAACTTGTTGCGAAGATCAAACAATTCTCTTGATGACCTGCAACCGATGCGTATGTTCGTTCCGTTCCTTGTTGAAGATGCCCGTCTGGTCGAGGTAATCGATGCGGACCTGGCCTGAGGCGTGAAGGATACGCTCATTGTCGAGCATCATGCCCACATGGACGATGTGGCCGTCTTCGTTGCCGAAAAAGGCTAAGTCGCCAGGCTGGATCTCGGGCAGGAAATACACCAACTCGCCTTCGAGGACTTGCTGTGAAGCGTCGCGGGGGAGGAGCTTGCCTGCCGCACGGGCACAGAGTTGGACGAAACCGCTGCAGTCGATGCCTGACACCGTCCTGCCGCCCCAGAGATAGGGCGCTCCCAGCATTTTTTGGGCGAATTCCAGCATCAGAGCAGGGGAGAAGTGGTCGGGTATGGTCATGGTGCCGGCCACGGGTTCGTCAAGCAAGGTACCCAAGGAAAGTTGAAGGCCTTGGTAGTCCAAAATAGGCCGATCCACCACAAAGCGTTCTTTCCCCTTAAGCGTCAAAAAATCTTGCTCGCTGATGGCATGATGCTGGATGCCTTGAATCCACCCCTCATACTGGTCTTCGTCCGACTTGATCAAGTACCATCCTGGCTTTTCATCCAGCACTTCATAAAGCTCATTGAAAAGCAGTTGGCTTACCATCTCGCTGGTGTGGCTCGGCTCCTTACGGATAGGGATGACCGATAGCTTGCAAATTCCGCAGTTCATAGTCTTGACAGTTTCGATAGGGCAAAAATAAAAAACAACTTTCAATTTTCAATTTTCAACTTTCAATTTTTTTCACTATCTTTGCGCTTTAACAAGTTCTCACATGGGTAAACTCAAAGACTTTGTCAATAGCATTCGTCATCGTTATTATGAGCTTGCGAAGGTTCTCATGTTCCTGTTGGCCATTGTCGTGGTGTATTGGCAGATGCCTCGAGTAGGCAAGTTCCGTTACGAGTACCAGCTGTACAAGCCCTGGCAGCATGAAACCTTGTATGCACCCATCGACTTCCCGATCTATAAGGATGCCGACATGCTGAAGCAAGAGAGCGACGAGATTGTGAAGTCGATCAAACCGATCTTTAAGTTGGACAGCGAAGCCACACGTCAAGCCAAATCGAGGCTCGACGAGTCGTTTGAGCAGCAATGGCGCGCCCACGACGGCATGGATGCGGAAACCAACAAACGGACGCTGATGGAACTGTTCGACCAGGTGCAAAACCGGGGCGTGGTGGCTTACGACAAGGCATTGTCGGACTTCTCGGCCGAGACGCCAATCAGCTTGGTGAGGGACCAGACGGCCTCCACGGTGGCTTTCGGCAACCTTTACACCATGAATTCGGCTCGTGAAGCCGTGGAGCAATGGATGGAACATGGACATCCCGGCATCGACGTGCAGCTGCTCTCGACCCTCTTGCTGAATGTGTTGCAGCCCAATGTGGTGTATGACATATCCATGACGCAGCAGGAACAGGACAAGGCCCTTTCGAAGATGTCGCTGACCTACGGCATGGTCCAAAAGGATGAACTGATTATCACCGAAGGGGAAATTGTGGACGATAATGCCTTTGCCATCCTGAATTCACTTCAAAAGGAATACGCTACAGGCTCTTTTGCCAAAAACGATTCGACCCAGGTGCAGCTCAGTCAGCTCTTCCTGGTGGCCTTGCTTTTTGTCATGTTGGCGCTGTATCTGAAGGCGCTGCATAACAAAGATGTGTTCGCCGAGCTGAGCAAGATCAACCTGATTTTGCTGTTGATGGTTGTCATGATCATCCCATCCTATTGGATCATGAAGTTGCATCCTTCCTTTATCCTAATGATGCCAGTAGTGATGCTGACCATGGTAATGGTGACGTTTTTCACCTCGGCGTTGGCGTTTACCGTGCAGGTGTTCACGGTGTTGCTAATCTCCATGGCGGTGCCTAATCCTTTCCAATACATCTTCATGCAGTTGGTGGCCAGCATGATCGTGATCTTCATCCTGTCGCACCATCGGTCGCGCAGGCATTATTTCATCAGCTCCCTGTTGCTGTTTGTGGTGTATTTCGTGGTTTATCTTGCCTTTGCGTTCCTCTCTTCGGCAGCCATCGACTGGTCGGTGGTGGGCTTGTTGGCCTTGAATGCGTTGTTCACGATGCTGGCGCTGCCGGTGATCTTCCTTTTCGAGAAGATGTTCCGCATGACGACTTCCCTGACGTTGATGGAGCTGAACAACACCAACACGCCATTGCTTCGCAAGCTTGCCCAGACGGCTCCGGGAACCTTCCAACATTCCATCCAGGTGGCGAACTTATGCGATGAGGTACTGTATGCCATCGGAGGAGACTCGTTGTTGGCACGTACGGGTGCTTTGTACCATGACATCGGCAAGATGAAGAATCCGATGTATTTCACCGAAAACCAGCATGGGGGCTATAACTCCCACAACGATATCTCCAATGTAGAGAGCGCCCAGATCATCATCTCCCATGTTTTGGATGGCATCGAGATGGCCAAGAAAGCTCGGCTTCCTGAGCAAGTGGTCGAGTTTATCCGCACCCATCATGGCACGCGCCGCACCGAGTATTTCTACATCATGGAGAAACGGGAGCATCCCGACGAAGAGGTGGATCCTGCCGATTTCACCTACCACGGCCCGATTCCGTTCTCGCGCGAGACCGCCGTGCTGATGATCTGCGACTCGGTGGAAGCGGCCTCAAGAAGTCTGAAGGAACCTGATGAGAACAACATCAGCAACTTGGTTGACAACATCATCCAAAAGCAGACGGACGATGGGCAATTCCAGAATGTGGACCTCACCTTGCGTGACTTCACGACCATCAAGAAGGTGCTCAAGAAGAAGCTGATGAGCATTTATCACATTAGGATTGCTTATCCTGAAAAATAATACGTCATGCTCGCAATGACGGCTGCCGCCTCGGGACCTTCGTTGAAGATCAAATCCAAAACACTCAGATCTGGCGCAAAGGGGAACTTGGCGCTGAAAACCTGATAGTATTCCGGAAACAAGCTGGGATCGACTTTGGCTTTCGGGCTGAAAACCTCACGCAAGTCGTTGTCAACCGTCTTGAGGTAATCTGTCGTGTGTACGATTTCCTTCTTGGTTTTCAACATCTTCAAAACAGCCTGTAAGGCAGCGTCGTTCAGGTCGATGAGCCGTTCGAAACGCTCTTCAAAGATGGGTTCCAGATAAGGGAAGTAATGATCGAAATAAGGGGCTGCTTTGTAGGCCGATTCCAGGCAGCGGCGGTGGATCTGCTGCCAAGGTTCCACGTAACTCACGGCCATGTCCTTGGTCATGGTGTGGTTGCCGTTGACTTTTACCACGGGAACACTTAGCGACTGAACGCCATTGGCGGTCATCACGCGGCAACGGTTTCGGTAAGTCTGCTTATGGTAGGTCTCGAAAATTTCAATGCGAGGCTCGTCGTCCTGAAGGAAACGGGCCATGTAACTGATGCAAGGAAAGTATGCAGTACTGAAAATAGCCAAGTCGTGAAGCTTTGTTTTATTTGACGAGGTATTTGTCAACGACTTCTCTGAATTGGGCTTCGTCCATCGCGCCCACTTGCATCATGGGCTTGCCTTCCAACGGGATGAAAAGCACCATGGGGATGCTGCTTACACGGAAGGCACTGGCAAGTTCCTGCTCCTGATCTACGTTGATCTTGTAAACCGTCAGCTTTCCTTCATATTCGTTAGCCAGCTTTTCAAGGATGGGAGCCACTTTGCGGCAGGGACCGCACCAGTCGGCATAGAAATCCACAATGGCAGAAGTCTTTCCTTTGAAAACAAAGGCTTGGGGATTTTTTTCAAAGTCCCATACCTTGGAGAGGAATTCCTTATAGGTGAGGTGTTGTACCTTGGTCTTTCCTTGGGCCATGGCGATGCTGCCTGTCATGAACAACAAAAGGGCAAAAACAACGGTTTTCTTCATAGTTTCTTAAAAATAATTGTGCAAAGATAGAATTATTTTTTATCTTTGTACAATTTTAATACCACAATATGTTACTGGTAAACATTAAGGAACTTGTCGGCATTGAAGAGAAGGGACTCTTGATGAAGAGCGGCCTCCAAATGTCCAAGACGGGAAGGATCAAGAATGCCTTCCTTTTGACAAAAGGAAAAAGAATTGTCGACTACGGCAAGATGAACTCGCCGGAGTGCAAGAAATACCTGGAAGAAAACCATCGCGTATATGACCTCAAGGGAAGTGTGGTGATGCCCGCTTTTTGCGACTCGCACACGCATCTGGTGTATGCCAACTCCCGTGAGATGGAGTTCGTTGATAAGATTCGGGGCTTGAGCTATGAGGAAATCGCCAAACGAGGCGGTGGCATCTTGAACTCGGCGAAAGCCACGGCAAAGGCATCGGAAAATGAGCTTTACGACATGGCTTGCAAGCGCCTCGACGAGGTGATGCGCATGGGAACAGGTGCCATTGAGATCAAGAGCGGCTATGGCCTAACCACCGAGAGCGAGCTGAAGTTGTTGCGCGTCATCCGCAGGTTGAAGGAGAATTCTCCATTGACCATCAAGTCGAATTTTCTGGGCGCCCATGGCATCCCGATGGAATACCGTGGCCATCAGGAAGACTATGTGGATCTCGTGATTAACGAGATGATACCGTTGGTGGCTGCCGAGGACCTGGCCGACTTCATCGATGTTTTCTGCGACAAGGGCTTCTTTACCTGTGAGGATACGGAGCGCATCTTGATGGCGGGCATCAAATACGGCATGAGGCCGAAGATCCATGCCAATGAGATGGCCATATCGGGAGGCGTTCAAGTGGGCGTGAAGTACGGCGCTATTTCCGTGGATCACTTGGAACAAATAGGGAAGGAGGAGATCGAGTGTCTGAAAGGCACCGAAACCATGCCGACCATCCTGCCGGGATGCGCCTTCTTCCTGAATCTACCGCTGTCTCCTGCACGCGAGATGATCCAAAACGGCTTGCCCGTGGCCATGGCCTCCGACTTCAATCCGGGCACCTCGCCGTCGGGCAACATGCAGCTGATCTTCTCCATGGCCTGCATCCGCTACCGCTTGACACCAGAAGAGGCCTTGAACGCCACCACGCTCAACACCGCTTACGCCATGGGCGTCAGCGATGAGCTGGGCAGCATCACCCGAGGGAAAATCGCCAACCTCATCGTGACCGAACCGATGACCCAATTGGAGTTCATACCTTACTATTATGGCACTAACAAAGTGGCTAAGATGATTTTGAACGGAAAATATGTGTAAAACCCAACAATATGAAGAAACTTGTACTATTAGGAATGGCATTGGTCGTATCGGCCTTGCTGATTTTCTCCTGTAACAAAAACCGTTTCGACTTTGAAAACCTCGAGTCGATAGAAGGCTCTGGACAATGGAAACTGCCTATCGGATCCTTGTATGTCACGCTTGGCCAGGTGATTGACCAGTTGGAAGAGAACAATTTGCTCTCATACGATGAGAATGGCAATTACCAAATTAGGTATGACTTTGCGATGGAAGAGATTCTTAAAGGATCGGAATTCCTGAATCTTGGAACTATGACGTTTGGATTCGAGATGCATATCAACGATCAAGATACCAGTTTGTTTGTGATCCAAGATTCCATCTATGGCACCTTGCGTTTTAGCCAGGAGATCAAACTATCCATGGATAGTGCGGGAATTGAGACGGCCGTCATCAAATCGGGCGAGTTGTTGATGTCGATGGTGACTGATATCGGTCATGTCACAGGAATCGTTTTTTCTTCCTCCGACATCATCATGCCCAATAACGATACGCTTACATGCTATTTCAACGAGATGAACAATACAGTGGATATCGCAGGCGCCACTTTCGAGATGCGTAAGGATCCCGTGACCGGCATGTCCGATTCCACCCTTGTCTTCAATTATGAAGTCCATTATGAGGTGACGGATCTGAGTTTAACGGAGTTTGACCTTGCCACTGAAATAGGGCTCGTCGATGTAAAGGTTCAGGAAATCAGCGGTTATATCGATCATTATGAATATGATTTCACCTATGATACCACCTTTGCATTGCCGATTTCGAACCTTTATGGAGGATTGTCGCTTGTGGGAGTGGATCTGCAGGTGCAAGAACGGAACACATTCGGACTCAATGCCTTGTTGGATATCGACCAGGCGGAGTTTTATGGACAGAATGGGTTGACCGCGCCGTTGTTCAGCCAATATCCCTGCACGTTGCAGGTGCATTCAACCCCGTATTTCACCAATGTCATGCCTGAAAATGGAGTCATCAACGATCACCTCTCATACCATACCGATTGTGACGGTTTCCGTTTTGCTTCAAGGTTGATTCTCAATCCTGACTCGGGAAATGATCTGATCATGATCAATGACACCTCGGCACTTGGCCTTGCTGTGAGTGCACTGGTTCCTTGCCAGTTCAACATTCCCGGTGTTTCATACGTGGATACGGTTGATATCAATGTTTCCGGAATTACCGGTCCGGAACTGGTGAGAGAAATCATCCTGGGCATCATCTTCAAGTCACAAATGCCGTTCAATTTGAGTGCACAATTCTATACGATCGATTCCTTGACAGGCCAGATCTCGGATTCGCTGATGGCCAATGCCCTTCGCATCAATGGTTCGTTTGACGGTACCCTTGTGGAAACCGAGGCGGATATTTCGGTCACCCATGAGCGTCTGAACAGTTTGATGGCCGCCAACAAGCTCATCATGCGCTTGGGCATCGATACGCAAGACTTGGATGTTTACCTGAACCGTGAAACCGGTTTGGGTGTGACCATCAAGGCGGATATCTTCTATGACGGTGAAATTGAAATCGATCAATTAAGGTAGGAGGATGAACGATGAAACAGTTGAGGATATATTTTATTCTGATGCTGATGGCACTGGGTTCGGTCGCCGTCGCACAAATGGTTTCACCTGTCGATTTCATGCGCAACAACCCGAGGGCTGCGTTCGCCAATCCAGCCACGTATGTCGCCGATTATGGCTATTTCGACATGGGGTTGGGAGGCATCAACATTGGTGTCATGAATTTGGGTTTGAAATACGACAAGTTTTTCCGGTTCAACAGCCAGGGCCAGCCTGTAGTGGTTGATTTGGATCAAGGGGTGGCAAGCCTTCGTAGGAAGAACTATGTAAACTCATTTGTGAATGCCGATATCTTCCATTGCGGCCGTCGAACCAAACACGGCTATTTCACCTATACGCACCGGATTCGTGAAAAGGAGTCGATGAGCTACACTAGGGACCTGCTCCAGTTGCTTGCCAAAGGCAACGCCGCATTTGTAGGAGAGTCGAACCCTGCCAATATTGATGTTAGGGTGTCGGCGAAAGCGTTCCAAGAGTTCGCTTTCGGCTATCAGATGAGCCTTACCGAGCAATTGAACGTCGGACTGCGCTTGAAGTTCTTGATGGGATACATGGATACCAAAAGCAAAACCGTCAACGCCAAGCTTTACACCGATCCCGAGACATATACTTTGAAGCTGATGACAGCTGCCGATGCACGCGGAACGTTACCATACGAGCTGTATAAGGAAGATGGCAAGATCAAGATCAAAGATGGCAGGTTCAATATTGCGAACCTTTTCAAGAACTATGGTCTGGGCATCGATTTGGGCGGCGAATACAAGATCAACGATGAGTTTGGCGTGGCTGCGGCAATTAACGATTTGGGCTTCATCAGATGGAACAACTTTTCCGTCAGGTTCAAGGGTGAATTGACGGATGGCGGGTCATACTATGACAATGGTGCCTTTGTGTTCACTGGAGTGACGCCGCAGCAGGTGATCGGTATCATGCAAGATCCGCAATATCTCCCCAAGCTTGCCGATTCCCTTACGAAGTATTTCCAAATCAATCCTGAGAGTCTCACCAAATACACCTCTGGCATAAATGCCAACCTGATGGCGCGAGGCTACTATGACTATACGCCCGAGCATCGTTTTTCGGCCCAGCTGATGGGATACAACCTGGGTCTTGGGCTGAAACCGGCCTTGACACTTGCCTATACGGGCTCTTTCGACGAGAAGTACGATGTGGTTGCCACCTACACCATGATGCCTGGCAGTTACGACAATCTCGGTGTCGGTTTGAGCGCCAATTTGGGAGGCATGCTGATTTATGTGGCCACCAACAACCTGTTCGGGTTCTTCAATCCAGCCAACAGGACCTTCTTGAATGCCCAGTTCGGCATCTCGTTCATGAGTGGCGAAAACATCAGTCGAAGCGAGACGATCATTTTGAGGGATCAAGCGGCCGAGGCAGCAGCCGATGAAGAGTGATGTGTAAGGCGCGCATCATAGGAGTGAGTCGGCACAGGCTCTCGACGGATGGCGAGGGCGTCACTACCTTGGTGGCATTCAACGGTTGCCCGTTGCGCTGTAAATACTGTCTCAACAGCCATTGCTGGAATCCTGAGATGGGTCGGGAATATACTCCTGAATCACTTTATGAGGAGACCAAAATAGACCAGCTTTATTTTCTTGCCACCCATGGCGGTGTCACTTTTGGCGGCGGAGAACCTCTGCTTCAAGTGGATTTTATCAAGGAATTCCGATCGCTTTGTGGCCCCCAGTGGCAGATTTTGGCGGAGTCCAGTCTCAACGTGCCTTTCGAGAATCTGGAAGCGCTCGATTCCATTCTGGACGGCTATATCATAGATATCAAGGATGTGGATCCTGCTATCTACCAAGCCTATACAGGGAAAGACAATGTTGTGGTTTTGAAGAATTTGGAATGGCTTTTGCAGCATAGAGATCCAAACTGCATCATGGTACGGGTCCCTCACATTCCCGATTTCAATACGGATGAAGACGTGTCGAAAAGCATGGATCGCCTCAAGGCAATGGGGGTGAAGAATTTCGATGAGTTCAATTATATAATAAGGTAATGTTATGCCCAAAGGAAAACAAACTTGTAAGATACTGAAAGAGATCCGCAAACAGATTGCGGAAGAAAACGATATTAAATTGGTTATCGAGGAATGTACCTATAAAGGCGACTGCTTGGGTACCTGTCCTAGATGCGAGGCTGAAGTGCGTTATCTTGAACGAGAACTGGAGAAACGCCAACGTCTGGGCAAGGTGGCTGTGTTTGCCGGGGTGTCGCTCGGTACGGTGTTTGGGGCGACTTCGTGCGATTCTACTCAAGCTGTGGTGGAAAAGCAACCCCTTCCTGGCGATGTGGTGGCTGTTGAACCTGTCGAACCAAAGGATTCCAGGGACTCCATCCCGGAGACTTTGATGGGAATAGTGCGCATGTTCCAATACGTTTTTACTTTTGACGACGTGCTGTATGAGCAATCAATGAAAGATCTGTTCATTTTCCCCGAAATGAAAAACCTAGTCGTACGTGGAGGTGAGATCCATTATAGTCATGTTGGTGGAGGCGGGTGCTCAACAATCGAGCAGTTGGTTGCTGCAGCCAAGGAATTCAGGGCGCCTTATTATCCCAAAGGTGAACAACAGATGTTGGAAGACCTCTCGTTTTATTTGAGTGTTTCCATGGATAAGCAAGTTGGATATAGTGGTGAAATGGAAGTGGCGTTTACTGTTGACGAGAATGGCGGCCTTTCGGATATTGTTGTTCAGAAAGGCATTGACGAAGCTTTGGATGCCAAAGTCGTCTCATTTTTTGAACCCATGAAATGGAATTCGGCATACTATCAACTGAAGGATGAGGATCGAAGCTGGCCGTTTGTGTGCCAGTGTGCAATGAAAATTGAATTTCCAATTCGAATCGTTGAACCATTAATGGGTATCGTGCCCGCGTATAACCCGGTGCTCTTGCATTTGGAATCCGTAAGTCCTGAGGTTCAGGCGAAGATGGTGCTCCCGGAATCCAAAAAACTGACGGTGAAGGGATATGAATTGCAGATCCCCGAATCGCTTTATAGCAACTATAGAAATAACAAGGAGTCTTATCTGGTTGAAAAGGCGGCACGTATTGCCGCTCCTCATATCCCTGGTGGTGAGCCGGCATTGTTGCAGTTTCTTGAGGAACAGCTCGGTGAATATGCAAGGAAAGGTTCTCGCGAGATGGAGGTTGAATTCACTGTGCTTGTGAGCGGAAGGGTGACCAATGTGGAGGTTGTGAGGGGAATTGATGAAGAACTTGACGCCCAAGTGACACGAATTTTCAAGATGATGGTATGGGAACCCGGCGTTTGGGAGATGGAGTCGGGCGAACAAATCATGGTTTCGTGCAGCTGTACACAGAAGATTTATTTTCCATTAAAACAATAAAGATTATGGCCAAAGGAAAACAAACTTGTAAGATCTTGAAAGAAATCCGCAAACAGATTGCGGAAGATAATGATATCAACCTGGTCATCGAGGAATGCACCTACCAAGGCGACTGCCAAGGCACCTGTCCGAGATGCGAGGCGGAGGTGCGCTATTTGGAGCGTGAGTTGGAGAAACGTCAGCGGATGGGCAAGGTGGCGGTCATCGCCGGCATGTCGCTGGGTACGATGCTTACGGCATCTTCTTGCACCCATGTCGTGCCTCCTCCCACGGGGATTGTGCCCAATCCAAACGCCCCGGAGTGTCCCAACGACAGTGTTCCTGACGACACCATCCCCGACGATGCCTATCTGCTCGAAGGTGATGTGCTGGCGCCGGAACCGGATAGCACCGAAATGGATTCCGATGAGGATGAGTTTGGGCGGCTGGAAGGCGAGCCTGCTGTTTCCGATTCAAATGA
Organism: Bacteroidales bacterium; assembly: GCA_017549805.1. Taxonomy (GTDB): domain Bacteria; phylum Bacteroidota; class Bacteroidia; order Bacteroidales; family F082; genus Limimorpha. The sequence goes on from JAFYNJ010000003.1 coordinate 128,241, forward strand.
GAAAACTGTTTTGGATGAATGTGTTGCTCCAGTAATGGGTGAAGTGGCTGATCCTGAAAGGGAGGTTTTCACGATTGTTGAGCAGATGCCTGAGTTTCCTGGAGGTCAAGATTCTTTAGATAAATATATTAAAGAAAACATGAGATACGGGGAGATGATCAGCAAGTATCAAGCTGATGCGATAGGCAGGATATTTGTGAATTTCATCGTTGAGCCTGATGGAAGTATTACTAATGTAAAGGTGGTACGAGGGATATATGAGCATTATGATGAGGAAGCTGTGCGTGTAGTGAAATCCATGCCGAGATGGAAGCCTGGAAAGCAATACGGTAAACCCGTTAGGGTGTCTTATACTATTCCTGTTGTTTTTAAATGGTATTAATTCTCTATTCCACATAAAGAAAAAAGCCCTACCTTTGCCGCACAATCGTAGGGGCAGACCTATGTGTCTGCCCTCAACCAACAAGAAATAATCTAATACAAAGAATATGAAACAATTGATCGAATGCGTGCCGAATATCAGTGAAGGCCGCGATAGAAACATCATTGACCAAGTAACCGCTGAAATCGAGAAAGTGGAAGGTGTCAAGCTGCTGGACGTGGATCCCGGCATGACCACCAACCGCACCGTCATCACCTTCGTGGGTGAGCCTGAGCCTGTGTGCGAAGCTGCCTACCGCGTGGTGAAGAAAGCCGCCGAGCTCATCGACATGAGCCAGCATCACGGCGCCCACCCGCGCCAAGGCGCCACCGACGTGTGCCCCCTCATTCCCGTGAGCAACATCACCATGGAAGAGGTGGTCGAGTACGCCCACAAATTGGGCAAACGCCTCGGCGAGGAGCTGAACATCCCGATCTACTGCTACGAAGAGGCCGCCTACATCAAGGAGCGCCGCAACCTGGCCTATTGCCGCACGGGTGAATACGAATCCCTAGCCTCGCGCCTCGGCACCGAGCAGTGGAAGCCCGACTTCGGTCCCAACGAGTGGAACGAACACGTGGCCCACACGGGTGCCACCCAAGTGGGTGCCCGTGACTTCCTCGTGGCCATCAACTATAACCTCAACACCACCTCGACGCGCCGCGCCAACGCCATCGCTTTCGACGTCCGCGAAAAGGGTCGCCCGATGCGCGAAGGCGGCAAGGTGACTGGCAAACCGATGAAAGACGAAAACGGCAAACCGATCATGATCCCTGGAACCTTGAAGGCCACCAAGGCCATCGGCTGGTTCATCGAGGACTACGGCATCGCCCAGGTGTCGATGAACATCACCAACATCAGCGTTTCGCCGGTGCATGTCTGTTTTGAGGAGGTTTGCGCTAAGGCCGCTGCCCGTGGCGTGCGCGTTACGGGTTGCGAAATCGTCGGCCTCGTGCCCAAGAAGGTGCTGATGGATGCTGGCAAGTTCTACCTCGCCAAGCAACAGCGCAGCCTCGGCGTGAGCGAAGAGGAAATCATGAAGATCGCCATCAAGTCGATGGGTCTCGACGACCTGAAGCCTTTCGACCCGAAGGAAAAGGTTATCGAATACCTCATCGAAGACCATACACAGAAGAAACTCGTCGACATGACCTGCACAGGCTTTGCCAACGAGACTGCTTCTGAAAGCCCCGCTCCTGGTGGTGGTTCCATCTCGGCCTACATGGGTGCCCTCGGTGCTTCATTGGCTACCATGGTCGCCAACCTGTCATCGCACAAGCCGGGCTGGGACGAGCGCTGGGAGGAGTTCTCCAACTGGGCCGTCAAGGGTCAGGCCATCAAAGATGAGCTGCTTGAACTCGTTGATGAAGACACCAACGCCTTCAATACCATTATGGCTGCTTTCGGTTTGCCGAAAAAGACCGATGAAGAGAAGGCTGCCCGCACGCAGGCCATCCAGGATGCCACCAAGTATGCCACTCAGGTGCCTTTCCGCACGATGAAGGTCGCCTTCAAGGCCTTTGAAGTCGTCCGCGCCATGGCCGAGACTGGCAACCCGAACTCCGTCACCGACGCCGGTGTGGGAGCTTTGTGCGCCCGTTCGGCCGTCATGGGAGCCCATCTCAATGTGAAGATCAATGCCGCTTCTTTGAAGGACGAAGAGTTCAAAGCGCAGATCCTGAAGGATGCCGCCGAGATTGAAGCCGCTGCTATCAAGGAAGAAGCTGAGATCCTTGAGATTGTCAACAAAGTGATTAACGGATAACGTCATTGCGAGGAGCGTTAGCGACGAAGCAATCCAACCTGACCCGAAATGATTCTGATTGGATTGCTTTGCTTCGCTCGCAATGACGTAGTGAAAAAAAATGAAAAAACCCCTTGCCAATTCAAAAAAATGTTCTAATTTTGCAGTCCGAAAATTTTGAAAGGAAGATAAGATATGTCAAAGAAACAGAAAGACGCACGCATCAAGGTCATCCTCGAGTGCACAGAGCATAAGGCCAGCGGCATGCCGGGCACTTCTCGTTACTTCACCTACAAGAACAAGAAGAACACTCCCGACCGTCTGGAGCTGATGAAGTATAACCCCATTTTGAAGAAAATGACCCTCCACAAGGAGATCAAATAATTAAGAGTTATGGCAAAGAAAGTAGTTGCTACCCTTCGTACCCTGGGTAAGGAATACAGCAAGGTCATCAGAATGAAGCGTTCTGAGAAGACCGGCGCTTATTATTTTGAAGAGACCATCGTCCCTGTCGAGAAGGTTCAGGAATTTCTCGCCAAGAGATAATTTGCGGTTTCTTTAAACAAATACAATAGCTTTTCCATAACTTTGGGAGAGCTATTTTTTCGTGTAAAAAAGTGAAGTTATGGGCCTGTTTTCATTTTTAACCAAGAAGCAAGAACAAAAGGAAGACCTCGACAAAGGATTGGAAAAAACCAAGACGAGCGTCTTCAGCCGTATTTCCCATGCCATAGCAGGCAAGTCGAAAGTCGATGACGAAGTGTTGGATGAGCTGGAGGAGATCCTGATTACATCGGATGTGGGTGTGGATACCACCTTGAAGATCATCGAACGTATCGAGAGTCGTGTTGCAAGGGATAAATATGTGGGCACTGAAGAGTTGAACACCATTCTCAAGGAGGAGATCATGGCCCTCTTGCAGGAGAACAAATCGGGTGACGGTACCACCTTTGACATCACGGGCAAGAAACCCTACGTGATTATGGTGGTGGGCGTGAATGGTGTGGGCAAGACCACGACCATCGGCAAACTGGCGCATAACTTCAAAAAGGCTGGCAAGAAGGTCGTACTGGGCGCTTCCGACACCTTCCGTGCCGCTGCCGTGGAACAGCTCAAGATCTGGGCTGAGCGTGTGGATGTGCCCATCGTCCAGCAGGGCATGGGTGCCGACCCGGCTTCGGTTGCTTTCGACACCGTGAAATCGGCTGTGGCACAGGATGCCGATGTGGTGCTGATTGATACGGCCGGCCGTCTGCACAACAAGGTCAACCTGATGCGTGAGCTCACCAAGATCAAGCAGGTGATGCAGAAAGTTGTCCCCGATGCGCCGCATGAGGTGCTGCTGGTATTGGATGCCTCCACAGGTCAGAACGCCATCGAGCAAGCCAAACAGTTCACCGCTGCCACCGAGGTCAATGCCTTGGCATTGACCAAGCTCGACGGTACCGCCAAAGGCGGCGTGGTCATCGGCATTTCCGACCAGTTCAAAATCCCGGTAAAATATATTGGCGTCGGTGAAGGCATCGACCATCTGCAAGTTTTTGACCGCAAGGCTTTCGTGGATTCGTTGTTTGAATCATGAGAAAACCTGTACTGAACATCGTCACCCTCGGTTGCTCCAAAAACAAGGTCGATTCGGAGCATCTGGCGGCATTGCTGGATCATAAGTATTTGATTCGTCACGATTCCGACAGGAAATCGGATGTAGTTATCGTCAACACCTGCGGTTTCATCGGTGACGCTCAGGAGGAATCGGTGGATACCATCCTCGAATATGCCGAGCTGCGCAAAAAAGGCCAAATCGATAAACTATATGTGACGGGATGCCTTTCCCAACGGTTCAAGAAGGAGTTGCAAGCCGAGATCCATGAGGTGGACGGCTTCTACGGCGTGGAGAGTGTCAACCTGATTGCTGCCGACTTGTTGAAAGAGGCGCCGTTGCCTCAGTATTGTAGCCGACGCGTGCTTTCCACCCCCAAGCACTATGCCTATCTGAAGATATCGGAAGGCTGCAACCGCCGTTGTGCTTTCTGTGCCATTCCGTTAATCCGCGGACCGCATGTCTCGGTGCCGATGGAAAACCTGCTGGAAGAGGCTCGTCAATTGGCTAAACAAGGTGTCAAAGAGCTCATTCTGATTGCCCAGGACTTGACCTATTACGGTCATGATATCGATGGCAAATCCCATATCGTTGAGTTGGTAAAAGCCTTGTGCGATATTGACGGCTTTGAGTGGATTCGCTTGCATTACGGCTATCCATTGGGTTTCCCCGATGAACTGCTGGATCTGATGCGTGAAAATCCCAAGATCTGCCATTACATCGACCTGCCTTTGCAGCACATCAGCACGCATATCTTGAAGGACATGCGCCGTGGCGTGGATCGCGAACAGACCATCGGCTTTGTGAAAAATGTCCGTAAGCATGTGCCCGACATCGCTTTCCGCACAACCTTCATCGTAGGTTTCCCAGGTGAGACGGAGGCCGACTTCGAGGAGCTGTGCCAGTTTGTCAAGGACATGCGTTTCGAGCGTGCCGGCGTGTTTGCCTTTTCGCCTGAAGAAGGGACACCTGCCTATGAGCTGCCCGACGATGTGCCGGATGAAGTGAAACAGGAACGTGTGGATCGCTTGATGGAGATTCAACAGAATATTTCCTTGGAGATCAATGGCATGAGGGTCGGAAAAGTGGAGAAGGTGCTGATCGACCATTTGGAAGGCGACTACTATGTGGGCCGTTCTCAATATGACTCTCCCGAGGTGGATGACGAAATCTTGATTCGTGCAGAAAAAGAACTGCAAATAGGTGCATTTTACGAAGCCCGAATTACTCAGGCCGATTTTTTTGACTGTTATGCCGAGGTGACATATACCAAATGATCCTTTTTTCCGTTAAGCAATAAAGCGTTTGAACATGCGGTTTTGGAAAGGCTTTAAGGTTTTTGTCAAAGGTGTGTTGATGGGTGCCGTCAATGTGGTCCCCATCTCCAGTGGGGCAATTGCCTTGGTTTTAGGCGTTTTCGAGCGTTTTATCAATGCTATCAAGTCGCTGAACCACAAGAACTTCAAATACCTTTTCAAAGGAGCGTTCACTGAGTTTGGCCGTAGGACGGATTTCCGATTTTTCATTACCATTTTGGCAGGTATCATTGTGGGCATGGTGTTCACGGCGATCTTCCTAAAACGCGTGCTGAAGTCGTACGAAGTCTATGTTTGGGCGTTTTTCATCGGACTGATCATCGCCTCGGTAATCAATGTGATGAAAAGTATCGAGAAAGTGACGTTCAAAAACGTTATGATCCTATTGATCAGTTTGACGATCTCCTTCTTCTTGTCCATCCATCTGAATCCGGAGACAAACGATAGTTTCCTTTATTTGTTCATTTGTGGTATCGTTGGGGCTACCGGCATGGTGGTGCCGGGTATTTCAGGATCGCATCTGATGTTGTTGATGGGCAATTACGAGTTGATTGTTACCCAAGCCATTCCCGCTTTGACGAAGGCATCCACATTCATGTTCGGCTTCCGCATCCTTTTCCCGTTCTTTTTGGGATCCATCATCAGCATCGTCAGCTTTTCCTATCTTCTTGCTTGGCTAATGAAAGATTTCCGCAACGAGACTTTGTCGGCCTTGTCGGGTTTCATGCTGGGCAGCCTTCCTGTCGTGTATCCTTGGAAGGAGCCTTCTGCTGACATGCTGGATTATGTGTTTCATCTTCCAACCATCAACAGCGAGTTCTTCATCGCATTGTTGATGGTGTTAATAGGAGTAGTGTCCGTCTATATGCTTAATCTGAGAGCTCGTAGGGAGGAAATCAGGATGCAAAAGGCTGCCGCCAGGAGGCAGAAAAGAGAGGAAAGAAGACATAGGAAAGAAGACTGAAGTCTTAGTCTTTCTTTTTCATGAAAATACAATCGGAGAGGTGTGCTTCGCCCATGACGATATCGTGGGCCAATGCGTCGCAAGTGGGTGCGCCGCATACGCCGCAGTCTTTCTGGGGTAGCTTGGCGCGCAGCTCGTTGATGCGTTGCATCTTGGCTAAAGCCTGCGTGATGTCGTTGTCTAAAATGAGCATGGACCGCGGCTTGATTTCGCCCACTTTGACGTTGCGGGTGAGGAAATTGCGTTCCTCTTCGATTTCATGATCCTTGGTCTGCTCGCCTTTGCGTTCGCGGTCGGCAATTTTACGGGCGCGGGCAAAGATACGTTCGCACATCAGGAAACGGTTGTCGCAGGTGAGGATGCCGCCTGGGCAGCTCTGGTCGCAGGCGCGCAACTCGAGGAAATCGACATCTTCGATCTCGTCGTTTTCCACCTTTTCGAGAAATTCGATGACATTATGGATTTCGTCGATGGAGTAGGAGTGCTTGGCATTGGAGAGGCGCCGCTCACCATTGGTCAGCGAGGTCAGCACACCGTCGGCTGAGAGTTGCGACACGGGCAGCTTTTGCTCCTTGAAGCCCTTGCCTTGCTCCTTGATGCGCTTATAGACACGGTTGTAGAGGGCATCCATGTTGATGACGCCGTCCACCAGAGATTTTTCTTCACCTACAGGACTCTTCACGGCAGCGATCTTGGCGGCGCATGGGGTGATGTAGAAGATGCCGATGTCCTCAGGATTCCAGTCCTCCTTTTCGAGCTTTCGGCGGATGTACATGGCTGTCAGGTCGATGGGTGCCTTGATGGGGATGAGGTTGTCGACGAGGACGGGGAACTTCACTTGGATGAGCCGTACAATGGCAGGGCAATAGGTGGAGATTAAAGGACGGATGTCGGGATGCTCGGCGGCATAGCGGTTCTTGGCTTCGGTGTAGATGGGCACGGTGGCCTCAGTCTCGATGATATAGGTAAATCCGATCTCTTTCAGGATTTGATAGATGCGTGATACGGTGACGTCGTTGGGGAACTGCCCCATGAATACCGAGGGTACCAACGCCACGCGACAGGCGAAATTGAATATGGAGTCGAAGTCGTCTTGCTGGATATAAATGGCTTTGGTGGGGCAGACCTTGAAACAGTTGCCGCAGTCGATGCAACGGTCGGGATTCAACACGGCTTTGCCATTGCGGACTCTGAGAGCCTCGGTGGGGCATGACTTCATGCAACGGGAACAACCGATGCACATATCGGTTTCAAGTGCCAGTGCGTGGAAAAACGGTACTTTATCCATAATTCTTACTTCTTTCTTCTAACTTCTGAATTCTTAAACAAATCGGACTTCCATCTCAACGGTGGTGCCAACGCCGACAGTGGATTGGACATCCAACCGATCGACGTTCTTGCGTATATTGGGTAATCCCATGCCTGCGCCGAATCCCATGTTGCGGACCTCGGGCGATGCCGTGGAGTTGCCTTCCTGCATGGCCCATTCGATGTCGGGGATGCCCGGTCCGGTATCGACCACCTTCACAACGATCTTGTCCGACTCAATGTCGGCATAGATGGTGCCGCCGTAGGCGTGGGCGATGGCGTTGACCTCGGCTTCGTAGAGGGCGACGACGACCCGCTTGATGATCTGCGGGTTGATGTTAAGCTGCTTCAAGGTCTTCTTGATGGCGCTCGATGCGGCTCCGGCATTCACAAAGTCCGCTTCATATACTTGGTATTCGAAATGCATGGCGTTGGGTTTTGGTGAAACATCAGAAAATGGGCTGCATCCCTGCCTTGAAGAGCAGTCCGCAGGCCTTGAACATGGAGAAGTCACATTCCATGACCACCATGCCCTCGTCTTCGGCCTCTTCAATCATCTCCTCAGTGGCCTTTTTGCGGCGTACTAAGACGATGATGTCGAGGTTGCCCATCTCGCAGGTGCGGATGGTCTGCATGTTGCACAGACCAGTGAGGATGACTGGATTGTAGTCACCTAGGGTGAGCACATCGCTCATCAGGTCGGAGGCGAAGGCCGTCTCGTGTTCTTCGTTCAAACGGTCGTGGCCGCAGAGGACCTTGGCCTCCAATAATTCGGAAATTTCTTTGAGTGTCATTTTTTTATGGTTGTTTTGTTATTCTTACTTCTTACTTCTTACTTCTGACTTCTTAATCATTATAATTGATTTCTTTCAGGTTTTCTTGGATCATCTCTTTGAGATATTTCATGATGTGGACGTCGTTCATCGGCATTCCGTCGAGGGCCTCCTTGATCTCATCGGTGTCGAACACAAACTCGCCATCGTCGGTGATGTGGGTGTAGATGAAGTGGATGTCCTCATGGGCGGAGAAGAGCATGACGAGCGATCCGGCCAAATCACCCATGGGCGGACGGTCGATGTGGTCGTGCTGGAACCAGAAGTTGAGCACAGTGCCTTTGCCGACTTCACTCTCGATGTTCATGCCACCGCCGGCATTCTCGGTGTTCATCTTGATCAACGGCAGTCCTAAGCCTACCTTGCGGGTAGTTCGGGAGGTGGTCCAAGGGTCTGTGACCTTAGCGAGGAACTCAGGGGTCATGCCTTTGCCGTTGTCCTTGATGGTAAAGGCATAGATGTTGTCCTTGAGGCTGTCGCGAATGGTAAGCTCCACCAGGGTCGAGTTGGCCGCAGTCGAGTTTTCCATTAGGTCATATACATGCATTGATAGTTCTTTCATCCGTATAAAAGTTGTAGTTTTTCGTTGGGTTCGGTATCGATATAACGTCCGTCCTCGCCATGAAGGGTCTTGCGAAACTCGTCGAAGGTCTTGTCGTACATGTGGAGTACGCAGTGTACCTCTCCGATGATATGCAGGAAGTGGGCGTCGGAGCTTTTGGTGAAGTTGAACTTTTTCAAGTAGGCGTATTTCTTCAGGAAATCGGGTTTGGTAACGTGTTTCGAGATCTCAAGAGCATCGGCCTTGATGTCGGGGGGCACGAAGCCGAGTTGGCTCACCAAGCTGCTGGCTGGTTTGTTCACGTGGGCGGGAACAAACAGCCCGCCGATGCTGTGGACGACGTCGTACAGCTCGTCGAGGTCGGCGTCCAAAGCGGACCACAACAGCCATTCTTCCTCACCGATCACTTCCTCGTTCTCATCCACGATGAGCTGATAGCCGAACTTCTCTTCATCCAAAGGGATGTGGGGGAGATGTGCGTCGAGGTATTCCTGGAATTGGTCCAGTTGTTCGTCGTTCTCAAAATAAGCGAGGGCATGGGCCTCTTCTTGGGTGGTGATTTCCACGCCTCCGATGACCATTAGGCCTTGCTCGCGTCCGATCTTCTGGGTCACCTTCACCTGCCGTGTGGTGTTGTGGTCGCAGATGGCAATCACGTCAAGATGCAGTTTCTTGGCTTGTTCCACAATGGCGGATGGACTCATATAGAGGTCGCCACACGGCGAAAGCACCGTGTGCATGTGTAGATCGGCTCTATAGGCTTTGAGGTCCATGGGGGAAGTCAGAAGTCAGAAGACGGAAGTCAGCTATTTAAGAGGTTGTAAACCTTACCGGCAATCTCGTAGGTGGGCAGGTTGGTCTGCAGGATGGGTAGGTCTTCCTCGTTGCTCTGCTCGATGGTTTCGTCATTGGGCACAAGGTTCTTCACCAAGATGATGCAGGCCATCTCTTTCAGCGAGGCCACAGCCATCACATTCTTGTGGGTCTGGAGGGTGATCCAGATGTTGCCTTCCATGGCATTGCCCATCACATCGCTGAGCAGATCCGATATATAGCATCCGTCAATCTCACGGTCCAGGCCGTTGTTTCCCGATAAGACCTTCAATCCGAGTTTGTCAACTAATTCTTGTACTTTCATTGTTTAAGAGATGTTTTAAAATTGGTAGGCAAATATACTAAATAAATAGGAATTGTCAAGGCACAATCTCAAACTCAATGCCAAAGCTCCAGGGCGAGGGTTGGTTGGCGGGACTGCCAATCAGCCCATCTTCCTTCGTGATGATGTCAGAGAGGCGGTAGTTGGCATAGACGCCAATGTTAAGCATGTTTTGGATGCTGTAGCTGAGGCGCGTTGTGGCGCCGTATTCGAAGAGGTTCATCGCCTTGCAGCCTGTGAAGTAGGTGATGACTTTCTCGTTGTATGGAGCCGGGTTCACGGGTTGTGAATCGGCATCGAGATAGGTCACTTTGTCAATGAGTTTCACACGGCGAGTGATGTTGATGCCGCCATATCCTCCAAGATCCCAGTTGAAGCCGATGCGGCGGAGCACGATGCGTTGGAGCAATTCACCTCGGAATTGCATTTGGCGCATGACAGTCTTGCGGTCGGCCACGGATGGTGTTCCTGGACCAGGCGACTTGGCGACAAATTTATTCCAGCCGAGATTCCATCCGAAACCAATCTTATAGGTCTTTCCATAGAACATACGGCGACCGAAAGCGATATGCCTATTGAAGCCGTTCCAAGTGTCATTGCCTAAATTATAATCGTATTGGAAAAACATGGTTTGCTGCCAGCCTTCTTTTTCAACTTTTTGGAAGGTGCCGTCGTTGCCGTTTACGAATCTTGGGTCGTTGGCTCTCAGGCAGATGTCACCGCCCATGCCATTGATGGGGCAGCAGTCGTAGAAACCGTTGTAGCTGACGTTGAGTTTCTTGCCTTCGCCGAGATCCTTGTTCTTAAGGATGATGCCCGTTGAATCGGGGTATGCGGTATAATAGCCTAGCAAGACGCCGTCTTGGCCTTCCACATTGATAAAGACGCGTTGACCTTTGACAACCTTTGGGATGCCGATGCGCACGCCGTCTTTCTCTTGAATGAGGGTAAAGGATCGCTCGGCAGGTTTCAGGTCGCCAGTGAAATAGGCGGCTTGAGGCACGCCGTAGCCGTATGCATAGTCGAAATAGGGATAGAGATCAGCTGATTTCTCGATTTCAGCCTTCATCTGAAGGGCTGTCTTGTCGCGCATGGTTTGCCAGGCACAGGCGCAGAAACCTGCTGTCAACGGGCTGGAGAACGAAGTGCCGGAAGCATTGGAGTAACGACCATTGTTAGGCTCTGCCACCTCGGCGGTTCCAAAAGCCACCACATTGGGTTTCAGTCGTTTGTCGGCAGTGGGGCCGTAGGAGCTGAAACTGATATGACGGTAGTTGTCCAAGTCGTCGTCGATGCCGCCCACAGTAAGCACGTTTTCCGCATCGGCAGGAGTGATGATGGTCATCCAGCGGCTGTCGTCGCCTTCGTTGCCTGCAGAGTTGCAGATGAGGATGCCCTTTTCAACGGCTTTTTGTGCAGCTTTGGCCACATACGAGGTGCCGTCCATGTCCTTGGTCCAGTGGCGATCCTTGCCGTAGCCGAGGGAGCTATTAATAATGTCGGCTCCGTTCTTGTCGGCCCACTCGGCGCCTTGCGCCCACCACACCTCTTCTTTAAAGGGTTCGGGGTCGATTTCAGTGCGGGCAAGCAGGAACTCGGCGCCTGTGGCGAGGCCCATTTTCTTTCCTTCGGCGTTGATGCCGGCGATGCAGCTCAGCACCATGGTGCCATGGCTGCTCCAACCATAGACGTCTTCTTTTCTATTGGGGAAGTTATAGGTTTTCAAGATTTGATGGTTGTCACGCAGATGTTTGAAGGCCGGATGGGTGTCCACCTTTGGGAAACCACCGTCCATTACGCAGATGCGGAGACCTTTGCCATCGATGCCTTTGTCGATGAAATGCTGTCCACCGAAACGAACCAACTGATCAGTAAGGACAGGGTTTTTATCCTTGTTATCCGTATCGGCAGCGTCCTCTTGTTGGATGGAAGCAACCACCATGCCTTCAGATTCGATTTCTTGAATCCGATCCACAAAAGGTAGCGTGCTGATCACTATGGCGTTTTCTTCACTAGCAGTGATCCCGATGGCATTAAGCCATCTTGACTCTCCAAACATCTCTGTTGAATAGCAATTAACGGTATTGACATAGCTGTCATTCAAAGGATAGTTGCTGATGTCGTAAAGGTCGGCTCCGCATTGCTGGTAACGCTCGATGGCCTTGGCATCGAAATAGGAATAGGGATCAAAAGCGGTGTTGTTTTTGTCGGTGAAAAACACCCAATAGCACTTCTCCTGTGCCGTGGCGGCAAAGGTGAAAAGGCTGACGATGAAAATAAGAATGGATTTTTTCATGATGGATAAGAATTCGTTATCGGGGCACAAAGGTAGGGTTTTTCTAAATTAGAATCATTCTAATTTACATCCATTTCGGTGTTTGAGTTTTCAAATAGTACATTTACAAATACTTACAGAAATTCATTGCTTTTTAAAATAAGGTCTCTTTATTTGGAACGGGTGTTTTTATTTGTTACCTTTGCAGCGTTTTTAATGAGACAATCTCAAATAATAAATACACAACAAGTAATAACCCTAAAAAGGAGAAAAAAATGGCAAAAGTTAAGTCTTTAGCAGAACTGAAAGCTATGAGAGAAAAGCTTCAGAACAATCTCGACATCCGCGAGAAGAGCAACGATCCCGATTCGCTGGTGCAGATTAAGGTTGCTATGGCTACCTGCGGTATTGCCGCCGGCGCCAAGCAAGTGATGGAACACATGATGGAAAAGGCTGACGAGCTGAAGCTCAGCATCGTCTTCACCCAGACAGGTTGCATGGGCTACTGCCACGCCGAACCGACCATCGAGGTGAAGTGCCCTGGCCGCGATCCCATCGTCTTCGGTCATGTTGACAACAATCGCGCTGACGAAATCCTCACCAAGTATGTGATGAACAACGAGATTGTTGAGGGCGTCATCCCCGTGAACTACGAAACTATTTAAGTAATCTAAATATTTGGAGGATTTTATATGGCAAGAATCAAAATGCACGTGCTTGTCTGCGGCGGAACAGGCTGCCAGGCTTCGGCAAGTGCAGAAATCATCAAGAACTTCGAGACCATCCTGGCCGAGAAGGGCTTGCAGGATGAAGTTCAGGTGGTCAGGACCGGTTGCTTCGGCTTCTGCG
>JAFYNJ010000014.1 GCA_017549805.1 Bacteroidales bacterium
CTCTAAATTGGACTGCGAATCCAAGTTGTGAACGGCCTACTTGCTTAGCTCCATAAAGATACTTCCTTTTTTCATATACTGCTGTACTTTCTGTTATTTTCTATTCTTTCCGGTGTTCGCCGGTTCGGTACTCTAAACTTTCCTTATCTTTGCGGTGGACTTAATACCGATCAAAATGAGAAAGACTTTACTCTTTGCGATGCTGCTTATCGCTTTGTCAGTTCAAGCACAGGAGGCGGTGACCGTGAAGTTCACTGCAGCTACAGAGACTGGAGGATACGTTCCGTTCACCTCTGTGATGGTTACAGACCTTACCCAAGGCTGGATGACAATCCTTAATTATCCTGATACAGTACTGGTTCTATCCCAGCCTAATGTGGGTGTGGGAGCGTGGCAAGGCCAGAACTTCAATTTTGGGGCAGCTTTCCCGAACCCATTCAAGGATGAGACTTGCGTGCCTATAGAACTATCTGAGGCTTCGGATGTGTCCTTGCAAGTGATTCGCGCCGATGGTAAAGTGGTGGCTGCTCGAGATGTGCGTCTGGATTCTGGCCTCCATGATGTGATGGTGCGTCTGTCCACCCCTGGCATGGCATTCTTACGTGCAGTAACGCCTTATGGCAGTTCAGTGGCTCGATTGGTGTGCATGGGCAATGGCGATGTCGATGACGTAAGTGTGGATTCTGGAAGAGGTTCTACCTTGAAACGCGGCGATAATCCCGGCGTGTTCGAACCGGGCGACCTCATGCGCTATGAGGCATTTCGATCGGTGAGTGGAACGACGATACATAGTACGGTGGTGGAACAAGCACAATACATGAGCGAAACGGTGACCCTTTTCTTTGCAGTGGAGACCCCTGAAGGTGCCATTGACGGCCTATTCACCATCAATGACGAAGGTGGGAAGGTTTTCTTCTCCATGGGTAACCTTCAGTACAATAAGAACAGTGGGGTCTGGTCGTTTATGGAACATCAATATGATATGGTGGAACTCCTTGGACAGGATGTGGGAGAGGACTATGCCGATCAAAACATCGTCAGTCTTTTCGGCTGGGGCACCAGTGGCTACAACCATGGTGCTCACTGCTACCAACCCTGGAATACCACTCAGTCTTACGAAGACTACCATGCTTACGGCAACCATAACTTCAATCTCGATGACCAGACGGGTCAAGCCGACTGGGGCTACAATGCCATCGCCAATGGCGGCAACACGGAGCATCTATGGCGCACATTGACCACGGAAGAATGGAACTACGTCTTCGAAACACGAGATACACCCTCGGGTATTCGATTCGCTAAAGCGCAAGTGGGTAACGTGAATGGAGTGATTCTGCTTCCCGATGACTGGAGTGGCAGTTATTTCAGCCTGAATTTCCCTAATACAACCAATGTGTATTACGAAAACAATCCGATTTCATTTGAACAATGGGATATAATTGAGCAATATGGCGCGGTCTTTTTGCCGGCTGCAGGCTACCGTTTGGGTACGGAGGTTCTCAACACAGGTAGTAGTGGTCATTATTGGTCATCCTCCAACTACAACGAATCTCGCGCAAACTGCGTGTCTATCTTCGATTCCGGCTTGTATCCTCAGGCTATCGACTTCAAATATAACGGATTCTCAGTGCGTTTGGTGCAGGTTGCACATTGATCGGCATGAAACGCATCCTCTGGTTCATTGTCACATTCGTTTGGGTTTCTTTGCTGCTGTCCTGTTCCAAAAAAGCCCAAACGCATGATGTTGTCATGAACTTCGATGCTCCGGCATCCATTTGGGAAGCGTGTATCCCTCTGGGCAATGGCCATATTGGCATGATGCCTGACGGCGGCCCGTTCCATGAGACCATCACCCTCAACGACATCACACTATGGTCGGGTGCCCCATCGGATGATTCGAATCCATTGGCCAAGGAATCGCTTCCCAGAATTCAACAGTTATTGATAGAAGGCAAGAACTACGAGGCCCAACAGTTGATGTATGAGACCTTTGTCTGTGGAGGAGAAGGCTCGGGGAATGGCCAAGGTGCCAATGTGCCTTTTGGTTGCTATCAGATGCTCGGTTCCTTGTCCCTCGACTATGAACTTGATTCGTCATGCGTTGTGAACGATTATCGACGGTCACTTGACCTTGGTTCTGCTACTTCATCAGTGGAATATGCCCTTGGGGAACATCATTATACCAGAGAATATTTCATCTCACGAGAAGATGATGTGGCCGTCATTTACATGACTTCCGACACTGCTTTCAGTCTTGACTTCCATCTCGATCGCCCCGAATGTGCCGAAGCCATCAGGACTGGTAACAGTGCCGTCTTGAAAGGCCAACTCCATAGCCATGTTGATGGAGTAGAGGGCATGCGATTCTATGCCAAGGCACTTTTGGTTCCGTCCAACGATTCCACAAATGCGACCCTGCTTTTTGCGGCAGCCACCAGCTTTCTGTGCGACAATCCTGAAAAATATGTCAACGAAGCCATTGAAAAAGCCATGGCGCTCGGCTATGAACAGCTCTATCAAAGGCACTTGAAGTCCTATCGCGAGCTGTATAATAGGGTGGAACTTGACATTAACGACGCCTTGAAAAACGATGTTGGTAACATGACACTTCAGGAACATGTGCAGCGTTTCCTTGAGGAAGATGATGCCTGGCTGCCCGTCTGCTATTTCCAATTCGGTAGGTATCTATTGATCAGCTCCACGCGTGAGGACTTGTTGCCTCCCAACCTGCAAGGACTTTGGGCGAATACCATCCAAACGCCCTGGAACGGCGACTATCACCTGAATATCAATGTGGAGATGAACCACTGGCCCTGCGAGGTTTGCAACCTTTCAGAACTGCATCTACCCTTGATCCGTTATACACAAGGCTTGATGCCATCGGGACGAACGACGGCCGATGGCTTTTATGGTGCGCGTGGCTGGACGGCCCATGTGGTTAGCAATCCATGGGGCTTCACCGCTCCGGGCGAGCATCCTTCATGGGGAGCCACCAACACGGGTGGGGCTTGGCTGGCATTGCATGCATGGCAACACTACCAATTTACGCAGGATACGGCTTTTCTTCGAGAGGTTTTCCCAATGATGAAAGAAGCCGCCTTGTTCTTCCTCGACATCATGATCGAAGAGCCCGAACATGGCTGGCTGGTCACGGCTCCGACCACTTCCCCAGAGAATGCTTTCTATGATTCAGCAGGTCGAGAAGTCTCCGTTTGCTTGGGCAGTACGATGGATGTCCAGATCATCAGCGAGCTCTACGATGCCGTTGCCGAAGCCTCGGAAATCCTGCATATAGACAAGGATTTCAGCGATTCGCTCCAAACAGCCAAATGCCATTTTCCGCCTATACAGGTCAGCGAACAGGGCTATCTCATGGAATGGCTCAAGGACTACCGGGAAGTGGAACCCCAGCATCGCCATGTGTCACATCTCTTCGGTCTTTATCCGGGATCGACAATCACTAAAAACAAAACGCCGGAGTTGATGGATGCCTGTTGTGAGACCTTGAAACGCCGAGGCGACGAAGGCACGGGATGGTCCAAGGCATGGAAGATCAACTTTTGGGCGCGACTGGGCGATGGCGACCATGCCTATCTGTTGCTGAAAAACCTGGTGAAAACCAGCTATCCCAATCTGTTCTGCGCCCATCCTCCTTTCCAAATCGACGGCAACTTTGGCGGTACGGCTGGTATTGCCGAGATGCTTTTGCAAAGCCATGATGGCGAAGTCGAACTGCTCCCGGCATTGCCTTCCGCTTGGGAAAATGGCTATTTCAAAGGATTGAAAGCTCGTGGTGGCAAAACGGTGGATTGTGAATGGAAAAATGGAACAATAACTCACTTAATCATACAATAAAATGAAAAAACTAATGATCTGTATTGGATTGACAGCTGCTTTGATGGGCTGTGCCCCGAAGCAACCTGAAAACATCGAACAACCCCAACCGGAAGAATTCAAGTTTCTGGTTGACCAGTTCGCCGACTTGCGCATCATGCGTTACCAACTCGACGATTGGGACCAGTTGACGCTGCAGCAGAAGGCTTACGTCTATTACCTTAGCGAAGCCGCCCGCTGCGGTCGCGACATCCTCTTCGACCAGAACTTCAAGTACAACCTCTGCATCCGCAAAACCATCGAGGCAGTGCTGAATTCCTATCAAGGCGACCGTGAATGCGCCGATTTCCAGAACTTCCTGGTCTATGCCAAATGCGTGTTCTTCAGCAACGGCATCCATCACCATTATGCCGAAGACAAGTTCTTCCCCGAAATCTCTGAAGCTTATTTCGCCGACTTGGTGAAAGGCAGTGATGTCGCCCTGTTACCCTTGAACGAAAGGGAGACGGTGGATGAATACATAGCCTTCCTTACGCCAGTGGTTTTCGACCGCGATCTCTACAAAATGCGCCGTAGCAGTGAGGAGGATATCATCGCCAATTCCGCAGTCAATTTCTACGAAGGTGGCATCACCAAGAAAGAAGTGGAAAGCTTTTACGACAAGATGCGTAAACCCAACGATGCCACCCCAATTTCCTATGGCTTGAACTCGAAGTTGGTGAAGGAAAAAGGCAAGATCTATGAGGATGTTTACAAATCCGACGGCCTTTATGGAGATGCCATCAATGCCATCATTGGTTGGCTGGAGAAAGCCAACGAAGTGGCCGAAAACGACATCCAGCGCGACTATACCCAAAAGCTTATCGATTATTACAAGACCGGCGACCTGAAGACTTGGGACGAATACAACATTGCCTGGGTGCAGGACTCAGTCTCGCACATCGACTTTGTGAACGGCTTTATTGAGGATTACAATGACCCGATGGGCATGAAGGCCACTTGGGAATCCATTGTGGATTACAAGGATCTTGAAGCTACCAAGCGCTCGAACGTCATTGGTGAGAATGCCCAGTGGTTTGAGGATCATTCGCCGGTAGATCAGCGTTTCAAGAAGGAACAGTGCAAGGGTGTCTCTGCCAAGAGTATCATCGTCACCGCCTTGGGTGGTGACTGCTTCCCGTCGCCTCCCATCGGCATCAACTTGCCGAATGCCGATTGGATCCGTAAGGATTACGGCTCCAAGTCGGTGACCATCACCAACCTGATGATTGCCTACGACAAGGCCGCTGAAGAATGCCCCAAGAGTGCCTTGAAGGAATTCGCCTATTCCGAGGAAGAAGTCGAGCTTTGCAAAAAATACAGCTCTGAGACGGACATCGTCCATACCACCTTGCACGAATGCCTCGGCCATGGCTCAGGCAAGCTGTTGCCGACCACCCAGCCCGGTGCTTTGAAGGAATTCAGCTCCACCTTGGAAGAGGCCCGCGCTGATCTGTTTGGCTTGTATTATCTGGCCGATCCGAAGATGGTGGAACTCGATGTGCTGCCCGATATGGAGGCCTACAAGGCCGAGTATTGCGGCTATATCCGCAACGGCATGATGACCCAGCTGGCCCGTGTGGAACTGGGCAAGGATGTGACTGAGTCGCACATGCAGAACCGCAAGCTCATCGCCGAGTGGTGCTATGAGCACGGCCGCGACAACAACGTCATCGAGAAGAAGGTGGAAAACGGCAAGACCTATTTCGTGATTAACGACTACGAAGCCTTGCGTGACCTGTTTGGCGAGTTGCTGGCCGAAGTGCAGCGCATCAAGAGCGAGGGCGACTATGCCGCTGGCAAGGCCCTGGTCGAGCAATATGCCGTCAAGGTCGATCCCGAGTTGCATAAGGAGGTCAAGGAGCGTTATGATGCGTTAGGCCTGAAGCCATACGGCGGATTCATCAACCCCGTCATCACTCCTGTCGAGCAAGACGGCAAGGTGGTGGATTACCAAGTGGAGTATCCTTCAGATTTCGTCGCCGAACATTTGGATCTTGGCAAACGCTATAGCTTCTTGAAGGCCGTTCATTGAGCCATTACCGTTCGCATCCCATGATGGGAGCTAGCTCTAATGGGGTAACCCTTACTGGTCGCACCCCGTTAGGGGTGCTAGCTCTATAGAAAACGGTTATCCCAATGATTAAGAGACTCGGCGAGGCTTTGCCTCGCCGAGTCTCTTAGGTTTAATGGTCTTATTCGTTCTATAGAGCTAGCATCCCGAAGGGATGCCTTTATTAAAACCGTAACGTCAGATTTCCCATCACATTGAATCCCGCCATCGGGATGAAACCGATTTGGTAATAGCGGTTGTCATTCGGATGGCCATAGCTGTCGCAGATGGCTGAATAAACCCAGCCGCTGGCGGCGTAGCGCTTGTTGAAGATGTTGTTGAGATTTACCTTGAACACGGCTTCTTTCACCATGTTTTTCGGCTTTAAGGTGTAGCTCAAGCTAACGTTTGAAACTGAGTATTCAGGCAGTGAACGGTCGAGGTTCTCGGTGTTGTCGAGATACATCCTTGAGACATAATTGCTGTGCCATGATGCTGCAAAGCCTTTATGATGGAAGGTGACAAAACCATTGAGGATGGCCGAAGGGGAGAAGGCCAAGGTGGAGTTGTCGTAATGGATGGTGGTGGTGCCGTTGTCCCAGTCTTCCACCACTTCGTCGAAATCCAAAATCCTGTTCTGGCTCAAAGCCGCATTGGCCTCGATGGTGAGCCATTTGGTGGCATTGACACCGGCTTGCAGTTCAACGCCCATCCGATACGAATCCTTAATGTTTGTGGTCAGTGCTTCGCCAATGTCACTCACCTCGCCCGTTTGCACAAATTGGTCGGTGTAATCCATATAGTAGAAGTTGGCACCAGCTTGCCAGATATTGCCGTTATAGTCGTAACCCAACTCATAGTCAAGAAGCTGTTCGGGCTTTGGGAAAGGATAGGAGCCGTTGTCGGTGAAGTTGTTGCGCTCAGGTTCGCGGTGGCTCATCGCCACGGAAGCGTAGGCGTGATGGTTGTTCAAATCCCATGAAATACCGCCCTTCGGGTTGAAGAAGGGGTAGGTCTCATAGATGTTGAGCGATTGGTTGAAGTATTGACTGTCTTCTTCGTAGAACTTGTCATTGATGCCAGTGGTTTTATAGGCCACATAACGGAACTGCAAGTCTCCAAAAACCGTCCATTGATCGGTAATGCTGAAGGTCGCCTTGGCAAAGGCACTTCCATCCAACTTGTTGGCATCGGAGTCGTAGTACTTATAGTCGCCGTTGTACAAATACTTTTGGGCGACATCTTCGTTGGCAATATAGGAGATGTATCCGAAATGGTTTCCGATAAAACCCTGTAAAGAAATACCGCCAACGACATTCCATCGCTCGTCTTTGTAATTGGCATTCCAAATCATGCCGAAAGTATGCTGTGTGAGGCCCTTTTTGCGCACAAAATCTGATCTTTTTACGATGCTTCCGTCAGGATAGGTATAGGTCAACCCGAATTTCGAAAGCTTGTTGTTGTAGCGGAACTCCTCATAATAGCCGTAACCGTAGGTGTAATGTAGCGATGCTGAGGTGGTCCAATGCTCGTCAAGCTCCCAAGCCGCCGAAAGGATGTTGTGGTTCTGCCAGAAATTGTCGGTGGTGCGATCCCAATAGCTGCCGTCGTTCATTTGGTAGCGTTCGGTGACATAGTTGCCATTCTCGTCTTTCAAGAAATTGCCGTCGTCGTCATAGAGAAGATGCTCGTAAAGCGAGTTGTATTGTCCTAGTCCGACATTGTACATATCTTGGTAAGTCTTGATGCCTGTCGCTGCGCCATAGGTGCCGTCCATGAGGCTGAGGTCGTTGTCGCCTGCCGTCACGCCGTTCCAGGCCTGACCGGTTTTTTCGAAGTTGCCGATGTTCTTGTAGCGAAGTTGGAAGTTGTTTTTATTATAGGTGATGCCTCCGTAATAGCTCCCGCTACGACCTTGTGTGCCGTGGATGAAGCCGTCGGTGCTGGTTTCGTGATAGGCTCCGTCAACGATGAGATGGTTCCGAAGGAGTCCCGTCGAGGCTTTGACGCCGAAGTTAAGGGTATTGAACGAGCCATAGGAACCTGTAATCTCGGCGCTTGGGGTGACAGAAGGTATTGCCGTTGACAGGGCCACGGTGCCGCCAAAAGCGCCGTCGCCGTTGGTGGAAGTACCCACGCCACGCTGGATTTGCACATTGCCAAGCAGGGAGCCGTAGCTGTTCATATTAGCCCAAAAAACGCATTGGTCTTCCGGTGAGTTGAGCGGCACACCGTCGAGGGTGACATTGATGCGTGAATCGCCGGCACCACGGATGCGCATATAGCTGGTGCCTGTGCCAACACCGTTTTCGCTCCAGGCGATGATGCCGGGGGTCTTTGCGAAGAGGAAGGGCAGTTCCTGTCCTGTTTTCGAAAATTCGTTCAGCTCAAGCTTGTTGATGTTGCTGACGGCAAAAGGTGCGTTTTTCTGGACGCGGACACCGCTGACCACCACTTCGTTCAGCAATTCGAAATGAGATGTGTCGATGACCGCTTTTTCATTCTGGGCATACGCGTTTGCTGCTAAAAAAAGAGCTGTGATACCAATAAAAATCCTTTTCATTTAATGAACTGTTTGTTAGTTAATTATAAATGCAAAGGGGAATGTTTGAATCTATCCAATCCCTACGCCGGCATTACCCGGATCAGGTAAGAGGGTATGATCTCAGCCTGTCTTTCAATCTGCCGTGGCAGATAAGGCACCCCTAATTGACGCGGCAAATATACTCTTTTTTTTCTTTGTTACTTTTCCATCAATGGGAAAAGTAACAAATCAATTCCTTGGTAAAACCAGTAAGGGAATATGAAGATTGTAGAAATCGTTCTTTGTCACCTTATCCTTGAAGAAGAGATGATAGAAATGACGACGGTGGGGAATGAACGCCGCCAAGCTGATGTTGTTCTCCTCGCAGAAGGCCTTCATGCTGTCGCGCGGGTTACTGTTGTAAACCAACTTGAACGACAACTCCCCATTCAGATTCAAATAGCACAGAGTTTGCTCCAGCTCCTTCATCTGTTTCGCGGCCTTGGCGGGATCGCCGTCGATGACAAAACTCACCACATGGAGATGCAGCTTGTAAGGTTTCAAGATGTCGAACACCTTGGCGATGGATGCCGAATCGCCTTTATCGAAGTTGGTCACATACAACACCTCATTGTTCGGCTTGTAGTGGTATTCTTCATGGATGGTCAGCAGCGGCACGGGCGACTTGCTCATCAGGCTTTTCGACATGCTGCCTTCCAGGAAGCCTTTCCTGCCACGACCACGGGTGCCCATCAGCACCAAGTCGGGTTGGATCTCGCGTGTGACATGCAACAGCTGTTGTTCAGGATAGCCGTCCGTCAGCCTGGTGCTGATCTCTATGTTGTTCAGCCCTTCTCTTTGGATGGCCTCGTTGAGGAAAGACACACTCTTTTTCATCTCCTCTTCGGCGGCTGTCTTGGCGTCAGTCACCTCGAAGTGGTCCATATAGGCGTGGAACAGTACGATGGTGCCTCCCGTCGGTCTCAAAAGGTCGAGGGCGTAGGGTACTAACATCTGGTTTTCTTTGCTGAAGTCGGTGGCGAGGATGATTTTCATGTTATTAAAGAATTAGAAACCGATGAAATAACAGGTGTATCCGCATATCGCGGCGATGAGCGCGTTGATGATCTTGGCCTTGACAAAGCTGCGTTTGCTTTCGGCAAGCAGTGGGAGCGAGGCATGTCCGTCCTGTGATATCGAGCTGGCCAGCAGCACCGAGAACGGTACCATGCCGGTGGCGAATAGGGTCACAAACAGAAGATGGGGCCCCGATTCAGGGATGATGCCCACCAGCAGCGCCAACAGGATCATCCAGGGGATGTTGGAGTTGATCCACGACTCCATGTCGAGGTAGTGGAGACCAAGTTCGATGACCAACAGGGCGCCGAAAGTCCAAAGGAAGATGGTGAGGAAGTGCTTCTTGATGACGTGTTCCCAAAGGTGTTCCTTGACGACGTGCTCGTTGGCGGTGGCGATGAACCACACCACAAACAAGCTGACCACGGCAAAGAACAGGTTCATCCAGTATTCGTCGAAGATGTTGAGATGGCTTAGGGTTTCGGCCGCTTCATGTTCATGCTCGTGGTCGTGTTCCAGCAAGCCGAATGCCAAGGCAATGATGAAGATCACCACGCCCAACAGCAGGGCGATGCGCTCGGCACTGGCATGTCTCAGGTTCTTGAGACTTGGCTTTTCGCTAACAGCGCCGTGATGGTGCTCGTCATCATGGATTTGGAATCCGTCTTGGCAACATGAGCTCTCCGGCTCCTTTTTCTTGGAAAGCAGATCGACAATCCATCCAGCCAAAATGGCCACAACAAACAGCACGGCACAAAGGATCAAGGCTTCCTTGGGAATCATGGCCAGCATCACGAAGGCCTCGTCGCCCGATGAGGCAATCATCATGGCAATCAAGGCACCGAAGCTGAGCAGCTTGTGCGAGTACATCGAAACGGCGGCGAAACCGCCCATGCAGCCGGGGATGATACCCAATCCTGCACCCAACACTACCTGTCCGAAACGGTGCTGGCGCAGCTTGGTGAAAAACCTTCCTTCGGAATGGATGTTGATGTATTCAATCATGAGCATCATGATGATCACCAATCCAGTGATCAAGAAGCTGTTTCTCAGCACATCCAAGAACAAATCCAGAAAATCGTGCATGGCTCGTTATTTACATGGCAAAGATAGAAAAAACTCTTATTTTTGCATTTGAAAAAATAGCAAAAAATGACAAAAGAAGATTGTTTTTATCTGGGTCGAGTGGCCAAGACGCATGGCATCAAGGGTGAGGTGACCATCAAGCTGGATGTCGATGATCCCTCTGAATATCTTGATCTGAAGTATTTCCTGGTGGAGATCAACAAGGTGCTGACGCCTTTCTTTGTGGAGAAGATCGTTTGCAATGGCGACAAGTTCTTCGTGTCCATCCAGGATATCAAGACGGTGGAGGCGGCTTCTGCGCTGACAGGGAAGGAGGTCTGGCTGCCTTTGGAGATGCTGCCCAAGCTTTCGGGCAAGCAGTTCTATTATCACGAGGTGAAAGGCTTCACGGTGGTTGACGAGGTGCATGGCGAATTGGGTCCCATCGCCGAAGTGATTGAGTATCCCACCCAGGCCATCATCCAGGTCTACAAGGACAAGAAGGAGATCCTGATTCCCATCTTGGATCAGGTGATCCAGAAGGTCGATCGCAAAGCGAAAAAGCTATATGTGAAAGCCCCGGAGGGGTTGATAGAGATGTATTTGGGATAACGTCATTGCGAGCGAGCCATAGGCGAGCGTGGCAATCCAACATGAACTATCAAGACTTTTCGGGTCAGGTTGGATTGCTTCGTCCCGCCACGCTTTGCTCGCGGTCCTCGCAATGACGTGGTCAAGAGACTCTTAATAGTTTAATAGAGTAAAAACAAATCATAATGAAAAAGAGTTACGTCTATATCTTGTTTAATCAACCTCATGGGACTTTATATACGGGCGTGACTTCAGATTTGCGTGAACGTATCATTCAACATAAGTCCAAATTCGACCCTAATTCGTTCACTGCCCGATATGGTGTTGACAAATTGGGATATTTCGAAGAATTCCAATCGATCCAGGACGCAATTGACCGGGAAAAACAAATCAAAGCTGGATCAAGAGTTAAAAAAATCCATTTAATCATGAGTATCAATCCCGAATGGGAAGACTTGTCGGATAACCTTATTTAAAAATTATGTCCCGTTTTCATTTTAAACACTTTAGCTTGAATCATAATCGCTCCACCATGAAGGTGGGGACTGATGCGGTATTGCTGGGTGCTTGGGTGGAGGTGAAGCCTACCGACTGGGCGTTGGACATTGGCACGGGGTGTGGTATCTTGCCGTTGATGCTGGCGCAGAAAGGCGTCGCAAAAGTCCATGCGGTGGACCTTGACGAGCCCTCTGTGTATGAGGCTTCGGTCAATTTCGACGCGTCGCAGTGGCGCGACAAGCTGTTTGCCTTTCATGCCGATATTCGTCAATTCACCATGCAGTGCGGCTATGATCTCATCGTCTCCAATCCTCCGTTTTTTGTCAATTCCTTTAAATGTGACGCTGACCGCAGGAACCAGACCCGTCATACCGACAGTTCGCTCACTTTTCCCGAACTGGCGGGTGCGGTGCGACGGCTTCTGAAGCCTGATGGACGCTTTGCGGTGGTGCTTCCCGAGCGAGAGTCGCACGACTTCATCCCTGTGGCGGAGCAGTGCAATTTGTTTGTCCACTGCATACAGTATCTCATTCCTGTGGAGGGTAAGGAGCCGAATAGGGTGAACATGGTCTTTCGTTTTGGAAAACCGGATAAAACAAGGGAATCCTCGCTGGTGTTGCGGCATGCCGACAACAGCCTGACGGAGGATTACAATGTGTTCCTAAAGGATTTTTACCTAGGATAAACTTATCTGTTCCTCTTCTTTTCTTCTTTCTGGATCTCGCGGTTGATCAGGGCGCGGTCTTCACCGAAGATGTAAGTCAGGCGCAGTGCAATCTGATTGTTGTATTGTTGCCTGACTTTATAGTCGAGCATGGGATCATATTCCTCGAAGAGCCTGATACGAATGGGCATCAACGAATACTGGTATCTCAACTGGGCATGAAGGCCTTCCCAGATGCGGATGCGGAAATCGGCACAGATGCTGAGGTCGTGTTTGCTATAGGTGTTCGAGTTCTGAACTCGGATGGTCGGCGGCAGCTCAGTGTCGTCATACAAGCCTGAGGTGGAGAGATCGTCGAGCGTGCGTATCTCACTCAAGTCGATGTCATCGGATCCTTGATCGCCGTCTTTCCAGCGCAGGTAACCATCTCCAACGCGAATGTCTGTGGCTATA
Organism: Bacteroidales bacterium; assembly: GCA_017549805.1. GTDB lineage: Bacteria > Bacteroidota > Bacteroidia > Bacteroidales > F082 > Limimorpha. The sequence goes on from JAFYNJ010000014.1 coordinate 12,799, forward strand.
CCGTTGATCTTCTCGGAAACTCCCACCAGTCGGCCGTAGGAAAGGCCGAGACCCACAGTGTATTTGTGTTTGTCGGTAAGATAGAGCATCACGGGAATCTCGACATAATTGAGCTTCAGGTTGTAAGTGCCGGCAAAATGCCCACTGTTGCCAACAAGGGTGTCACTACGCAAAGCACCTTTCGGATTATAGACGATTTCAAGTCCAACGTCAAGCCAGTCCTGATCGGTGAGCGACAGCAACACGCCCGCTCCCAATTGTCCGTTGAAGCGTTTGTATCCATAGCACTCGTCGCCGTCAACTTGTGCGAGGCTGGCTCCAGCAAAGGCTTCGCCCTTGAAGACTTGTGCTGTGGCGTTGTTGAAATGGGAGCAGAACAATAACACTGTTCCAAACAAAAGCAGTTTATGCAGTTTCATGGTCTATGAGTCTAATGATGCAAAAATACGACAATTTAACGTTGGTTTGAAAAAATTATTGTCTTTGCTCTTGACAAAACCTAATAAGTTATATATCTTTGCAGAAATAATGTTTTTGAAACCATGAGATTATTTAAAAAGTGTCAATCGGATACCATAGAAGAGGCGAGGCGGTATGTGTCTAATGCAAAAGATACATTACGGAAGCATGGACATTTGGAGGAAGATGGGACAGCATATCGTGACCGAAAATATGTTCGTGCCGCTGGAAACTATCTTTGGCTGGGAGTTTTGATAGCTCTTGACGTTGTGTTTCACGTAAGTGAGGGAAGGCGTACACGACCTGATATCAATGATTACCGTGAAGCGGTGTCGGATCGTGACAAAAAGTTGCTGTCATTGGTGAATATAGGATACGAAACGATTCATCTTTCCATGAATTACGATGGAAATCAAAGTAAAGCTGTTTGTGATGAGGGTTTCCGTTTATCCAAAGAAATCATTGATCGGTGTGAGCGTATGGTTTCTTGATCTTATGTTAAGAGTTCCATACTTTCCATGATGCCTCGGCCTGCGCATGAAGCATGGCCAATCCGTTGATGGTTGTGGCTCCTTGTTCTTCTCCGTGACGAAGGAAAAGCGTTATTTCTGGGTTGTAGATCAGGTCAATCAGAGTGTGGTTTGGTGTGATGGCATCGTAAGGGATGTCGGGTAATGCATCGATATGTGGTGCCATGCCAACAGGTGTGCTGTTTATAATAAGGAGGTGATCCTTGACGATTTCGGGAGTCAATTGATCATAGGTATAGTCTCCTTTCTTGGCATCGCGGCTCACCAGCTGGAAGTCAATGCCGTGTTTTTTCAGGACATATTGAACGGCCTTGGAAGCGCCACCGGTGCCGAGAATGAGTGAGGAATGAGGAATGAGGAGGGAGGAATGGGGAATGAGGGATTCAAAGCCGATAACATCCGTGTTGAAACCAATTAGCTTTCCATTTGGAAGGACCCTCACGGTGTTCACGGCTCCAACTTCAGCGGCCACTTCATCCAGTTTATCCAGATAGGTAATGATGTCTTCTTTATAGGGGATGGTGACGTTAAAACCGTTCAGGTTGGATTGCTTAATAAGGGAGATGTCTTCAAGGTCGTAGTTCTGATAATCGCAATCCAGGCCTTCCGTCTCGAATTTTGCCGTGAAGTAAGTTTTCGAGAAAGAGTGTCCCAATGGATGTCCGATCAGCCCGTAGTGTTTCAAAGATAAGAGATAAATGTTAGTGGATGCCGAAGAGGGCGCCAAAGCCCAAGGTGCAGAGCACGCCTACGATGATGCCGGCCAGCGCTACGCCGCCCACCACGGCAAGAATGCTTTTCTTGAAGTCCATGTTGAGAAAACTGGCTGCCAGGGTGCCCGTCCAGGCGCCGGTGCCGGGCAACGGGATGCCAACGAATAGCAACAGCGCAACGTAGAGCCCGCGACCTGCTTTGGCTTGCAGTTTCTCGCCGCCTTTTTCACCTTTGTTGAGGCACCAGGTGAAGAACCGGCCGATGTATTTCTTGTCCTTGCCCCATTCCAGCACGCGGCGGGCAAAGAAGAAGATGAATGGTACAGGCAGCATGTTGCCGATGGCAATGATGATGTATGCCCACACCAGGTTGAAGTCGGCGGGATTGTCGAGGGCGGCTTTGATGCCGTAGGCCACGGGGATGGCGCCGCGGAGCTCGACCAAGGGGATCATTGATATTAGAAATACGTATATATAGTTTTTCATCAGTGGTCAGTTTGAAGTTTTCAGTTTTCAGTTCTCAGTTATCTTCTTAATCATTTCCATTACTTCAATATCGTTTGTGATCATTTCCGGATTGTATTCGATAAACTCCTTATAATATTCTGGGTTGGCGGTAAGGGCCTGTTCAAGGTAGGTCAAGGCCAGTTGGCGTTCATTGCGTTCGAGGTGGAGATAGGCGAGGAGGTAGAGCAGGGTGGAATCGTTGTTGGTGCGTTCCAGGCCGAGTTTCAGGTAGCAGATGGCTTCGTCGCAACGGTCCATGTCGGCTAGCAGGTCGCCGAGGAAGAAATACAGGTCGGGGTCGTTGGGTTGGTGCTTCTCGATCTCTAGCAAATAGGAGAGGGCCTTCTCGTTGTCGTTGATCTTGCGGTGCTCGGCGGCGAGGTTGTAGAGATGGTCGTCGTTGAAAGGCTCCAGGCGGTAGGCTTTTTCGAAGAACTTGATGGCGTTGCGGCTGTCGCCGGTGTCGCTATACACATAGCCGAGTCCCGACCAGGCTTCCGTCAGGTATTCGTTGATGGCTAGGGCTTTGTTGTATTCGTTGCGAGCATCGATGTAGTTCTCCAGCCGGTAATGGCAGTCGCCCAAGGAGGCATGGATCATGGAGGTCTCTACATCGTGTGCCAGGGCTTCGTTCAGTGAGTCGATGGCTTCCTGGAAGCGGTTGAGGTCGTAATAGGAGTTGGCAAGGTGCATGTTGGCCCAGAGATGAGTGGGGTCGATGGCCAGCACATATTCATACATCTCGATGGCTTCCTCTAGCCGGTCGGTCCGGCGGTACAGGTCGCCCAAGGCCGACCACGACTCGGCTTCCTGTGGGTTCTCTTCGATGCGTTGATTGAAGTAGGCGAGGCCTTCTTCCATGCTGTCGGTCAAGAGGTAGCAGTTGACCAGGTCGATCAGGGAGTTGTTGGTCTGCAAGTCCTCGGTGTCCACATCAAGCGATTTCTTATAGTATTCGATGGCTTTGTTGAGTGCGCCTAGGTTTTGGTATTCATAGCCGATGGCGTGATACAGCTCGCTTTTCTCGTCCTCGTCGAAATAGGCCAGTGCCGAGGTGTAGGTGTCAATGGCTTTCTGGTGTTTCCCGAGGGCGGCGTAGCAGGAGCCGAGGGTGAGGAAATAGTCGGGTTCGTCGTAGTTGATCTCAATCTGGTCGAGCAGGTCGAAGGCCTTTTTAGGGTCGTTCTCTACGAGGAATTGACGGGCGTTCTTGATGCGTAGGTTGATGTCGTCGGGATGCTGTGCCAATGCGAGATCCACAGCCTGACGTGAGCGTTTCAGGTTGTTGTTCTGCATGTAATAGTCGATGATCAACTCGAATTCCTCCGCGTCGAAGTAGGTGGGACGCTGGTTTTCAAGCATGTCTTCGAAACGGGTGACGGCTTCGTTGGTGAGGTCGTCGTCGTTTTCTTCTTCCCAGGAGTTGTCGTCGTCGGTAAACACTATTAGTTACTATTTAAGGTGCAAAGATAATTCTTTTTTTCTTTTGCCCCTTTTGTCTTGATACAAAAGGGGCGGAAAAAATCAAGGCCAAAAATAATGGCCCACCCCACATCCGTTCTAATTGGCTGATCCCCAGGCGGGCTGGAACGGCCGACATGCGGGGAAGCGTGAGCCAAAAGGTGGACTAAGTGCTTGAGCGTCAGGAGCGGCGCGACGCGTTAGCGGAGCGTTTGCCTTCGGAACAAAGGCACCCCGCGACATGACGCTCAGGTGCTTAGGACCACCGTGCGGTAGGTCCGATCATGTCGGCCTAGATCTTTTGGTTACTTTTCCATCAATGGGAAAAGTAACAAAAAAGAATTAATTAAACGCTGTTCTATTCTGTATCGACCTCCCCAAAGTAATCTCATCCACATACTCCAATGTGTCGCCGACGGCGATGCCTTTGGCGATGACAGTGACTTTGCCTTTGAAGTCTTTCAATTGTCTGTAAATGTAGAAGTTGGTGGTGTCGCCTTCAATGGTTGCTGGAAGTGCGAGAATGATCTCTCGGATGTCTTCGGTTTGGACGCGTTGAACGAGTTCCTCGATCTTCAAGTCCTTGGGCGCGATGCCTTCGATGGGACTGATGACACCGCCTAACACATGGTAGAGTCCGTTGTAGGCTGCCGTGTGCTCAATGGCCAACACATCGCGCATGTCGGCCACTACGCACAGCGTGTTCTCATCACGACGGGGATTGGAGCAGATGGAGCAGATTTTGGTGTCGGAGATATTATAGCACCGCTCGCAGAGCATGATATTGTGTTTCATCTTGAGCAAAGCGTCGGCAAGTTGCTCTGTCTGAACATTATCCTCGTTGAGCAGATGAAGCGCCAGTCGTAAAGCGGTCTTCTTGCCGATACCGGGCAACTTCGAGAGGGCCTCGACTGCGTTTTCCAGTAATATGCTTGAGTATTCTGCCATGGCTTGCAAAAATAGGAAATACTTATTAATTATCTTTGAGGTATCAAAAAAAAACCTAAATTTGCAAATTAACCCAATTTGGATGATTATGGACTTTTGCAAAAACATTGATGAGACAAAGATCTGTGTAATAGGTCTTGGCTATGTGGGTCTCCCTCTGGCCAGATTGTTTTCAACAAAATATGAGACCGTCGGTTTCGACATGAATCAATCTCGCGTGGATGCCTTGATGACAGGTCATGATGCTACTCTTGAGGTAAGTGACGAACTGCTTCAGGATGCCATCCAAAACCACGGCTTCCGCTGTACCACCAACCTTGATGAAATCAAACAATGCAACTTCTATGTTGTCGCTGTGCCTACCCCTGTCGACAGTGACAATCGTCCTGACCTGAAACCGTTGTGGGGAGCCAGCGAGACCGTTGGCAAGGTCATTTCGAAAGGCGACGTGGTAGTGTATGAGAGCACCGTCTATCCCGGCGTTACGGAGGAGGAATGTCTCCCGGTGGTGGAACGTGTCAGTGGATTGAAATTCAATGTCGATTTCTATGCTGGCTACAGTCCTGAGCGCATTAACCCTGGTGACAAACTGCATACGGTAGAAAAAATCAAGAAGGTGACGTCAGGCTCCACGCCTGAGATTGCCGATTATGTGGATGCCATTTACAATAGTGTCCTTATCAATGGTACCCATAAAGCCCCGAGCATCAAGGTGGCTGAAGCATCCAAGATCATCGAGAATTCACAGCGCGACGTCAACATCGCCTTCATGAACGAGCTGGCCAAGATCTTCAATGCCATGGGTATCGACACCCACGACGTGATCGATGCCGCTTCCTCCAAGTGGAACTTCATCAAGCTGAGTCCCGGCTTGGTGGGCGGGCACTGCATCAGCGTGGATCCCTACTACTTGATCCAAAAGGCTCAGGTGTATGGCGTCCTACCTCGGATTATGCATGCCTCAAGACGTTTGAACGACGGCATGGGTGCCTACGTGGCCAACCAGACCATTAAATGCATGAACAAAAAAGGCGTGATGGTGAAAAACGCGAGAATTCTTATCCTTGGCATCACCTTCAAAGAGAACTGTCCTGACATCCGTAACACCAAAGTGGTGGACATTTACCATACTTTGAGAGAATACACACCGAATATCACGGTACTTGATCCTTGGGCCAATTCCAATCATGTGCTCAAAGAATACGGCATCGTCGTCAACTCCCAACTGCCAACTGCCAACTGCCAACTGTTTGACGCAGTCATCTTGGCTGTTGCCCATAAGGAATTCCTCGACATGGATGTGAAAACCTTGGTTAGGGAAGGTGGCGTCATTTACGATGTGAAAGGTATTCTTCCAAGAGAGATTGTCGATGGAAGACTGTAGTGTACCGCACCACGATGAACGGAAAACAAAAATGAGATGCGCATGAGTAGGTTGAACAAATACTTTCAGCAATACCTGAGTACAAAGGTTATCTTTGCGATTGACCTTGTGCTGTCGGTGTTGGCTTCGGCAGTAGTGATGCTGTCCTTGGTCTTTTTCGCCAAAACAGGTTCTGATTACTATAGAGGGATGTTCTCCCTTTGGTGGATGACTAGCAGTATTGTCGGCACGGTGGTTGGCATGCTGGTGTTCAAAAGCTACAATGTGGTGGTCCGTCACATGACTTTGCCGGATATTATCCATTATATCCTGGTTTTGTTGGCCAAAGTAGTTGTAATCGGGATCGTGGTGGGTATTGCTAAGAAAATCAATTCTAGTATTGGCATTGCGCTTGTGTACGATTTTTTGTTATCCTTGTTTTTCTGGATCTGTGTCCGTCTTTTGATGTTCTTTGTGTATGATCTATACAAGAAGAAATTCAAGGAACTTAGCGACCGTCAGCGAGTACTAGTCTTCAGCACTTCCGATAAATCGGCCGCTGTCGTAACTCGTTTGGAGAACTCTCCACATTATGATGTGGTTGGCTTTATTTCTCGTGACGATAATAGCAAGAACCTGCGTATCAACGACCTGCCCGTGTTTGTGTGTCATACCGATAAACAGGTGGAAAAGGTCCTTGACCAGCTTTCGACGCGCGCCATCCTGTTTTCGAGCGAAGCCGATGTGATGCGCGAAAACACGGATCTGGTGGAATACTGCAACCGAAACAATGTCAAAACGCTGATCATACCTACTATTGATGAACTGGAGACGAACCAAAGGATGCGTGACCGTGTGCGTGAGGTGAAGATAGAAGACCTTCTCGGACGCCAGGAAATCAAAATCTCGATGGACGAAATCAAAGCCAACTTCAATGGCAAGGTGGTAATGGTCACTGGCGCTGCAGGATCCATCGGTTCGGAGCTTTGTCGCCAGTTGGCTACCTTTGGCATTAAGAAGTTGGTGCTGTTCGACAATGCAGAGACACCCATGCATAACCTGAGATTGGAGTTGGAACAACGCTTCCCCAAACTTGATTTTGTGCCGATTATCGGCGATGTTCGTCATAAGGATCGTCTCGACTTCGCTTTCCGTGAATGGCATCCTCAAGTGGTGTTTCATGCCGCTGCCTATAAGCATGTGCCATTGATGGAGGAGAATCCTTGTGAAGCTGTTTTGGTCAATCTCCATGGCTCCTGCAATGTGGCTGACAAGTGTTTGGAGTATGGAACCGAGATGATGGTGATGATCTCTACCGACAAGGCGGTGAATCCCACCAACATCATGGGATGTTCCAAGCGTCTGGCGGAGATCTACGTGCAGTCGCTGGGGTTGGCGGTCGAGCAGGGCAAGGTGCCGGGCAAAACCAAGTTTGTTACTACCCGTTTCGGCAATGTATTGGGTTCCAATGGATCTGTCATCCCTCGTTTCCGTGAACAGATTGCCAATGGCGGTCCTGTCACAGTGACCCATCCCGAAATCACACGTTTCTTCATGACCATCCCCGAAGCTTGCCGTCTGGTGATGGAAGCTGCCATTTTGAGTACAGGTAACCAGATCTTTGTGTTTGATATGGGTGAATCTATCAAGATTGATACCTTGGCCCGTCGCATGATTACCCTTGCCGGTATGAAGGTGGGAGAGGATATCGAGATCCAATACACGGGCTTGCGTCCGGGCGAGAAACTGTATGAGGAAGTGCTGTCTAACAAGGAGAACACATTGCCTACATCGCATGACCGTATCCGAATTGCCAAGGTTCGTGAATATGAATATGACCAGATGAAGGTTGTGTTGGAGGAATTGGTCGATCTTGCCCACAAGGTGAAGATTCCTGAGATGGTTATCCTGATGAAGAAGACTGTGCCGGAGTTCATTAGCAAGAACAGTAGGTTTGAGGAATACGATAGGCTGAAAGCTGAGAGCTGAACGGCGAAGCCCTCAACGAAGCGAAGCGAGTTAAAGCGGAGAACGTAAAAATGGAGTTCCTGAGCAATCATTGGCTGGATATTACGACGACGGCATTGGGGTTGGCCTATATCCTGTTGGAATACAAGGCCAGCGTTTGGATGTGGGTAGTGGGTTTTTTCATGCAATCGCTGGGCATCGTTCTTTACTATCAGAAAGGGCTGTATGCCGATTGTGGCATGGAGTTCTATTATTTGGCCATGACGGTTTATGGATTTATTGCATGGATGCGCCATAGGCAGAAGGTAAAGGATCTGCCCATCCGTCACATGCCGAAGAAAACGGCCTTGTCATGGGTGCTTGTCGCTACAGTTGTCTGGGCACTCATTTACTTTGTGTTGTCGCGTTTCACCAACAGCACGGTTCCCGTACTTGATGCCTTTACCACCGCCTTGAGCATTGTGGGTATTTGGGCCTTGGCCAGAAAATATTTGGAGCAGTGGTTCGTTTGGATTGTGGTGGATGTCGTGACCTGCGGCCTGTATTTCTACAAGGATATCCCCTTCAAGGCCAGCTTATATGGGTTGTATGTCATCATCGCCATCTTTGGCTATTTTAAGTGGAAATCAATTATGAAAGAAGAAACGATATGAAAGGAATTGTATTGGCAGGTGGTTCGGGGACGCGTTTGTACCCAATTACGAAAGGCGTAAGCAAACAGTTGCTTCCCATCTATGACAAGCCCATGGTCTATTATCCCATCTCGGCTTTGATGTTGGCTGGGATTCGCGACATTCTCGTTATCTCTACCCCATACGACTTGCCAGGCTTCAAGCGTTTGCTGGGCGATGGCTCCGACTATGGCGTGCATTTCGAGTATGCCGAACAGCCTTCGCCTGATGGGCTGGCTCAGGCCTTCATCATCGGTGAGCAGTTCATCGGCGACGATTGTGCCTGCTTGGTGCTGGGCGACAACATCTTCCACGGATCGGGCTTTACGAGCTTGTTGAGACATGCCGTTGAAGATGCCGAAAAGAACCACAAGGCCACGGTGTTTGGCTATTGGGTGTCGGATCCCGAGCGTTATGGCGTGGCGGAGTTCGACAAGCAGGGCAACTGCCTGAGCATCGAGGAGAAGCCCAAGGAACCCAAGAGCAACTATGCCGTGGTGGGTCTCTATTTCTATCCCAACAAGGTGGTTGACATTGCCAAGACCATCAAGCCGTCGGCCCGTGGCGAATTGGAGATTACCACGGTGAACCAGGAGTTTCTGAAGGCAGGTGAGCTGAAAGTCCAGACCTTGGGACGGGGCTTTGCTTGGCTCGATACGGGGACCCACGACAGCTTGGCCGAAGCCTCCACCTTCGTGGAAGTCATTGAGAAGCGGCAAGGCCTGAAGATCGCTTGCTTGGAAGGCATCGCCTATCGTCATGGATGGATTAGCGAGGAGAAGATGCGCGAGTTGGCCAAACCCATGCTGAAAAACCAATATGGCCAGTATCTCCTTCGGGTGATCGATGAGATGAAGGAGCAAATCAATTCGATAACCTTTGAAAACACAAAATAATGGGAAGAACCATCATCATTACGGGAGGAGCGGGCTTTATAGGCAGCCATGTCGTTCGCCTTTTTGTGAACAAATATCCCGATTACAAGATCATCAATCTCGATAAGCTGACCTATGCCGGCAACCTTGCCAACCTTCAGGATATTGAGGACATGCCCAACTATCGCTTTGTCAAGATGGATATCTGCGATTTTGAAGGTGTATACCAGTTGATGCAAGAAGAACATGTTGACGGCATCATCCACCTTGCCGCTGAGAGCCATGTGGATCGTAGTATCAAGGATCCGTTCACCTTCGCCCAAACCAACGTGATGGGAACGTTGAGCTTGTTGCAGGCCGCGAAACTTTATTGGGAGTCGACGAATTTCGTCATTGCGAGGGAGGAACGACCGAAGCAATCCATCCCTTGCCGTTTCTATCATATCAGCACCGACGAAGTCTATGGTGCCTTGGAGATGACCGATCCTGAGGGTATCGAGCCGCCATTTACTACGAAGGCCAGCAGCGGCAAGCATCATCTGGCTTATGGAAGCAAGTTCTTCACGGAGGATCTGAAATACCAGCCCCACAGCCCTTATAGCGCCGCCAAGGCCAGCAGCGACCATTTTGTGCGTGCTTTCCATGACACGTACGGCTTGCCGACCGTTGTGACGAATTGTTCAAACAACTACGGTCCCTACCAGTTTCCTGAGAAGCTGATCCCGCTGTTCATCAACAATATCCGCCATCGCAAGCCGTTGCCGGTGTATGGCAAAGGCGAGAATGTGAGGGATTGGCTCTATGTGGAAGACCATGCCCGTGCCATCGACTTGATTTTCCATGAGGGCAAGATAGGGGAGACCTACAACATCGGCGGCTTCAACGAGTGGAAAAACATTGACCTGATCAAGGTGCTGATTAACACGGTGGACAGGCTGCTGGGCCGTCCCGAGGGTGCCGACATGGACTTGATCACCTATGTTACCGACCGTGCCGGCCACGACCTGCGCTATGCCATCGACTCTTCCAAGCTTCAGATGGAACTCGGTTGGGAGCCCAGTTTGCAGTTCGAGGAAGGCATCGAGAAGACCGTCCTTTGGTATCTCGAAAACCAAGAATGGCTGGATAACGTCACCAGTGGCGATTATCAGAAGTATTATGAAAGCTATTACGGAAAACTCTAAATTCTTAATTCTAAATTCTAATTTTTCATGAAGATAGCAGTAGCTGGAACGGGTTATGTCGGCCTGAGCATCGCCACCTTGTTGTCGCAGCGTTATGATGTGACTGCGGTTGATATTGTGCCGGAAAGGGTGGATAAGGTCAATAGGAGAGAGTCGCCTATCAAGGATGAATTGATTGAGGAGTATTTTGCCCAAAAGGAATTGCGTCTTCAAGCCACGCTGGATGCCGAACAAGGTTACGGCGACGCAGATTTCGTGGTTATCGCGGCGCCTACCAACTACGACAGTGTGAAGAATTTCTTTGATACCACCGCAGTGGAGGAGGTGATTAACACGGTGATGCGCTACAATCCCCATGCCGTGATGGTAATCAAATCGACGGTGCCGGTTGGCTATACCGAGTCGATCAGGCAGAAGACGGGATGCCGCAATATCCTCTTTGCACCGGAGTTTCTGCGCGAAAGCAAGGCGCTTTACGACAATTTGTATCCGTCGCGCATCATCATTGGTTACGAACAAGGCAATGAAGAACTAAAGAATAAGGCAAATCAATTTGCACTTATGCTACAGCAATGTGCATTGAAAACCGATATTCCCGTGTTGTTTATGGGTACTACTGAGGCGGAAGCGGTGAAACTGTTTGCCAACACTTATTTGGCGTTGCGTGTAAGTTATTTCAACGAATTGGATACATACGCCGAGATGAAAGGGCTTGACACCCGATCGATTATCGAAGGGGTGTGTCTGGATCCCCGTATCGGAAGCTATTACAACAATCCCAGTTTTGGCTATGGCGGCTATTGTTTGCCCAAGGATACCAAGCAGCTTTTGGCCAACTATGCTGATGTGCCGCAAAACATGATGAGTGCCATCGTGGAGAGCAACCGCACCCGCAAGGACTTCATCGCCGACCAGGTCCTGAAAATGGCTGGTTATTACGCCTATTCCGAGAACAACCAATACGATTCAAAACTTCCAACTGCCAACTACCAACTGCCAACTATTGGCGTTTATCGCCTGACCATGAAGTCGAACAGCGACAACTTCCGCCAGAGCAGCATCCAGGGAGTGATGAAGCGCGTGAAGGCAAAGGGAGCCAAGGTCATCATCTATGAGCCGACTTTGCCTGATGGGACCACCTTCTTCGGCAGCTTGGTAGTCAACGATTTGGAACGCTTCAAGACCATGAGCCAAGCCATCATCGCCAACCGTTACGACAGTGTCCTCGACGACGTGAAGGATAAGGTTTACACCCGTGATATTTTCAAGAGGGATTAAGCAAGCCTTTCCATGGTGTTTATTGGGCAAAAAAACTTGTTCTTTTCTTTGAAAAGAAAAGGTTTTTTTTCTTATTTTCGCAAATTATATTTTGGATTGCTAAAGCAACGGATGGCGTTCATCCATAACTTTGTGTCAATCAACGCCTTGTCGCCACACCCTGTGACTGACGGGGCGAAGCTGTGAAATAAACAAATTTTCTTTGAATTATGGGATATAAAGAAAAGTTTGAAGATAAGTTGTTCGACTTTTGCCGTTGGACACACAAAGTATCGGGGATGAAAAAAAGGATTAATGATTTCAAGAAAAAGCCTTTTTCAAATGCCTTGACAAAAGAACAAGAAAAAGAAGTTTTGTCGTTCTACAAACCATACGCTAAGCCTTCTTTGGTTTTTCATCGTTATTTTACTGGGGTTTCGGGTACCTTTTATCCCAATTATATCCCTCAAGACTTATATGTTGGTTATATCGACCCCTATTTCAATGACATCATTGCAGCCAAGTATTATGATAACAAGACTAACTATGACTCCTTGTTTCATGGTATTCCACAGCCAAAGACCTTGTTGAAAAGGGTCAATGGCATTTGGACAGATGGTGACAACCGGCCTGTTTTTGGCGAAAACTGCCAACAGCCGGATGATGTCCGGTTATCCGTGAACACAGGTTGTTTTGTAAAAGAAGCCCAAAAAACGGCTGGTGGGAGCGGGGTTACATACATTCCTCAAGGAGAGTTCTCGTTTAAGAAAGTGTTGGATATTGCAAACAAATATGATACGGACATTATTGTACAGGAAGAGCTTGTCCAACATGAGGCTATTGCGCGTTTGCATAAGGATTCGTTGAATACGCTTCGCATTTATTCCGTCTTGGAAAAAGACGGCAATGCGACCATCTATTCGGCGGTGGTGAGAATGGGTGCAGGCAATGCTAAGCTTGACAATTATAGCGCCGGTGGATTGACTTGTGGTATTCAACCCAATGGTAGATTGAGGAAATACGGCTATAATAAGAAGTTTGAGAAGATGGAATGCCACCCGACTTCAAAGGTTGTCTTTTCCGAATATGAGATTCCTAATTATCAAGGTGCCGTTGATTTGATCAAAAAGGCACACCCAATGGTTGCACATTTTAGATCCATCGCATGGGATATAGCCATTGGGCAAGATGGGACTCCTGTTTTGATTGAAGCTAATCTTTGCCGAGGTGGTATTGATTCCTTGCAGCTTAACAATGGTCCGCTGTATGGTAAAGATACTATCAAGATTCTCGATGAAGTCTTCGGACACAAAAAAGCAAATCAATAATAATTCAAGAATATGACAGACTACGATCTCTTACTTGAAAAAATCCGGGCGATTGGTATGGACTATCGTTGGGCCGGAATGTTTGTAAAGAAACTCCGTGATGATGAAAATGCGTTTCCCGTTGATGATTTGGAAAAGAAAAAGTGGGCCTTGGAACGCGGTTTCTATCCTGGCCGCATTGAGTTGTACGGGTTGACGGAAGACAATTATCGCGATTATGTTCCGGATTTCCAGTATTTCATGCTGCATCCAATGAACAATCACTTTTTAAAGTGGCTTGATAAAACCACATTGAAATATGTACTGAACAGTAATGGATGTGAGGATACCATGCCAAAATACTATGTGTATGTTGAGAATGACTTGTGTGGCGGCCGTTTTACCTATCTGATGGATTGTCCAACCGACATTCCACACGACAAGGATTTCCTTTGGAATCTGCTAAAGGAAAAGCGCATCCTTGCCATGAAGCCCAATTCAGGTACCAGCGGAGGGCTTGGCTTTATCAAGATGGAGTTGCGTGACAATGGCATTTATGAAAACAACAAACCTATCGACATGGCTCGTTTTGAAGAGATTCGTGACACCATGCGAAACTATATTGTCACAGAGTATTGCCATCAGCATCATGAGTTGGAGAAGGTTTGGCCCGACAGTGAATGCACGCTTCGCGTGATTATGTGCAAGGATCATACGGAAGACCGTTATGCGCTAACCACATGGTCTTGTGCTGTGTCATACGCACGATTCGGTACCTCAATCAATGGAGGAGCAAGTAATTTGTCTTCTGGTGGTGTTGGAGTAGGATTCGATTTTGAAACCGGAAAATACAAGGATTTCTGTATTCGTTACAAGCGCTTCACTCCCGATGGGAAATGGTTGTTGGACAAGCATCCTGACACAGGAATCGTTTGGAAAGACAATGCACTTCCCAATTGGTCATTGGTGCGGAATAAGATCAACAAGCTTTGCCAACATGTTTCATCGTTGGATTACATGGGACTGGATATCATCATTACCGAAGATGGAATGAAGTTGTGTGAGATCAATTCGCATCCAGCAATCGATTATGAGCAGGTGATGTGTGGTCCCGTATTGAAGAATGAAAAGGTCAGAGCGTTCTTCGAGCACAAAGGTTTGCGCAAGTGGGATGGAAACTTACTATATCAAGCCTACATGGAAAGTCAAAAGTGATTTATTGGATTGATGAAACATTGGTTATGTACAAGCATTTCTTTAAACGAGTATTGGATTTTTTAATCTCTTTGATCGCCATTATTTGCCTTAGTCCTTTTCTTTTGGTAATGATGCTTTTACTTCATTTTGCCAACAAAGGGGCGGGCGTGTTTTTCTTACAGGATCGTCCTGGCAAAGACGCAAAGATCTTTAATGTCATTAAATTCAAGAGCATGACGGATGAAACGGATGAGAATGGCGTTCCGTTGCCGAATGATCAGCGTATTACCAAGATTGGAAAATTCATGCGTAAGTTCTCCATCGATGAATTGCCACAGCTTTTCAATGTGTTGAAAGGCGATATGTCATTGATAGGTCCTCGTCCTTTGTTGACAAGATACTTGTTGCTTTATTCACCCGAACAGGCAAGGCGTCATGAAGTACGTCCTGGTCTTACCGGGTGGGCTCAAGTCCATGGTAGGAACAACATTACTTGGAAAGAGAAATTTGAATTGGATATTTGGTATGTTGACCATTGTACCTTGTGGACGGACATCAAAGTGATTTTTATGACGATCAAAAATGTATTGTCTGGTAAAGATGTGAGTGTTATGAGCGGTAGTTTTGATGGAACTAATTAAGTGCCGTATTTAAAAGAGTAATAATGGAAGAACAGGATTTGATCATATATGGTAGCGAGAACAGGTCTCTTGGGGACAAGTTTTGTGCTTTGGCTCTCGCATTGGCGCCTCTTTTACAACATTATAAGGGACTTGTCCAAAATGCTGGTTTTACAATATTGCTTCTTATCACTCCCGTTTTGTTATTGCACACATACAAGAAGTTGCATGTTGGCGTAGTTGATAGAAGGAGTTTCATTGCCATAATTCCTTTAATTATCTTCTATTTTTATACCATCATTATTCGAGATTTCAATTTTATGCGACTTGGGTATGTGCTGCTTCTCTCATGGATTTTCATTTGTGTTTCGAATGGTAGTGTAAATATCTCATATTTCTTTAAATATGCCACTAAGATCGCTGTATTAGCGACGGTTGCCATTATTATACAATATATAGCACATTATTTGGTGGGTAGAACCATTGATTTTCGTCCTTTGTCATTATTGGTTAGCCAGGATGTGATTTGGGTTAGAACTGCTGAAAATTATGGCGCTGCTGGATTCATGTATCGTCCTTCTGGCTTTTTCCTTGAACCTTCGCATTTCTTTTTGTATTCATTCCCGATAATCTGTATATCGTTGCTCTCGGTAAAGAGAAACAGGAATAATATTCGTACTGCATTGTTTTTGTCCTTGGGCTTATTGCTGACCACTTCGGGAATGGGTATTGCTGTAGTTTTGGGTTTATGGATGCTGTATTATTTAATCTACAGAAAACTATCCAACTACAATGTTAGGATAGGAAAAGTGATTAATGTAAATAATGTGGCTCTTGTAATCGTGTTTATAATAATCGTTTTTGTCGCCTATCTTTGGATTCCGTTTTTTCATAATAGTATTCAGAGAGTGTTTACTGAAGACGAAACATCAAATGCTATTGAAGGAAGGGTTCGACTTGTGAGTGATTATGTTAGAGGTATTTCTGGAAAGGCTGTTTGGGTTGGTACTCCTATGAATGAATTGGACGACCTTGGTTTTAATATTCCTGGATTGTTTGCTACCTATATAAAATGGGGTATATTTGGCTTGATTTTCAGTTACTGGTTCTATATCCAAGGCTTGTTTAAACTAAAAGGACCTTATTTTTGGCTTTCGTTTATTATCATCATTATTTCCTATTTTACGGCACATACGCATGGTACTTTTTATATGCTTTACTTTGTCCTGTTTTTAATGAATGGCTATTACGAAAGCAGTTGGTATCGGGTTGCTGCACCTCGAAGTTCTGCGATAGGTTTTTGTTGAAGTTTTGTTCGTGTGTTTTTGTATAAACTGATTTGAAATATGAAGAATTCTAAAAGATTGTTTTATTCCCTTTGGTCATGTCTCTATCAAAGTCCGAAAAAGCGTACTGAGTTTTTTCGAAGGAAACATGTTTTCGGTCATTTAGGAGAAAAATGTTCAATTCAAGATCGCATGTTGCCGCTTTATCCTAACCTCATCTATCTGCATAATAATGTTAGGATGGCATCAAATGTTGTATTTGTTACGCATGATATCATTCACATGATGCTTAATAATAGGGAGGGGGACGATAAGGGTTATATAGAACGAGTTGGTTGTATTGAAGTAATGGACAATGTGTTCATTGGTACAGGAACCCATATCCTTTACGGTGTTAGAATTGGGACAAATGTTATTATTGGTTCGAATAGCTTGGTTAACAAGGATGTACCTGACAATTCTGTTTATGCTGGGGTGCCTGCACGATATATTTGTAGTTTTGATGAGTATATGCGTAAAGCACGTTTGCAAACTGAACAATTCAAAGAACGGTATGGCGTTTCTAGACTGGGTGGTGTGGTAAGCGATGAATTGGCAGCGGTTATGTATGAGGATTTTTGTAAAAGCAGAGAAAGCAAGGAATAAACCAGGGTAATCTATGAAATCGTTAGTAATCGCAGGCGGTGTGCCTCAAATAGAGTTGATCAAGCAACTCAAGGCTCGTGGAATTGAAACCTTGTTGGCGGACGGCAGTCCGAATGCCGTGGCCAGACCTTATTGTGACAAATTCTTTCATGTGGATGTCTTCGATATGGAAGCCATAAAAGATATTGCCGTTAAAGAAAAAGTGGATTTCCTCATCACCGTTTGTGCCGACCAAGTTTTGTTGGTGGTAGCGAAGGTGTCGGAAATGCTAGGGCTTCCTTGCTATATTGATTACGAGACTTGCCAAAATGTGTCTGATAAAATCCGCATGAAACGTATCTTCAAGGCACATGGTATTCCCACGACTGATTACGTTGAAACCGATAAACTTGATATGGGAGTGATAGGTAAACTGAAGTTCCCCTTGGTGGTGAAGCCGGTGGATGCCTATAGTTCCAAAGGAGTGAGAAAAGCAGAGGATATCGAGGAATTGAAGCGTTATTACGAAGAAGCCCATCAAATCAGCCGCAGCGGTGGCGTGATTGTGGAGGAATTCTTTGCCGGTGAAGAGATCAGCGTGGATGCTTTTGTGGTGAATGGCAAAGCTCATGTGCTGAATGTTACCAATAGTGAGAAAGTGAAGGACAAAGACCGTTTTGTCATTTTCCGTGGTCGCTATCCCGTGAAAGCCTCAGAAGCTGTGCTGAAACAGATAGATGAAATTGCCCAAAAGATTGCCGACGGCTTCGGTTTGGTGAACGCTCCCTTGTTGATTCAGTTGCTGCATCATGGCGACGAAGTGTCGGTGTTGGAGTTTTGCGCCCGTACGGGTGGCAATATGAAATACTTACTTATCAAATATTCTACGGGTGTGGACGTGATCGGCGCAACTATTGACATTACCCTTGGAAAGGATCCTGATTTGAGCAAGAAATGCAAGAGTTACAATATTGTGGTGAATGATTTCATCTATTGCCAACCTGGTGTTTTCGATCATTTTGAAGGATTCGAGGAATTGGAGAAACAGGGCTTGATCAACGAATTCCACCCTGTAAGGATCAAAGGAACGGAAATGCGTGGCGTGACCAGCAGCAGCGACCGTGTTGCCGGCATGAACATCGTTGCGGATTCCATTGAGCAATACAAT
This sequence comes from Bacteroidales bacterium, assembly GCA_017549805.1. Taxonomy (GTDB): domain Bacteria; phylum Bacteroidota; class Bacteroidia; order Bacteroidales; family F082; genus Limimorpha. The sequence goes on from JAFYNJ010000014.1 coordinate 30,937, forward strand.
GAGAAGCTCCAACAAATCAATGCCTCGGTTAAGGTGATCGACAAAGAAGGGAAAGATATCATGCGGCATGATTTGTTGCCTGATTTGATTTAACCAATCATTAAGTGATGAAAAGAACGAGAAAGAAAGTCGTGTTATTATCGCTTCTATTGGCAATGGGAGCGTTGCTTTCTGTCAACTTGCGCGCACAATCGCAGGAAAGGCCTGGGGGACTGTTTGGACCAACGTCCATTAATTCCTCCAACGGGATGCTGAATCATAGCATAGATGTAGCTGGGAGCAACCTTAATGGTCAAGGCTTTGGAGGCACAAATTGCGACATTACCGGCCAGACTTTCGGCGACAATGTACCATTGGGTAGCGGACTTTTCGTCCTGCTTGCGGCAGGCGCAGGATATGCAACAATCAAATCGAGAAAAAACCAAAACAGAGAGGAAAAAATGAAAAAGAGAAATATCCTATTAGCGGCATTGGTGGTGTTGGTTTCATTGACGCAATGTAAGAAGGAAGAACAACAAACTTCACCAGCCAACGAATACAACCCAGTAGCCATTACGCTTGACGTCAAAGGCAACGGTGCCAGGATGGACGTGAACACCAATACGGGCGCAGTGACTTACGAGAGTGGCGACGTGGTGTATGTGGCCAGCGGAGGCAAATATGTCGGCACATTGACCCACAACGGCACCAACTTCGGCGGTACCATCACCAACCCGACCGTGGGCGAGCCGCTTCATTTCTATTTTCTTGGCAATGCGACACCCGCTGAGACCCTTGTGTCTGGAAGTACCACTTCCTGTTCCGTGATCATCAGTGACCAAACGGAGGAGTTGCCCGTGATAGAGTATGCACCCTCCTGTGAGACCTACATTTCAGGTGCGACCACTTTCACGGCCATGCTGTTGAACAAGTGTGCTTTGGTAAAGTTCAATGTGACCACGGCTTCTGAAGCTGCCACTTGCATCACTGGGATGAACAACAAGGTGACGGTGAATTTCGCCGAGAACACCTTGACTCCTTCGAAAGAAGTCGAGGGTCTCATCAAGCTCTCGGCGGGCAGTGGCGAAAAATGGGCCATCTTGTTGCCGCAAGACGCGGTTGAGGAAGGCAGTGCCTATTCTGACGATGGAGAATACACTGGCACACGCGCTGCGGTGCCTGCCATCACTGATAATGCATATCATACTATGGGTATTGAAGTGACGGTTACTACTGAGGTTAATGTTAACGAAGTGCCTGTTGGCGCCATCAACGGCAAGTTCACCATCAACTCCAATGGCGACCAAGTGTATTTTTCGCAGGGCAATTTGCAATACATTGGCAGTGCCGCCACCCCTTATTGGCAATTTGCCGACCACCAATGGGATTATCTTGGTACATCGACGGGACAAAACGGCGATGACCCTTATGTCGACCGCGACTTGTTTGGTTGGGGTACTAGCGGTTGGGACAATGGGAACCTTTATTATCAGCCGTACTGTACGACGGAACTAAATTATGATGCTGATTATGATCCACAAGAAGCAATAGGATTTGGTTATGGCCCGACTGACGGCATATGTTACACTTACGACTTGACAGGTCAGTATGCCAATGCTGATTGGGGCGTTTATAATGCTATCACCAATGGCGGCAACATGCCGAACCAATGGCGCACTTTGACAGCAGAAGAATGGGGATATGTTTTCGATAGACGCATCACACCCTCTGGTATACGCCGTGCCTGTGGAAACGTGGGTGGTGTGAATGGCGTCATTTTATTACCTGATAATTGGAATACGGAGATTTGCATGTTAAATAACACTAATGGCGATGATTTGGATGATGGGGAGACACCGTATGATGGGGAGTCGCCGTATAATTCAAACATATTCACTCTCGATGAATGGGAAACATTGGAGAACAATGGTGCTGTATTCCTTCCTTTGGCAGGCCATCGGCAAGGAGTTATTGTTACAAGCGTTGGGTATGGAAGCTATTATTGGTCGGCATCAGGATCGGAAGCGGGTTTGAATACAGCGTTATTTATGGATTATTCTTGGGGGGCTTTCTCGTCCGAACCTGATTATCGCTTCAACGGTAATTGTGTGCGCTTGGTACAAGATGTTGAACCCTAAACTGACTTTAAACCCTAAACTTTTAAAGATATTATTCAAACAACTAAAAATATGAAAATAGGTATCATCAAAGAAACCAAGACCCCGATTGACAATCGCGTGGCCTTGTC
>JAFYNJ010000015.1 GCA_017549805.1 Bacteroidales bacterium
AAGCGATATCGGCGAGGTGCTCCATCTTGAGGAACCACTGCATCGAAAGCTTCGGCTCAATCGGGACGTTGGTACGCTCCGAATATCCCACCTTATTATTATAATCTTCGATCTTCTCCAGTAGACCGGCTTCTTTCATGTCGATGATAATCTGCTTGCGGCAGTCCTCGCGGCTCATGCCGATGTACATGCCGGCGGCTTCGCTCAAGGTGGCGTCGTCGTTGAAGATGTTGATGCTCTGTAGGTTGTGCTTCTCGCCCAGCATGTAGTCGTTCACATCGTGGGCAGGGGTGACCTTCAGGCAGCCTGTACCAAACTCAATATCGACATAGTCGTCCTCGATGACGGGGATGACGCGGTTGACCAATGGCACCACGACTTTCTTGCCGCGCAGCCATTGGTTCTTCGGGTCGGCAGGGTTGATGCACATGGCGGTATCGCCCATGATGGTCTCGGGACGTGTAGTAGCCACCACGGCGTAGCGGCGGCCTTTCTCATCGGTGTGGATAATTTCGCCTTCAGCACCCGTGGCTCCCGTGCCGTCGTCCTCGTGGAGATAGTAACGGAGGTAAAACAGATGGCTGTGTTCATCCTTGAAGACCACTTCCTCATCGCTCAAAGCGGTAAGAGCTTTCGGATCCCAGTTGACCATGCGCACGCCGCGATAAATCAGTCCTTTGTTGTAGAGGTCAACGAAGGCACGGATGACGCTTTTCGAACGGATGTCATCCATGGTGAACGAGGTGCGTTCCCAGTCGCAGGAGCAGCCCAGACGGCGCAACTGCTTGAGGATGATGCCACCATGCTCATGGGTCCAGTCCCAAGCGTGCTTGAGGAACTCCTCGCGGCCGATGTCGGTCTTCTTGATGCCCTGTTGCGCCAGCTTGTTCACCACCTTGGCTTCGGTGGCGATGGAGGCGTGGTCGGTGCCGGGCACCCAGCAGGCGTTCTTGCCTTGCATGCGGGCACGACGAATCAAGATATCTTGAATCGTGTTGTTCATCATGTGGCCCATGTGAAGCACGCCGGTTACATTCGGCGGTGGAATCACGATGGTATAGGGTTCGCGTTCGTTGGGCGTGGAGTGGAAGTAGTTCTTCTGCATCCAGTGCTCGTACCATTTGCCTTCGACTTCCTGAGGGCTGTATTTGCTACTGATTTCCATAGTCATAAAAAAATGAACCGCAAATTTAGTGATTTTTCGGGCAAGTAAAAGCAAGTTTTTTATTTTTGTAGAGATTTTTAACGGGAACAACAGATGAGAACAACGTTTTTACTTTTTGTTTCGGCGATCCTTTTGTGTCAATCCTGTACGCAACAGCCGATGCCTGAGGCCTCCTACGACATCATTCCTCTGCCCAAGGAGGTGACATTGAACGAGAAAAGGCCTTTTGTGCTTCAATCCAATACCGTCGTTTATTATGAAGAGGGCTTGCAACGCGAGGCGCAGTTCCTCAGCGAGTATGTGGACGACATCCTTTCGTTCAAGATGGCTTGCCAGCCGCTTCAAGGCAAGGAGAAAAACGGCATTGTGCTTCAGTTGGCGCCCGCTGAATTCGGCTTTGACGAAGCATACGAAATCACCATTACACCAAAGCAAGTGACTATCAAGGGAGCGGATGCCGCAGGCGTGTTTTACGGCATACAAACCTTGCGCAAGAGCCTTCCAATTACCAACTCCCAACTGCCAACTCCCAACTGCCAACTCCCAACTGCGGTCATCCGCGACTGGTCGGAATTTGGCTACCGCGGCATGCATCTCGATCCTTGCCGTCACTTCATGGACTTGGATTCGGTGAAGATCTATATCGACATGCTGGCCATGCACAATATGAACCAGTTCCATTTCCACCTTACGGAGGACCAAGGCTGGCGCATCGAGATTAAGAAATACCCCGAGTTGACCCAAGTCGGGGCTTATCGCAAAGGCACGGTCATCGGCCATAACAGCCCATTATACGACACCGTACGCCATGGTGGTTTCTATACCCAGGATGAGTTGCGTGACTTGGTCCAATATGCCGCCGAGCGCCATATCAACATCATTCCCGAGATCGACCTGCCAGGCCACATGCAGGCTGCCTTGGCTACCTATCCAAAGTTAGGTTGCACAGGTGGTCCATACGAGGTGTGGCGCCGTTGGGGTGTCTCTGAGGATGTGCTTTGTGCAGGCAACGAGGAGGCAATGCAATTCGTGGAGGATGTGCTGAATGAGGTAATGGATGTGTTTCCCTCTGAATACATCCACATCGGTGGGGATGAATGTCCCAAAACGAGATGGATGAAATGCCCGAAATGCCAAGCAAAAATCAAGGAATTGGGCATCAAGGGGGATGAGCGTTTCTCGAAGGAGGACTACCTGCAGAGCTATGTGATGAACTGCATGGCCAAGGTGGTGGAGGCTCGTGGCCGTCGTGTCATTGGCTGGGATGAGATCCTGGAAGGCAACGTCTCAGAAACGGCCATCATCATGAGTTGGCGTGGCACCCAAGGCGGTATCGAGGCGGCAAGGAAAGGCCATGATGTCATCATGGCACCGTCATCTCATTTGTATTTCGACTATTACCAAAGCGACGACATCTTTAACGAGCCGCCTTGCATCGGCGGTTATTTGCCGGTGGAGCGGGTGTATGAATTCCAGCCGCTTCCCGCTGAGCTCACCCTGGCGGAGCAGAAGCATATCATCGGCGTGCAAGCCAATATCTGGACGGAGTACATCGCCTCGTTCCAACATGTCCAGTACATGGCCATGCCGCGTATGGATGCCTTGGCGGAACTGCAATGGAACAATCCCGAGCAGCGTGATTTCCAAGCTTTTGTCGAGCGTTGCCGAAAGATGACCCAACTTTATGACTTGTATCATTACAACTACGCCAAGCACATCTTCGATCCACATCCGAAGACGGATACGGTGGTATCCAACCTGGCCACCCACAAGCCCCTTACCTTGCGTTTCCAGCCTGCCGAAAAATACACCTTTGAAGGCGCTGCGCAGCTTAACGATGGCAAGTTGGGCCGTGGTCTTTACAACTCCGGTCGCTGGCTCGGATTCCAGGGAGATCCCCTGGATGCCGTCATTGACTTGGAACAGCCTGAGACTTTGAGCCATGTCCGTTTCCATGCCTTGGTGGACAAGCCTTCATGGATTTACAACCCGAGTGAAGTCAAAGTGCTCGTTTCCGACGATGGGAAGCGTTATCGGAGAGTGGGGCAGCAGGAAATCATGATCTCCACTTGGGCGGATCGGGATGGCATATTTAGCTATGAGTTGGAATTCGAGCCCGTTGTTGCCCGTTATGTGGAAGTCGTCATTAACGGCCATGAGTTGCCCAAGGACCATGATGGCCATGGTCATCCAGCTTGGATCTTCGTTGACGAAATCGAATTATTCTGACTTCCGTCTTCTTTATTCTGCCTTCTTCAAAAGAATCACATACACTGGAAAGTGGTCACTGTAGCCGCCCATCCAGACGCCTGAGCCGAAGGTGCGGAAGGGGAATCCGTTGTAGCGGCCGCCGTGCTGTTTCAGGAATTCCTTGTTGTGCACCTTGGCGTTCTTGTACTGATAGGTGGAATAATCGGTGGGCAGCAAGCCGGGGGTGATGATGGTTTGGTCGAGCACACCGGGCACGTCATTGTAGTAGTTGGTGCCGATGCCGTTTTGGTGCAGTTCGTACATGGGGTTGAAATACTCGCCTTCACGCAAGTGTTTTTTGTCGCCATTGGCGCCAAGATACTTGGTAATGCTCTTGTTGGTGGGGTAGTCGTTGTAGTCGCCCATCATGATGACCTTGGCGTTGGGATCGTCGGCCAGCAGCGAGTCGGTGATGTGGCGGCACAGGTTGGCGGCGGCCACACGGCCGGGAAGGGAGCGTTTCTCGCCACCGTAGCGTGAGGGCCAGTGCATCACGACAAAATGCATCGGTTCACCGTCGAAAAGACCTGAAACCAACAGCTGGTCGCGGGTGATGAAGTCGGGTTCGCCGGGCACCACCGTGCGGTACGACCTGGTGCCTGTCACCGTGAAGTACTTTGGATTGTAAAGCAATGCCACATCGACGCCACGACGGTCGGGCGACTCATAATGGATGATCTGGTAGTTGCGATCTTTGATTTCTGGCTGGACCACCAAGTCTTCCAGAACAACGCGGTTCTCTATCTCCGACACGCCCAACACTGCCACACCGTCAGGGGTGTAGTCCAATCCGATGGTTGAAATGGCGTAGGCCATATTGTGCAGTTTGGACAGGTATTTCTCGGTGTTCCACTGGTTGACGCCATTGGGGGTAAACTCCTCGTCGTTCTTGAGCGGGTCGTCAATGGTGTCGAAGAGGTTCTCCAGGTTGTAGAAACCGACGAGGCCGATCTTATAGGCTTGCTGTTCTTGGGCCTTGACAAGGTTTGCAAATAGGCAGCAAACAATGGCCAGTATGGACAAAAGGGCTGTTTTTTTCATTCTGAAGGTTTTTTTTTGTTTTTGCAAAAATAAGAATTATTGTGAATCAATTCGGATTTTTTTATTTTTGCAATTTAATATAGGACTAGAGTCGAGAAATATAAATGAAATATCAAAATATGAGGAAACTACTACTTTTAGCTGTGGCCGTGTTGCTTTGCGCGCGGCTTTCAGCCCAAACGGTTGACACCACGGATACCCAGATGAATGAGGTTCCCACGGTGTTACTGTTGGATTCTGATTTTGACGAGTCATCGACTTCGGTGAACGATGCCTCCACGCTGTTGCATTCCTCGCGCGACGTATTCAATTCCATTGCCGCCTACAACTTCGGATCGCTCCGTTATCGTGTTCGTGGCAACGATTCGAAATACTCCGACGTGATGATCAACGGTGTCTTGATGAACGATCCTGAGACGGGACGTCCGGTCTTCTCCAACTGGGGCGGTCTCAACGACGCTTTCCGCAACTCGGTGATTGTTGAAGGTCTGGGCCGTACCGATGCCGGTTTTGGCTCGCTCGGCGGCTTGACGGCCTATTCCACCCGTGCCTCGCAATACCGTAAGCAGGTCTCGGTGGGCTATGCCTTCTCCAACCGTTCCTACAACCAGCGTCTGATGGCTTCCATCGGCACAGGGGAAATCGGCAAGGGTTGGTATCTGATGGCCATGGCAAGCGGACGTTATGCCAAGAAAGGTTATACCGAAGGCACCTTCTACGAGGCAGCCGGCTATTTCCTTTCTGTGGAGAAGAAGCTTAACGACGCACACAGCCTCGACTTTACCTTCTTCGGCGCTCCTTCGCAACGTGGCGGCTCGGCTCCCGTGGTGCAGGAAGCTTACGACCTCACCGGTACCAACTACTACAACCCCAATTGGGGCTATCAAACCATCGATGCCAATGGCACCCAGGTCATCCGCAACTCGCGTGTGAGCCGTTATCACCAGCCTTTTGCCCAGTTGACTTGGTATTGGACGCCTAGCCAAAAGACGCAGCTCACCACCTCGGCCTTCTATTTCGCCGGTCCAGGTAGCCAAACGAGTCTTGAATGGGGAGAGGCTCCCGATCCGCGTCCCGACTACTATCGCAACCTGCCTTCCTATTATCTCGGCCATGCCCATAGTACGGCTGAATACGAAGCGCAACTGCAGGCTTGGATGGATAGAGACCCATCCGTCACCCAAATCGACTGGGACGCCCTTTATAATGCAAACCGCGGACACCTCTTCACCGTGGAGAACGCAAACGGAACGGAGGGCAATACCGTCACCGGAAAGGCTTCCAAATACATCCTTGCCGAACGTCATTACGACAAGAAGCAGATGGGTACCGCCTCTTATTTCAAGCATGAATTCCAGCCCAACCTGATCATGGCGGGTGGACTTGCCTTGAATTCTTCAAGGACTCATTATTACGAAATGGTGAACGACCTGCTCGGGGGCGATTACTATTACGACATTAACAAGTATGCCGAGAATCTGGAGACGGATGAATGCCAGACCGACCTGAACAATCCCAACCATGTGGCTTATGTCGGCGACATCATCAACTACAACTATTACGCTAACCGCAACAATGTTCGCTTTTGGGATCAGATCGACTATCTGGTGGGCAACTGGGACATGTATGTCGGCCTCCAGTTCTCCTTTACCCAGATCTGGCGCGAAGGCTTGTTCAAGAGTGGCGCCTTTGCTGACAATTCATACGGAAACGACAGCAAGCACAACTTCTTGGATCCTGGTATCAAAGGTGGTGTCACCTACGCCATCAATGGCCGCAACCACATCGTGGCCAACATGACCTATATGCTTCAAGCGCCGCAGTTCCGCGACATCTATGTGTCACCCCGTACCCGCCACACCTTGGTGGAAGACAAGCCGGGCAGCGAACGCATCAAAGCCGTCGATCTTGGCTACCAATACCGTTCTCCTGTTTTCAAGTTCCGCCTCACGGGATACTATAGCGCCTACCAAAACCTCATCTGGAATCGCAGTTTCTACTGTGAAAATGTTTATACCGGCACCTCCGAGTCGGGTAATTCCTATAAGAGCGAGTTCGTCAACTTCATCATGACGGGCGTCAACCAAAAGAGCGTGGGTTTGGAGATGGGTGCCGAATACAAGGTGACGCCTACCATTACCTTGCAGGCTGCTGCTGCCAATGGCATCCATGTTTACAACAACAACCCGTTGTTCTCGATCTATGATGATAACAACACTATGGCCTATATCGAGAACCAGATGGCTTACCTGAAGGGCTATCACGTTTCCACCGGTCCGGAGAGTGTGGCTTCGTTGGGTATCAAGTACAACGACCCGAAGAACTGGTGGGTCAGCTTGAACGCCAACTACCTGGCCAACATGTATTTCGATGTCAATCCCTACAACCATACGGAATTCGGCATGCTGCACTATGCCGAGGGCGACATCCGCATCGAGGATGTATTGAAACAGGATCCGATGAAGCCTGCCTTCACCCTCGATTTCTTCGCCGGCTATTCCCGCAGGTACAAGGGCTATTACGGCTTGCTCACCGTGAGCGTCAACAACATCCTCAACAACAAGAGCACCGTGCTTTACGGGTATGACCAGTTGCGCTTCAATGCCAACGATCCCGACATGTTCCCGTCGAAGTACTCCTATATGTACGGAACCAACTTCTTTATCAATTTGACGGTAAGGAAGTAAGTTGAAAATTGAAAGTTGAAAGATAATTTAAATAGATATAAAAATGAAAAGAGTAATTAAAAACAGTTTTCTTCTTCTTGCCTTGTTGGGAGTGATGTTCACCTCCTGCAAGAAGGACTATCCGGAACCGCCCATCCAGGTGCTCCCCATCGGAACGGTTTATTCGATAGATGACATCCTGAACATGGAATCGGGTACGGTGTTCACCCAAGACGCATCGGTGTATGGCATTGTCACTGCCGATGAACAGTCGGGCAACCTCTACAAGGCCGCTTTCATCCAAGACCGTGCGTCGGGTAAGGCCATTGAGTTGTACCTGAACGCCACCTCAGGTGTCCGTATTGGTGACTCCATCCGTGTGTATCTGAAGGATGTGACCTATACTGAATACAACGGTCTGCCGCAACTCTCCGACTTCGAGGCTGACGGCCATATCGTCATTTTGGCCAACAATAAGCCTATCGAGCCTGAAGAGACCACTATCGCCAACATCGTCGCCGGCAACCACTTGGCTGGTTTGGTGAAACTGAAGAATGTGATGTTCACCGAGAAGAACACCTTTGCCGAGCCCAACACCTACGGCAACCGCACCTTGGTGGATCCGTCGGATTTCTCAAAGAGCGTCATCGTGCGTACCAGCAACTATGCCAACTTCGCCAAGGACTCGCTGCCACAGGGTACGGGTAATGTTACGTGTATTGCCAGCCTTTACGGCTCCACTTGGCAGCTGCTTATCCGTTCGGCCAGTGAGTTGGAGTTCGACGGTTACACCCCAGGCCCGGGCGGTGGTTCATCCCTGCCGTATTACCAAGACTTTGCTTCTTCGTTCGGCACCTATACCACTTACGATGCCGCTGGTGCCCAGTCGTGGGAGATTGACTACAACACCGCCAAGATGACGGGTTATGTCGGCGGAAACAACTACGCCAACGAAGACTGGCTGATTTCGGCGCCGGTATCGCTGGAGGGTGTTTCCCAAGTTACCATGACAATGACCTACATTGCCCGTTACTTCTCGAATTTGAATGAGGACATTACCATCCTTGTGTCACCCGACTACACCACGGGCGATCCTAACCAAGCAACTTGGACGCCTGTGTCGGCCTCCTTGGTTGAAGGCAGCAACTGGACTGATTTCATCTCGGCGAATATCGATCTCTCGCAGTTTATCGGACAGCGGGTGGTAGTGGCCGTGAGATATCGTTCGAACGACACGAAGGCCGGAACCATCGAGGTCCAGAGCATCCTGATCCAGGAAGGCGGCGGCGTCAATCCGCCTCCGGGACCCAACCCGGGTGGCGAAGTCCAAAGCATTCCTTACACCCAGTCGTTCGCCACGGAGTTCGGCTCCTACATGACATACGATGTGCTGGGTGCCCAATCTTGGATGATCGACTACAGCACTGCTAAGATGACTGGACATACTGGTGGCAATCCCGGTGAGAACTTCGATAATGAAGACTGGCTGATCTCCTCGCCAGTGGATCTCTCTGGCGTGAGCGCTGCCAAGATGACCATGAGTTATATCGGACGCTACTTCACCAACATCAGTGAAGAAGTGACCATCTGGGCTTCGACGAATTACACCTGGGGCAGTGATCCGACCACGGCCACTTGGACTCGAGTGCCCGCAACTTTAAGGGAAGGCACCAACTGGAACGACTTCTTGACGGCTGAGATTGCCTTGGTGAATGCCTCCGGTCAGCAGCTTGCCGGACAAACCGTCACCTTCGCGGTGAAATATACCTCCACCAACCAGAAGGCCGGTACGATGGAAATCCAGAGCATCACCATCGAAGAAGGTAACGGTGGTACGCCTCCGACTCCTCCTCCAACTGGCGGTGAATTGCAGGACATGCCTTACACCCAGTCGTTCGCCACGGAATTCGGCAGCTACACTACCTACGACGTATCGGGTCCCCAATCTTGGATGATCGACTATAGTACAGCCAAGATGACAGGCTACTCCGGCGGATCGCATGCCAATGAGGATTGGCTGTTGTCATCGCCAGTAGCTGTTACTGGAGTGAGCCATGCAAAGGTCTCGGTGACCTATTCTGCCCAATATCAAAATTCAGACGCAAATGACGTCACTTTGCAGGTTTCATCGGACTATGTCTTCGGCAATGCCCCCTCGTCGGCTAATTGGACCACCATGTCCACAACCTATCCCAATACATCGTCCTTCAATGATTTCAAGACCGTGGAAACCAGTTTGGATGAATTCATCGGACAAAATGTGACGGTTGCCATCAGATACACTTCTACCGATGCCCAGTCGAGAACCATTGAGATTCAAAGCATCACCGTTCAGGAAGGTGAAGCCGGCGGCGGAACACCTCCTACACCGCCTCCGGGACCGGGAACGGGTAGCGGTACGCAAAACGATCCCTACAATGTCGTGTCAGGCATCAATCTGCAAGGCCAGAATGTGACCGCTTGGGTTCAAGGCTATATCGTCGGTTCGGTGAAAGACGGCAACAACTCCGTGAGCTCCAACGACCAAATCAATTGGAGTGCTCCGTTTGACCTCAAGACCAATGTGCTCATCGCCGACGATCCTACTTGTCACGAAATCACCAACTGCGTCATCGTTAACCTTCCCAACAACAAGCCCTTGCGTACCGAGGTGAATCTTGTCGACCATCCAGACAACCTTGGCAAGCAATTGACAGTGTTGGGCACGCTGCGCACCTATTTCGGCCAAGCCGGTTTGCGCGACAGTAACGGTACTGAGAACGACTTCATCTTGGAAGGCGGTGGAACACCTCCCACACCACCTCCAACTGGTGAGGTGCAATCCCTGCCTTACATCCAAAGCTTTGCCTCGGACTTTGGCACTTACACCACCTATGACGTATCGGGTCCCCAATCCTGGATGATCGACTACAGTACAGCGAAGATGACCGGCTTCATCAACAACAACGGCCAATACGAGTATTATGCCAATGAAGACTGGCTGATTTCTTCACCCTTCGAAGTTCCGACAGGATCTTTCATGTTGCTTTCAATGACAGTGGAGTGTTTAGGCCGCTATTTTGATGATATCAACAATGAAGTGACCTTCTGGGTGACCTCTGGTTATGAGTTTGGAACGGATCCGACCCAGATCAACTGGATTCAGTTGCCTTGCACATTGAACGAGGCCAGCAGTTGGGATGACTTCCAAACTGTAACCGTTGATTTGAGTATCATTGGCCAGTTGATGAGTGAAACTGCCACCATTGCGGTGAAATACACCTCAACCGACCAAGTTGCCGGTACCATTGAGATCAAGAAAATTACCATCGAATAATCGACAAGAACCATGTCAGAGAACTTAGTCATTATCCCGACTTACAAAGAGAAAGAGAATATCGAGAAAATCATCCGATATGTCTTCAACCTGCCGATGGCTTTCGACATCCTGATCATCGACGACAACAGTCCCGATGGTACGGCGGATATCGTGAAAGGCATGATGGCTGAGTTCTCCGACAGGCTGTTCCTGTTGGAACGCCCCGGCAAGCTGGGCTTGGGCACGGCCTACATCATGGGTTTCAAGTGGGCATTGGAACGCGATTACCAGTATGTCTTCGAGATGGACGCCGATTTCTCCCACAATCCCGATGACCTGGCCCGCTTGCATGATGCCTGTGCCAATGGTGCGGATTTGGCAGTGGGTTCCCGTTACAAGACGGGCGTCAATGTGGTCAATTGGCCCATGGGACGCGTGCTGATGTCGTACTATGCCTCGGCATACGTGCGATTCATCACTCGCATGAAGGTGCGTGACACTACGGCGGGTTTCGTGTGCTATACTCGCAAGGTGCTGGAGACCATCGACCTCGACCGCATCAAGTTTGTGGGTTACGCCTTCCAAATTGAGATGAAATACACCGCATGGAAGCTCGGCTTCAAGATTGAGGAGGTATCCATCATCTTCACCGACCGACGCGAAGGCCAGTCGAAGATGAGCAAAGGCATCTTCCGTGAAGCCGTGTTCGGAGTGATCAACTTGCGGTGGCGTGGCATTACCGGTAAGATTAAACCTAAACAGGCCTGATGAACTATTACATCAAAAACGCGACACTTGTCAACGAGGGTAAGACCTTCGGGGCAAGTGTCTTTGTTTCGGACGGCAAGATTGCCAAGATTGTCCCCGAAGGGGAACCTTTCGATTGCGGTTCCGCTACCTTGGTTGATGGTACGGGAAAGTATCTGATTCCAGGCATCATCGACGAACATGTACATTTTCGCGAGCCGGGCTTGACGCACAAGGCCGATCTTTACACTGAAAGCCGTGCCGCCGTTGCCGGTGGCGTGACTTCCTTCATGGACATGCCCAACACCAATCCGCAGACCACCACGCAAGACTTGCTCCAGCAGAAGTTCGACCTCGCAGCGGAGAAATCGCTGGCCAACTATTCGTTCTATCTGGGCGCCACCAACGACAACCTTGCCGAGGTGGCCAAGACCGACCCGAAGCGGGTGTGCGGCATTAAGCTGTTCATGGGCTCCAGCACGGGTAACATGCTTGTGGACAAGAATGAAGTCCTGGTGCGCTTGTTCAGGGAGTCGCCCTGCCTCATTGCGGCGCATTGCGAAGACGAAGCCACCATCCATGCCAACACGGTGCGTTGTAAGGACTTGGCAGCCAAGGGCGAAGTCATCGCCGACGCAAGCATTCATCCTTTTGTGCGTACCATGGAGGCCTGCTACAGGTCGTCAGCCAAAGCCGTCGATATGGCCGAGAAATTCGGTGCACGACTGCATGTGTTGCACATCTCCACGAAACAGGAACTGTCGCTTTTTAGGAACAATGTTCCTTTGGCTGACAAGAGGATCACTGCGGAAACCTGTCCCCATTACCTGTGGTTTGACGACCACGATTACGAGATGAAGGGCTTCGCCATCAAGTGCAACCCAGCCATCAAGGCGAGTTGGGACCGAGAGGCGCTGCGCCATGCCTTACGTGAGGGGCTGATCGACACCATCGGCACCGACCACGCCCCACATCTGCGTGAGGAGAAGTTCACCTACGACTACTTCACCAGCAAGTCGGGCTTCCCGTCCATCCAGCATTCCTTGGAAGTGATGGCAGAGCTGATGCGTGAAGGTTGGCTCGACTGGACGCTGCTGGTGCAGCTGATGTGCCACAATCCGGCCATCCTATATCAGATTGACCGTCGTGGCTTCATCCGCGAAGGTTATCATGCGGATTTGGTGCTAATTGATCCTAAGGCAAGCCATTTGATTTCCGACAAGGACGAGTATTCCAAGTGCGGATGGACGCCTTACGACGGCCTCCAGACGCATTGTGCCGTGACGCACACCTTCGTGAACGGCAATCTGGTGTATGAAAACGGTGTCTTCCACGAGGAATACAAAGGAGAGAGATTATTATTCAATTGATTCAACAATACAACAGCATGAAAAGATTATTCATTTTGGCAACATTGATCCTGGCTATGGCCTCTTGTACCGAAAAGTTGACAGAAAAAGCGGTCGATGTTTACGAAAACGGACAACCTTCCAAAGTCCAATATGTCAACCGCAAAGACGAGTGCGTGCGTGAGGTGGAGTATTATGAAAGTGGCCTCGTGAAGATGGAGGGCGCCATGAAGGATGGCAAACGTACAGGCGAATGGAAGTCCTATTTCCCGGATGGAAAGGTGCAGAGCACGGGCTTCTTCGAGAACGGCCTTCGCACAGGGAAAGCCCAGGTATATCACGAAAACGGCAATCTCTATATGGATGGCTATTACATGGAAGGTCACAAGACGGGTGAATGGATCTTCTACGACGAGCAAGGCTATGAGACCTCAAGGACAACCTTTTAAGTTGGCCTAATACTCCTCTTTGATCTTCTCGATCATCCTGCGTTCTTTCTTGGTGGGGCGCCCGGCGCCGCGGTCGCGGTACTCGCCCTTGTAGGCGTGCATGAATTCGATGCGCTCGTATTCCTCTTGTGGCGTGAGGTCGGTATAGACTTCAGGAACCATCTTGGCAGGGACGCGGTTTTTGATCACGGTTTTCACCTGCACCACTTTGTGGAGTTGCTCAATCTGCACTTGGATGACGTCGCCTTCCTTCACTTCCCGCGAAGGCTTCACAGGGGTGTCGCTGATCTTCACCTTGCCACCCTTGATGGCATCGGTGGCAATGGCGCGGGTCTTGAAGAGCCTTGCAGCCCACAGCCATTTATCGATTCTAACGTTTTCTTCCATCTCTCACCTTTCACCTCTCACCTATTTCTCTTTAAAGATCATCTGAATCGGCACTCCCGAGAAGTCCCAATTCTCGCGGATCTTATTCTCCAAGAAGCGTTCGTATGACTCTTTCACGTCCTTGGGAAGGTTGCAGAAGAAGATGAATTGCGGGAAGACGCTCTTCAGCTGGGTGATGTACTTGATGCGCACGTAACGGCCGCGCGAAGCAGTCGGAGGCGGCACGGAGCCGATGATCTCCAGCATCACGTCGTTGAGTTCGCGAACAGGGATGCGGCGCTCGCGGTTTTCATACACTTGATGGGCAGTTTCCAGCACCTTGTAAATGCGCTGCTTGTTGATGGCAGAGGTGAAGATGATGGGATAGTCGGTAAACGGAGCGGTCTTGGCGCGGATGGCCTGCTCGAAAGCAAGGTGAGTGTTGGAATCCTTCTCGATGAGGTCCCATTTGTTGACGACAACCACCAAGCCCTTGCGGTTTTTCTCGATAAGGCGGAGGATGTTCATGTCCTGTGCCTCGAAGCCTTGTTGGGCGTCAATCATCAGGATGGCCACGTCGCAGTTTTCGATGGCGCGGATGGAACGCATCACAGAGTAGAACTCAATGTCTTCTGAGACCTTGCTCTTCTTACGCAGTCCGGCGGTGTCCACCAGCATGAAATCCATGCCGAAGGCATTGTAGCGGGTGTCGTTGCTGTCGCGGGTGGTGCCAGCGATGTCGGTGACGATATGGCGGTCGGTGCCGAGGAAGGCGTTGATCAAGGAGGACTTGCCCACGTTGGGGCGTCCCACCACGGTAAACCGAGGAAGTTCGGTGTCGAAGTCGGTGGTGTCGCTGGGCAGCAGTTCACATACTTTGTCCAATAGGTCGCCGGTGCCAGTGCCCGTCATGGCCGACATGGGATAGGGCTCACCCAGTCCCAAGGCATAGAACTCGCCGGCAAGGATTTCCTTGTTGGGCTCGTCGATCTTGTTGACGGCGAGGAGCACGGGTTTTTTCTGCTGGCGCAGGATGACGGCCACATCTTCGTCGAGCACATGGAGTCCAGCCCGGCCATCTACCACGAAGACGATGACATCGGCCTCGTCGATGGCAAGGTCCACTTGCTTGCGAATCTCTTCCTCGAAGATGTCGTCCGACCCGACCACATAGCCGCCGGTGTCGATCACGGTGAATTCCTTCCCGTTCCAGTCGCTCTTGCCGTAATGGCGGTCACGCGTCACGCCGCTGGTCTCTTCAACGATGGCCTGGCGCTGCTTCAGCATCCTATTAAATAAGGTCGATTTGCCCACATTGGGGCGGCCTACGATTGCTACGATGTTTGACATGGCTTTCTGAATTTGGCGGCAAAGATAACAAATCTCCTTGGATTACTCCGAAAAAGGAAAGGCAGTGAACCAATCGTGGTCGGCATGTTTGAACTCCAAAGTTCTGTCGCCAGCCACAAAACTCATTTTGTCCTCAGTAACAGTCAAATTGCTGAAGTCCATCTTTTCATTGTTGCGGTCCTCGCAAACCTGACTCCAATCATCTTCAAAGGTCTCAAGGACGGCAATGGACAACTCTTCTTCATTCTCCCAAAGGAGCTCTCTTCCTTCTTCTTGGTAGTATTCCCATAAAGCGGCGACATATTCCCCTAAAGCGTCCTCGTCATAGGGATCGGCATAGGTTGTTTCGGGGAAAAACGTCAAGGCAAGACGTCCGTCTTTTACGGAATATTCTCCGCTGGCAAATGCGAAATACCGTATGTCAAAATCCCCATCGATTTCGTGAAGGTAGGTGATTTCGATAAAGTTTCCAGTGATGCCGTCGGCGCTTTCAAAGAACTGATAGTCGGTAGGGATTTCCTCGTCGTCGAGATAGATCGACCCTTGCCATGTCCCTATCAGGTCTTTCACCAATTGTTTGTCGGTGTTTTTGTCTTGGCAAGATGAGCCGACACAGACTGCTGTGAGCAGCGTGGCGATGATAAGAATCTTTTTCATGATTGTTTTTTTTATAGTAAATTAGTAAATATCGAACTATGCCTCATAGCCGAACCTCTTTAGTTCAGTCTCGTTGTCGCGCCAGTCCTTATCGACCTTTACGAATAATTCCAAAAAGATCTTCTTCCCTGTGAATTCCTCGATGTCCGCTCTGGCTTGCATGCCTAGTTTCTTGATGGCAGCACCGCCTTTACCTATGATGATGGCTTTTTGGGAGTCGCGCGCCACATAGATGATGGACCGGATGTGGATGTGCCTGTCGGTCTCCTCATACGATTCCACCTCTACTTGCACCGAGTAGGGGATTTCCTGCTGGTAGTTGAGCAGGATCTTCTCGCGGATGATCTCAGTGATGAAGAAACGCATCGACTTGTCGGTGAGTTCGTCCTTGGGGAAGTAAGGTGGGCATTCGGGCAGCTTGGTAAGGATTTGCTCGAACACATGCTGGATGTTGGCATTGTGCTGTGCCGAGATGGGGAAGATGGTAGCGTTGGGCAGTTCCTTTTCCCAATAGGCAACGGCTTGTTCCAGGCCCTGTTGGTCCGAAAGGTCGATCTTGTTGATGAGCACAAATACCGGAATCTCGGTCGTCTTCAGCCTTTCAATGGTTTTTTCCTCCACTTTTTTGTCGGTGATATCGACCACAAATAGGATCAAGTCGGCATCGATGAGCGCGACGTTGATGAACTCGTTCATGATCTCGTGCATCTTATAGGCCGGGTTCTTGATGATGCCCGGCGTGTCGGAAAACACGATCTGGAAGTCGTCGCCGTTGACGATGCCCAGGATGCGGTGGCGGGTGGTTTGCGCCTTCGAGGTGATGATGGAGATTTTCTCTCCCACGAGTTGGTTCATGAGGGTTGACTTGCCCACGTTGGGCTTCCCTATGATGTTGACATAGCCTGCTTTATGGTTCATTGCTCAAAAAAAAATCGTTAAAACGCTTGCGAAGATACAAAATTCTATTTATTTTTGCAGCCTGAATCACGATGCGGGGTGGAGCAGAGGCAGCTCGTTGGGCTCATAACCCAAAGGTCGCAGGTTCGAGTCCTGCCCCCGCTACTAAAAAGACGGACCTCTTGAGGCCCGTCTTTCTTTTTATCCCATCGTTATTCAGTCTTTTCCAGTACGCCGTCGATGACGCCGTCATTGAGGTTCACGTGGACTTTGACTCCCACAACGGTGATCTCGCCATAGCCGTAGGCGGTGCCGTCCAGGGTGAGGGTGTTGTCTGCCAACACACCGTCCATGTTGATGGTGATGTTGAGGGTAATGGCAACGTTGTAAAGGTCGATGGTGGTGTTGAAGTTGAACTCGTCGAATGCGAGATGGTCGCCGTCAGGGGTGGCTTGGAAGACAACCGGGGTGCCGTCGATGAAGATCATGGCATTGATCTTGCCGTTTTCGGTGGAACCTAAAGTGATTTCCGTGGCAATGTTGCCAATGTCGAGGGGCTCGTTGAGGGCTCCCATTCCAGCAACGATGCCGCCGTCCGTGGTGACGCGTCCTGTGATGTTGACCTTGCCTTTAAACACTCCGATTTCGGCAACAATGGGCTCGAGGTAGCCAATGGTAAGCTCGGCGATATTGGCCTTGCCTGCTTCGTCGGTGACGGTGGCGGTGAGGAGATAGGTCGAAGCCTTTTCAGAAGAGAAGGATTCAAAGATGATGGATTCTCCCGTCGGGTCTTCGATTTCGTGGTTGACATCACGGACAACGTGGCCGTTGACATCGGCGATGACGAAGTTCAGATGGGCCAATGGGCTGGCACTGCCCGCGTTGGGAGAGACCTTGATCTGGAAGTTCAACTCAGTGCCGGCGAGCACGGTGACATTGCCCGAGGTGTAGCCTTCGGCTTCAACAAATGCCACATTGGGTTTTTGTTCAAGAAAATCATTGATCTGATCTTGGGTGCAGCCTGCAAGGAAAAACATTCCGATGATGCAAGCCAATGCGATGGAAAGTCTTTTCATAAAAGAAGTGTTGGTAAATGAATTGGCAAAGATAGCATCAAAAATGGTTTTAATAGGCAAAAAAGTTAAAATAATTGTATTTTTGTACCAAAATACCTGAGTATGCCGCTTTGGATGTCGATTCTGCCGCCTTTGGTGGCTATCATCATGGCCCTGTTGTTGAAGGAGGTGATTTCTTCCTTGTTCTTGGGGATCCTTACGGGAACCATCATCATGTCCATCTATGGAGGATGCGGTCCCCTCGAGGCCGTTGGGGGAGGGCTGTTGCGCGTTGTTGACACCTATGTGGTGGGGTCGCTTTATGATGCCGATCATGTCAAGATCATCGTCTTTACCTTGATGATTGGTGGGATGGTGAAGATCGTCACGGTGAACGGCGGCATGAAGGGCATCGTCAACTGGCTCTCGAAACGGGCTCGCGGTCCGCGTTCGGGTCAGCTGATGACCTTCGTCATGGACCTCTGCGTGTTTTTCGACGACTATTCGAACACGCTCGTGGTGGGCAACACCATGAGGCCGTTGGCCGACAAGCTCCGCATCTCACGGGAGAAACTGTCCTACATTGTCGATTCCACCTCGGCGCCGGTCGTGGCAATGGCGTTCATCACCACCTGGATCGGGGCCGAATTGAGCTATATTCAGGATGGCATCAACAACCTGGGCTTGGAGATGTCGTCGTATTCGGTTTTCTTTCATTCCTTGGCCTACAGCTTCTATCCTTTCCTCACCTTAGCCTTTGTGTTGATGATCATCTTGAGTGGGCGCGACTTTGGTCCCATGCTCAAGGCGGAACGCAGGGCAAGGACGATGCATGCAGTGGTGGAAGAAACCAGCGATGAGGAGCATGGCGGCCGAGCCGTCGACGCCATCATTCCTTTGCTGGTGTTGATTTTCGGCACGGTGGCCGGCTTGATTGCCACGGGTTATGACAGTGCCGTCTGGGGCGATGCCAGTATGGGTTTCTTCGCCAAGCTTTCCGCTACTATAGGTGCCGCCGACTCCTATACCGCCCTGCTTTGGTCGTCGTTGTGCTCCTTGCTGACAGCCATTATCGTCACGCTGCTGCGCCGCAAGGTGAAGTTTGGCAAAATCATGGAGGCTTCGGTGGAGGGCTTCAAGTCGATGTTCAACGCGGTGGTCATCCTTACCATGGCTTGGGCTATTGCGTTGGTGACCAAAGACATGCATACCGCTGAATTCGTCTCGCAGTTGCTGGTGCGCTGGTCGTTGTCGCCCGCCTTGGTGCCTGTGATTACCTTCGTGCTGGCCGCCTTGATCGGCTTTTCCACGGGCACTTCCTGGGGAACGATGGCCATCCTGTATCCCCTGATTTTGCCTGCTTCGTGGCTATTGTGCCAGGATCAGGGCATGACCATGGATGCCACTCTGCCCATCTTTTACAATGTGGTTGCTTCCGTGTTGGCTGGTGCCGTCATGGGCGACCATTGTTCTCCCATCTCCGACACCACCATCATGAGTTCCTTGGCGAGCCAGTGCGACCACTTGAAGCATGTCAGTACCCAGATGCCCTACGCGTTGACGGTGGGTACGGTGGCCTTGTTGGCCGGAGTACTGCCCGCCGCCTTTGGACTGCCCTCGTGGCTGGCCTTCCTGATAGCCGTTGCGGTGTTATGGTGTGTGGTGCGTTTCGTAGGTAAAAAAGTAAAACAAATTGTTTAACCATAAAAATAGCTGAATCATGATCGAACTGAATGAAAATTTCACCGTTGCCGATCTCGCCAACGTGAAGAAAGAGGTCTTCGACCCCATGTTTAACAAAACCCGTGCTTCCTCTTGGAACGGACACATGTACATCACCCCTGACAAGATGTATTACATTGTAGAGCCTGCAGGCTTGGAAGGCAAAACCGTTTGGGATATGGGCGGTGCTCCGAAGTCGTGGTGCATCGACTTGAGCGAAATCGCGTCATACGGCAAGTATGGCTTGGGCGGTTTCAAGATTGAATTGAAAGACGGAACAACGCTCCGCTTCACCAACGTGTTCCGCAAGATGCGCAACGGCATCACGGAAGCCCTTGAGGAGAGAATGGGAAAGTGAAACGGAAAACGGAAAGTGGAAAACGGAAAACTATCAATTCTCAGTTTTCCGTTTTCAGTTTTCAGTTCTCCGTTTATTTCTGTCCTGCGTATTGCTGTACCTCGTCGTATTTATAGACGAGTTCGATGCCCACTTGCTTGAACATCTCTTCCGACTCGGCGCCGTCGTGGTAGCGGCGTTCGCATACCACACGCACGATGCCGCAGTTGATGATGAGCATGGCGCAGGTGCGGCAGGGAGTCATGCGGCAATACAGCGTGCTGCCATCCAAGGCGATGCCCCTGCGGGCAGCCTGGCAGATGGCGTTCTGCTCGGCATGTACCGTGCGGACGCAGTGTTGTGTTACGGAGCCGTCCTCGTGGATGACCTTGCGGAAGAGGTGTCCCACGTCGTCGCAATGGGGAAGCCCTTTGGGTGAGCCTACATAGCCCGTCACCAAGATTTGTTTGTCCTTGACGATGACGCAGCCGCTACGGCCACGGTCGCAGGTGGCACGTTCACTCACCGTGTCGGCGAGGTTCAGGAAATAGTCGTCCCAGGTGGGGCGGACATGCAGCTGGGTAAGGACCTTCTCCACTTGCTGGTGCAGCTCGGGGATGGTGCCGTCGTTGGTGAATACGAAGTCGGCTTGGTGGATGCATTCGCCGAGGTTCTGCTTGTTGGGGTCGGTGGCGGTCATCTCGCGTTCTTCATTGGCCACGAAGGTCTCGAAGTCGATATGGTCGGTCTCTGAGCCGCGCAGGTAGATGCGGTCGTAACGGATCTTGCGGTCGGCATCGACGGCGAAGAGGTAGAACTCGCCTTTTTGGCGCAACGAGGCAATCTCGCCAGGCGTGCGTACACTCTCGATGACGGCGTTCTTGCCATTGGCCTTGGCCCGCTCGAAGAGCTGGTCGGTGATATAGCTCGGACAATGCGTTGCGCGCAGCTCGTTGCCCATGGCGGTCAGCGTGTCGCGGTTCACTTCCTCTCCGCGTTTCTCAATCTCTTCCGTGATGAAGGCCCGCACCGAATAGTGCACGAAACCTCTTTCCTTAACCAAGTAATCGACGATGGTGCCTTTCCCAGCTCCCAGCGTCCCAGTTATACCAATAATAATCATATCTCTAAACTTTAAACTCTAAACTCTAAACTCTCACCTTTCACCTTTCACCTGTTCCTTAATCTCCACCACCCATTTCTTCACATCAGTTGGCTGGAACCGTTCCATCATTTCAAGCAATTCCTTTGGATTGTCGCTGACGATGAGGTTGTAGGCGTGTTCTTTGCGGATGAAGCCTTCCTTGGCGGCATGGTCGATGAAGCGGATGATGTCGTCGTAAAAGCCGTTCACGTTGTAGAGGGCCACGGGTTTGTCGAAGACCCGCAGCTGGCTGAGCACAAAGGCCTCGAAGAATTCGTCCATGGTGCCCAGTCCGCCTGGCATGGCAATGAAGCCGTCTGCCATGTCTTCCAAAATCTTCTTGCGTTCAGCCATCGAATCCACCACAATCAGCTCGTCAATGTCGTTATAGCCCACTTCCATGTCCATGAGGTGCTCGGTGATGGTGCCGATGACCTTGCATTTCCGGTCCATCATCACATCGGCGATGATTTTCATCAGCCCCACACTGCCACCGCCGTACAATAGCTCGCACTGCTTGTCGGCCATGGCTTGACCGAGTTCAGCGGCTTTCTCGCGATAAATAGGGTCGAAGCCCATGCTGCTGCCGCAAAAAATGCAGATTTTCTTCATTCGTTAATTTTTTGCAAAAGTAGTTTTTTTATATAAATTTGCAAAGACTAACTCCGAAAGATCATGAAAACCACCAAACTTCTCGTTGTGTTGGGCATTACACTTGCTATGGCTTGTTGTGGATTTAATCATACTCCGAAACCTCAGGATGTTGAATCCAACAAGCCTTTGGAATGGGATTTCGACTTGATGTGGAAAGTGTTTATGACGATGCCAAACAAGGGTTATGACATGGATATTGTGGATACGATCCAATCGGTTCGTGAGCGAGTACAGAAGGAATATGAGCTCCAGACTATGAAG
Source organism: Bacteroidales bacterium (assembly GCA_017549805.1). Lineage (GTDB taxonomy): Bacteria > Bacteroidota > Bacteroidia > Bacteroidales > F082 > Limimorpha. The sequence continues at coordinate 21,409 of JAFYNJ010000015.1, forward strand.
AATAGGCTTTATGTCTATACTGATGACCCGATTCCTTGTGGCCAATGGGTTAACATCAAGTGCTTCAAGTACCAAGATGCTGATAAACTATTTGTGTTTTACGATTATGATGAAGATTGTGGAGCATGCAATTACTATGTCCAAACCTATTCCTATGATTTGAACGACGGAACCCTGACCGATGTTGACTTCCCGATTATGCCGTTGAAACTCAAGGATTTCTTCGACGAAGCGACGCTGGCAGAAGGTTCGGAGAGCGAATGGGAGGAGATGGAAGAAGAGAACGATTGTGTGGACATTTACTATGAATTAGACAACGAAAAAGCCGACCTATTGCTGAAAGCTGGATGGTTTGGCGGTTATGAATTTGAGGGGCGCGACAATCGTTTGGCTTTTGACTGGAATGGCCACGAGTTTGTTCGTAAACCCGAGGCAGATACTAGAGGTAAATGATTATGGAAAGGACAATTGGAGTTTTGGGCGCCATGGCCGAGGAAATCGACGAGGTGAAGGCCCTCTTGACGAACAAGACTGTTGTTAAAATCGCGAATCGCGAATTCGTCGTGGGCAAAATCAATGGTATTGCTTGTGTGGTTGCCTTCTCCAAGTGGGGCAAGGTGGCTGCGACAATCACAGCTACCTTATTGATACAAGAGTTCGGCGTCACGGATCTCTTCTTCATCGGTACGGCAGGTGCCTTGGCTGACGGCCTCAAGGTGGGCGACATTGTCATCTCCAAGCGTCTTGTCCAGCATGATTTGGATGCCCGTCCCATCATTTCGCGCTTTGAGCTTCCACTACTCAACCGTATTTATGTCAACAGCGACCCTGGTCTGACCGAGCTGGCAGGCAAGGCGGTGACGAACCTGTTGAGCAGAGGCGTGGAACACATGGTAGGAGAGGAGGCCGTCAAGGAGTTTGGTTTGAATCCGACCTTGTATTTTGGCGACATCGCCAGCGGCGACCAGTTCATCAACAGCGATGAGAAACGCAATGAGATCCTTTCGTTCTTGCCTGATGTGCTTTGCGTGGAGATGGAAGGTGCCGCCGTGGCACAGGTATGCCTCGAATTTGGCACGCCCTTTACCGTCATCCGCACCATTAGCGATAGTGCCGACCACAATGCACGCGTCGATTTTGGGAAGTTTGTTGTTGAGGTGGCGAATGCTTATTCGAGGGCGATTATATCGGAGATTATGAGGATGCTCTGATTATCCCTCCAATTCCTGCCTAATGATTTCCCAGAACATGGTCATTCCTGTTCCCAAGATGTCGTCTGGAAAGTCGAACATTGGGTCATGCAATGCAGGTAGTTCGGTACCCGAACCCAATCCAAAGAAGCCTATCGGACAGACGCTGCCGAACCGACCAAAGTCTTCCGACCAGCGGAAGGGCTCTGCCAAGTGACCAATGTTCAGCTCAAGGTTTTGAGCGGCTTGTTCAATAATATGGATGCAGTTGTCGTCGCAGTTGGTGGCAGCAAAGGCCTCGTGTTCGGAGAAACTGAAGTCAAAAAGATGATCTTTCGCTTTAGAATGACAGAGCTCGATGATTTGTGAGGCCATCACGTCAAGGTTGTGATCATCATAACTGCGTAAGGTGAGCCATATCTCAGCATGGCCGGGTGCCACGCCGAAGGTCTCCTCGCCCAAGACGGAGTGTGTGATGATGAAGGTCGTCAAAGGCTTCACGGCTTTCAGCTGTTCGCGTTTCTTTTCTAAGTTGTGGATAAGCAGTGCTAATAGCTCCGAGGGACTATGTCCTGTCTCAGGTTGGGAGGCGTGCGCAGTGCGACCGTCAAAGCATAGTTTCAGGCCAAAAGATGCCGCCGCAAAACAGCCTTGGCGTACCACCACTTGGCCTTTTTCGAAACCAGGAAGATTGTGCAGTCCAAAGGCCACATCGGGCTTGATCTGCTCAAACAGCGGATCTTCCAAAATGGCCTTTGCGCCTTGTCCCGTCTCCTCGGCAGGCTGGAACAGCAGTGCCACTTCGCCTTGATCGGGACGCTGCTCGCCGAGCCATTGCGCCAGTCCACAGAGGATGGTGGCGTGGCCATCGTGACCGCATTTGTGTGACACGCCTTGGTTTTGCGATTTATAAGGCACATCATTGGGTTCGGGAATGTGCAAGGCATCAATGTCGCCTCGGATTAGAATGCGTTTTCCAGGTTGAGCACCTTTATAGACTGCTGCCAAACCATAACCGCCAATTTTATTTATTTGCAAGTCGGGTCTGGTCTGTTTCACCCATTCATTCAGTATCTTGTTAGTCAGTACTTCCTTCCCCGAAAGCTCAGGATGCGCATGAAGGATATGCCGGAGTTCAATGAGAGTATCCATTCGGAGCTGTTGTTTCATTGCAAAGGTAAACACTTTTATCTTTTATCTCTTATCTTTTACCTTTTTATCTTATCTTTGCCCCGCAAAAACAACGAGCATCCATGTCAACCGTACTTTACCCACTGAAATTCAAGCCCATCTTCAAGGATAAGATCTGGGGCGGACGCAAGATCAAGGAAGTGCTTGGGGTGGACTATGGTCCGCTGCCCAACTGTGGTGAGGCTTGGCTGCTCTCGGGTCTCTGGGACGAACAAAGTGTGATTGCCAACGGCGACTTCGAAGGCGATGAGATCAACGATCTCGTGGAGACCTTCATGGGCGACCTCGTGGGCGAAGGGGTGTTCGACAAATACGGCGAACAGTTTCCGCTGCTCATCAAGATCATCGATGCCAACGATTGGCTCTCGGTGCAGGTGCATCCTGACGATGAGCTGGCCGAGAAGCGTGAGATCGGCAACGGCAAGACCGAGATGTGGTATGTGATGCAAGCCGACCGGGGTGCCGAGCTCGTTTCGGGTTTCAACTGCGAGATGAATCGCATGAAATACATCCGCGTGCTCAAGGACAATGCCATCGAATCGGTGCTGAATCATGAGACGGCCGAAAAGGGCGATGTGTTCTACATCCCCGCCGGACGCGTCCATGCGCTCGGTCCTGGCATCATGGTGGCAGAGATCCAGCAGACCAGCGACACCACCTACCGCATCTACGACTGGGACCGCATCGACCTGGCCGGCATGCGCCGCGAGTTGCACATCCCACAGTCGCTGGATGCCGTCGATTTTGATCCTGTCGAGAACTACAAGTCGCCTTATGAGGATGTCATAAACAAGACCGTCCCCGTGGTGGATTCACCCTATTTCACCACCAACCTGCTGCATCTCAACGGCGAGATGGCCAAGGACTATTCGGAGCTCGATTCCTTTGTGCTGTTGATGCCCGTTGAAGGAAAATTTTTGCTTGAATGGGAAAATGGCTCGGTATTTGTTAATACGGGTGAAGTTGTCTTGATCCCAAATGTCATCGAAAAGGTGAACATCAAGGCACAGGGCGACTGCAAACTCCTTGAAGTTTATAACGATATTTAATTGATAATTAATAATTTAGAATTAATAATACTGAAAATGAAAAAGCTATTCACTCTCTTATTCGCTGTGCTGATGATTACAGGTGTTCAGGCCCAGCAGAAATCGGACCTTCCGAATGTTACCATCAAGAATTTGCAAGGCAAGGATGTCAACATCGCCAAGCTGTCGAACAATGGCAAGCCTTTCGTGATCACCTTCTGGGCCACCTGGTGCGGTCCATGCATCAAGGAACACAATGCCTTGGACGAGGTTTATGCCGACTGGAAGGCTGAAACTGGCGTGAAGATCTATTCCGTCTCAATCGACGACTCACGTTCCACTGCCAAGGTGAAGCCTTTCGTCGAGGGCAAGGGCTGGGATTTCGAAGTCCTGCTGGATGTCAACAAGGATCTGGCTCGCGCCATGAACGTGAACAACCCGCCCTATACCTTCCTGTTTGATGGCAATGGTAAGTTGGTCTATCAGCATTCGGGCTATTTCGAAGGCGCAGAGAACGATCTTTACGAGGAAATCCTAAAGATAAAGAAGTAAGAGGTCAGGAGACAGAAGATAGAAGCAATATTATGAAAAGAATATTACTACCACTTTTAATATTCGTCTTATCGGGCGTGCAGCTACTGCATGCCCAATCTTTTTTAGAAAACGCCCAAGTGAACGGCAGTTTTCAGACGGATGCACAATACTATCGATTGGACCAGGGTATCGGCATCACCGACCTCAACGGCAAGAAGCTTGGCATCAACGGCTTCGGCAAGGTGGGCTATTCCTACGGCAACTTCTCCGCGGGGATCCGCTTCGAAGCCTTCCTGCCTGCGCTGAACGGCTTCCGCAATGAACTCAACGGTGTGGGACTGGCCAATTTCTTCGCCACCTACGACGACGGCTTCATCGGCGTCACGGTGGGCGATGTGTACGACCAGTTTGGTAGCGGCTTGGTGTTCCGCACCTATGAAGAATGGTCGCTGGGCATGGACAACGCCTTGCGCGGCGTGCGGACGATCATCCGTCCCACCCAAGGGGTGACCTTGAAGGGCGTGTATGGCCGCCAGCGCTATTTCTGGGCGCCTTACAACGAACGCGACTTCGCTGCCGACGACTACCGTGGCATCGTGCGCGGCGTGGATGGCGAGTGGGACCTCAACCAGAGCATCGCTTCGATGAACGACTCCGAGTTCAAGATGAGCTTGGGCGGTAGCTTCGTCAGCAAGAAACAATACGACCAAAGCCTGTTCTATTACATCCCGGAGAACGTGGGTGCCGCCGCAGGACGCATCAACCTGGGCTACGGACGCTTTGCCTTCAGCACGGAATATGCCTACAAGATCAACGACCCGTCGGCCATCAACAACTTCATTTACAAGGAAGGCCAGGCTTTGCTGTCGTCGCTTTCCTATTCGCAAAAGGGTCTAGGTGTGGTGCTGCAGTTGAAGCGCACCGACAACATGAGCTTCAAGTCGATGTACACTGCCAAGCAGAACGACCTCGACATCAACTTTATCCCGCCGATCAACTACACCCATACGCACAGCCTGCCTTCCATGTACACCTATTCCACCCAGCCTAACGGCGAGATGGCAGGCCAGTTCCAGGTGAACTACACCATCCCGAAAGGTACCGCGCTGGGCGGCAAATATGGTACCAAGCTTGCCTTGAACGTCAGCCAGGTGAACGACATTGTGCGCGACTCCATCATGGACAACGGCCAGCTGGTGCTCAACAAGAAAGGCACCTTGGGCTATAGCTCCGACTTTTTCGCGGTGAGCGACCATCGCTTCTTCCGCGACATCAACTTCGAGATCGACAAGAAGATCAACAAGGATTGGCATGTCACCGCTCAGTATATCAACCTGTTCTACGACATCGAGACCATCGAGGGTCATGCTGGCGCTCCCGACGTGAAGGCCAATATCGGCTTCCTGGATGTGACCTACAAGCTCAACAAGCGCCAGAGCTTGCGCTTCGAGCTGCAAGGCCTGTGGGAGAACGAGGTCCACAAGGGCTATCTGGTGAACGACGACGAGAAGAAGGACTACCAGAAGCGTGGCGACTGGGCTGCCGCCTTGGTGGAATACACCATCACCCCGCATTGGTCGTTCTCCATCGCCGACAAGTGGAATTACGGCAATCCCGTGGAGGAATACCGTGACCATTACTTCACCGGAACGGTCAGCTACCTGCATGATGCCACCCGTGTCATGCTGAGCGCAGGCCGCCAGAGCGAGGGCGTGGTTTGCGTCGGTGGCGTGTGCCGCACCGTTCCCGCCTCTTCGGGTGTCACTTTAACCGTTTCAACATCCTTCTAAACGCTGAACTATGAACAAGATATTCTCAATGATTGCCATGGCAGCCGTGATGCTTTTTGCCATGGGCTGCGATAAAATCGATAATCCTCATAAGCCTTACACGCCTTCGGGTGGCAACAAGACCGTGCTGATTAAGGATTTCACGGGTGCCCGTTGCGTCAACTGTCCCGCCGCCGCTGCAACGGCCCATGAACTGCAGCACCAGCTGGGCGAGGACAGAGTGTTCGTCATGAGTGTCCATGCCGGTTACCTGGCCCAGCCTATCGGCAAGTTCCCCGATTTCACCACTCCCGAGGGAACCGTTTGGTATAACGACAATTCGGCCAACCCCTTGTTTAGCGTCGACCATGTGGCGCTGACCGAGGGCAATACCTTGAACGAATCGCAACTCGACACGCCTGTCAGCGATGCCTTGGCTGAACCGCAGTTGTTCGACATCGTCATCAACAACACCTATAACGAGCTTACCCGCAGTTTGAGTGTGGAAAACCGCTTCAACCCCACTGGCGACGGTCAGGGTGAGTATTACGCCACCGTCTGCCTGTTGGAGGACAGCATCGTCGGTCGTCAGGTGATTCCTGGCGGCGTCGATACGGCATACGTTTTCCGCAATGTGTTCCGGGGCACCTTGAATGGCGCCGACGGTGAATTGGTTTCGAACGGTGCCTTCTATGTGGACGATTCCTTCACGACGACTTGCGGTATCGAGCTTGATACCACCTTTAACGCCGACCAGTGCTACGTCTTGACCTATATCTATGACAAGATCGACGGCAAGATCCTGCAGACGGCCATGAGGAAGGTCAGGTGATAGTTTAGAGTTTAGGGTTTAGAGTTTAGAGTTGTTTCCAAGACGCTGAGTTTTGTTCCGGCAACCTTGAATTTCACTTCGAGGTGGGCGTATTCCATGCCGTAGATGCGTTCGGGGTCGTCCTGGTACTGCGGTCGCGGGTCGTGGGCGAGCACGGCCATCAGGCTCTCGCGATGTTCCATCGGGACTTTTCCAAGCAATTCATCCGGGAAATCCACTTCCAACAGGTATTCCGCCGGTTTGACGGCAAATCCGCTGACGGCCTCGGGATGACTGTCGGTATAGGCGATATAGGGCTTGATGTCGTAGATGGGTGTGCCGTTCATCAGGTCAGCACCCGAAACATGAAGCACAGGCCCGAGCTTCGGGTCGGTTTCGATTTTTTCCAGTTTTACCGAGGATAGTCCGATAGGATTGGGTCGGAAGGGCGAACGGGTGGCAAAGACGCCTTTGCGCACATTGCCGCCGAGTCGGGGAGGCCGCACCGTGGGCGACCATTCGTCGCGTTTTGCCTCTGAGAACTCCCAAATCAGCCAGATATGCGAGAACTCTTCCAAGCCGCGGATGGCCTCTGGATTGCGGTATTCCGGCTCAAAAACGATGCGTCCTTGCAGCGAATCGATGATGCCGCTTTGCCGCGGAATCCCGAACTTTTTCGGGAAATCGTTGAAAATGTGGGCGATGATCTTCACTATTTTAAAAATACTTATATCTTTGCAAAGTTAAACCTAAAAATGAAATCATCATGAAAAAACTGTTTTTACTGTTTGTGATGTTTGTGGGAACGGCTTCGATGTTCGCACAGGCACCATACTGCTGTGTCACTAAGGGCGCAGTGCTGACTTATACCGACTATGATGCCAAGGGCAAGGAGACGGGTACGACCACGGAAGTCTTCAAAGATGTTACCGTGATCAACGACATGGATTATGACGTGGTCATGGAAACCACCGTGAATGCCGGTGGCACCGTGACGACCATGGAGACCACCATGGAGGTGCGCAACGGCAATGCCATGATTTCCATGGGTCAGGGCAGCATCGACCTCACCGCCACCGACCCTGAACTGCTACGCATTCCCAATAAACTTGCTGTCGGATACAAACTACCGTTGGGCGAGATGATTGTCGATCTTGGAGGTTTCCGCGTGAAAAGCACCATCACGGAGAACGAAGTCATCGCCAGGGAAGAGATCACCACCCCGGCGGGCACCTTCAAGTGCTATGTGGTGAAGCAAACGTCCTCCGGTCGCGTGCTGGGCATGAAGAGCGAGACCACGCTCAAGATTTGGTATGCCCGTGGCATCGGACAGGTCAAGACGGAAACCTATTCAAAGGGCGATTTGTTCAGCAGCAGCGTGCTGACTTCCGTTAGTAAATAATCAAAACCATTGTTGAATTTTAAAAATCTACTGTCATGAAAAAAATATTCGTCTTATTGATAATGATGTTCGCTGTGGCGTTGGTCCCGGCGAAGGCACAAATTGGTGGAATTATCGGAAGAGCCGTCCAAAAAGGTGTTGAAAAAGCCGTCCAGAAAGAAGCGGACAAACAGGCAGAGAAAATCTCTCAGACGATCGAAAACGAAATAGAGAAGGCGGCTGAAAAGCAGGCAGCCAAGCTCGATTCCATCAACCAGGCGGCCAAAGAGGCCAACGATGCCTTGAATGAGGAGCAGGAACGTCTCGAAGCTGAGCAGGAAGCTGCCAAGGACAAGAACGCTGGCAAGAAAGGCTCGGGAACTGTTGACACTTCGAAATACGATGCCATCAATGCCGAACGCAAGGCAGCGAATGCCAAACTCAATTACGATAGATGGGATTATTAACTGCCAACTACAAACTGTAAAGTGCTTCTGCTACTCTGTTTCAGATACACTTTCTTTCCCTTGAGGAACTCATCGCCTATGGTATAGGCGTTGTCGTAATGGCGAATGGTAAACAAGGTCAAGCCTTGGTTGTATTTAACTTGGAAGGTCTCGCGGAGCGATCCGACGAGGCCTTTTAGTTTGCGCTCGTCATGGTCGAAGCAGAACGAGAGCATCAAGGCGGAGGTTTGGATTACGTTGGCATGGATGCCCCATTCGTCGCAGGCTGCGAAGATGAGCTGCAGGTTGTGCTCGTTCATGAACGAATAGTCGCGAGGCGAGATGGACACCAGCGTCTGCTTGTCCTTGACGATGTATGACGGCACTTTTCCGATGCTCCGATCGGCTTTGCTGTCAATGATGGAGGGCGTGTGCTCGGGATGGAGGAACGACTGTACCTTGAGCGTGATGTTCTTGTTTTGCAGCGGCTTGATGGTCTTGGGGTGGATGATGGAGGCGCCGTAGAAGGCCAGCTCGATGGCTTCGGAGTAGGTAATGTGCGGTAGCTGGACCGTCTGCTCGAAGCGTTTCGGGTCGGCATTGAGCAGCCCGTCCACGTCCTTCCAGATGGTGACCTCCTCGGCGTCGAGGCAGTTGGCGAAGATGGCGGCGGTGTAGTCGGAACCTTCGCGGCCCAGGGTGACGCTGTGCTTGCCATCGACGGTGGCCCCGATGAAGCCTTGGGTGATGCACACGATGCCGTGGATGTGCTCGTCGTTGAGCTTGGAAATCCTTAGTCTTGTCTCATCCCAGTCGGGCGAAGCCGCGCGGAAGCGGTCGTCGGTCAACACGTATTTCCTGGCATCCAGCCAGCGGCAGGGGACGTCGCAATGGTTGAGGTATTCCTGAATGATGGTGGTAGAGATGAGCTCGCCGTAGCTCACCGTCTGGTCATACTGGTAGTCGTAGGGCTGGTCGGTGTTTTGGAGTTTTTCCCAAAGCTCGATGAACAGCTCCGACACTGATTCGATGACGGGATGCTCGTGGTTTTGGTCGAACAAATCCAAGATAATCTTTTCGTGATAGCTCATCACTTCGTTGAGCGCGTCGATGCCTAACTCGCCATCATGCTCGCGGAAGTCGTTGAGCGCTTTTTCCAGCATGTTGGTGGTCTTGCCCATGGCCGACACCACTAGGAAGATGTCCTCATCTTTGTGTTGCGCCACAATATTCTTGAGATTGCGGACAGCGTCGGCATCCTTTACCGAGGCACCTCCGAATTTATAGATTTTCTTGATCATGGTCATTGTTGTTTCAAACGCAAATTTAGAAAAAAACTCTTTTTTACTATCTTTGTGCGCCAAGAATAATCACTATGCATAAAAACATCATATTCGACTACGGTGGTGTCCTCCTGGATTGGAATCCACATTATCTATATGATCCCTATTTTGGCGATGTCGAAAAAGCCGAATGGTTTTTGACGAACATCTGCACTTACGAGTGGAATGCCCAGCACGACAATGGCAAGCCCATTGTCGAAGGAACCGCTGAATTAATTGTTCAGCATCCCGAGTGGGAGAAGGAGATCCGTATGTATTACGATGAGTTCATGAAGATGATGGGCGGACAAATTCCTGGCATGAAAGAACTGATAAAGGATTTGAAGGCCAAGGGTTGCCATGTGTTTGGTCTCTCCAACTGGTCGGTGGAGACTTTCGCCTTGGTGCGTCCCGTTTATCCCGTGCTCAACTTGATGGAAGACATGGTGATTTCCGGCGTTGAGAAAGTGATGAAGCCTGATCACCGCATCTTTGAGCTGGCTTTGGAACGTTTCGGAATCAAAGCCGAGGAAACCGTTTTTATCGATGACAATCCCAATAATGTCAGGGCTGCCTGTGAAGTGGGGATCTGCGGGATCCTCTTCCAGTCGAAAGAAAAGCTGATTGAGGCACTTGATCAGTAGTTAACCATCACCTTCCTAACAACTCCTTCCTTGGTCTTGAGAAAATACAATCCCTCTTGAAGACTGCCTAAATCTATAAAGTTCATTCCATTTTGAACGAGATAGGTCGTCACGATACGCCCTTGAAGGTCGAATACCGTGAGGTCTGTGTCGGCATCCACTTGGATGGTGCATAAACCCGAAGTGGGATTGGGCCAGAGGCGAAGTCCTGAAGAAACGGGTTCGGCAATGCCGACCTGACCGCTGCCTGTGGTGAAAAACTTGTGGATCTCTGTCAGATAGCCGATGTCGTATTGATCTTCGCTGTGATACCAACTATGATTGCCGCCGATGACCTTGATGTGTTGCAACTCGGCATCGCCTTCGTAAGTGTAGCGTACAAAGCGCAGACCGTCGTTGTGGAGGTCGGGAAGAGTGTCGATCGTAGGTTCGTCGAGACAGTGGTTGGCATTTTTCCAATAATTGACGATGGCCTCCACGCTCAGACCGAGGTTGCCCCCGAAATACTGCGAGTTGCCGTCATAGCCCACCACAGGGTCGCTGGTGCCGTGGATGTGAAGCATCCTGACGGGCGCTACCGCCGCATGCGAAGCCATCGCATGGGTGATGAGTCCACTCACGGGAGCGCAGGCCGTGATGCGGTCGCCATGCTCGATGGCCATTCGGTGCGTCATGAAACCGCCCATCGAGAAGCCAGTGAAGAAGACGCTGTCCAAATTGACCGAATGATGTACGGCGAGGGTATCGAGAAGTGCCATCAGAAACCCCGAGTCGTCGATGCTGCTGCTCATCAGTGCTGCGTTCCACATGGTACCATAGCCCTCGTTCAGTGCCTGAGGCACCACTAGCATCCATCCGAAATCGTCGGCCACCTGCTGGAATTGGAACTCGTTGTCCAAACGGGTGATGTTGTCGCCCAAGCCATGCAGGAAATACAACACAGGTATTGTCTCGTTATGTTCTGAAGGAATCTTCACAAGATATTCGCGTTGAACGCCTTGCCATTCGAATTGTTGAATTTGGGCTTGAGCCATTGTTGCTATCACGAAGAGCAATAGGATAAAAATGTATTTCTTTGCCATAATGAATCTGAGTTGGATGGTTGTCAATGGCAAAAATAGGAAATTTTTGTTTTTTTCCTGAAATAGTTCTACCTTTGCGCCTACTTATTCTGGAGAGAATTGAAAACAACAAATAATCATTAAAAATCTCAATTATGGGTACATTAGCAAATCTTTGGCAAAACCACAGGACATTGGTGGTCTTTGTCATGATCCTAATCATTGTCATCCCTTTCTTGATCTTCTACTTGAGAAAGGCTAGGAATGAACATCCCAAAGGCTTGATCGCCGCTGCCTTGAGTAACATGGGCGAGCGCTTCGGGTACTACATCATGAACGCCGTGCTGGTGCTGTTCATCTGCTCCAAGTTCGGTATCTCCGATGAGACCTCGGGCCTGATCTTCGGTGTGTTCTATTTCTTAATCTATGTGCTTGCGCTTCCTGGCGGTATCATTGCCGACCGCACGCAGAACTACAAGAGGACCATCATTACAGGTATCGTCGTGATGGCCATCGGTTATGGATTGCTGTCCATCCCCGTGTTCAGCACTGGTGGCGGCATGAAGTCATGGCCTTTCGTCCTCGCCATGATTGCCTTGCTGCTCATCGCCTGCGGTAATGGTCTCTTCAAAGGCAACCTGCAAGCTATCGTGGGTCAGCTGTATGACGACTTCGAGGCTGAAGCCGCCAAGAAAGGCCCTGAGGCTCTGGCTGCAGCCAAGGAAAAGCGCGACAGCGGTTTCCAGATTTTCTATGTGTTCATCAACATCGGTGGTGTGATCGCCCCGTTTGTGGCTCCCCTTATCCGTGACTGGTGGCTGAGAACCAAGGAATTGGTTTACAACGCCGACCTCCCGCGTCTGTGCCATAAGTTCATCATGGACACCATGGAAGGCAACGACATGACCAACCTCACGGCCCTTTCACAAAACTATCCTGGTGCTGCCGAGAACCTCTCTGGTTTCTGCGAGAACTACCTCCAAGTGTACAACACTGGCGTGCACTATTCCTTCCTCGTCTCCGTGCTGGCTATGCTGATATCGTTGGCAATCTTCATCGCTGTCCGTCACAAACTGCCGAACCCGGTGAAGAAGGAAAAGGCCAGTGTCCAGGAATACACCGAAGCTGAACGTCAGGCCGACGCCAAGGAAATCAAGCAGCGCATGGCCGCTTTGTATGCTGTGTTGGGTATCGCCGTGTTCTTCTGGCTCTCGTTCCACCAGAACGCCCAGTCGCTCTCCATCTTTGCTCGCGACTTCGTGGATACCAGCGCGCTTCCACCTGAGATTTTGCAATTCATCAACCCGTTCTTCGTGATCGTACTGACGCCTATCGTCATGTGGATTTTTGCCGCATTGGCGCGCAAGGGCAAAGAAGTGTCCACGCCTAAGAAGATTGCATTGGGTATGTTCATCGCGGCATGTGCTTACATCTTCCTGATTATCATCGCAGTGGCCAACAACTATCCTTCAGGCAACGCTTTCAAGGCCCTGCCCGAAGCCGACAAGATGGCGATGAAGACTACGCCGTATGTGATGATCGTGACTTACTTCTTCCTTACTGTGGCTGAGCTGTTCATCTCGCCATTGGGACTCTCCTTCGTTTCGAAGATCGCTCCTCGCCACATGGTGGGTATGTGCCAAGGTTTGTGGCTGTCGGCCACTGCCATCGGCAACCTCCTCATCTTCCTCGGCGTGAGAATGCTCAACGCTTTCCCGCACCAGTGGATGACATGGGGTGTCTTCGCAGTGATATGCCTCGTCTCGATGGGCATCATGCTTGGTATGCTGAAATGGTTAGAGAGAGTTGCCAAGTAAATCACTCTAAACTCTAAACATTAAACTTTAAACTAATGTTCAAGGGTCATCCTAAAGGCCTCTATGCGCTCGCCCTCGCCAACACGGGCGAGCGCTTTGGCTATTATACGATGCTGGCTATCTTCGTGCTCTTCCTGCAAGCCAAGTTCGGCTACAACGAGGCACAGGCTGGCAACATCTATGGCATCTTCCTCGGGTGCGTCTATTTCATGCCCCTCATCGGTGGTATGCTGGCCGACCGCTTTGGCTATGGCAAGATGGTCCGTACGGGCATCATCGTGATGTTCCTCGGCTACCTGCTGTTGGCCGTACCGATGGCGACAGCCACAGCTAAAATCACCATGTTCTCCGCCCTGGCACTGATTGCTATTGGTACAGGTTTGTTCAAGGGCAACCTCCAAGTGATGGTGGGTAACCTCTACGACGAGGCCAAGTATAGCGCTTTTCGCGACAACGGTTTCAGCCTGTTCTATATGGCCATCAACATCGGTTCGATGTTCGCTCCCATGGCTGCCACCAAGGTGACCGACCTTTTCCTTGGAAAGGCGGGTTACACATACGTGCCGCAGATTCCTTCGTTGGCACATCAGTACCTTGATGGAACCATCTCAGCCGACGCTTTGTCAAGTTTTGAAGCCTTGGCAGTGCAGCAGGGAGGCAACGTCAATGATTTGGCTGGCTTTGCCAACAGCTATATTGATGCTCTTTCTGGAGCTTATAACTATGGTTTTGGTGTGGCCTGCATCTCGCTGATCCTCTCCATGGCCATCTATCTCGGTTTCCGCAAATGGTACAAGCACGCCGATGTCAACACCAAACAGGCCAAGACGATGGAAAGCACTACGGTCAATGTGGTGGAACTCTCGAAGGAGCAGACCCGCGAGCGTATCACTGCCTTGGTGATGGTCTTCGCCGTGGTCATCTTCTTCTGGATGTCGTTCCAGCAGGCTGGCCTTTGCCTGACCTACTTCGCGCGCGACTACACGCAAAGCACCGTTTCGGGCCTTACACGGTTTGGCTTCAATATCTGGTCGTTGACTTTGATAGCCATCTCGATCTATACGATGTTCGGAGCGTATCAGGCTACGAAGCCGTTGAACAGGGGATTATTGTGTGGCGTTACGACATTCTTGTGGGTTATGGCAATAATGATCTATAAGACCATGCCCGATCCGATCAATGTACTGCCGCAACAGTTCCAGCAGTTCAATCCCTTCTTTGTGGTGGCCCTGACACCTGTCTCGATGGCGGTGTTCGGCGCCTTGGCAAGAAAGGGGAAGGAACCGTCCTCGCCGCGTAAGATTGGCATGGGTATGATTGTAGCTGCTCTCGGTTTCCTCATCCTGGTGGTCTGTTCTTTCTCGCTGGCCAGTCCGGCCGAACTGAAAGCGCAAGGCGGTGTGAGCAGCACCTTGGTGTCGCCCAACTGGTTGATCAGCACCTATTTCGTGTTAACTTTCGCTGAGTTGTTGTTGAGCCCCATCGGCATCTCCTTCGTCACGAAAGTGGCACCACCCAAGTACAAGGGCATGATGATGGGCTTGTGGTTCTGCGTGACCGCCATCGGCAACTACCTCACCAGTGTCATCGCACGCATCTGGGGTACGGGTATGCCGCTCTGGATGGTCTGGGGCGTCCTCGTGGTGCTTTGTCTCCTCTCTGCCATCTTCATCTTCTCGATCATGAAACGGTTGGAGAAGGCTACTTCTGGATGCTAACGAATTATTACAAAAATGGGGCTATCACGATGTGGTAGCCCCATTTTTTTGTTTATTATCCTTTATTTAATATCCTTGATACGGCCTTCGGTGTCGGCATATTCGGTGCCGACATGGTTGTTCTTGTAATTCTCCAAGAAGTTCTGAATGATGTCAGTATCAAGAACGCCTGCATCTTGGATGTTGGTGCAGCGTTCCATCATGGCAAAGCCGTCGCCGTGGTCGATGGCCATATAACTTGAGGCTGCGAAAGTATAAGTCTTATTGATATCCAAAGGTTCGTATTTTCCTGTTTCCTTGTTCAGGATTTCAACTCTCTTGACACGGCGTTCTCCATTAACGCCAGCAAAGCTATGGTCGGCGTCATAAACTACAGGAGATGGAATGCTGGAGTCGTACTCAAACCTGAGTCCGGAAACTTGTTGGAAACCTCCGAATTCACCTGGGGCAATGGAAACTGAGAACTCGAGTATGTCGAGCAACAGTTCGCCTGTGCATTCGCCCTTGCAAGTGCCATTCTCGAACGGGAACATGGTGTAAAGGTCGTTGAAGGTCACATTCCCTTTGGGAAGGTCGGCCCTGATGCTGCCGCCACCGAGGAAAGCAATGTCAGTGCCGAACACCGTCCTGTAAGCATCGGCGCAGAAGTTGCCGATGTTGCATTCCTGGTTGCGGACGAGGCGGTTGTTTTGCTCATCGTAGGAGCCGAGCCGGACATCGCTGGTGAAGATGACTTGTTCGGCGACTTTCTTATAACCTTCCTTGATTTCATCGATGAAATTAAGCACTCTGAAGTTTGTTTTGGTGTAGGTTTCGGTTGGGATGAGTTCGGTCTTGAATTTGCCGTTAGGGTGGATGGTAAGCACACCCATATATTGGAATTTGGTACCTGTGGAGGTCAGGGTGACGTTCTCGCCTTTCTTGTTCTTGACAATGCTGTCAAGAATCACGCTGTGGGAGTGGCCGTCGAGAACGACGTCGATGCCGTATGTGTTTTCAATCATGCTGGGAGAGTTGACGCCGCCTTCGCCTTCGCTCTCGTCGCCGAGGTGAGATAGAACAACCACAAAATCGGCACCTTCCTTTTTGGCTGAGTTGACAGCGTTTTGAACGACGTCGTAAAAGTTGTCAATGCAAAAACTATACACGAAATTACCATCCTCATCCTTAAAATAGGAAGGTGTTGAGGAGTTGATCGTATAGGGAGTGGACATCCCGACGAAAGCCACGTCAAAATCGCCGTATTTGACGATGTGATAAGGTTCGTAAAGCTGCTTTCCCGTCCTGAGATCCTTGAAGTTGCAGCAAAGGCATTTGGCTTCAAGAGCCTCCATGAGCTCCATCTGGCGGGGAATGCCGTAGTCAAACTCATGGTTACCTAACGTGACATAGTCATAGCCCACTTCGTTCATGATGTTGATGATGTTGCGTCCGTGAGAAGCGGCGCCCAAACTTCCGCCTTGAACAAAATCGCCATTGGAGACCACCGTGACGTATGGGTGAGTCGCCTTCATCTCGTCCTTGAGAGCGGCAAAGTTGGCATAGCCATCAACGCCGCAGTGAACGTCGTTTTCATATAGGACGATGATGTCCTGTGAAGCAGTTGAAGAAACGCGGTTGCTCGAACCGCAAGAAACTGAAAGGCAGCAGCAGAGGATGCTGGAAGCCAGGAATAGTGCAAAATGTTTTTTCATAAGGATGACTGTCTAGTGTCGCAAAAGTATGTTTTTTTTCCGTGCTGATTGCAAACGTTTTGCTAATTTTGCATTCAAATAATCATTTTATGTCAAGAAACGAACAAGAACTGAAAGGCGTTACATTGCTGGGAAACCAGAATACCCAGTATCGTTACGATTACACGCCCGAGGTGCTGGAGACCTTTGAAAACAAGCATCCCGAGAACGACTATCTGGTGACGCTGGACTGTCCGGAGTTCACCTCGCTGTGCCCCAAGACGGGCCAACCCGACTTTGGACACATCATCATCAACTATATTCCGCGCACATTGATGGTGGAGAGCAAGAGCCTGAAACTTTATCTTTTTAGTTTCCGCAACCATGGCGACTTCCACGAAGATTGTGTGAACATCATCATGAAGGACTTGGTCAAGCTGATGGATCCTAAATACCTGGAGGTCATTGGCCTGTTCAATCCCCGTGGAGGTATTTCAATAAAGCCTTTTGCCAACTACGGCGATAAGGAACATCAAGACATGGTGAAACAACGTTTAATTGAACAACTGAATAACTCCCAACTTCAAACTAAATGAAGGATGCAGTAATCATCATATCCGGAGGCATGGATTCCACCACCATGTTGTATGAATACCAAGATGAGATTGCCTTGGCCATTACCTTCGACTATGGCTCCACTCAGAATGGTCGTGAGCGTATCTGTGCCATCACGCATTGCCAACGATTGGGCATCAAGCACATTGTCATCCCGCTGGAATTCATGCATCGCTATTTCAAGAGTGCTTTGTTGGGTGATCCCGAAGATATTCCGGAAGGTAATTATGATGATGAGAGTATGAAATCAACGGTGGTACCTTTTCGCAACGGCATTATGTTGGCCATTGCCGCGGGTATCGCCGAGAGCAACGGTTTGAAACGGGTGATGATTGCCAACCATGCCGGTGACCATTCCATCTATCCCGACTGTCGTCCAAGCTTTGTCAATGCGATGTCGGAAGCCATGTCGGCAGGGACGTATGAGAATATCACGGTGTGGGCACCCTACACTTATCTAAGCAAAAAGGAAATCGCCGAGCATGGAAAAGCCTTGGGCCTGGACTATAGCGAGACTTATTCCTGCTATAAAGGTGGCGAGAAGCATTGCGGTAAATGTGGTACCTGCCGCGAACGCATCCAAGCCCTGAAGGACGCAGGCATTGTGGATACCACTGAATATGAAACGGAAAACTGAAAACTGAACAACTGACTAACTTCCAACTGAACAATGTATTACGTAAGAAAAACCTTGGAGATTTCTGCTTGTCACCAATTGTACCTTGATTACGAGAGCAAATGCGAGAACTTGCATGGCCATAACTGGAAGATCAATGTATATTGCAGGGCTGAAAAGCTCGACAGCAACGGCATGGTATGTGACTTTACCGAAATCAAACGCTTGATTCATGGTAAGATCGACCATACCAACATCAACGAGGTGCTTGACTTCAACCCGACGGCTGAAAATCTGGCGCATTGGATTGTGGAAACCGTTCCGAACTGCTACCGCGCCGACGTGTGGGAGTCGCGTGACAATAAGGCATCTTATATCAAGGACGACGCGCCGCAATGTTTCGAATAAACGAAATATTCCATTCTCTCCAAGGCGAAGGCTTCCACACGGGGACGCCTGCCGTATTTGTGCGTTTCAGCGGATGCAACCTGCGTTGTGCCTTCTGCGACACGCAACACCACGAAGGTGTGACGATGTCGCTGCAAGAAATTGTCGCTGAAATCAACCGATATCCCGATGTGCCGCTGGTAGTGCTTACGGGTGGTGAGCCGTCGCTATTCATCAATGAAGCTTTTATCGAAGAACTCAAAAAAACCGGCAAACGCATTGCTATCGAAACCAACGGTACAAGGCCCTTGCCGAAGAATCTGGATTGGGTGACATTCTCGCCCAAGACCGGTTTCGATGGGGGAGACGTTGAGCCCGTCCTCCTCAAGGAATGTGATGAGCTGAAGGTGGTTTATCTGGGGCAAGATCTCTCACAATATGACGGCATCCAAGCCGCCCATCGTTTTCTCCAGCCTTGTTTTTCGGAAAATGAAAACGAGCGCCAAGTCAATATGAAAGCTTGTGTGGAGGCGGTGATGAATAACCCTGGTTGGCGTCTTTCGCTACAAGTCCATCGGATATTGAATATCCGTTAACCTCTCTGTCTTCTGAATTCTGTCTTCTGACTTCTATAAACAAGAAACACCGCCGGTTTCTTGTTCAGATCCCCTTTGAACGACTTCCACTCCCCGATGCTTTGGCTGACGATGAGCTCGTCGTCGCAGGTGAGGTTGCACGCGACGCAGAGCAGGGTGGAGGGGTGCAGGTTCTTGCACAGGTCCTGCAACATGGCGTTGTTGCGGAAAGGCGTCTCGATGAAGAGCTCTGTCTCGTTGTTGGCTGCCGACCTGCGTTCCAAGTCCTTGATGGCGTTTTGCCGTTCGGGGCTCTTGATGGGTAGGTAGCCGTGGAAAGCGAAGGCCTGTCCGTTGAACCCCGAGGCCATCAAGGCTAAGATCATGGCGTTGGGGCCCACCAACGGGATGACTTGGATGCCGGCCGAGTGGGCCAGATCGACCACTAAGGCTCCTGGGTCGGCCACGCAAGGCGTTCCGGCTTCCGACATCAAGCCCATGTCTTCTCCGTTGAGGCAGGCACCGAGGTGTTCCATCAGGTCGAGGTTATGGGCATTGTGCTTGTCAAGCTCGATGAACTCGATCTCGTCGATGGCACAATCCATGCCGATGCGGCTCAGCACGCGGCGTGAGGTTCGGGTGTTCTCCACCACGAAATGCTTCAACTTCTTGATGATGGTCAAAGTGCCTTCAGGCAGCACCTGCTCGGGCTTTGTCGCTCCCAACAGATTGGGTACCAGATAGAGTTTTCCGAAAGGCATGGAAGATCAGATGAGGATTTTCTTTTCGATTTCCGCCAACATCGCCTTGAACTGCTTGTCGGTGTCCAAACGGTCCGATACGGTCTTGCAGGCGTGATGAACGGTGGCATGGTCCTTATTGCCGCATTGCTGTCCGATGACGGCCAGACTGCAGTTGGAGTATTTCTTGGAGAAATACATGACGATTTGGCGGGCTTGGACCACTTCGTGCTTACGGGTGTTTTGCGAGAGCGTTTCCATCGGGATGGAGAAGAAATCGCATACCACGTTCATGATGTATTCCACCGAGACCTCTTTCACCGAGTTGCGGATGAAACGCTCGATGATTTGCTGGGCGAGCTCGATGGTGATGGCTTTCTTGTTCAGTGACGACTGGGCGACCAGGGAGATAAGTACGCCTTCGAGCTCGCGGATGTTGGTCCGTACGGTTGTGGCGATATAGTCGATGATTTCGTCGGGGAGGACGATGCCGTTGGTGTAAAGCTTGTTCTTCAGGATGGCGTTGCGCGTTGCGGCGTCGGGCATCTGGAGGTCGGCGGTGAGTCCCCATTTGAAGCGTGACAGCAGGCGAGGCTCCATGTCCTGCAAATCGACGGGCAGCTTGTCGCTGGTCAAAACCAGCTGCTTGCCGTTTTGATGCAGGTAGTTGAAGATGTGGAAGAAGGTCTCCTGTGTCCTGGTTTTCTTGGCGAGGAACTGGATGTCGTCGATGAGCAGCACGTCAATCGCTTGGTAGAAATGGACGAAGTCGTTCAGGTTCTGGTTCTTGGAAGCGTTGACGAACTGGTTGATGAACTGCTCGGTCTGCACATACAGCACGGTCTTGTCGGGGAACTTGTGCTTGACATGCAATCCAATGGCATGGCACAGGTGGGTCTTGCCCAACCCCGTCTGGCTATAGATCAACAACGGGTTGAAGGCGGTCTTGCCGGGATTTTCGGCGATGGCCAAACCGGCGGAACGGGCCAGACGGTTGCAGTCCCCCTCAATGAAGTTGTCGAACGAATAGTTCTCGTTAAGCTGCGAGTCGATCTCCATCTTCTTCAAGCCAGGGAAGATGAACGGGTTGACAGGACTATTGGTAAGGCCTTCTGGAGCCGGTCCACCTAACGTCCGATTCTTGACATCGTCGCGGCTGGTACCGGGAAGCACGATGCGTCCCTGGGGATCGCTGCTATCCATGATGATGCTGTATTCCAGCTTGCCTTCCGTGCCGAGCACCTTCTTGATGGTCTTTTTCAACAGGTCGAGATAATGCTCCTCAAGCCATTCATAGAAGAACTGGCTTGGAACCTGGATGGTGAGCACGCTGTTCGAAAAAGCGATGGGAATAATAGGCATGAACCACGTAGCATAAACCTGCTCCGAGGTGTTGTCCTTGATAATCTCAAGACACTTCCTCCATATCTCGTTGTGGTTCTTGACCATGGATAAAATTACTAGTTCTTCACTCGATTTTGAGACTGCAAAGATCGAATGAAAAAAGTTAATAAAAAATTTTTTTTGCTATTGACTTTACACTTTTTTATGCGTAAATTACGAGTGCGAAGTGTTGTAAAAAATTATTCAAAATATAAATAATTGATTTACACCGTTTTAAGAAAAGTAACGGTAAGGCCAAAAATGTTTTTAAATTTGGCCACAATTCGATCCGCTTCGTTTTTTCTTGTTGAAAACTCTAAGTAACAGTCCATTTCGAAGCGGGAGTTGAGCTGCTCTAAACCTTCCTCTTTCATCACCCGCATGACATCGTTCATCAAAGGGTAGGGAAATTCAAGACTGTAAACTTCGTTGACGGTTTTTTCGACGATTTGGGCGTTGTCGAGTGCTTCG
Organism: Bacteroidales bacterium; assembly: GCA_017549805.1. Taxonomy (GTDB): domain Bacteria; phylum Bacteroidota; class Bacteroidia; order Bacteroidales; family F082; genus Limimorpha. The sequence goes on from JAFYNJ010000015.1 coordinate 42,781, forward strand.
CGTGCCGCCGTCTTGTAGGCGTTGATCAAGCCGCTGACGCCAAGTTTGATGCCGCCGAAGTAGCGGACCACGATGACGCAGACGTTGGTGACATCTTTCGACAGGATTTGATTGAGGATGGGTTTCCCCGCCGTGCCCGATGGCTCGCCGTCGTCAGAAGATCGGAAACAGGTCTTGTCAGGGCCGATCATGTAGGCGTAGCAGTGGTGCCGGGCATCGAAGTATTTCTTTTTCACTTCCGCCAAGGCCTTCTTCACATCGTCCTCGCACATCACCGTAAAGGCGGACGCGATGAACTTGCTGCCTTTCTCTTTGTAGAGCCCCTCGCCGGGTGCCGCGAGCATCTTATAAGTGTCGTCGAACATCATGGCTTCACGGTTATTAATACTACTGCGATGATGGCGATGACCAGGCCGAGGTAGTTTATCCAAGTGAGTTTCTCCTTGAACAGGAGCCATCCAGCCAAAGCGGTGAGGCAAACGACGCCGATATTATAGACGGGAAACAGCACCACGTTGTCGAACACTCGCATGGCTTGATACACCGAGTAGGTGGAAAAGAAATTGACCACGCCAAGGACAACACCCCCCGAGGCGTTCTTCCACTGCCATTTAGACTTGCCCTTGATGAGATCGTAACCCATGAGCAGGAGGCTGAACACGAACGAAACGCCGTAGATGAAAGCAACCATGAAGGTGGGGTCGTTCTCGTGGCCGTTGGCGGTCTCTGTGATCTTCATCAAGACATCGCCGATGCCGGTGCTGAAGAATATCAAGATGGGCAATAAGACGATGAGGGTCGTTTTTTCGGTCTTGGCTTGGTTCTTATCCTTCCCACCCAATACCAAAAACAAGGCGGTCAGGGCTAAAACGATGCCAGTGGCAGGCATCAATCCAAGGGCTTCCTTTAGGAAAATTACACCGAACAAGGTGGGGATGACCACGGAGAGCTTGCTCGACAGCGAAGTGACGGTGACCCCTGAACGCTGGCTGGAAACGACCATCAATACATAGGTCAGGATGAACCAGAAACCAGTCAGGATGGAGAGCGGGAACCAAGGCTCCGACACGGGAGAAGCGACAGTTCCGTTGGCAGCGCTCATTGCAAATCCGATTGCCGTGGCTGTGGCATAGTTCCACATCAAGGCCTGATGGTTGTCGAGGTTGAAGCGGCTGAAAAGCCTCATGGCCACGAAGATGGCGCTCGAAAACAGGATAGCGAGAATCAAGTATATCATAATCTGCAAAGATAAAAATTTTAGAAGTCAGTAGTCAGAAGAAAGAAGTATTTTTGCAGGATGATTGGTTTTAATCTGAACAAGGCAAAACGGCATTTTACGGAGGAACTGGGCAGAGGTTTCACACAGCGTGAGGCGGAGCAGTTGATGCGCATCTTGCTGGAGGACCTCTTTGATATCGACCAAAAGCGTCAGTTGATGGAGCCGAAACTGCGTATCGACGAGCTTCAGTATGCCCAGTTGGAACAAGCCGTCAAGCAGCTGCTGGAGGGTGTTCCCGTGCAGTATGTCACGGGCAGGGCTTGGTTCGACGGACTGCTTCTCCATGTGGACGAGTCGGTGCTGATCCCAAGGCCCGAGACGGAGGAGTTGGTGCAAAAGATCTCGGAGGTTTTGCCGAACGATAGACCTATCAGGATATGGGACATCGGCACGGGGTCGGGGTGCATCGCCGTGGCCTTGGCAAAGCGTTTCCCTTTGGCCGAGGTGAAGGCGTTTGACGTCTCAGCACAGGCCTTGGCTACGGCTTCGCGCAATGCGGAATACAATAAGGTGCAGGTGGAATTCGTGTGCGACGATGTACTGCATCCCCAATCGGAAAGTTGGCTGCATCCTGTGGATTTGGTGGTGAGCAACCCGCCTTACATTCGAGAAAGCGAAAAGGCAGCCATGGAACGTAACGTCTTGGAACATGAACCGCATTCGGCGCTTTTTGTTCCCGATGACGACCCGTTGCTGTTTTACCGGCAGATACTAAAACTTGCCAAACCCCAACTGCATCCCGATGGGGCGGTTTGGTTCGAAATCAATGAAGCCATGGGAGAGGCGATGCTCCAATTGGCTCGGGAAATGGGTTTCGAGGCTGTCCTTCATGAGGACTATTTAGGGAAACCTCGCTTCGCGTCATTTACAAACTTTCTTTGAGACCATCCCGTCGTCGGTTAGCAAATTGACGACATAGATACCTTTCGGGAGTCGCTCGAGAATCGACAGGGAGTTGTCTGTGTCAGTAAAGCCTTCGTAAACCACCTGTCCAAGGGTGTTGATGATGCTGATGCGTTGGATGCCGTCTGGCACCTTGTTTTCGTCAACGGCCATCACGGTCTTGTCGAGGCAGTCCGACCAGGCGATGTTTGCGCCGCCATCGTTGCTGATGCCGTATTTGTACTGGCCGATGGGAAGCGCATCCCAACCATAGTCCACATAGTGTGCCTCGGCTACCTCGGTGGCAATCAATTCGGGCGCATTGCCCGTGCAGTTGTCGCGATACACGTTGAAGGGGTTGCCAACGGTAATATCGTCGATATAGAAAGCGTTCTCGTAGTCGCCTTCAGAGAGTTGGTTGATATACTTCCATTCAAGTTGATGGTTGCCGGGGCTAAGCGTGAACGAGTATTGCGTCCAGGGTACCTCGTCCTTGATGGTTTCGCCTTGCTGCATATTGTCGATGAGGAACCCACCGCCATTGAGAGGAAAGCAACTGATGCGAGCTTCATAACTAATGACGCAGGTGACAGGGACATTGACACCCAAGGTCAGGCTGCTGGAGGAAAACATGCCAGTGTTGGTTGACTTGGCGCAATACATGCCTTCATAAGGATTGTTGGTGGTTGTTATCCAAGGGCTGGAGGCATCATTAAACCACATGTTCTGATAAAAATCACCCGACTCGAAGCCGTCAACGATGCTGTTGGGCATGTTCCATGAAAGGTTCACCCTCTGGTTGTTGATGACCTCGGCTTCAATCTCGATATCCTTCCTGACAAAAACGTAATTGGAAGGCAAGGTGGTGAGTCCGTTATCGAGGACAGCCGTCACATAATAGGTGTAGTTGCCTCCGTAGTTCAGATGGTCGGTATGGGTTGTTGTGGTAATGTTGTTGGCGATGCGCAAGCCGTCGCGATACACCTCATAAGAGGTGGCAGTGGCAGGGGCTTCCCAGCTCAAGTCAACATTTTCTCCATCAAAAGCGGCGGTAAGGTTGGCGGGGCCGTGGTAGAAAAGGGCATTGACGGCGGCCAACGCGTCGATGCGGCCTGATCCGGTGCTATTGTTTTTATTGTAGTTGCCGATCTTTGTGGCGGTAAGTTCGATGATGGAATCAATCTCGGCGGGACATAAGTTGGGTTCAGCTTCCAAGAGCAGGGCCATCACACCGGCAACGCAGGGTGTTGCCATCGAGGTGCCGTCATGAGTGTCGTAGGCGGTGTTGCCAGGAAAACCAAGTGAGGTGATGTTGGCACCTGGTGCCGAGATGTCGGGACGGATCAAACCGGGCATGTCGGGGTTGCCGACCTCGTAGGGATAGTCGCTGTATTCGCCGATGTTGGCGCCTTCAGCCCAAGTCACAGGCCCTACTGACGAGAAACCGCTGTGCTTATCGGTGGCATCGGTGGCACCGACACATACCACGGCGGTGTGACCTCCATGGAGTGTTTGGTCGGGATGGAACCAAGGTGGAGGACAGTTGCCGGGTGCTTCGACATTGAAAGGTTTCGGATAGGTGTATTGTTGGTCGCCGACGTTGCCTGCGGCTACCGCAGCCACCACTCCGGCATCCAAAACAGTCTCATACAACTGACGATAAAGAGCGTAGCCACCTGTCTCGGGGTCGCCGAAAGAACAACTTAATATGTCGGCGTCATGAGTCAGAGCAAACTCAATGCCTTCGATAATCTGCGCGTCGCCGCCATAGCCGGTTTCATCCATGATTTTCACCGCCATGATCTTGGCACCTGGCGCGATACCTGTTTGAGTGCCGGCATTACCTTGTCCAGCCACTATGCCGGCACAATGTGTGCCGTGCATATAGTCATCCATGGGGTCGTTGTCATGGTTGACGACATCATAGCCGTGGTGAGGAAACTCTGGACCTCCATCCCACATGCTATTTACGATGTCAATGTGATTGTAATTCACGCCAGTGTCGAGGATGGCCACGATGACGCCATTGCCAGTGTAGCCAGTTGATCCGTTGTAGTTCCACACAGCAGGCGCATTTACCTTTTCCACATGCCAAGCCATTTCTTTCGATTCGATGGGTTGGGTTTCGCCAAGCTCGGGAAGCATGCGACGGAGCTCGTCATGGTAAACATAGGCCACATCGCGGCGTGCCTCCAGTTGGTGGATGGCTTCGTCGGTGGCCATGCAAGCAAAGCCGTTGATAGCCCAGAAAGGATTGACGGCCTGTACCTCATTTGCCATACCGTCCACAAACTGCAGCACTTCTTGCTGCGAAGCTTGGCAGAAAGCCTTGTGGTCGCCGATCACAAAGTCGCGCCGTTGAGTCTTGTCCATGAATTGGGTCTTGCGGGCCATGCCCACCTCGTCGTATTGCTCGGCCATTACGACGATGACATGCCGGAGCTCTTTGTTTTGCCCGAATGTGAAGCTAAAACAGAGAGCGAAATACAGTAAAAGGGTCGTTTTTTTCATGATTGCTTTGAAATGTAGCGCAAAAATAAGAAACACCTTTCAATTTTCACCTTTCAATTTTCATTTTTTCCCTATTTTTGCCGCGGCGATGAGAGGGACTGTCGCGGGTCGGGAAAGCCGGCGCGAGGAAAGTCGGGACAGCACAGAGCACCATACTTCCTAACGGGAAGGTGCCCGCAAGGGCAACAGCAAGTGCCACAGAAAACTACCGCCTCACAAGAGGTAAGGGTGAAAACGTGAGGTAAGAGCTCACGCATCGGATGGCGACATCCCGATGGGGTAAACCTTATGGGCTGCAAGTCCAAGTATAGAGGCAATGGCCGTTTCGGCGGCCGAACGGGCTGCTCGTCCGTCGTCTCAGGGTAGGGCGCTTGAGCCTGCGGGTGACCGCAGGCCTAGAGAAATGACAGTCGCCCCGAAAGGGGAACAGAATCCCGCTTACGACTCTCATCGCCTTTTTTCAATCGTCATAGAATTTTTTGTGGATTCAAGCGTTTTCTTTCAAGAATAATAAGTATTTTCGTACCAAATTTTTGTGAAATGAAAATGAGATTTTTACATATTGCCGCAATGCTGTTGCTGTTGTTCTCAACCAACTCATTGCCAGCCCAGAAGCATATCTCCAACTATGATCCCAATGCCCTTTACGAACAAGGTTTGATTCTTTTCCAGCATGAGGAATATGGCGCTGCCTTGGAGTCGTTTTCAAAGTATTTGGATGCAGTGGAGGACAAAAAGCTTCAAAAGGCGGTGGACGCCCAGTATTATGTTGCGGTCAGCGCCCTCTATTCCGGACAAAGCGATGCCGAAGCCAAGATCATGGCTTTCGTGAACGACAATCCGGGCAGCACCTGGGCTCGGCATGCCAACTTCCTCTATGCCAACGTGCTGTTTGGAAGGAAGAAATACCAAGATGCCTTGGCACTTTACAATCAGACCTCACCGTCCTCGCTGACCCAGAACGAGGCCCAACAGATGCAGTTCAACATGGGTTATGCCTATTTCCAGCTGAACGAGTTGGACAAGGCCTTGCCGATTCTTCAGGGTGCCGCCTTGAACGAAGGCAAATACCAGCAAGACGCAAAATACTACTATGCCTATATCCAATATTTGAAAGGCAACGACTTGGAGGCGCTTCGCTATTTCGAACAGCTTCGCAACCAGCCGGTGTATGCCAAAGTGGTGCCTGCCTACATCATGCAGATCAACTACCGCCATGGCAACTACCAAGCCGTGTTGGCAGACGGTCCCGATGCGGTGCGCAACGCTGACAAGAGCAGGCAAGGTGAGATGGCCCTGATGGTCGCGGACGCTTATTTCCAGCAGAAAGATTACGACAATGCCCTTGTGTATTATACCTACTACACCAAAAGCGGCTCCGTTCGCAACATGCCCCGTGAGGTGTGCTATCAGATGGGTGTCTGCAAGATGAAAACCGACAACCTCAAGGGCGCCATCGCTGACCTGCAGAAAGTCGCCAGCGACAAGGACACCTTGGGCCAATATGCCTCCTATTACTTGGCTTCGTGCTATGCCGACACCGACCAGCCGAAATTCGCTCGCAACGCCTTTTACACAGCCTATTCGGCTGGATTCGACAAGACGATTAGCGAAGATGCGCTTTTCAACTATGCCTATTTGAGCTTGACTCCCGGTGCCGATCCTTTCAACGAAGCCGTTGCCCAGCTGGATGCCTTTGTGGCGGAGCAACCCAAGTCGAAACGGAAGGCAGAGGCGGAAGAACTTGCCGTGTATCTGCTGCTCAATACGAAAAACAACGACCAAGCTTTGGCTCGCCTGGAGAAGATGCGCAAAAAGTCACCGGAGTTGAGAGCCGCTTACGACGAGCTCCTGTTCTCAACGGGTGTGGACCATTTCCAAAACCAACGATTCGACAAGGCGCAGTCGTGTTTCTCCAAGATTCTGAAAGGCAACCAGACGGGTAGGAGAAAGGCCGAAGCTACCTTCTGGCTGGCCGAATCGGCATACGCCGCCCAAGACTATTCCACGGCACAGCGTTATTTCAAGCAGGTCAAAAACAGCGTTTCCTCGAGCCCCGAGCTGTTGAACATGGCCGATTACGGCTTGGGCTATATCAATTACCAAAAAGCAGATTACGACGAAGCAGTGGCGAACTTCAGAAGCTTCGTGCAGCGATGCGACGACCGCCAGTCCGACTTGAAGAGCGATGCCTACATCCGTCTTGGCGACTGCTTCTTTGTGGACCGCAGCTACGACCAGGCCATCAACTACTATGACCTGGCAACACGCATCAACAAGCGCAATGCCGATTATGCCATCTTCCAGCAGGGATTGTGCTATGGCGCCAAAGGCAACGCTAACAAGAAGATCGCCATGCTCGACGACATGATGAGGACCTATCCGAGCACCAATTATTACGATAAGGCATTGTTCGAGATTGGCAACACACATCTGGTCTATGGCGACAAGCGTTCCGCCATCGCGGCGTTCAACCGCTTGATCAAGGAGCGGCCTCGCTCGTCCTACACCCGCCAGGCCTTGATGAAGGTCGGCATGATCTATTACAACAACAACCAGTACGACCAGGCCTTGACCAACCTCAAGACCTTGGTCCAGGCCTATCCCAACACCGACGAGTCGCGCGAGGCCATGTCGATTATCCGTAACATCTACATGGAGCAGAACAACCTGAATGCCTATTTCGGCTATGTGGAGTCGTCAGGCTCGGGTCAGATCCAAGTAACCCAGCAGGACTCGCTGGCCTTTGCCAATGCCGAGAACTTCTACCTCGAAGGACGCTATCAGGATGCCGAAAAGGCCTTGAAGTACTACTTCGACCATTTCCAGCGGGGAGCCTATGCCCTGAAGGCACACTACTATGCTTCGGAATGTGCTGAGAAAGTAGGGACGGAAGAGGAGGTGAAGTCGCACCTGAACTATATCGTGAGCCAGCCGCTCAACGACTATACCGACAACGCCTTGCTGAAGCTGGCCCGTATCGAATACGACCATTCCAACTATGAAAAGGCAGGACAATACTACGGGCGCCTCGCCAGCATCACCGAGGAACCGCTGCGTAAGCTCGAGGCACTTGAAGGCGGCATGAAGAGCAACTTCTTCATGGAGAACTACGACAAAGCCATCGAGATGGGAGAGAGCCTGAGCAACTCCAAGGATCTGACCACGGAACAGGTCAACCAGATCAACCATATCGTTGGAAAGTCATATGTCATGAAAGGCAACTACGCGACGGCCATGACCTGGCTCGACAAGAGTGTTAGGGCCGATAGGTCGGTGTATGGCGCCGAGAGTGCCTATTACTCGGCCATGGCATCGTTCAAGACCAACAACCTCGATGAGGCGGAGACCAAGGTGTTCGACATCTCCGACAAGTTTGCTTCGCACGAATACTGGGTGGCCAAGTCGTTCATCCTGCTGGCCGACGTCTATGTGGCCAAGGACAATGAATTCCAGGCCAAGGAGACGCTCCGAAGCGTCATCGACAACTGTTCCATCCAAGAGCTGAAAAACGAGGCACAACACAGACTGGATCACATTAAGGAATAAATAACAGGATAAAAAATGCATACCATGCGCATCAAACATATTTTTCTGATTCTCGCTCTTTCCATGAGTTTTGGGCTGTTTGCCCAGCATAACGAGGAAGTCACCATAGAGGGCACCTACCGTCCGACGGTCAACAAGGTGGACAAGATCCTGATGAAGCCCGAGACGCCCGAGCAGTCGTTCACCATGCCTGAGACGCAAGTGAAGGTGCTTGACGTCGATCATCGTTTTCGGTTGAATCTGGATAAGCTCAGCCCGTTGAACTACAGGGGAGGGAAAGGCTTGGGCGAGGAGGTCGCGAAGAACTTCCTGATGGCCGGCATGGGATCGCGCATCTCGCCGGTGTTTCTTTATAAGCACAACTCCAAACTCACCAAGAACCTGGGCCTGGGTGTGGGAATCAAGCATTTCTCCTCATGGCTCGACATCAAGGACTACGCCCCCTCAAGCTTCATGAACAACGCTTTTGATATTGGCCTTACCAGTAGCAAATACAAGAATGTTCAACTGGGTGGCGGCGTGTATTACAAGAACGATATGTACCATTATTATGGCGTTAATCTGACTAATACGCCGTTGACGGATGCCCAAATTGAGCAATATTGCCCGCGCCAAACCTATAATACCATTGGTGGTCATTTTGGCTTGGCAACCACTTCCACCCGTTCCGGCGAAACGATCCATCGGGCCAATGTGGATTATCATCACACCTTCGACAACACCTATGCGAAAGAGCATTTCGTGGGTGCGGAATACGGTTTCGGCTACACCCAGAACTGGTGGGGTAACAAGAGTTATCCTCAAAAAATCGGAATGGATTTGGCTTTCCAATATGAATATTTCGACTCGAGCCATCTCGATCAAACCATGATGCCTGTGGCTAATAGGAGCGATTTGTACTTGATGAAAGCCAATCCATACTTTGAGATGAGCGATGAATTCTACAAGCTTCATTTGGGCGTGCGTCTGGATGGTGTGAATCGCGTTCAGAACAAGGATAAGCTTTTGGCGGTGCGCCCCGACATCAGCGGAAGTTTGTATGTGCTGAACAAGAAGCTGGAGTTTTACGCAGGCTTGAACGGCGGTAGGAAACTGCTGACCTACAGCGATGTTATTAGCGAGAATCCCTTTGTCGGGAGCGACCTCACCATGCTTGCCCAAAACGTCAAACTCGGTTTCGACGGTGGCGTTCGGACCAATATTGCCGAGGTGGTTGACATGCACTTGGGCGTCCGTTACCGTCATACGGATAACGATCCATTGTATGTCAGCAGTTATCTTGTAAACGCCATGCCATTCCCAGGCGGCAAGCCCATCTATAACGCATTCGATCTGGTGTATGACGAGACCCAGCAGGTGAGTGTGCTTGCCGATATGCGATTGAAACTTCGCGGCGGTTTTGCTGCTGATTTGGGCTTCTCTTACAACAGCTGGAATCCGACTGAAGAGGAATACGCATGGTATCGCCCGGCAATTGAAGGCAAATTGAAGCTGACTTACGATGTCAATGAGAAATTGGCCTTTAACAGTACCTTCCTCTATCAGGGAGAACGTTATGCCAAGGTGTTCAATGACGGTCCATCTTGGATGGCCAAGTATCCTCCTCGGTATGACGCAGTGAAGATGAAAGATGTCTTCGATCTTGGCCTTGGTGCTGACTATCGTGTCAACGATCAATTGGGCGTGTTTGTCAAGGCCGACAACCTGCTCAACCAGAAGTACCAACTCTATTATGACTATCCTGTAACGGGTATCGAGTTCTTTGCCGGATTGAAAATGACCTTTTAAGGGCTTTTGATTTTTTCGCCTTTTTTCTGCCTTTTAAGACATTTTTAACAAAAAACAAAATTTTCAACTTTTTTGGCGAACATTCGCTAAAATTGCTTATCTTTGCTCCTTCAAAATTTGCTCAATAAAAATTATATAGGTATTACAATGACTGAAGAAGAAAAAAGAGAATTAGCAAGCGAAGAATACGGTGCCAATAAGATTCAAGTGTTGGAGGGCCTTGAGGCGGTTCGTAAACGCCCGGCCATGTACATTGGCGACGTCCATTTCCGCGGCTTGCACCATTTGGTCTATGAGGTGGTTGACAACTCCATCGACGAGGCCATGGCTGGATATTGCGATAGAATCACTGTAGATATTTTGGAGGGCAACGCCATCAGCGTGTTGGATAACGGACGTGGTATTCCTACGGGTATGCACGAGAAGGAGAAGCGCTCGGCCTTGGAGGTCGTCATGACGGTGCTCCATGCCGGCGGCAAGTTCGACAAGGGCTCCTACAAGGTCTCCGGCGGTTTGCACGGCGTGGGCGTCAGCTGCGTCAATGCCTTGTCAACCCACATGACCGCCGAGGTCTATCGTGAGGGCAAGGTGTTCCGCCAGGAATATGCTTGTGGCAAGCCCCTCTATGACGTGAAAGTGGTGGGTGAGTCAACCATGAACGGCACCCGTATCACCTTCCAACCCGACAGTAGCATCTTCCTCCACACGGATTATGACTATGACACATTGGCCAACCGTATGCGCGAGCTGGCCTATCTTAACCACGGCATCACCATCGTGCTGACCGACAAGCGCGCCAAGCTTGAGGATGGCACATTCCGATCCGATACCTTCTACTCGGAAAACGGCTTGACCGACTTCATCGGCTACCTCGATGCCAACCGTGTGAAACTCCTTCCCGAACCGATTTACATCTCCGGCGAGCGCAACAACGTGCCCGTTGAGATCGCGCTTGAATACAATGCGGAATATTCCGAAAACCTGCATTCATATGTCAACAACATCAACACCATCGAAGGCGGTACCCACCTGCAAGGCTTCCGTTCGGGCTTGACCCGTTCGTTCAACACCTACGCGGAGAAGAACGGCCTGTTGGAGAAGTTTGAGAAACAGAAGGTGAAAATCACGCCTGACGACTTCCGTGAAGGTTTGACAGCAGTGATTTCCGTGAAGGTGCCGGAACCGCAGTTTGAAGGCCAGACCAAGACCAAACTCGGCAACGACGAGGTGATGGGTATCGTCAACTCCATTGTGGGCCAGCAACTGTCGGCCTATCTGGAGGAGCATCCAAAGGAAGCCAAGTTGATTTTCGACAAGGTGGTGCTCGCCGCCCAGGCCCGTCAAGCTGCACGAAGCGCCCGTGAGAAAGTGCAACGCAAGGGTGTACTCTCCAGCTTCAGTATGCCGGGCAAGCTGGCCGACTGCTCTGAACGCGATCCTGCCAAGACCGAGCTTTACCTCGTGGAGGGCGATTCTGCAGGCGGCTCCGCCAAGCAAGGCCGTGACCGTACTTTCCAAGCCATCCTGCCGCTTCGCGGTAAGATCCTGAATGTCGAGAAAGCCATGCAACACCGTGCTTTTGAGAGTGAGGAAATCCGCAACATCTACACCGCCCTTGGCGTCTCCATCGGCACCGAAGAGGACTCCATGGCCCTGAACCTCGACAAGCTGCGCTACCACAAGGTCATCATCATGACCGATGCCGATGTGGACGGCAGCCACATCACCACTTTGATCCTGACCTTCTTCTTCCGCTACATGCGTGAACTGATTGAGAAAGGATATGTGTATTGCGCCACGCCGCCCCTTTATCTGATCAAGCGCGGTGTGAAACCGATTTGCTATTGCTGGACCGACGACGAACGCATCAAAGCCTACGCCGAGCTTACCAAGAACGGCACCGTGGGCGGTTATGACGTCCAGCGTTATAAAGGTCTTGGTGAGATGAACCCTGAACAGCTTTGGGAAACCACCATGGATCCTGCCAACCGCACTTTGCGCCAGGTGACGATCGAGAACGCCATGGAAGCCGACCATATCTTCTCCATGCTGATGGGCGACGATGTGGCTCCACGCCGCGAGTTCATTGAACAGAACGCCACTTACGCCAACATCGACGCGTAAGAATCAGGCGATTCGCAACTTTTTTTTCCAAAAAGCAAAAAAAACTCTTCCAAACGGAAGAGTTTTTCATTATTTTTGTAACAATGAACCTTCGGTTCATCAAGAATCCATAAAAAATACAATAACAATTAATTATACTACAATGAAAACATTGAAACTGCCCCGTGTTTTTGTGCTTTTCATGGGAGTCCTTCTTCTTGGTGCATTGGCCTCATGCAATCAGGAAAATCAACAGGCTGCCAAAGGACAGGTACAAAACTTCAGCTTGATTGATGTTGAACCCAATTACACCGCTGATCAGGTTCAATATGACGTAAAAGTCTTCTTCACCCAACCTATCGACGAAGAAGAAGCATTGAAAATCTTCCCTTCCGACTTTGTGAAAAAATATGAAGTGTCATCCACCTATCTTGGCGACAGGAGGTACAGCTTCCAGTTGAACAACATCAAAAGAGGGAATGCGGACGCCACCATTGAGATGGTGCTCGATGGCAAACCGTTGAAGTCGAAGTCTAAGGTCAGCCGCGATTTGCAAGTCCTGGCCAAGAACGAGTTCAAGGCCGTGGACGTCAAGGTTGACAAGGAAAACAACGCTGCTACGGTCTTCTTCAGCCAGCCGGTCAAACAAACCAATATCGACGGCTTTGTGGAGGTCAAACCGCAAATGGGCTTCCGTACCGAGATCGTAGGAAACAAGATTGTGTTCTATTTCGATAGGTCGAATGTGTCAAGCTATGACCTGAGAAACGTCGAACTCAAGGTTCGTGGGGGCATCAAGGATGTTGAAGGCAATTCGCTGAAGAATACCCAGACCTTTACCTTCGACCTTACCGACCTGAAGCCGAAAGTGAAATGGACCGAAAAGGGCGTGATCGTTCCCGAGGTGGGCGAAGCTGTCGTTTATTTCGATGCCATTTGCCTGAATTCAGTGGTACTTCGTGTGGTTCGTGTTTTTGACGACAATGTCCTGTCATTTATCCAAGATAATGATTTCGACGACGAATACGGCATCAGGAAAGTGGGTCGTTTGGTGAAGAAAGTCAACATCGCCCTCGACAATCCGGATCCGACACAATGGAAAACCTTCCCCATTGTGCTTTCCGACTATGTCGATGTGAAAGCGGGCGACATGTACCAACTCATCCTTGACTTTGGCCCGGCCGACTATGCCTTCGCTACCGAAGAATCCAAGAAGCTCACCCTCGAGGACGAGGCACTGGAGGCCAAGTACTGGGATGGGCAGTCCTACGATTTCAAGAGGGAGGATTACGATGGCAGTTGGGACGACCCGCTGTCCGCCACCTATTATAATTATGTGGAGGAAAAGAAGAACATCCTGGTTACCGACCTCGCCGTTACCGCGAAGATGGGTGCCGACGACGCCATCGATGTGTTTGTCTTCCAGATCTCCGATGCCAAGCCGGTTGCAGGAACGGAAGTCAGCGCCTACAACTACCAGCGCCAACTGATTGCCACGGGCCGTACCGACGGCAAGGGACATGCACATCTGACTTGTGCCAACCGTCCTTCCTTCATCGTCGCCAAAGACAAGAAGGGTGGCCAGTCATACATCAAGACAAACAATGGAGAAGCCTTGTCGTACAGCAAGTTCGACATCGGAGGCGAGACCATCGAAAAGGGCGTGGCTGCCTTTGCCTATACCAACCGCGGTGTGTGGCGCCCGGGCGACGAGCTGCAGCTCAACCTGATGCTTTCCGACCTAGATTCCAAGCTGCCTGCCGACTATCCGGTGGTCATGGAAATCTATGACGCCTCCAACCGCCTCTATTCACGGCTGTCCAACAACAGCCCCGTCGGAGGCATCTACACCTATAGTGTCCAAACCAGCCCCAACGATGAGACGGGCTTGTGGAGGGCCAGCTTCAAGGTGGGCAACAGTGTCATCAACAAGTATCTGAGAGTGGAAACCGTGAAGCCGAACCGTCTGGAAATCAAGTTTGAGACACCCGAAGTCATCAGTCTTTCCGACCCAAGCAGCGCCAAATTGAACGCCAAGTGGCTCAATGGCCTCATCGCATCCGGCCTCAAGGCTGAGATTGATGTGAAGGTGCGCCAAGGCCAGACTTCTTTCAAGAACTTCCCGACCTATACCTTCGGCAACGATTCGGAGAACTTCTATTCCGACGAGATGTCGCTGTTCAGCGGACCGCTCGACGGTCAGGGTAACGCCACCGTCGGTTTCAACCCATTGAAAGACCTCTCCTCGAACCAGATGATCAACGCGACCTTCGTGACGAAGGTGTTTGAACCGAGTGGCGATTTCAGCATTGCCAGCTCTACCGGCAAGCTGTCACCGTATGAAAGATACGTCGGCGTTGAGATGCCTGCCACCGAGTCCAAGTATGGCAGTTATTACTTCACGAACCGCAATTGGAAGTTCCCCATCGCCGTAGTCAAGGAAAACGGCGAACTGGCCAAGTCAACCATCGCATTGGAATTCCAGCTGTATAAGCTCGATGGCTATTGGTGGTGGTCAAGCGAGGATGCCTACACCCTCCAGAAATACATCAGGGGAACCTACAAACATCCTGAGATGAACGGTGTCCTGACCTGCAACAACGGCAAGACAGAACTTCAGATCAATATCCCGAAAGAGAAATGGGGTCTGTATCTGCTTGTGATCAATGACCAGACTGGTGGTAACACCTTTGCGAAGGTGATGCGGTTCGACTGGGACTATGCCACCATCCACTCCACAGGTAGCTCCGATGCACCGATGCAGCTGTCGATGAGCAGCACCAAGGACAACTACAAGGTGGGAGAGAACATCATCGTGAACTTCCCGTCGAACGAGAAGGCAAGGGCGCTCGTCACCGTTGAGTCCAACGACAGGATTCTCCAAAGCATAGTGCTCGACAACCTGGGTACAGAAGGCAAGGTGGAGTTCAAGGCTACCGAGGAGATGATCCCGAACGTCTATGTCTATGTGTCGCTGCTCCAGCCGCGCAACGCCGGCAACGACATGCCGCTGCGCATGTATGGCGTCGTCCCAGTGAAGGTGGAGGACAGCAACTTGCAACTGAAGCCAGTGCTCAACGTTCCTGACAACTCCAACACTAAGAAGAAGATCCAGGTGACCGTGTCGGAAGAGAACGCCAAAGCGATGACATACACCCTAGCCATCGTTGACGAGGGCATCCTCGGCCTGACCAACTATAAGACCCCGAATCCGTACGACTACTTCAACGCGAAACAGTCGCTCAAGGTCCGCACCTGGGATAACTACAGGTATGTCATCGATGCCTTCTCGGGCGAACTTGGAACGGTTTATGCCATCGGCGGCGACGGATTCATCAACCAGGAAGTCACTCTCGACAAGCGCTTTAAGGCCTATGCCGTAACCTTGGGACCTTTCGAGCTCAAGGCTGGAAAGGGCTCGGTCAACACCCACGAATTCGAGGTGCCTCAATGCTCCGGCGCGCTCCGCTTCATGGTGGTGGCCAAGGGTCAAGGCAAGTCATTCGGCGCTGCCGAGAAGGAGATGAAAGTCATCGACCCGATCACGCTCTATCCTTCAGCACCGCGCGTCACTGCCCCTGGCGATGAGATGAACCTCAAAGTGCAAGTCTTAGCTCCTACCATGAAGGGCAAAGACCTCACTGTCACTGTGAATAACAAGAACCTCAACGTCATTGGCGAGACCCCGACTTCGGTGAAGGTTGACAATAACGGCGAGGCCATGGTGGTGATGAAGGTCAAGGTGCCTGAAACCTTAGGCAACGCCGTCATGGATGTCAAGGTCTCGGGCAGCGGCTACGAAGCCCAGACCACGACGGAGATTCCGATTCGCATGCCTTACTCCGAGAAGCGCATGACCTATTCGAAGGAGATTGCTCCCAAGGCTACCGAGGTGATGAACTTCGACATCCAAGGCTTGGCGGGAACGCAGGAAGGCAACGTCACGGTGGCCTCTCTCATCCCAGTGGATCTCTACAGCCGTCTCGACTACCTTACCACCTATCCTTACGGCTGCCTTGAACAAGTGGTTTCGGCTGCCTTCCCACAACTGTACATCAACCACTTCATCCAGCAGACGGAGGAGGCTGAGAACAAGACTCGCGACGCCATCCAGAACGGCATCGCCAGCCTGAAGTCGTACCAGAAGTCCGACTTCTCGCTCACCAACTGGGTCGGCGGCACCTACGTGGATCCTTGGACGGAGATCTATGCCCTGCACTTCCTTGTGGAAGCCAAGAACCAAGGCTTTGATGTACCGGCTTATCTGCTCGATGGCATGATGGCTCATCAGGCCGATGTCGCCAAGTTGTGGAAGATGAATCCCGACTTCAAGCAAGGCGAGACCATCCAAGCCTACCGCCTCTTTGTGCTGGCCCTCGGCGGCAAGCCGGAGATGGGTGCACTCAACCGCTTCAAGGAACTGAAGATGAACTACAGCCTGTCGTCGGTGCTGACCGCAGCCACCTATGCCCAAGTGGGCAAGAAAAACATGGTGGCGCAGTTCTGGCCTGACAACGCCAACACCGAGAGGATGTCGGATTACATCTCGTCCTTCGGCTCAGCTACCCGCGACCTGGCCTTCCTGACCTATTCGGAGATGCTCTGCAGTAAGGATGAGAAGTCGATCCAAGGCCATGTCAACGACCTTTGCGAGGTCTTGAACAGCGGCCGTTGGCTCGATACCCAATCCACCGCCTTCGCCCTGTTCGTCTTGGGCAAATACGCTGAAAAAGTGGGTGCCACCAATTCGCCGATCTCCGCTTCCGTGAAGGTCAACGGTGAGGCCCGAACTTTGAGCACCAACATGGGTTCAACGGGATTCGCCATCACCCCGAAGGTGGGCGACAACAAGGTGGAGATCACCAACAACTCCGACCAGAAGCTGACGGCCAAGGTCTTTGCTAAGACGGCCGTGGCTGAATACGAGACGGCCGAGAGTGGCAACTTCATCAAGATGAAGGTGGAATACTTCGACAAGAAGGGTGCCGCTCTCAATCCTGCCTCCCTGCCGATGGGCACCGACTTCATAGTGGAGATCACTGTGGAGAATCCGAGCGACTATCGTGTGACAGAACTTGCCTTGTCGTACTATTTGGCTTCGGGTTGGGAAATCGTCAACGAACGCGTAGCTGAAGAGGGTGCTGGGT
The DNA here is from genome assembly GCA_017549805.1 of Bacteroidales bacterium. Classification (GTDB taxonomy): domain Bacteria; phylum Bacteroidota; class Bacteroidia; order Bacteroidales; family F082; genus Limimorpha. The sequence goes on from JAFYNJ010000015.1 coordinate 60,040, forward strand.
TATCGTCAGATGCCAAGCATACGGATATCCGCGACGACAGAGCTTACTACTTCTTTGACCTCTATGCACATTCTAAGGCGACCTTCAGACTCAAGCTGAATGCCACCTATGAAGGATCGTTCATGTTGCCTGCAGTGCGCTGCGAGGACATGTATAACAACGACATTTATTACCAGGTGCCGGCTCGTCCGGTCGTGGTCAAATGACCAGGTATCGCGTGGTTACTAGAACAGGCCTGATTATCGCAGGCCTGTTCCTTCTTTTTCTATGCATCCCCGTCCCGAGGTTCGACGATCCCTATTCCACGGTGTTGAAGGCCAGGGACGGTGAATTGCTGGGAGCCCGCATTGCCGACGACGGCCAATGGCGGTTCCCGGCCACCAACAGCTATTCGGAAAAGTACATTGCCTGCGTGCTCGAATACGAGGACCAGCAGTTTTTCCGTCATGCAGGCTTCAACCCCGTTGCCTTCATCCAAGCCATGGTTGAAAATGCCAAGGCGGGGAAGGTGGTAAGGGGCGGTAGCACCATTTCGATGCAAGTGGTACGTTTGGCGAGAAAGAACAAGCCGAGGACCTATTGGGAGAAAGCCCTTGAGGTTGTGTTGGCCGTGCGATTGGAGATGCGCTATTCCAAGAAGTCCATCCTTGACATGTATGCCGCCCATGCGCCATTTGGCGGTAATGTGGTAGGTATCGACGCGGCGGCGTGGCGCTATTTCCATACTACTCCCGACAGGCTTACTTGGAGCGAGGCCGCCCTGCTCGCTGTGCTTCCCAACTCGCCTGCGATGATCCACCCTGGACGGTCAAGGGAACGATTGCTTGACAAACGTAATGCGTTGCTGTCGCGTTTGACGACTTCGACAGTCCGTTGCCCTAAACGGTTTGGGGTCCCGAAACTGAGCAAGGAAGACTGTGAATTGGCGTTGATGGAGAGCTTGCCCGACAAGCCTTTCGAGATGCCCATGTTGGCTTATCATTACCTTATGGACCAAGAGAAGAAGCACAAGGGCGAACAGATTCATTCCGAATTGGACTATGGCCTGCAACGCAACGTGACGGAAATCATGGAAAGGCACCATCAGGCCAACTCGGAAAACCAGATTGAAAATGCTGCGGTTTATGTCATCGACTACCTCAACGACGAGGTGGTGGCTTATGTGGGTAACAACGCCAATGCCAAAGATGCCGCCATGGTTGATATGGTTAAGGCGCAACGTTCCACTGGAAGCATCCTGAAGCCTTTTCTATTTGCCGCCATGCTGGATGAAGGCACCTTGTTGCCCACCATGCTACTTCCCGATGTGCCGATGAGTCTCTCGGGTTTCACGCCCAAGAACTATTCAGGCCAGTATTGGGGTGTGGTACCAGCCAATGAGGCATTGCAACATTCGTTGAACGCGCCTTTCGTGTATCTGCTCAAGGAGTATGGACACCAACGCTTCCATTCCCTGTTGAAGCGTTTGGACATCTCCGGCATTGTTTACGACAGCGACCATTATGGGCTGTCGTTGATTGTGGGTGGGGCGGAGGCTTCGCTGTTCGACTTGGTAAATGCCTACGGCAAAATGGGCAGGAAACTTGCCGCCTCGGTAAACGAGAAGTTCAATGAGCAGGTTTCCGATGAGACATCGCCGTTTTCTGCCGATGCCATCGCCATTACCTTCGATGTGATGAAGGGATTGACCCGTCCGAGCAGCCAGATTGGCTGGAGCGGCTTCTCTTCATCGAAGCAGGTGGCCTGGAAGACGGGCACCAGTTTCGGCTTCCGCGATGCTTGGGCCATTGGGTTGACCGACCGTTATGTTATAGGTGTTTGGGTTGGCAATGCCGATGGAGAGGGACGTCCCGGCTTGACGGGTGTGGGCGCCGCTGCTCCTTTGCTGTTCGATGTGGCAGGCGTGTTGAAGGACAGCTATACCTATCCTGCCGCCACGGCAACGGCTATTGAGGTGGAAGTGTGCGCCGAATCGGGTTACCCCAACTCGGATATTTGCAACAACGTCAAGAAGGTGATGATGCCCAACGTGGAGATCAAGACAGGCGTTTGTCCCTATCACCAGAAGGTGTTCCTGGATGCCACCCGGCAGTATCAGGTGTTGCCCGACTGCTATCCCGTTGACCAGCGTTGCTATGAGAACTACTTTGTGCTTCCTCCTGTCCTTGAATGGTTCTACAAGCGCCATTCAGCCAGGTACAGGCCGCTTCCAGCCCTGTATCCCAGCTGCGCCTCCGCGCATCCCGACGACATCATGGCCTTCATCTATCCCAAGTCGGATGCCCGTGTCACCATCCCTATCGGCATCAAGGGCGACCGGCAACAGGTCATCTTCGAAATCGCGCATCGCGACCCCAAGAAAACCATCTTTTGGACTTTGAACGATGTCTATATCGGACAAACACGCTTGAATCATCAGATGCCGATCGATGTGGAGAAAGGTTCGTATAATTTGCGTTGCGTGGATGAAGACGGGGTTGAACTCAACAGGAAGATTGTTGTGAATTGATTTTTTTTCATATCTTTGCAGATTAATTACAATTATAGCTTATGTCATACGATAACGATAAATTTGTTGGCGAAGGTTTGACCTATGACGATGTACTCTTGGTCCCTTCCTATAGTAACGTTCTTCCTCGCGAAACCAGCCTGAAAACCAAATTCACCCGAAACATCCAACTGAATGTGCCCATCGTGTCGGCAGGAATGGATACGGTGACGGAATCCCGCATGGCTATTGCCATTGCACAGGAGGGTGGCATCGGTGTGTTACACAAGAACATGACCATCGGCAAGCAGGCTGCTGAGGTTCGTAAGGTAAAACGTGCCGAAAACGGCATGATTACCGATCCGATCACCATCCACGTAGACGCTAAGGTAAGGGATGCCCTCAACTTGATGAGTGAGTACCATATCGGCGGCATCCCAGTGATCGACAGCCACAACTGTTTGAAGGGCATCGTCACCAACCGCGACCTCCGCTTTGAGCGTGGACTGGACCGTCCCATCAGCGAGGTGATGACGAGCGAAAACCTGATTACCACTACGGAAGTATCGTTTGAGAAAGCTGCCGACATCCTTCAACAATACAAGATCGAGAAGTTGCCTGTTGTTGACAAGGACAACCATCTTCTTGGCCTAATCACCTACAAGGACATCATCAAGGTGAAGGCACGTCCCAACGCCTGCAAGGATAGTCGTGGACGTCTTCGCGTTGCTGCTGCGGTGGGTATCACAGCCAACACCATGGAGCGTGCCGACGCCCTTGTGGAAGCTGGTGTTGACGCCCTTGTGGTAGATACCGCCCACGGCCATTCACAAGGTGTGATCGATATGGTCAAGGCTTTGCGTGAGCGTTATCCGAACATTGACATCGTGGCAGGCAACATCGCCACGGGCGAGGCTGCTCTCGCCTTGGTGGAAGCGGGTGCCGATGCCGTCAAGGTCGGCATAGGTCCCGGCTCCATCTGCACTACCCGCGTCGTGGCAGGTATCGGCGTTCCCCAGTTGACGGCCGTGCTCAATGTAGCCAAGGCTTTGGAGGGCTCCGATGTGCCGATCATCGCCGACGGTGGCATCCGTTACACGGGCGACATCGTGAAAGCGTTGGCGGCTGGCGCTTCATCCATCATGGCAGGCTCCCTCTTTGCCGGTGTCGATGAGTCGCCAGGTGACACCATCATCTACGAGGGCCGTAAGTTCAAGACCTATCGTGGAATGGGCTCGCTCGAGGCCATGCAGGCGGGGTCGAAAGACCGTTATTTCCAAGATATGGAAGACGACATCAAGAAATTGGTGCCAGAAGGCATTGCTGGACGGGTTCCTTACAAGGGATCGCTGTCGGAAGTGGTGTATCAAATGGTTGGCGGCCTCCGTTCCGGCATGGGCTACACGGGATCGCATACCATCGATGAGCTCAAAAAAGCCAAGTTCATCCGCATCACCAGCTCGGGTATTCTCGAAAGCCATCCCCATGATGTCACCATCACACAGGAAGCCCCCAATTACAGTAAGAGATCATAAAGAACCAATAATTTTTCAAAATAGCGATGAAAGGGATTAAAAGCATAAGATTAGTTGTCGCAGCGGTTTTTGTTGTTGCTTTCCTTGGTGCCTCGGCACAATCAAAACTCGACAAGAAGGTGCTCATGACCATTGGTAATGAAAAGGTCACCGTGAAGGAGTTCACCGATGTCTATAACAAGAACAACATGAAAAGCGATGTCATCGAGAAAAAGTCTGTTGACGAGTATCTTGACCTTTTCGTGAATTTCCGCATGAAGGTCATGGAAGCTTATGAGATGAAGCTTGACACCAATGCGAAGTTCAAGAAGGAATTGGATGGATATCGCAAGCAGTTGGCAAAGCCGTATTTTACCAACGACGATGTCAGCGAGGAACTTGTTGAGGAAGCCTATCAGAGAAAACTCAAAGACATCCGTGCTTCCCATATCCTCATCACCTGTGACAGTCATGCCTTGCCCGCTGACACCTTGAAAGCCTACAACAAGGCCTTGGATATTAGGAAAAGGGCGGTGAAAGGTGAGGATTTTGCCGCTTTGGCCGATGCCTATTCCCAAGATCCTTCCGCACGTGACCGAAAAGCCACGGAGAATGCGCCTGCCCGTCCTGGGAACCATGGCGATTTAGGCTATTTTACCGTGTTCGATATGGTTTATCCTTTTGAAACCGGAGCCTACAACACCAAAGAAGGTGAGATATCCATGCCGATTCGCAGTGATTTCGGTTACCATGTCATCAAGGTCAATAGCATTACGGATGCCATGGGTGTCATCAACGCCGCTCATATCTTCCTTCAACTTCCTCCCGATGCTACCGATGAGGATGTGAAAAGCATGAAAACCAAGGCGGATAATATCTATAATGAATTGATGGCACAAAATGGAAAGAACTGGAATGAAGAAGTGGTCAAGTATTCTGACGATCGCGGCTCGGCAACTCGCAATGGTACACTGAGCCCCTTCTCGGTAAGTCGTATTGTGCCTGAATTTGTTGAGACATTGAAACAGATGCAGCCGGGAGAAATCTCCAAACCGGTGCGTACGAACTACGGATACCACATCATCAAGTTTATCGGTGCCTCTAAGGTGGGTAGTTTTGAGAAGGAAAAGCAGGCCATTGCCGAACGCGTTGAGAAGGATATGCGCTCCAAGAAGTCAGAAGAAGTCGTGATGCAACAGATCAAGAAAGAGTATGGCTATAAGTCCAACGAAAAGAACCTTGTTGAATTCATGGCTACTGTTGACAGCACCATTTTGAGGGGCTCGTTCGTCCCGTCACAGGAAGCCGACATGAACGCCATGCTTTTCAGTATCGGGAAGTCGAACAACACAGTCGGTGATTTTGTGGAGTACATCAAAGCCAAACAGACTCCTCAAAAGTTTATCACTGCCCAGACATACGCATACCAGCTTTTTGAAGCGTTCCAAAAACAAAGGATCATGGACTATGCCGATGAGCATCTGGAAGAAAGATACCCTGAGTTCAAGTCGTTGGTTAAAGAATACAACGACGGCATCCTTTTGTTCGATTTGATGAACAAGGAGGTTTGGAATAAGGCAGTAACAGATACGGCTGGCCTTCAAGACTTCTATGCCCGTCATGCCAACGATTATCTTTGGGGCGATAGGGTGAAGGCTTGCATCATCACGGTTGACCGTCCTGAATCGTTGCCCAAGGTCAGAAAATACCTTGCCGACGGCGTTCCGTTTGACAGTTTGAGAACCACCGTGGCCCGTGATACGGTCAAGTTTGTTCGCGTCCGCAATGGGTTCTTCCAAAGAGGCGACAACCAGTTTGTGGATGAGACCGAATGGAAGGCTGGCGTGATGAAGGAAATACCTTCGACGGTGGATAATTCCACGGTGATTGTCAATATCATCGAGGTGCGTCAACCCGAGCCCAAGACCCTTCGTGAAGCCAAGGGCGTGGTAACCTCCGACTATCAGCTGGAACTGGAGGAAAAATGGTTGGAGTCGCTTCGTAAAAAGTATCCGGTCGTTGTTAACGAAAAAGTCCTTGAAAAAGTCAGAGCGCTTTATCAATGAGAATAACCGGCTTTGTTTTATCGGTCATATTGCTGTTGTCAGCCGCAAGTTGTCGCGATTATTTGATGAAATCGGACCGCATTGTGGTGGCAGAGTGTTATGGCAATAAGCTGTATGCCGAGGACCTTGAAGGTGTGGTTCCAGCCGATGCCGGCAAAATGGACAGTCTGTCCCGAGTCAATGCCTTCATCGACAATTGGATTCATACCCAACTGTTGATTCATCAGGCTGAGATCAATCTCCCTCCCGAACAACTGGATTTCTCTAAGCAGTTACAGGATTATCGCAATTCCTTGACCATTTATGCATACGAGACCCAGATGATAGAACAGTATCTGGATACCGTTGTCAGCGATGAGGAGATTGCCGCCTATTATAATGACCACAAGGAGAATTTCCAGCTGAGGGCGACTATGGTAAAAGCGGCGTATGTCGTATTGGACGAGGACTGCAAGCATGAGAAGGAATTCAAAAAGGTGATGAGTCAACGCGATACCTTGATCATGTCACAGCTGAACGAACTTGTGGAGGAATATGCCGTATCGAGTTTTCTGGATGTGGATGAGTGGATCCGGCTCGAAGACCTGCTTTCAACAGTCCCCATTGAGATCTACAATGCGGAAAGTTTCCTGAAGAGAAACCGTTTTGTTTCATTCGAGAAAGACAACCTGCTATATCTGGTTCGTTTTGAGGATTATTTGATGGAAAAAAGCGTATCGCCTCTTGAGATTGAAAGCGATCACATCAAGAGTATCATCCTGCTGAAAAGGCAAAAGGAACTGCTGCAGCGGATGAACGTCGAATTGTATGAAAGAGCGGAAAAAGAAAAAGTTTTTGCAATTTATTAATGTTGTTATCATGGAGAAAAGATTTTTGCTGTTTTTTGTCGCAAGCCTTTTGGCAACTGCCGTCTCGGCACAAGAGCCGAAAACACAGGTGGTCGATAAAGTGGTTGCCGTGGTGGGGAAGAACATCATTCTGCAGTCGGATGTGGAGAGCCAATACATGCAATATCGCATGCAGGGAAACATTGAAGGAAGCGGCTCGGCCATGCGTTGTGCCATTCTTGAGGAACTGCTGTTCCAAAAGTTGATGCTGAATCAGGCGGAGATGGATAGCTTGACGATTTCCGATAACGAAGTGGACATGGAGTTGAACCGTCGTATCAGTGAGTTGATCGGGCGTGCAGGCTCCCAGGAAAAGCTGGAGTCATACTTCAATAAGACCATGCCGGAAATCAAGGATGAGTTACGCCGCCTTGTCAAGGAAAAGAGCTTGCAGGATAAGGTAAGAGCAGGGATTCTCGAGGGTGTTGTGGTCACACCTGCCGAGGTAAAGGCATTTTATCGCAGCCTGCCTGTTGACAGCCTCCCCATGGTGGGCACGGAATATGAAATCATGCAGATTGTGAAGCGTCCTCCGGTCAGTATTGACCAAAAACTGGCGGTTAAGAACCAATTGTACGAAATCAGGAAACGCATTCTTGAAGGAGAGAGCAGCTTCTCAACCATGGCAATCCTTTATTCTGAAGACCCGGGATCGGCCAAGAAGGGTGGAGAGTTGGGCTTTACCGGACGAGGAGAGTTTGCTCCCGAATTTGAGGCTACGGCTTTTAATCTCCGCGATGGTGAGATATCAGAGGTAATCGAAACCCAGTTTGGTTATCATATCATCCAACTGATTGAAAAACGAGGCGATTATGTGAATTGCCGCCACATCCTACTGACGGCCAAAGTGCCTGTGGAGTCCCTTGAGAAAGCCCAACGCGAGTTGGATTCAGCCGCCATGCTGATTCGCAATGGAGACATGACTTTCGAGGAAGCATGCAAGAAGTTCAGCGACGACGATTCGAAGATCAACGGCGGCTTTATTGTGAATCCTATGGCAGGAGGCTATAGGATAGGGCTTCAGGACATTCAGGAATTGGAAGAGTACCCTGGGTATGAAGAGTTCAAGAACCTGTCGTTTGTCGTTAGTAAACTCGACGAGGGCGTGGTCAGTGATCCTGTTCCGATGATGACCAGCGACAATAAGGATGCTTTCCGCTTGGTGATGGTAAAGAAGAAGTATGACGCGCACAAAGCCAATCTGACGGATGATTATTGGCGCATTCAAACATGGGCGTTGAACCAGAAGAATCAAGAGGTAATTCAGGATTGGATCAGGAAAAAGGCCAAGAAAGCCTTCATCCGTGTGGATGAGGATTTCGCGGACTGCGACTTCCAGTTTGAATGGCAGCGCAAGTAATTAAAAATCGGTTTTAGGTTTCAGAGCAATGTACAGTTCAGATGTTGAAGGCGCCAAAGCTTTGGTTGAGAAATACGAGCGTCTGCGCCAAGAAATAGGGAAAGTGATTGTGGGCCAGGATGAGGTCATCCACCAAACGGTGCTGTCCATTTTCAGTCAGGGCCATGTGTTGTTGGTAGGTGTGCCGGGTTTGGCCAAGACTTTGCTGGTCAATACCATTGGCCGTGCTTTGGGGTTGAGTTTCAACCGCATCCAATTCACTCCCGACCTGATGCCGTCCGACATCATCGGCACGGAAATCTTGGATGAGTCAAGACAGTTTAGATTCATCAAGGGTCCTGTGTTCGCCAACATTATCCTTGCCGACGAAATCAACCGCACACCGCCCAAAACCCAGGCGGCCTTGCTGGAAGCCATGCAGGAGAAGTGCGTTACGGTGTCGGGAAAAACCTATAAGCTTCAGGAGCCATTTTTTGTGTTGGCTACCCAAAACCCCATTGAACAGGAAGGGACTTATCCATTGCCGGAAGCCCAGCTGGACCGTTTCATGTTCAATTTGCTCCTTGACTATCCGTCATACCAGGAAGAGGTGGAGATTGTGAAAAGCACCACCGTCGGCAAGGATGTTGAAGTGAATGCGGTGCTGTCGCCGGAAGAGATTGTCTATTTCCAACAATTGGTGCGTCGGGTACCGGTTTCGGATCATGTATATGAATATGCCGTCTCGTTGTCTGCTAAGACGCGTCCCAACACAGGTCAAGCCCATGAATGGGCGAACCGTTTTTTGAGTTGGGGTGCTGGTCCGCGTGCTTCCCAGTACCTGATCATCGGTGCCAAGGCCAATGCCTTGCTGAGCGGGAAATACTCGCCCGACATCGAGGATGTTAAAAAGGTGGCCGTCCCTATCTTGCGGCACCGTATCATCAGGAATTACACTGCAGAGGCGGAAGGCGTCAGCATTGAAGCCATCATCGAGGAGCTCATGAAATAAAAAAACGGCCCGGAAACTTCCGGGCCGTTTTTATGATATCCTTGCTATGATTAGATACCTGGGTTCGCTGAGATTTTTCTCTTGGCTTCCTTTGAGAAGATGGAGAAAAAGTCGCGGTGCAGGATAACGGAGATGCGCATCAAAAGCTCAGTGTCGATGTCCTGGCGGCGGAAAATGTTGTAAACGTTGGTGCGGTCGCAATCCAGTTTGCGTGCGAGCCATGAAACAGTGCGTTCCTGGTTCTTCAATTCCTGCTGGATGAGCGTGCCAATAAAGATGGCGTTTTCGTCACCTGCAGCTGCAGTGGCTCTTTTGGCCCTAGGCTTTCTTGTGCCTTTCTTCGTTTCTTTGATCTCGTTTGTGTTTTCCATGTTGATAGATGGTTTTAAAGGCATTCGATCTCAAAAAATGTGGGATCACTATATACGTCCACAGGAGCCTGGAAAAACCTGCTTATCTCATAGCGTATCCCACATCTATTCCGATGGCGGACACTAGCTTTATTGAGATGGTTCCTTGACTTGGGCGGGGAATTCCCTCTGCTTCAGTCAAAAGAAATGTTTCCAAGGCTTTTCTTTGAACGTATAATAATACTAATGCCGTTGTTAAATCTAATGTTTATTTGTATGCTCTATTTATTCTTACTTCTTCTAATGGTTGTTTTTATTCAAATTCTATTTATACAATGCAAATATAGTAAATATTATTTCATATTGCCGATATAATAATAAATTTATTGAATTTATATCATAAATATGATTTATTCAACTATAAACCAATATAATACAACTGAAATTTAGAATAAATCTAAATTACTCATCAATAAGAAACACAGCGATTTGGCGTGGACCGAACACGCCTTGGATCAGTTCCTGCTCAATGTCGTAGGTTCGGGTTTGGCCGGTGATGATGACGGCCTGGCTGGCTTCCTGTGAGCTGAATCTGCTCTTTAGGTTCTGAAGGGCTTCTTTTACGCCGCCAACGATCTGGTCGGTGCGAGCCAACACCAGAAGCACGTCGGAGTCGGTGTAGGCTTTGCGCGAACCGGAGTTGTAGTCCGTGATGATGATGCTTCCCGTTTGGGCAATGAGATACTCGCAGTCGGTGATGCATACAATCTTGCGCTTGTCTTCAATGTAAGGCTCAATGCTGTATCTCAAGCCGTATTGCTCCAATAGCTGCTGCATTTTGGGGCTGGTGCACCAGAGGGGTTCCCAACCGTTTTGGGGTGCCAGCTGTCTCACACAGTCGCCGAACTCGGCTTCGCTTTCCAGATAGATGAAGATGCCCCCCATGTCCTTGAATTTTTGGACAAAGGTAATGGCGTTGCCGTCTTCTTCCTTGATGGGCTTCCATGTGTCGCTCCGAAGGTCGATGTCCTGAAAAATGGCTTCGGGCTTCTCGATGATGGCGTTTCTCACCATGGCGAGAATCTGCTCCTTATTGGTGGTTCCTTTATCCGATCCCTTCCTGTCCTTCATGGCTTTCCTGTTTTTGTTCGTTGGTGTTCTCCTCATTGGCATTGTTGTCCCATGGGCGTTTCCCGAAGATGTGCTCCAGGTCTTCTCCGAAAATGACTTCTTTCTCGATAAGTTTGTTGGCAAGTTGCGTCAAGCCTTCCTTGTGCTCACTCAGGATTTTCAGGGCTTCCTGGTAGGCCTGTTCGGCCAGCTTGCTGACCTGTTTGTCGATAATCTCGGCGGTTTTTTCACTGTAAGGCTTGGTAAGACTATAGTCTTGTTGCCCTGTGGAATCATAGTAGCTCAGGTTGCCGATGGTTTCGTCAAGGCCATAATAGGTCACCATGGCAAAGGCCTGCTTGGTCACCTTCTCCAGATCGGAGAGGGCTCCCGTGGATATTTGTCCAAAGATGACTTGCTCTGCAGCGCGTCCGCCCATGGTGGCGACCATCTCATGATACAGCTGTTCCTTGGTCGTGATTTGGCGCTCTTCGGGGAGATACCAGGCGGCACCTAACGACTTGCCGCGGGGTACGATAGTCACCTTGACCAGCGGATGGGCATACTGCAACAGCCAACTGGTGGTAGCATGGCCTGCTTCGTGGAAGGCGATGACCTTCTTCTCGTCGGCGGTAATGATCTTGTTTTTCTTTTCCAAGCCGCCAATGATGCGGTCGATGGCGTCCATGAAATCTTGTTTCTCAATCATATCCTTGCCTTTGCGGGCTGCCATCAAAGCGGCTTCGTTGCACACGTTGGCGATGTCGGCGCCGGAAAAACCGGGCGTCTGTTTGGCAAGGAACTCGCGGTCAACATCGGGACCGAGTTTCAGGTTACGCATGTGAACCTCGAAGATCTCCTTCCTGCCGATTAAATCCGGCAATTCCACATAGATCTGACGGTCGAAACGTCCTGCACGCATCAAGGCTTTGTCGAGGATGTCGGCACGGTTGGTGGCTGCCAACACGATGACACCGGAGTTGGTGCCAAAGCCGTCCATTTCGGTAAGCAGTTGGTTCAAGGTGCTTTCCCTTTCGTCATTGCCGCCATTGATGGGGTTCTTCCCGCGGGCACGGCCGATGGCGTCGATTTCATCAATGAAGATGATGCACGGCGATTTCTGCTTGGCGTTGTTGAACAGGTCGCGAACACGCGATGCGCCTACACCCACGAACATTTCCACAAAGTCGGAACCGGAGATGCTGAAGAATGGTACGTTAGCCTCGCCGGCAACCGACTTGGCCAACAGGGTCTTTCCTGTTCCTGGAGGGCCTACAAGCAGTACGCCTTTCGGGATTTTGCCGCCCAATTTGGTGTATTTCTCGGGATTCTTCAGGAAATCGACAATCTCGATGATTTCCACCTTGGCTTCCTCAAGTCCCGCCACATCCTTGAAGGTCACGTTGACAGGCACATTGTCTTTGTCGAACAACTGGGCCTTGGATTTCCCGATGTTGAAGATCTGACCTCCTCCGCCCATGCTTCCTCGTCCCATGCCGCGCATGAGCACGACCCAAAAAACGATCACAAGGATGAGGGGCAGCAACAAATTCACCAGGATGTCAAGTCCCCAGCTCTTGTGCTGCACATTCGTGATGTAAATCGGATTCTCGATGCCGCTTTCTTCCTGAACCTTTTCCACTGTCTCCTCGAAGCGTTCCAGCGATCCGATACGATAAGTGTATTTGACGGTTTTCGGATCATCCTTCATGTAGATCTCGGCATCTTCCTTGTTGACGAGGTCGATTTTGGAGACTTCGCCTTTTTTCAGCATCTCGATGAGCTGTCCCATGTTGATCTCCTCCTGCGAGGACTCGTCCTTGCCGGAAAAATACAAGGCAAACAGGATCACCGTCAAGATGATATAGATCCAATAGAAATTGAATCGTTTCTTGCCGCCTGGCTGGGGGGACATATTGGGGAACTTCTTTTCTTCCATAAAAACGAATAGTGCTTAGAATCAGTTTTCCTCACCGTTCACGATCTTCTCCGCATCGGCCCAAAGCTCTTCCAGTTGGTAGTATTTGCGCATGGACTGCAGAAATACGTGAACCACGACATCCACGAAGTCGATCAGGATCCATTCTGTGTTGTCCCTGCCTTCCACATGGTAGGGCTTGATCCTGTTTTTGTCAAAAACCTCATCGATGATCTTGTCGGCAATGGCATCCACCTGGGTCTTGGAGTTGGCGTGACAAATCACGAAATAGTCGGTTACGGACGTTCCTGTCTCCCTTAGGTCCAAGGTGACAATCTCTTTTCCCTTCAAGGAATCCATGGCCTCGACGATGGTGGCCACTAGTTGTTCGGTATTTTCAGACTGATGTCTAATTCTCATTGTTGATTGCTTGATAACTTTGATAATAAAATACAAAAGTACACAAAATAGTTTGATTGTTGCCATTTTTTTAGTCGGATATGGCAAAAAATGACTAATTTCGTGCATCCAAACAAAAGAATGCATGAGCGAACTGAATGAATTGCTATCTGAAGTCACCACCTTCATCTTCGATTACGACGGTGTGATGACCGATGGCACCGTATATATGGATAGCAACGGCGACCCGCTCCGCACCTCCAACGTGAAGGACGGCTATGCCATCCAGCTTGCGAGTAAGTTGGGGTATCATCTTGCGGTGATCTCGGGCGCGATTGTAACCAACATCACGAAAAGGTTGAACGGTTTGGGCGTCAAGGACGTGTTTACGGGTGTTCCCGACAAGGTGCTGAAACTTGAGGAGTATCTGGAGCAGCACCAGCTGACACCCAATCAGGTTGTCTTCATGGGCGACGACATTCCCGATATCAAGGTGATGCGCAAGGTGGGTGTGCCAGTATGCCCAGCCGACGCCGCCGACGAAGTAAAAGAGATCAGCATGTATGTGAGCCATTGTCCTGGCGGCCGAGGATGCGTGCGCGATGTGATAGAGAAAACACTCAAGGTGCAAGGGAAATGGCTGACTGCCGAAGCGTATTCATGGTAATAAAGAAGAAGGTATGATGCTGGATCATCTTGAAAACTATACGGTTGTCCTTGCCTCGAAGTCACCGCGCCGTCAGGAATTGTTGAAAGGGATGGGGGTGAGGTTTGTCTGCATGACCAAGGAGACGCCAGAGGATTATCCCGACATGCCGTTCAAAAAAGTGCCGGAATACCTTAGTCGCCAGAAATCGCTTGCCTTCACCGACACGGAACTGCCTGCGAACTATCTGTTGATAACCGCCGACACGGTGGTGATTGCCGAAAACGAGATTCTCGGGAAACCCGTGGATCGCGAGGATGCCATGCGGATGATGCGGATCCTGTCCGGAAAGCCACATCATGTGGTGACAGGCGTCACGGTCAGGACTAAGGACAAAATGAAGACCTTTTCCGCCGTGTCGAAAGTGACTTTTGCCCCCTTGGACGAAGAAGAGATGGCCTATTATGTGGACTGCTTCAAGCCTTACGACAAGGCGGGTGCATACGGCATCCAGGAATGGATCGGCTATGTAGGCATCTCTGGATTGCAAGGATCCTTCTATAACGTCATGGGATTGCCAACTCGAAAACTGTATCAAACCTTGAAATGCTATCAATGACTGGGACGATGGAACACAAACCTCTCATATTGATTACCAATGACGACGGCTATCAGGCCAAAGGGTTGCGGAAGTTGATCTCGCTGATGCGACCCTTGGGCGAATTGGTCGTCATCTCCACCGACAAGGTGATGTCGGCGAAAGGCCATTCCATCACCACCACGCCCACCTTGACTGCCACTTTGATCGATCGCGGCACCGATTATCGGGAATATGTGTGCAACGGCACGCCTGTCGATTGCGTGAAGGTCGGCTACCAGTGGATTCTGGACCGTATGCCCGACTTGGTGGTTTCGGGTATCAACCATGGCTCCAACGCCTCCACCAATGTGATCTATTCGGGTACCATGGCAGCGGCTATTGAGGCTTGCATGGACGGCATCAACGCGATAGGCTATAGCCTCGACTGCTATGATCTTGATGCCGATTTCGACCATCTTGACGGCTACATCACTGCCATCACCAAGGATGTGCTCGATCATGGACTTCCCGATGGGGTGTGCCTGAATGTCAACTTCCCGAAACGAGGGGATGAGCCGATCAAGGGATTGAAAGTCTGCCGTCAAGCCAAGGCCAAATGGATTGAGGTGTATAGCGAGTGTCAAGATGAGCAGGGCGGTACCTGCCTAAAGCTGGGCGGCAAGTTCGTGTATGAAGACCATGGCGACGACACCGATTACATCGCATTGCAGAATAACTATATATCGTTGGTTCCAACACATTTCGACCTGACTGCCACGCAATATTTGAAAGAAATGACCCGTTTTGAAAACATTATTGAAAAAAGATGAGAATAAAAGATACCTTTTGGATAGGCCTGCTGATTGGAACAGCAGTATTTGCACTGTGTTTCTTGCTGTTATCCCTGTTTTCGTGGGGTGAGGCATACGCGAGAGCTCCTTATCTGTTGGCTTTTGTGCCGGGCATCATCCTTTTTAGGATGGCCATGGTTAAATGGAACATGGAAAAGTGCGGCAAAGGCATCCTGCTTGTGACTTTTGTCGGGATGTTGCTTGTGTTTTTCCTGGTTTGAATGAAAGAATGATATCATGAAATACTATATCATTGCAGGGGAGGCGTCGGGCGATTTGCATGCTGCTAACCTGATTGCCGAAATCAAAAAGATTGACAACAAAGCCGAATTCAGGGCTTGGGGTGGCGACTTGATGCGTAAGCAAGGCGTTACCATGGTCAAGCATTACCGCCATACCGCCTTCATGGGTTTCGTGGAGGTGGCGGTCAACCTTAGGACTGTTTTGCGTAACATCAAGGAATGCAAGGCCGACATCGTGGCCTACCAACCCGATGTCGTGATTCTGGTGGATTATCCGGGATTCAACCTCCGAATTGCCAAGTTTGCCCATCAAAAGGGATTGAGGGTGTGTTATTACATCTCGCCCCAGGTGTGGGCTTGGAAACGGCATCGCGTATATAAGATCAGGAGCTGCGTCGACAAGATGTTGGTAATACTTCCTTTCGAAGAACCGTTTTACAGGGATTATGGCGTGAATGTCACTTTTGTCGGACATCCGCTTTTGGATGAGCTGGCGAAGCTGAATGCAACATCTCGCCTTAGCTTTGTGCACCGCAACAATCTTTCGGAGAAAAGGGAAATTATCGCCTTGCTGCCTGGTAGCAGGAAACAAGAGGTGGAACGCATGCTGGGCACTATGTTGAAAGTGATCCCGCACTTTCCGCAGTACCAATTTGTCATTGCGGGCGTTTCCTCACTTGACCAGAGTCTCTACCAGCGCATGATTGGTGACAAGGATGTGCGGTTGGTGGAAAACCAAACCTACGAACTGCTTCAGAATTCGAGCGCGGCGCTGGTCACTTCGGGTACGGCAACATTGGAAACGGCATTGCTGGCGGTTCCCGAAGTGGTGTGCTACAAGGCTAACAGGCTTTCCTATATGATTGCCAAGAACTTGGTTAAAGTGAACTACATCAGCTTGGTCAACCTGATCATGGAGCGCATGGTGGTCAAGGAGCTGATCCAAAACGATTTTACTGAGGAAAATCTGGTCAAGGAACTGGACTGTCTGTTGAAAGATCCTAAGAAACAGAAGCAGTTGCTTGAAGATATTGACACGCTCAAAGAGCGCTTGGGTAACTCGGGAGCCTCGAAAAACGCTGCTGAAGCTATCGTTGAAATGATAAAATAATAATAAATTAATTATCTTTATTGATTTTTCATCTATAATTTGTAACTTGCGCCAAGTTATTGCGGGAAGTTATGAATTGGAACAAGTATCCCTTTTTGAGGCTTGTGATCGCGCTGGCCGTGGGCATAGCGTTGCATCAATCCATTGGCTCGATTGGCATTGAATACTCTCGACTATATGTGTTACTGATCCTGCTGTTGGGTCTGATGGCGCTTCTTTCCCGTTTGTTGAAATCGTATCGCTACAGATGGACTTTCGGCGTGCTGATCCTGCTCGTGTTTGTGTTTCTGGGCTATTTCAGGGCTTGTCTGCAAGAGGTGACCGTGAAGAAGGACTATTATGGCAACCTTACCATAAGAAAAGGGTATTATTTGGCTCGTGTTGACGATCCGCCAATTGAAAAGGACAATTCATTGAAGGTGTTGCTGAAGTTGGAAGGTTTTAGAAGCGATAGCGTTGAAACCAAGATTTCGGGGAAAGTGATGGCGTATTTCCAGAAATCCGAAGCTTCCATGAACTTGAACTATGGCGAATTGGTGGCTTTTTCTGTTCCGATTGATACGGTGCCGCCACCTTTGAATCCTGGAGAATTTGATTATCGGAAATATCTTGAAAGGAGAGGCGTTACAGGAAGAGCCTATCTTAAAGACGGGGATTGGCACGATACCGGCATTGGGGAGGGTAATCCGGTTTTTGTATTTGCCTATCGTTTTCGTGATCGTTTGTTGGAGATTTTGCGTAATAGCGGGCTTTCAAAAGAGGAGTTCGGAATAGGCGCTGCGATCTTGTTGGGTTACGATGAGAGTCTGCCCGCTCAAGTGAGGCAGAGCTTTGTGGCGGCAGGCGCCATGCATATCCTGTGTGTGTCGGGGATGCATGTGGGGATCGTTTATCTGCTGGCTTCGTTTTTCCTCAGCCTTCTTGGAAGGGGAAAGAAGGCTGCTGTGGCCAAAAAGCTTGTATTGCTGTTCTTGATCTGGTTTTATGCTTTGATCACGGGTCTTTCCCCTTCGGTGATGCGTTCGGCGCTGATGATTTCCTTCCTGGTTGTCGGGGAATTGATCCGTAGGAAAGGCTTTGCCTTAAACTCCATCGCGGCCTCTGCCTTTGTGCTGTTGCTCATCGATCCGAATAATCTTTATGCCATCGGATTTCAGTTGTCGTACGTTGCTGTTGTGGGTATTGTGTTGCTACAAAAGCCGATTTATAAGTTGTTGTATGTTGAGAATAAAGTGTTGGACAAGCTTTGGGAAATTACAACGGTTTCACTGGCCGCCCAAATCGCGACCATGCCTTTCACGGTCTATTATTTCCATCAATTTGCGCCTTACTTCTGGTTGAGCAATCTCTTCTTGACTCCGCTGTCCTTTTTGGTGATATTTCTTGGCATGTTGCTGTTGCTGCTATCCCGGGTTCCATGGCTGGGATGGTGCCTGGGAAAGTTGGTTTGGCTCAGCCTCAAAATGACGAATGGCGTGGTGTCGGGCATTGAGCAATTGCCTTTGTCGTTGGTGAAAGGTTTGTATATGAGTGATTTCCAGTTCGGCATGAGTTTAACGCTGTTGTTGTTGCTTTGGCTTTTCGTGAACCTGAAGAAAAAGCGGATGCTCATGGAGATGCTGGTGTTGTCGGTGTTGTTTTCAGCTTCGTTGGCGTTTGACAGTCAAAAGGCACTTCGGCAAAACCTGCTGATGGTGTATTCGTTGCGCAACCATACAGCTATCGACTTGGTATCGGGTGGCGACCATATATTGCTCTGCGACGAACAACTGTTGGGCGATCCTTCGTCGATTGACTATAGTTTGAAAGGCAATTGGGCGAAGCATCAGCTGACGATGGACCCGACTTGTTATGCCATGCAGGAGGAGTTTGAGACGGGTTCTGCCTTCAAGAAGGGTGGTCTGCTCTCATTTCAAGGCGTTCTGTTGGCATTTTGGGATCCTTCGATGGCGGTGGACAGCTGCTATCATCGGATTGCAGTGGATTACTTGTTGGTATGTGGAAAACAAACACCAGATCTTTTGCAAATTGGCAATTCTTATCAAATAGGTGGGTTGTTGATCGATGGATCTGTTCCGAAATACTTGACTCGTGAATGGATTCGACAGGCTGAGAGCTTGGCGATTCCCTGTCATGATCTAAAGGAAGGTGCTTTTATAATTGAATTATAAACTTATAAATCAATAAGATATAAAAATTCTTTAAAAAAATCGAAAAAAATGCTTGTGCATTTCAAAAATGGTAGTACCTTTGCATCCGCAAAGCAAAGCAATAAAGTTCTTTTTCAAGGTTGGTCCGGTAGTTCAGTTTGGTTAGAATGCCTGCCTGTCACGCAGGAGGTCGCGAGTTCGAGCCTCGTCCGGACCGCTGAAGCGCAAGTCTCGAAGACCTGCGCTTTTTTTGTTTATGAAAGCAAAAACAATAAGTCGGCAGCTGATGCTGTGCCTTTCGTTTGTTGTCTTGGTTTGGGTGATGATTTTTGCGTGTCTTACCCTGGACGAGGCGGCGTTGCGGGATCGTGAGCGCAAGGAACGGGAGGCCTATCTTGCCGATAGTATTGTCACACTTGTTTTTGCTGGTGACGTCATGGGGCATTCACCCATGCGCACTGCAGCCTATAATCCCGCGACGGGCGTTTTCGAATTCCGGATTTGCTATCAGTATGTGGAGCCCTATATCCAGGAGGCTGATTTGGCTTGTGCCAACATGGAATTTACCCTGGCGGGTAAACCTTACACCTCCTTCCCGAGTTTTTCCTTCCCCGACGAGATGCTCTACACCTTGCAGGATGTGGGCTTCGATGTCATCTTTACCGCCAACAACCATGTGTTGGACCATGGGAAAAAAGGGGTGGATCGTACGATACGGAAACTCGACAGCATCGGGATAGCCCATGCGGGAAGTTACGTGGATGCCGACAGTCGGGACACCACCTATCCTTTGGTGATGGAGGTGAAAGGCATGAAAATAGGCTTCCTCAACATGACGTACGGCACCAACGGCATTCCTGTCAGGAAGCCTTCGGTAATCAATTTGCTGGATACCGTGGAGGTGGCAAGGGATTTTGAACGGCTTTCGGAGCTGGGTGTTGACCTGAAGGTGGTTTATGTGCATTGGGGTGTTGAGTACCAGCTGAAGAGTAACTATGAGCAACATGCCTACGCGAGGTTCTTGGTCCGTCAGGGAGCCGACCTCATCATCGGAGGGCATCCCCATGTGCCTCAGGAAGCCGACACCTTGTTTGCAGCAGACGGGAAACCCGTAGTCACCTATTATTCCTTGGGCAACTTCATTTCCAACCAAAAGGATCCCGATACCAAAGGAGGGTATATGGTCCGGGCACAGGTCAACCGCTTTACGGGAAGGGTTATTGCCACGGATTACATGCCCTATTATGTCCATAAGGGGACCATCCATGGCAAGTATCAATATTACATTATTCCCACAATCCAATATTTCGACCGGCAGTATGATTTCAGCTTGTCAAAAAGCGACAGCGCTTTCGTGCAAAAACTCCAAGGTGAAATCATAGGAAGACTTGGAAACTTTACCTTGTGGACCAATTAAAACACAATCCAACCATGTCATTCATTGATGAAATCAAAAGGCGTAGGACCTTTGCCATTGTGAGTCACCCCGATGCCGGTAAGACTACCCTTACCGAGAAACTGTTGTTGTATGGCGGTGCCATTCAGGTGGCCGGTGCTGTGAAGTCGAACAAAATCCGCAAGACCGCCACTTCCGACTGGATGGAAATTGAGCGGCAACGTGGCATTTCGGTGGCAACTTCGGTGATGGGCTTTGATTATCAAGGCGTAAAGATCAACATTTTGGACACCCCTGGCCATAAGGACTTCGCTGAAGACACCTTCCGCACTTTGACTGCCGTGGACAGTGTCATTGTGGTTATTGACGCGGCCAAGGGCGTTGAGTCGCAGACCGAGAAGTTGGTGGAGGTGTGCCGTATGCGCAACACGCCCATCATCGTCTTCATTAACAAGATGGACCGTCCCGGCAAGGATGCCTTCGAGTTGCTGGATGAGATTGAACAGAAGCTGAATCTACGCCTGACCCCACTGAGTTGGCCGATCAACATGGGACCGAAGTTCAAGGGGGTGTACAGCATCTATGACAAGAGCCTTTATCTGTTCAACTCGGATAAGCAACACATTACCCAAGGCATTGCTTTTGACGACTTGAATAATCCCGAACTCGACAAGATGATTGGCGAGGATGCCGAAACATTGAGAAACGAGACGGATTTGGTGCAGGGTGTGTATGACTCTTTCTCCCGTGAGGCCTATCTCAATGGTGACATCTGTCCGGTGTTCTTTGGCTCTGCATTGAACAACTTCGGTGTCAAGGAGCTGTTGGATTGTTTCATCCAGATTGCCCCGACGCCCATCGGCCGCGACACGGAAGAACGTCATATTGAGCCTACCGAGGAGAAGTTTACGGGTTTCGTCTTTAAGATCCATGCTAACATGGACCCAAACCATCGCGACCGCATTGCCTTTGTGAGGGTGGTGTCGGGCCGTTTCGAGCGCAACAAGAACTATTTCCATGTGCGTCAGCGTCGCGAATTGAAGTTTGCCAATCCTACCGCGTTCATGGCCCAAAAGAAATCGGTGCTCGACGAGGCCTATCCTGGCGACATTGTGGGTTTGTACGATGCCGGCAACTTCAAGATCGGCGATACTTTGACCGAAGGGGAGGTCCTGAATTACAAGGGTATTCCGAGTTTCTCGCCTGAACAGTTCCGCTATGTGGAAAATGCGGACCCGATGAAGGCCAAGCAACTTGCCAAGGGGCTGGAACAGCTTACCGATGAAGGCGTGGCGCAACTCTTCACGGGTAAGATGACAGGGCGAAAGATTATTGGTACGGTGGGCGAGCTCCAGTTCGAGGTGATCCAATACCGCTTGTTGCACGAGTACAATGCTTCCTGCCGTTATGAGCCCATCTCGCTATATAAAACCGCTTGGATTACCAGTGACAATGAGGAACAGCTGAAGGATTTCAAGAACCGCAAGGCCTTGAATTTGGCCGAGGACAAGGAGGGCAGGGATGTGTTTTTGGCCGAATCGCCTTACGCTTTGCAAATCGCCATGGAAAAATATCCTGATATCGAATTTCATTTTACTTCGGAGTTTTGATTTCTGAAAACTTTTCCTATTTTTGCAAGGACATATTAATATAAATAGGTGTAAAACTTAATACTTCGAATCATGGGATTTTTCAAGGAATTCAAGGAATTTGCCGTTAAGGGCAATGTCATGGACATGGCTATCGGTGTCGTCATCGGCGGCGCTTTCGGCAAGATTGTCACCTCTTTGGTGTCTGACATCATCATGCCGCTTATCAGCGCGGCTACGGGTGGTCTCACTTTCACCGATTGGAAGTGGGTCATTCGCGAAGCGATTATGGACGGAGAGACTGTGGTGAAGCCTGAATTGGCACTTACCTGGGGTAACTTCATCCAAGTGATCTTCGACTTCATCATCATTGCATTCTGCATCTTCTTGGTGGTGAAAGGCATGAACAAACTGAAGAAGAAGGAGGAAGAACCTGCTCCTGCTCCTGCTGAACCTTCAGAGGATGTCAAATTGTTGACTGAAATCCGCGATTTGCTGAAAAAAGATTGAGTTTTTTCGGTAAAATGAAAGGCTGATTGGTAACAATCAGCCTTTTTTTTGTTTGTAAAATACTGATTTCCAGCTAAAAGAAAAATATTTGAAAAAAAGTTGTAAAAAGTGTTGCGTGTAAGATAAAAAGCTGTACCTTTGCACCCGTTTTCGGCCATGAGAAAAGGGCAGTGAAGATTGGAGTGCCGGAATACAGTTCTTTGAAAGCTTGAGGCCAGCAAAAGAAGCAAGAGTCGAGCGGGGGGCGCCTTGGTGGCGCGGACCCGCGCGGTAAGGAACAGCAAAAGAATCATAGCGGAGCCCTAAAACAGGAAAAGATTTAAGTACAACAATACTACAATGAAGAGTTTGATCCTGGCTCAGGATGAAC
>JAFYNJ010000016.1 GCA_017549805.1 Bacteroidales bacterium
CGATGCTGTAGGGCTTGCGGCGCACACGCTCGGTGAGCTGGCCGCCCTCCTCGTAGCCTACATATCCCGGAGGCGCTCCGATGAGGCGGCTGACGGCGAACTTCTCCATATACTCGCTCATGTCTATGCGTATCATCGCAGCTTCGCTGTCGAAGAGGTATTTTGCCAGCACCTTGGTGAGGTAGGTCTTGCCGACACCCGTGGGACCGAGGAAGAGGAAACTGCCTATCGGGCGGTTGGGATCCTTGAGGCCTGCGCGGTTGCGGCGGATGGCCTTGGTGACCTTGCTGATGGCCTCGTCTTGACCGATGACAGTGCCGGCCAGCTCGCTTTCCATGTTCATCAGGCGCGTGCCTTCGTTTTGGGCGATGCGTTGCACGGGCACGCCCGTCATCATGGCGATGACTTCGGCGACGTCCTGTTCGGTCACAGGCATCTTATGGGTAAGGGTGTCCTTTTCCCAGGTTTTCTTGGCGTTGTCGAGCTGTTCGGTAAGCTTCACTTCCTTGTCGCGGAACTGTCCGGCATCCTCGAATTTTTGTTCCGAGATGGCTTGTTTTTTCTTCTTTCGGACAGCTTCTATCTTTTGTTCAAGTTCCGTGATTTCACTGGGAACGTTGATATTGCGGATGTGTACCCTGGCACCTGCTTCGTCCAAGGCATCGATGGCCTTGTCGGGGAGATAGCGGTCCGACATGTAGCGGTTGGTCAACTTGACGCACGACTCAATGGCTTCAGGGGTGTAGGACACGCTGTGGTGTTCCTCGTATTTCGACTTGATGTTGTTCAGGATCTCGATGGTCTCCTCGGGCGTGGTGGGATCCACGAGCACCTTCTGGAAACGGCGTTCCAAGGCGCCGTCCTTCTCAATGTACTGGCGGTATTCGTCGAGGGTGGTGGAGCCGATGCATTGCAGCTCACCGCGTGCCAAGGCAGGCTTGAACATGTTGGAGGCGTCGAGCGAGCCGTTGGCATTGCCGGCACCCACCAAGGTATGGATCTCGTCGATGAACAGGATGATGTCGGGATTCTTCTCCAGCTCGTTGAGGATGGCCTTAATGCGCTCCTCAAACTGGCCGCGGTACTTGGTTCCCGCCACCACGCTGCCGATGTCGAGCATCACGATACGCTTGTTGAAGAGGGTGCGCGACACCTTGTGCTGTACGATCCGGATGGCCAGACCCTCGGCAATGGCCGACTTGCCCACGCCAGGCTCGCCAATCAGGATGGGGTTGTTCTTCTTGCGGCGGCTCAGGATCTGCGCAATGCGCTCCAGTTCCTTGTCGCGACCCACGATGGGATCCAAGCGGTTCTCCTCGGCGGCACGGGTCAGGTCGCGCCCGAAGTTGTCCAGCACAGGCGTCTTGCCTTTGATGTTGCTGGTCTTTTTGGGCTTTTCTTGTTGTGGCCTGATGTTTTCTTCCACATCCTCGTCATCGTCATCGCTGAAGATGTTTTGCGGCGGTTCCTCGGTTGGAGTGGCATCCTTAGGCAGGTCGCGTCCCATGGCAGCATTGTATTTGACCAATTCCTCCCTGAAGTTTTCGTAGGTAATGCCTTCAAACTCCAGGTTTTGGGAGATGATGTTGTTCCTCTCGTGAAGGATGGCTAACATGAGGTATTCCGACCGCACTGTCTCGCTATGAAATTCCTTGGCGATGATATAGGTGTATTTCAATACCCTTTCCGCCTGTTTCGTCAGGGGAAGGCTCTCATTGATCATCTTTGCCGGATTGACCACCCGGATGGAGGCCTCCAGCTTCTGTTTGAACACCTCGATGTTCAGGTTTAGGTTGCCCAACAGCTCGATGGCGCAACTGCCACCGTCTTTCAACATGCCTAAAAACAGGTGTTCCAGCCCGATATAGGCGTTTCCCAGCCTTGTCGCTTCATTATGGCTGTATGACATAATGTCACGAACCCTGGGAGAAAATTTTGCATCCATATTTCTATAGTTAGAAGTTGGTAGTTAGGAGTTAGGAGTTTTCAGTCCTCCGTTTTCCGTTAAAACTCATGCAAAGTTAATAACAAAAATCGCTCCTTGCTTGTTTTTTGGGCCAAATTGACAAAAATTCATGAAATTTCATTTTTTAAACCCTTCTTAAAGGTATTTTTTGTAAATTTGCACCTGCTAATAAAATAGGCCTTAAAATAGAATTTTGAATTAAGAAGCAAGTAGTAAAAATGGAAGAGAATAACAATCCGAATGAAGAAATGCAATCTGGTGAAAAGATCATTAAGGTGAATCTTGAAAACCAGATGAAATCGGCTTACATCGACTATTCGATGTCGGTCATCATCTCGCGTGCCTTGCCGGATGTGAGGGACGGATTGAAGCCGGTGCACCGTCGTGTGCTGTACGGCATGCTGGGTTTGGGAGTGACTTCCCACAGCGGTTACAAGAAATCGGCGAGAATCGTCGGTGAGGTGCTCGGTAAGTACCACCCGCACGGCGACTCCTCAGTATATGACGCCATGGTGCGTATGGCCCAAAGCTGGTCGCTGCGCTATCCCTTGGTGGACGGTCAGGGCAACTTCGGCTCTGTTGACGGCGACAGCCCGGCTGCCATGCGTTACACCGAAGCACGTCTGAAGAAGATTGCAGAGGAGATGCTCGACGACCTCGACAAGGATACCGTCGATTTCCAGAACAATTTCGACGACTCGTTACAAGAGCCCACCGTGCTGCCTACGCAGATCCCCGCCTTGCTGGTCAACGGCTCCAACGGCATTGCCGTGGGTATGGCCACCAACATGGCACCGCACAACCTCAGCGAATGCGTTGACGGCATCATCGCCTATATCGACAATAACGACATCACGGTGCAGGAACTGATGGAATACATCAAGGCACCCGATTTCCCGACCGCCGGCGTGATTTACGGCTACGAAGGCGTACGCGAGGCGTTTGAGACGGGTAGGGGACGCATCGTGGTTCGCGGCGAGGCTACCATCGAGGAACACAATGGCCACGAGCGCATCATCGCCACCTCCATCCCTTATCAGGTCAACAAGGCCGACATGATCAAGAAGACTGCCGACCTGGTCAACGACAAGAAACTCGACGGCATCGCCGACATCCGCGATGAGTCAGACCGCAAGGGCATCCGCATCGTATATGAACTGAAGCGCGACGCCAATGCCGAGGTGGTGCTGAACAAGCTGTATCAGATGACCGCCTTGCAGAGCTCGTTCAATGTGAACAACGTGGCGCTGGTCAACGGCCGTCCCTATACGCTGAACCTGAAAGACCTGATCAAGCATTTCGTCGACCACCGCCATCAGGTGGTGATCCGCCGTACCCAGTTCGACCTCAAGAAGGCTGAGGAACGCGCCCATATCCTGGAAGGTCTGGCCCGCGCCATCGACATCGTCGATGAGATCATCGCCACCATCCGTGCCTGCAAGGGCGGCTCTGCCGAAGCCAAACAGGCCATCATGGAGAAGTTCGGTTTCGACGATCCGCAGGCTTCCGCCATCGTGGCTTACCGTTTGGGTCAGTTGGCCGGTCTCGAAATCAAGAAGATCATGGATGAATTGGAGGATCTTGAGGAAAAAATCCGCCATTTCCACGAAGTTCTACAAAATGTGGACATGCAGTTCCAGATCATCAAGGACGAACTCACTGAAATCAAAAACAAATATGGCGACGAGCGCCGTACCCAAATTGTTCCTGCTGCGGGTGAATTCCGCATCGAGGACATGATTGCAGACGACACCGTGGTGGTCACCATCTCGCATCTCGGCTATGTGAAGCGTACCCCGTTGCGCGAATACCGTCGCCAAAGCAGGGGAGGCAAGGGCTCCAAGGGCTCTTCGACCCGCGAAACAGATTTCATTGAGCAAGTGTT
Organism: Bacteroidales bacterium; assembly: GCA_017549805.1. Classification (GTDB taxonomy): domain Bacteria; phylum Bacteroidota; class Bacteroidia; order Bacteroidales; family F082; genus Limimorpha. The sequence goes on from JAFYNJ010000016.1 coordinate 3,852, forward strand.
CACCTGCACCAACCACAATTACCTGCTGTTCTTCACTGAGCAAGGCAAGTGCTACTGGTTGCGCGCCTTCGAGATTCCCGAGGAAGGCAAGAACAGCAAGGGTAGGGCCATCCAAAACCTATTGAACCTCGAAAAGGACAACAAGGTGATTACCGTACTGAATGTGAGGGAACTGAAAGACGAGGACTTCATCAACAACCATTACGTGATCCTGTGCACCAAGAAGGGCATCATCAAGAAGACCACCTTGGAGGCCTATTCGCGTCCGCGCAAGGCTGGCATCAACGCCATCAACATTCGTGAGGGCGATGAACTGTTGACGGCCAACATGACCAGTGGCGAGGACGAGGTGCTGATGGCATTGCGTTCCGGCAAGGCCGTTCGTTTCAACGAAAATACCGTGCGTCCGATGGGCCGTAACGCCTCGGGTGTGAAGGGTATCACCCTGGCTTCGGAAAGCGATGAGGTGATCGGCATGATCTGTATCCACAAGCCCGAACAGACCGTGTTGGTGGTCTCAGAAAAGGGCTTCGGCAAGCGCAGCGGCATCGAGGATTACCGCATCACCAACCGTGGCGGCAAGGGTGTTAAGACCTTGAACATCACGGAAAAGACGGGTGACCTGATTGCCATCAAGGACGTGACGGACGAGGACGATCTCATCATCATCAACAAGTCGGGCATCCTGATCCGTATCGGTGCCGACACCTTGAGGGTCATGGGTCGTGCCACCCAGGGCGTGAAGCTCATCGACCTGAGGGGCAACGACGAGATTGCCGCTGTCACCAAGGTGAAGAGGGAAGAGGAGGACGAAGAAGAAGCCGAGGTCCAATACGACGAAGAGGGCAACCCGATTCCTGTGGAACCCCAAGAGCCACAAGAGACTGCAGAAGCCCCTGAAAATCCAGAAGAATGATTTTGGAATAGGTTTTGATGAAAGATAAAAGATAAGAGATAAAAGATAAAAGTTGTATAACTAATAAACTGAAAGAAAATGAAAAAGTTAGTGATTTTATTGGCTGTCGTCTTTACTGCTAATGTGATGATGGCTCAAAAAACCGACCGTACGAATGCATACATGTACAACAAGAACGGTCAGTACGAAAAGGCTGTGGAAGCCATTGAGAAATGTGTGAATCACGATGGTTTTCTTGGCATGAAACCCAAAGATCAAGCTCAAGCCTGGCTGTATCGTGGCATGATCTACCTGAACATTCACCAGAACGCTGAATTGGCCGCCAAGTATCCCGATTGCCTTGAGAAAGCTTACGAGGCTCTTGAGAATTGTATCAAGACCGATGCCGGCTATGCCAAGGACAACGCCCAGGACATCTATCCGAGAATCGCCGCCATCGCCGTGAATTTCTTCCAAGACGGTGTGGAAAACTTCAACAATCAGGTGTATCCCCAGGCTGCTGTCAGCTTCAGAAAGTCCTACGACATTTCTTTGAGCGGTGCCAATCCCGACACTTCTGCTTTGGTGAACGCTGCTTTGGCTTACCAGAGAGGTGGCATGTACGAAGAGGCTTTGGCCAACTATGAAGACCTGAAGAACCTCGGCTACAAGCAAGTTGACTTGTATAAGAACATGGCTGCCTGCTACAATGGTTTGGGCAACGAAGAGAAGAGCCTTGAAATGATTCAGGCCGGTCTGGATAAGTTCCCGGGCGATGCTGCCATGATTATTGAAAAGGTGAATGTCTATCTGAAGAACGGTCGTGGAGAGGATGCCATTGCCGACCTCAACAAGCTCCACGAGATGGATCCGAACAACGCATCAATCCTGTTTATCTTGGGAACTATTTATGGTGACGATACGCATGATATTTTCGATGCTGACAAGGCTATCGAGTATTACACCCAGGCTTTGCAAGTGAATCCCAAGTTCTACGATGCTGATTTCAACTTGGCTGCTCTGTACATCAACCTTTCTAACAAGAAGAAGGCTGAGGCCAATGAAATCACTGGTTTCTCAAAAGCTGAGATTCAGAAATACAACGGCTTGATCCAAGAGGCAGAGGAGTTGCTCCGTACCGGTTTGCCATACGCCAAGGAAGCTTACGATGCAGAGCCTTCAGACGAACTGAAGCATGTGTTGAAGAGCATCTATGTCCAGCTGAAGATGATGGACGAGGCCAAGGCTTTGGATGCTGAGTAAGATTAGGTGAAAGGTGAGAGGTGAAAAATTTAAAAGTAACCTTTCACCTTTCAATTTTCAACTATCAATTTAACATAATATTGATTATATTTGAAAAGGGATAACCAAAAGGCAGTGAGCGTTTTGTGAAAAAGATTGGAAGAATCTTCAACAAAGTGAACATTTTCGAGGATTTGAGACTTATCTTTGCATCTGAATCTTATAAAAACATCGTATATGGAAATCACAGGAAAAGTCGTGAGACTTGGCGGTCTCACCGAAGGAACAAGCGCCAAAGGCCCATGGCGCAAACAAGATCTCATCATTGAAACGGACGAACAGTATCCAAAGACCGTATGCCTGACCTGCTGGACGAACCAGATCAACGAAATCCAAAGCATGGTGCCCGGACAACTCATCAAGGCACAAATCGACATCTCCTCCAGGGAATTCAACGGCAAATGGTACACGGATGTGCGCGTGTGGCGCTTCGATCCTGTTACAACAGCCGCTCCTGCTGCTGCACAGCAGCCTGCACCACAAGCCATTCACCAAACGCCTCCAGCGGTCCCTACAGGCGGACCTGAGGAGTTCTTCGGCACGGATTCCAACAACGGAGACGATCTGCCGTTTTAAACGGAGAACGGAAAACGGAAAACGGAGAACGGAAAGTTAAGTTACTAAAGTTCTCCGTTTTCCGTTCTCCGTTTTACACTTTCAAACAGTTTCCACTGCGCTCTTGTGCGCACCATGTTGTGCTCGGGATACTGAATCTTGTAATAGGTATCTCCATTAATATAATCGGCGAAAAACCTTACCGCCTGCATGTATGGGAACAATGTGGCGGCGTATGGCAGATGCTCACGCTCCACAGGCGTCAGGAAGGATTTGGTGCCTTCCAGATAGCCCTTTAGGAAGGCATCGTAAATCTCTATGTTGAAATGGATGTTGCCCAAGTCGGGATCGTCCTCAGCGCCTGTGTTGGCTGCCGACCGTAGGAAATCGCCGAAATCGGAAAAGACGAAGCTCGGCATGATGGTATCCAAGTCGATGATACACAATACTTTACCATATTTGTCGAAGAGCATGTTGTTGACCTTGGTGTCGCAATGGCAGATGCGTTTGGGCAACTTGCCTTCGCGGTACAAACGCTCGCCAAGACACATCTCGTAGGCTAAGTCCTTGATTTTCTTGACATAATCCAGGACTTCACGGTCTTTCATCCTTCCCACGGCGTCAGCGGCAATGGCATCGTCAAGCTGCTTCAGCCTGAACTCGATATTGTGGAAATTGGGAATGATCTCCCCTATCGGCTCCTTCACATCGGCCAGCAACGACTCGAAATCACCGAACGAAAGACCGGCATCGTAGGCGGATTGGGGCGTGACGGCATCCTGGGTCACGCTGTCGGCGATGAAGTCCATCACACGCCAGTACTCCTCGCCTACTTTCACGTAGGTCTTGCCCGTGTCGGCCTTCAAGAAATGCAGCACGCGGCGGTCGATGTCGGGCATTCTGGCAGCCTCATATTTGCGACGGATATGGTTAGTCACAATCTCGATGTTGCGCTGCAGCATGTCCACGTCGGTAAACACCTTGTCGTTGATGTGCTGTAGGACGTATTTAGGTTGCTCCTGCCCTGCTATCATGATCTTATAGGTGTCGTTGATCAACCCATTGCCCAAGGGCTGGATAGTTGCTATTTGAGCCGCATCGACAAAATGGGCGGCGATGGCAAAAAGTGCATTTCCTTCGTTCATGGTCAAGGTATTTTTGACAAAATTAAGAAACTTTCCTAAATTTGTCCGTCAAAATCACAAAACAACACATAATGAAAACGAAACTTTTAGCCACTCTATTCGTCGTGGCTTGCATCTTGTCGGCTTGCACGCCCAAGCCCCAGGAGGATCGTCACGGCAACTATGTCATCAAGAACAACACCATCGTGTTCGACGAGCCTCAGCGTCAGGAAGGACAAAAGAGCGTCCTGCAATTTACGGTGGATCCCATTGAGAATGTCCGCATCGGATTCATTGGACTGGGCATGCGCGGACCGGATGCCGTGGATCGCATGACCTATATCGACGGCGTGACGGTGGTCGCACTTTGCGACATAGAGCCCGACCGTGTCGAGAAAGTCCAGACCGACATCCTCGAAGCTAAGGGCCTGCCTCGTGCGGCTGCCTACACAGGCCGTGAAGGCTGGAGGGAACTCGTCGAGCGCGACGACATCGACCTCGTCTATATCTGCACCAACTGGCAAACCCATGTGATGATGGCCACCTACGCCATGCAGTGCGGGAAGCATGTGGCGCTGGAAGTGCCTGCCGCCACCACGTTGGAGGAATGCTGGCAACTCGTCGATGTGGCCGAACAGACGCAGCGTCACTGCATGATGCTCGAGAACTGCTGCTACGACTTCTTCGAGTTGACGGCGTTGAACATGGCACAGCAAGGCATGTTCGGCGAACTCGTCCACGGCGAAGGCGCTTACATCCACAACCTGGAGCCTTATTGGCGCGACTATTACGAGAACTGGCGCCTGGAGTTCAACCAGAGCCATGCAGGCGACGTGTATCCCACCCATGGCCTCGGACCCCTCTGCCAGGCTTTCAACATCCACCGCGGCGACCGCATGAAGACCTTGGTTTCCATGAGTACGCCTTCCTATAACGGCAAGAAGATTGCCAAGGAGCTGATGGGTGTGGACGACTTCGCCAACGGCGACATGACCACCACCATGATCCAGACGGAGAAGGGCAAGACCTTGCTTATCGAGCATGACGTCTATACCTATCGTCCTTACAACCGTCTCTATCAGCTGACGGGTACGGACGGCTTCGCCAACAAGTATCCCATCGAGGGCTTCACGCTCCTCGACGATAAGCTGCCTGCAGGCTTCCTCGCCGAAGGCCAACACCTGAATCCCCATGGCTTTGTGCCTGCCGAGGTGCGCGACAAGATCCTGAAGGAATACCTCCATCCCATCGCGGTGGAAATCGAGGAAAAAGCCAAGGAAGTGGGCGGTCACGGCGGCATGGACTTCGTGATGGACTACCGCTTGATCTATTGCCTGCAGAACGGCTTGCCGCTCGACCAAGACGTGTATGACGCCGCTGAATGGTCCTGCTTGGGCGAGCTCACCGCAGCTTCCATCGCCAACGGTGGCATGCCGGTGGCCATGCCCGACTTCACCCGTGGCGATTGGGACAAGGTTGATGGCTATATACATGCTGTTAGATAAAAGATAAGAGATAAAAGTTAGTGATAGTCAAAGCTTTTATCTCTTATCTTTTATCTCTTATCTCTTATCTCTTATCTCCTCCCGAGATCGATTTGAAGAAGATCTCCGCGTCCTTCCAGACGGTGTAGTCACGGGCGTAGAGCAGATTCAACTGGTTATGGAACTCGGTATCGTTCGCGGTGCCGAGTTTTTCAATGGGTGTCGCTGGCGTATAGATGCCACGGCGGATCTTGGGCAGCTTCTGGGTCTCATCGCCAGTGTTGCAGTAGCCGACCCATGTGCGACGGCCTATCAGCACCAAAATGGCGTTCTTCAGGAAGCGGACGGGTTGCTTCACCACCAAAGCCAACGGCAACCAGAACAGGATGCTGAATCCGGCGAGGATGAAGTCGAGCAGCCTTTTGTTGCGGCGGTTGGCCACGGTGTCGATGGCTTTGATGTCAATGGTGTAAAGGTCTCCCCTCGTGTTGATGCTGTTGCTGCCGATGATGGAGAGGCTGTCCTCAGGCGCAATCTTGTAATCCACGTTGGAGGCATGCCACTCCACCATCTTGTCGATGATGACCTGGTGTGGCACGTCCTTTGAGCAGAAGATGACTTCTGTGATCTTGTAGATCGTGATGATGTCGGGCACTTGGTTGATGCGTCCGATGAATCCCTCGGGGGTCTCCCCTTTCATATCCGAGCTGACCAGTCCGATGAAATCGGGCTTGATGGAGGTGCTTTGGATCAGCGATTCAACACGCTGTGCCTCTTCGGGACTGCCAATCAGAATGAAGCGCTTCTTGGCGTTGCGTTTCGATAGGAAGGAGTCCTTCCCCATCCAGATGCCGATGAGTCGGGTGAGGCTCATCTCGATGGCGAGCCAAAGCGTGCCGAAGAGGATCAAGGCACGGGAGAAGCGGAGCGACTCAGGCAGCAGGGCGTAGAGCATCAGCACGAAGACGCTGCCGATGGCGACGCCGAACACGCCTTTGCCGATGCTGTAGGGCTTGTCGTAGCCTCCAGAGAAATAGGTGAAGAGTAGCCATATCAGGATGTAAGCCGGCAAGACCAAGGCGAAGAGTGTGGTGGGATAGCTTCCCACGCCTTCATAGACGGTCATCTTGCCCCAGAAATAGCTGATGGCGGCCAAGCCTCCATAGCCCAACACCGCATCGAGGAACGGGATGGCGATCTTGTGGAAGAATTGGCTGATCAGCGCCAAAAAGGCCTTGAAATAGATGGCGATGTTGATGAAGAAGGAGAACCAGAAGGCGCGTTTTTGTCCGAAGTGCTTCTTGGCGAAGATCTCCATGGCCTTGTAGAACACCAGCACATAGTTGACGCTGGTCTTCTTGGTGCTCTCTCCCTTGTAGTGGATGATGCGGGTCTCGGGAAAATAATAGTTCTTGTAGCCGCCTTGGGTGATGCGATACGAGAGGTCGATGTCCTCGCCATACATGAAGAAGGTCTCGTCCAGCAGTCCTACCTTGTCCAAGGTCTCGCGACGCATCATCATGAAGGCACCGGCCAGGATCTCCACCTCGTTGGTCTCGTCGTTGGAGAGATGCCCCATGTAGTAATGGGAGAAGCGCTTGGAGTGTGGAAACAGCTTGGCGAGGCCGAACATCTTGTAGAAGGCGGCGGCCGGGGTGGGCAGTCCGCGCTTGGACTCGGGCAGGAAGTTGCCTTTGCCGTCAACCATCTTCACGCCAAGGCCGCCGGCATCGGGATGGGCATCCATGAAGGCGATGCACTTCGAGAAGGTGTCGTCCTCCACCACGGTATCAGGATTCAACAGCAAAACGTATTCACCCGTGGAGACCTTGATGGCTTGGTTGTTGGCACGGCTGAAGCCCACGTTTTCCTTGTTGGCGATGACCTTCACCTCGGGAAACTTCTCGGCCAGCATCTTCAACGAGCCGTCCACCGAGTTGTTGTCAACCACAAACACCTCTCCGTCGATGCCTTGCATGGCCCTTCGGACAGAATAGAGGCACTGTTCCAAAAACAGCTCCACATTGTAGTTGACGATGACGACGGATAGCTTCATAAGTGAAAAATCGGTCAAAATTAGAAAAATTTCTCACAAGGACCTTTCTAATAACGAATAATCTCCAAAAGAATTGTATTTTTGTTCCATGTTTAAGAAGATACTCGGCACAGGCGTAACAAGGGTGTTGAACCTGCTGATCGGTTTCATCACGATGCTGATGGGAACGAAGGTGCTTGGTCCAGCCGAATGGGGCATCGGCTTCACTGTGCTGACCGACCTTACTTTCTTGTTGATTGGCGTGGAGCTGATAGCAGGAAACGGTTTGGTGTATTTCACGCCGCGAAAGAAGCTCTCCACCTTGATGAAGGTGTCCTATACTTGGATTGTGTTGGTGATTGCCCTGTATGCCTTGCTTTTCTGGATCCTCTCCCACTATCCGGTGACGTTCGATCGTATCGTTCCGAAGGGTTACGAGGGTCTTACCCTGCTGTTGGTGTTGGTCTATAGTTTCCATGAGTTCAACCTGAATGTCTTTCTTGGCAAGGAAAAAGTGAGCACCTACAACTGGATCTTCCTCTTGCAGATTCTGGTTCAGGTCTGCTCGATGGCGCTGTTCATCTTCGTGTTCCACATCCATGACGCGCATGCCTTTGTCTATTCGTTGCTGTGCGGCTATTCCACGGCCTTTGTCGTCGGTTTTATCGTGCTACTGCCGATGGTTGGCAAGGACGGCTACGATCCGTTTTTCCTTACCGCCAAGGAAATGTTGAAATACGGTTCCGTCATTCAGCTCTCCACCTTGGTGAGCACCTTGAACCGCCGCATGAGCATCTTCCTGCTACGCCAGCATTGCACCGAAGACGCGGTGGGCGTGTATGGCGCAGGCTCCCAGGTTGGCGAGGGCGTGAAGGTGTTCGGGGTGAGCGTCTCGATGGTGCAATTCTCCAAATTGAGCAATCTCACCGATCAGGAAAAGATCGCCAATCTTACCGTGAAATTCCTGAAGATCACCGTGGTGCTGACGTTGGCTGCCTTGGTAGCCATCGCCTTCCTGCCCGTAAGTTTCTTCGCATGGCTGTTCTCCGATGCCTTCGGGCAGGTCAAGGAGATCATCCTGCTCATGTCGCCCGGATTGCTCTTCGCCTCCGCCCAGCTAATCTTCGCCAACTATTTCATGGGAACGGGCATGCCGAAATACAATCTCTACGCGTCCTTGGTGGGTTTGGCAGTGACGATCCCCACCACCCTTCTCTTGATCCCGCGGATGGGCATTGAGGGTGCGGCCATCTCATTCTCTTGCACCTATCTCGCCATCATTTTATATCAATGGTTTGTCTTTAAAAAACTGACGGGCATCAAGGCCAAGGAATTGTTGCTGACGAAAGATGACTGGAGTTGGTTTAAAGAAGAGATTTTGAGGTGGTTTAGATGATGGATTGACGCAATGGTTCATTCAATACAATCCGTACTATACTATTCTTACTATGCAGTACTTAATACCTATATCTTTTCATTGAAATGGTAAAAAAAACATTGTTATTCAGCATATTATTATTAACAATCTCGAGCATAGCAAGAAGCCAGTCTATCAGACAGGATGGTGTTCCTTGTTACTTTGTTAAACCAGAACGTGGCATTCCCTACAGATCCCAAAAACTATTCTATAATATCAATGAAATACTTGATTTCCACTTCCCTGATGAATGTGAGAACAAAGTGTTCTATATTAACGGTCTTCTATTGTCAGAAAAGGATTTTATTTCATTAAAGATACGTAAAAAAGAAGTTGATCTTAATCAATGCTATTATACTTTGGACTATTGCGGTGATAGTGTCATACGTATTAATTATTATACAACACTAATAATACCAATTATGGTCAATGGAAAGGGATATGTCGTTGGAGATACTTTGCCTAAAGGAGTATGTGGTGAACAAATCATTTCGATAAAAAAAGACAGAAGGGTGTTTAATGAAAACAGAATTGAAATTCAGATCAAATAATCTCTTCTTTGATATCAAAACAATTATGGATTCTAATATCTTAGTATCCCAAAAACAACAAAACATATCATCATGAAAAAGACATTTACCTTCCTCGCATTGGCGGTTATATTACCTTTATTCGCTGCTGCTCAGTATGGCAGACAACCCGTTTCCATCATTGGACACTTCAGCGGCGGCTGGGGCGGATTTCCAGAAAAAGCAATTGGCGTTCAACATTGGATTGGCGCTGTAGGAGCCGACGCAAAAATCGGTCTAACAAACAATTGGTCATTGCTCGTCGGCTTGGATTACCAGTTCCGTTTCATTAATGAAGGCTATACGGGATATAACGGTTTATACAACACATATAATCACAAGCTACTTAAAGGTCATTATCTCCGTTTGCCCGTTCGTATGGAATATGACCACAATTGGTTCTACCTAGCCGTGGGACCTTATATAGAAAAAGGTTTCGGTAATATTACGGAAACGTATGATGTCTTACTCGTCGGTGTCAATGTTGAATTGGGAGGCCGTCTTGAACTCAATCGTCAAGACCATCTCCGTATTGGCCTTCTTAATACCACTGGCTGTTCATTGCAAAACCGCCAATCACATGTCTTGGTGGGTTACTATGAGCTCAATTGGTTGCTGCGTATCGGGTATGAGCATCGGCTTTAAAGTAAAAGCCATTGGTTCGTTTATTTTTGTATCTTTGCAAAAAAAAATAAAAACTGATGTCAAACGAACCTTTTGAAGAAAATCAGAATATTTTCAACCAGCCTGAAGAGGCTCCCGTGGTGAAAGAAGATTACGGCGATGACAAGATCGTGCACCTTGAAGACATGGAGCACATCCGTCGCCGTCCAGGTATGTATATTGGCAAGTTGGGCGATGGCGCCTCCCAAGACGATGGCATCTATGTGTTGATCAAAGAGGTGATCGACAACTCCATCGACGAATTCACCTCGGGTTATGGCAAAAAGATTGAACTCACTATCAACAAGGCGGAGAAGAAAGTCTCCATCCGTGACTACGGTCGTGGCATCCCGCAGGGAAAACTGGTGGAAGCCGTCTCGCAACTCAACACTGGCGCCAAGTACGACAGCAAGGTGTTTCAGAAGTCGGTGGGACTGAATGGCGTAGGTACCAAGGCCGTCAACGCCCTCTCCTCCTATTTCAAGGTGCAGTCCATCCGCGACGGCAAGACCCGTATCGTGGAGTTTGCTCAAGGCAAGCAAACCAGCGATACAGGCATCATCCCCTACAGCAATCCTGATGAGACTGGCACCTTAGTGGAGTTCATTCCCGACAGCGCCTTGTTCGGCAACTTCCACTATGTCGATGACTATGTGGAGAAACGCGTTTGGAACTATGTGTATCTGAACCGTGGCCTGACCATGGTTTACAACGACAAGCGCTATTACTCGAAGAACGGCCTGCTCGACTTGCTTCAGAACAATATGGAAGGTGAAGGCCTCTATCCTGTCATCCATATCAAGGACGGCGACTTCGAAGCCGCGTTCACCCATGTCAACAACCAGTCGAGCGACTATTTCTATTCCTTCGTCAATGGCCAGCACACCACCGAAGGCGGCACCCACCAGTCGGCCTTCCGTGAAGGCTATGCTCGTGTGGTGCGCGAGTTCTTCCAAAAGGAATACGAGCCGGCCGACATCCGCCAAGGCTTGATCTGCGCCCTTTGCGTGAGGATCCAGGAACCCGTGTTTGAAGCCCAGACCAAGACCAAATTGGGCTCCACCCACCTGGCACCCAACAACCCCGACGGCACCAACGACAGTCCCTTCCTCAAGACCTACGTGTTCGACATCCTGAAACGGCATCTCGACAATTACTTGCATAAGAATCCTGCCACGGTGAGCGTGCTGCAACAGAAGATTGCGGCCAATGAGAAGGAACGCAAGGAGATTGCCGGCATCAAGAAGGCGGCTCGCGAGAGCGCCAAGAAGGTCAGCCTGAACAACAAGAAACTCCGCGACTGCCGCATCCACCTCAACACCAATCATGAGAAACGACTGGAAAGCACCATCTTCATCACCGAGGGCGACTCCGCATCGGGAAGCATCACCAAGAGCCGTGATGTGCAGACCCAGGCCGTGTTCAGCCTGCGTGGCAAGCCGCTGAACTGCCTTGGCATGACCAAGAAGGTCTGCTATGAGAACGAGGAGTTCAACCTCCTGCAAGCTGCCTTGAACATCGACGAGGACATCGAAAACCTGCGCTATAACAACATCGTCATCGCCACCGATGCCGATGTGGACGGCATGCACATCCGCCTGCTGATGCTCACCTTCTTCCTCCAGTTCTACCCCGACTTGGTGAGGAATGGCCATGTCTATATCCTTCAGACACCTTTGTTCCGTGTCCGTAACAAGAAGGAGACCTATTATTGCTACACTGAGGAAGAACGCATCGAATCCATCATCAAATGCGGCAAACAGGCCGAGATCACCCGATTCAAAGGTTTGGGCGAGATCTCACCTGACGAGTTCCGTGCCTTCATCGGTCCCAACATGCGCCTGGAGCCAGTGATCCTCCAATACGATTTCGGCATCAAGGAGTTGCTGAAATACTATATGGGCAACAATACCCCCGAACGCCAAAGGTTTATCATCGACAACCTAAGGATTGAGGATGATACTTATATTGATAAATTGGAAGTCAGGAATTATTAGTTTATGGCAATTATTAACACTATGAGGTTTGTGTTCATTTCTGTTGCGGTGCTGTTATTGGGTTTGGGAGCCATGGCCCAGGAAACGATCCCTTTTGAACCGGATACATCGGTTTATGCGGTAGTGGATGAAATGCCTCAATTCAACGGTGGCGATTCCACTTTGGTGAACTACATCAAAGAGTTTGTCCATTATCCTGCCACAATTACCACTCCTGGAGTCTATGAAGGCAAAGTCTTCGTCAACTTCATTGTCGAAAAAGACGGTACCCTATCCAATATCAAGGTATTAAAAGGAATTGGGGAAGAATTTGACGCGGAAGCCGTTAGAGCTGTGAGAGACATGCCGGCATGGATACCTGGCAAAAAGGACGGCGAACCTGTTAGGGTGAGTTTTACGTTACCCATCAATTTCAAGGCTGTTGCACCCAAACAGATCATGAGTTATGATGAATTGCCACCCGAGGGAATGCCCATGTTTCCTGGTGGATTAGGAGAATTGTTGAAATATATTACCTCTAACATAAAGTATCCTGCTGAAGCACGCAGAAAGGGACTCCATGGTCGAGTTTTTGTCGCTTTTGTGATAGAAACCGATGGATCCATCACAAACGCACGAATCCTTCAGGGAGTTTGTGAGAGCATTGACCAAGAAGCCCTTCGCCTTGTGAATTCGATGCCAAATTGGATACCTGGTTTATATCGAGGCCAAACCGTAAGGGTGGAATATGTTTTACCTCTGAATTTTTCGCTTCATTAACAAAAACAATAACAAAAAAATACACTAATTTATGAAGAAAAAAACCTTACTGTTTATGGGATGCTTGATTGCATTTGCTGCATGTGAGGAGACGCCGAAACAACCTGCTTACCAGGTGACGGCCTATCCGGAAACCTACCGGGACACCACCGTGGTGGACGACTATTTCGGGACCCTCGTGGCGGATCCCTACCGCTGGCTCGAGAACGACACCTCTGAGCAGACCGCGGCCTGGGTGGAAGCCCAACGTGCCGTGACGGACGACTATCTCAGCCACATCCCCTTCCGCGGTGCCATCAAGGACCGCCTGACCGAAATCATGAACTATGAGCGCTATAGCGTTCCCGGAAAACGTTTCGGACGTTACATCTACAGCAAGAACGACGGTCTGCAGAACCAGAGCGTGATTTATATCCAATATCCCGACAAGGAGCCCGAGGTGCTGTTGGATCCTAACAAACTCTCCGACGACGGCACGGTGGCTTTCGGCGGTGGATCGCAGTCGAACGACGGAAAATACTATGCTTACCTTATTCAACGCAGCGGCTCCGACTGGGTGGAGATCTACGTGATGGACATCGCCACTAAGGAGCTCCTCCCCGACCATATCGAATGGGCCAAGTTCACAGGCGCCTCGTGGTACAAGGACGGCTTCTTCTATGCCGCCTACGACAAACCCGTTGCCGGCAAGGAATTCAGCAACGTGAACGAGAACCACAAGATCTATTACCATAAGCTCGGCACCACCCAAGATCAGGACCAGCTATTCTACTCCAACCCTGCCCAGCCAAGATACTTCCATCAAGTGGATCTGACCGAGGACGAGCACTACATGTTCCTCTTCGAGAGCGGACAAGGCGCCGGCAGCACCTTGTGGATTCGCGATATGCAGGATCCCAAGGGTAAGTTCGTGCAGATTGCCGAGGACATGGACTACCAGTACATGCCTATCGACGTCATCAACGACGAGCTCTATATCTTCACCAACTTTGACGCACCTAAGGGCCGTGTCGTCAAGGTGTCGGCCAAGGCTCCCCAGATGGCGAATTGGAAGGACCTGATTCCCGAAACGGACGACGTGTTGGTCTCCGCACAGATGGCGGCTGGCAAGATGATCGTGACTTACGACAAGGATGCCGCCAACCATGCTTACGTGTATGACCTCGAAGGCCAGATGCTCCATGAGATTGCCCTGCCGACCTTCGGCGAAGTGGGCTTCAGCAGCCGTTACGACGAGCCTGAGGTTTATTATGGCTTCACCTCTTTCGTTTATCCAATGACGGTGTTCAAATATGACATTGAGAAGAACGAATCCACCGTGTTCCGTGCCCCGAAGGTGGACTTCAAGCCTGAGGACTTCACCACCGAACAAGTCTTCGTCATCAGCAAGGACGGCACCAAGGTGCCGATGTTCTTGACCTATAAGAAAGGCCTCCAAATGGACGGCAAGAACCCGACTTTGCTTTACGGTTACGGCGGCTTCAACATTACCTTGAATCCCGGCTTCAGCACCTCGCGCCTGCCCTTCTTGGAGAATGGCGGCATCTATGCCCAGATGAACCTCCGTGGCGGCAACGAATACGGCGAGGAATGGCATCTGGCCGGCACCAAGCTGCAGAAGCAGAACGTGTTTGACGACTGCATCGCTTGCGCCGAATACCTGATCCAGAAGAACTACACCTCACCCGACTATCTCGCTTTGAACGGCGGCTCCAACGGCGGCCTGCTGGTGGGTGCCGTGGTGAACCAACGTCCCGACCTCTTCAAGGTGGCCGTGCCCCAGGTGGGCGTGATGGATATGCTTCGCTACCATCTGTTCACCATCGGCTGGAACTGGGCCAGCGACTATGGCACCAGCGAGGACGACGAGGCCATGTTCAAGGCTTTGTATGCCTACTCGCCGCTGCATACCATCCAAAGTGGTGAAGATGTGCATTATCCTGCCATCATGGTGACTACTGCCGACCACGACGACCGTGTGGTGCCCGCCCACTCCTTCAAGTATGCCGCCGCACTGCAAGCCGCACAAACGGGTCCGGAGCCGAAGATCATCCGCATCGACAGCAAAGCCGGTCACGGTGGCGGCAAGCCCATCGCCAAGGTGCTGGAGGAACAGGCGGATATCTATTCGTTCATCCTTTATAATATGGGATTAACATATCCTCAAAAGTAATCGAAGATTACGTCATTGCGAGCGAAGCGAAGCAATCCAACCTGACCCGAAATAGTTCTGGTTGGATTGCTTCGTCGTTTCACTCCTCGCAATGACGTTTCAGAGGCTTTTTTCATGAATTAAGCATCATGGCATCCAAAACCACCAATGCTGCCATGGCCTCAACAATGACCGTTGCCCTGGGCAGGGCACACACGTCGTGACGGTTGCCGCGACCTAAGGTGGGAATAGGCTTGAAGGCCACGTTGAAACAGACTTCCTCTCCGTTGGTGATGCCGCCAAGGATGCCACCGGAATGGTTGGCTTCGCTGCCTTTCATGGCAGCCATGGCAAAGCCGTCGCCATATTCAAAGCCTTTGACGGCTGGGATGCTGAACATGGCTTTGGCCAGGCATGCCTGGAACTTGTCAAACATCGGCTCGCCAAGGCCGGCAGGCAATCCTGTAATGCTGCCCTGGACGATGCCGCCCACCGTGTCGCCTGCCTCACGGCATTGCTGCAGCAAGGCCTCTATTCGTTCGGGATCTGTCTCGCCTCCGATGCTTTTCACCTCGGCTTTGACCTCAACGCCCTTTTGAGCCAACCATTGTTTGGCGATGGCACCGGCGACCACCACGGAAACGGTGGTCCTTGCCGAGGCCCTGCCACCTCCCTTCCAGTCGCGGATGCCGTATTTTATTTGGTAGGTGTAGTCGGCATGGTTGGGACGGAAAGTGTCTTTCAAGTCGGCATAGTCCTCAGGACGGGCGTCGGTGTTGCGCACCATGAAAGCGATGGGCGTTCCAAGCGTCACGTCGTCGAGCAGGCCCGACAAAAACTCAACCTCATCGGCTTCCCTGCGTTGGGACGCCGATGAGGTTGTTCCTGTAGCCCTGCGGGCCAGATCAGTTGCAATCAGCTGTTTATCGATCTTGATACCTGAAGGACATCCGTCAATCACCCCTCCAATGGCAACCCCATGGGATTCCCCAAAGGTCGTGACCCGAAATATGTCCCCAATGGTATTCAATCTCTAAACTCTAAACTCTCAACTCTAAACTAATCATTGACGATCTTCAGCTTCGCTTCCAAAACCTTCAGATCGTTCTTGGCTTTGTTGATCTTCTTTTCGTACTCGGCCCTCATCAGCTCTGAGTTCTTGCTGTTGGAGAAGAAACCGATGTTGTTTTCGAGGACGGCGATCTCGTCGCGGAGCTTCTGGATCTTGTTGGCCAAGTTGGTCTTTTCACGGCGCATCTTGTCGCCCGACTCAGGATCGTCCTTCATGAGTTCCACCATCTCCTTGTATTCATTGGTGGAGATCTCGTTCTGGTTGCTTCTCATCTTGTCGAAGAGGGCATCCACGGCCTGGCGGTATTCGCTGTTGATGCTGTCCTTGACCTTCATCGGCACATGGCCGATTTCGATCCATTGTTTCTGCAGGGCCTTGATGGCTTCCATGTTCTCAGCGCGGTTCGGCTTGAGCTCGAAGTTCTTGATGGCTTCGATGATGGCTTGCTTGGCGGTGAGGTTGGCAGCCTCTTCTTCTTTCAGTCCTCCGAAATGCTCGGCCTTGCGTCCGAAGAAGGTGTCGCAGGCGGCTCTGAAACGCTTCCAGATCTTGTCGGCATGGCGCTTCGGAACGGGACCGATGGTCTTCCATTCTTCCTGCATCTTCTTGAACCTTTCGGTGGCCTTCTTCCATTCGGTGGATTCCTGCAGGGCTTCGGCTTCGATGCAAAGGTTGATCTTGCGTTCAAGGTTCTCAGTCTGCCTGTCTTTCAAGTTGGCGAAGAACTCTTTCTTCTTGGCGAAGAAGGTGTCCATCGTACCCTTGAATCGAGCCCAGATCTCTTCGTTTTGTTTCTTGGAGGCAGGACCGACGGTCTTCCAAACCTTGAAGAGCTCGCTGAGGTCGTTTGATTTCTTCTGCCAGGTGTTGATGCTGGTGTATTCTTCGGCGAGCAGCTCCTCGGCCTTCTCGCAAAGCGCGGTCTTGGTGGCGAGGTTAGCGTTCTGTTCCTCTTGGATCTTGGAATAGTGCTCGCGACGGATGGCGTTGATCTTGTCGGTAGCCGCCTTGAAGCGCTCCCAGATCTCGTCTTTCTTGTCCTGCGGCACAGGACCCACTTCCTTCCACTCCTCATGGAGCTGCTGGAGGGTCTTGAAAGCCTTCGACATGGACTTCTCGTCGAGCAGTTCCTCGGCCTTCTCGCAGAGCGAGATCTTGGCGTCGAGGTTCTTCTTCATGTCGAGGTCGCGGAGTTCGCGGTTGATGTTGACCTTGTCGAAGAACTTCTCCACTAAAAAGTGGTAGGTGTTCCAGAGGTTAGCGTTCTCGGTAGCCGGCACCTGGCCGATGGTCTTCCACTTCTCCTGCAGGGCGCGGAAGTCGTCGTAGGTCTTCTTGAGGGTCTCTTCCGAGGCGATGAGCTGCTTGAGCTCTTCGAGGATGGCCTTCTTCTGTATCAGGTTGTCGCTCTTCTGGGCGTCGATGAGTTCATTCTGCTTGGCGCGGTTGGCTTTGTAGATGCCGAATGCGGTGTTGAAGCGCTGTTCGGCCTCGTCGGGAACGTGCTGGTAGCTGTCCTTGTCGCCGCCGCCCTCCAGGAAGGCTTCCATTTCCTTGTCCATGTCTTCCTTGTTGAGCTTCATAAAACGAACGCGAATGGCGGTGACATTGTCCTTCACCTTCATGACATCGGGATCTTGGACAATCTCTTCGAGCATGGCGGCCAATTCTTCCTTGGTCTTACCTTCAATGTCAAGTTTTTCAACAGCAGCCTCTTCCTCCTCTTCTGCCTCTTCCATCTCCTCGTTGGTCACGATTTCAGGAAGGACTTCGTCCTGAGGAACGATCTCCGTGGGCTTCACCTCTTCTTCAACGGTTTCCTCAACCAAGGTCTCCACTTTGATCCTCACGCTTCCCGGAAGGATCGAGGACTGGTTCAATTTCACGATTTTCTTTTTCTCATTGCCATCAATGGCCTTAAGCTCTTTGTTTTCCATTTTCATTCATTTTAAAGTGTTCAGGACCGAAGTCCCGTAATTAGAGTTCGCAAATCGTTGCAAATTTAGTAATAAAAAGCGTATCGCAACTTATTTTAAGAAAAATTTGTTTTGTATCTTTGTAATCTGAATTATGATGATTGACCATGCTTGACTGCGACATTCAAAACACCTTGGCGGGACTTGTCCGATCGATAGGGATGAACCCTGTTGACATCAAGCCGATCGCCGAATCGGGTTCCGCCAGGAAATACTATAGGATTCTCACCGCCGAAGGCTCCATCATCGGCACCTATAACGCCAATGTGGAGGAAAACGAGGCTTTCTTTTATCTGACGGAACATTTCGGTCAGTACCACCTCAAGGTGCCCAAGCTGCTGGCGATCAACGAGGAGCGGAATTGCTACCTCCAGTCGGACCATGGCGACGAGACCCTTTTCGACCATGTCCAACGCGATCTGAAGTCGGACTCCTATAGCCCAGAAACCATCTCGCTCTATAAGAAGACGCTGGAACAGCTGGTGCGTTTCCAACTGGAAGGCCATCTCGGTCTCGACTATTCAAAGGTGTATCCCATGCCCTGTTTCGACAAGTCGGCGGTGATGGACGACCTCGACTATTTCAAGTATTATTTCGTGAAGCCGCACGCCGAGATCGTCTTTAACGAAACCCGACTCAAAGCCGAATGCAACGCCTTTGCCGATTTCATTGGCCAAGCCTTTAGCGAAGCCTTCATGTACCGTGATTTCCAGTCGCGGAACGTCATGGTGGATCATGGTGAGCCCTGCTTCATCGATTACCAAGGCGGAAGAAAAGGCCCTCTGCAATATGACGTGGTGTCGCTGCTCTACCAAGTGAAGGCGCAATTGCCACCCGACATGCGGAATGACTTGCTTGGACATTATAAAAAGGCTTTGTCGGCCTATCTGGATCCCTCTTCGGTGGATTTCGACAAATACTATCCCTATTTCGTTTATCTGAGGCTGCTTCAGGTGTTAGGTGCCTATGGCTTCCGTGGCCTGATCCAGAAGAAGGCCCACTTCATCGAAAGCATCCCCTACGCCTTGAAGGAACTGAAATCCTGGAACGATCAATACCCACTTGAAGCCTATCCCGAACTCCAAAATGTCATCCTCCAAGTCGTCGCCCTCCTCGACCATCGTTACCTTTCACCTCTCACCTCTCACCTCTCACCTCTTACCGTCACTCTCAACAGCTTCTCTTTCAAAAAGGGTTATCCCGACGATTTCAGCGGCAACGGCGGCGGCTTTGTGTTCGACTGTCGCGCCTTGCCCAATCCAGGCCGGGAGCCGCAGTTCAAGACCAAGACGGGACGCGACTGGGAAGTGGTGGAATACCTGATGGAGAAACCGCAAACCCATGTCTTTCTGGACCATGTCAAAGCCATCGTGGGACAAAGCATCGACAACTATTTGGAACGCCATTTCAGCAACCTGATGGTCTCGTTTGGATGCACCGGAGGACAGCATCGGTCCGTATTCTTCGCCCAGAGCATCGCCGACTGGATCAAGGCCACCTACCCTACAGTGAACGTGAAAGTGAACCACATAGAACAGCACATCCATGAATAGAACCGCCATGATTCTCGCTGCCGGTCTGGGGACGCGCCTCAAGGAGCTGACCCACGACAAGCCTAAGGCGCTCGTCGAAGTGGCCGGCAAGACCCTGTTGCAGCGCAACATCGAGAACCTGGAGGCGCATGGCTTCGATACCATCGTGGTCAACATCCACCATTTCGGCGACCAAATCATCCGGTTTCTCGAATCGCACGATTTCAAGGCACGCATCTATGTGTCCGACGAGCGCGGCGCCTTGATGGATACGGGCGGCGGCATCGTGCAGGCCCTGCCCTTCTTCCATGATGCTCCAGCCGTGTTGGTACACAATGTGGACATCCTCAGCGATGTCGATCTGCAAGCATGTTACGATGCATTTGTGGCATCGCCTGACGATGCCTGGCTGCTGACCCAAGACCGTGACACGAGCCGAAAGCTGCTTTTCGACGAGCAAGGGCTTCTGGTGGGTTGGAAAAACCTGAAAGAAGACAGCTATAAATGGGTCCGTGGCATTCAGAGCCAGTATAGGGAACTGGCGTTCAACGGGATGCACCTGTTCAGGCCTGCATTGTTCAGCCCATACGAATGCCAACGCTATAGCGTGATCGACCTCTATCTTGAACTGGCCGCACAGCACCGCATCCGTGCATTGGAAATCCATCCTGGATACTGGTTCGACATCGGCAAAGCCGAAGACTTCGATCGTATCCAACAACAACTCTCAACTCTCAACTCTCAACTCTCAACTCTCAACTCTCAACTCTAAACTCTAAACTCTAAACCATCATGACCTTCCTCTCCAATCTCGCCCATCATATCAAAAGCCATTACGACCTGCGCAACGAAGAGCTCATCGTGGTGTTTCCCAACAAGCGCGCGGCATTTTATCTCAGGTCGGTATTCAAGGAAATCTACACCGAAAACATCTGGCTGCCTCAGATGCTTTCCATCCAGGAAGCCATGACGCAGTGGAGCGGCATCCAGCTGGTCGATACGGTTGACATGCTGTTCGAACTCATCTCCATCGACTCGGAGTTGACCCATAAGGAGAACAATATCGGCATTTTCGGCAACATGGCCGCCCAAATGGCCAAGGACTTCGACGAAATCGACCAGTACAATGTGAATGCGGACCGTCTGTTTTCGTACATAGAGCAGGAAAAGTGCATGGGGGTATGGCATCTCGACGAGGAAACAACCTTGAAAGAAAAAGGGTATCTGCGGTTTTACGAAAGCCTGAAGGATTACTATCGCTTGTTGAGGGAACGACTGCAGCGCCAAGGCAAGGGCTATTACGGCATGATTACAAGGCAATTGGCGGAACTCGACGATGCTGAACTGCTGGAAAAGACAGGTCGGCGCAAGGTGATTTTTGCGGGTTTCAACGCCCTTACACCTACGGAACAAACCATCATCAACAAGCTGTATCGCAACCAATGTGCGGAGGTGATATGGGATTTCGACCGCTATTATGTGGAGGATCCCCATAACGAAGCAGGGCTCTTCGCAAGGCGTTATATCGAGAAAGACCTGCCATGGAAACCCAAGGAATTTTCGGACGGATTTTTGGGTGGCATCAAGGATATCCACCTGATTAGTGCTACTGGTAATACCATACAAACCAAAGCATTGCAAAGTTTACTTCAAGTGGAGGTTGAAGCCAATCCCAAGGTGATTCTTGCGGATGAAAACCTGATGATCCCCACCCTGAATTCCATTCCCGAAGATCCCCGCTTCGTCTCGTTGAAGGTCTCCATGGGCTATCCCTTGCGCCAAACCGCCATGAACGACTTCGTATTGGGATTTTTCACCTTGCACCGTAAAGGACGCAAAATGAGAAACGGGAATTGGCGTTGGTACATCTGGCCAGTGATCAGGATTTTGGATTTGGAACTGATCAAAACCGTCTTCGACAAACAGGAGATCAGTGAGCTGGACGCATTCAAGGCAGCCATTCGCGACAACTCCCATTTCCTTTTCGATAGCACCGAGTTCAACAATTGTTGTCAGAGCCCTGATTTGCGGCAATTCATTGATTTGTTGTTAGGCTCGGCCGAAACCGAGGAAACGCCCCAGTCCCTACTGTCGGCGCTTGGCAAATTATTGGCGTTTATGGCCAACAAGATCCATGGATCGGAACATGCCGAAAGCATGCTCTTCCTGCTCAACCAGATCAGCGAGACGGGCAAAGTCGTCAATCGGCTGAACGGCATTCTGAAACGCTATCCGACATACGTTCGCAACCTCGATGAACTGGAGGTGCTCTATCGCCTGGTGTCGTTCAACACCAGCATCAAACTCAATAGCAGTGCCACCGATGGACTGCAGGTCATGGGACTGTTGGAGGCGCGCAACCTCGATTTCGACACCTATTACATGGTAGGCGTCAACGAGGGTGTTCTGCCCACCGACAAGTCAAACGGCAGTTTCATCCCCTATCCGATCCGGAAAGAGTGTAATCTCCCCGATTATCAGGAGAAGCAGGCCGTTTACGCATACCATTTCTATCGTCAACTGCAAGGTGCCAAGCGGGCTTATTTCATTTACAACAGCAATGTTGGAGATCCCTGCGGAGAGCCGAGCCGTTTCCTGATGCAGCTGAAATACGAGTTGGCCAAACGGAATCCCAACATCAAGATCCACGAGGCGGTTTTTGCCAACAAAGCCGACAAGAACTATGTCCCCGATCTGCTTAAAGCCCATAAGACGGATAAGATCAAGACGGACTTGGCCCCCACTTCCATCTCTACCTATATCAAGTGTCCGCTTCAGTTTTTCATGTATTACATCATGAATGTTAAGGACAAGAGCATGGATGAGGAAAACCAAAGTAATGTCGTCGGCAGTGCCGTACACGATGCTTTGCAGCATTTCTACGAAAACCGTCTCAACCAGCGGATCGACGCCAAAGTGTTCGACGACCCCATCACCATCACCCATGAGCTGTCGGATGTGGGATACAACTACCTCGATCAAGTAGCCATCAAGAAGATGCTGGAAAACTACAAGCGCTATGAAAAAGAAGAGGTAGCGGAACACAGTTTGCAGATTCTCCAGGTGGAATACACCATGTCCACTCCACTTTCGGTCAACGGCATCCAATTCACCATTTCCGGCAAAGCCGACCGGATCGACTGTCGCGACGGTGTGGTAAGGGTTATCGATTACAAGACTGGCATCCTGAATGACAAGGATGTGATCGTGCCCAACGGGATCGCTACTGTCAGGGACATTCCCGAGAAGGCCTTGCAGCTGATGATTTACAAGTACTTGTATCTAAAGGAACATCCGGGAACCCCTCCAGATAATGTGACGGCGGCGCTTTATGGCTTGAAGAACCAGAAACTGTGTTTCGATTTGAAGATCGAACATCAACCTTTGCTTGACGATTTTATGGGTACCATGGAAACGCTGCTGACCGAGACAGTTGCCTCGATGATTGATCCTTCACAACCCTTTGCACAGCCTGACAACACCAAGATCAAACCCTGTCATTTCTGCCCTGCCAAGGCTATTTGTGCCCATACCGTAATGGGACCAAAACTGGCAAATGATCACTGAAACCGCCCAAATACCTTGGCCCAAGATAAGTGCGGTTCAATTTCTCCCCGTGATAGGTGCAGTCTTCCGTCAAAAGGAAGCCTTTGTGTACTATTCGAGCATCGCTTGAATTACAATGTAGCGAATCACTATATATCAATGATTTGCTTACAATGATTTGATCGAAAATCATCCAGGCGTCCTGGTATTTTAGCGTGCCTTCAAAACCCAAGTCGCTGGACTTGGCAAATAGGTTCACCAGCATGTCGCCGTCACCGCATTCCGATAGGTGTTTGGCTCCCAACACTTCTTTGATGCAAGGCGACTCGGGTGTGTCGTTGAAATCGCCCATCAGGATAATCTTGGCATCAGGGACGATGGCGACAATCGAGTCCACCTTGTTTCGGGCGATTCTTGCAGCGCAGTTGCGGGCTTCCACGGTCTCCAGCTCCCCTCGGTATTTCGATGGCCAGTGGTTGACGAAACAATGGATGGTGTCGTTCCGATAGTCGAAAAACTTGGCATAGAGGATATCGCGCGAGATGGCAGTGCTGTCAAGTGGATTTCGATAAGGCACCGTCTCGCTGTAGATGAGTTGGAAGAGGTCTTTCGAATAAACGATGGCAGGATCGATGCCGCGCCGGTCAGGGCCATCGTAATGGATCCATCGGTAATTGAACCTTTTTAGCGGCGTTTGGGCAAACAGGGCATTCAGTACCAAATCGTTCTCCACCTCGCAAACACCCAAGATACCAAGGGGCTGGTTCTTTGAAAAGGACAAGATGGCCTTGTAGAGGTTGTTGCGCTTCTTGTAGAATCGCGTCTTGGTCCAATGCTGTCCGCCCTGTTCGGTGTATTCGTTGTAAACCCTTGTCGAATCCGTGTATGGATCGAAGAAGTTTTCCATGTTCCAAAATGCAACCATAACGGAATCAGGAAGTTGTGCCTGCAATAGCATAATCAAGAAGATGCAAATTCTCATATCTAAATTAATTATGTCAACAAAAATATAAAATTTAATTAATTTATAACTTTTTTATGCAAACATTATTTTTTTTGTTATCTTTGCAATCATACCATGAATAGGATTTTTCAGTTGAACGACGATGACTACAACTTCCCGCCTGCTTCGATGGCGAACAAGGACGGGTTGTTGGCTTTTGGCGGCGATTTGTCGTCGGAACGTCTCATTGTCGCCTACGCCAACGGCATCTTCCCTTGGTCCAACGAAAATGGTCCGATCCTTTGGTGGTCGTTGGATCCGCGACTGGTGATCCGTCCGGGTGAGATGAAGGTTTCCAAGTCGTTGCGCCACACCTTGCATTCAGGTCGTTTCGAGAGCAAGATCGACGCGGATTGCGAAGGCGTGATCAGGCATTGCGCCCAGATGCCCCGTGAAGGCCAAGACGGAACCTGGTTGAACGACGACATGATCGAGGCTTACCTCCAGTTGCATCAGATGGGGTTGGCGCATTCGTTTGAGACCTATTGCGAAGGGGAATTGGTGGGTGGCCTATATGGTGTGGCGTTGGGCAAAGTGTTCTGCGGCGAGTCGATGTTCCACACCATGAGCGATGCCTCCAAGGTTGCGTTCCATCAGCTCCACACCTTCCTTCTCGAACACGGGTTCAAGCTCATCGATTGCCAACAGGAGACGAAGCATCTCGTCAGCCTGGGCGCCTATCCCATCGACAGGCAGGATTATATCGATGAGTTGCGGCAATTGGTGAAGGAGCCCACGTTGAAAGGCAACTGGGGCGATGGCACGGCAGAAGAATACTACATTAACATAACGCAAGCCGGAACGGCGCGATTCAGGACCTACAACCTGGATGCCGATCTGGCGCTTAATACAGACGATTGACATGGAAGAGAAAATCAAAGAAGCGGCACGCATCTTGTCGAGTGCCAAGAAGATTGTGGGTTTCACGGGGGCTGGCACCTCGGCCGAAAGCGGCATCCCTCCTTTCCGCGGCGAAGGCGGCATTTGGAACCAATATGATCCGAAATCGCTCGACATCGAGTATTACTATCGGCATACGCAGGACTCATGGAATATCATCCGCGAGGTTTTCTACAACTATTTCAATAGCCAGGACGTGAAGCCGAATCCCGGCCACGAGGTGCTGGCCAAATGGGAACAGGAAGGCCGCTTGAGTTGTGTGATCACCCAGAACATCGACGACTTGCACACGGTGGCGGGAAACAAGACGGTGTATGAGTTCCATGGCAACATGTCGCGTTTCGTCTGCACGGAATGTGGACGCAAAGTGGATGCCAAGGCGATGAAGTTTACCGACAACCCACCTCGTTGCGAGCATTGCGGTGGCCTGATGAAGCCCGATTTCATCTTCTTCGGCGAAGGCATTCCCGAGGATGCCTATTATGGCTCAGTCAAAGCCGCCGAGGATTGCGACGCCTTTGTCATCATCGGCACATCGGGACAGGTGAGTCCGGCCAACATGATTCCTGGCATCGCCAAACGCCATGGTGCCAAGATCATCGAGATCAACATGGAGCCTTCCACCTATACGAACTACATCACCGACATCTATCTCCAAGGCAAGTCGGGCGAGATCCTGCCTAAGATTGACGATTATATGCACCAACTTGGCTGACGCACAGGGTGCCTTTCTCAATCAAGAACCTGATTCTTAGCTTTTCCGCATGGATGGTCTGGAAACGGACAATCCTCTTGTAGCCTATGGTGGTCATGGTTTCGTCCGTCACCACAGGCAGCCATTTTCCGTTGCAGTAATAGGAAATATTGAACGCCTTTACATTTTGTCCCAATGGGATGTATTCCTTCAACACGACCGTGTTGATGCTTGTGGTTTCGGGGAATCCGAAGACCAGCTCGGCCTTGTTGATGCCATCTTCGGTAGCCCAATAATGGGTATATTCGTCGCAAAGTACGTGTTTGGGGCTGAATCTATGTGATCGGGTGTTGCTGGCGATCACTTTGCAGCCTTTCAGCAAGTTTTCGGCAAAAGCGCCCTCAATGGCTTGATGCCATTCCATGGCGCGGAGACTGTCTTCCTTGCTAATCCTTCCAGTTTGATTTACAGGGAAGTTCAGCAACAGGTTGGCGTTGCGACCCACGCTTTGGTAATAGATGTCGAGCAGCTGCTCCAAGGACTTAGGGTTCTCGTTTTCATGATAGAACCAACCTGGTCGGATGGATACGTCCACCTCGGCGGGAATCCAAGCCTCCCCGTCGCTGAATCCAACCGACAGGCTCTTGGTGTCGTTTAGTGAAGCGAAATCCGTATGGTAGGCCGACCAGAGCGTCGCTCCTGCCCTGCCTTCCTCGTTACCGATCCAACGGATGGTTGGCACCGTGCCGCCAAAGATCATGGCATCGGGATTGTTTTTCCATACGATGCCACGGGCTTTTTCATAATCGTAATAGTTTTCCGCTACGATGGACCTGGTTTCTTTGGCGCCGCCATACCAGCCATCGCCGCCGTTGGCACCGTCGAACCAAAACTCAAACAAGGGCCCGTAGTGGTCGGTGAGTTCCTTGATCTGTCGGTGATAAATCTCCACATAGCCTGAACGGCCATATTCTGCCTGATGCCGGTCCCAAGGTGAGAGGTACAGTCCAAACTTCAATCCGTGTTTACGGCAGGCTTCACACAACTCTCCTACCACGTCGCCCTGACCGTTCTTATAAGGTGAGTTCTTGATGGAATAGTCGGTGGTTTCCGTCGGCCACAGGCAGAAGCCGTCGTGGTGCTTGGCGGTGAGGATCACGCCTTTCATGCCGCAGGCTTTCAAGGTCAACACCCATTGCTCACAGTCCAAGTCCGATGGGTTGAAGGTCTCGGCTGGCGTGTCGCCATAGCCCCACTCCATATCGTTGAAGGTGTTCAGTCCGAAATGGATGAAGGCATAGGTCTCCAGCTGTTGCCACTCCAGCTGCTGTTGCGTCGGGACAGGATCGTGTCTGGATGGGTGTCTGGCACAAGCAGCAAAGAAAAGAATCAGGGTGAATAGGATGATGATTTTTTTTATTGTCATGGGTTGTCGTATGATTTGACAAATATATAAAAATACTATCTTTGAAGGTTGTTTGACTATTAAATTCATGGGATGAAAAAGCTATTCTTTACTTTATTTGCCATAGTCATCGGTACGATTACCTTTGCTCAAAACACTATGCTATCCGAAGGTTTTGAAGGCCAACAGTTCCCTCCTTCAGGGTGGACAAAAGAAACCATCAACATGAGCATGTACACCTGGTTCAGAGGCGCTGCGCTTTACACCACCGACTGGTGGGGCATCCAATACCACGTGGTACCACCGGAAGGCATAAGGATGGCGGCGCTTGAAAGTGACCTCAACGAAGAATGGGGCCCTCAGGACGAAAGCCTCATCACCCCGATGATAGCCGTTGATCGTCCGGCGGTGCTTACATTTGAGACTTTTTGCCAATATGGCCATCCCGAGTATCGTGACCATTATGAAGTTGATGTTTTGGATGCCACCAACAGCTGGAACACCCTTTGGGACGGTGCAGAGCAACCTGCCGTTTGGCTCAACCAATTCGAAGAACCTGTCAGCATCGATTTGTCACCCTATCAGGGACAAAGCATCAAGATCAGATTCCGTGGCTATAACGATGCTGGAGAGGTGTTGACCTATTCCTGGTTCATCGACAACGTGAAAGTGATTGCCACCGACACCGTTCCCAATTCAGTGAACGAAACAGCGCTTCAAGCCAGCGTATATCCGAATCCCGTGAAACAGATGATGACCGTCAAATCAGCAAATGAAATACAGCATATCAGCATCCACAACCTTCTTGGCGTCAAGGTAAAAGAGTTCATTGTTAATGACATGGAGGCTGTAATAGACCTTTCAGAACTTACCACAGGTATGTATTTGATTACGTTGTGGAGCGACAAGAATCAACCATACATTAAAATTATCAACAAGCTATAATGCGAACAATAATACAATTATTTTTCTTAAATTGCGCCCAAATTAGAAGAACACTATGAACACCGAAGAATTAAAAACTCTATTCCAGCAACGCTTTGGAAACGAGGGCGTTGTCTACACCTCCCCTGGCCGCGTCAACCTGATTGGTGAGCACACCGACTACAACGGCGGCTACGTCTTCCCCGGCGCTATCGACAAGGGCATCTACGCCTGCATCCGCCTCAACGGCACCGACAAGGTACGCGCCTATTCCGCTGACTATGATGCCTACAGCGAGTTCGGCCTGAACGAAGAGGACATGCCCAACGAGCCCTGGGCACGCTATATCTTTGGCGTGTGCCGCGAGATCCAGAAGCGAGGCTATACGATCGGAGGTTTCGACACGGTGTTTTACGGCAATGTGCCGTTAGGCGCTGGCATGTCGTCGTCTGCCGCTTTAGAAAGCACCTTCGCCTTTGCTTTGAATGATCTATTCAACTTGAACATCGACAAGTTCGAGTTGGCGCGCATTGGTCAATCGACAGAGCACAACTACTGCGGCGTAAAGTGCGGCATCATGGACCAGTTTGCCTCTTTGTTTGGCAAGGCAGGCCACCTGATGCGCCTCAACTGCGCCACCATGGAGTTCGAGTACTTCCCTTTCAACCCCAAGGGTTACAAGGTGGTGCTGTTGGACACCGTGGTGAAGCACGAGCTGGCTTCATCGGCCTACAACAAGCGTCGTGCTTCTTGCGAGAACGCCTGCGCCCACATCGCTGCCAAGCATCCCGAAGTGAAGTATCTCAGCGATGCCACCATGGCTATGTTGGATGAAGTGAAGGCGGAGATTTCTGCCGAAGATTACCTTCGCGCAGAGTATGTCATCGGTGAGAAGCAGCGTGTCCTTGATGTGTGCGACGCCTTGGAGAAAGGCGACTACGAGACCGTTGGCGACCGCATGTATGGCACCCATTACGGCATGAGCAAACTCTACGAAGTGAGCTGCGACGAACTGGACTACCTCAACGACATCGCCAAAGAATGCGGCGTGACCGGTTCGCGCGTGATGGGCGGCGGCTTCGGCGGCTGCACCATCAACCTGGTGAAGGAAGGTCTTTATGATGCCTTTATCGCCACGGCAAAACAGAAATTTGCTGAAAAATTCGGACACGAACCGAAGGTTTACGACGTGGTCATATCTGATGGCGCCCGTCGCCTTTAAATTCTTACTTCTTACTTTTGAATTCTAACTTCTTAAAAATATGAACCCCACATTATTAGTATTAGCAGCAGGCATGGGCTCGCGTTATGGAGCCTTAAAGCAGATGGACGGCGTCGGCCCGAATAACGAGGCCATTCTCGATTATTCCATTTATGACGCCAAACGCGCCGGTTTCGGCAAGGTGGTCTTCGTGATTCGCGAGGACTTCGCCGAAGCTTTCAAAAAAGTCAACAATGCCGAGAAGTTCGGCATTCCCGTGGAATATGTTTACCAGTCGCTCGACAAGTTGCCGGAAGGCTTCAGCGTTCCCGAAGGTCGTGTAAAGCCTTGGGGCACCTGCCACGCCGTGCTCATGGCCAAAGACGTGATCCACGAGCCCTTCGCCGCCATCAACGCCGACGACTTCTATGGCAAGGAAGCCTACGAAGTGCTGGCACACTACCTCATGGAATGCGAAGGCAAGAAAGGCGCCTACAGCATGGTGGCCTACAAGCTCCGCAATACCATGTCGGACTTCGGCACAGTGAGCCGCGGCATCTGCACAGCCGATGAAAACGACAACCTGCTGACCATCGTCGAACGCTTGGGCATTGGCCATACCGAAGACGGCGGCGCAGCCTATACCGACGAGACGGGCTCCCATCCTTTGGACATGGATTCACTCGTTTCGATGAACTTCTTCGGCTTCACTCCCGACTTCTTTGAATATTCCGAGAAAGGCTTCGTCGAGTTCCTGAAAGGTCCCGCTCAGACCAATATCAAGGCGGAGTTCTACATCCCGCTGATGGTGAACCAAAGCATCAACGACGGCACGGCCAAGCTGAAAGTGCTGTCGAGCAATGCCTCATGGTTCGGCGTCACCTACAAGGAGGACAAACCCGATGTGATGCGCAAGATCCGCGAATTGATTGAAAAAGGCGTTTACCCGAACGAGCTATGGAAATAAGTGTAAAAACCTGGGGCAAGACCCCTGACGGGAAAGACATCAAGCTCTACACCTTAACCAACGGCAATGGCATCAAGGTGCAGCTGAGCGACATCGGAGCCGGCATCGTCAGCATCGTCACCCCTGACCGCAATGGCCAGATGGACGACATCGTGTTGGGCTATCCTGATCCCTTGTCATACTATGGCGACGGTCCCTGTGCCGGCAAGATTCCGGGCCGTTTTGCAAACCGCATCGCCAATGGTCGCTTCAAGATCGACGACAAGGAATACCAGCTGGAGCTGAATACTGGCGACGGCAAGCATCACCTCCATGGCGGCAGCATCGGCTTCGCCAACCAGAAGTGGGCCAGCCGTATCAACGGCGAGAGCGTGGTATTCAGCTATCTTTCGGCCGATGGCGAAGCAGGTTATCCAGCCGAGTTGGTGGCCAAGGTGTACTATACCCTCAACGACGAGAACGAGCTGAACATCCGCCTGTGCGCCTATTCGTCCGACACCACCATCGTCAACCTGACCAACCACACCTATTTCAACTTGAAAGGAGAAGGTCACGGCGATATCTTGGATCACAAGTTGAAGCTGAACGCCTCACGCTGGCTGCCTGCCACTGATGAGCTCATCACCACAGGCGAGATAGCACCGGTTGCCGACACCCCGATGGACTTCACCGAAGGCAAGTTGATCGGCCGCGACATCCACGAGCATTTCGATGCCTTGGTCAACGGAAAAGGTTACGATAGTTGTTGGGTGCTCGACAACTTGGGCAAGGACAAACTCAACCTGGCCGCCGAGCTCTCGCACGAAGGCAGCGGCCGCATGGTGCAGCTCTACACCACCCAGCCGGGCATCCAAGTCTATACGGGCAACTGGCTGAGTGGTTGCCCTCAAGGCAAGAACGGCCATGTGTATCACGACTACGAAGGCGTGGCGTTGGAATGCCAAGCCCTCCCCGACTCGCCTAACAAGCCTAACTTCCCGAATACCTTCTTGCGCACGGGTGACGAATACAATGAAATTATCATTTTCAAATTTTCAAATCTATAAAAACAACTATGGAAACGACAAACAAAAAAAACTACACCATTCCGATCATCGTGATGATCCTGTTGTTCGGTATGATCTCCTTTGTCACCAACCTGGCTTCACCCATGGGCGACATCCTGAAGAACCAGTTCAATATCCCGAACTGGCAAGGCACCTTGGGTGTGTTCGCCAACTTTATCGCCTACGCGGTGATGGGCATTCCTGCTGGTAACCTGCTGCAGAAGAAAGGTTACAAGAAAACCGCGTTGGTGGCAGTCGTCGTCGGCTTCGTCGGCGTGGCCATCCAGACCCTGTCGGGCTACATGGGCAGCTTCGGAGTGTATCTCCTCGGCGCCTTCGTGGCCGGCTTCAGCATGTGCTTGCTGAACACGGTGGTCAACCCGATGCTGAACCGTTTGGGCGGCGGCGGCAACCATGGCAACCAGCTGATCCAGATCGGCGGCACCTTCAACTCCCTGTGCGGCACAGCGGTCATCATCATCACGGGCTTGCTCATCCCCAGCATCATGGATGCCAAGATCAGCGACGTGTTCCCGTTGATGTACACGGCTTTGGGCATCTTCGCCTTTGCCTTCCTGGTGATCTTGCTGACCAAGATTCCGGAGAACGAACAGAAGCAGGAAGCCGTGGCCCAGGTGGAGAAAGGCAAAGGCCCCATGGCCTTCCGCCATTTCGTGCTGGGCGCCATCGCCATCTTCATCTATGTCGGCGTGGAAGTCGGCATCCCGAATGTCTTGAACAAATGGCTCCAGAATCCTGAACTGAACGTGTTGGGAGCCGGTGTCAACGCCGAAGCCGTAGCCGGCTCGGTGGCGGCCACCTACTGGTTCCTGATGCTCGTGGGTCGTTTGATCGGCGGCATTATCGGCAACAAGGTTTCGGCCAAGGCCATGCTTACGGTGGTTTCGTTGGTCGGCATCATCCTGACGCTGTTGGCCATGTTCGGTCCTTCGACCATGGTGAAGTTCCCCGCCTTCAACGGCGCTCATGGCTTTGGCATGGAGAGCATCCCGCTCAATGCAGCCTTCTTGGTATGCATCGGTTTGTGCACCTCAGTGATGTGGGGCGGCATCTTCAACCTTGCTGTCGAAGGTTTGGGCAAATACACCGAGAAAGCCTCTGGCATCTTCATGGCCTTGGTTTGCGGTGGCGGCATCCTGCCCTTGCTCCAGAACGCCATTGTCGATGGTCTGGGCGGCGTGGGTTACCTCCAGAGCTACTGGGTCATCGTGGCCGGTTTGGCATTCTTGCTGTTCTACGCCCTGTGGGGTTCCAAGAATGTCAACAAGGACATCAAGGTCGATTAAAAAAAGCGCCTCAACGAGGCGCTTTTTTTATTTGGTCTTTCTTACCGGGTCGCATGTCAACCCCACCCCCAGCTTGCTGAAGATCTTACGATCCACTTCGCTGAGCATCACGGTTGAATGCACCTGACATCCCTCAAACTGCGGGAGGACCTCCAAGGCTCTCCTGCAGTTTTCGTTTTCGGGACTGAGCACCGAAAGGGCAATCAGCACCTCGTCGGTGTGAAGCCTTGGGTTGTTGCCCTGCAGATATTCCACTTTGGTCTTCTGAATGGGCTCGATCATGTATTGCGGGATGAGTTTGAGGTCGTGGTCTATGCCGGCCAGATGCTTGGTGGCATTGAGGATAAGGGCGGCGCTGGGACCCAACAAAGGGCTGGTCTGGGCAGTGATGATGGTGCCGTCGTCCAACTCGATGGCCGCGCAGTCCACGCCATCGCGTTCCTTGCGTTCCCTGGCTGCCACTACGCATTTGCGGTCTTCGACGGTGATCTTGGCCTGGTTGAGTAGCACCTTGATTTTCTTCACCTCGCTCTCGTTGCATCCGCCCTCCGCCATGGTGTTCAGGGCGGTGAAATAACGGCGGATGATCTCGTCCTTAGCGGCCTTGCAGCACACCTCGTCGTCGCTGATGCAGAAGCCTACCATGTTGACGCCCATGTCGGTGGGCGACTTGTAGGGACACTTGCCGAAGATGCCTTCAAACAGGGCGTTCAGCACGGGAAAGATCTCGATGTCGCGGTTGTAGTTGACGGCGATTTTGCCGTAGGCATCCAGATGGAACGGATCGATCATGTTCACGTCGTTGAGGTCGGCAGTGGCTGCCTCGTAAGCCATGTTGACGGGATGCTTCAGCGGCAAGCTCCACACAGGGAAGGTCTCGAACTTGGCATAACCGGCGTTGATGCCGCGCTTCTGCTCGTTGTAGAGCTGGCTGAGGCATACGGCCATCTTGCCGCTTCCCGGGCCTGGGGCCGTGACGATGACCAGCGGACGGGTCGTCTCCACATAGTCGTTCTTGCCGAATCCCTCGTCGGAGTCGATCAGCGCCACGTTGTGCGGATAGCCGTCGATGAGGTAATGGTAATAGGCCTTGATGCCCAAGCGTTCCAGACGGTTGTGGAAGGCCGAGGCGCTGCTTTGTCCGTTGTAATGGGTGATGACCACGCTGCTCACTAGGAAACCGCGTTTCATGAACTCGTTGCGCAGACGCAGCACGTCCACATCGTAGGTAATGCCAAGGTCGTTGCGGATCTTGTTCTTCTCGATGTCGGTGGCGCTAATCACGATGACGATCTCGGCGCTGTCGCTGAGATTCTGGAGCATGCGCAACTTGCTGTCGGGTTGGAAACCGGGTAGCACGCGGCTGGCGTGGTGGTCGTCGAAAAGCTTACCCCCCAGTTCCAGGTAAAGCTTGTTGCCGAACTGTCCGATCCGTTCGCGGATGTGTTCAGACTGAATCTTGAGATATTTCTCGTTGTCGAATCCGTTTTTCATAACGGATAGCAAAGTTAAGGCTTTTCTTCAACGCTTTTTACTTCTGCTGAAAAAAAGTTTTGACCTCCTCTTCCCTCATGTTTCGGAAGCCGTATTCATGGACGACTTGGCCGTCGTCAAGCATCACGACGATCGGGAAAACGCCGTTGTTGATCTTCAAGAGCTGTATCACGTCGTCATAGATGACGTATGGATATCGAGCCGATTCCGATTCTTCGAAAAACCGCTCCACGCCTTCCTCCGTGCCCATGAACACATAGATGACATCCTCTTCGGGGAAGCCGTAATACGACTGCATCAGGCTCAGCTTTTGGGCGGTCATCATGCAGTATTCGCATCCCGAGGAGAAGATACCGACCACCTTCTTCCCTGCTTTCAAGTCTAACTCGTCCAACGGCGGATTGTCCAAGGCCTCTTGGAATAGCTCCACTTGCAAGTCGTGGCTGGCGTTATAGGAAGGTGTGTAATTGTCAGGGGGCGAAACGGCAAAAACGGCGATGCTACTTGCCAAGACGACGCCAACGAGTGCCAACCAGTCGCGTTTGAAATGCCATCCCTTTACCTTAAAGATCAAGGCAAACAGCGCCAGGAGTACCACATTCTTGAGGATGGATTGCCAAGGGTTGAATTGCAGGTAGTCGCCAAAGCAATGGCAGTTGTCGGTCCGGCCCAATACCATAGCATAAACGAGCAATCCCGTGTAGCCGAGCAGCATCAGCACACTGCCCCACCACATCAGCTTGTGGAAGCAGTTCGACACCAACCCGATGCCCAACACTAATTCTATGATGATGGCGGCACGGGCCACCAAGAACGAGAAGTTCAGGCTGAAAAAGTGGTAACTATAGATATAGATCTCGAACTTGTCCATGTCAGCGATCTTCAGGATGGCGGAGACGATGAACAGGATTCCGAGCAGAATCTTCAGAATAAGGGCAAGCCGTTGTTTCATAAAACAAGAAGGACGACTAACAATGTAGTCGTCCTCTTAACTTTTCATTAAAAAAGGTTACTTTCTCGAGCAATGGATTTTTGCGCCGACAATATTGCCAATTTGGGCGTTCCATTGACCGTTGTTCTCAAGGTCGGAGCAGCTACCCGAATCGATGGTAACATCACCGAGTGAAACAGTGGTGGAAACTCCAAGAACTTCAGCTGTGTATTCACAGTGACAAGTTTTCTCCTTTGAGCATGAAGTGCCCAGTGCCAGCATGGCGAGGGCAGCAAAAGCTAAAACTACTTTTTTCATGGTATGATGATTTTAAGGTTTACCGTTATTTCCTGTGTTATTATTATTGTTGTTGTTATTATTGTTATTGCTGCTGCTGCCGAACAACTTGTTGAACAAGCGCTCATACCAAGCGCCTTCGGGATCTTTGGGATCCACTTCACGGCAGGTCACCTGACCCCAGCCCACAATCTCCTTGGCCTTGTCGCTGCAGTTGCCGTCCTCGATGATATACAAGTTGTAGTTGTCACGGGCATTCCAGGCCTCAATCTGTTCTTCCGTCATGTTCCCCACGTCAAGGTCTTCACCTAAGGGGATGTCCTCGCCGTCAACGTAGGCATAGCATTGGCAATACTTGTTCTTCTGGCAGGAACCAAGCGCCAGCATGAGAACAGCCATTGTCACCACAAAAAGAAATCTCTTCATTTTCTTATTTTTTGCAAAGATACAAAACATCTTTGAATATTGCTCAATACCCTTTCAATTGTTTTTCGATGTCGCGTTTCGAGTCCTTGGTCTTCAAGGTCTCGCGTTTGTCATAGTAATGCTTGCCTCGTGCCAGTGCGATGTTGATTTTGGCCAGGCCTTTCTCGTTGATGAACAGCAATACGGGTATGATGGTCAAGCCCTTCTCCTGCACCTTGGTCTTCAGCTTGCGCAACTCGCGGGAGGTCAACAACAGCTTGCGGTCGCGCTTGGGGTCGTGGTTGTTGTAGGTGCCTTTGTCGTATTCAGCGATATGCATGCCCACGGCAAAGAGCTCATCTCCCTTGAAGGTGCAATACGAGTCGGCCAAACTGGCCTTGCCGTTGCGGATCGACTTGATTTCCGTACCCGTCAGCACAATGCCGGCTGTGAGCGTGTCCAAAAGGAAATACTCATGTTCGGCACGCTTGTTCTTGATGTTGATACTGTTGTTGCTATTTTTCTTGTCCATCTCAATATGCTAAAACGACCAACAGTAACCCATCCTGATGATGTAGGGACTTGCGTAGGGACTGTCGAATCCCCACGACAGGTCGAACAGCATGGCATAGAACATGTAGGATGTCCCCACATATTGGCGGTAGCCACCTCCGACAAACACCGTGTTGTACCATTGCGTGCTCGGATTGACCGCGCTGCCTCTGATTAGGCAACACATCTCCTCGTCCTCCACCTGGACATAAATGCCTTTGTAAATCTCGTAATTGGCATAGACGGCACCCGCGAAGTAATGGTAGAAAATGCTGCCAGTGTAGTATCTGCTGAATTCATATTCGAAATCGTAACCGAGACGCACGCCCACCTCAAGGCTCCTGAAGGGACGGAAGCCCAGTTGTGGCGAGATGCCGAGATGGAGGCAATTGCCGTAGAAACCGGCTCCTACCGTGCCTCCCGTCACCAATTTGCCCTTCATATAATCGGGTGCGCCCCATTTTTGGGCATGACCCACCAAGGGCAGAAAACCGACAAACAATGCCAATGTTACTATTGTGACAAATCTTTTCATCATCATACTATTTTGCAGCAAAGATAGTTAATATTATACCAATTATGCCAAAAATAGCTAATTTTGTACCAAATTTAGTTTCATGAAGAGATTTTTCATCCTGATATGCTGCATTGCGATCGCCTTTGCCTCTTGCCGCAAGGAGAACAACGTCAGCACCGATCCGAGCCATAAACTTGTTTTTTCCACCGATACCGTCCTGTTCGATACCGTTTTTACGAGCTTGGGTTCCTCTACCCTTCATCTAAAGATATACAACCCTTATCGCGACGACCTTGTTATCAGCGAGGTCCGTTTGATGGGCGGGGAGCAATCGCGTTTCAAGATCAATTTCGACGGTGAGACGGGAACGGAGTTTCACGACAAGACAGTTCCTGCCAACGACAGCATCTACACCTTTTTGAACGTCACCATCGATCCCACCGACCAACGCACTCCCTTCGTGGTGGAAGACAGCATTATGTTCGTCACCAACGGGAACCTTCAGACGGTGAAGCTGGTGGCCTGGGGCCAAAATGCGCGTTATATCGTGGCCGACCAAACCATCACTGGATTCCCAGCTTTCAAGATCGTGGCCGACAGCTTGGAGACCACCCATTGGACCAACGAATTGCCCTACGTCATCTATGGCTATGCCTTGATCAATTCGTACGGCACCTTGCACATCCACGAAGGAACGCACATTTATGTGCATAGCGGAGGCGGCATCTGGTCGTGGAGCGACGGACAGCTGATCGTCGAAGGCACGGCCGAGCAGCCCGTAGTCATTGAAGGCGACCGCTTGGAGCCTTATTTCAAGAGCCAGCCTGGACAGTGGGACCGCATCTGGCTGATGGACGGCCGCCCCGGTGCCGACCATCGGATCGACCATGCCATTATCCGCAACGGGTATGTCGGCATACAGACCGAGTCATTCCTAAAGGCCACGCAGTGTGCGCTTCGCCTCAACAACACGGTGATCGAGAACCAGATGGGCTGGGGCATCTTGGCCCGCGCTTATGCCATCGAGGCCAACAATTTAGTGATCGACAACTGCAAGCATTATGCCTTCGAGGTGCAGTTGGGCGGCGACTATTTGGTCAGGCACTCCACCATCGGCAATTACTGGTGGCAGGACGGGCGTTCCACGGCTTCATTGTTCTTCTCCAACGCAGCCGAGCAAGACGACGTCTTGTATGAGTTCCCCTTCCATTTCGAGATGGGCAACAGCATTGTGTACGGCGCCTTGACGGAGGAGTTCGGCGCTTCGTTCAGCGCCAACGAGGTGGATACCACCTATCTGTTCGACCATTGCCTGGTCAAGACCGAGAAATACAGCAATGCCAATCCGGGTTTCAGCAACTGTATCTTCAACGAGGATCCCCTGTTTGTGGATTACCGCAATTTCAACATGCATTTGAGCGACGTGCTCTCCCCTGCCGTTGGCTCAGGCAGTCCCGTCATTGCCGCACAGGTTCCTTTCGACCTTGAAGGCAAGGATCGCACTGGCACACCTGATCTGGGAGCGTATCAGTATTAACCTCCGAACTTCTGGTAGTATTCCTTGAGGAAATCGGGCAACTTACGCATGGCGGCCTGTTCGCGCCATTGCTTGCGGACATCCTGGGCAGGAACGCCGAACACGGCCTTGCCAGGCTCAATGTTCTTATCAACGGCGGAAGTGGCCAGCACCACGGCACCTTCGCCGATCACCAAGTCCTTGTTGATGCAGACGCGACCCCAGAGGATGACATCGTCCTCGATGCGGGTGACACCGGCAATGGCGGCATGGCTGCCGATAAGGCAGTTGCGGCCGATGTAGCTGTCGTGGCCCACCTGGCAGTGGTTGTCCATCTTGGTGCCGCGACGGATGGTGGTGTCGGAGGTGACACCCTTGTCGATGCTGCACAAGGCACCGATCTCCACATCATCCTCGATCACCACACGGCCGAACGACTCGAACTTCTTGTAGCTGTCGGACCGACGCTGGAAATAATAGGCGTCAGCACCGATGACGCTGCCGGAGTGGATGATGACATTGTCGCCAATCACGCAATGGTCGTAGATGGTGACATTGGGATGGATGAGGCAGTTCTTGCCAATCTTGGCATGGTTCCCGACAAAAGAGCCGGGCATGACGACGGTGCCCTCGCCTATCTCAGCCGACGGACTGATGGCCTGTGTGCAAGGCTCCGACGGGCGGTAATGCCGCATCGCCTTCAAGAAGGCGTCGAAGGGGTCGTCATGAATGAGCAGGGCCTTGCCCTCGGGACACTCGACGTGCTTGTTGATAAGCACGACGGTGGCGGCCGAGTTCAAGGCCTTGCCGTAATATTTCGGGTGATCCACAAAAGTCACATCACCCGGCTCCACCTTGTGAATCTCGTTGAAACCCGTGATGGGGAAATCCGGATCTCCGACGTATTGGGCGCCAATGAGATCGGCAATGTGCTTCAATGTGGTCTTCTTGATTTTCATTAGGCTTTCACGCGTTCGCAATATTCACCGGTACGGGTGTCAACTCTAATCAAGTCATCGGTGTTGATGAACAGCGGCACGCGGACCATGGCGCCGGTCTCAACAGTGGCTTCCTTGAGCGCGTTGGTGGCCGTGTTGCCCTT
The DNA here is from genome assembly GCA_017549805.1 of Bacteroidales bacterium. Classification (GTDB taxonomy): domain Bacteria; phylum Bacteroidota; class Bacteroidia; order Bacteroidales; family F082; genus Limimorpha. Next base: position 43,191 of record JAFYNJ010000016.1, read on the forward strand.
CTCGCCAGGCTCGGTGTAGGTCACCTGAAGCACGGTCTTCACAGGCATCTCAGCGTAGAGGATGGTCTCGGTGGAGGCATCGACGACGACGTCAACGATGTCGTTTTCCTTCATGAACTTCACACCCGTGATGTTGTCCTCGGCGATCGGGATCTGGTCGTAGGTCTCGGTGTGCATGAAGATGAAATCCTCACCTTCCTTGTAGAGATACTGGTAAGGACGGTGCTCGACGCGAACCTCTTCCAGTTTGACACCGATGTCGAATCTCTTTTCAAGTACATTGCCGCTGAGAACGTCCTTCAGCTTGATACGCATGATAGTGTTGCCTTTGCCGGGCTTTACGTGTTGGAAGTCGATGCAGAAATAAATCTTTCCGTCCATGCGGATGGCGCTTCCGATCTTTACATCTTGACTAAGCATAGTTCGATTTATGATTTAGAATTAAAAATTTTGAATTAAAGGGCAAAAGTACTAAAAAATCATAATACCCCACAAGAATTTCTTAGAAAATCACCTAAAAACGATGTCGGTAAGGACTTCGCGGCCAACAAGATTGTTGAGATTGTCGCGGAGCAACGACTTCGCATAGCCCAACTCGTTGCGCAGGCTGTCGGAAGTGAGCTTCACAAACAGCACGCCTTCCTTAATATAAAGGTCTTTCGTGTATTGGGCAATGAAGGGACCCACCACCCCGTTCCAGCCGTTGATGATCTTGAGCTCGTCAAGATAGCCTGAGCCTTTGTGCTCGGCATAATAGGCCTTGATCAGCTCGCCTACCGTGTTCTGGTTCGGATCATTCATGGTGGATTGGTTTGATGTGTCCGGCTTCGACTTCGAAGATACGGTGGTTGATGTCGGTGTCCTCGAAAAGCCTTTCGATACGTTGCTGTTGGGTGTCGGTGATGAACACCTGCCCGAAATGGTTGTCGCCCACGAGCCTGACGAGCTTCATCACGCGTTGGTCGTCAAGCTTGTCGAAGATGTCGTCCAATAGCAGGATGGGCTTGTAGCCGATTTTCTGGTAGTTGTATTCGAACTGCGCCAAACGGATGGACACCACAAACGACTTCTGCTGTCCCTGCGACCCGAACTTCTTCAGCGGATGCCCGTCGAGAAGGAATTCCAGGTCGTCCTTGTGGATGCCAGCGTTGGTGTAGCAGGAATAGGCATCCTGCTGGAGATGCTCTTCAAGCAATTCTTGCAAAGGCTTCTGGTCCAGCTTGGAAGAATAGCTCACCTCAACCTTTTCCTTACCTCCCGAAACCACCTCATAATAGTGTTGGAAGATGGGCTTGAACTCCTTGAGGAACTGGTGGCGCTTGGCATGGATGTCGTCGGCGCAGACGCAGAGCTGGTCGTCCCAGAGCTGCAACAGGGAGCGGTCGAAATGACGGCTGTCGGCAAACTGGCGCAGCTGCATGTTGCGCTGCAACAGGGCCCGGTTATATTTGAGCAGGGCGCTGAGGTAAAGCGGGTCGAACTGGGAGATCACCCCGTCGATAAATTTGCGCCGCAGCTCGCTGCCGTCGTTGATGAGGTCGCGGTCGTAAGGCGAGATCATCACCAGGGGGAACTTCCCGATATGGTCCGACAAACGGTCGTATTCCTTCTTGTTGAACTTGAACGATTTCTTGGCATCGCGCTTCTGGACGCAGGAAACGGATTCGTTCTCCTTGTCGTCGAAGCCGTAGGTGCCGTGGATGCTGAAGAAATCTTGGTCGTGCCGTATGTTCTGCTTGTCGATGGCACCGAAGAAGCTCTTGCAGAAGGAAAGGTAGTAGATGGAATCGAGGATGTTGGTCTTCCCTGCCCCGTTGAGCCCGACAAAGCAGTTCACCTTCTCCGAAAACGCCAGGTCGGCGCTCTCGCAGTTCTTGAAGTTGGCCAATCGCAATTCCTTCAGGTACATTTAGAACTTGTTGAGATCCATGGTGATGGTGAGATAGTTGGGCGACATGACGATGCTGTTGCGGGAACGGGCATAGCTGATCTCGAACATCTTGATCTTGACGCCCAAGCCAGCCGAGAAGCCCACCAGCGTGCGGGTCTCGGGCACGTCCATGGCAAAGCGTTGTCCATAGTTGAAGGCGGAGCGCAACACGATGTTCTTGCCAAGGGTCAGCTCGCCTCCGACAACGAAATGGCAAGCCAAGTTACGGGCGAAGCGTGCGACGCCCTTTTCCGGGGAATACACCCCCGTGAGCGGATCGGTGTGCTGTTCGACGTAAATGGTGGTTTCCGTCAGCTTGTCCCACTTCTGGATGTCGTCGTACCACAGCATGACGGTGACAGGCAGATGCTCGAGCTTGCGCGAGGCGCCGAAGTCCATGGAGAATGGCAACGGACAATGGCGGTAGTCGAAATTGTTGAAGAGCTGCGTGCCGATGTTACGTGCCGTCAGCGACAGCACCCAGCCGTTGTCGGTATGGTACATGCCAGCCACATCGACGGCCATGGCACCGGCCGAATACGACTCATATTGAAGCCCGGCGTATTTGATGGCAGCACCGATGTTCCAATGGGGCGAGAGCCGTCGGCCCCAGCCCAAGTTCACCGAAAAGTCGTTGCAGGAGAAGTCGCCTGTGACCATGCCGCTTTCCGAGGTCTCGTCGAAATGGCCGTAGTTGTGGTATTGCACCGTGGCGGCGAAGCTGCCGATCTTTTCGAAAGAACGGGCATACTGGAGCGTCGCGAAGTTGATGTCGGTGTAGTAATCCACGTAAGATAAGCCGAGCTTGTTGCTCATGCTCTCGTTGATGGTGGCCGGATTGAAGGTGGAGAGCTGGATGTCGCTGTCGTCCATGGGTAACGGCAATCCGCCCAAGGCAGCCACACGGGCTGAATTGGTGGCCCTCAGGAACGAATAGGTGCCGTTGGCCGTCTGCGCCGACGCCCCCACCCCCATCATTAGAACCAATATTGTAATGACTATTTTTCTCATAACTTTAACCTTTCACCTTTCACCTCTCACCTCTACACCAATCCTCTCCCCGTCTTCACTAACTTCCCTTCCGCCTTGAGCTGTTCAGAAAGCTTGTCGAGGATGCCGTTGACGAACCTACGGCTATCGGGCGTGCTATAGTATTTGGACAGTTCGATGTATTCGTTGATGGTGACTTTCACGGGGATGTCTTGGAACTGGCAGAACTCCGTCAATGCCATGAAGATGATGATCTTGTCCATCAGGGCGACGCGGTCGTAATCCCAATTGGAGATGTTGGCCTTCACCAGCTCCTGGTATTCGTCGGCATGCTTCAGGGTGTCCCTGAAAAGCTTGAGCAAGAAGCGCTTGTCGTCGTTGTTGTCTTCATTCTCGGTCTTGTAGGCCGTGGGAAGCTTCGTCGAGGCATCGAAATGCTCGTCCAGCTCGTTGATGAACTTCCACAAGAGGAAGAGCCCGAGCTGATAGTCGCTGTTATAGCCCAGGTTCTTGTCGGAATAATAGTCGAAGAGCACCTCGTCGTCCTCCAGGTGGTTGTCGATGATGTCGAGAATCAGTTTCTTGTCCAAGGCAAAGCTGCTCTTGCTGCTGGCCATGTATTCCTGGTATTCGGGATATTCGCGAAGACGGTTGTAGAAGCCGCGGATGAAATCCTCGCGGTCGTCCGTCCAGTTGATCTTGTATTTCTCGGCCAGGCGCATCAGATCCGTATTGTTCTCCAATGCATTGAGCACATGGTTGTTGACAAACTTGCGGTTCGGGTTCAGGTCCTCTTCCGTCGGGAAATTCTTGTGCAGGTTCTCTTCAATCCTACGTTCGGCAAAGCATTTCACCTCCACCCAGAATGTCAACTGACGGATAAAAAGTCCATAAAGGTTGTCAACACTATCGAGAAGACGGCGCTCGGCGGCCGCCATGTCAGTCTCTTCAGCTTGGTGATAGGCATAGATCTGCTGCAACACCTTGACTCTCAAAAACCTTCTGTTAAGCATAAAACGATGAATCTATTGACTTGTAACTAAACGGCAAATTTAGGAATTTATTCTTAATGGAAGGCGCTGCATTCAAATAAAATGTTATCTTTGCATGATTAAGTTCAATGAAACGAAAACTAACTCGATTTAATAGAAAGGAATCAAAACATGAAGAAAAAATTCATTTGCCCCATTTGCGGCTATGTGCACGAAGGCACGGAAGCCCCGGAACGCTGTCCGCAATGCAAACAGATTGTCGAATGGAAGGTTGTTGACGAAAGCGCTGCCTTGAGCTTTGTGACCGAACATGTGGTCGGCATCGCCAAGGGCACTGGCGAAGACATGATCAAGGACCTCAACGCACACTTCATGGCTGAAGCCACCGAGGTCGGCATGTACCTGGCCATGAGCCGCCAGGCTGACCGTGAAGGCTATCCCGAGATTGCAGAGGCTTTCAGGCGCTATGCCTTTGAGGAAGCCGATCACTGCGCCAAGTTCGCCGAGCTGTTGGGCGATGTGGTGTGGGACACCAAGACCAACCTCTACAAACGCATGATTGCCGAGGCCGGCGCCTGCGAGGACAAGATGCGTATTGCCCGTGTGGCCAAGGAACGCAACCTCGACGCCATCCACGACACCGTCCACGAGATGGCCAAGGACGAAGCCCGTCACGGCAAAGGCTTTGAAGGACTTTATAAGAGATATTTTGATTAATAACATGAAGACAGAAGTCAGAAGACAGGAGACAGAATTCTGACTTCCGACTTCTGTCTCCTAAATTCTTAAAAAATGATTAGCAAAAAATTAGCAAAAGCCCTCAACGACCAGATCAATGCTGAAATGTGGTCGGCATACCTTTACCTGAGCATGTCGCAAGACCTCTATGCAAAGGGATACAAAGGCATTGCGCATTGGTTTAAAGTACAGTTCCTCGAGGAACAGGCTCACGCAGCCATCATGATCAACTACCTGCATTCACAGGACGAACGGGTGATCTTAGCTCCCATCGCCAAGGTCCAGACCACCTGGAAGAGCGTTCTCGCCATTTTCGAGGACACCCTGAAGCATGAGAAGAAGGTGACCGCCATGATCAACAACCTCTGCGACATCGCTGACGAGGACAAGGATCGTGCCGCCGGCAACTTCCTCGCCTGGTTTATCGACGAACAGGTGGAAGAAGAAGAGAATGCCCGCGAACTCGTCAACCATTGCAAGATGATCGGCGACCACATCGGTGGCATGATCATGCTCGACAAGGACCTGGGCGCTCGCGAGTATCACACTCCGGCTCCGTTGAAAGATTAAAGGTGAAAGGTGAAAAAAAGCCCCGATGTTTCGGGGCTTTTTTTATTTGGCGATAATGAGTTTCAAGGTCTGAGAGCCTTGTTCCGAATCGGCCTTGATGAAATAGACGCCGTTGCTCAAGCCGTTGAGGAAATGCTCGAGGGTGGTATGGTTCAGGCCATTGAAATGATAGGTCTTCAATTGGCGTCCCATGAAGTCAAAAACGGTCAATTCGGCAATGCCATTTCCCTTCATCACAAGGTGGACTTCGCCTTGCGATGGATTGGGATACACGGCGATGATCTCGTTTTGCTGCGTGAAGGTATCATCCACATGCAGCGTATTGAAGGCAAGCTCGAGATTGGGAATGCCATAGCCGTAATAGTTGTCGGGATTGTCGGCCCTGTTGCCGCATTGACGCACCACGTCGCACAACTCCTGCACCGAGGCGTAGGGGAAAGCCTGGCGCAAACATGCCACCGCACCGGCCAACACGGGATTCGAGAACGAGGTGCCGCTGCCATTGTAATAATCGCCATACCAACCGCCAGGATTGCCCGAGGCCACATAGGTACCCTCGCCCATTGCCATCACATCGGGCTTGATGCGTCCATCGTAGGTGGGCCCAACAGAGCTGAAATCGGCACGGTTCCCCTCGGCGTTCACCGCCCCCACCGTGAGGATGTGCTCAGCATCGGCAGGGATGCCCAAGGTACAGTAGCCATCGTATTCGTTGCCAGCCGAATTGGTGCAGATGATGCCACGGCTCGCAGCGATCTCGGCGCCGATGGTCATCGGAGCGGTGTGCCCGTCGTAATGCTCGAGCGGATGATCCCACTGCGACATGTCGAAATCGATGTAGCCCAATGAGGTGGTGCACACATCCACACCCAAACTGTCGGCATATTCGGCGCCTGAAACCCAGTTGTATTCCTCCACGATATTCTCGCCATTACCATCTTCGGTATGGAACAGGTAGAACGAGGCCTTCGGGGCTGTGCCCACCATCGTGTTCGGAACGTAGGCCCCTATCGTGCTTAGGCAAGAGGTGCCGTGGGTACTTTGCGAATACACCGAAGTGGAGCCGTAAACGAAATCGCGCACGCCCAACAGACGGCCTTCCTCACGCATGTTGTCGAAACAGGAATGGATGTCGGTGCCGATGAAGCCACCGTCCAAGACGGCGATAACCACGCCCGTACCGTCGTAACCCATGTCGTGCAACTTATCGACGTTCAACTGTTTTACCTGGTCTTCAGCACCTCCGTAGAAACCCTTTGAGAAACAGTTGCTCACGATGGGTTTCATCTCGTCGGCAAGCCAGCGCTCTTTCTTCAATTGCGCATCTGGATTGTTCGGACAGTTTCTTACAACTTCAACAAATTCAAGTGCATTGATGGCATCAATTACACTTGTACTTGAAGTATAGACAGAGACGCCGTTAAGCCATTTTGAAGGATTCAAAAGCTGTGCTCCACAGTCGGCCACAGCCTGAAGATATTGCGGGTTTACAGGAATGTCATACTCGTCGATGTCGATACCTAAACGGGCACGGCGGTCCAAGGCCCGCTCGCTCAAGTAAGCCTCGGGAGCGTCAATGGAATAAGGCGAGTCGTTCTTGTCGGTGAACTGCACCCAATAGATATTGGTAGCGATTTGAGCTTGTAAGATAGCACTGGCAAACAACGCCAGCAATAGCAAGGAAAGCTTTTTCATAGTCGGCTTTTTTGTGTTGTGGCAGCAAAAATAAGAATATTTTGTGTAATTTTACCGAAATTTTAATGCCATGCGCATCGACATCATCGCCATATTCCCCGAAATGTTCCAAGGACCCTTCACGGAGTCCATCATCAAGCGCGCCGTAAACAAAGGCATCGTGGAGATCGAGCTTCACAACCTGCGCGACTACAGCACCGACAAGCACAAGAAGGTGGACGACTACCCCTTCTCGGCAGGTGCCGGCATGGTGATGATGATCGAGCCGGTGGACAACTGCATCAGCCATCTGAAAAGCCAACGCAACTACGACGAAGTGATCTATATGAGTCCCGACGGCGAGCTATTGGACCAGCCCCTGTGCAACCAACTCTCCCTGAAAGAAAACATCATCATCCTTTGCGGCCATTACAAAGGCATCGACGAGAGGATCCGCGAGCATCTCATTACCAAGGAGATCTCCATCGGAAACTATGTGCTTTCGGGCGGAGAATTGGGTGCCGCCGTGCTGGTGGACAGCCTGGTGCGACTCATCCCCGGCTCACTGGGCGACGAGACCTCTGCCCTCTCCGACTCGTTCCAGGACGGACTGGTCTCTCCGCCTGTCTATACAAGGCCTCGCAATTATAAAGGCTGGGAAGTTCCTGAGGTTCTCCTGTCGGGCAACGATGCGGTCATCAACGAGTGGAAATTGGAGCAGGCATGGCAACGCACCAAGGAGCGCCGTCCCGAAATGTACGAATTATTGAAAAAAAGCGAATAAAAAACGTTAGTAATCAAATATTTTTGTATATTTGCACCCGTTTTTGAGGAAAAATATATAAAAAAATATTATATAAAATGAAGAACGCGTTAATTCAATTCGTTGAAGATCAAGTTGTTGTAAAAGATTTTCCGAAGTTTAGAGCAGGTGACACTGTCACCGTCACGTACAAGATTGTTGAGGGCAACAAGGAACGTCTTCAGAAGTTCCAGGGTGTTGTCCTGAAGCGCAGTGGTTGCGGCAAGACTGCCACTTTCACTGTGAGAAAGATTTCGAACAACATCGGTGTTGAGAGATGCTTCCCCATCGCTTCTCCTATGATTGACAGCATCGAGCTGAACAAGGAAGGCGCCGTCCGCAAGTCGCGCATCTACTACCTCAGAGGTTTGCGCGGTAAGAAGGCCCGTATCAAGGAAGCCAAACGCAAGGACTAATACCCTTAACGATCTCAAAAGAAAAATCCCGACCATCCGGCCGGGATTTTTTTATGCTGTCTCCTGACTTCTTTCTTCTTTCTTCTTCTTAAAAATCTTCTTCCTCATCATAAACACCGTCAACACGGCCCAGAACGCCACAAGGATGCCCAAGGTGATCCATGTGGCTTTCATGCTTTGCGGCGCGAAGCCCATCAACAGCAGCACGGGGAAGCCCAACACAATGGCGGCAAGAGTTTGCAGCACCAAGTTGTTGGCGGCAGGCGTTTCGAACTTCGGGTCGATCTCACGAAGGAGGATCATACCGTTGGAAGCCGTGCCCGTCAACATGCCGAACATCGAGAAGAAGCCCTCATATTGGTAGTTGGGATAGAGATGCTTGCTGACCCACAGCACATAAATGAAGGTGACCAACGCACCCAAGGCACAGATGATGGTGAAGGGCAGCACGAACTTGCCGAACTCGTCGAAGCTGATGGCGGCAGTGCCTGCCACGATCATGATGTCGAAGCAGAAGCCGCTGATGCGGTTCAGCATATAATTATTAATGTATTCGCGCTGGATGAGGCGTTGTCTCTTGAACAGCTTCAGGATGTTTTTGAAGGCGATGCCGAACAAGGTGCCCAACAGGAAGTTAAATCCCCACAGCATGGGCTTCAGCGTGTTAGTGCCGAATTTGCCCAATTCCATGCCTTGGATCCAGTTAGTGAACAGATAGACTAAGAAATACACGAACAGTACCATGCAGATTTGCACGGAGAGCTTGTCAATCGATTCGGCATCGGGAATCTCGTTTTTGCCTTCATAGTCCTCAAGCTTGTTGACTTGTGCTTCGGCGATTTTCTTGGCCGACAGCTTGCCCTTGCGGCGAAGGATGTTCATGAAGATCACGCCGATGACGCTACCAACGATGAATCCCATGGCAGCGATGGACAAGCCGAAGTCGGCACCGGCGAAGTCCATGCCCTGCTGCGAAGCCCATCCCGTGAAGATCTTACCGAAGTTCAAGGCCTGTCCCGGACCTTGGCCGTAGCCCATGGGCAACAGCAAGCCGGCAGCATAAAACAGCTTCTTGCCAAAGATGTAAAACAGGATGGATACGATCAAACCGACGATGCCTTGTATGACGTATGACGAAGCCGTCAAGGCACCCGTCTCAATCACTTTCATCGTCGAGGACCTCGACTCCACTTTGTTGTTCTTCAAGGCAAGCGCCACAAACCCCAAACCGAGGGCATGATAGGTGACAACTTCCATCATGGGCTTGTTAATCACTTCACTGCAGCCCGGGATGGCTTTGTAGATCAACAACAGCAAGCCGCCCAGCAAGGCCGAGGGCAACAGACTCTTTTTCAAAACAGGGATTTTGGTCCGCAACACATTGCCGAGCAACAAAGCTACGGCAAGGATGCAGAACTGAATCAACCATTGCCAGGCCTCCGGCCGGTCAAAAGTCATCACTGGAGAAACATCTAATATAGCCATAACAATTCAAATTAGTATGCAAACGTACTAATTATATGAGAAATATCCAAAACAATTGTTGTAATTTTGCGCCATGAAAATCGTGTTCCAGCTATTCTTCACCTTTTTTAAGATAGGTGCCTTCACCTTGGGCGGCGGCTATGCCATGCTCTCCATGGTGGAGAAAGCTGTGGTGGACAAGAAGCAGTGGATTCCATCGGACGAGTTCTGGGACATGATTGCCATCGTCCAGTCCTTGCCCGGCGTCTTTGCCGTGAACACGGCCTTGTATGTGGGCCATAGGATTGCCGGACGGAAAGGTGCTGCCGCAGCCATGCTCGGAGCCATCATCCCCTCCATCGTCATCATCCTGCTGCTGGCCACCATCTTCAGGGAATATCGCGACCTGCCCGTGGTGGAACGCATCTTCAAAGGCATCCGTCCCTGCGTGGTGGCCTTGATTCTGGCGCCATCGCTGCGGATGATCAAATCGGCCAAAGTCACCTGGAAGACGGCTATCATCCCCATTGCAGCCGCTTTCCTGATTTGGTGGTGCAAGGTCTCCCCTGTCATCGTCATCATTGCCTCTATCGCTGGCAGTCTGGTCTATGCCGTTGCCATTGAACGCAAGACCAAAGCAAAAGCCCGAAAGGAGGAACAGCCATGATCTACTTGCAGCTTCTTTGGGTTTTCATCAAGATCGGCGTCTTAGGCTTCGGAGGCGGTTACGCCATGCTTTCGTTGATCCAGCACGAAGTGGTTGACAACTACGCTTGGATGACCACCACCGAGTTTGCCGACATGGTGGCCATCTCACAGATGACACCTGGTCCCATCTCCATCAACATGGCTACTTACGTAGGCTATACCGCCGGTGGATTTGGCGGTTCCCTCCTCGCCTCTTTTGCCCTCTGCCTCCCATCCATCGTCATGGTGTATTTCATCATCCGTCTGTTCATGAGCAAGAAAAGCGGCTCGCTGATGACCAACCTGCTGAAGGGACTCAAGCCTGCCATTGCGGGACTGATCTTTGCCGCCGGTCTCTCGATGATGAATGCCCAGAATTTCGTGCAGATAGGAAAAGGCGAGAACAACATCAGCATCGTGATATGTGTCCTCGCCTTTGTGGCCTCTTTCTTCTTCAAGGCCAACCCGATATTGCTTATCGTGCTATCGGGTGTTGTGGGTTATTTCGTTTATTAGCTACCTTCGAACATCTTTTCGATAACGTCCTTGTACTTGTTGGTGATGACTCTGCGCTTCACCTTCAAGGTAGGCGTCAGCATACCGTTGCCTATCGACCATTCGTCGGCAATCAGCACATGCTTCTTGATCTTCTCGGTCTCGCCCAAGCTCTTGTTCAGCTCAGTGACTTCCTTGGCAAAGTATTTCAGCACCTCAGGATTCTTGATGATCTCTTCGTTGGTCGTGTATGGAATCTTCTCCTTAGCGCACCAGACTTTCAGGTCGTTGAAACTCGGGATGATGAGTGCACCGGCAAACTTCTGGTTCTCACCCACCACAAGAATCTGCTCGATCAGCTTGGAGGCGCAGAACTTGGCCTCGATGACGTCGGGGTTGATGTACTTGCCGCCTGAGGTCTTGAACAAGCTCTTGATACGGCCCGTGATTCTCAAACGGTTGTATTGGTCGAACTCGCCCATGTCGCCCGTGTGGAACCAACCATCCTCGTCGATGACTTCCTTGGTCAGCTCGGGATGCTTGTAATAGCCCATCATCACATTGTGGCCGCGGCAGATGATCTCGCCATTGTCGGCGATTTTCACCTCAGTGCCGGGCAACGGTTGGCCTACAAAACCTACTTCACGGCCATGCGGATTGCGATTACTGACAGAGATGACCGGCGAAGTCTCGGTCAAACCGTAGCCTTCGAACACCGGCATCTTGATGGCCGAGAAGAAGCCTGCAATCTTTTGTGAGATGGCAGCAGCTCCCGACACGATGATGTCAAAATTCTCGGCTCCGATGTTGGCCCTAATCTTGCTATAGACCAACTTGTCGGCAATGCTCAACTTCCAGTTATAGAACCAATGGCGGCTGGTAGCGTCGATCTTGTAACGCTCACCAAGATGCAAGGCCCAGAAGAAGATGGCCCTGGCGATGCCCTTCTGCTTCTTTCCCGACTGGTAGATGGCATCATAGAAACGTTCCAGCACACGCGGCACGGCACACATCATCGTAGGATGTACCTCGCGCATGTCGGAAGCGATGGTGGCCAGGCTCTCGGCATAGTAGATCGACATGCCGCGATACTGGTAGCAATAGATCAACGCACGCTCGTAGGCATGGCATACTGGCAGGAAGCTGAAGGCCTTGTCGGAGTAGTCGCTGATGGTATAATGGAAGTTCGGGAACTGGTTCATCAAGTTGTGGTGCGAGAGCATCACGCCCTTAGGCGTACCCGTGGTGCCCGAAGTGTAGATGATGGTGGCACACGACATCTCGTCAACAGCGGCTTTGCGCGCTTCCAATTCCTCGGTATGGGGATGCTCCCTACCCAACTGCAACAGCTGGTCAAAATAGGGATACTTCTCACGGTCGATCATGGTGTAAACCATCTTGACATTGGGCGCGTCGGGTAAGATATTGGTTACCTTGTTCATAACCGAGAGACCATCGATGATGACCAACTTGGCGTCGCAGTCGGCCAAGATGAAACGATAGTCCTCCTCGCTGATGGTGGGATAGATCGGCACAGTGACGGCGCCAATCTGGCTGATGGCCATGTCCAGCATGTTCCATTCCGGACGGTTGGTAAGAATCATGGCAACTTTGTCGCCGGGCTGGATACCCAGTTCAATAAAGGCATAACTGAGCAGGTTGGAATGCTCAATATAATCCTGGATGCTATACTTCACCCAGGCGCCGTTTTTCTTTCCAGCAAGCGCTACCTGCTGGTTGGGATACTTCTCCAGGTAATTCTGGAGAAGATCAAATACGCGTTTGATTTCCATATTGATAATTGCTCGTTTTTCAATTATGAAGTTGCAAATTTAAGGATTCCCCATTTAAAATCAAAACAAATTTCCAATGGCGGAGAAAAATTTGCCTACGACATCGCTCTTCACGCACATGAACACCAAGGCGGCCAGCACCATCATCAAGGGGATGATCTTGCTGCGGATATTCTTTTCCTTGAAGAAAAACACGCCATAGAGGAACGACACCACCAGGCGCACACCGTATAATATTAATGGAATCAGCACCAGCACCGCTGCCTCCTGGGCAAGACCCGAAAGATAGATCACATCGGCCACGGTGACAAACACCGCCATTGCAGCAATGCCCCAACGCCATTCAAAGGGTTGCTCCTTTCGCTTCGGACGCCAGGCTGCAAAAAACAGCACCGCCATCATCAGGAAGTCATATACTGTGTACCAAGCCTGGATAGTGGCCGGCGAAATGGTCTCCTTGCTCAACAGAAACTTGTCGTACACACCGCTCAAGGCAACCAGCACTGCCGAAGCCAACAGCATGTAAACCCACTTGTTCGTCTTGAAATGGATTCCCTCTTTCCTACCCGAACGGCCCATCAGCCAAAACGACACCAAAGCCAGCACCACGCCGGTCCATTGCGTTCCGTTGAGATGCTCCCTGAAGATCAAGAACAGCAAGATCAACGAGATGGCTGGACGAAGCTGGTTTACGGGACCCACCACCGTGATGGGCAGGTTTTTCATGGCCGAATAACTGAACATCCATGAAACCAAGATCAAGGCCGTTTTGCCGAGAATCAGCAGATGCTGCCTAGGGGTCAACGATTCCACGTAAAACACACTTCGAAAACCCTCGGCATACCAGTCGGGACAAAGCCATGAAGTAACAATAAAAGGAAGGAAAATCAAAGCGCTGATCATCGTACTGTAAAACAACACCGGAATGATAGCGTTGCCTACCACTGTGCTCTTCTTGAAGATGTCGTAAAAGCCCAGCAAAAAGGCAGAGATCAGAGAGAGTAAAACCCACTGCATAACTCATGTTTTAGCGCGGCAAAAATAGGCAATTTATCCTTATAAAACACATAATGTCAAATTGACACAATAAAAACTACACAAATGACAATTTGGCATTTATGAGGCTTTGGTTAAGGATTTGATGGATGGCAGGAAAAAGAAAATACAAAAGAAAACATGAATATGGAAAACCAAAACTATCAAAACAAAGGAAAGTACGAGTCGCTGAACCGTTACGCCAAAAACCTCAACGAGTTGGCGAAGAACGGCAAGCTCGACCCTGTGATTGGACGTGACGAGGAGATCCGGCGTGTGCTGCAGATCCTGTCGCGTCGTACCAAAAACAACCCTATCCTGATTGGTGAGCCTGGCGTCGGCAAGACCGCCATCGTTGAGGGTCTCGCCCAACGTGTCGTCAACGGCGACGTGCCTGAGAACCTGAAACGCAAGATGGTCTTCTCGCTCGACATGGGTGCCTTGATCGCCGGTGCGAAATACCAAGGCGAATTCGAGGAACGTCTGAAGAGCGTCATCAAGGAAGTGGTTGACAGTTCCGGCGACGTGGTGCTATTCATCGACGAGATCCACACCCTGGTGGGAGCCGGTGCCACGGGAGGCGCCATGGATGCCGCCAACATCTTGAAGCCTGCCCTGTCGCGTGGCGAACTCCAGTGTATCGGTGCCACCACCCTCAAGGAATACCAGCAGTATTTCGAGAAGGACAAGGCACTGGAGCGACGTTTCCAGATTGTCATGGTGGACGAACCTGATGAGGCTTCGGCCATCTCCATCCTCCGTGGCCTGAAGGAACGTTACGAGAACCACCATCACATCCGTATCCTCGACGAGGCCATCGTCGCAGCCGTGCAGCTCTCGGTGCGTTACATCTCCGACCGTTTCCTGCCTGACAAGGCCATCGACTTGATCGACGAAGCCGCTGCCCGTCTGCGTTTGCAGATCGACTCAGTGCCAGAGGACCTCGAGAACGTGGAACGTAGCATCCGCCAATTAGAGATCGAGCGCGAGGCGCTGAAACGCGAGAACGATACCAAGAAGGTCAATGAGCTGACCCAGGAGTTGGACAAGCTCAACGCCCAAAAAGCCGAGATCAAGACCAAATGGGAACAAGAACGCCATTTTGTGGAGATCATCCAAAAAGAAAAGAACAACATCGAACAATACAAGCACCAGGCAGCCGTGGCTGAACGCGATGGCGACTATGGCCGTGTTGCGGAACTGCGCTATGGCAAAATCCGCGATGCCGAAGCCACCATCGAGAAGGCCAAGGCCGATTTGCAGAAAGCCCAGGGTGACCATCCGCTGATCGACGAAGAGGTCTCCTACCAAGACGTGGCCGAAATCGTGTCGCGTTGGACGGGCATCCCCGTCAAGAAGATGATGCAGAGCGAGCGCGAGAAATTGCTGAACCTGGAAAACGAGCTGCACAAACGAGTCGTTGGCCAGGACGAAGCCATCCGTGCCGTGTCGGACGCCATCCGTCGTAGCCGTGCCGGCTTGCAGGATGCCAAGCGCCCCATCGGCTCCTTCATCTTCATGGGCACCACAGGTGTCGGCAAGACCGAGCTGGCCAAGGCTTTGGCCGAGTTCCTCTTCGACAACGAGAACAACATGGTGCGTATCGACATGTCGGAATACCAGGAGCGTCATACCGTTTCGCGTTTGATCGGTGCACCTCCAGGATACGTGGGCTACGAAGAGAGCGGCCAGCTGACTGAAGCGGTACGGCGCAAGCCGTACTCGGTGATCTTGCTCGATGAAATCGAGAAAGCTCACCCGGATGTCTTCAACATCCTGCTTCAGGTGCTCGATGACGGCCGACTCACTGACAACAAGGGCCGTACCGTCGACTTTAAGAACACCATCGTCATCATGACCTCCAACATCGGCGCCAACATCATCCAAGAACGCATGTCGGATGCCGCCACCGCCACCTCAGAGGCCGTGTTTGAGCAGACCCGAAACGAAGTCATGGACCAGCTGAGGCTGTTCATGCGACCCGAGTTCCTGAACCGTATCGACGACATCATCATGTTCCGCCCGTTGAACGAAAGCCAGATTGCCGAAGTGGTCAAGATGCAGTTCAACCAAGTGAAACGTATGCTTGCCGAAAACGGCATCAGCATCGACATCTCCCAAGTGGCCATTGACTTCATCGCACGTCAGAGCTACGACCCGCAATACGGTGCGCGTCCCGTGAAGCGTATGATGCAGCGTGAACTGTTGAACGAACTCTCGAAGATGATCCTTGCCGACGAAGTCGACAAGTCGAAACCCATCACCGTGACGGTCCACGACGGCAAACTATGTTTCGAAAACTAACGACTGCTAACGGCTAACTTACTTATTCGTAATCCATGAGGAACGGGAGAAAATCAACAGCACGGTGATGATCTCCAGACGTCCCAACAGCATGTCGGCTGAGAGAATCCACTTGGCCACCGACGGTAGGTCGGCCAAGCTGGCACTTGGGCCTGTGGCTCCCGAGCCCAGGCCCAGGTTGCTGAAGCAGGTCAAGAAAGCGACGCAGGCGTCTTCCAGTCCCATCCCCGTCCAGGTAAGCACCAGCACATTGAGCACCAGCAGCAACATAAACCACGACAAGAAATTGCACACACGCCTGACCGTCATTTCGTCAACACTTTGACCCGACATTTTCAGCGAGAACATCCCCGTTGGATGAATCAACTCGTTCAAGACATTCTTGATGAACTTGAAGATGACGATGACACGTGCCATCTTGATGCCGCCACTGGCCGATCCCGCACAGCCACCAACGATCTGCATCAACAAGGTAGGGATGATGAAGAGCATCCCCCAAAGGTCGTAATTGGAGTTCTGAGAGGCAAAGCCGGTGTTTGAAAGCATGGAAGCCACATGGAAGAAGGAGGTCTTGAAGACGTCCTTCCCTCCTTTCGGATAACTGGCCAGCTGCTGCTCGGTGACCCCATCCAAACTCGGGGCTAACACGAACAGGCCCATGAACAACAGCGTCAGCACCACGATGGAAATCAGATACACACGCACCTCTTCGTTCTTCCGAAGCAAGTCCCAACGACCCGAAACCAGGAAGTAGAACATGGAAAAGTTGATGGCCGAAACGATCATGAACCCTATCGCGACGTATTCAACGTAGTTGGATTGGTAATAGGCGATGCTCTCCTGATGCGTGCTGTAACCTCCCGTGGAGATGGTGGTGAAGGCATGGCAAACCGCGTCGAACAGCGACATGGGACCAAACGAGTACATCAATGCGCACAGGATGGTCATGAGAATGTAGATGGCCCAAAGAATGCGCGAGGTGACATGCATCGAGGGCGACAGTTTCTCCACACTCATGCCTGGGGCTTCGGCGGCAAACAGGGCTGATTTCCTCTTGGAGCCTTTGGTCACGGCAGGAATGAAGGCAAGCGTGAAGACCACGATGCCCAAGCCGCCCAACCATTGCATGATGGCGCGCCAAAACAGAATGCCGTGGGTTTGATCGTCCACATTCCTCATTATCGTGGAACCCGTGGTGGTAAACCCCGACATGGTTTCGAAAAAGGCATCCGTCACATTGTCGATGGAGCCACTCAGCAGGAAAGGCAGCATGCCAAACAAGGAATACAGGATCCACGAAAGCGACACTACCACAAAAGTGTCGTCATCGTCGATACCCGTCTTCCAACGCGAACTCGCCAAATACAGCAACAAGCTGACTCCGCCCGTGATGGCGGCCGTAATCAGAAAAGCCTGGTAGTCGTTCTCTCCGTTGTGCACATGGTAATACCAAGCCACCATCGAAGTCAGCAGCAAAGCTGCTGTTTCGATGAATAGCAACACAGCGAACAGTCTACTTTTCATTGCATTGTCTTACCACTTTTCAGCCCATCCTTCCCCATAGTCGAAGTCGTCGTCAAGCTCATCCTCGTCAGGCTCTTCCTGATAGGAATCGTCGGCAAGCGGCTTCACCCATTTGCGGAAATTCGATGAGGCGATGGCCATGATCTGGCCGTCTTTTTCAGGAGAAACAGCGATGTCGATCTCATCGCGCGATAGTTCTTTCAGCCATACGGCAAGCTCGGAAAAGCCCATTTCCGTCACCTTGTAGTCTTCCCAATCCTCAATAGCGGCCTTCCTGGCCAACTCTTCCGATTCCCAAACGGGGATGTAGGAATTGCCGTCGCCATCCTCAAGCATGGCAAACATGCCCGTCATGGCCTCAAGCAGCCACACTTGACGGGTTTCAGAGATGACTTCAAGAAAGGATTCCAAGTTGCTCATGGTTTATCTTTTTGCGTTTCTCATTTGCTGCTGTTGGGCTTTCTGGGCCTCTTCAAGGCGTTGCATGAACCTCGACTTTTTCTGAGGCTTCCTCTTGTTCTCCTCAATCGTAGCACGCACCTTGTCCTCATTGATCATCTTGCGGAACACGAACATCTGCAGGAATGTGATGATGTTGGCCAACATGTAGTAGTAGCTCAAGCCTGCCGAATAGCTGTTGAAGATGCCAAGGAACATGATCGGCATGAGATACATCATGACCTTCATGCCCTTCATCTGCGGATTGGCTCCAGTGTCCATCTGCTTGTTGTTCACATAAGTGTAGATGAAGGTGGTGATGGTCATCAAGAGGCAGAACAAGCTGACATGGTCGCCATAGAACGGGATGTTGAAAGGCAGATCCCAGATGCTGTCGTAAGTGGAGAGGTCCTCCGCCCACAAGAATGGCTGTTGGCGCAACTCGATGGATGAAGGGAAGAAACGGAACACGGCGATGAGGATCGGGAACTGGAGCAGCATCGGGATACAGCCCGAAGTGGGACTGGCTCCAGCCTGCTTCTGGAGATTCATGACCGCCTGTTGTTTCTTCATGGCATCCTCTTCCTTGGGATATTTCGCTGCGATAGCATCCATCTCTGGCTTCAGCACACGGGTGATAGCCGTTGACTTGTATGACTTGAAGGCGATCGGGAACAGCAATATCTTGATCAAGATGGTCAAGATCAGGATGACAATGCCGTAGTTCCATCCGTAGGAACCGAGCCAGTTGAACACATAGATGACACCATAGTTGATCCATCGGATCAAGAAGAAGTTACCTACGTCGATCTGGCGTTGCAGGTTCAAGCCATAGCTCTTCAGGGTCTTGAAGTGGTTGGGGCCGAAATAGAACGACATCGGGAATTCGTTGACCTCGGCATTGAAATCGTACGGAACCTCAAGGCTTGTTGACATGGTCTTGAAGTATTTCGAATTCTTGGCCCCTTCCTCGGTATTGTTGCCAATCTTAGCACTTGCAAAGCCGTTCTTGGCTACCAGCACATTGCAGAAGAAACGCTCCTTGAACGACACCCAGTTGACGCTCGAGTTGATCGTCTCTTCCTTGCTCTTACGGTCGTTCAGCTTATCCACCTCATTGTCGTTCATCGGCTTGTAATACACCGTCGAGTTGATGAAGCGGTCGATGTTCTTCTCGTGTTGCAACAAATCCACGCGCCAATCCAGGTTCATGTAGTTGATGTTGTTGGCAATGATATCCTTCATACCTACGGTACGAAGGTCGAAGTCGAACATGTAGTTGTCATCGTTGATCGTATAAACGAATTCCAAGTAATGGTCACCGTTTGACGACTCGCCAAGACTGTTGGCATAGAGACGCATGGCGACGGCAAGTTGTCCACCTGCCGGCACAGTCAAATCGCCGCCTTGGTAAGGTTCACCATTCACGAAAGGCTGGAAATACAGCTGCGAGGTATTGATGATGCGGTTGTTCGAGAAGAAGGACAGGTCGAAGACGGCTGTTTCCGGGTCAAAGCTGACTACCTTCACCGAATCTTTCGGGGGGTAGTCGTAGAACTCTTTCAAAACGACTTGCTTGATATAGCCGCCCTTGTTGGAGAAGGTGATCCTTTGGAGCTGGTTCTCGACCGTCCAGCATTGCTCCTCGCCTTCGGCGGCGCTGGCGAATGCCCCGAATTTGTCTTGTTGTTGCTTCAAAAGTGCCGCTGCATAGGCAACCGAGTCCACTTCGTTATCGGGAGTGGGCACAATAAGCTGGGCTATCGAATCGGCGACACGCTGTTCCTCCGCCAGGCGGATGGAATCGAGGATGGCAGCCTCACGGCGGGCCATCATGATGGAATCCTGAATGCGTTTCTGTTCGGCAAGCTCTTCCTTGGATGGCTGCATCGTCCACATCCAACCAAACAAAATAATGGCAATCAAGATAAAACCAAAAAGTGACGATTTGTTCATTTTAATAGAAATAAGGCCGCAAAGATACAAAAAAAAGTGTCCCAAAGGACACTTTTTTGTTTAATCTCAATCTTAATTTTGACGATTCGACCGTCGTGGATTGGATTAGTAATACCTGTAGCTCTTCACCTGACCGATATGGCGTGCCAGACGGACCACCTGGTTGCTGTAGCCGAACTCGTTGTCATACCACAGGTACAGGATCACGGTCTTGCCGTCTTCGCTGACCTTGGTGGCCGGCGCATCGAAGATACAGGCGCAGCTGTCGCCGATACCGTCGCTTGAGACGAACTCGGTGTTGCTACTGAATCGGATCTGCTCAATGAGGTTGCCCTCCAAGCAGGCCTTACGGAAGGCTTCGTTCACCTCTTCGACGGTGGTCTCGCGCTCCAGGTCGAGAGCGAGGACAGCCAAGGAGACATCGGGCGTAGGCACACGCACGGCGTTGCTCGTCAGCTTGCCCTTCAGTTCGGGAATGGCCTTGGCAGCAGCCTTGCCGGCACCGGTCTCGGTGATAACCATGTTCAACGGGGCCGAACGACCACGACGCTCTTTCTTGTGGTAGTTGTCCAGCAAGTTCTGGTCGTTGGTGTAGCTGTGGATGGTCTCGATGTGACCCTTCACGATGCCGAAGTTCTTCAGCATAACCTCAAGGCCAGGAACGATAGCGTTGGTGGTACAGCTGGCGGCTGAGAAGATGGTCTCCTTTTCAAGGTCAAGTGTGTCTTGGTTGACACCATAAACGACATTCGGGATGTCGCCTTTACCAGGAGCAGTGAGCAGGACCTTGCTGACACCCTTGGCCTGAAGGTGACGTGACAACGACTCTCTGTCGCGGAAAGCACCCGTGTTGTCGATCAGCAAGGCATCGTTGATGCCATATTGCGTATAGTCAAGATCTTCGGGATTCTTAGCTTCGAGGAATAGGATCTTCTGACCGTTGACCATCATGGCATTCTCCTCTAACAGCGGATAGCACACACCATGGAAGTAACGATGCACCGAGTCAGTGCGGAACAAGTTGATTCGTTTGAGAATGTCTTCAGGCGAATTCTTGCGAGTGACAATGGCCCGAACGCGGAGGGCATCGCCTCTACCGGCCATCTCTGTCATCTCACGGCAAAGAATACGACCAATACGGCCAAAACCATAGAGAATAACGTCCTGCACCTTGTTGCTACGTGGGTTGGCATCAATGATATAGCTGAGCTTGTCACGCACAAAGGCGGTCACGTTATTCTTATATTTTTCCTTCTCATCCGTCCATTCGGAGTTGAGGCGTCCGAGATCGATACGTGCGGGCGCGAGGTTCTCGGCAAGAAGGGCTTTGGCGATGAGCAACGAGTCTTGTACACGCACTGGCTTGCCCAAGACTGTCTCGGCACGAAGATGCTTGTTCAGGATCTTACCCGAACCGCGGTTGACCAACAGCGAGCGCAACATAATGAGCTCCACTGATTTGTCATACCATAGTCTTCCAACGATGTTGATCAATTCGTTGGCGGCCTTTTCGTTCTCATTCCATAATCTCAATGAGCTTTCGTAATTATCCATGATATTGGTTTTTTGTGATTAAATAAGTTTCGTTCCGCAAAGATAGAAAAATAATTAAGAATCACAAAAACCAACCAGAATAATTTACCATCTGCTGTTGACGGCATCCCAATCAATGATCTGCCACAAAGCAGCCAGATGGTCGGGACGACGGTTTTGGTAGTCGATGTAATAGGCGTGCTCCCACACATCGAAGGTCAGCAGGGGCTTCAAGCCACGCTGGACGGGATTGCCGGCATTGGTCTCTTGTGTGATCACCAGTTTCCCGTCTTGGTCAGCGGAAAGCCATACCCATCCGGAGCCGAACAAGGTGACACCTTTCTTGGTGAACTCTTCCTTGAAGGCCTCAAACGAGCCGAACTGCGAAGCGATGGCTTCGGCAATCTTACCCGTGGGTTTGTTGTCGGCTCTTGGAGCGCGGAACTGGGTGAAATACAGGTTGTGGTTCAGGATCTGACCGGCGTTGTTGAACACACCTCCCTCGCTCTTTTTCACAATCTCCTCCAGAGGCATCTCCTCGTAAGGCGTGCCTTCGATGGCGGCGTTAAGGTTGTTGACATAAGCCTGCAAATGCTTGCCATGATGGAATCCCAAGGTTTCCTTACTGACCACGGGTTCCAACGCGTTGGCCTCGTAGGGCAAAGCAATCAATTCGTATTTTTTCATGTTTTATTGGTTTAGATACATTTGATACAAAGCTGAGTTGGTGTTGCTTTTCAGACGTTTCAAGGCACGGTCGCGGATCTGACGGGTGCGCTCGCGCGAGATGCCGATTGTCAGGGCGATCTCATCCAACGAATACTCCCGGTTGGTGCCGATGCCATAGTACATGTTGATCACCTGTCGTTCCTTGTCGGAAAGCGCTTCAAGGGAACGCTTGATGGCATTGTTGTCCGATTCGTTTTCGACGGCCTCGTCGGTGGCGATGGAGTCTTGATCGACATACACGTCAAGGAAGTTGCCGTCATCGTCGTCGTCCAAGGGCGCATCGGTGGAGATCTGGTGCATGTTCATGCCAAGCAGGCTCTGTACCTTCGCCTCGGAGAGGTCCATTTCCTTGGCCAACTCCTCGGTGGAAGGCTTGCGATGGTACTCCTGCTCAAGCATGGCGGCCGTCTTCTTCAACTTGCTGACGGCTCCCACCTGATTCAAAGGCAAACGGATGATACGGGCTTGTTCGGCCACGGCTTGGAGGATCGACTGGCGGATCCACCACACGGCGTAGGAGATGAACTTGAAGCCACGGGTCTCGTCGAAGCGCTGGGCAGCTTTGATCAAACCGACGTTGCCCTCGTTGATCAGGTCCTGTAGCGATAGTCCTTGGTTTTGGTATTGCTTGGCCACGGAGACCACAAAGCGGAGGTTGGCCCTGACCAGACGGTCGAGGGCCTGTTGGTCCCCATCCTTGATGCGTTGAGCCAGTTCCACCTCCTCCTCGGGGGTAATCAGGCTTTCCTTCGCGATGTCCTGCAGGTACTTCTCGAGCGTGCCGGCATCACGATTGGTGATTGATTTCGAAATTTTCAGTTGTTTCATAATCTTCTATAGTCGTTGGTTTAGTTGTAGTACTCGAAATTCATCCTCATGCCGTTCGGATACACGCCTTCGATGTAGGTCTTGCGCGTACGGTTCGAGGCCAATGCAGTTTCAAGGTCGTTCTTCGAAGCGACCGTCTTGCCATTCACGGCAGTGATGATGAAGCCTTCCACGCCGGCGCCGTAAAACGCCCCCTGGCGGATCTCCACGATCTTGAGACCGTTGTTGATACGCAGGCTCTTCATCTCCTGTTTGCTGGCAGGCTGCAACACAACGCCCAAGTCGGCATTGTAGAAGGTATCCCCTTTCTTCACCACTTCGGTGGAGCCGGACTCGTTGAGCAACGACACCCTAAAGGTGCGTTCTCTTCCGTCGCGAACCACGTCAACGTCCACTTCGTCACCGGGACGGTATTGACGGATCACTTCCATCAACTGGGTGGTGGTGTTCACCGGGTTGCCGTTGATCTGCGTGATGACATCGCCCGAGCGGATGCCTGCCTTTTCAGCGGCACCGCCTTCCGTTGCCTCGCCTACATACACGCCCTTGATATCCTTCATGCCCGATTTGTCAGCCAGATCGGAGTTCATCTCCCCGATTTGGATGCCCAAGTAAGCACGCTGGGTCTCACCATACATCAACAGGTCGTCAACCACCTTGCGGACGATGTTCGAAGGGATGGCGAATGAATAGCCTTCGTAGGAGCCGGTATGCGAGGCGATGGCGGCATTGATGCCGATCAGCTCGCCACGGGTGTTGACCAAGGCGCCGCCGCTGTTGCCGCGGTTGACGGCAGCGTCGGTTTGGATAAACGACTCAACGCTACTGCCCTCGCCAAGGATACCGATATTGCGCGCCTTCGCACTGACGATGCCGGCCGTCACAGTGGAGGTCAGGTTGAAAGGATTGCCAACGGCCAGCACCCACTCTCCTACCTTCACCTTGTCGGAGTCGCCGAACACCAAATAGTCGAAATCGGCACCATCCACCTTGATAAGTGCCAGGTCGGCAGTGGGATCGGTCCCCACGATGGTTGCCTGTCGCACCACTTTATTATTAAAGGTGACTTCCACCTCATCGGCGCCTTCCACCACGTGGTTGTTGGTAACGATATAGCCGTCGGGCGAAAGCACGACGCCCGAGCCGTAAGCCACCATAGTGTTGTTCTGCATCTGTCCGGGGATGCCATAGAGATGTTCCAAAAACGCTCCGAAGAAGTCGTTGTATGAAGAGCTCTTCCGTATGATGGTGGTCTTGATATGCACTACTGCATTGACGCTGGCTTCGGCAGCATCGACAAAATCAGGGGTGTTTTCGGTGGGCAGGAACGCCGTTCTTTGAATCTGGGGAGCGGCTTGAGCCTGTTCAACTTCCGTATCAGGAAGCTGTTGCGCATGGTCTTGGGTATTGGAAACATTGCCACAGGCTGTCATGCCAAACATAGCCACAACAGCCAAGGCCACCTTACAGGTGGTCGATAAAAAATTGTTAAACCACATTTTCGTTTCTATTCTATTGGTTTTTATTCAGTGTTTCTTTTGGTCTTAGTTATTAATGCATTTTTTTTGACTTTATTGCCTTGAAAAGTGTATTTTTGTCAAGAAAATGCGTTGAATTAATATCAAATTATATGCCATGATGTTCATATCGGAAGACAATATTTCACTTCGTGTGGCAGAACCCGAAGACGCCGTCCAGATCTATGACTGGGAGAACGATCGGGCGGTGTGGCGGATCAGCGAAACCAGCACCCCTCCTTCCCTGTTTCAGGTGGAGCAGTTCCTGCTGGGAAACAGCGACCTGGTGGCCAACAGGCAGCTTCGCCTGATGATTGAGGCGGCAGGTCACGAAAAACCCGTCGGCTGCATCGACCTGTTCGACTACAACCCGCTTCACGGACGCGTCGGCATCGGCGTCCTCGTTGAGGAACCCTGCCGCAGGAACGGCTATGCCTACCGAGCCATCAAGCTCTGCCTGCAATATCTATTCGAGGATGTCATGGTGCATCAGGTTCATTGCCTCATCGACGAGCTTAATGAAGAGAGCTTGCGGCTGTTTGAAAAGCTGGGATTCACAAGGTGCGGCAGCAGAAAGGACTGGATCAAGACACCGCAAGGATATGTTGACGTTTGTTTTTATCAAATCATAGCCCATGAAACAGAAACTGAATGAAAGTGAACAACAGAGGAAAAGGATCAGGACTACCCTTCTCATCATCTTCGCCCTGCTGCTCTTCCTTGCCATTTTGGCAGGCGGCTGGCTCTATCGCAGCTTGATGCGCCCCAATGTCATGACACCTGACAAGAAAGACTTCTCCCTGTACATCCCAACGGGAGCCACTTTCGAGCAGGTTAAGGATTCCTTGTATCTCCACGACCTGATCAAGAACACTAACAGTTTCGAATGGGTGTGCCGTCAGAAGGACTATCCCAAGCATGTCAGGCCGGGACGTTATGTACTCCGCTACGGCATGAACAACCGCAAGTTGTGCAACATGCTCCGGGGAGGACTCCAAACACCCGTCCAGGTGAAGTTCAACAACCTTCGCGACATCCAAGGATTGGCAGGACGCATCGGTCGGCAAATCGAAGCGGACTCCCTTGAGATTTTGAGGTTTTTTAGCGACCAAGGAGCAATCGACCGACTGGGCTTCAACCTTCAAACCATCCCTGCCATGTTCCTTCCCAACACTTACGAATTCTATTGGAACACCAACGCGGAGCAATTTGCGGAAAGGATGAAGACCGAATATGACAAATACTGGAACAAGGACCGTTTGGCAAAGGCATCGGCCATGGGCCTCACCCCGATCCAAGTCAGTACCCTTGCCTCCATCGTTGACAAGGAGACCAACAAAACCGACGAGATGCCCAGGATCGCTGGTGTGTATCTCAACCGCCTGAAAAGCGGATGGCTCCTGCAAGCCGATCCTACTTTGGTGTTTGCCCTCGGCGATTTTGAGCTGAAACGAGTGCTGAATGTACACAAGGAGGTGGAATCGCCCTACAACACTTACAAGTATCCCGGACTGCCACCTGGTCCGATCTGCATCCCATCGCTGGCATCCATCAATGCCGTCCTGAATGCGGAATCACACAATTATTACTATTTTTGCGCAAAAGAAGACTTCTCAGGTTACCACAACTTCGCCAAAACCTTGACGGAACACAACCAAAACGCGTTGCGGTACCAGAAAGCGCTGAATGAGATGAAGTAGAGTTTAGAGTTTAGAGTTTAAAGTTTAGAGTACCGAACCGGCGAACACCGGAAAGAATAGAAAATAACAGAAAGTACAGCAGTATATGAAAAAAGGAAGTATCTTTATGGAGCTAAGCAAGTAGGCCGTTCACAACTTGGATTCGCAGTCCAATTTAGAG
>JAFYNJ010000017.1 GCA_017549805.1 Bacteroidales bacterium
GCCATGCAGTCCTTCAAAAACTCTGATGGTTGTTTGTTATTCATAGTTGCAAAGATACAAAAATTCCGCAACCCAAGCCTGTGCCCAAGTTGCGGATTTCATTTTGCCAGTGAATGGCTTTACAGAGCGGTATTGAATCAATGGCCGCCGTGATGGCCGCCACCGTGATGGCCGCCACCACCACCGTTTCCACCACCGTTAATGGTGTCGCAGCCATGACCTCCATTGATGGTATCGCAGCCGTGGCCGCCGCCGTTGCAGCCTCCACCATTGCCACCATTACCATTGCCGTGGCCACCGCCATTGCAACCACCTTCGATGACGTTGAACTCAGCATCAAAAACGATGGCCTCATGGCTGTCCAGCTTAATCATCCAGCCTTCTTCGCAGGTCTTGTGAATCGTCACAACCACTTGCTCTGGATATTCTGCGGCCACATAGTCGGCGATTTGTGCAGGAATGAGTTCAGCAGGAACGCTGGTATAAACCGTAGAATGATCGCACATGACCTTTGTCCAGTTGAACTCAAGGTCGAAATGCACTTTGGTGCCGTCAGCGAGACGTACCCTGTAGCCGTTATCCGATTGGCAGCAGTTGATGATTTCCGCCTCGGGGAAATAGGTGTCGATGAACTCCACGATGGCAGGGTCGATGTCTTCCAAGTCCATAGGAACGGAAGCCTCGGCCACCTCAAGGGTGTTTTGGTAACTCGAGGATGTCCTCATGGCCATTTCGGTTTGGTTGTCTTGTGTGTTTTGCTCGTCTTGGTTCTTGGTGCAGGATGTCGCAAAGACAACCATAACAGCAACCAGGAGAATTGATAATTTCTTCATTGTTCTGAATTTGATGGTTTGTTTATTTAATGATTACACTTTTTCATTCTCTGGGAACAGAGTCATAATTCACGACACAAAAGTATAAACCAATTCTTGTTCAACAAATAACATAAAGATTGTATTGTGTAGCAAAAACACCGAAATATGATTTTTGTAATGAACAATCCGTACTTTTGCAACATGAAAACGCACTCGAACACCCAGAACCCGCTGGTTTCCAACTCGCAGAAAATCAAAGAAGAGGGCATTGTTGTCCTGCGCAATATCACAGGATTTCCCTCGGGCGATGATTTGTTTGTCACGTCCAATTACGTCATCTGCATCTGCCATCATGGGAGTGTGGATGTACTGAATGAGGATTTGCCGGATGTCGCCTCGCCGTGGCATTTTACCATAGTTTATCCCAATCGCAAAATGAATTGCGACCATTGTTCGAAAGACTTGCAATTGACCATGATAGCGGTGGATGCCAAGTTGATAGACGACCCTTTGCTGCAAATCATCAAGCAATTCCAATACCGTTACGAGTCACATCCAAGCGTGAAACTGGGCGAACATGAATATCGAATGCTGATGAAGATAGTCGATTTGATGCAAGAGACCGCAAACATCGATATCCCAGACAAAAAGATGCTGCTCGTTATCCAGCTGAAATACTTCCTGCGGATGCTCGGCTACTATCGGCAACGTGTACTCAAAGACACGAAACCTGGTGACCAACTCAGCAACTCGTTCTACAATGCGGTGGAGAAACACTTCCGCAAACACCGCGACGTGGGCTTCTATGCCGCACAGGCGTGCCTCTCGACCAAATACTTCAGCTCGGTTATCCTTCAGGAAACCGGACACCCTGCGGCCTATTGGATTCACCGGAAAGTGATCGACGAAGCCCAAATGCTTCTGCACATGCGCCCCGACCTCTCGGTGCAGGCCATCGCCGACCAGCTGGGGTTCAACACCCAGCAGACCTTCAGCCGTTACTTCCGTCGTGAAACAGGCCTCACGCCAACTGAATTTCGAAACAATTCCCAACCCATCAATATGAATCAAAGAATAGCCATCCCCTCCAACGAGGGCATACTGTGGCAGCATTTCGGAAAAGCTCCACAAGTCACCATTTTCAACGTCGAAGACGGAAAGATTATCGATTCAAAGGTGCTGCAGGCACCCGAGCATGAGCACGGCGCGATGCCGAGGTTTCTGGCCGAGCAGGGCTGTACCGATGTGCTTTGCGGCGGATTGGGCATGGGTGCCGTCAACATGCTGAACCAGTTAGGCATCCGCATCCACGCTGGCGCTCCTGAGCTTCCTGTGGAGCAGGTCATGTCGATGTTCCTCAACGGCACCATCGTTTACGGCGACCCCAGCTGCCACCACCACTGCGAAGGGCATCACCACGCGTGAGACAGATAACAGATAAGAGTAAGCCAATTTATGGTTGCAAAACACAAAAGCCGCAGCCCGAAAGCTACGGCTTGATGTGCCGCCTTTAAAAATGATTATTCTATCGGAATCTGGATCACCGACAACCATTTCTCGGGGATCAGATACTTAGCTAATTAATACTCATCCTCGTGGAATATTAAAGATAGTAGTTGAAAATCAGTAGGTTATAAGCAATACGTTTAAATATTGGTCAGCTTATAATTGTATCAGTTTTGATGATTTTTAATCAAAGAGTAGAATAAGTTAACCTAGGATATTTCACTCAATTTGAGGAAAAGCCGCAAAAAGTTCCAACTCCTGTGCGGTTTCTTCAATGAGCTTCGTCTTGATGAAACTCTTGGTCTGGTTGTTGTCAACCACCTCGCCCAGGCCCTGCATCAACAGCTTGGGACTCGTCTCACGCACCCTTTGGGCGCACCATTGGGCATATTCCGAAACGCTCTTCTCGGTTCTAATCCTCACAATCTGTTCGTTGATGCTCGCGTGCTTCTTCTGCAGGAAGAACCAGACGTCAAACACATCGCGCGGTGACAGCCTCTCCCCCATGGCGCATAGCTTGTGGGCGAACATATCTGGCACGGTGAGTACCCTGATGTCGGTTCCAGCCAAGGTCTTCATCTCATAATGGTTGTCGTATTGCCGGGCGGAGATCTCCACCTTCAGCATGCGCTCCTCCTTACCGTAGTCCAGAACCATCACGGGACCGAAAAACTTCTTCGCCTCGTCGTCGATGGTGCCGAATCTCGTCAGTATATTCCGGACCCTTTCATAAACAAAGTCCAGCTTGCCTTCATCCAGCAAGTTGAAGTCAAGGTCGGTGGAGAACCTCGGCAAGTCATGGAAGAACATCAACGCCGTGCCGCCCTTGAATCCCAACAGGTTGCACAGTTCCTTGTCCTTGAACACCATGGTCAGGATCTGGGCCATGTAAAGCTTGTGTTTCTGTTTGTCCATAGTCTAAGGTTTTTGGTTGAACATTTCCCTTACCCTTTCATTCAACGTCGGAGAATTGAAGAAAGGAAGCAGCTCGTTTATCTTCTTGATGGAAAGCGGCCGCAGGTTGTCAAAGTAGCAGTTGCCCGCACTCAGATAGACGGTATCCAGGAAAGCCTTCTCGGGAGTGGCCATCGCCACGTTGCCACGTTGTTCGATGCCTTCCATTCCGACCCAGATCTCGGGGTTTATCTTCCTGAAGCGATAGGTCTTGCCGTCAACATCGACTTCACGGCTGAGATAGCTCACGCTGGTTACGGTGTCATCCCACTGGAATACTACACCTGCCCTGCCCAGCACATACTCCAAGGAGATGTACGAGGGACGGAACAGGCTGCAAGCCATCTCCTGCTCGTCGTATTTCAGCTTGGAATAAACACCTTTCCGCGGATTCAGGATCTTTCCGCCCTTTGTGTAGTAATGCAGCGACTTCGTCAGCTTTTTCGAGTCGTTGCACTCGGTCAGCATCATCAGCGATTGAAGTGTAAACACTGTTCTCGGGCTACCCAATATCGTTTCCAATATGTTTGTCTGTGAACTCAAAATTCTATTATTTTGTATTTTCAGTTCACAAAAATACACATAATTTTAATACCTGCAATGTTTCCCTTGAATTTTTCACACTTTTTGTTTCGCCGACATCTCTTTAGGAGGATTTCTTCTTCGAGGAAAGCGAATACTGAATCTCATCCGAAACCTCCATCACCGTATTATCGGGGAAAATCGAACCGAAACTATCTGAGTGTTCGGAATGGATGGGAATGATGCACTTGGGATTGACATGCCTGACAATCTCCTGCAATGAGGCCACATCGGCATGGCCGCTGGTATGGATGTCCGGCAGCTTCCTTCTTAGTTCCGGCTCTTCATCCAACCAAGCCTTCATTCTATTGATGTCATCCTTGTCCTGATTCCAGTATTCTTTCCAGATGGAATTGGTGAGGCAGACCTTCACATCATTCAAGTATGTCTTTGCGTAGTATAACAAGGATGGTCGAAAGAGCAGTACGTATTTGCTGGGGTGAGTCTTTAGCAAATTGGTGTCCAGCTTTTTTTTCTTCACGTATGGACCATAGATGAGATTCTCATCTTTTTTCTTCATTTTGTCAGTCAGGAACCAAGGGTAGTAGATCAAAAGATTGGAATGATTTTTTGCCGTCGGTATAGTGTTGTGTGTGCTATTGGCTAACTCCAGAACGTATGCAGCGAATGGGTCAACACACAAGGCTCTGTGGGTATCTTTGCAAGCCCGATACAAGGCAACGATTCGGTCAATATTCTGTGTTGAGCACCACACCAGGTGAACGCAGTCGTTGTTGTTTTCGAACCGCTCAACGAACTCATCCTTCATATCCTCCTCGGTCTTTTGCCTTGCGCCACGTCCTATGTTGGTGCCTTCCAAAAATAGGTAATCCACGTTTTGAGGCAGGTTTTTGTAAAGGATTCCCTTCTTGCCGTGAAGCCTGATGTCTCCACTATAAAGGATGCTTTTTCCGCACACCTCAAAGTGGAAAGCACAAGCACCGTAT
This sequence comes from Bacteroidales bacterium, assembly GCA_017549805.1. Classification (GTDB taxonomy): domain Bacteria; phylum Bacteroidota; class Bacteroidia; order Bacteroidales; family F082; genus Limimorpha. The sequence goes on from JAFYNJ010000017.1 coordinate 4,805, forward strand.
GCCGAATGGTCAACAGGATAAGCCGTCACCTTAAAGTCTTTCACTTGAATTATATCGTCCATCACTTGAACGTCAAGATGCTCTGTCAGGTTCTCGCCAAACACCCCAGAAATCCTCATCAATTCAGCTGTTTCCTTCGAGGTGTAAACCTTTGTTCCCTTGGGCGCATCGCTGAGTAATCCGTAATGGTCGCCATGGTAGTGGCTCAGGAAAATAGCGTCGCAGTGTTCCAGCCATCCCTTGGCATCCTCATGGATCTTCACCTGAATCTCGGGGTCTTGCTCGTCATAGTCCAAAGGTAGCCCACAATCGATAAGGATTCTTGCGTCAGGAGTGGCCAGCTCCACGCAGTTCCCACCAATCTGGTGGGAACCCCTGTGGATGATGAATTCTAAAGCATTGTACTTTGTTTTCATTACATTCTTTTTAATTGTCAAAAATAATCATTTTTCAAAAAATCATCCGTCAGCCTGTCGCAAGTGATGGGGTCCTGCCTGATGCCCCAGCATAAAGCCCGTAAGGTGTCTTCATCGAACTCATCCCTCTCGACGGCCTCCAAACACATCTTTTTCAGGTCTTCGTCGGTAATCCCCCAGCCGATATCCCACTGTTTGTAGTAATCCGGGTCGTAATCTTCACAGACCAGCGGCATCAGGTTCATGAACGAGCCGTTGACTTGTTCTTCGGTAAGGCTGTTGTTGCATCCAGCCTTTAGTTTTTCTATCATCCAACACTCTCCGGCGGTGTAAAGCATGGTCCGATAGCCCAGACTTATCCCGCATTCTCGCATGTATCCCTTGGTCATCAGCCGCAAGGCTTTCATCACATCCATGTTTTCACCTTCATCGGCGTACTTTTGGAATCGTGCTTCGGTCTTTGACCAGGGCCGCAAGGCATCTATTACCTCCCAGAACTCTTCAAGGTTGATTACGGTTCCGTCATCGTTGACTTGTTTAAAGGTTTGATCTTCAAACTTCACCGTATAATCTGCTTTTTTTCTCCCTCTGACTCGGTTCATAACACAGGTGAGGTGTGCCGAAAGGACTTCTTTCAACCGCTTGTAGTCGAACTCGTCCCCAGTATCATACTCACCCTTACAAGCCCAGCGAACAACCGCGGGCAGATACTTCACTTCCCAATAGTTCAGAGATTTGTCAATCGTATCTACAATATCCACGGCAACGTCATTTTCCATCGTACCTCTCGACAAGATCCAATCAAGCGCCTTGTCCCGAAGCGAATTTCTTTTTCGGGAACGCAAAACATTCCTGTCCAACTCTCCTTCGTAAATCTCGTTGTTTTTCATAGTTAAATGTGTTTTTTTCAAAGAACTCTGCATATTAATACGAATGAGACTTTCACAACGAATGGAAACAAGATGTAAACTGATGTAGATCAGTACCATAACAAGCGAATAATGCCGTGCGTAAACTCTGTGCGTAAGAGAATCAGCATCCGTCTTTGCGTGCCTTGGTTTCGTCATCCCCCGGGCATCGATTGAAGCGGATGATCTTATCTGCCCATGGTCGCAAAGCCTCTTCCATCTCATCCATTGTCCCAAGGTAAGTACCGGGATGCCCTTCAACCACTCGTTTGAAACACGGGCTGTCATATTTGATCCTAATGCTACTGTCTTTCTTTCTGTCGGCGAGATAGGTGAAGTAAGTCATAAGAATACTCTTTGCTCGCTTGATGTCCGACTCGCTTTCTGGATTAAGATCTCCATTGTATGCCCATCTTACGATGGCAGGCAAATACCTTACCTCCCAATGGTTAAACTCGTTGTCCAGTTTTTCGACCAGGGCTTTTGCCTCGCTTTGTTCCATTCCCTTGCGCTCAACAAGCCAATCAAGCGACTTGCTTCGGGCGGTTATTCTGTTATAAATGTCAACCGTAAACCTGTTCACCCATCTATCTCCAATTGCAGTGGTGACATAGTCGCCATCAACATATTTTGCAAGTGCTGTTTGGGGTAGCGAAGTTAGCAACGTGTTCCCACTTCTAAACAGCGGCGGCGTGATATCCATCGTTATGATTGCTACCAGATAAGGTTTCAACGCTACCAGCCGGAAACGAATTACCTGACCTTCAAATTCTCGCTCAAAGATGTCATTATGTTTCATAATTCAAAGATTTAACCAGGGCCGAAGGGCGTCTTCTATCTCATCCATTCTTTCGAGTCGTATTACTGTGCCATCTACATTGCGTCGTTTGAAGCCTTTGTCGTTAACGTTAAAATCTACCTTATAACCAAATCTTGCGATATTATCATCGTTCCGTCTTTCCAAATGAACATAAAAGGAAGAAAGGAGATTGCGCATGCGCTCAATGTCAGTTTCATTGTAAGGGTCGATCTCACCGTAACAGGCCCAACGTACAACGACGGGAAGGTATCTGTCATGAAAACGAGGACACAACCCAGCATATAGTTTGGTAACCATGTTCTTCGCTTCATCTTTATCCAATGTGGTATTTGATTCAACCCATTGAAGCGTAAGGTGCCGATTCTGTATCCTCTTATACATTTTAACGGCAAGTTCTTCGATCGCATCATCACCTCTTTTGGCTGTAACATAATGACAACAAATGTCTCTATCAAACAACGGCAGTGCACCATCCAACACCTCAATACGTACCTTATGTGGGGTTTGTTCAATCAATTTGAAACGATAGACGTTCCCATCAAATTCTCTTTCAAAAATGTCGTTCACTTTCATGATAGCAGCCCTATGATAATGATGATTGCAACAATGATAATTACTGTAATGATCAGATTCTTGATGAATCTGCCCACCCTCTGCGCAAAACTTAGATTGTCTTCGGCCTCGTCGGCACTAGTCAGATTGTTTTCTCCTTCCAAGGCGCATTTCTTGGAACAATAGTAACGCCTGTTCCATCGCGGGCCGCCTCTGTACCCTTCACCGTCGGGAAAGTGTCTCCCGCACCATTCACAATTTGCCATTTTTATTTCTGTTTATGTTACACAATGATTTAAAGGGGTGTCCAAGTCCCCGTGGGGACTTAGACGTTGTAAATCCTGACAATCTTTTTCATCGCTTGGGCTTTCCGGATGGTGTCCCAAGTGCCTTTGCTTGATGCCGTGACAAAGGCGAGGATGATGTCAGAGTTTTCTACAATGGTTGTGTTTCGTTGCAAGGGGGCGCCGCGTCCATAGCGGCCATAATCAGGCTTGAATTCTTCGAGCGGGTAGCCATGTTCCGAAGCGTATCGAGCGGCAAGCGAATCCGCACCTTTGGCACCTCCTGAAACGATCTTTTCAACTTTAATCTTGGTTTTTTCGACAAAGCTGTCAACTGTTTCGGCCAGCAGAGAGTAATCCAAGAACTCCCTGGAGCCAACGATTCCCAATCTCATTTTTTCAATATTTTTAAGAACAAAGTATTTACTACTAATACGAATAGCCTCTTGACAACGAAATCAATTTGATTGTAAATCGTTAATAAACAGCAAAATAAAAAATAAGAAATAGTGTGCGTAATTATGTGCGTAAAGGATTATTTCTCTATCTTTGCACGCAAAACACAATTTTATATGTCAGTTAGTTTTACCTTGGAGAAACGCACCAACCTGCATGATGAAAGTCCCATCAGGATCTCATGGAGCTTTATGGGCGAGCGTTTCCAATCCACATTGGGTATTTCCGTCAAGAAAGAAGATTGGGACGAAAAGAGTAGATTGATGAAAGCTGATACGCACAACCATAGTGGGAAAACCGCCGATGAGGTTAACTTTCTCATCAAACGCATCAGCGTAGATGTGATGGATATTGAGCTTGCTTGTATTGAAAACGGGTATATTCTTGACAAGGACATGATGAAGAAAGCCATCAGCGACGCAATGTCCAACGACATTGCCCGCCCCAATGATATTGTCGAACGTTGCATGAATGGTATTACATCCGAGCCAGAGCCAACTCCACATTATTATCATTGTGCGGGTAAATACTATCAGTTTATTTGCGACGCCGATCACATACTCCCTGCTGGTGGCACTTTCAAAATCCTCCAAGAACTATCTGATAGACACAGACGGATTGCAGTACCTCTCGACAGGTTTAAGAAAATAAATGATGGAATTAGTTCATCAACCCCATTCGAGGAGGTGAGTAAAGAAGAAGTGTTTCGTTGAGAGCAACGCATTTGATGTGCTTTTTTATACTATTCTCGATGAGAATATAATGTTTAGATAGTTCCATCTCGGTGAGTCGTTGACAAAATCCAATAATCCTTTTGTGATTAGCGGGTGGATTCCGCATGTCAAGAGAACCGCTTTTATGCTTCTAATACTTCCATTGGCATAGGCTTCATAAAACACTCCGAAATTGCGATAATTCTTCTCAATGGCTTTACTAACATTCAAGCTTTCATCAGGTCTTTCAAAGTTTATGCTATGCGAGAGTAGGTCATTCATTACATTGGTGTAATACATGATCTCAGAAATAATGCCCAATGGCTTGTTGTTCGGCTTTTTCAACTCAAACAAGAACAGGTCGTTTTTGTTAATCGCCCAAATATCGATGGCGCTTTTATTACCCGGTGAATAATGGGTGTCTTTCGAAATAACGCCATAGAATAGCCCTATGGGAAGCTGGTGATCGATGTAATCGTATTCTCCTTTGTGTCTCTCTACATATTCACATTCCAGCTCGCCTTCCGATCCTTTAGGATATTCCTCCTTCTTGGCACACTCTTTTGTGGGGCAATGACATAGCAATACCGATGGGATGGTTGGTACCTCCATGGTGGTTTTAACCCATGAATACGTTTGGAGGAATTTATTTATCCTGTAATAAAACTGTGTAATATGTGGGTTGCTGATGTCGATGTTTTCATTATTCCAATTGAGCGTCACAGTTGTAATGTATTTTGAGAGATGGTATTTCAGTATGATAGCCCAACTCTCAAAGGCACCGTCATCTTTCTGCATATTACTCTCCATCCCTTGTTTTGTGATGGTCATCACAAGGTTTTTACTCTCCGTGTCAAGGTCAAATACTATCAGCGTAGTAAGCTTAGTTCCTGGCACTTTGCTTTGAAGCAGCTTCTCTAAATCTTTGTTTTTCATGCTCTTAATAATTATTGCAATTGTAAATTTAATGATTATTGTTTTCTTTGAGCGCATCGCTCACTGCGGAATTCCATCATATTAATACGAATGAGAGATTTAGATTTTGAAGAATTTAAAATACCTTACAATAAGAACGAGGTAATAAACTATTCTAAAGTGATCTTTTTCCGGATTTTATTTTTCAACAATAACCGTTTTTCAGAAAACTTGGTGCAGACGCAACGTATCCTTATTGCTCCAATAACATAAAAAAATAAGGCGGATTTGTGTCCGCCTTACGTTTATTTTCCTTCAAGAAGCAATGCTTCCTTTAATGAGCCAAAAAACTCTTTGGGATTTCCTTTTTTATCTTTGGTATAATACAATGTGTATAAATGCAACGTGGCATTTAATCCTTTCAATGGGATGTCGGACATATCACCTTCGTGTGACTCCCCTTGAGGCATTAAAGAAACCACATTAAGATCAAGATGACCGGGTACACAGCATTCGTCAAAATTCTCTCTAAATATTTTCCACCAACTATTCCCACTTTTACTGCGAAGCAAGTAGGCAATAAAAGTTGCATAAATCAGTGCTTGTTGCATTACTAATTCTTGCGATTCGTTTTTTTTGTTTTCGTCCTTAAGCTCGATTATTGTAAGGCGGAATCTAGTGGATTTTTGCTTCACCCGTGCTAAAATATCAATGCCTCCTCCTGATGCACCTCCCCTTGGGTTAACTGAATACTCTGGATCATGCTTACTTGCTGTTAATGGTGTGGTTAGTTGAAAAAACTGACCTCCAAGTCTGACTGGTCGTATGTTGCATAGTTTCTTCGCTTGCTTACGTGTTTTCTTACTAAATTCTTGTAGTAGAAAATTTTCTATCCTATGCTCTTCGCTTTTGATAGCAATGCTATTCGTGGTTTCTTGGTTCTGAAAGAAAGATCTAAATCTTTGTGCATTTCCATCGTCCCAATTTTCTTTTTTTAATTCAACACTGTTTTCAAAACCAAAATGCTCTTTCGCATATTGTGCTTGTTTGTCAGTAACAGATAGTTTGACTTTAGGGATGTTATCCGTGTTTACATAAACGGTTCCAATACTTTGGCCGGCAAACCTTAAATCAAAAGTGCTGGTATTACTGTCACTCATCACTTTCCCCAAGCTACTGTATTTGTGTAATGGTGAATTGATCTTAAAACACCTGGAATGTGCGCCATACTTTGTTTTGTTCTTTACTACCGAATTAGCATATCTTTCATAAATGCGTTCCCATTCCTCTTTGTATTCGGCCAAAATACATAAGGTTTTTTCAACGACTTCTTGATTAGTCATAGCTTTTTGTTTTTGTTAGTATATGCAAAGGTATGTTTATTTTTCATCATTTCAAAATCAGCGTTTTTTTCTTCAAGCAATTGTTTTGGGCGCGTCCCCCGGCGGCTGCAGCGGTGAGTCGGATGGAGTGGCAGTTTCATCCAGCCTCCGGTGGTCGGGCTTAAACGGGGTTTTGAAATGATCAAAAATACACCTTCAATAAATTGGTTATCAATATGTCGTTGGATATTTTGATATGTATTATATGCTAGATGGGTGGATGGGTAGATGGGTAGATCATATACATTAACCCTGGCGTAGATGACCGCCGCATTCGTATAAGTCAAAGACTGATTTGAACACGCTCCCTTTGGTGTATTCATACGCTTACCAATATTATTTGAACGCGTTTTCTTTTGAACACGCTTCGTTTACGATGCCCGCCGTCGAAAGATTGGCGGGTATTCTATTTTTTCTCTTATATTGAATAGAGAATCCAAAAAACACTATCTTTGCACTCGATAAAACTGTCACATGTGACATAAAAATCGAATAGATGGAGATTAAAAGAGACCTGTACCTTCAGAAACTGATCGACCGCAAACACAATGGCTTGATTAAAGTTGTGACCGGAGTGCGCCGATGCGGAAAGTCGTATCTGGTGTTTAACCTGTTCAGCAACTACCTGAAATCATCAGGGGTAGATGATAGCCATATTATTAAGGTAAACCTTGAAGATCGGAGGAACAAGAAACTACGCAACCCTGACACTCTGTTAAGATATATCGATGAAAAGATCACTGACCAACAGATGTATTACATCCTGCTTGACGAGGTGCAGCTTGTGGATGAGTTTGAGGATGTCTTGAACAGCTATCTCAATGTTCCGAACGCGGACGTGTATGTCACAGGCTCAAACGCCCGGTTCCTTTCAAAGGATGTCATCACTGAGTTCCGTGGCCGAGGCGACGAGGTAAAGGTTTACCCTCTTTCGTTCGCTGAGTTTATGAGCGCAAACAACGTAAGCAAGCAACGGGGATTGGATGAATACATGACCTTCGGCGGACTTCCATTGATACTCTCCTTTAAATCGGAAGAGCAGAAATCGGCTTACTTGAAGAGCCTGTTCGAAGAGACCTATATCAAGGACATCAAGGAGAGGTATAACATCCGCCACGAGGAAGAGTTCGAGGAACTTCTGAATATTGTTTCATCTTCGGTCGGAAGCCTGACAAATCCATCGAAACTATCCAACACGTTCAAAAGCGTGAAACAAAAGGCCATTAGCCAAGACACCATCAAGAACTATCTCGAATACCTGTGCGACTCATTCCTGGTGTCGAAAGCGATGCGTTACGACGTCAAAGGAAAGAAGTACATCGACACCCCATCCAAATATTACTTCACCGACATGGGCTTGCGCAACGCCCGCATCAATTTTCGCCAGGATGAGAAGAACCACTTGATGGAGAATGTCATCTACAATGAACTGCTGATCCGAGGCTTCAACGTCGATGTGGGTGTCGTTCCCGTGGTCGTCCGTGATGAGAACGGCAAGCAGCTGCGAACTCAGTTGGAGATTGACTTCGTGTGCAACCAAGGCAGCAAACGCTATTACATCCAGTCGGCATTCCGTATGGAAAGCGAGGAGAAGCGTCAACAGGAGATGGTTTCTTTGACCAAGGTGAACGACTCGTTTAAAAAGATCGTCATCACCGGAGAGGAAGGCATCGTGCATCGCAACGAATACGGTATTACCACAATGAGCATCTATGATTTCCTGTTAAATCCACTCTCTTTGGAATTATAGAGACCGAAGGATGATCGCAATTATCATAATAGTGATTGTTGGTTTTGTGGTTTTCGGAGTTGTGAAGAACTCTCCGAAAGCCAAAGGCAAAAGAGGCGAGACTCATGTCCACAACATACTTGCTCGGCTACCTGAAGGCTATACGGTGCTGGATGACCTTATACTGAAAACCTCCAGTGGGACTACGCAGATTGATCACGTTGTCGTTTCAAAATACGGTATGTTTGTTATCGAGACCAAGAACTATCGCGGTGAGATTTATGGCGACGACAGCAGACAAGAATGGACTCAGATTATCGTAACGGATGTAAGATATCGTAAGAAGTGGTACAAGACCTATTCGTATGTCACGAAGAACCATTTCTACAATCCTGTAAAGCAGTCGCTGTCCCACATGTATGCGCTAAAGAAAGCCCTTAAGGAATGGCCCAACCTAAGAGTGGTACCTATTGTGGTATTTGCAGGCAGCGCCGTTCTTAACAACGTGGTATCACTACATCATGTGATCTATGATGACCAACTCCTGGCCACCATCCAAAGCTATAGTTTACCCCACCTATCCGATGCAGACGTGAACCAAGTAATTAGTCGTCTCACCCAGAAGAATATCAGAAGCCAAGTGGACGACAGAACACATGTAAGCAACGTTTATGCAGCCAAGCAAAACTATAACAACAAGATAGCCTCTGGCATCTGTCCTCAATGCGGTGGAAATCTTGTTTTACGTAACGGGAAATACGGTCGCTTCCTCGGTTGTTCCAACTATCCAAATTGCAGGTTTACCACACACTGATTTATCGGTACGTTTAAGAAAACCGAATCCGGAGCTCGTTTCGCCTCCCCTGGCGCACCTTCTCCCCAAAGGCAGCAACTTGTTAGCCCCAACAGTCAAAGCCATCCCAGAATCAGCGTTTTGACACCTGACCATTCCCATCGGAGAACCACCTCTCCCACCGAAATTTCCAATTTAAATGAACACAGACAAAAAAAAGACGAAAAACCCTGCTTTTCCGCCTATTCAAACAAAAAAAATCTTACGGATTACCAGCACTGGAAGCCGTGTAAATAGATGCGATTGATCATCCGAACACAAAAAAAGACCCTTAGATTACCAAGGGTCTTTTTTCTATCTGATAATTAGCAACTTGATTATTTAGTACTCATCTTCGTGGAAAAAGAAATCATCCTTTGTGGGATAATCTGGCCAAAGATCCTCGATGCGTTCGTAAACATCACCTTCATCTTCGATCTCTTGAAGGTTCTCAATTACTTCTTGCGGCACCCCTGTGCGCAAAGCCCAATCCAGCAGCTCATCACGGGTTGCCGGCCATGGAGCGTCTTCCAATTTCGATGCTAATTCCAGTGTCCAATACATAGTTATTTCAGTTTTTATTTGAGGGTGCAAAAATACACCTTATCAGCAAACTGACAAGGGTTTTTTGAAAAAAAATTAAAAAATATTTATTTCGCTGAGTCCCAGCAAGTTTCGTGCCGTTTTTCTAAATAATCGAAATAACGGGCCAAAACAAAAAAGTAATCCGACAGACGATTCAAATACCGCAAGTCGATCGCATCCACTTCATCGTGCGATGCCAAACGCCAACCTTGGCGCTCCGCCCTTCTGCACACCGTGCGACACACATGACTTACCGATGCCTTCAGATTTCCGCCGGGAATCACAAAAGCCCTCAACTCGGGCAACTCGGCATTCATCGCGTCGATATGGCGCTCCAAAAATGCCACATCCTCCTCCTCCAACAACGGGATCATCTTCCCAATCTCAGTGTCCTTGTCCATGGCAAAATGCGATTCCAAGGTAAACAGCTTGTTCTGGATCACGCTTAAGATCTCGCGGATGGCTTCCGAAACGCCCTCCAGATCGTTCAGCACACCGATCACGGCACTCAACTCATCCACCGTGCCGTAAGCCTCCACCTTGTCGTCATACTTGGGCACCCTGCGCCCTCCAATCAAAGAGGTCGTGCCCTTGTCCCCTGTCTTCGTATAAGTAATATTCTTCATATCTTCTGACTTCTGTCTTCTAACTTCTTAAAACAAAATCCTGCTTCTCCATGCCTTCACGGTAAAAAAACAGTCCTTTCTTATAAAGGTCGATCGTCAAAGTAACGTCAGGATCCGCGCAAATCGTATTCCAAAAGGCTTCTTTATTTTTACTCTCATGAATGGCATCCACCACATACATCACCGTTTCATCTCTTTCGGGCATCTTCCCTTCCATCACCGTCACCGTGCTTTCAATACCCAATTCCTTCAATGCTTCGGGCTGACGGCCACGGATCACCTTGGTATAGAGCGCATACACAAACGGAGAATGGATGTGGTATTCATTCTTCCGCTTCATGACATATCGGAGATAGCTCGACAGCATCACTCGTACTCCACTTTTTGCACATAGAACACGCTCCTTCGGGTGTCGCGCAGCACGGGATTCTGAACAATCTGGCAACCACGGATCAAAAAACGGCTGCCATACCATTGCTCCATCTCAGCATAATACTCATCGTCGAAGGAATCAGGACCGTAGAGGAAATCCAACGGCGCGATTTGCTGGTTGAGCAAGGGCGTTCCGTCAACATCGAACACTTCGTAACGCAAGGTGTTGTGACTCGGTGAGGCCACCAGCAACTCGTTGTGACACACCGACTCCAAGGCATGTTTTGAAAGGGTCTCGCACAAATCGTTCTCGAACCGCACAGTGTTGTACCATTTCAACTCCCCGTCTCGATCAAACGCCAACAGAATCTCGCTGAAGAAATCATACCCGTCGAAAATGGTGTAACGCATGGGATAAGTACCATAAAACCCATATTCCATGCGAGTCTCGGTGTGGTAAATGGGCTGGAAAGCCTCGGCCACGAACACTTGGCGACCGGCATATTCCACCAAGCGGGGCGCATAGAACTGGAAAGCGATCTCCCCCTTCTCTTTTTTCTTACCCTGCTTCATCTTCAACAACTCCTCCTTCACCTTTAGCCGGTCCGACGCTGTCAGCGCCTTGTCGATCTCGGGCAAGTTCTTGAAAAGATAGGTCTTGGTTTGCATACCTCCCGAAGCAAACTTGATCCATGTCACACCCACGGCAATCTTGCTGAAATCTTCGGTCATGCCCTCCACACTCACCTTCTTGTTGCTCTCGCGTTCCAAGGTGGCATAAACCGTCAACTGGCGCATGTCGTCGAGTGCGAAGCACATACGGCCCAATCCAGCGTTTTCGCCATTCTCGAAACGATGCGTTTGAATCAAATTGCCATTGGAGGAATACACCATGAAACTGGTAGCCTTGTAGTGCTTCTCAACAAACTCGCGGGCAGCCAGCACAAACACGCGTTCCTTCGGAAGCGCCTCAAACTGGAACAGGATGAAGTCGTTGGCAATGTTGGGGGTGATGACGCGATGCGTGTTGCCGTTCAAGTCGTACTGGGCCAGAAAGCCACCGCCCGACTTGGCATTGACCGACAGCATCAAGGTGCCGTCGATCAAGCCTATCGACTGAAGCACGGAACGTTCGGGAAGCCGGTCGGAAAAAGTAGCAAAGGTCTGCTCCAGCCGATCGTACGTCACCGCACAGAACATGACGGAATCGGAACGGGTGACTTTTTCTTCCACGAAGATGAATACTGCCCACTGCATGGAACTTTTCGAATCGAAAAGCCTTAACTTGTCGGGCAAGGGGATCAAATCGCTACGCTGCTCGTAGAGGCTGGTGTCGAGGGTGACAAAGTTCCAGAGCCGGTTCTTGTCCTCGTCGGTCTTGTCGGTCTCATACGCCATCATGCCGCCTTTCTTCTGGAACGACACAAACTGGCAGTCTTGGTTCTTCGACCAACGGTTCACCTCAAAACGCGAGGTCTCCACCTGTTGGGAGAATCCCAAAATGGATGAGAATAGAACCAGTATTAGGAGACTACAACGAGACATGTATTGACTATTTCGTCATTGCGAGCGAAGCGAAGCAATCCAACCAGCACTATCTCGGGTCAGGTTGGATTGCTTCGTCGCTATCGCTCCTCGCAATGACGGGGATTAGAATTTCACGAATCTAGCAACTTCCTTCTTGCCGTCGGCATAACGGATGTTCAGGAAATAAACGCCGTTTTCGAAGCTGGCGATCTGGCAGTTGCCTTCGCCGGCTGACATGGCCATCGAACTCATCAAACGACCCGTCACATCATAGATGCTGACTTGGGCGTCGTTTTCAAGGACGAACGAAACCATATCCTTGGCGGGATTCGGATAAACGCTGACCGTTGAGAGTGCGTTCTCACCAACGGAGACCTCACCGCCAGTCACCTTCACATAATCAATCTCCCAAGAAGAAGCGGCAGCAGCAGTGCAAGTATAAACAAAAGCAATCCAGAACCGCTGGCCTTGAACCATTGAGCCAATGTTGAAACGGCCTGATTCGACCCATTCAAAATTACCCGTCGAGAAGTCGAAAGCATCCGTCAGATCTTCCCATGTGGCACTTCCCGGGTTGGCACCGTTGTTATAATTCAACGAGAGTTTAACTTGGAGCGGATTGCCATCAAACTTCATGGCAGTACGGAACTCCAAGAAAACTTCACTATAGTTGTCCGGATTGATGCCAGGGCTGATCAGCCAGTCCTCGTTTTCATACGTAGTACCGCCAACATAGCCGTTCATGTTGGCATAAGTAGTACCTTGATAAGAACCCTGATGCCATACCTGTTCACCAGTAACACTGACGGCCCTAAAAATACCAAGACTCTCATCGTTGAAATCCTCATCCAATGGCAATTGGAAATCGGGGTAATCGGCTGTTACAGGATGGACAAATGGATAGGTTCCATCGGTCTTGTAATCGATGTTTGCGCCACTGTTGGTATAAGGGAAGATGGCGAAATGATAGGTGGTGTTGGCCTCCAAACCGTTGAAGCTGACAGTCTCATCTCCATAGTTTACATTCTTGACAAGGTCGCCATTGGCGACAGGGGTGCCATCGGTAGGAACAGTGATGTCGCCTGTGGAACCCACAACCAAATACTTGGAAGGCAATTGGTCACCAATGGCATCGGTCCAAGTGAGGGTCACGTCAACTCCATCCACCGTAGCTCCGAAGTTGGTGGGATAGTTGCTCGGTTCAGGATTGACGACAGGAGCACCATCAGCCTTGTAGAAACTGACACGTGTGTCAATGTTGGATGAACTTGCATAACAGCTGAACAGCGGGGCGTTGTTGGAAGTATTGGGGTTAAAACGCATGTTATTGCGTTCGTTGGCACCCTGAGCTACAACTTCCGCCGTGCCATCATTGTTGAATGTGATACTCCATTTACCATTGTCGTCAAGGGTAGCTTGCGTCTTCAGTTGGTTTTGGGAGCTGCTTGACGCATAAAGGTAACCATTAGCCACCTCGTCAAACAAAGTCCAAGCATCGGTACTTCCGCCCAAAGTAATCTGAAACACATCCGTTGTACTTTCAGGGTTAGTTCCAGGTGTCACCGTGATGGACTCGCCATTTTCCGACACGACCACAGCATTGCGGTTGCTTGGTTTCTGGTATCCCATGGCTAAAACACCCAAATCATCATAATGGGCAACAATAAGATAGTTTGCTCCGACCTCGAGTTCTGAGGCAGAGGTGATCTTTGTGTAAGTTGTTTGGGCATAGCCGACTGCCGAGATGAGCATCAGCACTGCCACTGCAAAGAATGAAAGTAGATTTTTTTTCATAATGTTAGGTTTTAATTGATATGATTAGTTCTTTACTTGTTCCACTGCCTTGATTTCAGGGATAGACTTGATCATCACTGCTTCAATGCCGTTTTTCAGGGTCATAGTACTATAGGGGCAGCTGCCGCAAGCGCCGGTCAGCTCCACCATCACCACCATGTCGTCGGTAAGCTCCACGAAGTTCACGTCGCCGCCATCTGCCTGGAGGTAGGGACGCACCTGCTCCAAGATGTTCTTGACTCTTTTTTCCAACAATTCCTTTTCCATAACTGAGAATTTAGAATTGAGAATTTAGAATTGAGAAGGCTATTTGATCGAAGGCCTTGGTGACGGGTGAATCGGTATCCAAGGCAAGCGGTGTACCGTTATCGCCACTCTCGGCAATCTTTTCCACCATAGGAATCTGGCCCAGCAACGGCACCTTCAGCTGGTCGGCAAACTGTTGGCCTGTTTCCTTGCCAAAGATGTAGTACTTCTTTTCGGGCATGTCGGAAGGCGTGAAATAGGCCATGTTTTCCACCAAGCCGTAAATTGGGATTTGAAGTGCTTCTTCCTTGAACATCATGGCGGCGCGGAGCACATCGGCGAAGGCCACCTTTTGCGGAGTGGTCACGATGACGGCACCCGACACCTTGTATTGCTGAGCCAACGTCAGCTGGATGTCGCCGGTTCCAGGAGGCATGTCCACCACCATCCAGTCGAGCTCACCCCAAAGGGTGTCGTTCATCAGCTGGTTGAGAGCACTGGTAGCCATGGGGCCACGCCAGATCAACGGACGGTCGGTATCCACGAAGAAGCCGATGGAGAGCAGCTTGAGGCCATATTTCTCCACGGGCAGCATCACCGTCTTGCCTTCTTTTTCATAACAAACGGGGCGCTCATCTTCCACGCCGAACATCATCGGCACCGATGGGCCGTAAATATCGGCATCGATCAAGCCCACACGTTGGTTGGCGCGAGCCAGTGCGATGGCCAAGTTGGCCGCCACCGTCGATTTGCCCACACCACCTTTGCCCGAGGCAACAGCAATGATATGTTTTACCTTCGCAAGGGTCGTCTCTTCTTCCTTTACTTTGATATCAATGTTGATCTCCCCGAAAACACCTTTCAACGTACGGTTGGCTGCGTTGACCAGGATCTCGTTCTTTGGATCGTCTTTGTGTTCCACAATCAAGTCAAAACGAACGCCTTCCTCGTTCACCATCAGGTTTTCCACCATGTTCAAGGCAATGATGTTGTCACCCTTCGGGAAATAGATGACGTCTTTCAAGACTTCGGTAACGTTTTCTTTATTCAGCATAATCGAAATGGGGTATGGGTTGTAACTTGAAAAGATTCTTCACATGTTTGTCGTCGATGCGTGCCTTTGTGTCGGGATCGTCGCAAACGCCCGTGCGGATGTAACGGTCGAGCACAGCGTAGGTGAATCCAAGGTTGTCTTCGTCGCTCTTGCCGGAAAGACCGTCGGAAGGGGTTTTCTCCACCAGCTCGATGGGCAGTCCCATCTCCTTGCCGATGGCCTTGACTTCCTGAACGGTCAGTCCACCCAAAGGAGCGAAGTCGCCAGCGGCGTCGCCATAACGCGTAGAGTAGCCCACCCAGTCCTCCGAGAGATTGCAGGTGTTGGCCACACGGCCGTTCATCGACTGCGAAACGGCATACAAGGCAGTCATGCGAAGCCTTGGCGGCATGTTGATAATCGTCTGCCTACTGACTTCTTTCTCCTGACTTTTTAACTCTTTATCCACTTCCACCATCAAGGCATTGTAAGTCTCCCCGATGTTGACGCAGAAATGGCGGATGCCAAGGTGGTTGATAAGTTTCATACTATCGTCGATATCGGGTTGAACGCCATTGGGCATGGTCACCCCGATGACGCGATCCACTCCCAGAGCCTCAACACACAAGGCAGCCACTACGCTGCTGTCCTTGCCTCCCGAGATGCCGATTACGGCATTGCAGCCAGGTCCGTTTTGCTCAAACCAGTCCCTGATCCACTGGACCGCTTGGTCCTTCACTTCTTTAGCGTTGAATGGTTTCATAGAATTTTCATTTTTAACTCGTTTCACTTCGTTGAGGGCTTCACCGTTCAACTTTCAACTTCTCTTCCACCCACTTCCGAGCATTCACGAAAGCCTCAATCCAAGGCGACACCTCGTCGTTCTTTCGGTTGTCGGGATAATGGGCCCACTGCCAAGGCAGGAAGGCGCGCTCCAAGTGGGGCATCATGGCGAGATGACGTCCGTTGTTGGAGCAGATGCCTGCCACCGACCAGTCGCTGCCGTTGGGGTTGCCGGGATATTTGTCCTGTCCGTAGGTCATCACAATCTTGTACTTGTCGCGGTAATAGGGGAAGTAGAACTTGCCTTCGCCATGGGCCACCCACACACCGAGACGGCGACCCGAGAGCGACTTCAGCATCACGCTTTCGTTCTGGGCAATCTCCACATTGAGGAAAGCAGATTCGAACTTGTGCGAGTCGTTGTGTTTCATGATGGGATGCTCCTCATGGTCGGGATAGATCAAGCCAAGTTCCATCATCAGCTGGCAACCGTTGCACACGCCAAGGCTCAAGGTATCTTCACGGGCATAGAAGTCGTCCAACGCCTTCTTGGCCTTTTCATTGTAAAGGAAAGCACCCGCCCAGCCCTTGGCCGAGCCCAGCACATCGGAGTTGGAGAAACCGCCCACAAACACGATCATGTTGACATCCTTCAAATCTTCACGACCCGAAGCCAAGTCGGTCATGGTGACATCCTTCACGTCGAAGCCTGCCAGATGCAAAGCGTAAGCCATCTCACGGTCGCACTGGCAGCCCTTCTCACGGATGATGGCGGCGTTGATGCCCGACTTTTGGCGACGTTTCATCTTGATGCCAAGATCGGCAGCCTTACCCGTGAAGCCATGGCCCAGGCTATAGTGCAGATACTGTTGCTTGTAGTTCTCGAAACGCTCCTTGGCCTTGCGCTCACCGCTCTGCTTGCGGTCGAGCAGATAGGACGACTTGTACCACACATCGCGCAAGGCATCGATCTCGAAGAGATGGTCGTGGCCGGCATGACGGATGGTGATCCTGCGCTTGAGACAGGGCTTGCCGATGACCTTGAAGCTGACGCCGAGTTCGCGGAGCATCTTCTTGGCAGCGCCGTCGCCAGCGACTTGGATGACCACCGAAGGCTTCTCGCAGAACAGTACGGATACCAGATCTTCCTTGTCGAAGTCCTTCAGGTTGAGCTCCATGCCGTATTCAGTGTTGGCAAAGTTCATCTCCAGCAAGGTGGTGATCAAACCGCCCGCAGAGACGTCATGACCCGCCATGATCAGGTTCTCCTCAATCAGCTGTTGGATGGCATTGAAAGCCCTCTTGAAATAGGCCGGACTCTTGACATCCGGTGTCTTTTGGCCGATGGCGTTGATGGCTTGGGCAAAGCTGCTGCCGCCCAGTTCAAAGCCGTCTTTCGAAAAGTCGATGTAAAGCAACTCGGAATCTAGGTTCCCTTTCATTACCGGTTGGACGGTCTGGCGGATATTGCTTACCTCGCCAGCGGCGGATACGATGACCGTTCCAGGAGCCACTACCTTCTGACCATTGGGATACTTCTGGGTCATCGAGAGCGAATCCTTGCCTGTCGGGACGTTGATACCCAAGGCGACGCAATAGTCGCTCAATGCCTTCACCGCTTGATAGAGACGGGCTGTCTCGCCTTCCTGCTTGGCAGGCCACATCCAGTTGGCGCTCAGTGAAACGCCCTTCAGGTTGTCCTCGATGGGAGCCCACACCAAGTTGGTCAAGGCTTCTGAAACAGACAACCTTGAACCCGCAGCCGGATCAATCAAGGCTGGGATGGAGGCATGGCCCAAAGCCGTTGCCACACCGCGCACGCCTTTGTAATCGAGGGCGCTGATGCCGAGGTTGCTCAACGGCAGCTGGATCTCACCAACGCACTGCTGCTGGGCAACGCGACCCGTCACGGAACGGTCCACCTTGTTGGTCAACCAGTCCTTGCAGGCCACGGCTTCCAGCTGCAGCACCTTCTCCAAATACTTATGGATGTCGCGTTTAGTATAGCTGATCTTCTTGAAATGATAGGGCTTGGAGGTATCGTGAAGCACAGTCTTGGGTGCACTGCCGAAGAAGTCGGACAACGCCAAATCAATGGGTGCTTCACCGTTTTTGCGGACAAAGCGCAGGCGTTCGTCGCCCGTCACCTCGCCCACCTCGTAATAAGGCGCACGTTCGCGCTCGGCGGTCTTGCGAATCAGCTCCAAGTCCTTCTTGCGCACCAGCAATCCCATACGTTCCTGTGACTCGTTGCCGATGATTTCCTTGTCGGACAAGGTCGGGTCGCCCACGGGAAGGTTATCGACATACACCACACCGCCAGCGTCCTCAATCAGCTCGGAGAGACAGTTCAAGTGGCCGCCAGCACCATGGTCGTGGATGCTACGGATGGGATTCTTGCCCATCTCGGCCATGGCACGGATCACGTTGCTGACGCGTTTCTGCATCTCAGGATTGGCACGTTGCACGGCGTTGAGCTCAATGGCGTTGCTGTATTGTCCAGTATCGACGCTCGACACGGCACCGCCACCCATGCCGATGCGGTAGTTGTCGCCGCCCAGCACCACGATGATGTCGCCAGGTTCCGGCTCCAGCTTTTGGGCGTTCTCCATCTTGGCAAAGCCAATGCCGCCTGCCAGCATAATCACCTTGTCATAGCCCAAGGTCTGCTGCTCCTGATGCTCAAAAGTCAGCAAACTGCCGTTGATCAAAGGTTGACCGAACTTGTTGCCGAAGTCGGACGCGCCGTTGGAAGCCTTGATCAAAATCTCCTCAGGTGTCTGATACAGCCATTTACGCGGTTCGGCGCCTTGCTCCCACTCACGACCCTTCTCGGTTCGGGGATAGGAAGTCATATAAACGGCCGTGCCTGCCAACGGCAAGCTGCCCTGACCTCCGGCCAAACGGTCGCGGATCTCACCGCCCGTTCCCGTGGCAGCCCCGTTGAAAGGCTCCACGGTGGTCGGGAAATTATGCGTTTCGGCTTTCAGCGAAAGGATGGTGTTGATGTCCTTGATCTGGAAGTAATCTGGCTCAAACTGGCCTTTGGGCGCGAATTGCTCCACTTTGGGACCGAGGATGAAAGCCACGTTGTCCTTGTAAGCCGACACCAACTTGTTCGGGTTTTCCTTCGAAGTTCTCTTGATCAAGGCAAACAGCGAACTGCCCATCTTTTTTCCGTCGATGATGAAGGTGCCGTTGAAGATCTTGTGGCGGCAATGCTCCGAATTCACTTGTGCGAAGCCATATACCTCGCTATCGGTCAGTTTCCTGCCAATCTTCTCGGAAATACCTTTCAGATACTCCACTTCCTCATCGCTCAACGCGAGGCCTTCTTTCACATTGTAACTTGCAATGTCGTCGATGTATTTCAAGGGCTCGGGCTTGCGGTTTACCGTGAAGACCTTTTGGTCGAGGTTGTGGTACATGGCCTGAAGCATAGGATCGAAGGGGGCGTCCTTTGAATCCACTTGAGTGAATTCCTCGATGCGCAAGATACCCTCAACACCCATGTTTTGGGCAATTTCAACAGCATTGGTGCTCCAAGGGGTAATCATCTCACGGCGCGGACCGACGAAATAACCTTTTATGGATTTTGTCTTGACCAACGTAGCCTTGCCAAACAACCATGACAAACGGGACAGATGCTCGGAAGAAAGCTCCGATACGGCATCAACGGCTATAACACGTTGATTTCCAGACTGGAAAAAGCATATCATAATAGCATATATTTTGCATTTTATATGCTCGCAAAGATAAATAAAATGTTAGATGAAAGACTGCTTCCCAGCCTATATTTTACATTAAATAATCAACAGCTTCCTGTTCATTACTACTTGATTTCCATTGCTCAAATGCAACAAATAGAATCCGCTTTGAAGATCATTTGGCAATGTCAGGGATGGCATTTCCTCACTTGCGACTTTTGTTTGCCACAGAACTCTTCCACTGAGATCATAAATTGTCACTTGATCCACCTCCTGATGTCTCAAAAAAAGATAAATCGTCCCACCTCGTTGAACGGGACTGGGATAGATGGAAACGGCCGATTCCGATTCGTCCTCGGCGATTACCCAGTTCGGATCCCATATCATATCGGCATATTCAGGATAATCGACAAAAGGATTTCGGTTATGTTGATAATCCTTATATATCGCATTGTTACGATCGATCTCCTTTTGGCTCACCGGATCCTGCTTATTCCAACGGAGCAACATCGCCATGGCCCAAGGCTTGATTTCCGACTTGTCAGTCATGTCGCTTGATTTCCAATTCGAGTCCTCTCCATAGTAACGTACGCTCATGTACATGAGGGCACGGGCCAAATCGCCTTTGTATTCGTCAATGGGTTCAAACACCGTTCCGGAAAAACCAGGGGTTTTGCAGGATCCCAATTTTGAGCCATTTCGGGAAGTCCACTTGGCACCACTCACCTCTCCGTATGCATAGTTGTTGCGGCGACCGTTAACATAACCGTCCGTCGCAAAAATATGGTGCATATCGGTACGCGGCGTGGTTTGATCATTGAACCAACTCTGCGGCCAAGAATGCTCACGGTTATAGCAATCGCCCTCACCGCTGTAGTTGCCGCACTGATCCATGCCCAGTTGATAGGTATAAGGCGGAGTGCCTCCCGGGACATCAGAATACATGTCCCAAACAACGCCGTTGCCTTTGTTGTCGGTGCTCCAGAAAGCGTTCCAGATTTGGGCATACGATATGGAGGTGTGTCCCTTGATGATATTGTGCAAGGCCTCCTTCAGTGCATTGCCTCTCAAACCCTCGGCGGAATCGTAATAATGCGCCGGTGCTTGGGCTATTGCGGAGACTGCCAAAAACAGCGACAGTAGAACTATAAACAACCGTTTCATTTTCGTCAGATTAAGTCAGTAAACAAGAACAGAATGGCGATGATCAACACAAACACGGCGCCCGAGAATTCAATGAAGCTGGAGGCACGCATCAATTCCGGCGAGAATTCTTTCCGGACTGCGTTCAATGCCCAAAGGAATCCAGCGATGCCAACAGCCAAAAAATACCAATGGCCAAAAGGCAAGAAGCCATCACCACAAACACCCATCATGAAAGTGTCTGTGGCAGCAAAAACGCCCAAAAGCAACATTCCCCAAAAAGAGGTAAACGAGAACAAGTATTTCGCTTTCAGCACTTTCATGGAATGAACAATCATTTTAACAGCCACAATCAGCATGATGGCAAAAACAAAATAAGGAAGCAAATCGCCGTACATTGGAGCGATCCATCTTCCGAACAAGTAACCCAAGAAGGCCATCAACGCCTCCATGGCGCCAAAAACCAACGCTGCAAGCAACTGCCTTGGAAACTTGCTTTGGCTTTTAGGTTCCAAGCCGATGGACACTGTCACAACGGGGGTGGTTATGGACAGAATGAAGATGATTCCAATGATGATAGCTGAACTTGTCATGATGCAAAGATAAAAAAAATCCCGCCAATGGACGGGATTTTCATAGGAATAAAACTATAAGTTTATCCCAATCTCTTGAACTGGCAGGTAAAGTGACGCATCAGCTCGGCTTCCCAAGTGATTTCGAGACCACGCTTGATGCTGTCGCGACGGTCATACACATTCTTCAGGGCAGCAGCAATCACGTCCATGTGGTTGTTGGTGTACACACGGCGCGGGATGCAGAGACGCACGAAGTCGTTGCCACCGAAACGGTTCTGACGGGTGACCGGATCGCGGTCGGCCAGCACATAGCCGATCTCGCAGGCACGGATGCCCGCTTCAAGATAAAGTTCGCAGGTCAGAGTCTGAGCCGGGAACTCTTCCTTCGGGATGTTGGTCAACACCTTGTCGGCATCGACGAAGATGGCATGGCCACCGGCAGGACGCTGGTAAGGAATGCCATACTCATCCAACTTGGCAGCAAGGTAATGCACTTGCTTGATACGGGTTTCCACCATGTCGAATTCAATGTTTTCCTTCAGTCCGACGGCCAAGGCATCCATGTCGCGGCCGTTCATACCGCCATAGGTAAGGAAGCCCTCAAACGGGATGCAGAACAGCTTGGCACCTTCGTACCAATCCTTCTTGTTGGTGGCGATGAAACCGCCCATGTTGACGAGGGCGTCCTTCTTGGCACTCATCGTCATGGCATCGGCATAGGAATACATCTCCTTGGCAATCTCACGGAGGGTCTTGTTTTCGTAGCCCTTCTCGCGGGTCTTGATGAAGTAGCAGTTCTCGATGAATCGGGCGCTGTCCACCACAACCGGCACGCCGTACTTGTGGCAGAGGGCGCAGGTCTCGCGAACGTTCTGCATGCTGACAGGCTGGCCGCCAACAGTATTGTTGGTCACGGTAAGCACCATGAACGGGACATTGCCCTTGTTCTCGACGAGCACCTTCTCAAGCTTCTCGAGGCTGACGTTGCCCTTGAAAGGCACTTCCAGCTGGGTATCGTAAGCCTCCGGGACAGTAACGTCGATCGCGAAGGCCTTACGGCTCTCGATGTGTCCCTTGGTGGTGTCGAAATGGGCATTGCCGGGGATCACCATGCCAGGCTTCACCAGATAGCTGAAAAGCACGTTTTCAGCGGCACGGCCCTGGTGGGTAGGAATGACATACTCGAAACCGGTAAGTTCGGTGATGGTGTCCTTCATGTGATAGAAAGAACGGGCACCGCCGTAGCTCTCGTCACCCATCATCATGGCGCTCCACTGGCGGTCGCTCATGGCACCGGTGCCACTGTCGGTCAGCAGGTCGATATAGACATAGTCGCTCTTCAGCATGAAGATATTGTTGTGTGCTTCTTCAAGCCATTTTTCGCGTTGTTCGCGGGTGGATTTCTTAATGGGTTCAACCATCTTGATTTTCCACGCTTCTGCAAATGGTAATTCCATATTTTTATTGTTTTGATGAATATTTAATATAAATTTTACAAAGATACAACTTTTTGGTTATTTGCAAACTATTTCTTTTTATCTTTGAAATTCAAAATTCAAGCAAAAACTCAACAATATGTTTAAACTCAAAACTCTAATTCTAGCAGGTCTTCTCGTGCTTGGTTACAGCACATGCGCACAGGAAGACCAGGAAATGCTCGTCGGTGCCAACTGCACCAGCATCATGGTGGGCAAGAAAGCTTCCACCGACGGCTCCGTCATCACCTCGCACACCTGCGACGGCCGCTACCGCACCTGGATGCGTTGGGAACCTGCCGCCGACCATGAAAAAGGAGAGATGCATAAGGTGTATAAAGGCACCATGCACACAGAAGATCCTTTCGACAACCGCAAGGTGGAACTCGCCGGGGAGATTCCCCAGGTGGAACACACCTATGCCTATCTCAACACAGCCTATCCCTGCCTCAACGAGAAGCAGTTGGCCATTGGCGAAACGACCTTCTCAGGTCCCGACACCTTAGTCAACAAGAACGGCATGTTCCTGATTGAGGAACTGGAGCGCGTGGCTTTGATGCGCTGCGACAACGCCCGCGACGCTATCCAACTCATCGGCAAACTCGTCAAGGAATATGGCTACGGCGACGGAGGCGAGTGCATCACCATCGCCGACAAGAACGAAGTCTGGCAGATGGAAATCCTCGGTGAAGGACCCGACAAGATCGGCGGCGTGTGGGCTGCCAAACGCATCCCCGACGACGAGGTGGGCGTCAGCGCCAACATCGCCCGCATCGGCAAGCTGGAACGCAAGAGCAAGGACTTCTACTGTTCCGACAACTGCGAGAAGGTCGCCAAGAAATACGGTTTGTGGGACGGTGAAGGCGACTTCATTTTCTGGAAGGCCTTCCGTGCCGAATACGGCGGTGGCAAGAACTACAGCGACCGCGAGTTCTTCATCCTCAGCCAGCTGGCTCCTTCCTTGAACCTCAGCCGCGACATGCCCGAATTGCCTTTCTCCGTGAAACCCGACGAAAACGTCGATGTCCGCAAGGTGATGGAGCTCTTTCGCAGCACCTACGAAGGCACCGACATGGACATGACCCGTAACATCAAGGTGGTCAACAAGAAGCGTCTGGACGACGGCACCATGGTTGACGACACTGTCATCAGCCCTATCGCCAACCCTTGGATGAACGGCACCATGCAAAAGACGCTGAACTACTTGGCTCCAGAGACCGTCAAGTTCCAGCGCACCGTGGCCGTGGCCTGGAGCAGCTACCACCATATCATCCAATGCCGCAGCTGGGTGCCCGACGAGATCGGCGCCATCTGCTGGATGGCCTGCGACAACCCGGGACAGAGCCCGCGCATCCCGATCTTCTCAGGTTCCACCACCCTGCCCGAAGGCTTCGACAAATGCGGCCAACTCCGCTATCGCGAAGAAGCCTGGATTTGGCATTACCGCAGAGCCAACAAGCTTGCCACAGTGATGTGGGGACGCACCAAACCCGTCCTTTTAGGCAACGCCAAACGACTCGAGGACAAAGCCTTTGAGGAGATTCCCGCCATGGAGCAGAAAGCCCAGACCTTGCTCAACGAGGGCAAGAAGGATGAAGCCACCAAGGTGGTCAACCAATACACCAAGGACTTCGCCGCTGCTGCACGCCAAACCTGGAAAGAAATGGAAGACCAGTTCTGGTTCTGGTTTGGGATGGGATTTTGATAAGATAAAAGATAAGAGATAAAAGATAAAAGTTAGGGCGCGGCTGGAATCAGCCGCGCCCTTGTTGTTCGATAAGTAAACTCTTATCTTTTATCTATCTTAATAGAACATCACTCTGTTGTCTTCGATCTTGGCGTTATTCCTAAGAGCGTTATAGACACCGTTATTCAGAACCCTGTTGTTGAACTGGGAGGTCTTGTCTCTCAAGGTCGAACTCAGGTCGGTAGCTTCAGGTACATCGGCGATCTTGACGTTCTTGATCACGAAAGCGCTGGAATTACCGGCAATCGGGCCAACCACATCGCCTTCCTTCATGCCGAGGATGGTGCCGATGATATCGGCCTCAACACCGAAGTTGCCCAAAACACGGGCGTCAATGTTGACATCGGATACAGTCGTGCTCTCAGCACCCAATTCGCTGACCATTCTGTCATAGTCGGTGCCACAAGCCTTCATCTTCTCAACAGCGATCTCCCCTTTCTTTTTGTTGATGATCTGGTACTTTGACTGTTCCACGACTTTCTCCATAGGAGCATAGCCTTCAGGAACCATGTCGGTCAGAGCAGCCACCACAAACATGTTGTCGAGTTCGAAGATGGACGACACATCACCAATCTTGGTCTTGTCGTCGAAAGCCCAACGGACAATCTGGCGCGGGTTGTCGATACCCGTGATCTGATAGGTGGAAGCGTTCATTCTTGGCATGCTACGCTTGGTCATGCCTTGAGCCTCGATGGCAGCGTTGAATTGGTCGTAGGTGCGATTCTCGGTAACGAATCTATTGGCCTCAGCAAAGATATCCTGATAGGTCTTGGTGCTGGGGGTGAGTTCATGCTTCAGGAAAGCGAGACGGGCCTTGGGCTTCATTTCCGTCTTGCCAGTGACTTTAATGATATGGTATCCAAAAGGAGTCTCCACTACACCAATCTGACCCACGGGATTGTTCATCACAAACTCATTGAAGTTGTAAACCATCATGCCATCGGTGAACCAATCCAAGTCGCCGCCTTTTTCTGCAGAACCCTTATCGGAAGAGAATTCGCCTGCAAGCTCTTCAAACAGACCGGTATTCTTGACATTCTTTTTCAGCACGTTGACCAAGCTGTCGGCAATCGCCTGGGCTCTTTCCTTGGTGGTGATGGTGTCTTCGCTACGCAAAGCTCCCATGTAAGGAATGAGGATATGGCTGGCTTTCAACGAGTCGGCACGCTGCTGAAGGTCAATGATGCGAACCAGGTTGTAGGCGTTGTCGTCGAAATAAGGACCGTAAACGAAGCCGGGTTGGTTACCGCCATCGAACACCACGCTTTCAATAGCAGCCGGAACGTCGGTGTTGGCCATCCAGGTGCTGTCGTAACGTTGGTCGGAATTGGCATTCACAAAGCTGGCAACATTTTCCGTATTGGTGAAATCCTCTTTCATCTCATTGACATACTGTTGAGCGTCGAGATCATCCTGAGCCGAGGGCTTGATGTCGAAAACAACATATTCAATGCCACGGGTTTCATCCGTTTCGTATCTGTACTTGTTTTCCTGATAGAACTTCTTGTTGTCCTGGTCGGTGACCACCACCGTGGAATCCGGGATGGTGGAATAACGCAAAGCCACGACATCGGCAGTAGCTTTCACGTTCTTGTTCTGATAGTATTTCTGAGCCAACTTTGAAGGAACGAAATATGATGCCTTCACCAGGTTGTCGAACTTGGTCTCAAGTCTGTTTTCCTTGATGGCGTTCTCAAATTCAATCCACTGGTTGCGGTACTCGATGGGAGCATTGTCAAGGCTCTGCATGTAGTTCTCAACGGCTTGTCTGTTGAAGTTGCCACTGCCGTCGGAGAAGTTCTGAACCACCCATTGGTGCGGATCATCGCCCAAGAACTGATCATACAGCTCGTCACCGGTGACATTCATGCCGATGGCATCGTATTCCTTGTTCATGATATGTTCCTTGATCATCTGCTCAAGGGTGTTATTGTAAACGCTATAGGTTTGGGTAGAAGTAAGGCTGTTGCCATTGCTTCTCTTCATGTTTTCCAGATTCTTGTTTTTCAAATCCTCAAAATCTTTGTAAGGAATCTTCTCTCCATCGATGACGGCCACGTTGTATTCGCGGTGTCTTCCCGTGCTCTGGAAAAGGTCTTGCAGGACGAATGCCAACAAGGCAAGACCGATAATTGCGATCAACAATCCTGAACGCTTTCTGATTTTCTCAATTGCTGCCATAATGCTTTTATTGCTATACTATTAATTAAATATTCAAAATTTGAGCCTGCAAATTTAGTAAAAGGATTTCAATCTGCGTAAAAATAGTTGAAACTTTATTTTTCCTTTTCACGGAACTCGCTTTAACTCAACCTCTTCCAACTTCATATCGGTAGCCTTAAGCACCTTGATCCGATAGTTTCCGATGAGCAATTCCTTGCCCGTTTCGGGAATGCTTTCATAGTAATGGAGGATCATGCCCGCCAAGGTCTCATAATCGTCCGACACAGGTAGGTCAAGTTTGTAGGTCTCATTCAGATAGTCGATTTCAAGGCGGGCCGAAAATACATAAGTATCCTCCTGCACCTTCTTTTCCGTCTCCTCTTCCTCGTCGTATTCATCCTCGATTTCACCAAAGATCTCCTCAATGACATCTTCCATGGTAACGATACCGGCTGTACCGCCAAACTCATCGACGACCACCGCAACCCCTTGGTGCTTCTGGATGAAATGCTTCAACAGACGATCTGCCGTGTAGGTCTCAGGAAAGAAGTCAATGGACCTAACCAAATCAGCCGTGGTGCTTTGCTTTCCGTTTGCAATGGCATCCACCACATCGTTGAGATGGATGTATCCGATGATATTGTCGATGTTCTCTGAATATACAACGAGCTTGGAATGCTTCGTTTCCTCAAAGCGATCCTTGATGAAATGGATATCGTCGGTAAGCTTCACCGATTCAATTTCGTTTCGAGGAGCCATGCATTCGCGCAGTTTGACCGACCTGAAATCCATGGCATTCTGAAACAGTTGGATCTCCTGCTGTATGTCTTCGTCGGCTTCCTGGGGATCGGCGTATTCCGTGATGTAGTCGTCAAAGTCAACCGTGCTGATCTGATATTGCTGCTGGTCCATTCTCATGCCGAAGAAAACCCTGATGATGAGATAGGCGATGCCTGAATAGAGCAGCGTGAGTGGATAAAGAATACAATAGCAAACCAAAGTGGGGAGGGCAAAGAATGAAAGGATGGCATTGGGATTGATGCGAAACAGGATCTTCGGCAGGAATTCGGCAAGCACCAGCACCAACAAAGTGGAAATGATGGATTGCAGCAACAGGATGAAAAACTCCACCTCAAGCGCCGAAGGAAGCATCCAGATCACCGCAGGTCGCAACAATCGGGCTATGGCAATGCCGTAAATGATATTGGCAATGTTGTTGCCGATCAGCAACGAGGTGATGAAACGGGATTGATTCCTGAAGAAAAGCCCGACAACCTTTGCCGAGAACTTGTTCTTTTTCAGGTCCACCTCCAGCTGAAGCCGGTTGGTACTGTTAAAGGCGATCTCAAGACCCGAGCAAAGCGCCGAGAAGAATAGGGTTACCGCAACGACAATCCAATCGTTCATCATTCGTCCTCCACTTCAAAAGTCGCCTGGCCATTGTAGATGGTATATTCTTCGAAACCCTCTGTCGTAACCAAGCTATCGCCGGTGATGTCCTTGTCGGGCATGACAATTCTCACTTTCGAACGGGTATAGATCATCTTCGTGTCTTGATACCAATACAGTTTTTCGGAATACATGCTTTGCCCATTCTGTTGGTTCTCAACGCCGACATGGCCCCTGGCTTCGACCATCTTGGGATAGCTGTGACTGAGACCGTAATCGGCGCTGATTTCGGAAGCCAGACGGTGATACTTGTCGAAAACGGAAGCATGGAAGCCTTGTGGGAATTCAAGATAGCTGGAATCGTCGCCCTGCCGGACCATCATGGGGGCTCTCAGTTCCACCTGAACGACACCCGAATCGCTCCGATAGAAGACGATGTCGTAGGCGACCACCCCGGAAAGCGTGTCGTCGGAAGCCAGTTGTTGGATCACCGATGTGGGGTTCCCACACGAAAGCAACATCACAGCCAGAAAGGCTGTGATGTTGCATGTAAGAAATCGTTTGATTCTATTCGGCTTCACCGTTTCAGTGTGCTGTTATTTAGCCGCTCTGATCGTGGTGCTTTCACCGATCCATCCACCAACGGTATAGGATTGTCCTTCAGCATAGTCGTTGAAGAAGATGGTCTCAGTGCTCGGGAAGTGCTGTCTGTAGGCAGCAATCAAGCTGTTGGCGCGACCAGCGACGGAAGAATCGATAGCAGCGGCTCTGGAGAGCTTGTCAACGGCAACCCAATAGACTTCCTTGCCACCGAACTTGCTGTCGGAGAAGGAGTTGGCTGATGCAGCGTAGGCCATACCGATGAGGATGTAAGGTTCGCCGGCGGTCGGGTCAACAGCGGCAGCCCTGCGGGCGGCTTCGCGGCATTTGCCAGAGGCACCCATGTTCAGGTAGCAGTAGGCCAGGTTTCTGAAAGCTCTGTACACACGGTCGTTGTTCGAGGCTGAAGTAGCTTGTTCGAAGTACTTGGCAGCTTCGCCATTCTTGCCGTCCTTGAAGAGCTTGACACCAATGTTGTAGGCAGCCTCGGGGCTGGGCTCCAGTTCATAGAGCTTCTTACTGGCATCAAGGAAGAGCTTCGAATCAGTGCATTCCTTCTTGTCAAGGATGGTGGTGATACGCTTCAGCAGGTTGATGTCATCGGGCGTCTCAGCCATCTTGGCGGCAAACACCTTGATCAGATCGTCGCAAGAAGCGTAGGGTTGGAAGAGGTTGTCAATATTGTTCTTCACACCCTTGTTGATGTTGATGGACTTTTCGTTCTTCTCGATCTGCTTGTCGAAACTGGCAACAGCGTCGTTGTCGTTCGATTCCTCGGCATTGGTTCTCGCTTCCACCAACTGGACTTCGTTCTCGGCCAACACCTTGATATTGTCGTCAAGCACTTCGGAGAGTTCCTGATAGACGTTGATGATGGTCATCTTTTCTTCCTTGCCGTTGTTCACCATGTCGATGGTTGACTTGAAGTAAGCGTCGATGTAAGCGCCTTGCAGCTGTGAAGGATCGAGGGCGACGGCATCTTTCAGCACATTATAGGCTTCTTCGTAGCGGTTCTTGTTGTAAGTATAGATCAAGAGACCCTTTCTTCCCATGATGTTGGCGACCTGTGACGTTCCGGTCTTGGGGTCGGTCGGGAAATACTTGGCTCTCGTATCCATCAACATGCAGAGCGTGTCGATGTAAGCATCCTTATCCTTAGGATTTGTACGAATGAGGTAATCCAAAATCTTTTCGCCGTTCGTATAGGTGTATTGGCTGGCACGGGGACCAGTGAGGAACACCTCACGCCAAGCGGAGATCATCTCGGCACTGACCGACTCGGGAGCGAACTTGGCAGCTTCCCATTGCTTGTAGTACTCACGGTAGATCGAAAGCTTGGTGACGCAATTGGCACTGTCGGCACCATACTTCGGTTCGTTTGTAACATCCTGTGCAGAGACGCTGAAGGCTATTCCTAAGATAACAGCCAGGATCGCAAATCTTTTCGTTTTCATTTCTCTTGTGTTTTTATGGTTTGACTTTTCTTATTTATACTTTCTTTTCATGAACCAGCGCTCGAAAACGGAGACGCCGACGGTAAGGTTGACATAGCTTTCTCGGATCAGGTTAGCAGATTTCGTGCCACATTTTCCAACCTCCAGTCCAAGATCTACTTTCGACATCGATCTTGGAATCGGCAAACTCATTCCGAAATCCACTCCCATCTTATTAATGGATTGTCCGTTGATGTTGAGATAGGTTTGTTCATAGAAGCCGCCCAAACGGTAAGACACCCTCGTCCAATAGCTCGACAACGAAGTCGAGGAAGGGATGAACTCGCCTCCCACTGCCACGCCCCAGGCATCTTGCAATCTTTCGTTGATACCGTTTCTTTCAAAGGCACTCCACTGTGTCCAGTTGAAGTCGGCTCCCAAGGTCCAGCGGTTGTCCTTCTGCAAGGAAACGCCAAAGCCAAACCCGTGAGGCATGGTGAAAGTGGCATTCTTGTCCTTTGTGTAAGCAACGGTGTCAATCAGGTATTCCGTAGAGGTTGAAGAGATGTTCTCATCTGCCTCGATGGTTCGGACAAACACGGTTTGGGTTCCTTTCAGGTTGATCTTTTGATCGTATGTGGCACCGACCGACAAAGTGAGGTTGTTGCCGACCTTGCCGTGATACATCACGCCATAGTCGAACATGAACGACTTGATCATCACGTCACGGCTACGGCGCGAGCTGATGACGTATGTGGAATCAGGAAAGGTCAGCGTAGTGGTTGACTTGCTGTCGCCAAACACATAGTTGGCATTGGCTCCAATGGAAAAATGCCTGCCGATCTTGAAAGCGTTGCCCACAAACACCTGGTTCAATCCGCCATCCCCTTGGAAATACTGGGAATAATTGCCCGCATGCTCATCATGCGAAGAGGTCACGATATTGTAACCCACATTGCTATAGGGCTGGGCTCCGACGGCCACCTTCCACCAATTGGTAAAGGCAAAACCCATCGCAACATAATCAAAGGAGGCGCTACTTGCCCTTTCCGAGAGCGAAGAAGTGCTGAAGGTAGAAGACTTAGCATATATGCCAGCGTCAAACAGAAAAGCCAAGGTGTCAATCATCGCGTACGATGCGGGATTCTCGGCATTCAGCATATTTTTGGCATGCATGGCATTGGCCACACCGCCCATGCCTTTGAGGCGCGCATTCATCGTCTTGTCTCTCACCTGCCCAATGCCGAACATGGAATAAGGCGAGTCAACGTTGGCCTGGGCAAAAACACCACCACAAGCCAAGGCAATCAATGCCGTCAATATCAGTCTTGTTGGCAAATATTTCTTCATTCTTATCTATTTCGGGGTGCAAATATCCGAAAAAAAACTGAAATTTTTTAAAAAAAGATTGTCAGATTCAAAAAAAGCTGTATTTTTGCATCCGCAAATATGGGGTACCATAGCTCAGTTGGTAGAGCAACGGACTGAAAATCCGTGTGTCGCTGGTTCAATTCCCGCTGGTACCACCACAGAAGCCGGGCGAAAGTCCGGCTTTTATTTTTTCCGCTATCTCCTTGCTATCCAGCGAATACATACAATCGAAATGGCCCTTGGGGCACTTGGCATAGCCCAGCTTGTCGCAAGGACGGCATCTTAACTCCTTGTTTTCAATGATGACGGAAGGCGTCATGCCCTGGGGCAAATAGGGGTACATGCCGAATTCAGGCACCGTATTGCCCCACACCGACACGATAGGCTTGCGCAAAGCGGCAGCAATGTGCATCATGCCCGTATCGTTGGTGAGCACTGCATCGGCCAACTTCAACAGAAATGCCGATTGACCCACAGTCAGCCTTCCGCAACTGTTCCCCACATTCTTCCCGACTTTCTGAACGATCCTGTCACCTCTCGGCGCATCTTCCGGTCCGCCCACCAAAATCACGGGACAGTCCAAGGTTTCACATACCTCAACGACCTTTTCCTCCGGCAGAATCTTGGTGGCATGCTGTCCCCCAATGACCACGGCCACAAAACCGTCCCGGAAAGTTTCCGGCAAATCCTCGTAATGCATCTCATCGCCTTCGCCAAAGAAGAAATCCAGCCCTTGGCCGTCATTATGCACCCCCAGCTTCTCCACTGCCTTGAAATAACGGTCCACAATATGCACTTGCGGCAACTTGCCGATTTTCAACTTGGTATATAGGAATTTCTGGAAATCGAGCTTCGGAAACGAAGCGGAAGGACGATGCAAAGCCATTCGGACACGCCATGAACGCCAATTCTTATGAAGGTCGACAATAAAGTCATAATGCTCCCCCCTGAGGCGACGCACCACTTCTTTCATATTTCCCGAAAACTCATATACCTTATTAATATTGGGATTTGCAGCGTAGATGGCTTGGTAAGACGACTTGGTCAGCACATGCAATTCCACTTCGGGTAGCTGTTGGCACAGACATCGGACAACCGGTGTGGTCAGCACAATGTCGCCGATGGAACTGAATCGAATGAGGAGTATCTTTTTCAAAATGCAATAATTCTGGAGCAAAGATAGTTAACAATTCGTTATTTTTGCCAAAAATTTGGAAATGAAGAAATACCAAAAGCTCCTGTTGTCAGTCATCAGCGGATTGTTGCTATGGGCGGCATGGCCACTTCGAGGTTGCAGTGCACTGGTTTTCATTGCATTGGTACCACTGCTCTATGTGGAAGAACGTATCAGCAAAGGCGAAAAAGGCCATGTTTTGTGGCTGTCGTTCGTCACCTTCCTGATTTGGAACGTGCTGGCTACCTGGTGGGTGTGGAACGCCACCCCGGCGGCGATCCTGGCATGGGTCCTCAACGCTCTCTTCATGGCTATCGTGTTCTGGGCTTTCCACTTTACCAAGATGAAACTCCACAACAGCCGTCTTGGCAACTTCTTGCTCATCCCCTACTGGATGGCTTTCGAATTCCTGCACTATTACTGGTCGGCAAAATGGCCCTGGCTCAGCCTCGGCAATGTGTTTTCCACCTGCACCACTTGGATTCAATGGTATTCCGTGACTGGCGTAGCAGGCGGCACCCTTTGGATCTTGCTGGTCAACATTTTGATCAACAACATCGCCTCCTGCGAAAAAGAAAGCGATAGAAAAGCCATCCGCTGGAATGTGGCAATCGTGATAGCCTTGCTTGCGTTGCCCATCATTGGGAGCAAAATCGTTTACAACTGCTATGAAGAAAAAGGGGAGGATACGGAAATCGTTGTGATCCAACAAAACTGCGACCCATGGAACGAACAATTCGACTCACAGTTTTATGACCAAACCGTACAAAAAAACGTGGATTTGGCCGAAAGCCTGGTCTCCCCTGAAACGAGGTTCATCCTCAGCTCTGAATCGGCCATCCAAGAAGGCATCTGGCTCGATCACATTCAGGATGTAAGGGCTTTCAAGATCATCGGGAAATTCATTGACAAGCATCCCCAATGCTGCTTTGTAATTGGCGGCACCACCTACGAATGGGTTCTCAAAGGCATGGAAGACGACTTTCCGGCGCGGCAGATTGGAAACAGCGATCGATACTACTATGCCCACAACTCCGCATTGCTCATCGACACGGTAAGCGTACAGCATCGCAACAAATCAAAGTTGACACCCGCCGTGGAGGCCATCCCCGAATGGATGGGATTCCTGAAGAACTTCAGCATCACCATGGGCATTGCCCGCGGCACCTTGAAGACCGATCCTTATCCACACAACATGAGTTTTGGCGAACATCAAATCGGCGTCGCCATCTGTTACGAGTCGGCTTTTGGTGGCTATGTCAGCGAGTTCGCCCGCAAAGGTGCCGACCTGTTGTTTGTGAGCACCAACGACGGCTGGTGGGGCGACACCCCAGGCTATCGTCAACACTTCGAGTTCTCCAAGTTGAGAGCCATCGAGAACCGCCGTTGCATTGCCCGTTCAGCCAATACTGGAATCTCGGGATTCATCGACCAGAAAGGCGATGTGCTACAAAAGACTGAATACTGGAAGGAAGACGTCATCAAGGCTACATTGAAAGCCAACACTGAGAAGACTTTCTATTCCAAACATGGAGACTATCTGTATCGGATTGCGATGTGGATGACGTTTGGTTTGCTATTGGTCATGTTTGTCATCACTATGTTGGGTCTTTTCAAGAAAAAGGCATCCCATTAAGGATGCGCTATCGGTAGGAAAATGGAATCCCCCACCCTATCTCTCGGCCCCTTCCAAGGCATCACCGACGCACCGTTCAGGAACGTCTTCAAGAAGCATTTCGGCGGCATCGACAAGTTCTATACGCCTTTCTTTACTGGCATCCAGAAAGACCACGCCAAGAACCTTCAGGTGGAGGAGATCGATCCTCGCTTCAACGACGTGGAGATCCTGACACCGCAGATTCTGAGCACCGACGCTGAGGAGATTCTACGCTTTGCTTCGCAATGCAAGAAATTGGGTTACAAGGAAATCAATTTGAATATGGGTTGCCCATTCCCAAGGGTGGCCAATAAGAAACGCGGCTGTGGGCTCCTGCCCTATCCCGAAAAGATCGATGCATTACTCGGCACTGTATTTGAACGAATTGAAATGAAGTTCAGCATCAAATGCCGCTTGGGATATTTCAATCCCGATGAGATCATCCCTGTCATCGATATCTTCAACCGATATCCCTTGAGTGAGCTGATCATCCATCCACGCATCGGCAAGCAACTCTATAAAGGCGAAGCCGATGTTCAGCGCTTTGCCGAGTTGATTCCGCTGATCAAGGCGCCGCTGGTATATAATGGCGACATTGTTTCGGTGGAGAGTTTCAAACGCATTCGCGAACAGGTTCAGCCAGTGAATGAGTTCATGTTAGGAAGAGGATTATTGGCAAATCCTTTCTTGGCGGAAGAGATAAAACATCCTTTATGTGGCACCCTCTCCGAGGGTGCTAGCTCTATAGACACAGATGCTATAGAGCTAGCATCCCTTACGGGATGTCCCAAAAAGAGCGAACGGCTTCACACCTATGTAGTTGACCTATACGAAGACCGTCTGCGTCATGCTGGCGGCAGCCCAAAGGTATTAGGACGGATGAAGGAATTGTGGTCCTACCTGATGTACTCGTTCGACGAGTCTCAGGACATCTGGCGCAAGATCAAGAAGATCAATGCGCTAAAGGATTATGAAGAAGCGGTGGAATCCGTCTTTAGGGAACACCAAGTTATTTAATCCAATAAACGTAATTCTCCTTACGCGGCTTGGCTTCAGGATAGTCGCCGGCAGTATAGCCGAGGATGCAGTTGCCGATGCCCACGTATTTGGTGTCGTCGATGCCAAGGTCACGCAGAATGGCCTTGCCCTCTTCGGTCTCAAAGACCTCCTTTGCCCGGTGGATCCAGCAGGAGCCGAGGCCTTTGGCATGAGCGGCGTTAAGCAGGTTGCCCATCACGAGCGAACCGTCCTCTTTCCAAGTGAAAGCGGCAGTCGTGTCGGCCAAGACCACCAAGACCACGGGAGCGCCATAGAAGGGATCCATATCGTTGTCCTTACCGAAAACGCCAGCATTGAGTTTGCTCAAGCGGTCGCGCACTTCACGGTTGGTGACGGCAACGATGATGGGAGCCTGGCGGTTCATGCCAGTCGGGGCATAGGTGCCAGCCTTGCAGATTTCCTCAATTACCTCCATGGGAGGCACCTCGTCGGTGTAGCTGCGCACACTACGGCGCGTCAGCAAGTCGTTCATCGTAGTATTCATAGCAGTAGCATCATTAGTTTTGTCATCGCAAGCGTTCTTGTCGCAGCAAGAAACAAATACTGCTGCGATGACTAAGGTCAAAACAAGTGATAGTTTTTTCATAGCATTTCAAAGTTTGGTTGGGACAAAGTTAGTTATTCAAAATGAATTATGCAAAACAATCTCTACCATTATATTCTTAAATCATTATTTATTAGACAATTACACTAAAACACAGCAGAAACGTCTCTACCATGGGCCACCTCTTGAAAAAATAACCCTTTTTCACTATACTTTTGCAAGCATGATATAATATTTCATGCCATGAAAAGACCAACACTGTTTTTCCTGATGATCTGCGGGATGCTGTCACTGGATGTTTTTGCCCAAGAACCTGAAATTAAGTTGGACAGTCTTCAAATGACCTCCGACACGCTGTTGCTCGAAGGCGTTTCCATCACTGCCGAGCGCCCCTTGTTCTCTGTTGATGGAGAAAAGACCCTGTATCAAGTTTCCGATGACCCCACTGTGCAATCTGGCATGGCCTCCGATGCCTTGCAAAATGCTCCAGGCGTCTCAGTAGATGTGGAAGGCAATGTATTGCTGCGTGGAGCTTCAGATGTAGAGATTTGGATCAACGACCAGCCCTCGAACCTGACCAAGGAAAGTTTGAAAGTCTATCTCCGCACCCTGCCAGCCAACGCCATCGACCGTATCGAGGTCATTACCAATCCTTCAGCGCGCTATGCCACCCATGCCGATGGCATCATCAACATCGTGACGAACAGCAAGATCAAACGGAACGAGTTCCTATGCTTCGGTGCCAATGTCTCCACGCAACCCTATGTGATGCCTTGGGCTTCCTATGTTTGGAAGAACGACCAATGGACCATGAACATCTTTGCCAGCAACTATTTCTATCACGGCGAGACGGACTCGGAAACTGATAGGAACCTATTTACAATGGATGAAAGCGGACAAATGATTCCAGCGAGCCAAAGCCACAGCATTAGACACGATAAGTATTTCATATACAGCCCTGGCGTTTCCTTAAACCTCACCTTCACACCCGACAAGAAGAACACATACGCTTTCTGGATGAACGTCTGGGACTCCTTTGGACCAACGGAAGCGACAACAGAAAGGGAACGCACGGAATATCTGGAACAGGCAGGCAACTATCAATATGTGTTTGCCAACACTGCCCACACCAACTATCTGTATCTCAACTCAGGACTATACTACCAGCACAAGTTCAACGATGAGGGACACAACCTGACCATTCGGGCCAATGGCAACTGGAACCGCAATGCCGTGCCGTTGGAAGACCATACCACCTACACCCTTCCTGCTCCTCATGAAACGGTTTACCAGATGGATTACCTGTCTTCCAGCATACCCCTCTCGGCGAATGTCGATTACAATCTGCCCTACTCCAAGAACGGCGAGTTCAGCATGGGTCTCAACGGCAGTTGGAACGGAGGAACGGAACAAAACATCGTAGATACCCTGGTTGGCGACAGCTACG
Source organism: Bacteroidales bacterium (assembly GCA_017549805.1). Lineage (GTDB taxonomy): Bacteria > Bacteroidota > Bacteroidia > Bacteroidales > F082 > Limimorpha. Next base: position 42,262 of record JAFYNJ010000017.1, read on the forward strand.
TAAGAGATTCCATCATGACTTACCGTTATCAACACCAGACCCAGAACTTGGGCGGGTATCTTATGGTGCGACATCGTTTCGGAGATTTCACCGTACAGCCCGGCATCAACCTGAATTATTACCGCACGGGAATCATCTATCCCGATGCACCTGATTACGATTTCGCTGGGGATCATTTTAACGTCACGCCCTCATTGCATCTCTCCTATCGCACGCAGTCGATGCACAACTTCAAGATGAGTTATTCCAAGAAAGTCAGCCATCCCACAGCGACACAGCTCAGCCCTTTCAAACACTACGACACCGAGATTTATATTACAGGCAATCCCGAGCTGGAATCTATTTATACGCAGAACTTGGAGGCCAGCTGGAACAAATATTGGGACGACTTCGGCTCGATTGGTCTGACTGGTTATTACAAAGGCAAAAGAAACGATATTACCACCATCAGTGCCTCGGGGTTTGATGATCATTTTGGCCGTGTAGTATTCTTCACAAAGCCTGTGAATGTGGGTCGTTCTTACACGGCAGGCGGTGAGTTCAACATGATGTATCGGCCCAATGGGATGTTCAATTTGCGGTTTTATGCCAATGTATATGACTCCTATCTCGAAACCAATTATGGCACTTTGGAGGAATTGCAGAAGAACGAGCTGTGGTCGTACAGCCTCCAATTGAGCGCATGGGCAAAGCTATGGAACCGTTTGGAGATCCATGCTTCTGGCTATTATGTCTCCCCTGTGCAATCCCTGTTCAATGAAAGCGGCGCCCATTACTCCATCGACTGTGGGATGCGTACCGACTTCTTCGACCACAAGCTTTCGGTGTTCGTCAACGGCAACGACCTTTTCGGCTTGATGCGGCACAGCAATACCTACACGAATCCATCCATGCAAGGCTCCTACACCAGCCGAAGCAACTCCACCTATCTGTGTGCTGGATTCACCTTGCGCTTTGGGAATGTTGAACTGGAAAACGAGGCGCAGACCGCTGGAGAGAAGGGAGGACAGTGAAGAGTGAGGAGTGAGGAGTTGGGAGTGAGACGGCCCGTAGGGCCAAAAGCAATCAGCCCAGGGCAACGCCATGGGGAAAATGGCAACGCCATGGAATAATAAAAAACGGATTTTAACGTTATATTTATATGTTGCTGGAACTCCTGTACCGATCGAGATGTTTGTTGGCCTTCGCGCTAATTGCGCTGTTGGCTGCCTGTAACGTGAAGTCCGACATGGACAACATGGAGCGGATGGTATTGGAAATCGAAGACAAGTTCAATCGTGGCGAGGATATCTCGCAGGACACCGCCATCTTCCAAGCACGACGTTATTTCGACGTCTCAGACGATGCCGAAATGAAGACCCTTGCGGCGCTTTACAGTGGTTGCGTATATTGGCAACAAAACGACTATGATTCCGCCATGAAAGCCTTGGATGAAGCCATTGCCACGGCCAAGGCGAGCGAAGACCTCAAACTGATGGAGAAGGTGCAAACAACCATTTCGACTTTGAATGGCGACTTGGATCATACTGAAAACATGATCAGTGTGTTTCTGCGCCGCAGGAAGATACTCAATATCATCGTCATTGCTTTTGCCATGGCGGTTGCTTTGGTGCTTTTCCTCTTGTATCGCGCTGCTCAAAAACGGGCAACCATCGCCGAAATGAATTTAAGCATCATCGAATTGCAGAAAGAATCCGAGACTCTTGCCGAGACCAACCGCGACAATCTCTTTCAACGTGCAATGATGATCTACAAAGTGTTCCTTATTGGCGGGAACAAGGACGTTGACAAGGCCTCGTTCCAGAAGCTCAAGTCTTGTGTCTGCGGTCGCGAGGCTGACAACGCCTACCAAACCATTCTCGAAGAATACAACAAAGTTTATCCCGAAGTGGTGCAACGCATCCGCGAGCACCAACCCTCTTTGACCGAAGCCGAGTTCAAAGTCTGCATCCTTTCGATGATGCCGTTTTCCGTAAAAGAAGTCGCCGATATCTTGAAGGTCTCCCCTGCCATGATCGGCAAAGCCCGAACCGCCATTAGGAAAAAATTCGGGATGACTGAAGCGAGAGGGAGTATTGAGGAATTTGTGACAAGCTCCTTGAAACAATAAAAAAGCCCGACTTACGCCGGGCTTTTCAATTTCAAAAATCAGTCGATCATTCGAAGGACTTCAGGGCTTCCTTGATGATCTCGATGGCTTGACGCAGCTCAGCCTCGGTGATGACCAAGGGCGGAGCGAAGCGGATGATGTGCTGGTGCGTAGGCTTGGCCAACAGGCCGAGGTCACGCATCTTCAGGCACACATCCCAAGCTTCTTTGCCGTCTTTGGGCTTAATGATCACGGCGTTGAGCAAACCTTTACCACGAACCTTCTCGATCATTGGGCTCTTGATCTTAGCAATTTCCTCACGGAAGATCTTGCCCAGACGGTCGGCGTTCTCCATCAGGTGCTCATCCTTGATGACTTGGAGGGCAGCGATGGACACGCGGGCAGCAATCGGGTTGCCACCGAAAGTGGAACCGTGCTCGCCAGGCTTGATGTTCAGCATGATGTCGTCGTCGGCCAACACGCAGGAGACCGGAACAACACCGCCACCGAGGGCCTTACCCAAGATCAGGATGTCGGGACGGACACCTTCGTGGTCGCAGGCCAGCATCTTACCCGTACGGGCGATACCGCACTGCACCTCGTCGGCCATGAACAGCACATTGTACTTCTTGCAAATGTCGTAGCACTTCTTCAAGTAGCCGTCATCGGGAACGTACACACCAGCCTCACCTTGGATGGGCTCCAACAGGAAACCGGCAATCTCCTTACCTTCCTTGGCCAGCACCTTTTCCAGTGCATCGGGATCGTTGTAAGGGATGCGGATGAAACCGGGAGTCATGGGGCCGTAGTTGGCGTAGCTCTCGGGGTCGTTACTCATCGTGATGATGGTGATGGTACGGCCATGGAAGTTGCCTTCGCAGCAGACGATCTTTACCTTGTCGTTCGGGATGCCTTTCTTGACCACACCCCAACGGCGAGCCAGCTTTAGACCGGTCTCGTCGGCCTCAGCACCAGAGTTCATCGGCAACACCTTGTCGTAGCCGAAATACTCGGTGACGTACTTTTCCCACACGCCCAGCGCATCATTGAAGAAAGCGCGTGAGCTAAGGGTGAGACGGTTGGCCTGTTCGGTCATGGCCTTGATGATAGCCGGGTGGCAGTGGCCTTGGTTGACTGCGGAATAAGCTGACAGGAAGTCGAAGTATTCCTTGCCTTCGACATCCCACACCTTGGCGCCCTTGCCCTTGGCGAGGACGACCGGCAGCGGGTGATAGTTATGGGCTCCGTATTTCTCTTCGAGCTCCATAGCCTGCTGTGATGACGTGATTTTTTCGATCATGGTTTATTGTAATTTAAGAATTTGTGTTTCATCATTGGGACGAACCTTTGTGTCCGCCCTTTTGGCGGCGCAAAGGTAAAGCATTATTTTGAATGAATCAACATTAAACCGCAACGTAAGGATTAAAATCCTTCTCCTCCCCAATTGTAGTGCTCTCACCATGACCACAATACACCTCGGTATCGTCAGGCAAGGTAAACAAACGAGAGCGTATCGATTCGCGCAGCTCATCGAAATTGCCGCCAGGCAGGTCTGTACGCCCGATGCTGCGACAGAAAAGGGCGTCACCAGTAAAGACCCAGCCCTCAACAGGGGCATAAAGACTAATGCTTCCACGAGCATGACCAGGCGTAAAGACGACTTCTAAGGTGCTATCGCCCACCTGGACAAGTTCTCCGTCATTCAATTCCATTTCAGGAAGATTGCATTCCACCGTCATAGGCAACCCGAACATCATCGCCTGCTGTTTCGAACGAATGAAGTCGTTCTTTGCTTCGGGATGAGCCGCCACCTTAATACCATAATGACTTTTGACCGCCTCATTGCCCATGATATGATCGACATGGCCATGGGTATTGATCACCATCAAGGGTTTCAACTGATGGCTGTCGATGAAACCAAACAAAGCGTTTTCTTCGGAAGCCGCAGAACATCCGGGGTCAATAATGACGCACTCTTTGTTCTCGTCATAGATAACGTATGTATTTTCCCCGAAAGGATTGAACACGAAAGAGTTGATTTGAAGCATGCCGATTTGATTAATTGTTGGGCAAAGGTAAGGAGAATTCCGTATTTTTGCAGATTCAACCCGAATAAAATGAAGTCGAAAAGGAAATGGTGTTTGCGTTTCATGCTGGTGGCGATGCTAACAGCAATCTCTTCCTTATCGCAAGCCCAGTTCTATAACGGCATGAACATGGAATTCGGCAAGAACCGTGTGCAATGGAAGTCCTTCCATTGGTCCTATTACAAATACGAGACTTTCGACGTTTACTTCTACCAAGGCGGCAACGAACTGGCCAACTACGTGCTCAACTACGCCAAGGACGAAATCCCTGAAATGGAGAAACGTTTTGGCAATCATTTCGGGAAAAAAGTACAGTTTTTGGTCTTTAACAGTTTGGGCGACCTCAAGCAAAGCAATCTCAACAACGATGAGGAGGATACGGGCAATACCGGCGGCGTCACCAAGATCATCGGATCAAAGGTATTTCTTTATTTTAATGGCAACTATGCGGATTTTGAGCAACAAATCAAAGAAGGTATCGCCCATTTGTTGTTGACCCAAGTGATGAATGGCACCTCCATCGGCTCGCAGGTCCGCAGTTCCTACCGTTACGACATTCCCGAATGGTTCCAAAACGGGCTCTGTGCCTATATTACCGAGGATTGGGATAGCTTCAAGGAAGATCGACTTCAGCAGGGCATTCTTAGTGGTGAATTCAAGAAAATCAATCAGTTGAGGGATCAAGACGCCATCATTGCAGGCTATTCTTTCTGGGGTTTCATCGAGGAAAAATATGGCACCAAGGCTTTCAATGAAATCCTAACCTTGGCGGAGAGTTCCCAAAATGTGAAAAAGGCCATGCTCTATGTCACGGGGGTGAAATACAAGGAACTGATCAAGCAATGGTATGGTTTTTATGAAGAGAGATACAAGGTTTTAAGGCAATCAAAGCCTTCTGAAGTAATGGCCTTGAAATACCGTAAGCACCGCACCTACACACAACCTGAAGTCAGTCCCGATGGCAAACGCATCGCCTACGTCAGCAACGACGAAGGAAGGATCAACATCTGGATTGAGGAATTGGCTACCGGGAAGAAGGAACGGCTCTACAAGGGAGGCTATCGCTCCGATACTTGGATCGACACTTCTTTCCCTTTGCTGGCATGGCATCCTACAGGCAGCATCCTGTCGTTCATCATTGAGGAGAAAGGGCAACTTCTCCTGTGCAATCTTGACATAGGCACCAAAAAGATCGGCCAAACCAATCTGTATGAATTCCAGAAGATCACCTCTTTCTCTTACGCGCACAAAGACAGGAAGATTGTGCTGTCAGCCTCCCGCTTCGGCAAGCCCGACATTTTCGTTTACAACCTGTTTTCCAACACTTTGGAACAGATTACCGATGACTACTACACCGATTTGTCTCCCGTGTTCAGCGCCGACGACAAGCAGATCATCTTCAGTTCCAACCGCATTGGTGAAACGCTGGAAGTTCTGACCTCGCCTGGTATCCAAAGGAAGCAGTTCAACCTATATGCCTACGATTACGCAAACAAGAGCCAAGAGCTGCGCAACCTAACGGGACAGCAACTCTCCAGCAGCATCCTTCCCAAGTCGTTCACAGGCAACAAATTGTTTTACTTGAACGATTCCAGCGGTTTCTATAACCTTTACGAAGCGCGGTTTGACAGCGCGGTGAATTATATCGACACAGCGGTGCATTACCGGTATTACACCGTTAGCAAACCCCTGACAAATTACACCTCAAGTATCATCGACTATTCCTACAATCCGAGAGAAAAGAAACTGGTCATGCTGCTTCCCGACCAAAACGGGCAAAAGTTCTATACCACCTATTATCAAGCTGGAAGCACAGGCGCAGGCATCAGCCAAATGAATCCCTACGCCCAACAACGACTGATGAAAAAGAAGCAAGCTGAAGAAGCCGTAATAGAAAAAACCACCTCGCATCGGTTCAAGAACAGCTATAGGGCGGCCAGAAAGAAAAAACCTTCGGGCATTACCGCTGACAGCACCGTGCAATATGTCAGCCCCATTCCCATCAGCAGCTACGAAGGATTGCTTGTGGCCAAGAAAGACACCACCGTTCGGGCGCAAAACTATTATGTGGAGCTTTTCACCGACAAGTTGACCAGTCAACTCGACTTCAGCTACATGAACTATAGCTACCAACCTTTCTCAAGTTATGGTGGAGCCATTTATCTCAGCTCGCCCGGCAATGTATTGCTGGGTTCTACCATGGCCGACTTGATGGAAGACTACAAGATTGATCTCGGCGTGAAATTGAACCGCTCGTTAATCAATAATGAATATGTGGTTCGTTTCCGCGATCTGAGCCGACGCCTTGACAAGAGTCTGACCCTTCACCGTTATGTCACCGATAATTACGGCACTTATTATTACCGCACTTTTACAAACGAGGCTTTCTACACTTTAAGCTATCCGTTCAACGAGATTTTGAGTCTTAGGGGAACCGCCCTTTATCGCTGGGACAATACCGTCAGCCTTGCCATCGACGACCATAGCTTGGCAGAAGGCAATTTCACGGATCATCTGGGAGGTCTTCGTGCCGAGTTGGTTTATGACAATTCAAAAAAACTACAAACCAACCTATATGTCGGTGCCAGAGGGAAGGTGTTTGCCGAGTATTACCAAACCATCAACAAAAACACCAAAAATCTATTCGTTGTCGGCTTCGATTATCGCAACTACACACGCATCCACCGCAACTTCATCTGGGCCAACCGCATTGCTGGCAGCAGCTCCTTCGGGCAGAACAAGCTAATCTATTACATGGGTGGTGTGGACAACTGGATCTTGGCACAATTCGATTACGAAACGCCTATTGACTACACCCAAAACTACAGGTATCAGACCTTGGCCACCAACATGAGGGGATTCAAGCAAAACATCCGCAACGGTAACAATTTCATGGTACTCAACAGTGAGTTGCGCTTCCCCGTGTTCAGCTATCTGCTCGACCGTCCCATCAACATGCAGTTCATCAAGAATTTCCAAGTAGTGGCTTTTGGCGACATCGGTACTGCCTGGACGGGATGGAACCCTTACGATCCCAGCAACTCGCTCTACACTTCCTATTACCACGACGGGAACCTCGACATCAGCGTAACCAGGATGAAAGAGCCCATTGTGGGCGGTGTCGGCTTGGGATTGAGGACTACCTTGCTGGGCTACTTTGTCAGAGGCGACATGGCTTGGGGCATCGAGGACGGAAAGATAATCAAAAAACCACAGTTTTACCTTTCTTTCAATCTGGATTTTTGATTTCTCAACCCTGTTTTTATCAACACGGATTGTTGATAAAAACAGGGTCAAAAAATGCATTTTTCAGACCTCCAATTGCTATCTCTTTCCTAATTTAGCAATCGCTATTGATGCGAGCAAAGAATTTGTGATGTTGGTTTTAAACTATTAATTTTCAGCGAGATATGAGGAACAAGCGGCGACCATTGGATATGGAGCAGACGCTTTTTAGCGCACTGCAGTTCGAGGAGATGGAACAGGAGGCCAAAACGGGTCACGACAAAATATTGGAAGCACGGCAAAGCACCAGTTTCGACGCCACATCATTGTCGCAACAGGAGAATGTGGAGCTGGTTGAAAAACCCATGGAGGAGGATAGCTCAAAGGAGGAAAAAGTATTTGCCGAAAAAGTCGAATACCACATTTTCCCCAACGATGTTGTCAAGGCAGCCGCCAAGGAGTATTTCCACGGTGATTCGCTGGCGGGAGATGTTTGGGCCAACAAATACGCACTCAAGGATAGCGCCGGCAACATCTACGAACTGACGCCCGATGACATGCACCACCGCATTGCCAGGGAAATCGCTCGCATTGAAAGAAAATACCCAAATCCTTTGACCGAAGAAGAGGTTTTTGAGGTCTTGAAGGATTTCAGATACATTGTCCCACAAGGCAGTCCCATGGCAGGCATCGGCAACGACTTCCAGATTTCCTCTTTGTCGAACTGTTTTGTCATCGGCAACAAAGGCAACGCCGATTCCTACGGTGGCATCATGAAGATCGACCAGGAACAGGTGCAGTTGATGAAACGCAGGGGCGGCGTCGGCCACGACCTGTCGCAGCTTCGTCCAACAGGCAGTCCTGTCAAAAACTGCGCGTTGACTTCGACCGGGATCGTACCATTCATGGAGCGCTACTCCAACTCCACCAAAGAGGTGGCTCAGGATGGCCGTCGTGGAGCCTTGATGATGAGCATCAGCATCAAGCACCCCGACTCGGAGGCCTTCATCGACGCCAAGATGACACAAGGCAAGATCACCAACGCCAACGTCTCGGTAAGAATCACCGACGAGTTCATGCAATGCGTCAGGGAAGGCAAGCCCTTTGTCCAGCAATACCCCATCGATTCGCCGAATCCGACGTTCACCAAAACCGTTGATGCCCGCACCTTATGGAGCAAGATCATCCACAATGCTTGGAAGTCGGCAGAACCCGGCGTGCTCTTCTGGGACACCATCCTCCGCGAGTCCATCCCCGATTGCTATGCCGACCTTGGCTTCCGTACACTGAGCACCAACCCATGCGGCGAGATTCCGCTATGCGCTTACGACAGTTGCCGCCTGCTGGCCATCAACCTTTATAGCTATGTTGACAACCCCTTCACTCCGGAGGCACGTTTCAACAGTAAGCTCTTCTCGAAACATGTGGCCATCGCCCAGCGCATGATGGACGACATCGTTGATCTGGAAATCGAAAAAGTGGACGGCATCCTGAACAAGATTGAGTCCGACCCCGAAGACATCGAGATCAAACGCATCGAGTTGAACCTTTGGAAAAACATCAAGGAAAAGTGCCTGCAAGGTCGCCGGACAGGCATCGGCATCACCGCCGAAGGCGACATGCTGGCCGCATTGGGGAAGCGCTATGCCTCCGACGAAGCCATCGCTTTCTCCTCTGAGGTGCAGAAGCTGTTGGCCCACGAAGCTTACCGTTCTTCTGTGAACTTGGCTGAAGAACGCGGTGCCTTCCCGATGTACAACGCAAAACGCGAGGAACACAACCCCTTCATCAACCGTTTGCGCAGCATCGACGAGGAGCTGTATCAAAAGATGACCAAGGTGGGCCGCCGCAACATTGCCATGCTCACTATCGCCCCCACTGGCTCAGTGAGCCTATGTACACAGACCACCTCGGGTATCGAGCCCGTTTTCATGGTCGTTTACAAACGCCGCCGTAAGGTCAACCCGAACGATAAAGACGTTCACGTCACTTTCACCGACAGCGTGGGCAACTCATTTGAGGAGTACAATGTCTTCCACCACAAGTTCCTTACCTGGCTCAAAGTCAACGGCTACAATGTGGATGAGGTGATGCACTACGACGATGAGAAGCTGAACGAAATCATCGCCAAGTCGCCCTATTACAAGGCCACTGCCAACGACATCGATTGGGTGAACAAGGTCAAGATGCAAGGCAGCATGCAGAAATGGGTGGACCACTCCATCAGCGTCACCGTGAACGTGCCCAAGGAGACCACCGAGAAACTGGTGAGCAGGATTTACATGACCGCCTGGGAATGCGGATGCAAGGGCATGACCATTTATCGCGACGGCTCACGCGACGGCGTGTTGGTGGCAAAAGAAGAAAAAAAGCCAGAGGACAAAAGCCAGAAGACAGAAGGGCGCCCGAGCGACATCAAGCTCAACTCCGCACCGCAACGGCCGAAGGAACTGGAGTGCGACGTGGTCCGCTTCCAGAACAACTACGAGAAGTGGATCGCTTTCGTGGGCAAGCTGCATGACAAACCTTACGAAATCTTCCTTGGCAATGCAGATGAAATCTTCCTTCCTCCTTTCGTGGAGAAGGGCAAGATCATCAAAGAGAAGAACAAGGGCGAGGCTTCGCGTTACGACTTCCAGTACCTCGACAAGGGCGGCTACCCCGTCACTATCCAAGGCCTGTCGCGCATGTTCAACAAGGAATACTGGAACTACGCCAAGCTGATCTCGGGCATCCTACGCCACGGCATGCCGATCAACTATGTCATCGAGCTGGTGCAAAACCTCACTGTCGAGGAAGACAACATCAACACTTGGAAAAACGGCATCGTGCGCGCCCTTAAGAAATACATCCCCAACGGCACTAAGATTACCGGAAAGATCTGTCCAAATTGCGGACAGGACACCATCATCTATCAGGACGGCTGCATGCTATGCACCAATTGCGGCCATTCAAAATGCGGATGACCCCAAACTGAACACAGTTGTTTTTTTATCTTCATAATGGCAGGTCGCCGGCCTTCGGGTCGGCGGCCTTTTTTTAGAAGTCAGAAGACAGAAGGAAGAAGAAAGAAGGCTAGGACATCTCTGAATAAGAAGGGAGATGGTTCATGGCCTTCAGCGCGCCATCCTCTGCCTTGAAGCAATAACAATCCATGCCATTATAAAGCATGAGAAATTGAGGGTGCAATGCCGCGTAATAACGCACGGCCTGCTCCAAGGTACTTTGCGAAAGCTTCACCGAAGAAGCTTTGCATTCCACGATCATCAGGGGATTGCCGTCCTTACCGAACACAACGGCGTCGCAGCGTTTGTCAAGTCCATTCACCTTGACAGAATACTCCACGGCAAGCAGTCCGGCGGGTACGCCAAGATGCTCCACCAACAGATAAAGAACCTTCTGCCTCACCTCTTCCTCGGGGGTAAGTGTGCAATAACGCCTTCTCAAGGGATCGAAGACCAATGTCCTGTCGCCCTCAATCTTCGTCTTGAACCATTGGAGATCCGACATTACTCCTCCGTCTTGATGCTGTAAAGAATGGATTGCAGCTGCAAGAGGTCATCGCGCTTGTCATGATTCGGATAATACACATAACCTTCAAGGGTTACAAGATTTCCCGTCTTTTCATCGGGGAACGTATAGGAGACAAATGGACCGGCCATGTAGTCGCCCACCAGGCACCACATTCCTCGTATTTCGGCGGCAAAACCAGTAGGATAAGTCGAGATGTAGCTTACCAACGGAGGCACAAATTCTTTCTCGGTGGTCATGAACGAACCGTCAGCTGGACCCGGCACATACTTCTGCAGCATGAGGTCACGCACAGAGACGAGACTGTTCAATTCCAGTTGAAGTGTGTCTTTATAGGGAGTGGTATAGATGAAAATACCGAAACTGTTTTTTTCAAGTTCCTTGCGAAGCCACATAAAATCAGGCTCGTCCTTGGCGATAAAGAAACCCGATGGAATAGTCATATCGAATCCCATCTTCTCCTTGATCCGTTGTGTAATCTTCGTATCGTTAGAAGGACGGAGCACCGTCATGATACGATCACGCTCCACTTTGTCAAACATCATCCTGTAAACTTCTTTCTGTTCATTGAACGTTTGGCACCACGAAGTACGGTCAGGAGCGATGATCTTGATCACACGCTGGGGAGCTGCCCAGAGATCTTCACCTGTTTCTACCACTGGTTTTTCGATGTTGGGGTCGATCTCAACAATCAAGATGCACTTGAATCGCTTGAACATGTCGGTAAAACCGATCACATTGAGATGGGCCAGTTTTTTGATTGCCTCTGGCTGTGGCAGACCATACTGCGGTTGCAAGAAGAAGGCGCGGATGGTATCGCCAATCATGCCATTCCATTGCTCGTCGTTCTGGGTGACGATCAAAATCTCCGAGGTGCCGCCTGCGGAACGGTCTTTTTTCCCAATTACTTTTTTCTTGTTGCAAGCCGAGAAAAGCAACAGCGTTACGGAAAGCAAAACAAGAATCGCTTTGAAAGGTTTATTCTTTTCCATGGCTATATTGTTTTTTAGTTTGTCGCCAACATCATCTCGCTGATACGCGAAGGCGCTGGTTTATCTTAATTGTATTGGACTTAAGGTTATTCCATTTCTTGATGTTTGCCACGGTGACCCTGTATTTCTTTGCAATGCTCGACAGCGTCTCGCCCTTCTTCACGGTATGGTATTTAGGCTTTGACGGAGGAGGTGCAACCACCACCTTTTTCGCTTCTTCAAGCACCTTTTCCTTGTCAATCTGTTCCCTGGTCTTGTAGGCATAGATCTCTTTTTCTCGAACGGCAAATTGAACCGCATATTGCGATGGGAGCCTTAAAATGTATGAAATCGAGTCGCTGGCGGGGATGATGCCTTTTGTATACTGGGGATTGTAATTAGCCAAATCTCTCATCGATACGCCAAGTGTTTCGTTCAACTGGGCAAACGTCAACACATCATGAACCTTCACGGTGTCGGTGCCGCTGATGAGCATTTCGGGAGCAATGGGATAAATATTGTGCTCCTTGGCATAATGGATCACATAATTGATGGCGATGAAGGTCGGGACATAGTTTTGTGTTTCTGCCGGCAGATAAGGACAAATCGCCCAATAGTCCATGACACCGCCTGCACGGGCAATGGCCTTGTTAACCGTGCCAGGTCCGGAATTGTAGGCAGCAAGCACCAGGAACCAATCCTTGTATCTATTATACAAGTCAAGCATGAAACGGCAAGCTGCTTCCGTTTCCTTCGCCGGATCAAAGCGGTCATCAACAAGCGAATTCGACTTCAATCCATATTGTTTTCCTGTCGCATACATGAACTGCCATAGACCTTTGGCACCGACTCTCGAAACGGCAAGGGGATTCAACGCAGACTCAACCACCGCAAGACATTTCAGTTCCAGGGGCATGTTGTATTTGTCAAGAACCTCTTCAAACATCGGGAAATACACGTATGAGAGACCCAACATGCGACTTGTGAACGCCCTGAAACGAAAGACGTAATTGTCAATCTTAGCTCGCACCGCTGGATTGTAAACCAACGGAAGCGTTGTTTGGGCTGCGAGCTGTTCCATGCGTTGTTTGTAAACATAATCCTCAAAAATCGGCACTTCGCCATAAGCGTATCCGTAAGGATTCATCTCTGCGGAGTCGTACTCCAGATATTTTTCTTGAAAAAAAGGCAAATCGCCCAACGACTCAAACATTCTCATTATCTCCGACTCACCAAGGACGGTATCAAGGGCGACTGTTGCGGTATCATCAATAGACGGGTCATTCCCCACCTGGGCATGGGATGCCTGCACGAAAAGAATGACAAAAGCAGCTACTAGAAGTGTTCTGGGTTTCATGCGAAAAAGAATAATTGATACAAACTGCAAAAATAATCAAAAAAACCGAAGCCCACAAGTCCCTATAAAAGATTCACCCTATTGGCATCTTGTTTCACAAAAATAGCCAACATAATGGTGAAGGCCAGCAGACTCGAGCCTCCGTAACTCAAAAAAGGCAGCGGAATGCCAATGACAGGAACCAATCCGATCGTCATGCCAATATTGATGGCGACATGGACAAAGATGATACCAGCAATGGCATAGCCATAAATCCGGCTGAAAGCCAGTTTTTGGCGTTCCGCCCTCTTAAGAATGCGCACCAACATGCCAATATAGAGGAGCAGGACAACCAACGAGCCCTTAAACCCACCTTCCTCGCCAATAGTGCAGAAGATGAAGTCGGTGTGCTGCTCAGGGACAAAATCGTATTTGGTCTGAGTGCCTTTCAAGAATCCTTTCCCCCAGAAACCACCGGAACCGATGGCAATTTTCGATTGGTGCAGATTGTAGCCCGCCCCTTTGATATCGTCGTTCTTGCCCAAAAGCACATCAATACGGGTGCGCTGGTGCTCTTGCAGCACTTCGTTATAGGCATAGTCCACGCAAAACACCAATGCAAAGAAAAACAAGTACACGGCAACCATCGTCCACAAACCCTTGCGTTTGTTGAGCAGATAATAGGCCAAGGTCAACGCAAACATCGCGCCGAGAATAATACACATGACCTTAGTGGACCAGATCAAGGTGAATACAAAGACCGCTATGGCACCAACTGCCAGCAGCATCAGGGCACCCGCACCCGGCATGCCTTCACGGTACAGCAGGAAAATAAACGATGCGAACACAATGGCCGAGCCCGTGTCGTTTTGCAACAACACCAACGCCGCAGGCAAGAAGATGATGACATAGGACCAAATCCTGGTTCTTCTGTTTTTCAAATCGACATCCCTATGGCCAAGATAACTTGACAAGGCCAAGGCGGTGCCCAGCTTGGCGAATTCAGATGGCTGAAGCTTGATGCCACCGCCGAAATCAATCCAAGAGGTGGCACCCTTTGTGGCCTTTCCATAAACCAATACCACGATAAGCAGCAACACCACAATAGCATAGATCCAATACGCAAATGCATCGAAGATCTTTGCATCCAACAGCAACACGATAAAACCCAAAGCCATGGAGATGCCGATCCACATCAACTGTTTTCCACAGAACTGCGACATGTCGTAAATGGGATGGCTCCCTTCGCTCAGACCTGCGGAATAGACGCTCAGCCAGCCAATAATCACCAACGCAAAATACATCAGCAGCAACGGCCAGTCAACTTTTCCTATGATACTGTTCCTATCGGTCATTTCTTTTTCTTTTTGATGGAATAATTGATCACGCCTTTCATCATGCGTTCCTCCACGCTGGGACGTTCCGTGTAGCCTTTGATGTATTTTTCCATCATCAGGGAGGCTATTGGCGCGGCCCATGTAGAGCCGTAGCCGCCATTTTCAATAATGATGGACAAGGCAATCTGTGGATCTTCGACCGGAGCAAAGGCGATGAAAATGGAGTGGTTGTCGCCATGCGGGTTCTGTGCGGTGCCCGTCTTTCCACCCGCTGTGATACCAGGGATCTTGGATCCTCTGGCAGTACCATGCGAGCCTTCCATCACACTCTTCATGCCCGCCTTAATCACCTTGAAATGGCGGTTCTCAATGCCCGTCTCAATCCTGGTGGTCATTTTCTCGGGGATGGCCGTGGAATCGCCGAAAGCACGAATCAAGTGTGGAGGGTAATAATAACCCTCATTGGCAATCAAGGCAGCGATATTGGCCAACTGCAACGGGGTAACCAAGATTTCTCCCTGGCCAATGCCCAAGGATCGGATGGTTACTGAATTCCAGTTTCCACCATATTGTTTGTCATAATAGGCACGCGTAGGAATGTTTCCCGGCCTTTCGTATGGGATGTCGGTGTCGAACTTATGGCCCAGTCCGAGTTTTTGCGTCATCTCGTACCAATACTCGTAGCCTTTTTTGATGTTGCCAAACTTAGGATTGTTGATGGTGGTCTTGAAAGCCTCGTAGAAATAGGGATTGCACGAGTTCTCGATGGCATTGGCCAAGTCAGGCGAGGGCCCGTGATGGTGGGTGCATTTGATAGGGGTAGTGCCCGGGCCGTTGCATCGGAATTGGGTGGCTGGAGTGATACTGCCGCTCTGAAGTGCAATGAGGCCGTTTACCATCTTGAACGTAGAGCCTGGAGGATATGTTCCGCTAATGGCTCGGTTGAGCAACGGCTTCATCGGGTCTTTCAAGAGCTCGCTATAATGCTGTCCACGGACACGTCCGACGAGCAGATTCGGATCATACGTGGGGCTGGTGACGAAAGCAAGAATTTGCCCTGTCTTGGGTTCGATGGCGACAATGGAACCGATTTTCCCCTTCATCAAGGCTTCGCCGTAAGCTTGGAGGTCCGCATCCATGCCCAAATAAACATCTTTCCCAGGAACCGGCAAGGAGTCCAGAATTCCGTCAAGGTAACTACCTTTCTCTCTGTTGTGGACATCCACCATCATGACTTTCAAGCCTTTTTTTCCTCGCAATTCCTTCTCATAAAACTTCTCGATGCCCGATTTGCCGATATAGTCACCCCTTCTATAATAGGGATCCGCCTCCAATTCCTCCTTGTCCACCTCGCCAATGTCGCCCAATGTATGCGCTGCGATGGCATTGGGATAATGGCGCAGCGTACGGATTTGGAAGAAAAACCCAGGGAAATTATACAAGATCTCACCAATGTGTGCATAGTCCTCCTTGGACACTTGAGCCAGGAAGACCGACGCCTTGATACGGGAATAGTTCTTGGCTTTCGTGAAGCGCTCCTCATAGCTTTCACGGGTGATATTCAGCAATCGGCAAAACTCCATGGTGTCGATTTCCTTGCTAACTTCGCCCGGAACCACCATGAGGTCGTACACTGCCTCGTTATAGACCAGCAACTTGCCGTTACGGTCGAACACTTTCCCTCGAGCCGGATATTGAGTAACATAACGAAGCACATTGTTGTCGGCATCGTCCTTAAGCCCCTTGTCAAGCACCTGCAAGGAGAACAATTTCAAAAGATACACCACGCCCACAACGACAAAAATGCCGCTGATGACGTATTGTCGCTTGGCAAGATTTCGATTGGAATTGTTCATGCTTGTTTCCTTCTGCAAAAGTACGATTTTTTTCTAAAGTGGAGGTTTGTAAAAAAAAAGATTGTATCTTTGCAAACTAATATCTTTTTATGAGGAAGTATTTATTGATTATCGGCGTGATCCTGATGGGTTTAAGCTCCTGCAACAAAAAAGGAGACGCTTTATTGTCAAGGACATTTCCGACTGCCAGCTGGGAACGTTTCGATTTTATCAAGGAAGACATTCAGATTAAGAAACCCGTCACCTACAACCTGATTCTTGACGTCACCTTCGACCCCACCTATCCCTACGATTGCATCTCACTGGTGTTCAGTATTTTCGATTCCAATGAGAACCCGTTCCGTACCAAGGGTTATCGTTTTTATGTGAAGGAAAAGGATGGTTCCTGGAAATCGACCTTGACCGATGGACTTTACCATTTCACTTTCCCCATCAACAATGAACTGAGCATCAACGAGCCAGGCTCCTACAACTTCCAATTGGAAAGCCGCATGCCCATCACTCCAGTAATAGGCATCCATTCTATTAAAGTCATCAACGTCAAATAAAAAGCAAAAAAGTATCAATATGAAACATCGCTTATTTTTTCGTAACATCAGCTTGTTTGCCGTCCTTGGCATTTTGACATTTTCTTCTTGTGTTCCACAGAAAAAAATGTTGCTGTTAAAAGAGATTCAGATGGCTGAAGAAAACAAGTCCATCGAATATCAAAACGAAAGAAACCTGAACTACAAAATCAAGCCCGGCGATAACCTTTA
Source organism: Bacteroidales bacterium (assembly GCA_017549805.1). GTDB lineage: Bacteria > Bacteroidota > Bacteroidia > Bacteroidales > F082 > Limimorpha. The sequence goes on from JAFYNJ010000017.1 coordinate 59,452, forward strand.
CATCAAGGCTTTCAACATCATCGACGAGAAGAGCTCGAGCATGCTGAATGGTGAAGGCACACGCAGCAATTACTTGAGTTCCGATGCCTCCATCTACTTGAACTCCTACACGGTTAACCAAGATGGTTTTGTCGATTTTCCGTTGACGGGCTTGGTAGAGATCAAGAATCTGACCGTGGAACAAGCGAAGGACAAACTGCAGAAGGAACTCGCCAAATATGTCAAGGAAACCGCCATCATGGTCAAACTATCCAATTTTGACTTAACCATTATTGGAGAAGTGTCGAGACCGGGTAAATTCAAGGTGTATCAATCGGAAATCAGCATTCTTGAAGCCGTTGCCTTGGCTGGCAACTTCACTAATTTTGCCAAGAAAGACAATGTAAAAATCGTTCGTCGCACCGATAACGGTAGCGAAATCGTAACTGTTGATGTCGGCCAAGCCGATATCCTTTCTTCTCCATATTATTACCTGAAACCCAACGACATCATTTATGTTGAACCGATGAAAATCAAACAATGGGGATTCACCACCTTCCCATATTCAACGGTATTGTCCATCCTGTCATTGGGTGCAACACTATATGCCTTGTATTTAAGAAATAACGATTGATATGAGCAACACACAAGAAACCACAACCCATCGCGGAACGGGGAAAGAAGAACAGTCCATCGATATTAAGGCTTTGATCTATATTTTTCTTAGCCGCTGGTACCTATTTCTCATTTCTGTAATCGTCGCCGTCGGATTAGGTTGGCTTTACAACCATTTCAAAACTCCTCAATACCAAGTAGCCGGTACGGTACTGATCAAAGACCAAAAGTCAAGGCTGGACCCGACTTCCATCATGACCGGTGTTTACTACGGCAATTACCAAAATCTCGACAACGAGCTTGCCATCCTGAAATCATACACTCTATGCGAAAGGGTTGTCAAGAAAATGCAACTGGAGGTTACCTATTACGACAACACCGGTTTCAAAGCCGTTGAACTATACAAGAGCGCTCCTTTCTACATAGAATTCGACAAAGAGATTCCCCAAGCGGTCAATTTGGTTTACAACATTGTGTTTAACAATGACGAAACCGTATCACTAAAAGCCGAATCAGACTATTTCACCCAATTCGACTATGCCAATGAGCAGTTGGTGGTTCAGAGAAGAGAGGAGGAAATTAAAATTAGCGGTGATTTCCCGATTGACGACTGGATCGACACAGGATACAACCGTTTCCGCATCGTCAAGGATCCATTGTTCAACCCTGACAAAGACTGCGGACGGAAAATGTCATTTGTATTCTCAGATTACCTGACCTTGGTGAATCGCATGAACTTTTCGGCTTCCAGCATCAGCAAGCAGGCTTCCATTGTTTCCATTTCAATGGTCGGCCCCAACCGCAAGAAAATGGTGGAATTCATCAATACGTTGATGGCGGAGTATGTCAACCGCGGTTTGGAAACAAAGAACAAGGTTTCCGAAAATACCATCGAGTTTATCGATCAACAGTTGGAGTTGACAGAGAAATCGTTGGACCGTGCTGAGATCGAACTCCAGGATTTCCGTGCTTCGCACGACCTCACCAACCTTAACGCACAATCGCAGCAAGTCATCACAACCCTCCAAAAACTGGAGCAGGATCATGCCACCATGCTGGTGAACATGCAGTACTACAAGCGACTGCAGTCCTACATGATTGCCAACATCGACAATCCCGAAAACCTTGCCGCCCCTTCGGCCATGGGCATCAACGACCCGCTGTTGAACAAACTTGTCCAAGACTTGGTCAACCTCAACCAAACCAGGGCCACGCAACTCATGACCATGACGGAGCAGCACCCCACCATTGTCAAAATCGACGAACAGATCGTTACCACCAAGAAAACTTTGCTTGAGAACATCAACAACTTGGTTGAAAACGCTCAATACAACCTCAATGACATCGAAAGACGCATCAGAAAGATTGAATACGAAGCCAAGAACCTTCCCGAAAAGGAAAGACTTTTGGTGGGATACCAACGTAAGTTCACCTTGAGTCAGGAGACTTACAACTATTTGATGCAGCGTCGCGCTGAAGCCCAAATCATCAAGGCTTCGAACACTGCCGACAACGAAATCATTGATCCCGCCAATTACCAACGTTCCCTGCGAGTTGCCCCAAGAAACATGATGAACTTACTGGTGGCATTAATCATTGGCATGTTGATCCCTGCTCTCATCCTTTTCCTGAAAAACTTCTTCAACGTCAAGGTTCAGAGCAAGAAAGACATCGAAAACGTCACCAACTTCCCGATTATTGGACAAATTGGACAAGTTAGCGGAAACAATCCCCTTGTGGTCATTGACAACCCCAAGTCACCCATTGCCGAAGCATTCCGTTCGATCCGAACCAACATCGACTTCATTACCCAAGGCAAGGAAAAAAGCACCATCTTGGTCACCGGCGACATGCAGAGCGTAGGAAAGACCTTCAACAGCATCAACATCGCCTCCATTTACGCCTTGTACGGAAAGAAGACCCTGCTCCTCGGATTCGACTTGCGCAAACCCAAATTGTTCCAAGAGTTCGGTTTGTCGAACAGCATCGGCTTGAGTTCCTACCTAAGCAATAAGAATTCATTGGACGAAGTGATCCAACCTTCAGGAAAGATCGACAGCCTCGACATCATTACTTCAGGACCAATTCCGCCCAACCCAGCGGAACTCATTGCCTCCAAGCGTACTGATGAATTGTTCCAAGAAATCAGGGAAAGATACGACTACATCGTCATTGATACGCCTCCTTTGGGTCTTGTAACCGATGCATTCCTTTTGATGAAGCATTCCGATGCCAACATCTACATCGTTCGTCAAGGCACCACCGACAAGAACATTTTCGAAAGCATCATCAAGGATATTGAGAGTCGCGGCTTGAAAGTAAACATCGTTGTCAACGGCATCCACCAAGAAGGCGGGTACGGCTACGGCAAGTACAATTATGGATACGGATACGGGTACGGCTATGGATACGCTTACGGCTACGGTTATGGCCGACATGGAAGATACGGAGAGGAGAACGAGGGCTATTACTCGGATGACGATAGCAGTAAGGGAAAGAAGAAAAAAAGAAGACACCATCATAGCAGCTGATTATGGCGAATCCTGACAAATTGCCATGGTATGCGCTGTATGTTCATTCAAGAGCCGAGAAAAAGGTATATGCGCGACTGAGCGACATGGGCATTGAAGCCTACCTCCCTCTCGTCACGAGAATGAAATACTGGAGTGATCGGATAAAAAAGGTGGAGGAACCATTGTTCAAATCCTACCTGTTTGTCCGGACCGACATGAAAAACTACTATGACATTGTGTCCATACCAGGAGCAACCAGGTTCGTGTGTTTCGAAAAAGAGGCAGTCGTCGTTCCAGAAAACCAAATCAATGCCATCAAAAAGTATTGTGAGGATTTTACCGAAGACGATCAAACAATCGACAACACGGAGCTACACGAAGGGCAGTTGGTTAGGATCACACGAGGTGAGATGATGGGGCTTGTAGGGCGTTTGGTTTCATTCAGCAATAAAAAGCGCCTGATTGTGCATATCGAATCCGTGGGGCATTACTTGCCCATCAACATCGCCCGCACCAAGGTTGAACCGGTGTATGAAAAACAATTATGAGAATGCAATTGTTAAACTAATAAGACTTCAAACAAAATGAACACAGAAAGAGCTTCGTCAAAAAAGTCCAAAGGATGGATTTACGCCATCATAGGCGTCTTGGCACTCATCATCATCGGGCTGTCTTGCTGGCTGATTTCCCTCAAAGGCGATCTTAGCGTTCTGGAAAACGAGAAAGAGCAACAAAGGGCTGATTTCCAAGCCGAGGTTGACAGTCTGCTTCGCGTTCACAATGAATTGAAAGAAAACTATGGTGAACTGAGCGTCCAACTGGCAGAGAAAGACAGTATCATTCAAGCCGATGCCATAGAAATCAAAAAACTGCTGGATTCACAGTGGGACTATAACAGAATCAAGAAGAAAGTGTCGGAGCTCCAGGCCATTTCACAAAACTATGTCCACCAATTGGATTCACTGTATGTCGTAAACCAGGAACTGAAGGCTGAAAACGAACGGATCAGGGAAGAGGTTCAAGAGGAGCGCAAACAAAACAGGAATCTCCAGCGCCAAAAAGAAGAGCTGACCAACAAGGTAAACCTGGCAACCGTCTTGCGCATCTACAACCTTTCCGCCGACGCAGTGCGCTTCAAAGGTGGCAGCCATGAAACCGAGACCGACAAGGCTGGAAGAACAGAACGCATTCGCGTGACATTTACCGTCGGACAAAACGACTTGGTGCAAGCGGGTCCGAAAGACTTCTACCTGCGCATCGCCGATCCTTCCAAAAACATCATCTGCAAAGGCACAGGCGATGAATACGCCTTCAAGTACAACGGTGAAATGCTCCAATATACCGAGAAAGTCCATGTGAATTATGACAACAAGGAGAAAGAGGTTCGCGCCTATTACGTCAAGCCTTCAGACAGAGAAATGCTTCCCGGCTATTATTTTGTTGACGTCTATGACGACAACAACAACCTGGTCGGACAAACTTCCTTTAATTTGAAATAATTAACGAAGGACTTCCTTCAAGACCTCATGCGACTGCAACCCCTTGAGAACGGGTGCGTGCAGTCGCATGAATGTTATTATGCCGTCAAGAAGCGCGTTGCGCTGTAAACCAGTCATCGCCAACAACGCAAGGTCGTCGATACCCCGGTTCAACAACTGGGACAGCATCCGGCTTTCACCCTGCTCAAAATAATAAGGATGTGGCGGAATGCTACTCACAAATTGGCCTTCCATCATGTCGAAATACGCATGCTCATGATAGTTGGACTGCGGATAGAAACCTAAAAACCTGCTTAACTCCAGGGTAAAATACAACGGGAAATTGGCATACCCAGCTTCCACAAGATCAAGCCAAACCATCGACTGGTAAACGAATTGGTACAAACCGTCGTTTCTCTCCTGCTGCGTCAAGGTATGCGACAGCAACTCGGACAGGTACATGAGAATGGCGCTCTTGTTCATCACAAGAGGCACTGACTGATAGGCATAAAGCACCTCAGGATCCTTCAGATAGGCAAGTCCACTTTGGCTTGGCTTCCCGCTTTGTACAAAACGAAGGAATGTCATGGGTTGGAAAAAAGCAGCACGGTTTCGCGAAGCCTTGCCTCTCACACCCTTGACCATATAGGATTGAAGGCCGCCGTTTAAGGTGTACACCTTGACGACAAGACTGGTGTCACCATATCGAATGGATTGCAGGACAAAGCCTTGAATCTTGTCGTCCATCAGTTCATGATAAGGATTTTGGTGGCAAAGCGTTCCTTACCCTCCAAAGTGCTTACAAACACCAGATAAATGCCTGGCTGGACTTTTCTTCCGTCCACTGTGGTGCAATCCCAAACGGCCTGACCGCCTTCCGCAACCAATTGCGTCACGAAAGCACCGTCAATTGTGGTAATATTGACCAAGGCGTCCTCAACCAAGCCCTTGATGCCCACATAACCGCTGTAACCAGGCCGAACCGGATTGGGATAGGCCACCACTTCAGTATTGGTCGTCCCACCTGGGGTGGCTGAACCCCTATAGGAAATGACACCCAAATCTGTTCCGAAAAACACCTCGCCGTCATCATTGATCACCATGGTGTTCACCGAGTTATCCAACAATGGACTGTTGTCGGTATTGAAATGCAGCAACTCCGTCTTGCAATCGGGCGCCAGCTCATAAACCCCCGACTCAAGACCAAACCATTTGTTGTTGTTCCCGTCAATAGCAATGCTGAGCACTTTGATTTCATTGAAAAGCGGATCCGCATTGGTCGTGCCATCGTTACGCGGCACCAACACCACACTTGCGTCATACTGGTCCGAATTGAACAGCTTCCTCGAATCCGAGAAGTAGCAGGGACCGCTATCCGTACCAACCCAAACAGCACCGTTGCGGTCAACAGCAAGACAGTTCGCCGCTGAGCCGGAAATGCCTCCCTGACCGGTAACACAACGCAGTGCCTTCACTTGATCATCACCGATATTGTCCAATGTCCCATTGTCGTTAAATACAATGATCTTATCATCGCTGCCCGAACGGCGCAGGATCCACTTGTAGTCGTAACCGTCGATGATCATGTTGGCGATGTCGATACCGCTATTGGTGCCTCCGAAGTTATAGGAGTGCCACTGGCCGTTTCTATCCATGACCGAAAGCAGGTTGTTGGCACCCGAGTTGGCCACCCACAAGTTGCCGTGGCTGTCAAACGCCAACCCGCTAATGTTGACGTAACGCTGGTCCTGTGTCCAAGCTTCCAGTGAGCTGTTGGTATTATCGTAACGCGTGACATACTCATTGCTTTTGAACTTCAGCACACCATAGCCCCAGGTCCCGACATATGTGACCGTGGTGTCCATGGGATCAGTTGCGCAACAAATGAAGTCGTTGATATTGTCTTCTTCAAGAACAGGAACCGTCTTCCTGTTCAGGTTGGTCCACCAATTGCCGTCGAAATGGCAAACGCCATCCTTGGAATAGAGCTTCGACCAATCAGGAGCATGACCTCCTGTGGCAATCCATACATGCTTTCCGAATGAGCTGAGTTCAAAAACGCCTTTGCTGTAGGGACCGTTGGGTTGGATTTCCTCATAGTTCCAACTATCCCTCGCACGAATCATTCCACGAAGCTTATCTCCAATCCAATAAACTCCTTCCGAATCCATCGCGACGGCATTGGGATACAAAGTTCCGCCACAGCCAAAGATACGGTCGATCTGTTGAAGTGACTGGTCATAGATAAAAACATTGTAGTATCCAGAGATCAATAGCTTGTTGCCGCAAGCCCTTATCTCTTGCCGATTGGTCACAAACGATTTGTCAAAATAGCTCCATCGGACACCATCATAAACAAACAAAGTATCCGCATCAAAGGTCCCGTCGGAATAGTTGAGAAGCAGCTTCTCGCCAAAGACCTCCATCTCATTATAGTTGAGACGAGGGTGTATCAATGAATAATCGAACGACCAGGACGAGAAATCGGCCAGATTGTTGCTATTCTCATCAGCGTAGTACAGACCGCTGGTGGTGGAGGCATAGATGCGATTCTTATAAAAGGCAATGTCGGTGACATTCACAGCATCCCCGTTTGGACCAATGTAATAGGTATCCTTAACCTCCTGCTTGCTCAAATCAAAGACAACGATTCCGAATCCACAGGCAACGTATGCGAACTTTCCCTTGAACACAATGCTATTGATGGTCTTGTTTCCAAGAATGTTCTTGTCTTTGATATCGCTCATGTTAAAGACATTCCCTTGCTTGTCAATGAGGTCAATATTGGCATCGGTGTAGGCGACCATCAGGAGATCGAGCGTTTCGTTGCGGCGGATAGTCGAAATCCCGATGTCCGACAAGCCGTTGATCTTGTTCAAGATTTGGATGGAATTGTCTTCCCTATCGTATGTAAACAATTCGTAATTGGTGGCCGCATAAACCTTCGAGCCGAGCAACTCCACATCAATGACATTCCGATAGGGCATGTGCGTGCGCCAGTTGCCGATGCCGACTCCTTCCTGGGCGGAGACGCCAAGACCCATCGCCAAGATTGTGATTATGAAGAAAAACGATTTCAATCGATTCATAGCATTCAGATTTAAGAGTGTAAAAATACTACTAATTTTTGAAACAGCTGCAGGAAAAAGTGTATTTTTGCAGCTTGAACGCCTGGCCCTATAGTTCAAGGGATAGAACGGAAGTTTCCTAAACTTTAAATCTAGGTTCGAGTCCTAGTGGGGCTACTTCAAGTCAAGCACGACCGGGCAATGGTCCGAGTGCATTACCTCAGGGAGAATGTCAACGCCGTTGATGTTCTCCTTTAAGTTTTCAGTAACGATATGATAATCGATGCGCCAGCCAAGGTTCTTGGCACGGGCGTTGGCGCGGAAGCTCCACCAGCTGTAGCGTTTGGGTTCCTTCACCAAATGGCGGAAGCTGTCGATGTAGCCGTCGCTGAGGAAATCGGTCATCCACTGCCGTTCCTCGGGCAAGAAGCCTGATGATGTGTCATGTTTCCTTGGATTGTTGATGTCGATGTCCTCGTGGCAGATGTTATAATCACCAGAAAGCACCAATTGCGAACGTTCCTTTCGAAGTTGGTTCACATACTGGCGGAAGAAGTCGAGCCACACCATCTTGAAAGCTTGACGCTCATCGCCCGTAGTACCAGAGGGGTGATAGACGCTGACCACCGAGAGATCGCCAAAGTCGGCGCGCAAGAAACGGCCTTCGTTGTCGTAGAGCGGATTGTCCATGCCATAGACCACCCTATCTGGCTTGACCTTGGTAATCATTCCAACGCCACTATAGCCCTTTTTCTGTGCAGGAAACCAATAGTGATGATAACCCATCATTTCGAAATCCATCAAAGGTATCTGGTCGGGTGTGGCCTTCAATTCCTGAAAGCAAAGCACATCGGGTTGATAGTCATTGATCCATTGCAGCAATCCCTTGCCGATGGCGGCGCGGATGCCGTTGACGTTGTAGCTTACAATTTTCATGGTATAAAACAATAATGGTGCGAAGATAAGAAAAGTTTTTCTATTTTAGCGGTCGGAAAAAAACGAGCAATGTGACGAAGCAGCGCTTCAGCAACTGGATCGACCGTTTCAACACCTGGCGTCAATCGCATCTGACGAACCAGCAGTTCATGCTGTTGTTGAGCATCCCGACGGGTTTCTTGGCGGGACTGGCCGCTATTGTCATCAAGAAGTCGGCCCACGGCATCCGCGACCTGGTGTTGGGCATCCATTTCCAGTATTCCGACCTGCTGTATTTTGTGTTTCCTGCCATCGGCATCCTGCTTACCATCTGCTTTTGCAAGTTTATTCTGAGAAAGGAGATCGGCCATGGCATCCCAGGCATCCTGTATGCCATTCGTAAGAAGAAAGGTGAGGTAAGCAAGCACAGCATGTGGTCCACCATCATCGCCAGTGCCTTGACGGTAGGCTTTGGTGGTTCCGTCGGTTTGGAAGGTCCATCAGTATCGACGGGAGCCTCCATCGGCTCCAATCTCGGACGATGGCTGAAACTGGAATACAAGCAGGTGGTCATGCTCATCGGCATGGGCGGTGCAGCCGCTTTGGCCGCTATCTTCCAAGCCCCCATGACAGGCATTTTCTTCGCGCTGGAGGTCTTGGTGATCGACCTTTCCTTAGGCGCATTGATCCCCATCATCTGCTCCTCCTTCACGGCCATTCTGACTTCTTACCTTTTCTTAGGGCAAGCCGTTGAATACCATGCACTCATCTCCGAAGGATTCATCCCGGGCAATGCCTTGTACTACATCGTTCTTGGCATCTTCGTTGGTCTCATTTCGGCCTATTTCCTGAAGGTAACTTTCGGCATGGAGAAACGATTCAAGAGGATCGCCTCGCCTTGGAAGCGTTTCCTGATTGGTGCTATCCTGTTGGGTTTGCTGATTTACTTTTTTCCAGCGTTATACGGCGAAGGCTACGATGCCATCAACGCGGCCCTTCGCGGCGACTACAGCCCCATTTATGAGAATCCCATCTTCTCCGGTTGGGAGCAACACGGATGGAGCATTTTGGTACTGCTTGCCGGGCTCATCCTATTAAAGGCCCTTGCCACTGCCTTGACATTCGGCGCGGGAGGCGTGGGAGGCACCTTTGCTCCCGCCCTGTTTATCGGCGCTTTTACCGGCCTATTCTTCGCCTTGACGGTAAACTATATCGGTATCGGCGAGTTGGATCCCGCCAAGTTCGCCTTGGTCGGCATGAGCGGTCTCATTGCGGGCATGTTGCATGCTCCTTTGACGGGCATCTTCCTCATCGCGGAAATAACCAATGGTTACGCCCTTATCGTACCCCTTATGATCGTTTCGGCCCTCTCCTATTTCGTCAACAGGATCTTCTTCAAACACTCTGTTTACACCAATTCCGTTGCCGAACAGGGTGTGGAAGTGACCCATAACAAGGATGTCAGCGTGCTCAGCATGATGACCATCAACAACCTGATAGAGACCAACTTCAGCAAGATCAAGCGAGGTTCCACTCTGGGCGACCTGATTCCCGTCATCGCCACCTCAAGGAGAAACATCTTCCCCGTAGTAGACAAGGACGGCACCTTCTGTGGGCATGTGCTTTTTGATGATATCCGCAGCGTGATGTTCGACCAAACCCTTTATCCTCAGCCTATCGAGGAGTTCACTGTCATCCCAGAATACCTCATCCATCCCGAAGACTCCATGGAGGCGGTGGTCAAAAAATTCCAAGTCTCCGGAAAATACAACATCCCTGTGATTGAAAACGGGAAATACTTAGGCTATATCTCACGAGCCAATGTTTTTTCGACTTACAGGAAGACTTTAAGTGAAATTTCCGAGGACTGATTTCGAATTTTTTGTATATCTTTGCTTTTTCAATTCGATCCTTCATGAAAAAGCTATTCATATTGTTGATTTCCGTCCTCTTTGCCATTCCACTTTTCGCCCAGGAGCATGAGCAGGACACCATTGCCAAGGAGCCTTGGTTCAAGCGCATATTCAGCAAAAAAACCGTTATCGTTCACGATACTGTCTATATTTTTGAAAGCGAATGCCAAGACGAGGATGATCTTGACGAAGATGAAAACGAGGATGGGATTCATCCCCGCGGCGGCATTCCCGTGCCTTTTGACACCTTAAGCACTGCCAACAAATACCAAAAAGTGATTTTGTTCGACAACGGATCGTGGCTCTATCTCGACATTCCCAAGCCCGATCTGCCCGACTTCATCGTCAACGACCATTGGATGACCGACCATGTTCATGCTTATTACGATGTCAACGTCAAGGAATTGCCTGAAGAGGTGGATTTGGTTCTCTGCGACTCAGTACACGGATGGCATATTCCAGGTTATGGCCGCACCACTTCAACCTACAAGATGAGATGGGGCCGTCAACACCAAGGCATTGATATAGGCATCCCTATTGGCGAGCCCATCTATGCCGCCTTCGACGGCATCGTACGCGTCGCCCTTCCCACCAAGTTCACGGGTGGTTACGGCAATGTGGTGGTGTTGAGACACGCCAATGGTCTGGAGACTTATTACGCCCATTTGAACCAATATCTCGTCGAGACCGACGATGTCGTAAAGGCAGGTGAGGTCATCGGCTATTGCGGCACCACGGGACATTCCAGCGGACCTCATCTCCACTTCGAAACCCGTTACATGGGACAGTCATTCGATCCCGAGCGCATCTTTGACTTCCAAAACAACACCTTGCGCGACACTGTTTTCACCTTAAAAAAGCACTATTTCAGCATCTATTCTCACGAAGGGCAAAGCGATAATGAGTCAAAGGTCGCCTCGACACAAGTTGCGCCAAAGCATGTTTACTATAAAGTCAAAAAAGGCGACACCTTGAGCAAAATCGCCAAGAAACACGGCACCACCGTGTCTAAGATCTGCAAGTTGAATGGCATCAGTGCGAAAAAAGCGTTGAAAATCGGGCAAAAACTCATCGTCAAATAACATTATTCCACATCATGAAAAAAGGAAAACTCTTGATCTTCTCTGCCCCGTCGGGATCGGGAAAGACCACCCTCGTCAACCATCTCCGGTCTGAAATTCCCAATATCGCGTTTTCGGTATCGGCCACCACGAGAGCGCCGCGTGGCGAGGAACAAAATGGCGTGGAATACTATTTCATCAGTCTTGAGGAATTCATGCAACGTGTTGAAAACGATGAGTTCTTAGAATGGCAGGAGGTCTATCCGGGACGCTGCTATGGCACCTTGAAGGCCGTTGTCGAGAAGATGCAGGAAGAAGGCAACCATGTGGCTTTTGACGTGGATGTGGTCGGTGGCACCAACATCAAGAAATTCTACGGCGACAAGGCTTTATCCGTTTTCATCCAAGCACCTTCCATTGAAGTGCTTCGTGAGCGTTTAGTAAACCGTGGCACCGACTCCATGGAAGAAATCGAGAAACGCTTGGAAAAGGCCCAATGGGAGATGGATTTCGCCAAAGGCAAATTTGACACCACCATCATCAACGATGATCTAGAGACCGCCAAGGCCGACATCCTCAAAGCCGTCTCCGACTTTTTGGAACAAGAGGAGCCATGCGAAGAATAGGCCTATATTCCGGTTCATTCAATCCCATCCATCACGGGCATGTGATGCTGGCCAACTACCTTGTGGAGTTCTCCGACCTCGACGAGCTGTGGTTTGTGGTGTCGCCCCAGAATCCTTTGAAGAAAAAAGAAGATCTGATGGATGATGCCGACCGACTGAAGATGGTGGAATTGGCCATCGGCGACGATCCTCGGATGAAGGCTTCCGACATTGAGTTCGGACTCTCCAAACCTTCTTATACCATTAACACTTTGCGGGCTTTGTCCGAACAATTTCCCGAAGATCAGTTCGTGTTTATCTGCGGCATGGACAGCCTGCAAGGATTGCCACGATGGAAAGAATACCAGGCCATATTGGACGGGTATGAATTGTTAGTGTTTCCGCGCAAGGGTTACGATGGCGGGGATTTGCTGAACCATCCACATGTTAAGGTACTTGAAACCCCTATTATCGAGGTGTCGTCAACGTTCATCAGAAAGTGTTTGAAAGAAGGGCGTGATGTACGTCATTTCATGCCGGAAAAGGCTTATCGGTATTTGAGAGGTGAGAGATGAAAGGTGAGAGGTGGCTATCGCATTCTTAATAGCTTAGTCATCTTGAAGCTGACATCGAGGAAAATCAGCGGTGCGTAGCCATTGCGTTCGATTTGTCGCGAAGCCTCTTCCAAAAGGTCAGCTATTTGGATGATATTGGCCGGTTTCACAAACGGTGCAAACCCTGAATTGAACTTCTTTTCCTCTTCGGGAAGCATCACCAACTGAGCCAAGTTGTTATTGAACAGCAAGGAGTTGCGAACGATGTTCAATCCATAATCCAGCAATTGCTTTTGCCGCTCGCGACCAATGCTCTTAATGTTGTTCGAGAAGTCGATCAGCTCGCTGATGGCTGCCTTGAAGCACAATCGCATCCATTGCTGGAAGGTGCGGAAGTAGTACTTCTGATCCTCTTCATCTTTCACCAATTCGACAGCTTTGATCCAGTTGCCATCCGCCACAATGGCGGCATCCGAAGCTTGTTGCTCGGTGCAGTTTAACTTTTGGATCAATGCGTTCTTGAGATCTTTTTGCTCAAGACGAGGCACTTTCACCAACGAAGTGCGCGACCTAATGGTGGTTAGCAGCTCTTCTTGGTCTACGGCAATCAAGATGAAAAGCGTTTTCTCGGGCGGTTCCTCTAGCAGTTTCAGCAGCTTGTTGGCCGTGTCCACACGCATCTTCTCCGCCATCCAGATGATGGCAATCTTGTATTCGCCTTCGTAGGCCTTGAAGCTCAATTTACGCAGGAGCGTCGCCGCATCGCGTACCGAAATATAGCCCTGCTTGTTCTCCACCTCAAGGAACTCATACCATGAGGAAGCGTCCACATAACCTTCTTTTTGAGTCACATACTCGCGCCATTCAGCCATGAACAGATCTGACTCAGGATTGCTCTTTACACTTTTGGTCGTCGTGGAAGGCACCACGAAATGCAAGTCGGGATGCGTCAGTTTGCTGATCTTCTGGCAGCTCGGGCACACGCCACAGCTATCTGTCGCCGTCCGGTGTGGGCACAGGATATACTGTGCGTATGCCAACGCCAGTGGCAGTTTTCCGTTCCCCTCAGGTCCCAGAAACAGCTGCGCATGAGGCACACGGTTCTCTTGCACACTGAGGATCAGCTTGTGTTTCACTTCCTCTTGGCCGATGACGTCTTTGAATTGCATAGGGTGGTGTTTCAGAGAGCAAAGATAATGTTTTTTTCATTACCGCTTTTCTCTTGAAAGAAAAGCGGTGGAAAAGTTCAAGGCCGACATGATCGGCCCACCGCACGGTCGTCCTAAGGGCTTGAGCGTCATGTCGCGGAGTGCCTTCGTTCCGAAGGCAAACGCTCCGCTAACGCGTCGCACCGCTCCTGACGCTCAAGCCCTTAGTCCTCCCTTTGGGCAGGCGCCGCCCCGCATGTCGGCCGCGGCCCACGCACCCAACCCGGTGAGGTAAGTCGTGCTTAAATACATGATTCTAAGCACTCTCTAATGGTGTTTTAGGAAGCAAATATCATTTGAAATCAATGATGTGATTATTATTGTTTTAATTATAAGTAATGATATTATTATTTATATATAAATATTTATGAACATTTAACAATTTTTCACAAAATAGATTTGGTAGTGCAGATTTTTCCGAATATCTTTGCAGATGAAAGTTTTAATACAAACATTAAAAACATGGAAAATCTAAAAAAAATGATGGAAAATCCCTTTGAGGAACTAACAAAGGATGAATTTCAAGACAAATGTTCAGAAATTGCACAAGAACTATTTTGTAACCATTGTATCAATTGCAATGGAAAAAAATTCTATTTTGCCGAGATAGAGTTCTATTATTGGGATAAAGATAATTGGAATGAAACATGGAATAGAGTAACCTATCCGAGAAAAGCTGAAGCAACTGATTTGTTTTTTCATTTAAGCGGTGTAGATATTTGCTTTAAAAGCTTTTATGATGAAGAAAAACTAGATGATGAAGCAAAATTTGGTGGTATTCTTATTAGAGCAATAAGAGATGAAGAGGATAAAATCACAGCTGGACCATGGAACTGTATGTTGAAAATGCTTAATGAATGCAAAGGTGGACAAATGCCCCAAATAAATGACCTAAAAACAGCATGTAATAAAGAGAATATCAAGAAAACATATCGCTCTTTGGGAGAAAAAGATACGGAAGCAGAAAAAGAAATCGCAATGAGTAAAGAACATCCATTAAACCTTTGCTTTTATGACAACAGATACCTCAATGTCGCAAATAGAGACAACTTAAAAACCAAAAAGATTGCATTAAACAAGAACTCAGGCAAATTAAACCCATCTACTAGTTCATACAAAACAGACAGATTCAATGACAAAAACTAAAGAATTGATTTCACCTTTAATGGAAAACGCTTTTTCCGAACCCGTCTTGCGCAAAGTCGTTTTAAGCAAGATTGATATTAAACTTCCTGACGAGATTTGGGATGAAATCAATGAAGGATTTGCGATTTACTGGGATGAGGAAGTAGGCTTCGGTAATGATGTGTATTTTGACGACGCGTGTGTTTCTATACAAAATCACCTTGATTCCGCCGGCATCTTGTTTCCTTATGATAAGTTAGGACAAATAATGGAGATATTATTTGATTTCATCGAACAAATCCCAGGTGCATTCCTGGATGATTCGGCATTAGTAATTCCAAAACATAAATAATATGCTCACCGACCGCCTCACCAACACAGTCTATTTCTCCAACCTCCTGCCCGTGAAATGCCCAGTTCTGAACGCTCATATCATTGATGCGTTGCGGAAACATGAGGTTCCGTATGCTTACCTATCTGGAACCAAAGACATCTGGTGCCGCGATTTTATGCCCATTCAAATTGAAGAAGATCGCTTTGTATTCTATAAATACACACCCAACTATTTGAAAGACGCATTTTGGCTTCAAACCAACACCAAAGAAGTGTTTCATGCTGGTGTAAATCATCTTGAACACATATTGCAAAACGCTGTCTCTATTGACCTTGTGTTGGATGGCGGCAATGTGGTGAAAAGTGGTGACACCATAGTAATGACGGAAAAGGTGTTTGTCGAGAACAAGAATATATCACATGCAAAAGTCGAAGAGATTCTGAAAGAGGCTTTTCAGTGCAATCTTTTGTTTCTGCCTTGGGATCACCAAGAGAAGTATGGCCATAGCGACGGCATCGTCCATTATGCTGGCGATGGCAAAGTCCTTTTGACGAACTACGAAGACATCTCACCCTACTACTATAGCCGTTTTTGCAAGGCGCTAGAAAAGCACTATGAGATCATCCCTTTGAAGTACAAAACCAAACTACAACACGCTCGCAATTGGGCCTACATTAATTTCTTGCAAATTGGGGACCTGGTTATCGTTCCGCAATTAGGACTTGAAGAAGATGAGCAAGCTTTGGAACAAATCGGCAATGCTCTGCCTGGTTGTAATGTGGTCGGCATACCAGCGTTGGAAGCCATCAGGAGAGGCGGTGCGTTGAATTGCATTTCGTGGAATATTAAAGCCTAAAATCATGAAAAACACTATAAAAAAGAACAATCCCTATTCGGATATGTCCGCCAAACAATTGAAAGTTTTGGCCGAGCAAGGCGATGCAGAAGCACAGTGCCGACTTGCTTATTACTATGAAAAAGGTAAAGGCGTTGAAAAAGATTACGTAAAAGCTATTGAATGGTACACTAAAGCCGCAGAGCAAGGGCATCCTGACGCTCAAAACAACCTTGGCGTATGCTACAATCATGGGAAAGGTGTGGAAAAGGATTATGCCAAAGCCATAGAATGGTACACTAAAGCGACAGAACAAGATAGCATGGGTGCTCAATGGAATCTTGGTGCCTGTTATTATTTCGGAACTGGCGTAGAAAAAGACTACTCGAAGGCTCTGGAATGGTTTTTTAAGGCCGCCGAACAGGGTGATTCATGGTCGCAAAACGATATTGGAATTTGCTACTTGAATGGGTATGGTATTAACAAAGACCCCGTGAAAGGCGTTGAGTGGATCAGGAAAGCCGCCAAACAAGGTTTTGCTACCGCCCAATACAATCTAGCTGGATGCTATAAGGATGGTGACGGAGTAGAACAAGATGATAGACAAGCTGTAAAATGGTACACCAAAGCAGCCCTACAGGGAAATATGTGGGCTCAACATAATTTGGGCGTTTGCTACGAATACGGTGATGGCGTTAGAAAGAATTACAAAAAGGCTGTAGAATGGTACATGAAAGCAGCACAACAAGGATCTAACAAGGCGCAATATCATCTTGGAGTTTTGTATAAAAATGGTTTGGGCGTTGAAAAAAACCATAGGCAAGCCGTTAAATGGTATTTAAAAGCAGCTAACCAAGGTGAACCTTGGGCACAAAACAATTTGGCCATCTGCTACGAACGTGGCGAGGGTGTCAGAAAGAGTTACAAAAAGGCTATTGAATGGTACACAAAGGCAGCGGAACAAGGAAACGTCATAGCTCAATATAATCTCGCTGAGTGTTATGAACTCGGAAGAGGTGTAAAAAAAGACATTGAAAAAGCCGTTGAGTGGTACACTAAAGCTGCGGAGCAAGGGGATCAAGAGGCGAAAGAACGGTTGTTATCGTTACCATAAAGCACGACTCACCGCCACGGGATGGGCGCGTGAGCCACGGCCAAAAACCGGAGCAGCGCAAGCCTAATAGCCGAACTAAGTGGGTTGAGACTCAGGGCGGGGCGCGGAGCGAAAGCGGAGCGTTTGCCTTCGGAACGAAGGCACTCCCCGCCTTGAGGCTCCCCACTTAGAGAGGCTGTGCGGTGGGCCGGCGTTTTTGGCCTTGAACTTTTACACCGCTTTTCTTTCAAGAGAAAAGCGGTAATGAAAAAAACATTATCTTTGCACCCAAATTTCAACGCCTTATGCTAAGCGAACAGGAACAAATCAGACGCAATTCGTTGGCCGAACTCTACAAACTCGGCATCAACCCGTATCCGCAGGCCGCGTTCCCCGTGAATGTGTTCACCACGGACATCCTCGAACAATTTGATGACAACAACCCCGACCAGTTTCAAGAAGTGACTTTGGCGGGCCGCATCATGAGCCGCCGCATCATGGGCGCCGCCTCGTTCTGCGAGCTGCAGGACTCGAAGGGCCGCATCCAGCTTTACGTGAAACGCGACGAGATCTGCCCCGAGGAGGATAAAACGATGTACAACACCGTGTTCAAACGCCTGTTGGATATCGGCGACTTCATCGGCGTAAAGGGTTTTGCCTTCCGCACTCAGATGGGTGAAATCTCCGTCCACGTGAAGGAACTGACCGTGCTTAGCAAGTCATTGAGACCTCTGCCCATCGTCAAGGAAAAGGATGGTGTGAAGTATGACGAATTCAGCGATCCTGAACTTCGCTACCGCATGCGTTATGTGGATCTTGTGGTGAACGACAAGGTGAAGGACATCTTCATTACCCGCACTCGCATCATCGATAGTATCCGACGTTTCTTCAACGAGAGCGGCTACCTCGAGGTGGAGACCCCCGTGCTGCAAGCCATTCCTGGCGGCGCCACGGCGCGTCCCTTCATCACGCATCATAATGCCTTGGATATCCCGATGTACCTCCGTATTGCTGACGAGCTCTACCTGAAGCGCCTGATCGTGGGCGGCTTCGAAGGCGTATATGAGTTCTCGCGCAACTTCCGCAACGAGGGCATGGACCGCACCCACAATCCAGAATTCACAGGCCTTGAAATATATGTGTCCTACAAGGACTATCTTTGGATGATGGACTACACCGAAGAGATGATCCATCGCTGCGTGATGGATGTCTTAGGCACTGAAACCGTGAAGGTAGGCGATAACGAGATTAGTTTCAAGCGTCCCTTCAAGCGCATCACCATGATCGACTCCATCAAGGAGAAGACTGGCATTGACATCACAGGCATGGACGAGGCCCAGCTGCGCGACGTGTGTAAGCAACTCGACATCGAGGTTGATCCTTCCATGGGCAAGGGCAAGTTGATTGACGAAATCTTTGGCGAGAAGTGCGAAGGCACCTATATCCAACCGACCTTCATCACTGACTACCCTGTTGAAATGTCACCGCTCTGCAAACGTCACCGCAATAACCCTGAGCTGACCGAACGCTTTGAGCTGATGGTTAACGGCAAGGAATTGGCCAACGCTTACACCGAGCTGAATGACCCTATCGACCAGCGCAACCGCTTCGAGGAGCAGATGAAGCTGGCCGGCCGTGGCGACGACGAAGCCATGGTCATCGACAACGACTTCCTCCGCGCCCTCGAATATGGCATGCCTCCGACCTCCGGAATGGGCATCGGCATCGACCGTTTCGTGATGCTGCTCACTGGCCAGACCACCATCCAAGAGGTGCTGCTCTTCCCGATGATGCGTCCTGAAAAGGTCCAGAAAGTGGCCACTCCCGAGGATTTCATGGCTATCGGCGTTCCCGAGGTCTGGGCCAAGGTACTCTGCGCCAACGGCTATACCAGCGTGGAGAAACTCAAGGACGAAAAAGCAACGGCATTAAGAGAAAAGCTCAATGGCTTGCGCAAGAAAAACAAGATGGATGTGCCGGCCTTGCAGCTCGAAGAGGTTGAGGCGTGGCTTCAATGAAACACAAACGCCTCGAACCGCAACAATCACTGAATTGTTAAAACAGTTTTAACAAGACTGATCCACAAACACATAGTATTATTGTTTACTTTTGCTGCCGTGTTTCAAAAGCAATTGTTATGAAAATACGCAGTATAAAGAGATTGTTGCTCGCCTTGGTGCTGCTGGGCAGCTGTAGTGCCATGGCGCAAATCAAGCCTTCGGTGTATGCCGGAATAGGGAATTACACCAATTTGGGAGGAACGATAGGGATTGGAACTGAAGTTCGGTATCAATACATCTCCGTCAATGCGGCCATCGGAACCGCCTACTACCAAGGGACTTTTGACGGTCTGGAAATCGTCGGTGGCAATCCCTGGCTAGGGTTCGATGTCGGCATGAAGGGCTACGTCTATAAAGGGCTCTTTGCCGGCGTGAACTACGGCGTCCTGGGCAAATACCGCTACATGGAGACACAAGACCGCGTGCGGGTCAGAAACCTCTATGGGTTCTCATTCACCGCGGGCTATAAATGGCACTTCAACAAAGACATCTATGGAATGGTCTATGCAGGCACCACTTCCAGCAAAAAAGCGAACACCTGGTTAGGGGAGCTTGGTGGCTTTGAGCCCCGATTCGGAATCCAACTAGGCTATGATTTCAACTACTAAAAACCAAACAGTTATGAAAACAACCATCCAATCCATCATAGTGATCGCAGTCCTGCTGCTTTGCAGTTCTTGCACCAAAATAGTATATGAATCCCCCGAAACCATCACCATCAGCGGCAATATTACCGACGAAGACGGACAACCCATTGAAAATGTGAGTATTGACCTAATGTGCATAGCACGCATGAACCTGATGGGCTTTTATGTGGGTACAGGCATCGGTACAAAGACGGATGCCAACGGCCACTATTCCATCAAGTTTGACCACAATGACGATTATTCCTATCGCCTTGACATTGAAAAGTCGGGATATGAATACGTGCAAGGTTACAGCGTGGACCGATGGATTGCCTCGCAGCAGTACGATGTGGTGATGAGGAAAAAGGAAGAATACATCGACCTCGGTTTGCCGAGCCGGACCTTGTGGGCCAACTGCAATGTGGGAGCACGCAAGCCTGAGGGTTTGGGCGATTACTTTGCTTGGGGAGAAATTGAACCCAAATCCACTTACAGTTGGGGGAATTATGTGCACTGCAACGGAGCTGCCGACCAGCTGACCAAATACTGCAACGATCCCGCTTACGGCTACAACCATTTCACCGACACCCTAACAATGTTGATGATGGCCGACGATGCCGGCTGGTGCAACTTCGATACCAATAAAGGACCGCGCATCCCGACCAAGGAACAATGGCAGGAACTGTACCAAAACACCACGCACACGTGGACTACCCTCAATGGTGTGGAGGGCGTTCTTTTCGAGGCCAGCAACGGCAACAGCATCTTCCTGCCCGCTGCCGGAGATCGCATTGGCGATGAACCCAACGCATGGAGCATGGGAATTTATGGCTATTATTGGTTGAATTCAATTGGCAGTAGTCCCATTGAGGCGTGGAGCTTCAGCATCAGTTCCGACCTTGACAACATTGCCAACACCATGGTCACCAGTTCCCGGTACTATGGTTATTCCGTCCGTCCAGTGCGCCCTTACAATTGGCCATGGGGAGTAAAAAACTAAAAAGTGATATTATAGAATATTGCAAACCTGCTCCTTGATCTTCTCCAGCTCGTCCTTCATTTTGACGACCAATTTCTGGATGTTGACTTCGTTGGCTTTGGAACCAAGTGTGTTAATTTCACGTCCCATCTCTTGACTGATAAAGCCGAGTTTCTTGCCCGCCTGATCCTCATCACAACTTTCATTGAAGTAGTTGCAATGCTGACGCAAGCGCACCTTCTCCTCGGTGATGTCAAGCTTTTCGAGATAATAGATCAGTTCTGCTTCAAAACGGTTTTCATCGTATTGCCCTTCAGTAGTCAGTTCTGAAAGGTTCTTCAAAAGGCGTTGCTTGATGGTATCGTGACGTGATTTCTCGTATGGCTCTACTTGGTCGAGCAGTCCGACGATGAGCTCCACACGATGCAACAAATCTTTCTTGAGTGTCTGACCTTCCTGAATTCTGAAGCCATCCACCATGTCCAACGCTTGGTCGATGGTCTCATTGATCTTGGCCACAAAAGTCTCGTCATAGCTTTGCTCCGGCGCATTGAAGATGCCCGGCATCCTGAAAAGTAATGCGGCCATATCAGAAGAAGGCGCGATACCAAGCTCTTCGGAGATTCCTTGTACTTGACGGAGATAGGACGCTACCACATCGGGATCAATACGATTCATTGAATCCACTGAAGTGTCGGCGATGGTGATGGTGGCATCGATCTTGCCGCGTTGCAGTTTTGCACCGATACGGTTGCGAAAATCGATTTCGGCAAAACGAAGCTCATTGGGTAATTTTAAAGCAAGGTCCAATTGCTTGCTATTGAGGGTCCTGATCTCGACGGTGATTCTCTTGGTTTGGTGGAGGGTTTCGGCTATGCCATAGCCAGTCATGGAACGGATCATAATGAAGGATCAATTTTTTGCAAAAGTAACAAAAAGATAATAGCTGTGGTGCCAACTATTTACTATTTTTGCTCCTTGAATATGGCAAAGACGCTCACCATACGGAAAGGACTCGACCTGCCTATCGCCGGTACCGCTGAGAGACGCATCACTGATGCCCGCAGCATCCGCCTCCATGCCGTGAAACCGACGGATTTCGTGGGACTCATGCCACGCCTGTTGGTAGAGGAAGGCCAGACGGTAACCACAGGCGACGCCTTGTTTTGCGATAAAAACGACGAGCGCATCCTTTTTACCTCACCCGTAAGCGGCATTGTAAAAGCCATTGTGAGAGGTGAAAAACGCCATTTGGAAGCCGTGGTGGTGGAAGAAGTACAAGACTCCAGACCAGTCTCTTTCGAAATACCCAAAACCGCTGATGATATCAAGGTGTTGATGCTTCACAGCGGTCTCTGGACTTTGCTGCGCCAACGACCTTTCGGAACAATAGCCAATCCAGATGATAAGCCAAAAGCCGTCTTCGTCAGCGCATTCGACAGCGCTCCTTTGGCTCCCGACTTCGACTTCGCCCTTCAAGGACGTGAAGAGTGGTTCAAGAAAGGCCTCGAAGCCCTTGCAAAAATGACTGGAAAACCCGTCCATGTCTGTTCCCGTCCCAACCAAAAACTCGCACAAAACCTCTCAACTCTCAACTCTCAACTCTCAACTCACTTTGTGAAAGGTCCCCATCCAGCAGGCAACATTGGCACCCAAATCGCCCATATCGACCCCATCAACAAGGGCGAGGTGGTTTGGACGATGAATCCGCAGGATGTGGCGGTTTTAGGCGAGCTGGTCAGCACCGGCGTATACCGTCCTGAGAAGGTGATTGCCGTGGCTGGACCGCAGACCAAGAATCCGCATTACTATCGTGTCAAGGCGGGTGCCTGCATGGCTTCCATCGTCTCCGAACAGGTGCTCAACCCCGACTATCCCAAGATGGACAGTCTGGTTCCGATAACGGAAAACCGCATTATCTCAGGCAACATCCTGAGCGGTAGCCAGATCGCAACCGACGGCTTCATCGGTGCCTACGACAGCCTGCTCAGCATCCTTCCCGAAGGCGACTATTACGATTTTATGGGCTGGCTGATGCCGGGATTCAAGAAATACAGCTATTCCAGAACTTTCCTCAGCGGCTTTTTGCCAAAAAGCACTTTCAAACCTTTTGGCATTACGCTACCGCGCTTAAAGAATTTCTGGAAATACGATACCAATACCCATGGCGACCAACGTCCACTGGTCTTCACGGGCAATTTCGAGCGGGTCTTCCCCTTTAACATCTACCCCACCCAACTCATCAAGGCCTGCATCATCGGCGACATCGACCTGATGGAAAACCTGGGCATCTATGAGGTGGAACCTGAAGATTTTGCGCTGTGCGAGTTTATCGACACTTCTAAAACCGACCTCCAACCTATCATCCGTGAGGCCTTAGAAAAGATCAGAAAGGAGGGCGTGGGATGAACAAAAAACTAAACCGATTGGCGGAGTGGTTTGAACGCAACGAGCCCAAGGGAAAATGGGTTTGGTTGGGAAGTACCCATGAAGCTTTCAAGACCTTTGCCTTCACCCCTAATCGGGTTACCAAAAAAGGATGCCACGTGCGCGATGCGGTCGATCTGAAACGTGCCATGATCACGGTGGTTTTCGCCTTGATACCCGCCATGCTGTTTGGCATGTGGAACATCGGCTATCAGCATTACCATGTCGTTTCCCCAACGCTCAGCTCTCAGCTCTCAGCTTTCAGCTTTTTCTGGCATTGCTTCTGGTTCGGCTTCTTAAGGATGTTGCCGCTATTGGCGGTCTCCTATATCGTCGGCTTGACCATCGAGTTTTCCTTTGCCCAGATTCGTCACCATCAGGTAAACGAAGGTTTCTTGGTCACGGGATTCCTCATACCGATGATCGTGCCCGTCACCACGCCCTTGTGGCAACTTGCCATTGCGGTGGCCTTCGCCGTCATCATCGGCAAAGAGGCTTTCGGCGGCACGGGGATGAACTTCCTCAATCCCGCCTTAGTAGCTAGGGCATTCCTGTTCTTCAGCTATCCTACTCGCATGTCGGGCGACAATGTATGGATTGCCGCCGATCTCTGGGGTACCGATGCCATCACAAGTGCCACTCCTTTAGGTTTGCTCTCTCACAGCGACGACCTTTCAACTCTCACCTCTCAATTCTCACCTCTCGACATGTTCATCGGCACCATTCCAGGCTCCACTTGCGAGACTTCCGTCATCGCCATCCTTTTAGGTGCCATCTTATTACTGGTCACAGGCATCGCCAGCTGGCGCATCATGCTTAGCGTGATCCTTGGCGGCGGCCTGATGGGCTTGACTTTTAACCTTTTCTCAACTCTCAGCTTTCAGCTCCCCTTCTACTACCATTACCTGATGGGCGGCTTTATGTTCGGCGCGGTCTTCATGGCTACCGACCCTGTGACGGCTGCCCAGACCAATGTCGGCAAGTGGATCTACGGACTGCTCATTGGCATCTTTGCCGTAATGCTCCGCGTGCTCAATCCCGCCTATCCTGAAGGCATGATGCTCGCCATCCTGCTGATGAACTGCTTCGCGCCGCTCATTGACCATTGCGTGATCGCAAGAAACATCGCCAAACGCAAAAAACGCTTGATCGCTCACCATAAAGCCACCGTCCAATGAAAAGAAACATCAACAGCAACGGCTATATCTTCCTCTACTCGACCATCTTGGTCATGGTAGTGGCAGCATTGCTCACGACGGCGGCTTTACTGCTCCAGCCTTACCAGCAGCGCAACAAGGAGAACGAAAAACGTACCATGATCCTTTCGGCGGCAGGCGTGACCGAAGGCAAGATCACCTTCCTTGACGAAGAACTTCCCCTCTATCTCGTCAACGACACCATCAGCGTCATCCCCATGGAAGGAAAAGGACTTTGGGGACCCATCTGGGGCTATATTGCCATCGCTCCTGACGGCAAGACCGTCATCGGCGCCATCTTCGACCACAAGTCGGAAACCCCGGGTCTGGGCGGCGAAATCACCAAGGAGAAGTTCAGGAACCAATTCAAAGGAAAGCAGATTTCAAGCGACGGATATTATGTCCCTGTCGAGTTTGATGCCATCACGGGTGCCACCAAGACCTCAAACGGCGTGAAAGAGATGATTGACAACACAATGAAATTGTACTATTGGCATGAACCTTAAGAAACTCATCATTGAGCCCCTGCGTAAAGCGAATCCCGTCACCGTATTGGTGTTGGGCATCTGCTCCTGCCTGGCCGTGACCGCCCAGCTGAAGCCGGCTTTGGTGATGGGGGCCTCGGTGACCGTTGTGACAGCTTTCTCCAACCTCATCATCTCACTGCTACGCAAAGGCATTCCTTCGCGCATCCGCATCATCGTGCAACTGGTGGTGGTGGCCACCTTTGTCATCTTGATCGACCAGTTTTTGAAAGCTTTCGCCTATGAGGTCAGCAAACAATTATCTGTTTATGTAGGACTCATCATCACCAACTGCATCGTCATGGGACGCTTGGAAGCGTTTGCCATGTCGCACAAGCCTTGGGAGTCTTTCCTGGATGGCTTGGGCAACGGATTGGGTTACAGTCTCATCCTTGTCATCGTGGCCTTCTTCCGTGAACTCTTCGGCTCAGGAACCCTTCTTGGCTACCAAGTCATTCCACAATCGTTCTACGAAGCCGGTTACCAAAACAACGGTCTCATGATACTTCCGCCCATGGCCTTGATTGTCATCGGCATCATTATATGGATCAACAACAACAAAACCGAGTCGAAATGAGCCTTTTCAACCTGTTCGTAAAATCGGTCTTTGTGGACAACATGGTCTTCGCCTATTTCTTAGGCATGTGTTCCTATTTGGCCGTGTCGAAGACCGTGAAGACGAGTTTCGGGTTGGGCGTGGCGGTCACTTTTGTACTGTTGATCACGGTGCCTGTCAATTACTTGGTCAACAAATACCTGTTGGCTCCTGGGGCTTTGGCTTGGATTAGCCCAAGCCTGGCCACGGTCGATCTGAGTTTCTTGAGTTTCATCCTCTTTATTGCCATCATCGCGGCCATCGTACAGATTTTGGAGATGGTGATTGAGAAGTTCAGTCCCTCGCTCTATTCCGCCTTAGGCATCTTTCTCCCCCTAATTGCTGTCAACTGTGCCATCTTGGGCTGCTCGCTTTTCATGCAGGAGCGCGGTTTCAGTAATGTCGGCGAGGCAGCCGTGTTCGGATTAGGATCAGGCATCGGCTGGCTGATAGCCATCGTCGGCATCGCCGCCATCCGCGAAAAGCTTCGCTATTCCCACATCCCGAAAGGACTCCAAGGTGTGGGGATTTCATTCATAATCACCGGTCTGATGGGAATCGCCTTCATGGCGTTCATGGGCATAAAACTATAAGCGTATGAATCTCTCCACCACCTTGATCGTCAGCATCGCCGTTTTCCTGGGCATCGTATTGTTGCTCGTGGCACTGTTGCTTTTTGTCCGCAACAAGCTGATGCCACAAGGCAAGGTGAAGATCACCATCAATGATGAAAAGGAGCTGGAAGTGCAGCCAGGCAACTCACTGATGGCCACCTTGGCCGACGAGCATGTGTTTTTGCCTTCAGCCTGCGGCGGCAAAGGCAACTGCGGCCAGTGCAAATGCCGTGTGGTGGAAGGCGGTGGAACCATCTTGCCTACCGAAGTCAGCTTCTTTACCCGCAAGCAGATCCAAGACCATTGGCGCTTGGGTTGTCAGGTGAAGGTCAAGGAGGATCTGAAGGTTTTGGTGCCGCAGTCAGTGCTCGATGTCAAGGAATATGAATGCACGGTGGTGTCGAACCGTAATGTGGCCACTTTCATCAAGGAGTTTAAGGTGAAGCTGCCCGAAGGTGCACACATGGACTTCATCCCAGGCTCGTATGCCCAAATCCGCATCCCGAAGTTCAACCTCCGTTATGCCGATTTCGACAAGGAACTGATTGGAACCGAATACCTTCCAGCATGGGAAAAATTCAAGCTTTTCGACCTGCGATGTGTCAACACCGAGCCGACCATCCGCGCCTATTCCATGGCCAACTATCCTGCCGAGGGCGATGTGTTTATGCTGACTGTTCGCATAGCAACTCCTCCTTTTAAGAAAACGGAAAACGGAAAACGGAGAACGGAAAACGAGTCGCCGTTTATGAATGTGAATCCTGGTATTGCTTCATCTTATATTTTCTCACTGAAACCGGGCGACAAAGTCTATATGTCGGGTCCTTTTGGCGAATTCCACATAAAAGAACACGACAACTCCAAACTCTCAACTTTAAACTCTCAACTCCCCGAGATGATATGGGTGGGCGGCGGTGCTGGCATGGCTCCATTGCGTGCTCAAATCATGCATCTGACCCGCACTTTGAATGTCAGGGACCGCGAGATGCACTATTTCTACGGTGCCCGTGCCTTGAACGAAGTCTTCTATTTGGATGACTTCCGTCAGCTCGAAAAAGACTTCCCGAACTTCCATTTCCACTTGGCCTTGGATCGTCCCGATCCCGCTGCCGATGCGGTAGGCATCCCCTACACGGCTGGCTTCGTGCATCAGGTGATGTTCGATACCTATCTCAAAAATCATCCCGCTCCCGAGGACATCGAGTATTACATGTGCGGTCCCGGTCCGATGAGTGCAGCAGTGGTCAAGATGCTCGACAACCTCGGCGTAGCGCCTGAGAACATCCTCTACGATGATTTTGGCGGTTAATACCGATCCACAAAATCCGT
Source organism: Bacteroidales bacterium (assembly GCA_017549805.1). Lineage (GTDB taxonomy): Bacteria > Bacteroidota > Bacteroidia > Bacteroidales > F082 > Limimorpha. Next base: position 87,098 of record JAFYNJ010000017.1, read on the forward strand.
CACCAACTTGAAAACGGGTTCATAGCTGTCAAAGACGGCATTCTTGTATGTATCAAAGATAGTATGGTAATACGGGAAAGCATCGCCTTCTTGGTTCTCAAGGAAGATGCACGGCACATGGCGCACGGCGAAAGGATAATGGTCGCTGTTGGCAGCCAATGCTCCGCGGTTCAGCGACTTGAAATAATGCTTCTCGGCGTTGATCCGCTCAAACAACTCATAGCCTCGCATGCCCTCGTCACTTACCTCGCAGTATTGTACAGGATTGTTGTCGCCAATCATATCTAAGTTAAAGAGATATTTGATTTGCTCCAGCGGAACCAAGGGATTCTTAGCATAGTATTCCGAACCTCTAAGGTTGGCGTCTTCTCCCGAAAACGCAATGAAGTACATGTCGTACTCGGGTCGGTTTTGGGCATAATAGGCAGCCAGCGTCACAATGGCAGCAGTACCCGAGGCATTGTCATTGGCACCGGCATAATAGACACGCTTGCCAAGGTTGCCGAGATGATCGTAATGTGCTGTGAACACATAGCAACTGTCATGCTTCTTGCCTTCTACTTTGGCAATCACGTTGAAAAGCTCATAGTCCTTCAAAAACTTGTTGTCAATATCAGCCCTGACGGTTTTGATGCCTGCGACAGCTTCAGGTGTCATCCAAATAATCGGCTTGTCCACTACACGATGGCCGTATGCCTTATAAAACTTGATAGGTGAGGTCCAGGTTTGGATGAGTCCGGAATTGGTGCACTCTCCCACCTTTTGCAGACGGGCAAAATCCTTTCCATGCCGATAGGCGAACCAAAACTCACAAACCACAAGGCAGTTGGCGTACTCGGGTTTAGCCAAGTCTGCATACATCTTTTCGGGATCGAAATTCGTTGTATCCACATGATACACTGGGAATTCACCATGAACGCCGGGTGAGTATTCGCGCATGGAATAATCCACGCCGGGAGTCAGTTTCTTTCCGTCTGCCCAAAGCTTCATCTTCCCACAAAAAGTATTGATGTCGATGGTAAATGGCTGACAGATTACCCTATCTACACCAGCTTTGGCAAACTCCCTGGCAAGATACTTTCCCGCCTTGTTGGCACCATCTTTGGCATACCCACGGCCTTGGTATTTGGAAGAACTCAACTCCTTGACTACCTTTTTGTAATGCGCTATGTCTTGGGCGCTCAGCTGCAGGGCTACAAGCGCCAGCAATAAGATCAACAGTCTTTTCATGCTTATGAGTGTTTTAGTTCGGCCGTTTTATTTTACAATGAATTTAGCTGTTTCAAGGAATTTTTCATCCTTGATTTGCAAAACATAGAGTCCCTTTTCCAAATCCGCAACGGAGATGGTCCCATTACAGGAACCCGAAGTCACCTTCTGACCCAAAACATTGAAGATGGCATATTCCACCGTTTCGCAAGGAAGATGGTTGATGTAGAGGACATCGTAAACGGGGTTTGGATATACTTCAAGCGGCTGTTGTTGGGACATCTCATGGACGGACATAGGCGCAGTATCGGGAATGATGTTCAAGATAATGCCCTCCACCTTTGTCAGACCATAGAAAAAATTAGGGTCAGGGATGTCATACCAATCATCCAAGGGGCCGCCATAGCCGATATTGATATGGAACTTGCCATCCTCTTTGCGATAGCCATCCACAACGACATTGTGTCCGACCGTTCCAGCAGGGTTTTCAACAGCCAGATGGGCAGGATAGCCGTCCTGTAAATTGGATATCAAAATGGCGTACATGGTTGAATCGGGTTCCCGAAACAGCACACAATCCTTAAAGCCAAACCTTTGATAAGCCTCAAATGCCTGATCCACATAATAAGTGCCGGAACCATAAGAACCCGAGGCTGTATAGACCTGTGTGAGGGCTGTGCCGCAAGCAAAAACCACAGCGGCCTTCAACGAGTCGGAAAGTTCCTCGCCACGTTGGAAAAAGGCATCGACGGAATCCAACATCACGTTCAGCTGAGGGAATGAAGGAAACAAATAAGTTTCCCAGTCATCATCAATATGGAAATTGCGACCGGCGTAACTTGAATAATAGTCATCGCCATCGTCAAAGCGGGTGTTTTGTGTCGTTCGCAAATAATTGATAATCTGCCCCATGGCAATGGCTGGGCATCCAGCATAACTATGGGCGTAATTCTCAAACGGATCGGCCGGACAAAGCATGTTGTAAGGATAACCCTGTTCCCATTCCGAAGTAAGAAGCGGTTTTTGCGCAAAGCCCGTTAAAGCGCAAAACAAAAACAAAATAGATAGAACTCTTGACATTTTATTAAAAATTTGATTAACCCAGTAAAAGTATGATTTTTTTATGTCTGTTGTACTAGAACACTTTCTTGCGCTTTAGATAAAATGTAACTGGGACCTCTTCGCCCTGCTGGGTGATGCTGGTTCCTTTCAGTTCCATCTTGTTGTGAGAGGCATCGAGACGGACATGCCGTGCGTTCCTGGGATTCATCTTTCCGTTGGCTCTATTATAATTCAGCAAATCCTCCTTGTATCCTTTGGCCCAGTTGTCACAAAGGTCTTGTTTCCCAGTCGTGGCAATCAGGTTGCTGACATCCATATCCACCCCAATCGCATCCAAATCAGCCACACGGATCAACGAATCCCCTTCCAGTGTCCAAGTTCCTTCTTCGGTAACACTGATTTTTACCTTTCCTTTTGCAAAAGGAAGATTGACAGCGGATAAAGTGTAAGTGACGAAGGAATAGCTGTGGTCTTTGCGGAATTCCCATACCAATGAATTCTCTTCCGTTGATGAGATTTCCCAAGAACCTATTAGCATCTTCTCTGTCAAGGCAATACCGCTTTGGTTGATGCTGTTTACATAGTTTTCCAGTTCTTCGTCGGTGATACTCATCAGGAATTTGTTCTCGTCATTCATCTGTGTCCAGGTCTCAATCAGTTCGACAAGCGCATTCAACCGCCAAGGGGTATAATCAATGTAATTCTTGATGTGATCGTCATTCAATTGATCCTTCAAGAAATCCCGCAGCACAGCATTGGTTTGGTCAACAAATTCTTCCAGGCTTACGTTGCTGTTGTCGATCTGCAATTCTTCCAACTCTCTCATGGAGATTGGTTTGAGCCATAGGATGGATTTGTTCTGCATATCCTGAAAGGCTTGGCGCTCAAAATAGAAGGACTGGACATTGTCAATGAACTTCATGCTTCCCAGATTCTGCCATGTTTCGGGACTGCTGTGGAAGATTTTTTCCTTTGACATGTCGAAACGGAAATCCTGGTCGTCTGAGGTGATGAATGCAATTGCCTTATAAAGTGTGTCGTATGGCACGGAGTTAGACTGGTCGAGCTGTTCCTTGGTAAACAACATGGCTTCGTACAGCGTTTCCGTCTGCTCTTTCAGTGTTTTTAAGCTTTGGACAGATTCATCAATGTCATGGATCACCATCATGGCCGTCAGACGCTGTGCCTGTTCCTTTTTCCTGTTCTCTATCCTATGGCTGACAGCAAAGGTCAAACCCACACCGATGGCCGTTCCCATAACGCTGATGAGAAACTGCATCCACCATGCTTTATTTGATTTCTTTTTCTTTTCCTTGTTCATTTTTTCTCTTCTTAAAGATTTAGCAATCAGAACTATTTGAACTTGCCTTTAAGGATTCTATCCCTGATGCTCTTGACGGCGGGTTTGTAATACTCGATTTGCATGGCGACGAGGGTGCGTTTCAGCTCATCCATCAAGTCGGGATAGAATTGGCAGATACGGAAAGCCAGTTTCATACAAATTGACTGGATGCCGGGAAATTCCTCAACGTCCATCATGTGTTCAAAACAGAAATCCAAGAAGTCGGCGCGTAGATCTTCTTCGTTCATCTTCAACCTTTCAATAAGATTCAGTGACAACCTTCTCACGGAGGAATTATCCGTTGTCATAGCCAAGTCGATGAGCTCTTCACGCATCCCTTGAAGCGCCGATAATTCTTGGTCGGTGCCTTTGGTCAGCGCCCATAACGCACTCCTTGCCACACGGTAATCTTCGTGGTTCATGAATTGCCGGGCAAAGCCCACCAAGTCATCCTCCTGTTTTACCACTTGGTAAACAGCCTGGGCCTCCGCTTCGCCAAAGGAGTCTTTTAATATTTCGGGGGTAATTTCCATGACTTATTTCAAGATGCAAAGATAGACAACTTATAATGATTTTGTCGTATTTTTGCGTTCCTTAACTTTTCAACCGTGAAAGTGAAAAAGATATTGGATTTACAATATGCCATATCATCTATTCCTTAATGAATATTATAATTTGATGACATTTCGTTAGCTTTGCAGCATGGAAACAGATAGAATTTTACTTCGCCCCTGGCGCGAGAGCGATGCCGAGGCGTTATTCAAATATGCCAGCGATCCCGATGTGGGTCCCCGCGCTGGTTGGCCACCGCATAAGAGCGTGGAAGAAAGCTTGGAGATTATCCGCACCGTATTCCATAATGACACCAATTGGGCTATTGAACTCAAAGCTACAGGCGAGGCTATTGGTGCCATTGGCTACGGCCCTTCTTGCGACTGCAACCTCCCCACCCGAGAAGGCGAGCCCTTGTGTGGCTATTGGATTGCCAAGCCCTATTGGAACCAAGGCATCTGCACGGAAGCCCTAAGGTTGATGTTGGATCACATCCGAAAGGCCACCGAAATCAAGTCGCTTATCAGTGGCCATTTCATCGACAATCCAGCCTCAGGCCGAGTGATGGAAAAATGCGGCTTCGTGCCTACAGGCGAGACCTGCATCGACGAAAGCCAATACCAAGGCAAGGACAGGCCGATTCGAGTATTGAGATTAATCCTATAATGAAATAATCATGTTAGAAAAAGGAACAAAAGCCCCTTATTTCGAGGGTAAGGATGAAAACGGAAACACCGTGAAACTTACCGACTTCGCAGGAAAGAAACTGGTGCTATACTTCTATCCCAAGGACAGCACTCCAGGCTGTACCGCAGAAGCCTGCGACCTGCGCGACAATTATGAGCGTTTCCTTGCACTTGGCTACAACGTATTGGGCGTCAGCCGCGACAGTGCCGCATCGCATCAGCGTTTCATCGCAAAATACGAGCTGCCTTTCCATCTGATCGCCGACACCGATCTCACTATCCTGAAGGCTTACGAAGCTTGGGGCGAAAAGAAAATGTACGGCAAAGTGACGGAAGGCACACTACGCACCACCTACATCATCGATGAGAACGGCATCATCATTGACGCCATCGCAAAAGTGGATACCAAGAACCACACTGCTCAACTGCTAAAATAGTCAGATTAACCGTTAATGCATGCCTTCACGAAATCCATGAACAACGGGTGAGGATGCAGCACCGTGGAGGAATACTCGGGATGGAACTGGGTGCCGATGTACCAACGTAAGTTCGGGATCTCCACAATTTCCACAAGGTTGGCCTCAGGGTTGATGCCCACGCATTGCATCCCGTGACTTTGGAACTCATCGAGGTAACGGTTGTTGAATTCATAACGGTGGCGATGCCTTTCCTTGATGAGGCTTTGCTCACCGTATGCCTTCCAAGTACGGCTGCCCTTGACCAGCTCGCAGTCGTAGGCACCCAAACGCATGGTACCACCCATCTGGGTGATGTTTTTCTGTTCCTCCATCATGTCAATGACATTGTGGGGTGTCCTCACGTCCATCTCACTGCTGTTGGCATCGGCATATCCTAACACATTGCGGGCAAACTCGATGACCATCATTTGCATGCCGAGACAGACGCCAAAGGTCGGGATGTCGTGTGTTCTCGTGTATTCGGCGGCGATGATCTTGCCCTCAATGCCGCGCTGGCCAAAACCGGGACAGATGACGATGCCCGCCATGCCATCCAGCTTCTCACCGACGTTCTCTCGGGTAATGAACTCACTATTAATAAAATGCGTCTTCACCTTGCGGTCGTTGTATGTGCCTGCATGGGCAAGGCTCTCCAAAATGCTCTTGTAGGCATCCTGCAAATCATATTTACCCACAATTCCGATGTTCACAATCTCGGTAGCATTCTTACGGCGTTCAAGGAAGTTGCGCCATGGTCCCAGTTCAGGTGTGGGTCCAACTTCCATGCCCATCTTCTTGAGGATGATGGCATCAAGGTTTTGGCGCTGCATATTGACCGGAACTTCATAAATGCTTGGTAGGTCTTGGCTTTGGATGACGGCTTCCATCTCCACATTGCAGAAATGGGCCACCTTCATACGAATCTCGTCACTCAGGTTGTGCTCGGTGCGCAACACCAAAACATCGGGTTGGATGCCTTGTCCCTGCAGTTGCTTCACACTGGTCTGGGTAGGTTTAGTTTTGAGTTCTCCTGCGGCAGCGAGATAGGGCACATAGGTAAGGTGTATGTTCAAGGCTTTGCGCGAGCCCAACTCCCACCTCAGTTGTCGGATAGCCTCAATGTAAGGCAGACCTTCAATGTCGCCGATGGTACCACCTATTTCGGTGATGACGAAGTCGAAATGTTCCTTGGTGGCATTCAGCAGAATCCTTCGCTTGATCTCATCAGTAATGTGAGGCACCACTTGGATGGTCTTACCGAGATAGTCGCCTCGACGCTCACGCTCGATGACGCTGAGATAGATACGACCCGTGGTTACGCTGTTGTCGCGAGTGGTCTGGATGCCCGTGAAGCGCTCATAGTGGCCCAGATCGAGATCGGTTTCGAACCCATCGGCGGTGACATAGCACTCGCCATGTTCGTATGGGTTCAAAGTACCTGGATCCACATTGATGTAAGGATCGAATTTTTGGATGGTGATCTTATAGCCGCGAGCTTGGAGCAGTTTGCCGATAGAGGCCGAGATGATGCCCTTTCCCAATGAAGAGGTCACACCTCCCGTGATGAAGATGTATCTAGTTTCCATAGTGCCAAAAATTGGAAAAACAAGCCGCAAAAATAATTAATTCCTTTTATTATCGTATCTTTGCACTCAAATTTTCCTCGGTATGAATCTTCCTAAAATACACTCCATCAGCAAGAAGATCCTTGTGGCGCTGTTGGGTGCTTTCCTCAGTATCTTTCTGCTGTTTCATGCCAGCGCCAACCTCTGCATCTTACGCAACGACGGTGGCGAATGGTATAATGCCTTTTGCGATTTCATGGGCACCAACTATGTGGTGAAAGTCTTTGAAATCATCCTGTTAGGTGCCTTATTGCTTCACATCGCCTTAACGCTTTGGCTTGCCTTCACCAACAAGATGGCACGACCCAAAGGATACCATAAGCCCCAACGCACCAAGACCCATACTGGCTCCAAACTGCAAGTTTGGACAGGTATTCTGCTCTTGGCGGGACTGTTGTTACATTTCACCGATTTCTTCTTCGTCAAACTTGGATGGATTGACGGCAACCTCAACTTCTACCAACAGGCACGTGCCAAATTCCAAATTCCCCATATCGCTATTGCCTATCTGGTTTTCTTCGTCATCGTTTGGTTCCACATGCGTCATGGTTTTGCTGCCATTTTCCAAACCTTAGGTCTCTACAATTACAAATACGGAAAAGCCATCGAGGTCATCGCCATCCTATACGCCACGTTCATCTGCCTGATGTTCGCCTCCGTTGTCATCACTACATTCCTTCAAGCCGCCTGATATGAAACTAGACTCCAAGATACCTTCCGGTCCGCTCGCTGAAAAATGGACTAACTATAAAGCCTCGCAGAAACTGGTCAACCCAGCCAACAAACGCAAGCTCGACATCATCGTGGTCGGCACTGGCCTGGCCGGTGCCTCGGCAGCCGCCTCGCTCGGCGCCATGGGCTTCAACGTAGATATCTTCTGTATCCAAGATTCACCGCGTCGCGCCCACAGCATCGCTGCCCAAGGCGGCATTAATGCGGCCAAAAACTACCAAAACGACGGCGACAGCGTGGAGCGACTCTTCCGCGATACCATCAAGGGTGGCGACTATCGCGCCCGAGAGGCCAATGTATATCGCTTGGCTGAGGTTAGTGGTGCCATTATCGACCAATGCGTGGCGCAAGGTGTTCCCTTCGCTCGTGATTATGGCGGACTGCTCGACAACCGCTCCTTTGGTGGGGCTCAAGTCAGTCGTACCTTTTATGCCAAAGGACAGACGGGGCAACAACTTTTGCTCGGCGCCTATGGCGCCTTGAGCCGCGAGATTGCCCGTGGTACAGTGAAGCTGCACACACGCCGCGAGATGATGGACTTGGTGTTAATCGATGGTCGCGCCCGAGGTATCATTGTCCGCAACCTTGTCACTGGCGACTTGGAACGTTATGCCGCCCATGCCGTAGTGCTTGCCACTGGTGGATACGGCAACCTTTATTACCTATCTACCAATGCCATGAACAGCAACGGCAGCGCCGCCTGGGTGTGCCATCGCAAAGGTGCCGCTTTCGCCAATCCATGCTATGTACAGATCCACCCCACCTGCATCCCTGTGCATGGCGACTACCAGTCGAAACTCACGCTGATGAGCGAGAGCCTGCGCAACGACGGCCGCATCTGGGTCCCAAAGAAAAAGGAAGACGCCGAAGCCATCCGTGCAGGCAAACTGAAACCCACAGAGATCCCCGAAGAAGAACGCGACTACTACCTTGAACGCCGCTACCCCGCCTTTGGCAACCTCGTCCCCCGTGACGTGGCCAGCCGTGCCGCCAAGGAACGCTGTGACGCCGGCTATGGTGTAGGCACGGGCTATGCCGTTTATCTTGATTTTGCCGATGCCATCCGCCGTTTGGGGAAAGAGACCATTGAGGAGAAATATGGCAACCTCTTTCAAATGTACCAAAAGATTACCGACGAGAATCCCTATGAGACCCCGATGATGATCTATCCCGCCATCCATTATACCATGGGCGGCCTCTGGGTGGACTACGAGCTGCAAACGACCATACCTGGGCTCTTCGCTGCTGGCGAGGCCAACTTCAGCGACCACGGCGCCAACCGTCTCGGCGCCTCTGCCCTAATGCAAGGTCTGGCAGACGGCTACTTCGTGCTACCTTACACCTTGCAGAACTATCTTGCCGACCAAATCAATGTGGGAAAAATCCAGACGGAAAGCAAAGAATTTGACGAAGCCGAGGACAACGTCCGTCAACGCATTAACCATTTGCTTCAAGTACGGGAATCTCTCAACTCTCAACTCTCAACTCTCAACTCCGCAGACCACTACCACAAAGCCTTGGGCAAGATCATGTGGGAATACTGCGGCATGGCACGCAACGCCGAAAGCCTTAACAAGGCCAAGCAACTGGTTGCCGAGTTGGAAGAGGAATTCCAGAAATCAGTCTTCGTACCCGGCACAGCCAATGAGTTCAACCCTGAGTTGGAAAAAGCCTGTCGATTGGAAGACTATTTTGAGTTGGCACAACTGGTCATTGCCGATGCGCTTCAACGCGAGGAATCGTGCGGTGGACATTTCCGCACTGAGCACCAAACTGCCGATGGAGAGACCCTCCGCGACGATGAGCATTTCATGTATGTGGCGGCGTGGGAATACCATGGGCACGGCCAGCCCGAAACCATGGAAAAAGAGCCACTAAACTACGAACACATTCAAATCGCCACACGAAACTATAAATAGACAACCATGAACTTCAAACTCCATATTTGGCGTCAAGAATGCGCTAGGGCAAAAGGCCACTTTGAAACCTATGAAATTGACAACATCAGTCCCGATTGCTCATTTCTTGAAATGCTTGACATCCTCAATGAGCAACTCATCACCGGCAAAACTCTCAACCCTAAACTCTCAACTCTAAACTCCCCCATCGCCCATCCCGTGTGCTTCGACAACGATTGTCGCGAGGGTATCTGCGGCATGTGCGGACTTTATATCAATGGCCGTCCCCATGGCAATGACGACGGCATTACTACCTGCCAGCTTCACATGCGTAAGTTCAACGATGGCGATGACATCTGGATCGAGCCTTGGCGCGCCAAAGCTTTCCCTGTCATTCGCGACCTCGTTGTGGACCGCTCAGCCCTGGACAAAATCATCCAAGCGGGAGGCTACATCAGCACTACCACGGGCGGAGTCCCAGACGCCAACACCATCCCTATTCCAAAACATAAGGCCGATATGGCTATGGATGCGGCTGCTTGCATCGGCTGCGGTGCTTGCGTGGCAGCCTGCAAGAATGCCAGTGCCATGCTGTTTGTAGGCGCCAAGGTCAGCCATCTGGCTTTGTTGCCCCAAGGCAAAATCGAGGCTGCCGACCGTGTGAAAAAGATGGTCAGCAAGATGGATGAGCTAGGCTTCGGTAGCTGTACCAACACTTACGCATGCGAGGCCGAGTGCCCCAAACTCATCAAGCGGCAGAACATCTCACGGCTCAATCGACAATGGATTGCTTCACTTTTCGGCCGTGATCGCAACTCTAAACTCTAAACTTTCAGCTCCCCCAATTGTCCCGATCCAGACTCCTATAATTAATAGCTTCGGCTAGGTGTCCCGACTGGATGCATTCGCTACCGTCGAGGTCGGCTATGGTACGCGCCACTTTTAAGATGCGGTCGTATGCTCGAGCAGAAAGTCCCAATCGGTTCATGGCATTGCGAAGCGCCTCTTGGCCGTGTGAATCCAGCACACAGTATTTCTGAAGCAACGATGTCGTCATCTGGGCATTGGAGTGTATCTCGGGATAGTCTTTGTAACGTTCTTCTTGGATCTTGCGTGCCCTAACCACACGTTTTCGAACTTCTTCGCTTGGTTCTCCTCTCCTCGTGTCCGACAACTCATTATACGGGACCGGCAAAACCTCTACATGTAAGTCAATACGATCCATCAAAGGTCCCGAAATCTTGTTCAGATATTTCTGCACCTCGCCCGGTTTGCACACACACTCACGGTCGGGATGGTTGTAGTAGCCGCAGGGACAGGGATTCATGGCCGCTACCAGCATGAAGTTGGCTGGAAAACGCACCGACATCTTGGCGCGAGAGATAGTTATTTCGCGGTCTTCCATGGGTTGTCTTAAAATTTCCAGCGTATGCCGCTGTATTTCTGGAACTTCGTCAAGAAAAAGCACCCCGTTATGTGCCAGTGAAATTTCCCCAGGCTGAGGGAACGAGCCGCCTCCACAAAGGCCCGCGTCGGAGATGGAATGGTGGGGACTACGGAAAGGCCGTGTGGTTAACAATGTCTTGTTATTACCCATCATGCCCGCAACAGAGTAAATCTTGGTTGTCTCCAAGGCTTCCGCCAGCGTCATGGGCGGCAAGATGCTCGGTAGTCGCTTGGCCAACATGGTCTTTCCCGAGCCCGGGCTTCCAATGAGGAGTACGTTATGTGAACCCGCTGCAGCAATCTCCAACGCCCTCTTTATGCTTTCTTGGCCTTTTACATCTTGGAAATCGAATGCATAGACATCGTCATGCACCAACAAGTCCATATCAATTCGCTCGGGTTCAATTTGCTTTTCCCCATTTAGGAAATCGACCACCTCCGAAAGGTCTTCGACACCGATTACATCAATGCCATCAACGATTGCAGCTTCTTTTGCGTTCTCCTTGGGGATAACAATCCCCTTGAAGCCATCCGCCTTCGCCTTGATGGCCATGGGCAGCACCCCTTTGATAGGATTCACGGTACCATCCAACGACAACTCACCCATGATTACGTATTGGTCCAATAGCGACGCGTCCACCTGATCAGAGACCGCCATGATACCGATTGCCAATGCCAAGTCGTATGCTGAACCTTCCTTGCGAATGTCAGCCGGCGCCATGTTAATGGTAATGCGTTTCTTCGGGAACTTGTATCCCAGGTTTGAAAATGAAGCGATGATGCGTTGTTGACTCTCTTTCACCGCACTGTCGGGAAGACCCACTAGAAAAAACTGGATTCCTTTGTCAGAATTAACTTCTATAGTAACTATTATTGCATTGATGCCAATAATAGCACATCCGAATGTTTTTGTTAACATAGCATTATTTATTTATTACGGCAACAAAGATATATGAAATTTTTATATATTGTTACCATAATCATAAATAATCGCTATTTTTTCGGTTTATAGCCTGATTCTTGGAAGATTCCCTGCAAATCCGTGTCCTTCATCAAATCCTGCAACCTCACATCATGCGACCCCATGTATGAACGAACGATATGCAGTCCCAGAAACTCGCCAAGACGAGGAGGGGCCTCGTGGCTGTATTCGTTCGTAAAGGGACCGTCGGCAAAGAAAGTACGGAACAAATCATACTCCGTTGCATACAAACGTTGGTTGCCCACGATATCCGCCCAAAGGTTTCCCTCGTTCTCAACGGCCCAGTCCAACTGTCTCTTCGTGTAGCCGAACAATACTTCATCTGGGATGGAAGGATACATGGCCTCCATGAAATAGTACATCTTGCCAGCGTCTATCATTTCTTCCAACAGGTTGGTCTGCTTTCGTCCTTGGCAAATATAGGTTTGATGCAATTGTTGCGCAAGATCCCTTGCAATACCCAATCGGCATGTGCGTTCCGCACGATATCTCGGCATACCGATCCGCTCATAGATGGCATCTCCGTCCAAATACCAATCGAGGGAAATCACCAGGCCATCATCGAAAAACATGATGGAAGGGCTTTCAGGGTCCACCCCGGAAACACAGGTATAAACATGTTCGGGAAGATCTATTTCAGGATAATAGTAGTTGAAATAACGATATACGGTACCGACAATGTTGCCAACCTCAGTTAAATCGGGATAGGCGTTTTTCACTTCACGGTACAAATGAACGCTCAGGGAATCAAGCACAAAATCCTTCAGGTACCTTACCGCTTCAGGATTGTTCAGGTCGCCATTTAGGAAAGGGCGGTAATCCGCCTGTATGGCCAGCAATTCCTGTTGAAACCGAGAAGTGTCCAAGGCGAAAAGCACATCCTCATAGCGGTCGAAGACCAATTGTGGTGCCGGATCTGTTTTGACATCCAGTTTTTTCTTGTATTCCAAGTTGCCGTCATCACAACTCACGAACAGCATTGCCAGCAATACCGACAAGCCTATTGAAGCCATTGTTTTTCTCATGAACCATAAAAATTTCACAAAAATATGAATAATTGATTTTCGAATAAAAAAAACCTTATATTTGCATACTATTTTGACTAAATATACCTTTTATAAAATGAATCAAGCAATTCCTGCTTCTCAATTGGTGTTGAATGGCGAAGGAGCCGTCTATCATCTTGGTCTGCATCCCGAGGAACTTGCCGACGATGTTATTTTGGTCGGGGATCCCGGGCGTGCGGATATGATTGCCTCTTTCTTCGAAAAGATTGAAGTGAAGCGTGAAAACCGCGAGCTGTGGTCTCGAACCGGTTATTATAACGGGAAAAGAATCACCGTATTGTCCACTGGCATGGGCACCGACAACCTCGACATTGTCATGAACGAGTTGGACACTTTAGCCAACATAGATCTTCAAACCCGCATGCCTAAAAGCACTCACCGTTCCTTGAATTTGATTCGTTTGGGCACCTCAGGGGCCTTGCAAGCCGATATCCCCGTGGAGGACAGCTATGTGGCGACGCGTTATGCCATTGGATTGGACGGATTGATTTATTTTTACGAAAAGAACAAGGAGGTGAATGAAATAGCCATGCGCGATGCCTTCATCGAGCAGATGGATTATCCCCATGACCTTCCGATGCCGTATGTAGTTGAAGGATCCCAACAGCTTTTCGAGCGACTCGGACAAGGCTACCTCCAAGGTATCACCGCCACCGCACCCGGATTCTACGGGCCGCAGGGAAGGACGCTTAGGATGGGGCTTGCCTATCCCGAGAACAATCGCAAGATTGAGGCATTCCATTATCAAGGCTGGAGGGTCTGCAATTTTGAAATGGAATCGTCGGCACTCTATGGACTTGGAAAAATGATGGGGCACCACTGTCTGACCATCTGTGCGGTGATCGCCAATAGGGTAAGCGAGAAGTTTTGCACTGATTATCATCCATATATAAATAAACTTGTAACGAATACTTTGAATCGATTGTCTGAATAAAAATGATTTTTTGTTGATATTTTTTTGCAAAATCTTAAATAATTTGATTGAGGTCTCAAATATTTATTTAACTTTGCAGCGAATTTCGATAGAAAGCACATATTATAATATTTATTATTAACACCTAAATTATTAAAAAATGAAAAAAGCAATTGTAACCCTTAGTGTTATCTTGTTGACTGCAGTGTCAGCATTTGCTGGTGGAGACAACAACTATCTCTACGCAAAATCTTCACAAAACTGGTTCATTGATGCCTCCGGTACCCTCAATGCTTGGTACGGCAGAAATAACCTTTACTATCAGAACGCAGCCGGTAACTTTGGCCGTTTTGGTGGCTCCCTCAAAGTTGGTAAGCTGATCAGCCCCGTTTGGGCTTTAAGAGTTGCTGCCGATATGAATCAGGCTACCAACGGAGTGGCTGGCGACTACATCTATGAAAGCGTTCACGCTGACGTCATGTTGAGCCTCATGGATTGGCTTGGCGGCTACAGAGACGACAGAGTTTACAGAATGATTCTGTTTGGTGGTTTCGGCCTTGGCGCCCATGCCACTGACTGGCTCCAAGTGAAGGGCCTCAACAAAGAATACTGCGCTGTTGCTGGTATTGTGAACAGCTTCAGACTTGGCAACAGTGTGGATTTCCACATTGATCTCCAAGCCGCTGCTCCGAAATGGACTGTTGAAGCTCTCCCCAATGGTGGTCCTACTTGGGATGAAAACCTTGTTCAGTACAACCTCACCGCTGGTCTTGGTCTGACTTGGTTCCTCGGTGGCCGTCACTTCGACGTTTGCCCCGCTTGCCCCGAAGTCAACTGCCCCGAGGTTAACTGCCCCGAAGCTACTGCTGACTGCCAACGCTACATCGATGAGATTGCTGGTCTCCAAGCCAGAATCAAGGAACTTGAAAACAAGAACTGCCCCGAAGTTAACTGCGAAAACATCGAGAGCGCTCCGTTCTCCATCTTCTTCAACAGAGATTCTTATCAGTTGAGAGACAACAGAGACCTCGTC
Source organism: Bacteroidales bacterium (assembly GCA_017549805.1). GTDB lineage: Bacteria > Bacteroidota > Bacteroidia > Bacteroidales > F082 > Limimorpha. The sequence goes on from JAFYNJ010000017.1 coordinate 102,103, forward strand.
AACCTCGAACAACTTGCCAAGGTTGCCAAGGAAAACGGCTACAAGATCAACTTGAGAGGCACCTGCGACAGCGCTACCGCTACCAGCGAATACAACAAGACCCTTGCTGAGAACCGCTGCAGAAAGGTCAAGGATGAACTCGTGAAACTCGGCGTTGCTGAAAGCAACATCATCATGAATGCTGTTGGTGGCGTCAGCGAACTCAAACCCACTGAGTACGATCGTCGCGTCCTCATCACCTTCTCCAAATAAGTTGAATAACCTATTACAAGAAATCTAATTAAGAAATGAAACGATTCATTATTGTATCGAGCCTCGTACTATTCACCACCCTTCAAGCCTTGGCAGGGGGGCATATCGACTCGGTGCGCTATTTGACCTCTAAGTTCGACCAGAACTGGTTCATTACAGCTGACGCAAGCGTCAACTGGTGGCAAGGGTCAGATCGGAACCCAGCCGGTAACTATACCACCCTTAACGGGCCATCGTTTGGTGGTAGCCTCAGTCTCGGCAAATGGATCAATCATAACATCGGACTCCGTCTATCGTATGACGTCAATCGTGGTCAAAGCTACATCAACAACTATTACCAAAGACTTGGTTTCAAGTTTTTGTATGGTGATGATCCGCAACCCATTGACGACAACCACTACTACAGAACCAAATTCATGTACCACAACCTTCATGGTGATGTCATGGTCAGTCCAATCGACTTCTTCCAAGGCTATTATAACCCGAACAGGATTTATACGCCAGTGTTCTTTGTGGGTATGGGTGCCGCTTGCGTGTCAGAGCATGTGTTTGTCCTGCAATCACTGCTCAACAAGGAATCCCGTAACTTCGAGCTTTCCTTCGACGCTGGTCTGATCAACAACTTCAGAGTGAACAACGACCTCGACGTCAACCTGTCCCTCATTTTATCGGGTCAAGAGTGGCACATCGACTCATGGTACAATGAATATGGTGCACAAGGCAACGCAGAATCCAGACCAAAGATTGCCGACTACAACTATTCAGCTCAATTCGGCCTTACTTGGTATATTGGTGGCAGAATCTATGAACTCCCGTACAACTACGAAAAGGAGATGAAGGAGTTCAGAGAACGCATCAAGTATCTGGAAGACGAACTTGGCAAGAAACCAACCGAAGTGCATGACACCATTGTTCAGTTTGTCAATGTTACAGACACTGTCAGTGAAATCGTAAGCTTCCCGTTCTCCATCTTCTTCCACAGAGATTCTTATCAACTCATGTCGAAGAGAGACCTGGTCAACTTGAGAGAAATTGCAAAAGTGGCTCTTGAAAAAGGATGGAAGCTTCGTTTGAGAGGTTCGTGCGATAGCGCAACTGCTACCCCGCCTTACAACCAGAGACTTTCCGAGAACCGTTGCCGCAAGATCCAAATGGAACTGATGGAAATGGGTGTCCCGGAGGAACAGATGATCCTTGTCCCTGTGGGCGGTGTCAAAGAACTTGATCCTACTGAATACGATCGCCGTGTTCTGATTGAACTGGTGAAAGAAATCAAGTAGTAGTTTCGAAAAACCGATGACCAAAGGCTGATGGAGTTTCCATCAGCCTTTGTTTTTTTGACCAAATTGTCACATTATTCAAAAATGTTCTTATTTTTGTAGAGAAATACAAATTTCTCTAAAACTATAACAACATGAAAAAAGCATTCTTACTTCTCACCGTGCTGCTGATGTTTGGCAGCTCTGTGTTTGCCATCGGTGGCATCGATCTCTCTGTTGGTCCAAAAGTTGGCTATCAAACCGCAAAGCTCTCCTATCAGAAAGATGATATCAAGGCAGGATTCGCCAACAGCTTTGTCGTTGGTCTTTTTGGACGCGTCGAATTCCAAGGCCTCTATGTACAGCCCGAAGTGCTTTGGTTCAAGAGCTCAAATGCCTTTGACATGCAGATCGACAAATCCCATGCTGAAGCGTTGGGATATGAGTATCCGAACGGCGTGCAATTCACCATGACAAGAAACGCCATGAACATTCAGGTCCCCGTGATGGTTGGCTATAAATACGATGTGATGGATCTCCTCGCACTCCGCGCTCAAGTGGGTCCCACAGCCAACTTTGTGATTCCCGGGAAAACCCTGGTACAGAAATCTGCCGCCATGGAAGGCGCTGAATTCCCGGCCCAACTTGAGGATGCCGAATTCGACACCAAGAGCATCGCTTGGGGTGTCCAGTTTGGCGTCGGTGCCGATGTCTTGGGATTCACCCTCGACATCAACTATAACTTGGGCGTTTCCAAGATCTTTGGTGCCAACCTCCTCAACAATCTCGACTCTCAATGGGTCAATGCCGTTGACTTGAACAACATCGATCAAACCAAGCAGAACCTGTTCATGGTCACCATCGGCTATAAATTCTTATAAGAAGATAGAAGGCAGAAGACAGAAGGCGGAAGAGAGAATTCTTCCGCCTTTTTTATTATCTTTGTCACCTATTAATTAATAAAGCCATGATTCCCTCACGCTTATTCAGCCGTAACAGAGCCAACCTGGCCTCACAACTGCCTCCAAAATCCATTGCGGTATTCACATCCAACGAACCCATGCCGCGCAACGGCGATGAGTTTTATCCCTTCCGCCAACAATCGGATTTCTTCTACTTGACCGGCATCAATGAGGAGAACTCATTTCTTCTCATTGCACCCGACTATCCCGATGAAACCCTTCGAGTAGTCCTCTTTATTGAGCCATACGATGAAGTGAAGGCGACATGGCAAGGCGAGATGCTCGATGCAAAACAAGCCTCCGAAATCTCTGGAATCAAAACCGTCAAGGGCAGCGACGCGTTTTACAGCGTCCTGAACGACATCGCCTACTCAGGCTACGGCAACACCATCTTCCTGAACAGCTACGAATATCCAAAATATGAATGCGCAGTGGAGACCATCCAAAAGCGTTTCGTCAAAAAAATCAAGGAGATGTATCCCATGCACCATTACGGTCGCACTGCTCCCATCCTCAACGCTTTTCGCATGATAAAGTCGGAGGATGAAATTGCCATCACACAACAGGCTTGCAACATCACGTCAAAGGCTTTTCGTCGCTGCCTTGAGACGGTGAAGCCTGACATGTTCGAGTACGAAGTCCAAGCTGAGATCGAATACATTTTCAAGCGCCATAACGCCACAGGACATGCCTACGCTCCCATTATCGCCGGAGGCAAAAACGCTTGCTGCCTGCACTACTCGAGAAACCAGAGCAAACTCAACGACGGCGACTTGTTGCTCTTCGACATCGGCTGTGAATACCAGAACTACTCCTCCGACCTGAGCCGCACCATCCCCGTCAACGGCAAATTCACACCGAGGCAAAAGGACTGTTATAGCGCGGTATTGCGTGTAATGAAAGAAATAACAAAACTATACAAACCAGGAGGTTGCATCAACGAGATCAATGAGACCACCCATCGGTTGATGGAACAGGAAATGATCCGTCTGGGACTCTTTACCACGGAAGATGTCAAACATCAAGATCCGCAAAAGCCTTTGGAGCGCAAATACCTTATGCACGGCATGTCGCACCATATCGGCCTCGACGTGCATGATAGCATCGACAAGTTCAAACTATTTGAGCCTGGTATGATTCTCACTTGCGAGCCGGGCATTTACATTCGCGAGGAAGGCATCGGCATTCGAATCGAAAACGACCTGCTCATCACTGAAGGAGAGCCAATCAACCTATTTGAAGGTTTACCGATTGAGATCGAGGAGATTGAAGCTGCGATGCAGCGATAAGTCTGTGAAGATCGGCAACAACTCCAAATCACCACGCAAGATCCTGTGCGTATTGAACAATTGCTTGAACAGCCAGTTTGTCAACTGGCTGTTCATGATTTCAGCCACTTCTTTTGCCGACAATGGGAATCGGTCGTCCAGCACCAACATGTTTGCACTATTAAGAATATAGCGTTGATGCGTGTCGCAATAAAACACCAAATCGCTGGAGATGAACCGATAGATCAGTTTCTCGGGTGCTTTCAGCAAAGCCATGGAAGACACCTGTTGGCAACGCGGGAAATCCTTTGGATCGATATATAGGCTGGCGGCCTTCAATTTTCCAGGGAGGATGTCCTTACCTCGATAAATGGCTACCAGACCTCCATGCCGTGAACGTTTGCACATCTTGGCATTGTTGCCCGTGACGATGCCTAGTCCCCAGGTGGCATAACCCTTGAGTGTAATATAAGGTTGCTGCATCAACTGCCTGATAAATGCCATTTCCCCATCATTGGTCCAATAGTTCAGGATATGCCTCGGCATCTCAAGGAAACTCCGTTGCAGTCGTTTAAACTCCTTTCCGTGATCATGGCATTTCACCAAATGGCCTTCCTCAACGGCTTCATTACGGAAAAGAAGGGAACATGCAGCATTCATGGTCTTGAAAGGTTTCCCATGGGCTTTCATCTGAAGAATGGTGTTTTGCAGCACCACTTTCCTGACATCCTCGAAAGAGGCAATCCTAAAGAAAGAATCGGGCAGGAGCAATCCCGCTATGCCTTGAGGTTTCAACACTTTAAGGATGGCAAATACGAACAACGAGGAAGTGTCCATGCTCAAACCCGCCTCAAACTCACGGACATGCTTCATGCGCTCGGCTCTTGGTAGTTTCTTCCCCCATGGTGGATTGGTGAAGACCATGTCGAAGCGTTTGCTAAGACGATGACATCTTTGAAGGAAATCGCCGCATACCACATGGACGGCCTCTACCCCCGTCTTCTCCTTCAAGCGACGGCGTGCAATCTTGACGGCATTGGGATCCGTATCGTATCCATAAATATGCTTGGGTGAAACGCCCATCTCCACGGCTTTAAGAAGAAAATTGCCACTTCCACAACAAGGATCGAGAAAGAGGGTCTTGCTATTGACCTCAATCGATCCCATCATGTCCGACACAATGTCTTGGGGCGTGTAGAAGATGCCCTCTTTGTTCCTATACGATTCCGAGAGCATGGCTTCGTAACGGTCGCCCAACGCATCGTCGAAAGCATCGGCAAGCAGTTCCTTTTGGATTGCGAGACCTACTTCTTCCTTATCATGGTCGTTCTTTAGCGACTTGTTGGCGCGTGCCTGAAGCTTGATCTTCCCAGCGTATTTCGACTTGAACCGTTTGATGCTGTCTTGGGAAACGCGACGGTTATCGTCCAAATCCAAGTAACCCTCCCTAACCCAATTGGATATGGTGACAGCGGAAACATGAAACAATTCCGCCGTTTCCGCCATGGTCAAGTTGAGATGTTTTTCCTTGGGATTTTTCATAATGAAGCGCAAAAATACTATCTTTGCCTCAACAAATCAACAAATCAACAAAAAACAAATCATCATGTTCAATAAAGATGTTTATGCTGGCCGTCGCGCCACCTTGAAAAAGATGCTCAACAATGGCATCGCCTTCTTTCCTGCCAACAACGAGGCGCCATTCAATTACCCCGACAACACCTATATCTACCGTCAAGATTCCAATTTCTCCTACTTCTTCGGTTTGAAGCACCCCGATCTGGTCGGTGCCATCGACTTCGAAACTGGTGAGGAAATCCTTTTTGGAGTGGATGTCACCATCGACGATGTGATCTGGTGTGGCCCCCTGCCCTCTTTGAAGGAACAAGGCAATAGCGTCGGCATCACTGACTGCCGTGACTTCAACCGTTTCGGTGAATACATCCAACAAGCCATTGCCAAGGGACGCAAGATCCACATCTTGCCGACTTATCGTGCCGATACCCAAATCCAAATCGCCAGCTGGCTTAATTGTGGTGTCAACCAAGTAGCAGAATTTGTCAGTCTGGAACTCATTAAGGCGGTCATCGCCATGCGTGAGGTGAAGAGCGAGCTGGAAATTGCCGAGATGGAACGCGCAGCCAACACTGCCTACTATATGCACACCACCGCCATGAAGCTGTGCAAGCCCGGCATGGTCGAACAGGAAATCGCCGGCATTGTGGAAGGTCTCTCGCTCTCTGGAGGAGGGCCCGTCTCCTTCCCTGTCATCCTCAGCGTTGACGGGCAGACATTGCATAACCATGGCCATCACAACGTGCTGAAGGAAGGTCGCATGATGGTTTGCGATGCCGGTGCCGAAACCGAAAACTACTATGCCAGTGATTTCACCCGCACCACCCCAGTCGGAGGCAAGTTCAACCAACGTCAGCGCGAGATCTACGAAATTGTCCTCAAAGCCAACCAAAAAGTGGCAGCCGACACTCGCCCCTATATTCCTTACATGACCATGCACACCTTGGCCTGTCGCACATTAATCGAGGGTCTGAAAGACGTTGGGCTGATGAAAGGCAACATCGACGATGCCTTGATGAACGGTGCCCATTGGCTCTTCATGCCTCACGGACTGGGCCACATGCTGGGCATGGATGTCCACGACATGGAAGGTCTTGGTGAGACCTACGTCGGCTATGACGACATCACGCCCCGCTCCACCAAGCAAGGCTTCAGCTGTCTGCGTTGCGGCAAGACCTTGAAGCCAGGATTTGTGGTTACCGACGAGCCGGGTATCTACTTCATCCCGACCCTTATCGACCTATGGAAAGCCGAGGGAAAACACAAGGACTACATCAACTATGACAAGTTGGAGACCTACAAGGACTTTGGCGGTATCCGCATCGAGGACGACCTTCTCATCACCGAGGACGGCTGCCGCATCTTGGGTCGCCCAATTCCAAAAACCGTTTCCGAGGTCGAGGACATGTGCGCCCAAGGCCGCGAATGGATCAAAATGCCGGGATTGTACTAGAATTCCGTAACCAGTTTCAGGTTTACATAACGGGGCGTCAAATAGCTATTGATGCCCCATGAGTAGTTATACACATCCTTTACCCAGGTAAAGGAGATGGTGTTAGGAATGTTCAGAAGATTGAACACTTCCGCACTTATATACATGTTTTTCACGTAATTCAGCGGATTGCCCTTACGGAAGCTGCTGCCTTCGTTGATGAGTTGCTTCACGAAACCTATATCCACACGACGGTAAGGAGGATAGGTCATGAAGGGATGGAAGTATTTCGATTCCGGGTCATTTACCGGCATGCCAGTACCAAAGGTCAGGGTCATATTGACCTTCCAAGTCGGGGCATGGGGAATGTAATCCTGGAAAAACATGGAGAAACTGACCGTTTGATTTGAAGGCCTAAAATGCCAGCCATCCGCATCACCCTCGATAATTTCCCTGCTACGCATGAACGAAAGGCTTGCCCAACTGTCGATACCCTTCACAAACTCACCATTGACCTTGAAATCCAACCCCATGACATAACCCTTAGCCTGTTGGTCGGCATAATAGCGAATACGTACATTGTCGATATCGTAGGGGATTACATTTTTCAGATATTTGTAATAAGCCTCCGAAGTCAAAATAAAAGGACGGCCCCAGGAATGGAACTTGAAATCGCTTCCCAAGATGACTTGATAAGATTGTTGCGCTTTGGCATCCTTATACAACGAGCCGTCACGATTGCGAATCTCACGGTAAAAAGGCGTTTGGTTATAAACACCCCCCGAAAGGCGCAACACCAAGTCACGATCATCGATATCCGGCTTATAGGCGATTCCCGCACGGGGACTGACATATACCTTATTGTTATATCCCCAATAGTTGGCACGGATGCCCCCTGTCACGACAATCTCACCTTCGTTATGCACCGGGAAAGTCAAAGACTGTTGAACAAATCCATCGGCATTGTTGATTCCCAACACATTGTGCGAGCGATGGAACATGTCCAGTTCGATATCGGGCAATTCCGTCGGCATAACTCCCACATTGTCGATGGGATGTGGCAAGTTGTATCCAGCTGAATCCACCATGTTCCATTCGTTGACTATATCGTCGATGTTCTGGCGTTGATAGCGGAATCCCCACTTGAACACATTCTGATCGTTGACCTTAGTCCCCTTATGGTCGAAGTTGTAAACCTGAGCATAAAACGAATTGCGCGCATGTTTCAGATAAGCGCCCGAGCCCATGTTGGCCACCACATTGCCCTGCTGCTCAGAGCCAAGTGAAGTCTCCACCTGACCCAGCCAATATTCCCCAAGAATGTCGTAAGTCTCGGTTTCGTAGGCGGAATAGGCGGAGGCAATAAACTTCAGGTTCAAGTCCTTATTGGGCTTGTATTCAAAGGTCATCGCACCCAATCCCGTAGTGTAGTCGTCCACCTCCTGGCCTTCGAAATATACATCCAGGCGTAAGACCGTGTTGATGAGACCCGTTTCAGCCGTTGATGACTGCGGCACCAAACAATAGCGGTTTTTGGAATAATAACCCAAGAAGGAAAGATCCCAATAGTCGTTGAGTTTGTAGTTGAAAAGGGCTTGGACATCAGTGAAATTGGGGCGGTACGAACCTTTGGTTTCCATCATGTTCAATGCGATGGCTGTATTCTTGTAACGTCCGCCGATCAAGTAGCTGAACTTGTCCTTTCCCAACACCCCTTCAACGTGCGCTTCTGCACCGAGCATGCTCATCGTAAGGGATCCTGCGGTCTCACGGGGTTTCTTGTAGGTCACGTCAAGCACAGACGACATCTTGTCGCCATATTCCGCAGCAAAACCACCAGCGGAAAACTCAATGTTGTTGACCAAAACCGAATTGACGAAGGAAAGACCTTCTTGCTGGCCCGATCCGACAAGGAAGGGACGATAGATCTCGATGCCGTTGACATAGATCAGGTTTTCGTCAAAGTTGCCACCACGCACCGTGTACTGCGAACTCAACTCATTGTTGGAGATAACGCCCGGCAAGGTCTTGACCAGGTTTTCGACACCACCGCCCATGGATGGCAACAAGGTAGCTTGCTTCGCATTCAGTCGGGTCAAGCTGGTGGCATCGATGGCGCGGTCGCTGATGACTACATCAGGAAGGTCGGTCATCGTGGACTTGAGCGTGACATCCAATTTACGCTTCTCTCCTCTTGCTAGGCGTAGTATAACCTGTTTCGGCTCATAGCCGACAAAAGAAAAGTTGATTGTAAACGTCGTGTCGGAAAGCACTTGGACTTCGTATGCGCCGCGAGCATTGGTGGTCTGGCCCACCAGCAGGTCGGTGACCACCACGTTGGCCCACTCAATCGGATGATTGTTCTCATCGGTCACCTTGCCATATACTGTTGCCATCGGCAAAGTCTGTGCCGATGCTGAAAGCGACAGAAACAGAAGGGCGATTAAGAGGGTCTTGAAGCGCATATTTGAATAACTCAAAAACCAAGCAATTATTATTTCAAACAAAAAAAGCCGCCGTGCAAGCGCGGCAGCTATATCTTATCTGTTTCAAAGGGAGATTACCAACGGTTTAAGTTGCCGTTTTCGGCAGCGTCCATAATGGCGGCATACACACCCTTCTTGTTGATGGTGCGCAGACCAGCTGCAGAAACCTTCAGAACCACCCATTCATCCCATTCAGGAACATAGAACTTCTTGATTTTCAGATTCGGTTCGAAAGTTCTCTTGGTTCTCTTGTTGGAGTGAGAAACATTATTACCAGTGATGGTCTTTTTACCTGTAATTTGACAAACTTTTGACATGACTCTATTCCTTTAATAATTACAATTGTCTTCTTCAAATGGGACTGCAAAAGTACAGCTTTTTTTTGAAATACAACTATTTTTTTGGTATTTTTGCACCCCGAAATCGGAAAAACCTTGAAACTTAAGGAGTTCTATAGGAAATACAGGCATTTTTTGCTATATGTCCTCTTCGGCATCATCAGCACCGGACTGGAATTTGCGGTGTTTGCCCTACTCTATAAGTTTATGCCGTATCTATGGGCCAATGTCATCGGCTTCCACTGTGGTGTCATTTGCAGTTTCATCTTGAACAGGAACTTCAATTTCAAGAAGGAAGACAAGACCGTAATCCGTTTTGCTTCTTTCTATCTGGTCCAAATCATCTGCCTGGCGCTCAACTCCTTAATCCTCTATCTCTGCATCGATCTTGGCAACTGGAACCCATTGATCGCCAAAGGGTTCTCCATCATTCTAACTGCCCTTTTACCCTTTTTCCTCAACCGTTACATCACTTTCGGCAAAAGGATTTAAGTGTACATCCACTTGAGGGAATGGGAAGTGCAGTCCTTCTTTCGGCAAGGTCTTATACACCTTTTCGTTCATGCTGAAAAACACCGGCCAATAGTCCGTCGATTTCACCCAAACTCTCATTCTGATATCGACAGAACTCGTGTTGAGATCAACGATTTCAACAAAAGGATCAGGTTTTTTCAAGATTCTCGAATCTTCATTGCTAAGTCTCAACAGTACCGCCTTGGCCTTGTCGTAATCATCGCCATAGGAAATGGAATAGGTCCAGTCAACGCGACGCGTCTCCTCTTTGGTAAAAATCGTCATCACGCCTGTTGACAGGATGCCGTTAGGAATATGGATGACTTTGTTGTCCATGGTTAGCACGATGGTATTGAAGATCTGTATCTCTTTCACCACGCCTTCCTGTCCCTGCGCTGAGATGAAATCACCCACCTTGAAGGGACGGAACAGTATGATGATGACGCCGCCCGCGAAGTTCTGCAGGGTGCCGCTTAAAGCCATGCCCACAGCCAACCCCGCCGAGGCCAGCAACGCCACCAATGATGAGGTATTGATCCCTAAGATGCTGATAATAAAAACAATGAGCACAAAGTTTAGGACAACCGAAATCAAATTCGAAAAGAAACTGTGCAAAGTGGGATCGGCACGCTTTTTCAGCAATCCATTGGCCAACCTGTTCTTGATCATCTTGATAATCCAACGTCCGATGATCAAAACAAGGATGGAGACCACAATCTTGATGCCGAGCGGCACCAGATAATCCTTGACCAGTTGGGGAAGCCAAACGCTGACCGGTGTGTCGCGCAACATTTGGACGGTTTCTGCCATGGCCTGCACGGTTGAATCGTTCGATACCGTTTCGGTGACTTGTGCAATAGTATCGTTTTCTAGCATAATTCTTCTTTTGAATATGCAAAAATACAACAAAAAAAATTACTAATATTGCAGCATGAAAAACTCTTGGAAAGAATACCTGAAGGATCCGAAAAACCAAAGCACGGTGGATGTGGGTCTTTTTATCATCCTCATTCTTGGTTTCCATTTTCTTTTTTTAGGCTGGCAAGCCGTGGGTTATTGGCCCATCAAGGGCTTCATTGACAAACTGAGCCTATGGTCGGTAAACATGCTGTTCGGCCAGTCGTGTTGGGTGTTGCAGCACATCTTCGGAATCGACCTCACTACTATTACTGAAACAAGGCTCATCGCTGCCTTAAGCAAAGAGGGCGGATTGGTCAACGTGGTCATCGCTCCCGAGTGCGCCAGTCTCAAGCAATGGTGCCATTGGCTATTCTTGATGTTGCTTTTTCCCGGTCCCTGGAAGCACAAGGCTTGGTTCATTCCTGCAGGTTTGGTCGTCATCGAATGGACCAACGTGGTGCGCATCTGCGGCATCCTGTTGGCTCAGATACAATGGCCAGGTCCCAACACCTTCCATATTGCACACGACTACGTCTTCAAGGCATTCTTCTACTTCATCATCTTCCTGATGTGGGTGCTTTGGGTGGAAAAATTCAAGAACAAATCGAAAAAACAAGTTACAGCATCATCAGAAAACCATGAATAGCGACCTCATCTTCATCCTTGATGCCGGCGGCACTGGTTTCAAGTTCTCGGCGGTTAAGGATTATAAAGAAATCATTGAGCCTTTTACTATTCCTTCGGCGGCACCCACGTTGGAGGAGGTGTTACAGAAACTCATCGACGGTTTCCATCGGTGCGAGGAATTGTGCGGCTGCAAGGCCAGAGCCATTAGCTTCTGTTTCCCCGGTCCCGCCGACTATCCAAATGGCATTATCGGCGACCTGCCCAATCTACCCACTTTCAGAGGCGGCGTTGCATTAAAGCAAATGCTTGAGAATGAATTCAATGTACCTGTCTTCATCAACAATGACGGTGACCTTTTCGTTTATGGTGAAGCACTCGGCGGATTGCTGCCCCAAGTGAATGATATGCTTGAACGCCAAGGCAACCCAAAACGATACAAGAATCTTTTCGGTGTAACCCTTGGTACGGGCTTCGGTGGCGGTGTTGTCATCAACAAAGTGTTGCTCAATGGCGACAACTCCGCTGGAGGTGAAATCTGGTGTTCGCGCAACTGCCTCTACCCCGAAACCATCGCTGAAGAAAGTGTCAGTATCCGTGGCGTACGGCGTGTCTATGCCCGTGAAGCCGGCATTGAATTCGACAAAGCGCCCCAGCCTTACGAAATCTTCAAAATCGCTCAAGGAGACATGAAAGGAAGCAAAAAAGCCGCGTTAAAGGCTTGGGATGAGCTCAGCACCGTGCTGGCCGACGTGATTGGCAACGGGCTGCGTATCACTGACGGTTTGGTCGTCATTGGCGGAGGTCTGTCGGGTGCATGGCCTGTATTCATGCCTTTGCTCATCAAGAAACTGAACGAGCCTTATTCTGTAAACGGCAACAACATCCCACGAATGGAGACCGAGGCGTTCAACCTGGAGGACATCAACGACTGCCTGCGCTTTGCAGAAAAGAGTGGCAAGATGGTTACCGTGCCGTTCAGTGACCAGCAGGTTTGGTATGACCATACAAAACGCGTAGGCGTAGGCATCACCAAGCTCGGGACTTCTTCAGCCGTCGCTATCGGCGCCTACGCCTATGCGATGAATCAACTCGGTTGACCCATTACACTTTCTTGAAATGCATGGCTATCGTCATGTTTCCTTCAAGTTCTTCAACGTATTCCGTTTGTTCTAAAGTCAATGCCTTTTCGGTCAGCTCCGTTATGGTCATTTTTTCGTATTCCACTTCTTCATCGTCATATATGGACCCCTCCACTATCAACTGGTCACCACTAATGGAATAGGGTGCACGGTCTCCGTTCATATAAACATAACCATCACTCTTGAACTCAAAGACAATATCTTCCATCTCCTCGTCATCAGCTCCCATCAATTCAAAAAAATCTTCAACCGCCATTTCCATATTATATCCTCCCCCGGATATGGAAAAGGATTTCAGTTCCCATTTCCCAAGAATGAGCTTGTCTTGGCTTTTACTGCAAGAAGCAAGTGCAGTCATACCAAGCACAAACAGTACCATGGCCATGATTTTCATCGTCTTTCTCATTTTTCAATCCCTAATACGTGTCGGGCGCAACTATTACTTTTAACGAACACAAAGATAACGCATATTCTGAATTATTATTGAAAATGATTTATTTTTGCTTTAAAATTCAGTTCTTATGAAAAAGCTATCCCTCATCGCCCTGATAGGCTTATTGTTCTGTCTTTCCTGTACGAAAAAGGAAACCGACCCTGAAGTCATCGCCATGCGCGGACTGGTGAACCGTGTGATTCCCGAATTCTCCGACCAAATCAAGTTGGAGCGACTCAACGACACGGTTGACCTTTACGAATTTGAATCCATTGGCGAAAAGCTCGTCATCCGCGGCAACAACGCCAACAGTATGGCCGTTGGCTTGAACCGCTATCTCAAATACTATTGTCATGCCGAGTTCTCGTGGTTCAAGGAAGAGGCTTTGGAGATGCCTGCCACACTACCTAAAGTCCCGGCCAAAGTAAGCGAAAAAGCCCGAGTACCCGAGCGTTTCTTCCTGAACTACTGCACCTTTGGCTACACCATGCCCTGGTGGGGCTGGGAGCAGTGGGAGCACTTCATCGACTGGATGGCATTGAATGGCATCAACCTGCCTTTGGCCATCACAGGACAGGAATCGGTGTGGTATGAAGTATGGAGCGAACTGGGGCTTACCGACGAGGAAATCCGCAGCTATTTCACCGGTCCCGCCCACCTACCCTGGCATCGCATGCAGAACATCGACCGCTGGGGTGGTCCTCTGCCCATGTCGTGGCTCGAAAACCAGAAAGCCTTGCAACAGCAGATCGTCGCGCGTGAACGCGAGCTCAACATGAAGCCCGTGCTGCCCGGCTTCGCCGGTCACGTACCGCCTTGCATCACCCGACTCTATCCCGATGCACCCTTGGCCTCCCTCGGCGATTGGGCAGGATTCGACAGCACCTGTTGGTGCAAGTTCCTCGATCCGCTTTCGCCTCTATATACGGAAATCCAGAAAAAGTTCATCGCAAAGCAGACCGAGTTCTTCGGCACCGACCACATCTATGGCATGGACATCTTCAACGAGATGATTCCACCGAGCTGGGAACCCGACTATCTTGGTCGCGTAAGCCGACAGGTGTATGAATCGCTCGAAGCCGCCGACCCCGAAGGCCGCTGGCTTGAGATGACTTGGCTTTTCTGGAACGAGCGCCAATATTGGGAAGTCGACAACCGCATTGAGGCTTACATCACTTCCTTCCCGAAAGACCGTCATCTTTTGCTTGACTACTATTGCGAGCGACAACCGATCTGGGAACGCACCAACAGCTATTACGGGGTGCCTTACATTTGGTGCTATCTTGGCAACTTCGGCGGCAACTCCATGCTTGCCGGCAACCTCGACACCGTCAACGTTCGTATTGAGCGCGCCTTTGAACGAGGCGGCGACAACTTCGTGGGCATCGGCTCTACCTTGGAAGGCTTCGACTGCAACCCCTTTATGTATGAATATGTGTTTGAAAAAGCCTGGGACAGCCCCCTCAATCAAGATGTAGATGCCTGGGTGGAACGTCTCGCCGACCAACGCGCCGGCAAGGAAGATCCCAATATGAGAACCGCTTGGAAGCTGCTGGCCGACAGCGTCTATAACAAGGTCTCCTCCCCAGGTCAGACCGTGCGCATCAACCAACGGCCCACCATGGGCAACATCAACGAATATCGGCAATATTATGTGGCACCGACCTACAAATACAACAACCTTACCTTGCTGAACGTACTTGATGAACTGCTGGCTTCCGACTGCAACACCCGAGCCCGCCACTTCGATGTAGTCAACATTACCCGTCAGTTGCTGGGCAACTATTTCAGCGACCTTTACGCCGATTATGTGAAAGCCTATAAAGAAAAGGATTACGATAAGCTTCACCAGATCGAAGCCTCGATGACTTCCATCTTGGATGACACCGACAAGATCCTGGCTACAGAGAGTGCTTTTCTTGTCGGCAGATGGATTCGCGATGCCCGTGCCATTGGCACCACCGAGGAAGACAAAGACTATTTTGAAAGCAACGCCCGAAACATCATCACCACCTGGGGCGAGGAGGATGCTTTGCTCAACGAGTACGCCAGCCGCGCCTGGGCAGGTCTTACCGAGACCTACTACGCTTACCGTTGGAAAGAGTTCTTCAAGGATGTAGATGCCGCCATCGAAGCCAAGAAGCCATTCGATGAAAAGGCCTATCATGAACGCATCTGCAAATACGAGGGCCAGTGGTGGCGCGAACGCCTGGGCCAATTCAGTGCTGAACCGCAAGGCGACGGTGTTGCCTTGGCAAGGGAGATTGCAGAGAAGTATAGGAAAGAACTAGTTGAACGTTATAATACCAACTCCTAATTCCTCACTCCTTACTCCTAAACACTTTTCTCTGCGACAGCATCAACACGAACGCCAACGCTGCACCCAACACATCGGAGATCGTCAGAGAGGCCCACACGCCTGTGAGGCCTGCGTAACCTGTCTTCTCAAACAAAGGTGGGATGATATAAATCATCGGAGCAAGGAACAACACCTGGCGTGAAAGGCTGGTGACGATGGCAATCCAAGGTTTGTCGATGCTTTGGAAGAAGTTGGAATTGGTAATGGTAAAGCCCACCAAGGCAAACATCACCAGCATGAAACGCATGGCTGGAATGGCAATCTGGATGAGTTCCTCCTCTTTGGTAAAAGCGCGCAACAGGATATGTGGAATGGCTAAGGCCAGCAAGGCTGCCACCATGCCAATAATCACATTCACCTTCATGGTGAGCATATAGACAGACTTCAACCGTTGAGGATGACCCGCACCGTAGTTGTAGCCCGCAATGGGCTGCATGCCCATACAGACACCAAGGATGAGCATCACAGCCAAACTGCCAAAGGTGTTGACAATGCCGTAAGCCCCCACCGCCAAGTCACCTCCATAATGGATCAACTGCTTGTTAAGCAAAGCCACCACGCCCGAGGCAGCCACATTCATCAAGAAGGGACTCATACCAATCAACAAGATGTTTCGGAAGATGTAGCCCTTGGGTCTCCAAGCATGGCGGTGAAAGCGGATGAACGACTTCGGCTGGACGAAATGCAGCACCGCGACGATGGCCGAGCACGTCATGGAGATGGTGGTGGCCCACGCTGCACCGGCAATACCCCAATCCAACACATAGATAAAGGCAGCGTCCAAAGCAATGTTCAGGATGGCACCGCCAGCCAAAATCCACATCGACTTAGTGGGATAACCAGATGCGCGGATCAAGCCCGTGAGGTTGAAGGTCACCGTAGTCATGAACATACCCGGCAGCACGATATCCATGTATTCACGGGCATAACCAATGGTCTCTTCCGAAGCGCCGAACATTGTCAGGATCCGGTCCATGAACACATAACCTCCGGTCACGAATAAGATGCCTAGGATAAAGGTCAGGATCATGCTGTTGCCCAGGATTTTCTCGGCCCAATTCACGTCTTTTTTCCCCAACACGATGGACATGCGCGCCGAGGAACCGACGCCCACCAAAGAACCAAAGGCATGCACGATGTTCATGATTGGCATGGTGATAGCCAATCCGGCAATGGCCAAAGCACCGACGCATTGCCCAAGAAACACACGGTCGCAGATATTGTAAACCGATGCGATTACCTGACTCACAATGGAAGGCAAGGCATAGGCCCACAATAGCTTCTTTATGTCTTTGGTTTCCAGTTCTTTAGTCCTATCCAACTGTTCCATGAGCTTCTTCTTGGATTTGAGACGGCAAAATTAGCGTTTTTTCATCTATTTCCAATTCTAAAGAATCAGCTGTTCCCAACGGATTTTCGGAACATATTGCACGCCTTTCTCATCGCGGTAATAGGCAAGTTTTTCGCCTTCATCGACAGGTTGCAGCTTGATCTTTTCGTTGCCTTTGCCAATGGCAAGCATCAATAATGGCTCGAAGGGCAGGTTGAAGGCTTCCATGATCTTCGCCTTGTTGAAGGCTCCTATCATGATGCCATTGAGCCCCATTTCGGTGGCTTTCAGCAACATGCTTTGCGCCGCAATGCCGAGGTCAATATCCACAAATTTGTTTTCAGGGATGGTGCTGCAAATGATGATGAAGGCTTCCGGCTCCGTTCCCTCAAACGGCAGATGCAATTCAGGCAGCAAACCGCCTAATTTCATGTTTTGAACGATGGTGTCGGCTCCTGTTTCCTTAGTGACGAGCTTGAAACGCAACACCTGTTGGTTCTTCGCCGAGGCAATCCTAGTGTTCACCGCCACAATACGTTCCAGCATCTCGCGTTTGACCACGAAGTCTTTTTTATAACCGCGATAGCTGCGATTCTTCTCAAACAAAGTGTCAATAGAGGCATGTTTCACGACGGTCTTCTTGGCACCTTTTCCAAAGACCTCCTCATAGCGTTTCTCCAGGTATCCGTCAGCCATAGTTAGATGTTATTTCGGTATGTTTTTTTCTTTCCGATCGATTTATAATAGAACGACCTTCTCATCTTGGAATCGATGGGAAAGCAATCGAAATCACCTTGATGAAGGTCACAATCGAAGAAAGTATCAATTTGGGAGATGAACAGGTGATCGTAGCGGACGTCGCGGCTTTGTTGGGCATCCATCATGAAACCGATGATCTCATTCACTTCGTCAGCTACCAAATCATATTTCGTGAAGACATAGAGGCCAAACTCATCAAAACTCCCATAAAACCCATTGTTCACCTTCCACAGCTTGCTTTCGAGGATGCGTTTCATGGGCAAAGCCAGTGCCCAGTAGTTGTATTCGTTGGAGCCTACGGAATAGTTCAAGTCCAAGCCGTACGAGTAGCCGCTTTCCTGGATCTTCAGCAAATCTTCGTCCACCTCTTTCACTGGTCGTCCAGCCATCTCGTTGATGAGCGAGTTGGCTACGTTTTTGTCCTCCGTGATAGCCCTCGTCACCTCGATGCCAATGCCATGCTCCTCGTCCTGCAGGTCGGGTCTGTCCGTATTGACCAGATGCGCGTAACGCTCGCCAAGGAGGGCCTTCAGCGAGTACATCGCATAGCGTTCAAAGAAGCAGGTGTCGAATTTCGGGGTCATGGTAGGTAAAAGAATTGACAAAATTACGGTTTTTCTTTTACATTTGCATGATGAATTCAAACCTTCGACTATTTTCCAACGGATTGGTTTTGTTTCTGCTGGCCTTTTGCACCTTGTTGCCGACTGCCTGCAACAAAACGACCGATAATCCTTGCGACGATTATCGGCAGGCAATGCGCGACTTTGTCATCCGCATCAGCGAGACCGCACATGCCCAAGATGCCGATTTCATTGTGATTCCTCAAAACGGAATCCCTTTGGTGACTTTGGGCGATGATGCTGAATCCGAGTTGGCTGTGGATTATTTGGCTGCCATTGACGGGCATGGGCAGGAGGATTTGTTCTATGGTTCCGAGAACGATGACGAGCCCACGCCTATAGCCACGAGGAATGAACTGTTGGCCTATCTTCGCCGTTCCTATATGGCGGGGAATAGCATTTTGATCACCGATTACTGCATACGGGATGAATACGTTACCGATGCCCATGTGCATTGTGATGGCGAAGGCTTCATTTCGTTTACCGCCTCCAGTCGAGAGCTGGATGTGATTCCAACAGAAGACCCCTATCATGAAAATGCCAACGACATTGTCAGGTTGAGCGATGCCCAAAATTTCCTTTATCTAATTAATCCAGAGCACTTTAGCAGCAGATTGAATTTTGTTGACTCCGTTTGTGCCACGAATTACGATGTGGTGATCATGGATTTGTTTTTCCACGACGGCACTGCTTTTACGGCAGCCGAGGTGGAGCGGATGCAGCACAAGGCAAATGGCGGCAAACGGCTGGTCATCTGCTATCTATCCATTGGCGAAGCAGAAGACTACCGTTATTACTGGCAGTCGACATGGTCGCAACAGGCGCCCGACTGGTTGGATAAAGAAAACCCGTCCTGGCCGGGAAATTACAAGGTTCATTATTGGCATCCAGCTTGGCAAAATCTCATCTGCGGCACTGGCGACAGCTACCTGAATCGCATCCTGAACGCCCATTTTGACGGTGTTTACCTTGACATCATAGATGCTTTTGAATTTTTTGAGAGTAATTGAGCACAATGAAACATATCGCCATTTTCTTTTCAATCGTCATCGGTCTTGTTTCATGCAACAAAACGCCGGATATCCACATCGTCAACCCTAATGTGGAACAACAGTTTCACCGACAGGCCTTGGCAACGGCACAACCTCGCTTTAGTTGGAACTATGAGGGTGATGCTCAAAACGTGATTCAGACGAACTATCGCATCATCGTAGCCTCTACGCCTGAAAACGCTCAAAAAGACTTGGGAGACCTTTGGGATTCACAAGTGGTGAAATCAAGCCGAATGTTGTATATCCCTTACGAGGGAACCGCCCTGAAAAGCCGTGATCGAGCCTATTGGAAAGTAATCGCTACCGTGAGTGCCAAGGGACATCGGGAGACCAAAGTTGAAAGCAAGGTTCAATCTTTCGAGATCAGTTTACTTCACCAAGATGATTGGCAAGCGAGATGGATTGGCCATGAGTTCGAGGATGATGTGTTGGTGGGCCACACCCGATTGGCAGCGCGTTATCTCCGTAAGGAGTTTAACCTCAACGAAAAAATCAGCGAGGCAAGGCTGTACGTCAGCGGCATGGGCGTGTATAGTGCTTATTTGAACGGCAAGGAAGTCGCACCTGAGGAACTTTTAAAACCCACGCTTTCATGGTACCCTGAGCGCGTGTATTTCAACACCTACGATGTCACAGGAATGCTCAACGAAGGAGGAAACGCCATTGGCGTGATTCTCGAAGGAGGGCGTTTCACCACCATACGCAACACCCCCAGCCCTAATGGATGGGACGGCTCCGAACATGTACCGGATTTCGGCACTCCCCGGATGATCCTTCAACTGGAAGTCACTTATAACAATGGACAGAAAGAGGTGACTACTAGCGATGAGACCTGGAAGATCACCAACCGAGGTCCCATCCGCACTGCCAACGAATATGACGGTGAGACCTACGATGAGAACTATGAACTTGGCGACTGGACCCTCTCAAGCTACGATGATTCCGAATGGCTTCAAGCCGAGCTCGTGGAAGCTCCCGACGGCCAGCTCAGCGCTCAGCCCAATCCCAACATCACTGTGATGGAGAAACTGAAGCCTGTCAGCATGTTCAGAAAAGATGACAAATGGTTTTTGGACATGGGTCAGAACATGGTTGGATTCATCAATATGACCATACGCCATCAGCAGCCCGGCGACACCATCACCCTGCGTTTTGCCGAACTACTCACTCCCGACAGCCTTCTTTACACAGCCAATCTTCGTGGTGCAGAATGCACAGACCGCTACATCGTCACTAACAACACTCAACTTTCAACCGACTCTCAACTCTCAACTCTCAACTCTCAACTGAAATGGCATCCCCTGTTCGTCTATCACGGATTCCGCTATGTTGAAATTGCCGGACTTTGCGAAAAGCCCTCCATTGACGATTTCGAAGGCTGGGTGATTTATGACGAGATGCCCACCACGGGCTCGTTCGAGTGCTCCAACGAAATCATCAACGCTGTGTATCACAATGCCTATTGGGGCATCAGGGGCAACTACCGTTCCATGCCCACCGACTGTCCCCAGCGCGATGAGCGCATGGGATGGACCGGCGACCGTACTACAGGTAACTACGGCGAATCCTACATCTTCAACAACCATCAGCTTTACGCCAAATGGCTTGCCGATGCCGACGACAGCCAGTGGGACAATGGTTCGTTGCCCAATGTGATTCCTCCATACTGGCGCGGCTACACCGACAACCTTACTTGGCCAGGCGCCGTGATTACAGCCACCGACATGCTTTACACCCGTTTCGGCGACACGGGACCTATCCGCAAACACTACGATGCCTGGAAACGTTGGTTAATCCACATGAAGGAACAATATATGAAAGACGATGGCATCATCCACCGTGACACTTACGGCGACTGGTGCATGCCGCCCGAATCACCCGAACTCATCCACTCCAACGACCCCAAACGCATCACTGACAGTCCTCTCCTCTCCACGCCATTTTACTGCTATCTTTGCGGCAAGATGGCCAAGTTCGCCGAAGTCATGGAGTTGCCCGATGATGTGGTATTCTTCAACGAGGAGATTGCCAATGCCACCTCCGCCTTCAACCAGAAATACTTCAACTATACCGACTGCCATTACGGTAACAACACCGTCACGGCCAACATCTTGCCCTTATGGTTCGGTATGGCGCCTAAAGACCTGGAAGAGCAGGTCTTTGCCAGCATCGTCGACAAGACTGAGAACGAATGTAACGGTCACGTTTCCACTGGCGTGGTCGGCATCCAGCAACTGATGCGCTGTCTCACCGAACATGGTCGCGGCGACCTTGCCCTGAAGATTGCCTCCAACGACACCTACCCTTCGTGGGGTTACATGGTTCGCAACGGCGCCACCACCATCTGGGAGCTCTGGAACGGCAACACCGCCGATCCCGCCATGAATAGCGGCAACCATGTGATGCTCCTCGGCGACCTCATCCTTTGGGAGTACGAATACCTAGGTGGCATCCGCGCTTTGGAGCCAGGCTACAGCAAGATACAGCTCAAGCCTTACCCAATTGACGGCCTGGATTATGTAAACTGTGATTATAACTCCGTCTCAGGACGCATCGAAAGTCACTGGAAACGCAATGGCAACCGCTTCGAGTGGGAGTTCGTGATACCAGCAAACACAACGGCTGAGGTTTGGCTACCTACTGCAAATGGGTATGAGACAAAGGTTTACGGAAGCGGAAAATATCGTTTATTGTCTGATTTATAAATTTTTAGATTGCATTATTTGGAATAGTTTTTGTTTTCTATTGGAATAGTTTAATCATAAGAAAAAAATGAAAGCAATTCGAGTTTTATTCATGACTATCGCCATTATGATGGCATCGGGCGCGATGGCACAAACCGTTTATAATAGCAGCGGTTCGAACTGTGGCACCATCAATTCTGACGGCACCGTGTATAACAAGAGCGGTTCCCAAATTGGTAAGATCAACAGCGACGGCACGGTGTGGAATAAAAGCGGTTCCAACATCGGTAAGATCGACCGTGACGGTGTCTTTTGGGACAAAGGAGGTTCCAGGATTGGCAAACTCGACAGCGACGGCACGGTGCGCAACAGTTCCGGTTCCAGCATCGGCAAGGTCGAGAGCGACGGCACGGTGCGCAACGGCTCGGGTTCCAGCATTGGCAGGGTACAAAATGTACCTCGAGAATGGGCAGCTGCCTATTTCTTCTTTTTCTTCGATTAGCAATACTAAGACATACATCTTGGATGAAAAACATACTATTCTGTATCGGTTTGTTAGCTTTGGTGACTTCCTGTCACGCCCAAAAACAACTGGATCCGCCCACCCCGCTTCCTGAACACCAACCCATTTCAGGAATAGATTACTCCCCCACCAACCTGATCATCATGTATGATGCAGAAATCGGAAAAGAGCCCTTATTGGAGGCTATCCGAGAGATCCAAGCCGAGATCATCTACGTCTATAGCATCATCACGGGAATGGCCATCCGTAAACCCGAAACGATGAGCTTGGATGCCACTAAGGCCTATTTTGAGAAAGTGAAAGGCGTGGTCTCTGTGGCATACGACCATATCTATCGCCTTGACGATCCCATCAAACCAAAACTTGAAGAGCGATGAATAGCTTCCAACCATGAACAATCTAAACCTCACCTACATCCAAGCCAATCTTAAATGGGAAGACCCACAAGGCAATCGGGAGCATTTTGACAAATTGTTGAAAGAAGTGCCTGCTGGAACAGATTTGGTGCTATTGCCAGAGACCTTTAACACGGCGTTCCCTGTGGATCCAAAGGTTTTTTCCGAAACCGAAGACGGCCCCACCATGCAGTGGTTGAAGCAGAAAGCTCAAGCATTAGACACTGTGGTTTGCGGAACTTTATTATTAGAAATTGACGGCCACTACCACAACAGTCTTGTGTGGATGTGTCCCGATGGGAGTTTTGAGCTGTATCACAAGCGCCATACCTTCTCTATGGGCGGCGAGAACCAGATGGTTGAATGCGGTTCCGAATCCTTCATTGTGGAACTTAAAGGTTGGCGCATCAAGCCAATGGTTTGCTACGACATCCGTTTCCCTGTATGGTCAAGAAACCATTATCAAAATGGTCGGTTCGACTATGATTTGGGAATCTATTTGGCCAACTTCCCAGCTTCAAGGATGAACGTCTGGAACACCTTGCTTCAAGCCCGGGCCATCGAAAACCAAGCCTATTTCATCGGCGTGAACCGTATGGGCGACGACCCTGAGGAAGTTCATTACAGTGGTCATTCACAAGTGATCAGTCCCAAAGGCAAGGTCGTTTCCAAAGCGGAGACCGACACTGAAGCCGTCGTTTCCTGCGTTTTGGATCACGAAAAGCTACTGAGTTTCCGAGAAAAGTTTCCCGTGGGGAAAGATTGGGATTCATTCACCATAAACCATTGAGTAATGAACTTATACACAGACGAATACTTCATGAAGCAGGCTCTCAAGGAAGCCCAACTAGCCCTTGATTCCGACGAGATCCCCATCGGGGCGGTCATGGTCTGCAACGACAAGATTATCGCCCGAGCCCATAACCAGACCGAGATGCTCAACGATGTGACCGCCCACGCCGAAATGTTGGCCATCACTGCCGCGGCCAATGCCTTGGGCGCAAAATATCTTGACGAGTGTACCCTCTACGTTACCTTGGAGCCCTGCCCTATGTGCGCCGGAGCCTTGGAACACGCCCATATTGGGAAAGTGGTCTATGCAGCCGAGGATCCCAAGAACGGTTATTCGCGCTTCGGCAATATGCTTCATCCCAAGACCAAGGTTGTCAAAGGTATTCTCAAAGAAGAATGTTTGGCAATTTTGACGGATTTCTTTAAGAAGAAAAGGTAGGACTTCTGCCAAATTGTCAGCCCTAAACCTCACCAACCCCTTTGGCATAATCATTGACTAAAGGAGCGCGTCGTCGCATCCAACGGCGGCCCCTAAAACTGAATAAGTATTAGTCAAATTAAAAATAGGAGAAACAAATTATGTCAAAGATCATTGGTATCGATTTAGGAACCACCAACTCATGCGTTTCCGTAATGGAAGGCAGCGAACCGGTAGTCATTGCCAACAGCGAAGGCCACCGCACCACCCCTTCGGTTGTCGCTTTCACCGACAACGGCGAGCGTAAGGTCGGCGAGCCTGCCAAGCGTCAGGCCATCACCAACCCGCAACGCACCATCTACTCCATCAAGCGTTTCATGGGCGAGACCTACGACAAGGTCGGCGCCGAGATGAAGCGTGTGCCTTACAAGGTCGTCCAGGGCCCCAACAACACCCCACGTATCGACATCGACGGCAAGACCTATACCCCGCAGGAAATCTCCGCCATGGTGCTTCAGAAGATGAAGAAGACTGCTGAGGACTACCTCGGTCAGACTGTGACCGAAGCCGTCATCACCGTGCCCGCTTACTTCAGCGATTCGCAACGTCAGGCCACCAAGGAAGCTGGTGAGATCGCCGGTTTGAAGGTCCGCCGTATCGTCAACGAGCCTACCGCAGCCGCTTTGGCTTACGGCCTCGACAAGAAGAAGAACGACGCCAAGGTCGCTGTGTATGACCTCGGTGGCGGTACCTTCGATATCTCCGTCTTGGAACTCGGCGATGGCGTGTTCGAGGTGAAATCCACCAACGGTAACACCCACCTCGGTGGCGATGACTTCGACGAGGTCATCATCAACTGGCTG
>JAFYNJ010000018.1 GCA_017549805.1 Bacteroidales bacterium
CCTATGATGAAGGACGAGTCGGTTTAGATGAAGAAGCACTCCTTAAAAGAAAGATAGAACGTACGCAAA
Source organism: Bacteroidales bacterium (assembly GCA_017549805.1). Taxonomy (GTDB): domain Bacteria; phylum Bacteroidota; class Bacteroidia; order Bacteroidales; family F082; genus Limimorpha. Next base: position 70 of record JAFYNJ010000018.1, read on the forward strand.
GACAGCTTGATGCACTAAATGCAAAGCTGTATGCTACAGCAAGTTAAGAATGTGTTATATAGAAGTTTAGAGTTTAGAGTTGAAAAAAAGAATGCGGGACTCAGCTGGCTGAGTCCCGCATTCTGTCTTCTGTCTTCTGACTTCAGTCTTCTTATCTGATCACCGAAATCTTTCTGACCGTTTCGCCTTCGGCGCAGACGACTTTCACCAAATAGAAACCTGCTTCAACATTGCCGAGGTTGATCGCTGCGACATTGCCTTCGCAAGCTTGGCTGTAAACCAGCTGGCCGATCGTGTTGTAAACCATCACTTGTTGCAAACCTTCAGCTTCAACGGTGATGTTGTCGTTGGTAGGATTCGGATAGACGCTAACCTTGCCAGCAAGAGCATCGTTGACATCGGTCACCGAATAGTAAATCTTCACAAAGTACTCATTGTCGTACATGGATTTGAACGGCGCTGACAAGCAATCGTTCTCGTATGAGGCAATAACCCTGTAATAGTACCAATTGCCATCAGAAAGCGACTTGGTCTCCTTGTATTCCGTCTTGTCAGGACCCAACAGCTTGATACGATCGTAGGTGCCGTCTTCATTCGTCTTTCTATAAACCTCATAACCCAAAAGACCATCCGAATTCACTGGAGCATCCCAGGTAATGATAGGCTTGTTGTTGGCCTGCATCTCAAACCACAGGTTGCTTCCTTCTTCGCAGCCTTCGCCTGCTGTGGCGCAAGCTTCGTTTGAAGGCGCCGATTCACCGCCTTCACCAAGAACGCATACATAGTAGCAGTGACCGCCATGCGCCGGAGCCACATCGACAAACTCATTGGAATGAGCCAATCTAAAGAGGACACCATCACGATAGATGTTATAGCCAAAATCCGTCTTGGCTCCACCCCATGTCAACACGACATTGTCACCGTCTTGCGTAGCATAGAGTTCACCGGGAACATCCGTCGGGGCAGCGTTGCCACAACTGTTATTGCCCGTAAAGAAATAACCGGCAGGGATATCATTTGATGAGCCTTGAGGATATTCATATACCACGGTACCAGAAACATCCTTAATCTTGAACGACAAAGTGACCTCTTCCGTTCCAACCCAAGCAAACGACACCTTGCCAAGCGTGATGTTCATTGGGAGGCTTGCAGGATTGCTATTCGTCATGGTCACCGAGGCAACCTCATGGCCAACACCGTCGTATGCCACAACGCGACCACCTTTCCAACCTTGCATGTCGGATGCGGTACCCACAACCTTCCATTCGCAAGTAGGACCGAATGATTCAGTGGCTTTGCCAGGCTTGCCTTTGACTCCATCATTCATAGCATACACCCTGTATTCGAATGTGCTGAAGCAAGGAACATCGTTGTCAACGATACTCATACTGGTGCCAGGAGTGACATTGTCCTCGGTATAGATGACCTGATTGTTTCTTTCCACAACAATTCTTTCAATGGTTGAGATTGTCTGGTTGTTCAAGGTTTGCGAAGGGTTCGTCCAACTGATGTTGGCCTCTTGGGCGACATCGCTGGTCTTAATGACAGTAACGTTGGTAGGAGCCTTGATTGCATTGGCATAGACATCGGTAGGAACGAAATTGATGATGATACGCATATTGGTGTAATAATCAATCTCATTGACTACATAATACGCATCCTGATAGCCACCCCAGCCAAAGTTGAAATGGAACAAATCGGCATCATCGTAACCATCGCAAATAAAGGCATGGCCACCACCATCGGGATTCGGGTCGGTACCTGAATAATAGACCGGCCATCCCAAATCAAACTGATCTTTCAAGGTGTTTTTCCACTGAACCAGGTTGGCATTGCCAGGATAGCTTTGGAGACTAGCTGCACTTGTGTACATGAAATAATTGTGAATGGCGGCAGGAACATCATCGGAGTAGGCACCGCTACCATTGTCATTAGTGTTGCCGTACATCATGTTCACCGCAACACCACAGTGGAAACAAAGGGTTGCCACGGCTTCACCCTGTTCAGGAGTGTAGCTGCCTGAATAAGAATTCAACATATTGTCCCAATCGTAGGTAGTAGCACCGAAGTTGGCCGAAATAGTTCCATACTCAGGATGTCCCGGATATTGGGCATAAGGATTGGCGGTGCAGACATACGAATTGCTGCCCTGACCATGTTCCGGATATTTCCAGTAATTAAACAGCTGCGATGTGGCGGTGGCAACGCAACCCACATAGTCATGGCCTCCAGGACCATTGGGATCGGCAGGGCACATGCTGTTATAAGGAGCAGGGCTCTGGTCCCATCTGGTTTGGACAAGAAAATCAACGCCTCTGCCTCCGTTGAAGGACATCAGACGGCCATTCTCTGAAAGGCTCTGCCACTCAGCAACCACTTCGGGATCAACAGAGCGGCCTTTAGCCTCTTCCCTGCCCGAAACAATTGCATTCAAATAGAAGCGGCACTCCGGCGAGATGTTCTCCGCATGGAAGATGTCTTCTTTTGAGTAACCGACAATAGGACGGAATTGGTCATCAGCAGAAACGATGACAAAACCGTGATCATCCACATCGAATACATACAGGCTCGATTCTCCACGTTGGTTGCTGAAAGTGTAAACCAATTGCAGATCAGCGCTGCTGACTCGATCAAAATTCGCCTGAACAAATCTCTGTCCCAACGATTTTGCAGTATTCACATCCACCGGTCTTGCGGTAACGCTTGTAATGCCGAGGATGGCGACTACTGCTAACAATAATAACTTTTTCATGTGCTTTTAGTATTTAGTGAATAACTTGATTTATGCTTTATGCTATTCGACGACCGACACCTTACGGGTGATGCAACCGTCTGCTGTTTGTATTCTAACCATGTAAACCCCATTTCCAAACGGTTTCAGGTCAAGGGTCATCTCACTTCCGTTCACCTTTTCTTCACGAAGGATCTGTCCCAAGAGATTGCACACTGTGACCTGAGTCATGGAAGCGGCTTCCACCTTCAACATTCCATCAGTCGGATTGGGATAAACCCTTACAGCCTGATGCGTCTCATCGGTTTGGGTAATTGAGTAATAGAAATGCAAGTAGTATTGATTGGGCTTGTAAATATAGGCGGCAGGAGCTGAATAACAGTCAAGATCTTCATAACGAGCCACCAGCTTATAATAGTAATCGCCTTCTTCATTGATGGTGTTATCGGTATAAGATGTCGATGAATTGCCCAGCAACTTGATCCTCTTATAATCACCGCCATCTTTTTTACGATACAGGCAATAGCCCGTAAGACCGTCATCCGGTTCAGGTCTTTCCCACAGCAACTTGCATTTGTTGCTTGAAGTCAACTCATAATCCAAGTTTCTTGGAGCATAGCAACCTCCCGAAGGTTCACAAACCATGTTGGTAGGTTCAGCCATTCCACCTTCGCACAGCACCGACACCTGATAGCAATGGCCGCCTACGGGGACATTCTCGTCACGGTACGATACGCTTCCATCGGTAATCAAACGCATCATCACACTGTCGCGATAAATGACATAGCCAAATCCAGGATCATCAACGCCAGTCCAGTTCAACACGATGGTGTGTTCATCGTTAGGATCCTGAACAGCGGTCAGGTTCGTAGGTGATCCGCAATCAAGAGTGTTACCGCATCCATTGTTGCCTTCATAGAAAACACCTTCCTCCATTCCTGCCACATTGCCCGAATAGTTATACACTGAAACATTTTCGGAATTCTTGACATTGATGGTCATGGTACTGGTTTGGCTCGCTCCTTCTGCAAGTACCCAAGCCATGCTCACCAAGCCAAGCGGAATCTCCACATCCACGATGGAAGGCGTGGCGTTGGTGACCGTAACCCTTTCAATCTCAGTTCCTGCTGCATTATAAATGGCGATGTAGGATCCTTCCCAGCCTTGGAAATTCGTTGAAGAAACCACAAACTTCCATGAACAGGTTGGACCCACGCTGACGCCGTCCAGCACTGCGGACTTGCCCCGCTGACCATTAAGGACGGCATAGACCGTGTATTTGAAGAGGTCGAAACGAGGAACAGCGTCAACCATCGACATGGCCGCTCCAGGAGTCACATTGTCTTCCGTATAAACCACCTCATTGTCTCGCATGACCACAATCTGATCGATGGCGCTCAAAGGCTGGTTGGTCAGGGAGACCGAAGGATTGTTCCAACTCACCGTGACAGCCAACTCATTGTTGTTGGCCGGCGTTGCGTTGAGATTCAACGGCAAGTTGGGCGTGGCATTGTAAACCGCAGCGGGAACCATGTTATAGATAACACTCTCGTTTTCGGTATAATTATGATCGTCAACATCAAACCAACCGTCGTTTGAGCCTCCCCAACCCCAATTGAAATAGACCATGCCATGATCGTCATAGCCATCCAACACGTATGCATGGCCTCCTCCACGATGCACCATGGGCCAACCCATGTCGATGGAGTTGATGATCAGCTGCATGTATTCCTCATGGGAATAGTTTTCACGATAAAGGTTCAGCATTTGATTGATATAACCAAAATAGGCAGGCATGGTCGAACACAAAGTGCCCGTGACAGCACCACTGCTGGTGGGACGATAGTTCATGTCAACCGAAACGCCGACATGATAAATCAGTTGTCCGATGGCTTCCAATTCGACAATGGGAGAAGCAGAGCTGATGGTATTGGGCATGTGGTCCCAATCGTAGGTGGCATCACCAAAATTAACGGTAATCGGGCCATATTGCGGATTGTCTTCTGGGGTGTAGGTATGCGATCCAGTTCCATGCAAAGGATGGTTCCAAAACTTCATAACCTGTGATGCGGCGGTAGCCACACAACCAGCATAGACGTGTCCGCCGGGACCATCAGGATCGGCCGGGCAAGAATAGTTGTAAGGATAGTTCTGGTTCCACTTGGTCTGTACCAAATGAGTGCCAGCCTTTCCTCCATAGCGAGAGACCAGGGTGCCGTGCTTACGAAGCGATTCCCAATCACGTTGGGCTTCCAAACCGGCATGGACGGTGCCACGCTGCATCCTGAAAGCGTTAAGGCCTTCCAGGTACTCTTGCAATGCGGGAGCCATGTCGTTGTGATTGAACACGCCTTCGTCGGAATAGGCAATTACGGGACGATAGGCATCGTCAGCCGACATGATCACAAAACCCGTGTCCCCCACGTTGAACACATAGAAAGTCGGCATGGAATAAACCAAGGTAAGTTCCTCGCTCTGCCGAGAGAACTCAAAGCTGGTGCTAACAAAACGCTGTCCAAGGACACGCGCCTCTTCAAGTCCAACAGGAGCCGCATCCATAGCGATGCAGCTTAATACCATAGTAAGAAACAATACGATTTTTTTCATGCCTGTAGATTTTAATGAATAACCACAATACGTTTTGAAACCATGCCGTTTTCCGTCGAGACACTGACCGTATAGACTCCCGATTCAAGAGCGGCAGTATTGACTTCCATACGATCCGACTGGACTTGGCTGCGATAAACAGGTTGGCCGAGTGTATTGTAAACCACCACGCCGGTCAAACCAGTTGCCTGAACAACCAGCACTTCCTTCACAGGATTGGGATAGACTTGGGCTTGGACGGCGTTGTCCTCGACACCGGTCACCGACACGAAGATGTAATCGGATCCATCGAGCGTGACGGCCGGGGTTGACTCGCATGCGCTACTGAAAGCAGTTACCTTGTAATAATAATCGCCAGATTCAGCTTCGTCGAGATACTGATTCTCGGTATTGTCAACAGCAGCGATTTCTTCATAGTTCACTCCGTCTTCGCTACGATAAACCTTGTATTTTGAAGGTGTATAGTCACAGCTCCATGAGAGAAGCGTTCCAAAAACGCCATTTTCATAATAATATTCGCCTGCAAGATTGGTGGGAGGTGTGCAATCCTGGCAATCGTTGCTTCCAGAATAAAGAACGCCATTCAGTTGGGTGGAAGAACCGGAGTAATTGTAAACTTGCTGGTTGGCAGAGTTTTTCAGGGAAATGGTCAAGGTCGGCACGTCAGTTGTCGGAGCGATCCACTTCAATTGGAATTCGCCTTCAGGCATCTGGAACTTATCCGAGATTGGGCTGGAATTCACCATGGTTATTTCCTTGAAGACAACGCCATTGGCACCAACAAACTGAAGCTTACCGCCGTTCCATCCCTGGAAATTGGTCGTTGTGACGACAGCTTTCCACGTACAGTTCGGACCCACCAAGGCAATCTGCGAGAAACGCTCCCCTTCCCAATTGTTGTTCTTGCCATAAACGGTGTAGTTATAGCATCCGTCCACTGGCACATCGTCCACAAAAGCGAGTTCCTCACCCGGTTGCGGATTGTTGAAGGTCTGGACAATCTCCCCGTTGCGCTCCACCACGATGCTTTCGATGGATTCAAGCGTAGCACCCGAAACCGAGATGGTCGGAACGGTCATGGCAATGGAAACCGTATGGGTAAGTGCATCGGCCACGGCAACTTCCAGGCTTTCGATGGCGGGTACTGTAGCTTCGTAGATGTAATCGGGAATCATTTCCAGCACCACTCTTTGCGTAGAGTTGAAGGTGCCATTTCCGGTATTGAGGGCATCAATCTGGTAATAGTTGTTATAGGAACCGCTCCATCCCCAGTTGAAGTGGAAATAGCGCTGGTCGTTGTAACCATCGCAGTTGAAGGCATGGCCTCCTGAATTATCACTACCGGCATACACTACTGGAATGCCACGGTCGAAGCTTTCAATAAGCATGTCTTCCCATAAAGGCCTGGAATAGTAGTCCCTATATTCGAGATGCACGCATGAACCATATCTGAAATGCTCCGTAACGGCATCCGGGACATCCTCGGTATGGGCTCCACTGCCACTGGGATCATAATCCATATCGACAGCCACACCGCAATGGTACATCAGAAGTGCCACTGCCTGCGCTGCTGCATTCACTGAAGACCCAAGTGAATTGGGCATGATCGACCAATTATAGGTTGCTTCGCCGAAGTTGACCGAAAGCGTTCCTCCGTAAGTGCTCGTACTATAGCTGTGTTCACCCACACCGGTCTCTGGCCAGTTCCAAAACTTCATCACCTGACTCATGGCTGTGGCGACACAACCTGCATAACAGTGATTGCCCGTCCAATAGCTGTTGCAGGACGGAGCATAGTAATTATACGGATAACCTTGATCCCAGGTGGTCGCAAGAAGAGGATCAACAGCCTTGTCCATCCTGGTTTTCATCATCACACCTTCCGTCTCCATCAGATGCCATTGCTCGGCAATTTCCGGATCCACAGGCAGATTCTCGTCAATGGCGTATTGAATCTGACGCGCATAGTGACCGAGATAGTAACGCAATCCTTCGGGAATCCGATCCACATCGAAAGCTTCCCCTTCAGAATAGCCCAAGATGGGATGGGCACGGTCGTCAGCCGCAACCACGACAAAGCCTTGGTCATAGTTAAAGACATACAGGACATCCGTCCCAGCGTCACTTGTTTGGGTGTAAGCCAATGAAAAATCGGAAGTTTTCTCGTCAAGCGTGTTCTGAACATATTTCAGTCCAAATTCCCTTGCCTTATTCACATCAACAGGACCGGCAAAGGCAGCATTGGCAACCAATCCCAATGCGAGCAATAAAAGAGACAGTTTTTTCATATTTCTATTTTTATCTTAAAAGAGGACAAAATTACATTTTTTTGCAAAAATAATGCCTCTTTTCCGAAAAAAATATGAACAACTTAATCAACAGGAACCCGATCAGGTCTTTTGTTCCTTCTTTTTGGCAGCGGGAAACAGGATATTGTTGAGGATAAGACGGTACCCTGGCGAATTGGGATACATGTCCAGTTCTGTCGGCGGATCACCTACCAGATGACGGTAATCCTCAGGGTCGTGGCCTCCCAGGAATGTCCAGAAGCCATTGCCGAAGTTGCCGTGGATGTAACGGTCCTCTTCCAATGCCGCATTGTCGCCCAGCACCACCGCACTCGGTTTGACGTATGCCTTGCGGAACGCCGTGGTCTGACCCATGAAGCCCTTGATGAGCCGTTCATGGCATTGCGTCAGCATGGTAGGCACGGGATCCCACTTGGCCGAAAAATCGAACAACAGGAAGAAATCGTTGCTTTCGTTGACAGTCCTGATGCGCTCATTGGGCACATCGATATTGGAAACCTCGTATTCCTGAGGATTAGTTGACACGGTGAAATCGGTGAAGGCAAAGCAGTTGTCATAATTCAGCCGTTGCGGATCGCCGGGACGAATCGGGTCGCCGTCGAACATGTAGTCGCAGATATCCAGACCTTCGGCAGCCAAGGCGATGTCGAAACTGTCAGGAGCCGAACACATGGCGAACATATAGCCGCCGCCCGCCACAAACTCCCTGATTTTCTTGGCCACAGCCAACTTCAACTGGGAAACTTTGGCAAAACCCCATCGTGCGGCGGTGGCCTCTTGCAGCTTGACATCCTCCTGATACCAAGGATAGTTGTGGTAACGCGCCCAAAACTTGCCATACTGACCCGTAAAATCTTCATGGTGAAGGTGCAACCAGTCATAGGATGGCAACACACCTTGCAACACTTCGTCGTCATACACGACATCGTATGGAATCTCCGCGTAGGTAAGCACCAAGGTCACGGCATCGTCCCAAGGCAGGGAGTTCTTGGGGGCGTACACTGCCACCTTCGGAACCTTTTGGAGCTTCATCTCGTCCATATTGACCCCTGGATCGGCAATTTGTGCCAAAATGGCATCGGCCTGTGCGTCGGCAATCACCTGATAGGAAACATTGCGCATCTTGCACTCACGCTCAAACATCTCATGATAGGGAATCAGGTAGCTCCCACCCTTGTAGTTGAGCAGCCAGCTGATCTCCACCTCACGCTCCAACACGAAATAGGCCACCCCGTAGGCTTTCAAATGGTTGGTCTGTGTGTTGTCCATGGGAATCAACAAACTGGCGGCCTTTGAGGAAGCCGCTCCCAGTAACATCAGCATCAGCAACAACCAAATTGTTCTCTTCATGGTTCTATTAAAAGCGACTGCAAAAATATCATTTTTCTCCGAATAGTGAACCATGAAAAAATTAATTGATATTATTTCGATATTTATGTTTTGCATAGATGAATTTTTATATTTTTGCGCATTAAAAATCAACGTAGGATGAAAAACAGCAAAAAGAGAATCAACCGCGGACTCATTGTATTGAACAAAGGAGAACGCATTGCCGTCATCAGCCTATTGGCTATCATCGCCATCTTGTTGGGAATTAGTGTCTTTCGACCTGAAATCAGGCTTTCAAAGAAAGAAAAAGCCGCCTTTCACAACTTGGATTCCTTGATTGCGCTTCAAGAAGAAGCCAAGAATGCAGAACAAGAAAAAGCCTTGATGTTGGCTCAGAAAGCCACATCGGAACCGCCTAAATCCACCCATAAAACAGCATTGAGCAAGGCTGGAAAGACATCATCGCAATCATCCGAGAAACCAATTCGGCATGAAAGCAAATCCTATGAAAGCAAGCCCATCCCCATTCTCGACATCAATGTGGCGGATTCAACGGCATTGGTGGCCTTGCCCCAAATCGCGGAGATAATGGCCAGCAGGATCCATCGCTACCGGAACCGCCTGGGAGGCTTTGTCGCCATAGAACAGCTCTTCGACGTCAAAGGCATGGATACGGAACGGTTTGAAGCCATCAAACCCTACATTGTTTTGGAACACGATGAGATCGTAAAAATCAATGTCAACCAAGACGAATTCAAGACCTTGTTGCGTCACCCCTATCTGGAGTACGAACAGGTGAAAGCCATCGTGAATCACCGCGAACGGAAAGGCTTCATCAAAGATTGGAATCAGCTAAAAGAGATTGTCGGTGACGTGAATCCGCTTTTGGAGCGATATGTCACTTATTAAAGAAAGCCGGAAATAAAGATGACCGCGATGGCAATTGGTGCCAAATACTTGATAATGAAATAAATGACTCCTTTCAAGGAGAGTTTCAACTGGCCGTCGTTGGTGATTTCCTCGAAGAATTTCGACTTGCCCATGATCCAACCCACGAAGATTACGATGAACAAGGCGCCCAACGGAAGCAGGATGTTGGACGAAACGAAGTCAAGGCTATCGAACACCGACTTGCCGCCAATGGTTAGGCTGGTGCCGCTCTTGAGACTCAAGGATGCAAACACGCCCACTGCCATGCACGATACTGCTGCAATGACTGTAGCCATGCGTCTCGTCAAATGCAATTCCTCCACCAGATAGGCCACAATCACTTCCAACAGGGAGATGGTTGACGTCAATGCGGCAACGGCCAACAACACAAAGAAGATGATGCAGAAGTAATAGCCTCCTGCCATCTGGTTAAAGATCATCGGCAAAGTATTGAATACCAGTCCCATGCCAGCGGTTGGCTGCACACCGAAGGAGAAAGCGGCAGGAAAGATGACGATGCCGGCCAGCACTGCGATCAAGGTGTCGGATAGCGTCACCGACAGGGCACTGGTAGCCATATTGTCATCCTTTTTGATATAAGAACCATAGGTGATCAGCACGCCCATGCCCATGCTCAGCGAGAAGAAAGCCTGTCCCAATGCGCTGATGAGCACCGATCCCGTTATCTTGGAGAAGTCGGGCTTGAAAAGGAAAGTGAGACCTTCGCCACCACCTGGCAAGGTGATGGAACGAACGGCCAGCACGATGAGGATAAGCACCAACAAGGGCATCAGCACTTTGGAATATTTCTCAATGCCATCGGCAACGCCCCTGAAGACCACAAATGCCGTCAAGAAGATGAAGATGCCTTGCCAAAGGACGTTCTTCCATCCAATATCGTGGAAATCAACGAATTCCTGTTCAATGGTAGCCAAGTCCTTGCCTTGGAACTGGTTGCCCACCGCCTTCACGATGTATTCCAGGGTCCAGCCGGCCACCGTGGAATAGAACGCCATGATAATCAAGGCGCAAGCGACCCCCATATAACCGATGAGCGGCCATCCCGACTTGGGTTTCAGCTGCTTGAAAGCGCCAATGGGATTCTTCTGGGTTCGCCTTCCAATCACAAACTCGCTGAGCATGACGGGCACGCCCAAACCCAACACAATTAATAAATAGACGAGCAGGAAGGCACCTCCTCCATTGTTGCCTAATTCACAAGGGAAACGATAGATGTTGCCCAAGCCCACCGCCGAGCCTGCGGCGGCGGCTATGATTCCCAGTTTGGAACCGAAACCGTCGCGAGCCATGATCAACTATGTTTTTCGCCGAACGCCAAATCACCCGCATCGCCCAATCCCGGAACCACGTAGGCCCTTGCCGTAAGCTCGTCGTCAACGGATCCCACCCAGATGGTCACCGGCTTACGCGACAATTTGCGCTTCAGATGTTCCAATCCGTCGGAAGAGGCTACTGCCACGGCAATATGGATGTGTTTCGGCTCCATATCGTCGCCCAATAAACCGTCAAAGGTCTTCACCAAGGATTCGCCCGTGGCCAATAGCGGATCGCAGATAATCAGCACCCTATCGTTCAAGTCGGGTGCCGAGAAGTACTCCACGCGAATCTCAGAATCATCGTCCTTGTCGTATTTTCGGTAAGCCGCAATGAAGGCATTGTCGGCCTTGTCAAACATGTTGAGCATCCCATTGTGAAGCGGCAGACCTGCCCTCAGAATCGTAGCCAGAACAGGCTGTTCTTTGAGCACCCTGACGGTTTTGACCCCAAGCGGTGTCACCACCTCTTTAGGCTCATATTCCATGGTCTTGCTGATCTCGTAGGCCATAATCTCGCCCATGCGTTCCAAATTGCGACGAAAACGCATGCGATCTTGTTGAATCTCAGCGTCGCGGATTTCTGACATCACCTGATTAAACAGGCTGTCCTGCTGTTCGAGGTTTTTAACTTTGATCATAATGTTGAGTTTGACACAAAATTACAACAAATAACGATTTTCCAAAAGATATTTCAGAAAATTTTCAACGAAACGGATTGAAAAACCGATATCGAATCCCAGGATAAGACACCGCCTCACTTCCAAAGCCATGGTAAAAACGGGCCAATTGTTCGTCATCGGAACCTTCAAAATCAAATGTCAGCGGCTGAGCGGCATACTCACGGATCACTTGGTCGATCAAAAAGGTCATGGCATGACTTTCCTTTCCCTTAGCATTGTTTCCCGAAAAGAGGAAGGTGATTCTATGATGGCTTTTCATAAATAAAGCGCCACATATAATTTCTTCGTTATCTGAATTTTCAACACCATAAACGAAAGCGCTACTTGAAGTGGTAGCAACCTGAACAAGGCGCTCCAAACGGCCATATTCATCGTCGCCCCAATGCTTGACCGACGCCCCTCTATTCATCCGAAAAAGATCGATGACTTTTTGGATGGGAATGTCTTTGACAAGGCGTAATCCATTATTAAATAATTTCTTTAGGTTACGCTTTGTATTTTCATGATATTGTGATGATAACAATTCGTAACTTTGATTCAAATCCAGCAAGTAATTACGATGCTGTTCAACCCCTTTGCAGGATGCAGGGAGCGCATTTTGTTCATTCAAACGAATCTCAACAAGTCGATATCGATTGGGAATTGCTTTTAGAAAAGCCAGCACCTTTTCCTGAGGTATCGATTCCACCGAAAAAACACCCAACTGTTGCACGAAAAAAGGCTGGCAAAGATAGTTGATGCCATACTTTTTCTTTCTTGTTATTGGCATAACTATCAAATAGTTGTCATCTTCTACCTCAACTAGTGCTTCCCATCTTGGATGCAACACGTCCAAGTACCATGACCACGCATATACATTGCCGTTGACCGCCCGTGAAATACATTCGTCCCAGCGTTGCTTATCTATTTGATCGTATGTCAAATACTGGATCATCGGGCACATTCTATGATTTTGCGGTACAACTCAGGCCAACCTTCCCATCTTTTCTCCCCTCCAAGGGTCTCATTATGGGTCAAATAGATGAAGGTTCCATTAACTTTCTTTACTTCATCTATTACTTTAGATATAGTATTATAAGAATCTGATATATTGAGATTCATATAGTCTTTTAATGTTCCATCCATCACAGCAAAAGGATGCACATTGAGGGAGGTGGCGGCGTCGCTCTCCAAGTCATAGAAATGGAAGGTGTTGGCGGTACCGGCACGGAAGCCCACTTGCGAGGCATAGCCCATCGTATAGTCGTCCTTGATATCCAACTCAATCAACCGTTGATAGGTCCGTGGCAAGGTCATCCGCAAAAAGTGCTGACGACTCTTGGTAACTTCGCGATTGAGCACTGACGACAGGCGCTCCACCTCCATCTGCAGGCGTGCTGGGGATGTGTATGACATAAACGATGGATGGATGCCCACATCGGCATAGTCGCCGATACGCTTGATCAGCTCCCGGAAAGCGTCTTTGCGAATGGAAATGCTCTTGTCGTTGAGGCCATAATCGCCGCAATGGATGAAGTAAATCGGTTTCAGGCGGTATTCCTCCTGCAACTGGAACTGGAAATCGAAGCTGTCGAACGGATCCCTTTCGTGCTTGAACAAAACCCTGTTGCGATGCCGTATCTCCTGCCATTCTCCATCAATAAGGTCTCTCGCGTATGCCCCAGCCGTGCGGAAAAAGCCTTTGTGCAGATAGGCCCAAGCGGCATCCACATCGTATGTCGGCTGGAACACATATTTCTTCGGTTTCACAACCCCCTCAAGATGAAGCACTTTCGCCAATTCTTGGATCCAGATGTCCACCACAGGCTTCGAAAGCATGCCCATCTGATAAAGGCAGGAGGATTCCGGCGTGAAACGTCCATATTGGTCGCGGATCTGCGGCAGGTATTCCTCGTATCTGGAAACCAGATAAAACGATGCAGCAAACACGTCGAAAGGCACCAGGGAACGCTGGCTATACACCGGAAAGATAGCCTTAATGTCTTGAAAATCAAACGGCTTTAGATCCTGTTCATAGATATCGTGTTCAAACAGAAGATTCACCGATTTCTGGAAAGGCTCGTCCCACAAGGGATTCGGACCATAGCTCATCTTCAGGCCTTCAAAATCCCTGAACAAAGCCACGTCGGTGGTCAACTCGAAATCGACACCCAGCCTGGTACCGAAAACAAAGTTGAACGTATAGTGGAGCCGGTTGGTAATCTTTGGAACGAGAATCAGCATGCCTTTCGAAAATAATGAGCAAACTTACGCAAAAAAAACGGACAAAGTCAAGGAAGCCGGAAAAAAGTGTATCTTTGTAGGTTGAATTTCACTGAAAAAAGCATGGAAAATTTCATTGTATCAGCGAGAAAATACAGGCCCGCCACCTTCGACACCGTTGTCGGTCAGCAGTCGATCACGACCACGCTGAAGAATGCCATACGGAACAACACACTGGCGCAGGCCTTCCTCTTTTGCGGTCCCAGAGGCGTAGGCAAGACCACCTGTGCGCGTATCATGGCCAAGACCATCAACTGTCTCCACCCCACTGAGAACATGGAGGCTTGCAACGAATGCGAGTCGTGCCGCGCCTTCAACAACAACGCCTCGTTTAACATCTATGAGTTGGACGCCGCTTCAAACAACTCGGTGGAGGACATCCGCAACCTTGTGGAACAGGTGCGCATCCCTCCCCAAATCGGCCAATACAAGGTCTATATCATCGACGAGGTCCACATGCTCAGCACCGCTGCTTTCAACGCCTTTTTGAAGACCTTGGAGGAACCCCCGGCGTACGCCAAGTTCATCTTGGCCACCACGGAGAAGCACAAAATCATCCCGACCATCCTTTCAAGGTGTCAAATATTTGATTTCAAGCGTATTACAATCGACGACATTGAGAAACATTTGGCATACGTGGCCGCCAGCGAAGGAGTGCATGCCGAACCCGAGGCCTTGAACATCATCGCCCAAAAGGCTGATGGCGCCTTGCGTGACGCCCTGTCGATCTTCGACCAGATGGTGAGCTTCTCGGGCAAGGAAATCACTTACAAGGCCGTCATCGACAATCTCAACGTGCTCGACTACGACTATTATTTCAGGATTGTTGACGACATTCTACAAGGCAATACCAGCGACATCCTGTTGCTGGTCAACGACATCATTAATAAAGGCTTTGAGCCCCAGCATTTCATCACCGGCATGGGCAACCACCTGAGGAGCCTGCTGGTGAGCAAGGATGCTGCTACGACACAGCTGTTGGAGGTCAGCGACCAGCTCCGCCAACGTTATATAGAGCAATCGTCACGATGCCCCCTGCCCTTCCTGATCAAGGCATTGGACATCAACAACCAGTGCGACATCGACTACCGCAGTGCCGGCAACAAACGCCTGCATTTGGAGGTGAATCTGCTGAAGATGATAAATTCAGAAGCCAGAAGCCAGAAGCCAGAAGTCCTATCAAATACGCCAACGGCAAACCCTACGTTGGGCGGAGGTAATCCGCCACAACCAAAGGAAACAGCACCCCAACCAACGACTCCCCTGCCAACTACTCCAACGACTCCAACGACTTCTCAGCCACCAACTGCCAACTCCCAACTTCTAACTAAACAACTCCCAACTGAACAACCCCCAACTCGGCAACGCCCACGCGGCGGCAGCAGCACCATCTCCATCACCAACAGCATGGAAGAAGCCGCCAAGAAAGAAGTTGAGGAACCCAATTGGGACTCTCCTTTCACCCAGGAACAACTGGAAGCTTCATGGAACGAATTCGTTGGCAAATACAAGAAAATCTCCCCCAACTTTGCCGCTGGTCTTGGCAAATACAAGCCAGAGCTGAAAGGCGAAAAGGAAATCCATTTCCATGTTGACAACAAGCTGTTTGAAAACGACCCCGAAGGCATGACCGCTCTCAAAAGCCATCTGAAAAACACCTTGCACAACAACCAATACGACTTGATCCCAGAAGTCATGGAAAAGCCCGTCACCATTGAGGCTTACACCGACAAAGAGAAGTTCGAAAAACTAGCTCAAGCCCATCCCGAGTTGCGGAAATTGCAGAAGGAGCTAAGGCTGGAAGGGGATCTTTGAAGTTGAGAGTTTAGAGTTGAGAGTTGAGAGTTAAATCAAATAAAATATGAAAAAGAAAAGCATTTTTGCCATGATGATTATTTGCGCTATGGCCACTGCATGCAGTGAGAAGGCAACAGAAAAGGCGCCTGAAAAAGCACCTGAAAACGAGATCGACAAAGTATTTCCCGCTATCGAGCTGGGCAATATGGACGAAAGCATCAATCCTGCCGATGACTTCTTCCGTTATTGCAACAACAACTGGCTGAAAAACAACCCGATTCCCGAAGAATACACTACCTTCGGCGCCTTTACGGAGATCGACCAACGCAACGAAAAGCTGATCCAAAGCATCATCGACGAGGTCTCGAATGACACCAACGCCATCCAAGGCAGCATGTCGCAGAAGATCCGCGATTTCTACAATGCGGGCATGGACACCGTCGCCATCAACGAGCGCGGCTATAGCGAACTGCTGCCCTATTTCGAAAAAGTGGATTCGCTTAACAACAAGGCCGACCTTGGCGCCCTGTTGGGCGACCTGCACAGCAATGGCTTCGGCGGTTTCTTCTATGCAGGCGGCAGCCCCGACCCGAAGGACGCCGAGATGGTGATCATGCACCTCTATCAAGGCGGACTGAGCCTTCCCGACCGTGACGACTACCTGGAGGAATCCTCTCAGGAGATGCGCGACAAATATGTGGAGCATGTCTCCAACATGTTCCAGCTCGTCGGCGTCGATCCTGAGGCCGCCACTGAAAAGGCAAAAGCCATCCTCGACTTCGAGACACAGCTTGCCCAGAATTCGATGAGCCGTGTGGAACGCCGCGATCCCGACCGCACCTACAACATGCGCAGCGTCGTTGAGTTACAGAAATCCACTCCCGACTTCAAATGGAGAGACTATTTCATCCATTCCGGTGCTCCCGCCTTCGGCTTTAGCAGTCTCAACGTGGGCATGCCCGACTTCATCGCCGCCATGAACGGCATCATCGTCAATGCCGATTTGCAGGTCATCAAGGACTACCTGAAGTGGAAGATCATCCATGGAAGCGCCTCCATGCTGAGCAGCGACTTCGACACGGAAAACTTCAACTTCTACAGCAAGTATCTCTACGGACAGGAAGTCCAGCAACCCCGTTGGCGCCGCGTGCTCAACGCCACTTCAGGCTGTCTCGGCGAAGCCATCGGACAGCTCTATGTGGAGAAATACTTCCCAGCCGAAGCCAAGGAAAGGATGGAACACCTTGTTGGCAACCTGAAACTTGCCTTGGGCGAACGCATCAAGCAATTGGATTGGATGAGCGAGGACACCAAGGTCAAGGCCTTGCACAAGCTCGACTGCATCAATGTGAAGGTTGGCTATCCCAACAAATGGAGGGACTACAGCAAACTGGAAATCACTCCCGATTCCTATTTCCAGAACTTCCACAACTTCATCAGCTTCGAAAACGAGTTTGAAATGGCCAAGATCGGCAATCCCGTTGACAAGGACGAGTGGTTTATGACGCCTCAGACCGTCAATGCCTACTACAGCCCTGAGATGAATGAAATCGTGTTCCCTGCCGGCATCCTTCAGCCTCCGTTCTTCAACCAGAATGCCGACGATGCCGTCAACTACGGTGGCATTGGCGTGGTGATTGGCCATGAGATGACCCACGGCTTCGACGACCAAGGCCGCAAGTATGACGAAAAAGGTAACCTCAACGATTGGTGGTGTGCAGAAGACACCGTCAAGTTCAAGGAACGCACCCAGCAGCTGGTCAAGCTGTTCAACGAATTCGAGCTTCGCGGTCACCATATCAACGGAGAACTCACCCTTGGCGAGAATATCGCCGACCTCGGCGGCCTGAACATCGCTTGGGACGCCTACCAGATGACTGACGAGGCCAAGGCCAACCAGAGCATCGACGGCTTTACCCCTGCTCAGCGCTTCTTCATCAGCTACGGCACCATCTGGCGCAACAACATCCGCGACAAGGCCCTCGAGCGCCGCATTAAGGAGGACGTGCACTCGCCGGCGGAAGCCCGTGTCAACCGCACCCTCGGCAGCATGCCGCATTTCTATGAGGCCTTCGACATCCAACCGGAAAACAAGATGTATATCGCTCCAGAAGAAAGAGCTTCCATCTGGTAATCCATGGGTTTGAAAAAACAAATAGGGAAACTGGGACTTCGTCTTGGCGGCTGGAAAACCGTCAACGAAGTCCCTTCCGATTTGGGCAACGCCGTATGCATCGTAGCGCCCCACACCGCCATTGAGGACTTCTTTGTCGGCTTGGGTTTCTATTGGTATTATGGCTACGGATTCAAGGTGATGATGAAAAAGGAATTCTTCAAGCCCGTCGTCGGATGGATCTTGAAGAAGATGGGCGGCATTCCCGTGAATCGCGGCCACCAGAACCACCTTGTGGAACAAATGATCGACATGTTCAGCCAAAACAAGGATACCCATCTCATCATCTGCCCCGAAGGCACCCGAAAAGCCGTCAACCACTGGAAAAAAGGCTTCTATGTCATTGCCCAAGGCTCCCATGTTCCCATTCTCCTCGGTTTCATCGACTACAAGAAAAAATATTGCGGCGTTGAACGGGTTTTTTATCCCACTGGCGATTATGAGAAAGATCTCGCCGAAATCTGGGACTATTATAAGGACGTCAAGGCAAAGCACCCCGAAGGTTTCAACCTCGACGAGCATTACAGGAAAGACCATCTTGCCTGATACGTGGTTTTTTTGTATTTTTGCAGCCCAAAATTCATTTTCAATGAAAAAACTGACAACCATTCTCGCTCTGCTATTGATGGCGGCATTTGCACAGGCCCAAGTCATTGAGCAAACATACCATTTCAACCAACCTGCCATTTCAACCCAAGACGGTTACCAGCAGATCAACCTCGAAGGCTGTCTGCCCAAAGGTCAAGTAGGCGAGCCTACCCTGCCCTGGCAAAGCGTCAGTCTGATACTGCCCCAAGGCCAGGAAGCTACTTCCATGACCGTGGAGTTCTTCGATTTTGTGGAGCTGGACGGCACCTACAGGATCTATCCTTACCAAAAGCCCCGTCCCTACTCCAACGAGAAGACCATTCCGTTTGCCAAGGACGACAACCTTTACCGTTCAAGCGATCCTTATCCGGCACGTAATTACGGTGAAGTCAGCACCCAGTACCTGAACGGTGTCGCTTTTGCCTTTGGCGGATTCACCCCTGTGCAATACGTGCCTGCCACCGGCAAGATCAGCATTGCACGCACGGTGAAGGTCAGCATTGAAACCTCGGCAAGTCGCGACGACCACAGCCGCATGCTTTGGCTTACCCCCGAGAACCAGGCTTCCATGGAGCGTCTTGCCCAAAATGCAACGATGCTGAGCTCCTACAGCAAACGCGGTCGTGAGATTGGCGGTTATGACATGTTGGTAATCACTTCAGAAGAATGGATGCCGCATTTCGGCGAATACCTGAACTTTTATAACGGGAAGGGTATCCGTACCCATATCGTGTCGTTGGAAGAGATCTACGCCACCATGGACGGACGCGACGAACAGGAACAAATCCGTAACTACATCATCCAAGAATACGAGAACAACGGCATCTCAATGGTGAGCCTTGGCGGCGATGTCAGCATCGTGCCTTTCCGTTCCCTTTGGTGCTTTGCCCAGGAAGGCTATGAAGACCAACTGCCTGCCGACATGTATTATGCCTGCCTCGACGGCACCTTGAACGATGACAACGACGAATTCTGGGGTGAAGTGGGCGAAGACGACTTGCTGCCAGAGCTCGGTATTGGACGTCTGCCATTCAACAACATGACCCAGTTCGAAACCATCATGCACAAGACGCTCAGCTATCTGCACGAGCCCGTCTTGGGCGAGTTCACCTCTCCCATCCTCGGCGCCGAGCACCTTGGCGACGGCTATTACGGCAGCGACGACCTGGAGCGACTCATCGGTACCAGCTCCGATTTCGGTTACACCACCTACGGCTATCCCACCGACTACAATTTCAAGAAGTTTTATGCCGCTCCTGGCAAGCCTTGGAGCGGTGGCGGGTTCAAGCAAGTCATCGGAACGGGAGGACAGTATGTCCATCATGTGGGCCATGCCAACACCGATGTAGTGGCTGGCTGGGAAGGTTCCATGATGAACGACAACTTCTTCTCCAGCAACGACGGCATCAACCACAACTTCATGCTATTCCACTCGCATGGCTGCATCTGCGGCAACTTCCCGCACGACTGCATCCTCGAGAAGATGGTCACCATCCCCACCGGTTTTGTTGTCACCACAGGCAACTCGCGCTATGGCTGGTATGTGCCGTGGGGTGACGGCATGGCAGCCCACATCCACAGGGAGTTTGTCGATGCCTACTGCAACGACCTCATCCCCTCCGTGGGCATGGCGTTGAGAGAAGCCAAGATCGCCACGGCGCCATGGGTAACCGTATATGGTGAAGAAGGCTGTTTGCGTTGGAACATTTATTGCCTCAACGTGTTGGGCGATGCCGCCCTGTATCCTTGGTTCGAAGAGCCCTTCAACCCCAATGTGACCTACGAACAAGGCTTGATGGCAGGCACCACCTCGACCATTGTCAATGTCAAGCGATATGACGAACCTTTAGGCAACTTCCGTGTCTGTCTATTCGATGGTGAGACCCTTCTGGCCTCTGCCCTCACCAACAGCAACGGCGAAGCTGTCCTGAACTTTGACCCCGCCCTCGATGTGCTTGGAGAAATGCAACTCATCGTCACCGGACAAAGTGCCTGGCCACAGGTTTTGGAGGTGAACGGCTTTGAAAGCGGTGAGCCCTACGTCTATGGAGACCTTCTCGACCTTTCAGGAGAAAGCGTAAACGGCAACCAACTCTTTGTCAGCGGCAACCTATATAACAAAGGCGACGTTACTGCATACAATGTCATACCCAGAGTCACTTCAGATTGCGAATACATCACCGCCTTCGAAAGCGGCGGCGGTGGTCTAACCATTGAGCCCAATGGCACTAGCTATTTTGATCATATCGGAGCTTTCGAAATCGCCAACAACATCCCCGACCAAACGGTTTTCACCTTGGATCTTACTGCCTCCATCGGCGATGTCATGCACACCACCAACAAGTCGTTCGTAGCCATGGCTCCCCTGCTCCAGTTCACAGATGTGTTGGTTGACGACAGCGAAGGCAACGGCAACGGCTTTATCGACCCAGGTGAGCACATCACCCTTCATGTGAGTGGTGCCAATGTCGGTCACGCCATTGCGCCCGGCACCCAACTTACCGTCAACTGCGACGACGACCGCATCGTATTCGAAGAGAGCACTGTTCAAGTGGGTGACATCAACGCAAGAGGCAACTTTACCGCCAATCTCGTCTTCACTTCCGACAACGACATCCAAAGCGGCACCCTCTTCCGTTTCGACATGGAGCTCCAAACCGGCGAATATGCCACTCCTTACCAATACTACTTCACTGACGGCCAGATTGCAGAAACTTTCGAAAGCAACGACTTCAGTTTCATGGATTGGGAACATGGTGGCGAGCTGCCTTGGTTTATCACCGATGACGAAGCCCATACAGGCCAATACAGTGCCCGTACGGGAGCCATCGACAACAACGAGTTCTCCCGACTGATCCTCTACGCCGATGTCCTCGCCGACGGTGAAATCGGCTTCTTCTTCAAGACCTCCACCGAATACCATCACGATTATTTCGCCTTTAATATCGACAACAAGAAGATGGATTGGTGGTCGGGCGAAAACGACTGGACCTACGCCAGCTATCCTGTAACCGCAGGAAGCCACATCTTTGAATGGCTCTATGCCAAAAATCCGAAAAACGTTGCCGGTTCCGACTGTGCATGGATCGACGACATTACACTTCCCCGTGCCTGCATTGTCACCCAAGTGGAAGAACTCGTGACACCCAAAACAGTCATGCTTTATCCCAATCCCAGCAACGGCAGCTTCACCATCGACCTTGTCGAGGAGAGCAATGTTACCATTTTCAACATGTTGGGACAATGCGTCATGAGTTTGCAACAAGTATCGGGCAGTCAACAGATCCATCTGGACAATGTCCTGAAGGGCCTGTATCTGGTACAGATCCAAAGCAACTCGGGTGTTGAAACGCTGCGATTAATGCTGGAATAACCGACCGGTAATCCATTCGGAGCCACCACCCACCATCACGGTGAATGCCCCAGGCTCCACACGCCATCCATTTTGTGCATCGTAAACGGACAGGTCGCGCTCCGTCAGTTGGAATTTTATCTGTGTGGATTGCCCTTGATTGAGGTGAATCCTCTGGAATCCCTTGAGCAGCCTGGAGGCAGGTGCTATTGATGCCACCTCATCGCGAACATACAGTTGCACCACCTCATCGCCGTCAGATGGGCCGACGTTGGTCACCTTGCAGGAGACCTCCATGCCGTCGATTTGCAGGTCGGCATACTCGATTTTTGTATAGCTCAAGCCATAGCCAAACGGATAGAGCGGCTGGGCCGATTCTTCCACATAGTCGCCCATGGCAGGCTGTGAGTAATAAACCGGAAGTTGTCCCACCGAGCGCGGCACCGAGATGGGAAGCCGTCCAGCAGGGTTGTAGTCGCCCCAAAGGATGTCGGCCAAAGCAGAGCCACCTTCCATGCCCGGATACCACAGCGTGAGCAGGGCATCCGAATGTTCGGCAGCCAAGTTCATGTCGAGGGGACGTCCTTGTATATACACCGTCACCACGGGCTTCCCAAGGGCATAAATGCGTTGCATCAGCTCCTCTTGGCGACCCAACAGCTTCAAGGTGGAACGGTCGTAGCCCTCGCCACAGTCCATGTCGGAGACATGCTCATCCACAATGGCAGCACCTGTGTCTTCGTAGCTTGTCTTGAAATCGCGCGCCGAGGAGCCACCCACCACCAGAACTACTGCATCGGCTGAACGGGCCGCCTTCACTGCCGCTTCAAGGTCGGCATCTTGCTCATCACGGATAGAACATCCTTGGGCATACAGAACCTCTGCCCTGCCCTTTTGCCGAATGCCTTCGAGCATGGTCACAACGCCGTCAGGGTCCTGAGGAGCGGTGTAGTCGCCAAGTTGGTTGTATTGGTTATCGGCATTGGGTCCGATGACGGCCACCTTTTTGATGGCATCGCCGAATGGCAGGATGCCGTTGTTTTTCAGCAGCACGACCGACTCCAAAGCCACTTGTTTGGCCAGTTGGGCGCTCTCGGAAGTGCCCACTTCGGTTTCGGCCAAAGTCTCGTCCACGTATGGATTTTCAAACAATCCGAGATCGTATTTCAGTTGCAGCACACGGCGCACCGAACGGTCGATGTCCGCCTCGGTAACAAGTCCGCGGCGCAAGGCTTCCTTAAGGAATCCGCCATAGTTGTAGCCTCCAAGGTCGATGTCCACGCCCGCTTTCAGCGCCAAGGCAGCGGCTTCGGCAGGATCGGCAGCCACGTGTTGGGTGGCATAAAGGGCGTTGACGGCATTCAAGTCGGCAAACACCACACCTTTGAAGCCCCACGACTGGCGCAGCACTGTTTGGAGCAGCCATGTGTTGGCCGAACAAGGCACTCCGTCGATGGTGTTGTAGGCTGTCATCACCGTTTGGGCACCACCTTCGCGGATGGCCCTTTCAAACGAGGGCAGGTAGTCCGTCATCAAATGGTTTTGTCCCACCTCGGCGTTGGCGGCATTGTGGCCGCCTTGCGGGATGCCATAGGCTGCAAGATGCTTGAGGGTGGCATAAACATGCCGTTGCATGCCCTTTACGACAGCTGTGCCCAACACGCCCGAGAGGTACGGATCCTCGCCCATGGTCTCCTCCACCCTCGACCAACGCGGGTCGCGGGCGATGTCGAGCACGGGGCCATAACCGATATGGGCGCCTTGCAGGCGAATCTCACGGCCCATCACCTCGCCCATCTGCTCCAACAGCTCAGGATTCCAGGTGCTGGCTTGGCCGATGCCTGTGGGGAACACGGTGGTACCCACGGCCATGTGGCCATGGGGTGTCTCTTCACAGAAGAACATGGGGATGCCAAAACGCGTGTGTTCAACAGCGTGCCGCTGCATCCTGTTGAGGAGCCGCGCCGACTCAGCTGGATGCAGACCCGTCTCGACGGTTTTCCGTGACCACGGATCGGCACGCAGCACCGCCCAGCACGAGCCCAAGGGCATGGTGTCCATCAATTTGACGAAGTCGTCCGACAACCACAGCGAGTCACCGTCTTTTCCGTAATAGTTAAAGCCGATGGGACAAGTCAGCTGCCCGCATTTCTCCTCGAGGGTCATTTGCGAAATGAGTTCATCTATCTTGTCCGGCTTGGAACAAGCAACAAACGTCACTGCGAGAAGCAATACGGTCAAACGTCTCATACCAGATGTCCTATCAAATCCTCACGATCCCCGGGCAACATGTCGATCACGGGAATCTCAACCATGGTGTAGCATCCCGGCTGCAGGCGCATAGCGGCACGCGCCACGTTCACCAGCACCTGACCCGTCAAGGCGGGGTTGTTGATGCTCATGTGGAACTCCATGCGCTGGTTCTGGGTCTTGCCCGAGACGCCCTTGCGCACCAGGTTCACACCATGGCCCATGTCGCGGACGGCATCCACGCTATCCACCGCGAACACATGGGTTTCGTCGTTGGCGAAATACGGATCCGCCTTGATGTCCTTGGTCACCTGCTCAAGGGTGTAGCCATCCTCCAGCTCCACATACACCATGCGGCGATGGATACCCTCACCCAACGGGATGGTCATCGACAGGGCGTTCTTCACGCCTTTCTTGGAGCGCACGCACACGCTGTGGCCCATCGACATGCCTGGACCGAAGTTGGTGTATGACAAGCCCTTGGGCGCCAAGCTCTGCATCAAGGTGCGCACGATGGAGTCCGAACCCGGATCCCAGCCGGCAGCAATCACGCTCACCGTGTTCGTGGCCTTGTTGATGGGCATCAGCTCGCGACGGTAGTCCACGATGGAGGTGTGGATGTCGAACGAATCAACGGTACGGATACCCAAAGGCAATATTTGCTTGGCGTAGTCGGGACAGGAACGCGTCGGACAGGCCAAGATTGCCACATCCACATCGGTCAGTTCCTTGATGTCCTTCACCACTTGATAGTTTGTCAATTCCAAAGGCAGATTGGCAGCGCCATTGCGACGCACGATGCCTGCCACTTCAAAGTCGGGAGCCGCTTCCAGGGCTTCCAAGGCAAAACGCCCAACATTGCCGTATCCTACTACGGCTGCTCTGATTTTTTTCATTTTTCAAGATTTTTTTGAGTTCACATTTAGCATGACAATGGAAAACAGCATGACGCACGCCGCAATCCACTGCACAGGAGAATATTTCGTATGGTTGACAAAGTAGTCGAGCACCACCGCCGTAATGGGATACAACAGTTCCAAGAAGGTGGATATCGACGCTTTCACATTTCTCAAGCCGTAATAATAAAGGAAGATAGCACCCGAACCCGTGGTCAGGCCGATGAGCACCACGAAGAGCCAGTTGCGCTGCGTGACCAAGGCGAAATCGAAGAGATGCCCTCCCACCAGCACGATCACCAGCATGATGAGCGTGGTGAGGCCATAGCGGAAGAAGGTGGAGGTCACGAAGGAATAGTTGCCCAAGATCTTCTTGGAGAACACCGTGGAACTGCCGAACGAAAATGCCGCCAGCAGCGACAGCAAGGCCGCATACACCGTGGTAATGCCGTTGGTGCTGAAATCGGGCAGGCTCCAGCCAAAGGTCATGAAATAGCCCGCAATGAGCGCGATGGAAGCCCACAGGGCGAAATCCTTCTTCATCCTTTCCTTCAGGATGATGCGCGCCAGCAGGATGGCAAACACCGGCTGCAGCTTCTGCAAGAGTACGATGACCGACAGGTTGTTGAAGTTCAGCAGGAAGAGCGACTTCACGATAGCCAGTGTTCCCAAGGCGCCGCCGAAGAGCGCCACCAGCAGGAAGAACAGCAAGTCCGAACGGGTCATGGCCTTCAGATGCCTGTATTCCCTGAAGAAGAACAGGTTCATCAGCACAAAGGGAAACAGGTGCAACAGAAACACGACGAAAGAGGTGTCGAGGTTGTAGAGCTGCGGGGTAAGCAGGATGCCGTCAACGCCCCATAGCATGGCTGAGAATGCCACTGCCAACGCTCCTTTGACACGAATTGAACTCTTGTCGTTTTTCATCGGTGAATCCGTAAAACAAAGGTGCAAAGATATAAAATTCCAAATTTTTTCGTATCTTTGCCCTTTTAATTTTAGACATAAATCGAATTACTAATTTATATTTTTCAGAATCAACATGAAAAAGACTGGATTTATCTTGATGTTAGCACTCGTTTGCGGCTTTGTCAACGCCCAAACCATCGAGAAAAGCTATTATTTTGAACAGCCCTCAATCACTGAACTGCAGGGCTATGAACAGGTTCAACTCCGCGGCTGCATGCAGTCGGCCCTTGCCGGACAGCCCAGTCTGCCCTGGCAAAGCGTCAGCCTGATGCTTCCCCAAGGTCAGGAGGCCGAATCCATCGAAGTCGTCCTTTCCGACTTCCAAGAAATCGAAGGCTCGCATATCCTCTACCCTTATCAGCCTTCACGCGCCTATTCCGACACCAACCCTCACCCATTCGTGAAAGACGAGGCCGTCTATAGCTCCAAGGCCGTTTATCCGAACAAGGCCGAGGGTCGTTTGAGCACCCAATACCTGAACGGCGTCGGCTTCGCCTTCTCTGCCTTCTCCCCTGTCCAATACGAACCGGCCACCGGTAAGGTCAGCTATGCCACCAAGGCCACCGTCGTAGTCAGAACCAAGGCATCGCGTGCCGACCATAGCGACATGCTCTGGATGAGCCCGACCAACCGCGCCCGTGTCCAGCGCCTGGCCCAGAACCCCGAGATGATCGACAATTACGATACCAGAGGCAGGGAGCTCACCGCCTACGACCTGCTCATCATCACGGGAGCCAATTTCATCGCAAACTATGACGAATACCGCAACTATTACAACAACATCGGATTGCGCAACCGGATCATTTCGGTTGAAGAAATCTACGGCTCAATGGCTGGTTTCGACAACCAGGACAAGATCCGCAACTACATCATCCAGGAATACCAAAACAACGGCATTATGATGGTGGTGCTGGGCGGCGACGTCAACATCATCCCCTACCGTGGCTTCTTCTGCCAAGTCCAGTCAAGCAGTCTCTATGAGAGCAACGACATTCCTGCCGACCTTTACTATTGCAGTTTGGACGGCACCTGGGACGACAACGGCAACAACACTTATGGTGAGATCGGCGAGGACGACCTCCTGCCTGAGATTGGCATGAGCCGCATGTCGTTCCAAAACGCCACCGACCTGGCCAACATGGTCAACAAAACCCTGTCGTATCAACAGAATCCCGTTTTGAGCGAGTTCCACAAGGTGATCCTTGCCGGCGAGCATCTCTACGACAACCCCAACTCCAACGGTTCTGATTACCTGGAGCTTTTAATCGGCGTCCACGAAGACAACGGTTATACCACCACCGGCTACCCCACCACCTACGATTTCACCAAACTCTATGAGGAACAGGGCAACTGGAGCGGATCACTGTTGAGGAACGCCATCAATGCCGGAACAAGCTACGTGCATCACAACGGTCACGCCAACTCAGGCTATGTGGCCGGTTGGTATGGCATCGACAATAACGACTTCTCAGGAGCCGACGGCACCACGCACAACTATACCCTCTTCCACTCGCAGGGCTGCGATTGCGGTGCTTTCGACGAGAACTGCATCCTTGAAAAAATGGTGAAAATCCAGAATTTCGCTGTCGCCGTCATCGGCAACTCACGCTATGGATGGTTCAACGAAGGCCAAACCGAGGGTCCGGGCTGCCATCTTGAAAGAGAGATGACCGATTCCCAATGGTACGACCGCATCGGCCTGCTCGGCTGCGCCAACTCCGATGGCAAGTGCATGACTGCTCCTTGGGTCACTGCTCCCGGACAATGGGAAGAAGGTGCGCTGCGCTGGAACTTCTACGACATGAACGTCCTCGGCGACGGTGCCGTCAACGTATGGCTCGACGAGCCGTTTACCGCCGTTGTCGAGTCACCAGAGCAAGTGGTCATCGGCACCCAATCCATCAATGTTACCGTGACCGATCCCGACGGCAACGGACTGAAGAACTACCGCTGTCTCATCTTCATGGATGACGATGCCATTGCCATGGGCGTGACCGATGAAGACGGCGTTGCCGAGATCGTCTTCGAAGGCGGTTTGCAAAACGTCGGAGAGATGATCATGAAAGTTACAGGTGTGAACTCCTACCCCATCCAAGTGGAAATGACCGCCGTGCCGAGCAACACCCCGTATGTCGTTTACGACAGCTATGTCTTGGCCAATGGCGCCCAGCAGATCGAATTCGGCGGCGACTATGCCTTCGACATGGTGCTGAAGAACGTCGGCAGCGTCAATGCCAATAACGTCACAGCCACCCTGAGCTGCGAAAGCGAATACATCACCATCAACCAAGCCACCGTCAACGTCGGCAACCTTAACGGCAACCAAAGCACCACCCTTGAAAACGCCTTCGCTTTCAGCGTGAGCGACAACGTGCCCAACAAGACCAACGTCCGGTTCAACATCGCCTGCAGCGACGGCACCGACACTTGGGAAAGCCATTTCAATGCCAAGATCTTCGCTCCCGAGTTCGAGTTGGTGAGCGTGGTGCTGGAAACCGCCAACGGACAGGCCTTGAACATCGGCGACAGCGGCACATTGCACTTTACGCTGAAGAACAATGGCAACGCCGCTTTGCCCAATGCCGTTTTCGCCATCTACAACTCACATCCCGAGATCACGACGGGCACGACCACATGGTCTTACCAGAATGTGGCTCCCGGTCAGGAATTCACCGCCGACCTCGAGTTCACCTTGGGCCAAGACGCCCAATACGGGGTCATGTATGAGCTCCCCTACGCTGCCTACTATGGCAACTATCAACTCAACAGCTCCTATTACCTCCCCGTGGGACAATCGGTCGAAGACTTCGAGACGGGCGATTTCAGCGCCTTCAACTGGCAAAGCGTCAACCCCATCTACGCCTGGGAGATCGTGACACAGAACCCCTACGAAGGCAACTATTGCGCCAGATCGTCGGCCATCAGCGATTATGAGACCACCTCTTTGTTCATCACCGTAGAGGTCGCCCAAGAGAGCGAAGTAAGCTTCTATTTGAAGGTTTCTTCGGAAAGTTCCTACGACAAGTTGTTCTTCTATATCGACAACACAAGCAAAGGCGAATGGTCGGGCGAGGTTGGTTGGACCAGGGCCGCCTATCCCTTGACCGCAGGCACCCACGTGCTCAAATGGGAGTATTCCAAGGATGTTTCCCTGTCAAGCGGTAGCGACTGCGCTTGGATCGACAACGTTACGTTCCCAGCCTCCACCGTCATCTCAGAGGTCAAGCAAGAAACAAGCCCGGCTGTTGCCGTCTATCCCAACCCGAACAACGGCAGCTTCAACATTAACTTGCCCGAAGAGGATTGCAACCTCGCGATTTACAACAGCGTCGGCCAACTCGTGTATCGTCAGGAAAATGCCAGCGGCTTGACCACCCTCCATCTGGAAGGCTTGGACAACGGCATGTATTTCGTCACCGTACAGTCGGCAAGCGGCATCAGCACACAGAAGTTCGTAAAGCAATAACATGAACCAGAACCTGGCCATCGTCTTTATCGGTCTGCTCATCTTTGCAGCACATCTGTTTACCGAGATCTTCAGTCGTAAGCGGATACCCGATGTGTTGCTCCTGATGATCATCGGACTGGTCATCGGGCCCATCCTGCATTGGGTGAGCCCAGAGATGATGGGGTCGTTGGGCAGCATCTTCACCACCATCACGCTGGTCATCCTGCTCTTCGAGAGCGGCACCCAGCTGAACTTCGAGACCTTGCTGAAATCCATCAAGGGCACGATGAAGCTCACCACCATCAACTTCTTGCTGACGA
The DNA here is from genome assembly GCA_017549805.1 of Bacteroidales bacterium. Taxonomy (GTDB): domain Bacteria; phylum Bacteroidota; class Bacteroidia; order Bacteroidales; family F082; genus Limimorpha. The sequence continues at coordinate 30,048 of JAFYNJ010000018.1, forward strand.
TGGTGGTGGTGGCTGGATTGGCCGTGCTCCTCGCCAAGCTGGACATCTGGACCAGCTTGATGTTAGGCGCCATCTTGGGTGGCACTTCTTCAGCCGTGATCATCCCCATGGTCAGCCAGCTGAAGATCTGCCCCAAGAGCCGCACCATCCTCATCCTCGAGTCGGCCTTCAGCGATGTACTTTGCATCGTCTTCGCCCTGGCCTTGCTCGAGGTGATTGTATCCGGCTCGATGAACATCGGCATCGTGTTGGGCAAGGTTCTCTATTCCTTCCTCTTAGCCGCCTTGATCGGCATCGTGTCGGCCATCCTGTGGTCCTACGTACTCAACAAGGTGCGCCATGTCAAGAACTCCATCCTGACCACGCCCGCCTTCGTCTTCATCGTGTATGGCATCAGCGAGTGGCTGGGATGCAGCGGCGCCATCGCCTCGTTGGCCTTCGGCATCGCCATGGCCAACATCGACAAGATCTATATCCGTTTCCTCAAGAAGATGCTGAAAACCGAGCCCACCAAGCTGAACGATACCGAGCAACAACTTTTCAGCGAGGTCGTGTTCCTGCTCAAGACCTTTTTCTTCGTCTATATCGGCATCTCCATCCAGCTCAACCACCTTTGGCCCATCCTCATCGGCCTTATCATCACGGTGGTGCTCTTTATATTGCGCATTCCCATCGTACAGATCTCCATCTGGAAAAAGGACGACATAGCGCCTGAGGACAAGGCCTTCATGGCCGGCATGGTTCCCAAGGGACTGGCGGCGGCTGTGCTGGCCACCATCCCCTTGCAAGCCGGTGTCCCCGGTGGCGAGATCATCCAAAACATCGTCTTCGCCGTCATCCTGTTCAGCATCGTCTTCACTTCCATCATGGTGCCCATCATGGACGGAAACAATGCCGTCAGCCGTTTTTACAGGAATCGCTTTATCAAGAAAGAAGAAGACAGCCTACTCATCAAAAACGACTAAGCCATGGGCGAAACCAACCATATCGAATCCCTCAGCCAGTCCATCTCAACGGGCCTGTCGTCAAGCAAGATCGGCTTGATCATCGCCATCATCGGCCTGTTGATCTTCGCGGCGCATCTGTTCAGCTCCATCTTCAGCAAGCGGAGGATCCCCGACGTGCTTTTCCTGATCATCATCGGATTGGTCATCGGGCCCCTCACCCAACTTGTCGATTCCGACAGGCTCACCCTCTTGGGCAGCATCCTGTCGGCCGTCACCTTGGTGCTGATTTTGTTTGAAAGCGGCATCCAGATGAGTTTTGCCAACCTGAAGGGTTCATTCCGTCCCTCCCTGAAGCTGACTGCCTCCAACTTCATCATCTCCGCCATCGCAGTATGGCTGATTGGCTGGCTGGTGCTGAAAATCGACCCCATTGTCAGCCTCATGCTCGGCTGCGTGTTGGGCGGCACTGCCTCAGCGGTGGTGATCCCCACAGTGCGCCAGCTCAGGATGTCGCAAAAGAGCGCCACCATCATGATTTTGGAGGCCGCTATCGGCAACGTGTTCAGCATCGTGCTCGCCTTGGCTTTGCTGGAAGCCATCAAGTCGAACCACGTGGAGTTCGGCATGATCTTCGGCCAGATCTTCTCCTCCTTCATCCTCGCCACGGTCATCGGCCTCATCGGGGCCATTTTCTGGGCCTTGATCCTCGACAAGGTACGTAACATCAAGTATTCCGTGTTGACCACCCCTGCCTTCGTGTTCATCATCTACGGTGTCAACGAGTGGATGGGCTACAGTGGTGCCATTGCCGCCTTGGCTTTCGGCATCGGCATGGCCAACATCGACGGCATTTACGACTCCATTTTGAAGAAGATTTTCAAGAAGCGTCCTGCCAACCTCAACGACACTGAGCGCGCCCTTTTCAGCGAGCTAGTGCTGTTGTTGAAGACCTTCTTCTTCGTGTATGTGGGCATGTCGATCAAGCTTTACGCCTGGCAGCCCATCGTGATCGGCTTGGGCATCACCGTGATGCTGTTCGTCTTGCGCATTCCCGTGGTGCGTTTCGCCATCTCGCGCAAGGACCTGATCCCCGACAAGGAGCTGATGTACATGTCGGCCATCGACCCCAAGGGATTGACAGCGGCGGTATTGGCTACCCAGGCTGTGGCATACATCCCCGACATGGAGATCGGCATTTTCATCCGCAATATCGTCTTCTCTGTCATCCTGTTCAGCATTGTGATCAATTCCATTCTGATTCCGCTGATCTCCCGTGAGAAGCTCTTATATCGCTTGTATAAGCATTTGTTGTTGCTCAACGGAAGAGTCAAGGATGCCGTTTCGCAGACCACGCAGGAGCAGGCCGAACGGATGCGTAGGAACTCCAGAACCCGCGAGATTGCCGACGAGATGTTCTATCCCGAGGTCATCGCCGATGTTTTCAAGGATCAAGACACTCCTGGGGCGTTGAACCACCCCGAATCCAGCAACTCCGATGTGGCGGATTGATCATAGCGAACGCGTCAATATTTCTCCAGCCACGCCCTCATCTTGTCCGGTTTAACACCTTCTTTCAGAGATTGCTGTGCGACCTTAGCCCCGAAGGCTGTCGCCATCTTATTGGGGTCTAGCTTTATTTGGACGCGGCCTAAATCCAAGCGGTCGGCATCATAGCATGTGTCGATGGTAATATCGCCCGAACGGTGTTCGATTGTATGGAACTTGCAGGCGTGATAGAGCTTTTCGAATTGTTCTTGGGTAATGTTGAAGCGCTGTTCTTCAAAGCAGGCTTTTGCAAACTCCGCTCCTCTTTCACCATGTTCCCTATCAATACCGTCGTCGGCTCTTTTGCTGTCGTGAAACAGCGCAAACAGCCGCACCACTTCCATATCGGCTCCCGTTTCTTTGGCCAGCAACATCCCATTGAACTCCACCTGCCGCCAATGGACGATACCATGAAGTTCCGAATCAAAGATTCGGCGGGAGAAAACATATTGTTGGAGGGCAGGGAAATACATGATAATTGTTTTGAAGGGTACTTACTGCAAAGATAGCACTATTTTCCAATCAAAATAGCAGTTATTGAAAAAAAGTGTAATTTTTACACATTTTTTCTTGCAGGTTTCAAAAATAGTTGTAATTTTGCGTCAAATTTACACAATCATGAAAGAAGGAAAGTATTGTTACCAGTATCCCCACCCCGCAGTCACAACGGATTGCGTAGTGTTTGGCTTCGATGGCAAGCGACTCAACATCCTATTAATAGAAAGAGGTGCCGAGCCTTTCAAAGGCTGTTGGGCATTTCCAGGTGGCTTCATGAGAATCGACGAGACGGCAGAGCAAGGTGCCCTGCGCGAGTTGAGCGAAGAGACCGGCTTGAAGCTCGAGTATCTGAAGCAGTTCGGCACTTTCACCGCCGTGAACCGTGATCCCCGCGAACGTGTCATCACCATCGCCTTCTATGCCATGGCCAAGAAGTCGTTCGTCCAAGGCGGTGACGACGCGGCCAAAGCCCAGTGGTTCCCGATCGAGGATGTGCCCCCCTTGGCTTTCGATCACGACTACATCCTCCGCAAAGCCACCGAACAACTGAAAAGGGATATCCACTTCGAGCCTATCGGCTTCGATCTGCTTGATGAGCAATTCACCATGCCCGAGCTGCAACGCCTTTACGAGTCGATCTTAGGCGTTCATTTCGACCGTCGCAACTTCTACAAGAAGATGTTGCAAACCGGCATTTTGGAGGAGATCGATGATGACTTTGAAGAGAGCGAATCGCAATTCTTTGGAGCCCACCACGAGATGAAATCCATGAGTATCGATGCCCTGTTCGGCGAGAGCCGGCAAGAGATGCCCCTGCCCCATCCCATAGCTGCACCCTCCATTGAAGAACCCCGCCGCCGAAAAGGCACCAAGTTCTCTTTCAACAAAGAAAGGTACGACCGATTGAAAGAAGATAAAAACTTCAGACTGGAATTTTAACTATTTATAAACAATTAAAACAATCTAAAGATTATGGAAACCAAAATTGAAACCAAAACCCAAACCAAAACCCAGATTTACAACCTGATTATCCTCGACAAGAGCGGATCCATGAGCAGCATCGCCAAGGCCGCCATCTCGGGCTTCAACGAGACTGTTGGCGGCATCCGCTCTGCCCAGGAACGCTTCAAAGACACACAAGAACATTTTGTTTCGCTGATGCTATTCTGCGGATGCGAGAAGAAACTGGTCTATGACAAGGTGCCCGTCAAAAAGGTCAAAGAACTGACTTCTCGTGAGTACAGACCTTGCTGCAACACCCCGCTCTACGACGCCATGGGCCTCTCCATCAACGCCTTGTACAAGAACATCAAGGACAAGGAAGACGCCACTGCCATGGTCACCGTCATCACCGATGGTTTGGAGAACGCCTCGAGAGAGTACTCCGGCAGTGCCATCAAAGCTCTCGTGGAACGCATGAAGGACGAGGAGGGCTGGAACTTCGCTTACATCGGCACCAACCAAGACGTGGAAGCCACCTCCGCCTCCCTCTCCATCGACAACAGCATGAGTTTCATCGATGATGAAGCCGGCATGCATGCCGCTTGGGAGAAGGAGCGTAAAGCCAAGATGATGATGTTTGGCCGCATGTCCTTGGAAGCCTCAGCCGTAGCACCCATGGGAGCCATTGAACGCAAACGGTTCCGTTCCCAATCGAACCGTAAGAACCGCAACTATCGCGAATTGAGCGAGTTCCAGCATCGCTTCACGCCCAACAACATCAGGAAACTTGACGACAACGAGATCTTTGTCTTCGGCAGCAACCTGGCCGGGATGCATGCCGGCGGCGCGGCAAGAACCGCTGTCGAAAAATACGGCGCCATTATGGGACAAGGCGTGGGGTTGCAGGGACAGAGCTATGCCATCCCCACCATGCAAGGTGGCGTAAACACCATCATGCCTTACGTGTCAGAGTTCATCCGTTTTGCCGACTGCCATCCTGAACTGAAATTCCTGGTCACCCGCATCGGTTGCGGCATCGCTGGCTTCACTCCCGCTGAGATCGCTCCCCTTTTTGCTGGCGCCATCAGTCTGCCTAACGTTTATCTGCCGGAAGATTTCTGGGAGGAACTTATTTGATTAATCAAGAATTTAGAATTCAAAAATTCTTACCTTTGCCGCCACTATGAAAGCAACCTACTCACAACGTTTGATCAAACTCGCCGACCTGAACCACCACCAGACCTTCTTCGCTGGAAGGTGTTCCGAGTGGTTCCTGGAAAGTTCCTATTTTGCCGTTGCCCAGTATGTTGACACGAAGGACACCGTCCTGCTCGTGCTCCATGGCATCGACTTCAAGTTCCCCATCTTCGCCGGCGACATCGTCACTTTCGAGAGCAAGGTAATCCATACGGGGCGCTCGACCCTTACCGTATATACAAAAATGTATCGAAGTAGGGAACCCGAGAAGACTGCCGCCGATGGCTTCGCCACCTTCTCCTACCTGGATGAGAACCACCAATCCAAACCGCACGGCATCGTCCTCACTCCCGAAACCGACGAGGAGAGATGGCTTCAACAACAGGCCAAAGAGGTGATGGAAGACTCGAAACGAAGGGCGATTGCGATGAATCAAAAAAATCTCTGAAAAACAACCAACATATCAAAAAAAGTTGTAATTTTGCAGCCCGTTTTAGAAAGTTTAAAGTAAAAAGTTAAGAAGTATTAATTATGTATTTGACTGCAGAAAAGAAATCAGAGATTTTCAGCCAATACGGCAAGAGCGCTGCCGATACTGGTTCAGCAGAAGGCCAAATCGCTTTGTTCACCTACAGAATCAAGCATTTGACTGAACAAACAAAGGAACACAAAAAGGATGTGGCGGCCAAGCGCGCGTTGGTTCGTTTAGTAGGTAAGAGAAGAAAGCTTCTCGATTATTTGAAGAGAACTGACATCGAAAGATACCGTGCCATCATTAAGGAATTAGGCATCAGAAAGTGATCCTTTCACGCTGCCTAAGCGGAATTCAAAAAAGGCAATAGACCCTATTGCCTTTTTTTTGCTTTTTAAGAAAGTCCACATCTAAACGAAAGAAAAACCATGGGTCCAGAAGGAATTACTCAAATCATAAAGATGCCTAACGGTCAGGAAATCAGCATTAACACCGGCCGTTATGCCAAACAAGCCGACGGTTCCGCCCTGCTTCGCTGCGGCGATACCGTCCTGCTCGCCACCGTCTGCTCAGCCACCGAAGTCGCCCCGGAAACGGACTTCTTCCCGCTGTCAGTGGATTACCGCGAAAAATACTACGCCGCCGGCAAGTTCCCCGGCGGATTCTTCAAACGTGAAGCCAAGCCCTCCGACTACGAGGTGCTCATCTCCCGTTTGATCGACCGTGCCCTTCGTCCTTTGTTCCCGGATGACTATCATGCCGAGACCATCGTGCAAGTGAACCTCCTCTCGGCCGAGAAGAATGTGGCTCCCGATGCCCTCGCCGCCTTGGCTGCTTCCGCCGCCATCAGCGTGTCGGACATCCCGTTCCACGGCCCGATCTCCGAGGTCCGCGTCGCCCTCATCGGTGACGAATACGTCATCAACCCCACCTTCGAGCAGCAAGAAGAAGCGCGCCTCGAGCTGATGGTGGCCGCCTCCATGAAGGACATCTGCATGGTGGAAGGCGAATGCAAGGAAGTCTCCGAAGAAGAGATGCTCGGCGCCCTCAAGGCCGCCCACGAAGCCATCAAGATCCAGTGCCAAGCACAGATCGAACTGATGGAAAAGGTCGGCAAGGCCAAGAGAGAATACTGCCACGAAGTGAACGACGAGACCATCCGCCAAGAGGTGCAGGACAACTGCTACCAGGCTTGCTACGACTTCGCCCTGTCAGGCTGCGCCGACAAACACCTCCGCGAAGATACGTTCAACGGCATCCTCGACAAATATCTCGAAAAATATACCGAAGAAGAGCTTGAGACCGTGAAGCCGCTGGCCGCCCGTTATTTCCATGACGTGCAGCGTTCAGCCGTGCGCAACGCCGTCCTCGACAAGCGCATCCGCCTCGACGGCCGTCAACTCAACCAAGTGCGTCCCATCTGGACGGAAGTGGATCTCCTCCCCTCGGCTCACGGCTCCGCCGTGTTTACCCGTGGTGAGACCCAAGCTCTGGTCACCGTCACCCTCGGCACCAAACTTGATGAACAGACCATCGACGGCGCTGTGGTGGAAGGCACCAAGAACTTCACGCTGCACTACAACTTCCCAGGCTTTGCCACCGGCGAAGCCAAGGCAGCCCGCAGCACCAGCCGTCGTGAGATCGGTCACGGCAACCTGGCTGAGCGCGCCCTGAAATCGATGGTTCCCCACGATGAAAGCATGCCTTACACCGTACGTATCGTGAGCGACATCCTTGAGTCGAACGGTTCCTCATCCATGGCCTCCGTTTGCGGTGGCTGCATGGCCCTGATGGATGCCGGCGTGCCGATGCGCAAGCCCGTCGCTGGCGTCGCCATGGGTATGATCTCCGACAGTGAGACCGGTAAGTACGCCATCCTGACCGACATCCTCGGCGACGAGGACCACCTCGGCGACATGGACTTCAAGGTCACCGGTACCCGCGACGGCATCACCGCCTGCCAGATGGACATCAAGGTGGACGGCCTCAGCTACGAGGTCCTCACCGAAGCCCTCGAACAGGCCCGTCAAGGCCGTCTGCACATCCTCGACGAGATGGCCAAGACCATCAGCGAGCCTCGTGCCGACTACAAGGAGATCGTCCCGAGAATCGAGAAGATGTACATCCCGAAGGACTTCATCGGTGCCGTCATCGGCCCCGGCGGCAAGGTCATCCAAGAGATGCAGAAGGTTACCAACACCATCATCACCATCACCGAAGACGAAGAGAAGGGCATCGTGGAAATCGCTTCCCAGAACAAGGCCGACATCGAAGCCTGCAAAGCCAAGATCCGTGCTATCGTTGCTGTGCCTGAGGTTGGCGAGGTGTATCACGGTAAGGTCGTTTCCATTATGGCTTTCGGCGCCTTCGTTGAGATCCTGCCCAACAAAGACGGTTTGTTGCACATCTCCGAGATCGGCTGGGAACGTTACAACACCATGGAAGAAACCGGCCTGAAGGAAGGCGATGAGATTGATGTCAAGTTGATCGAAATCGACAGCAAGACCGGCAAGCTCCGTCTGTCGCGCAGAGAGCTTCTGCCCAAGCCGGAAGGCTATGTGGAGAAGAAAGGCGGCAACGGTCCTCGTCCCAGTGGTAACGGTCCCCGTCCCAACGGCGGTAACCGCAACAAAAACCACCACAACAACCACAAGAACTAATTCAATTGGTTAACCAACACGTTATAAATGAGGCAGCTAAAGATTACGAAGCAGGTTACTAACCGTGAGACTGCGTCTCTCGACAAGTACCTGCAAGAGATTGGTAAGGTTGAACTGATTTCCGCCGAAGAAGAGGTGGAGTTGGCACAACGTATCAAGCAAGGCGACAAAGCCGCATTGGAAAAGCTTACCAAAGCCAACCTGCGTTTCGTCGTCTCCGTATCAAAACAGTATCAGAACCAAGGCCTTAGTCTTCCCGACTTAATCAACGAAGGTAACTTGGGGCTGATAAAAGCCGCACAACGTTTCGACGAAACCAGAGGTTTCAAATTCATTTCCTACGCCGTGTGGTGGATTCGTCAATCCATCCTCCAGGCACTGGCCGAACAATCGCGTATTGTCCGTCTCCCCCTGAACAAAATCGGTTCCATCAACAAAATCAACAAAGCTTACGCCAAGCTGGAGCAAGAGTATGAACGTGAACCCAATGCAGAGGAGATTGCCGAGGTCCTGGAAATCACGGAAGCCGAAGTGAAAGAATCGATGAAGAATGCTGGACGTCACATCTCGATGGACGCCCCGCTCATCCAAGACGAAGACAACACCATGTACGATGTCTTGAAGAGCGAAGAGGCACCTACACCGGAAACGGAACTCCTGTACGAGTCGTTACGCAAAGAAATTGACCGAGCCATCTCCACCTTGACACCGCGTGAGGCCGACGTCGTCCGACTTTATTTCGGACTCAACGGAAGCCACCCGATGACCTTGGAAGAGATTGGTGAGAAGTTCGACTTGACGCGTGAACGTGTGCGTCAGATTAAGGAAAAGGCTATTCGTAGGTTGAAGCATACGAGCAGGAGCAAGAACCTTAAGAGTTACCTCGGTTAAATTTTCTAAAAAAAGTGCCTCTCACGAGGCACTTTTTTTTATCTTTGCCTCAACAACTTTCAACTCTCCACTATGAAATTGATCGCCCCTTCCCTGCTTTCGGCAGATTTCCTCAACTTAGGAAGAGATATTGAGATGGTCAACCGCAGCGAGGCCGACTGGTTCCATTGCGACATCATGGACGGCCGTTTCGTGCCCAACATCTCCTTCGGCATTCCAGTAGTGCAAGCCATCAGTCAACTGGCCGAAAAACCCCTGGACGTCCACCTGATGATTGTGGAACCCGAGAAGTATTTCGAAGCCTTCGCCAAAGCTGGAGCCGACATCATCACTTTCCACTACGAGGCCAGTAAGCACATCCATCGTGCCGTTCAGCAGCTAAAAGCACTCGGTGTAAAGGCCGGCGTGGTGCTGAATCCCCACACGCCCGTTGCTGTGCTGGAAGACATCCTCTGCGACCTCGATCTGGTGTTGCTGATGAGCGTCAACCCTGGATTCGGCGGACAGAAGTTCATTGAGCGCACCTACGAGAAGATCCGCAAGCTCCGCACCATGATCGATGAACAAGGTCTCGACACCTTGATCGAAGTAGATGGTGGCGTCAACACAGAGAACGCCTCCTTGTTGTTCGGCGCCGGTGCCGATGTACTCGTGGCAGGCAATGCAGTGTTCAAATCCGACAATCCAGAGGAGACAATCCATTTACTGAAAAACAACTGAACAACTTAATAACTGAACAACCATGAACGATTTCATCTTAAAACTCGCGCCAGCAGGCGTTTGGAAAGAATTCCAAGGCATCCTCAGTGTGCCGCGTCCTTCGAAGAAAGAAGCTAAAATGGTCCAATACCTTGAGAAATGGGCCAAAGACCACAAGGTAAAGTATGTGAAAGAAAAATGTGGCAACATCATCATGACCATCCCAGCCACCAAAGGCATGGAAGACCGCAAAATGATTGCCCTCCAAGCCCACATGGACATGGTGTGCGAGAAGAACGGCGACAAGGTCCACGACTTTGAGAAAGACCCCATCGAGGCCGTCATCAAAGGCGAATGGCTGCATGCCAACGGCACCACTCTTGGCGCTGACGACGGCATCGGTGTTGCTGCTGCCTTAGCCATCATCACCGATCCGAAGGTCAAGCACGGCCCATTGGAGTGCATCTTCACCGTAGATGAAGAGACCGGCCTCACCGGTGCCATGGCCCTCGACCCGAAACACATGAAATCACGCATCCTTCTCAACCTCGACTCGGAAGACGAAGGCGAGATCTTCATTGGCTGCGCCGGCGGCATGGACACCATCGTGAAGATGTGGTACGACCTGGAGCCCGCTCCGGAAGAAGCCACCGCCTATCGCGTCACCGTGAAAGGCCTCAAAGGCGGTCACAGCGGCGACGACATCAACAAGAACCTGGCCAACGCCAACAAGCTGTTGACTCGCATCCTCTGGGAAGCCACCGGCCGTTACGACCTGGCCCTTTATGACTTCCAAGGCGGCAACCTCCGCAACGCCATCGCCCGTGAAGCCACTGCCGTGGCCTATCTGCCGAACGATTGCCGCGAGGACTTCGTGAAATACTGCAAGGAAATGGAAGCCAACTTCAAGAAGGAATATCAAGTGGCCGAACCAGGCATCACCGTCGTTGCCGAAAAGGCTGAGATCCAACCCGACGTGGTCATCGACGAGGTGTCGCAGTTCGAACTGCTCAACGCCCTCTACGCTTGTCCTCACGGCGTCATCGAGTGGTCGCAAACCATCCCGAACTTCGTGGAGACCTCAACCAACCTGGCTTCCTGCAAGAAGAAGGAAGGCTACTTCTTCATCCAGACCTCACAACGCAGCTCCATCGACTCGGCCAAGGAGAACATCGCCAACATGGTGGAGACCATCTTCAATTTGGCCGGTGCCGACGTGGAACACACCGACGGCTATCCAGGCTGGACTCCCAACCCCAAGTCGAAGATCTGCGACATCGCCGTGAAAGTCTATAAGAAACGCTTTGGCAAAGACCCGAAGGTGCGCGCCATCCACGCCGGACTGGAATGCGGCCTCATTGGCGACAAGATCAAAGGCATGGACATGATCAGCTTCGGCCCCACCCTTCGCGGCGTCCACAGCCCCGACGAACGCCTGGAGATCAAGACCGTCCAGATGTTCTGGGACTTCCTGTGCGATATTCTGAAGAACGCACCGAAGTAATGGAGCGATAGTGTCATTGCGAGCGTAGCGAAGCAATCTAGCATGACCAAAACGGTCAGGTTGGATTGCTTCGTCGTTCCTCCTCGCAATGACGTTTACGGTATGGTTTTTGATAAACCGTTTATTAACTCCCAATTATCGTATTATGAAAAAAACTCTCCTCCTGCTCCTCTTGCTCGCTATCGGCATCGGAGCCTTTGCCCAGGACAAAGACAAAAAGCCTGGCATCGACAAGCAGAACTGCACTTATACCAATAAGGACGGCAAGACATTCAACCTTTACGGCAAGGTGAAGATCGTAGAGAGCTTCCCTGACATCAAGGTCCAGATTGTGGAGTCGTTCCCCGACATTGAAGTGAAGCTTGTGGAGAGTTTTCCCGACCAATGTTGCAAGTTCAAGCTCGTGGAATCGTTTCCTGATGTCAAGGTTCAGATTGTAGAATCATTCCCCGACATCAAAGTCAAAATTGTCGAGAGTTTCCCGGGGATCAAGTAGTTAACGTCTGAAGGGACAATCAACATTACAGGAGGCACAGCCATTGTCGCCTCCTGTTTTTTTGTCTTTCCCGTCACAACAGGAACGACGGCCTCTGCGCATTGCAACGATGGCAAACACCACGAGGGCCAAAACAACCACAAGCACTATGACAGTAGCCCAGTTCATCCGATGACAGCATTAGCAACGAGATAGGCGATCCATGCCATGACCCATGCCACGGCACATTGGAAAAGGATCACGAAAAAGACCCACTTGCTTCCCAATTCGCGACGGATGGCGGCGACAGCTGCCACACAAGGCGTATAGAGCAAGCAGAAAACCAGCATGGAAATGGATGTCACCGTGGTAAAGAGCGGCATGGCATCCAACACCTCCAAAGTGGCCACCACGCTTTCCTTGGCCATGAAGCCACTGATCAAGGCCGTGACCACCTGCCATGAGCCGAGACCCAAGGGACGGAAGATGGGGGCAATCCAGCCAGCCACGCTCGCCAAAATGCTTCCTTCGCCATTCTCCACCATCTGGAAATGGAAATCGAAGGTCTGCAGGAACCAAATCACCAACGAGGCGATGAAGATCACCGTGAAGGCGCGTTGCAGGAAGTCCTTAGTCTTGTCCCACAGCAAATGCGCCACATTCTTGATGCCCGGCAAACGGTAGTTGGGCAATTCCAACACAAAAGGCGCCACATCGCGCTTCTTGCCGAACCATTTGGTCACCAAGGCAGTGATGATGCCAACGACAATACCTAACAGATACAGGCCAATCAGCACCACTCCTCCATGATGCGGGAAAAACATGCTGGTGAAGAAGGCATAGATCGGGATCTTGGCGGAACAACTCATGAATGGCGTCAACAGAATAGTGCGCCAACGGTCATGGGTGGAATGCAAGGTGCGTGTAGCCATCACCGCAGGCACGGTGCAGCCGAAGCCGATGAGCATAGGGACGATACTATGGCCAGTAAGACCCAGTTTACGCAGGAAGCTGTCGCTCACAAATGCCACGCGAGCCATATAGCCGCTGTCCTCCAGCAAACTCAGGAAGAAAAACAGCAAAATGATGATGGGCACAAAGCTCAACACACTGCCCACTCCGCCAAAGATGCCGTCCACAACCAACGACTGTACAGCTGGATTGACATTCCAATTGGCCAAGGCTGTGCCGCACTGTCCGGCAAGCCACGAGATACCCTGGTCGAGCCAATCCTGCAAGGGAGCGCCCAACACATCGATGGAAAGCCATATCACAGCGACCATCACAAGGATGAAAATCGGGATGGCTGTCCATTTGCCGGTCAACACCTTGTCAATCCGACGACTGCGCTGGTACTCCTTGCTTTCCCTGGGCTTCACCACGGTTTTGTCACACAGTCGCTTGATAAAGGCAAAACGCATCTCTGCCATGGCAGCGGCGCGATCCAACCCGCGCTCCTCCTCCATCTGGACAACAAGGTGTTCAAGGGTCTCCTTCTCGTTCTGCGAAAGCTTCAAGGCTTCCATCACAATCTCATCGCCTTCGATGAGCTTGGAGGCAGCGAAACGCACGGGGATGTCGGCACGTTGGGCATGATCCTCGATAAGGTGCATGATGCTGTGTAGGCAACGGTGCACAGCGCCGCCATGGTCGTCTTTGTCGCAAAAGTCCTGACGGACAGGCTCTTCTTGATACTTCGCTACGTGAATGGCATGCTCCACCAACTCGGCCACACCCTCGTTCTTCGAAGCGGAGATGGGAACCACAGGCAAGCCGAGAATCTTCTCCATCTCGTTCATCAAGATGCTGCCGCCGTTGTTTCGGACTTCGTCCATCATATTCAAAGCCAGCACCATGGGAACGCCAAGTTCCATCAGCTGCATGGTCAAATAGAGATTGCGTTCAATGTTGTTGGCATCCACAATGTTGATGATGGCCTTGGGCTTCTCTTCCATAATAAACTGACGCGAGACCAGTTCTTCAGAAGTATAAGGTGAAAGCGAATAGATGCCTGGCAGGTCGGTGACCAAAGTGTCGGGGTGCCCTTTAATGACACCATCTTTGCGATCGACGGTGACACCCGGGAAATTGCCCACATGCTGGTTGGCACCCGTCAGTTGGTTGAACAGCGTGGTCTTGCCACAATTCTGCTGACCAGCCAAGGCAAAAGTAAGCTTGGTGCCTTTCGGCAAGGGATTCTCATGGGTCTTGTCGTGATAGATACCCTCTTCACCCAAACCAGGGTGGGCGTTATGGTCATGCAGGGCGCTGATATACAGTTTTTCGTCGCTTTGGGAGTCATGCGATTCAACCGTATCGGGTTCACAAGGTTTTACCTCGATCAAAGCGGCATCGGCTTTGCGCAGGGTCAGCGAATAGCCATGTACGGTCACCTCCATCGGGTCGCCCAAAGGAGCGTATTTCACTAGTTTAATCACGGCATCGGGGATGAGTCCCATGTCGAGAAAATGCTGTCGTCGCGATCCTTCGCCATTCACAGCCTGGATGAGGGCGGATTGTCCGATTTCAAGATGGTCAAGCGTTATCATAGTCAAATCCATTTTATGCTGCAAAATTACACGACGTTTCTCTATCGGCCAATCCCCATTAATAGGGATATTTAACGTTGTTTTATCCTTATTGGTTGTTCTCGAACAAGATAGCGTACACTCACTTCCGGAAGCTTTTTGTCGCCTTTTACCTCACACTTGAAAATCACAGTCGATTCGCCTTCGGGAAGGATGAGCGCTGTATCCATGGCAAATTCTTTGAGGGTTCGGTAATCGGCATCGGTAACCCTCGCTATTCCATCGAAGTCACAAAGCAAGTATTGACCAGCTTTCACGACACAAGGGAATCGAAGGGTATCCATCGCCGTGATCAGCATTGGCTGACGGATTTCTCCTTGGCCTTTAATCTCGACACGCAAAGCGGCTTCATTCGTCTCTTCCGACTTCCAAAGCCAGGTATCCTCAATAGGACCCGCCTTGGCAATGATGCAACGGTAGCCGCGCGATAGACGAACGGGAAACAGCAAATAACTCTCATCACTCTCCGGCTCAAGATGCCAGTCCGTATAAGGATCACCGAGTTCCTCCTTCTGAGTCGGGGTCAACAGGTTTTCATCGCACACCCTATTCCATGCCTTGACCAATGCCATCATTTTATCGAGTTGTCCATGGCGTTTCAAGGCAATACGGTCGATCACCAGACCGTATCCCGCGTCAAAAGCCACTGCCTTGGAAAGCAACCATTCCAGATCTTCCAAAGTAGTACTCGACTGACGCTTGTCGGAAACAAGGATGGGAAACCAACCCAACATCATCGGCTCTCCATCATCGAGCAAGGCTTGCTCTTTGGTCCATCGATCCACCAGCTGCACCCGTTGCGATGTATTCAGCATCGCCTGGCCATAGCCGCCAGAAGGCATCGAGAACGGACTCCCTGAGGCCACAATTCTTTCTGCAAGGCATTTGCGCACCGAATCCAACAACACACCATCAGGAGCACAATACCGTTCAGGAGCATCCCAAAGCTTATAGGCTTCCTCCCTCTTTTCGTGGGCTTCTGCCTTGGTACCGTAAAGGCCGCGGGAACAGCCATGCAAAAACAACATATCGCCAGCAGGCTCCATGGTGCCGTAGGATACCATTTCCTTGCCAATCAGTAACAGATTCAAGGTGGAGGGTTGGTCCAGCTCTTCGGAATGATAGATCACCAAATCGCGCTGCTCCGCCGTGATGTCGGAAAAAAGCTGCACAGGACCCGTTTTGCGCAACTGCTTGTAAAAACGGGGGGCGAAAAAAGCATCATTGAGACTAACGGCATCTTCGTTAACCAATATGCCAAGCCTCACTCCCGCCTCAGCAGCCTTCTGAACCATGCGAGCCACCGAACGGTTGCCCTTTTTGGCAAAAGATGGGTTCCATTCATAATGGCCATAGGAAGAGAAGGGACAGCGATGCAACAACTCCTTGAATCCGCCTTGGCGACAAAGGTCCAGCACCGTCTCCAGCTCATCCTCATTGAAGTCAGAAACCAAATAAGGCTGGGGCGACTGGGCCATGACCGTCAGTCCAAGCAACAAGCAAGCTATTATGACGACGATTTGTCTCATCAATCAATCCCCCTTAGGTCCTTATAAAGTTGTACGGCATACAGGTCCGTCATGTTGGAGATGAAGTCCAGCACCGACTGAGTCTTCGAATAGGCATCCTCATTCGTACTCTTGAACTGTTCAGGCATCAGGCTGAGGAGCTTCTTGTTGTAGGCTCCTTCGGGATGCATCACCGCATCGGTAAACTCTTCCAGCAAGGTGCCGATCACATTGAAACCCGTCAGCTCTATTTTCACCACCGAGGGATGGCGATAGATGTGCTTCACCGATTCCACCCGACATTCATCCAACGCATTCTTCTCAAATTCGGGAAGATACGAAATCAAACTTTTTGAAAAGACGCCTTCCATGATGGCATCGTAATGATCAAGGAAGACTTGGCTCACGCAATTGACCAACTTGTTGATGAGCATGGCGCGAAGGAAAGCCATGCGTTCATTCACATCGCTCACTTCATGGTAAGCCTTCTCCTTATGCATATAGAAGTCCTTCTCCTTGTCAGGATCGAAGAACGAGAGGAAGCATCGCTCGATGGTCTCGGTACCGACGATGCCCCGCTTGTGGGCATCCTCCATATCGAGCACAAGATAGCAGATGTCGTCGGCCGCCTCCATCATATAGGAAAGGGGATGGCGTGCATAGACAAGGTGTTCGGCATCCATCCGAGGCAGGCCACATTCTTTGGCCACTTCTTCAAAGTCGTGGATTTCCGAATAGAACACGTTGTATTTCTTCCGATCGCCTTTGCTGAACGAAGGGTACGGATATTTGATCAAAGTGGCCAAGGTGGCGGATGTCAGGGAGAAGCCACCGGGGCGGCGACCCGAGAACTGGTGGGTCAGCAGCCTGAAGGCATTGGCATTGCCTTCGAAAGCCACGAGGTCGGTCCACTGTTCCGGCTTGACCTGTTCTTTCAGTTCCTTGCCCCTTCCCTCTTTGAAGAAGCTGCCTATGGTATCTTCACCCGAATGCCCAAACGGCGGGTTGCCCAGGTCATGGGCCAAACAAGCTGATGCCACGATGGTCTCGATGTCGGACTGTCGTTCTTTCAGTTCAGGATATTTTTCAGCGAGTTTCTGAACAGTAAGACAAGCTATGGAACGTCCCACACTGGCCACTTCGAGGCTATGCGTCAGACGGTTGTGTACCATCTGGGCGCCTGGCAGCGGAAACACCTGAGTCTTGTTCTGCAACCTGCGGAAAGGGCTTGAGAAGATGATGCGGTCGTAGTCGCGTTGGAAGCTGCTGCGGACGTCGGCACTCTTCTGAGGCGATGCGATGCGTTTGTTGGATAGAAGGTCGGACCAGTTCATGGAGTGAGGAGTTAGGTGTGAGGAGTTAGGAGTTCAATGATTGTCTGGCGTATGGCGTTAAATCTTGGGACGCAAACTCTCCCTTGAGATACTTGAAATAGCCAGCCACGGCCACCATGGCAGCATTGTCGGTGCTATAGCTGAGACGTGGGATGAACACTTTCCAATGATACTTTTCACCCATGGCGAGCATGGCGTCGTGAAGACCGCTGTTGGCACTCACGCCACCAGCAATGGCGACCGTCTTGATGCCTGTTTGCTTGCTGGCCTTTACCAACTTGTTCATCAAGATGTCAATGATGGTTTTCTGCACCGAAGCACACAGGTTTTCCTTGTTTTCCTCAATGAAGTTGGGATTGAGCTTGAGGTTGTCGCGCACCGTATAGAGGATGCTGGTCTTCAATCCGCTGAAGCTATAATCCAAACCAGGGATGTTGGGCTTGGCAAAGCTGAAAGCGTTGGGGTTGCCAATCTTGGCCAGTTTATCGATGACGGGACCGCCCGGATAGGGCAAACCCAGTATCTTGGCCGTCTTGTCGAAGGCCTCCCCCGCCGCGTCGTCGATGGTCTTGCCGATGACTTCCATGTCGAAATAATCCTTCACCACCACAATCTGGGTATGGCCGCCCGACACGGTAAGGCACAAAAACGGGAAGTCGGGCACCTCGGTATGGGTGGCATCAGTGGCAAAATGCACCAGGATATGGGCGTTCATGTGGTCGATCTCCACCATCGGGATGTTCAGGGTCTGCGCAAAAGCCTTTGCAAATGAGGTTCCTACAAGCAAGGATCCCAAAAGACCCGGCCCACGCGTAAAAGCGATTGCAGCTAATTGATTTTTGTTTATATTTGCATCCTTTAAGGCCGTGTCGATAACGGGGATGATATTTTGCTGATGGGCACGCGAGGCCAATTCGGGGACAACGCCTCCGTATTTCTCGTGGACCTTCTGTCCGGCAATGACATTGGAAAGCACGCATGTGCCTTGAAGGACCGCGGCAGAAGTGTCGTCACACGATGACTCGATGCCTAAAATGTATTCGTTCATGAACTGAGATTTGGAGGCTCAAAATTATTAAAAAAAAGATTATCCATAGTATCCTCGTGCTGATTGTGGTGCTCGTCTCGATCATCATGAGTATCTTTGTTGCCATCCAAGACCCTATCATTCAGAAGTTTACCATCAGGATTGCAGGTGGTTACATCTCGCAAAAAACAGGAGCCGATGTCAAGATTGGACGATTGTACATCTCCCCCAACTTTACCATTCACATCGACCAATTTTCGGTCAAAGACTTGGAAAACAACCAATTGTTATACATCGAAAAGTTGAGGGTGAGGCCTTTGATGGAGGAAATCATCCAAGGCGATATCCATCTGAGCGAAGTGGAATTGACGAACGCCGAGGCCAACCTAATCACCTACGAGGGTGAGGACAAGATGAATTTCCAATTTTTGATCGACGCCTTCTCCACAGGAAAGAAAGAAAAAAGCAAGACGCCCACCAAGATTCGCGTTGATCACATCGCCTTGAACGACCTCGACTTCCAGTTCTGGAACCAAAACAAAGACAAGCCCGAAAAGACCGCCAACCATGAGATGGATTATGCCCATATCGACCTCGACAGCATCCGACTCGACTTGGACGACCTCGTGATCATAGGCGATTCCATCCATGCCATCATCCATCATCTTTCTGCATCCGAAGCCAGCGGTTTTGCACTCAACCACCTGGAGTCGCAAACCACCGTATCGCAGCACGGCATCTTGCTCGACGGACTGAAATTGGAGACCGACAACTCCAGATTGAACGCGGATCTCCACATGCTCTATAACGGCTTCGACGAATTCAAAGACTTCGTGAACAAGGTCAACTTCGACACCCAAATCCATCCTTCCAATATGAGAATCAGCGATTTGGGGCCATTTTCAAAAGTGTTGTATGAGATGAGCGACCCCGTTCGCCTGGAAGGTTGGATGAAAGGTCCCGTCAACAATTTCAAGATCGACGATTTGAAGCTCGCCTTAGGAAAGGAAACAAGCTTTGTGGGTAGTATCGCCCTGCAGCCTTTGAACCTGCAAAACGGGAAGCAATTGCTGAACATCAAGAAGATGGATTATTCTATCAACGATTTGGCCAATTTCCACATACCCACCCCCACCAAGACCATCCCTATCCCCTCGATGCTGGATGCCTTAGGGCACGGCACCGTAAAAGGATACTTCTCTGGATCCATCAACAACTTCACGGCCGATCTTTCCGCCACATCGGAGATAGGAAACGTAAACGCGGTGCTGGAAAGGCGCTTGGACGAACTGCATTACAGCGTATTCGAGGGAAATGTGGAAGCCGAGAGACTCAATGTGGGACTGTTGGCAAATGCCTCCAATATCGTTGGGGACCTCGACTTGAAAGCGAACGTCAATGCTCGACAGACTCAAGAGGGAATTGACCTTGTCATCGACGGCAGCATCGTTGACATGGCGCTATTGGGCAGCCAAATCGACCAAATCACCTTGAACGGCAATTTGTTCAAGAACTGCTTCAACGGCAACATCCTGGTTGACGATGACGATCTCAACATGGATTTCAAAGGTAGTTTCGACTTCAGCAATCCGAACGCTCTCGGTGGCAAGTTCAACGCCGACGTCTCCGCTGATCTTCATAAGCTCAATCTCGTCAAGAACGGAAAAACCGCGATGGTAAAAGCCTCCATCAACGCCAACGGCAACAACTTCAATAACTTCAACAACGCCGAGGGCACCTTATCCGTCAAGAATTTCTCGTTCAAGAACGACAATGGCAATCTCGCCATGAAAAGCCTCGATGCCTCCATCGTCAACGACAAGCTACTGCAAAAACGCATCGACCTTGACTGCGACTTCCTCCATTTCGAAATGGCCGGCAAGATGAACTTTGCCACCCTCACCACTGCCTTCAAGCAATATGTCCAATCCTATGTGGAGATTCCACAATGGACCGAAGAACTGGAGCAATTCGAAAAGAGCGGCAAGTCGTCCGAACAAGACTTTGCCGTCAAGTTGACCGTGTACGACTCCAAGCCGCTTACCGAAATGTTCGCTCCCAGCATCACCATCGCCAACAACACTTCGCTGAACGGCACCTTCACCACCAAAGCCAATTCGTTGAGCTTTACCTTGCGTTCCAAGTTTATGAAAATCAACAACATCAAGGTAAACAACATTGAATGCAAGAGTCTCAGCTCGCCTCGATGGTCCATCACCCGACTCAACTTGGAAAAAATCATCTTGCGCGACAGCACCGAGGTCGATCCAACGGTGTTGGGATTGGACAACCTGGGAATTCTCGCGACACTGCACAACGACAGCATCAACACCCATCTCTTCTGGGACGATGTGGATCCCGACAACCATAACAAAGCCGACATCCATGCGACCTTCCTTCCCAGGATTGGTGGCGGGCACTTCAGCATCAACAAGGCCAATATCGTGATCAACGATTCCTTGTGGACCGTGAATCCCAACAACTACATTGACATTGAAAACGACAAGATCCAACTCTCGAATGTGCAGTTGCTCAGCCATCACCAAAGCCTGAAAATCGACGGAACGGTACCCATGACACACAATGACACTCTTTCGGTCGATTTCGATGCCTTCGACCTATCCTCCTTCGACCTCTTGTACAAGGGACTGGGCTTCGATATCGATGGCTATGTGTATGGCAATGCCACCCTCAACGACCTGAAAAACGACATGAACATCTTCGCCAATCTCAACATCAAGGACTTGGGATTGGACGGCCAAACCTACGGCGACATGGTGGTGGCCAGCCAGTGGAACAACGAAAAGGAATCCATCGAGTTGGATCTGGGACTCATCAACCAAATGAAGAAAGCGCTGAATCTCACAGGCTCCTTCTACCCCCGGAAGAAATCCGACAACCTCGACTTCAAGCTGGGCATCGACAGCCTGGATCTTGGCGTGGCCTCGCCCTTCCTCGGCAAAATAGCGAAACGCCTGCAAGGTTCGTGTTTCGGCGACATCGACATCAAGGGATCGTTCAAGGACATCGACTTGCAAGGTCAGGTTAAGATCAAAGATGGCGGCTGCAAGATCAACTTCCTGAACACCTTCTACACCTTTAGCCCCACCATCACGCTGACGAACAGCCTAATCACTCTGAAAGACCTCGCCCTTACCGACACTCTTGGCAATACCGCCATGGTTGCAGGAAACATCATCCATGACCATTTCAAGAACATGTACCTTGACATCAAGATGTTTCCGAACAATTTCCTGGCCATGGCCACCACTGCCAACTTGAGTCCTTCGTTCTATGGTACCGCCGTGGCAAACGGCGTCGTGACCGTCGAAGGTCCCACCAACAACCTGACCTTGGAAATCAAGGCCAGAACCCGAAAAGGCACGGTTATGACCATCCCAATCGGTGGCAACACCAGTGTGAAGAAGCATGAGTTCATTACCTTCGTGGACAAAAAGGCCCTCGCCATGGAACAGGACAGCATCGTCGAAGAGCCCGTCAAAAAGAAAGAAGCCAGCAACCTCAACCTCGCCATGAACCTTGACGTGAACGACGACGCACAGATCAAGATTGCCCTCCCCAACGGCATAGGATCCATGGAAGCCCGAGGCAATGGCGACATCAAACTCAACCTTGCCACTTCCACCAACGACATGTCGCTCATCGGCGACTATGTCATCAGCTCGGGAAGTCTCTCGCTCAACATCAAGGATATCATCCGCAGAAACTTCACTTTGGATCCTGGCAGCAAGATCTCATGGACCGGCGATCCCGTCAACGGCACCATCAACGCCACTGGCGTCTATCAAACCAAGGTGGCACTCAGTTCCTTAGGACTCATCGACTCAACCAGCATGAGCGCCAGCAATGTCAAAGTGGAATGTTTGGTGCGGCTGAAAAACAAGTTGATGAACCCTGACATTTCTTTCGGCCTGCGACTTCCCAACGCCTCCGAAGACTTGCAACTTGCCGTGTTCAACGTCATCGACACCAACAACCAGGCCAACATGCTTACCCAAGCCGTCTCGTTGCTGGTGCTGAACTCATTCACATACGGAAGCTCCGTGAACAGCTATGACTTATTGACGGGACAACTGAACGACTTCATCTCACAATTCACAGAAAATATCGACATCAACATCAATTACAAACCTGGCGACGACTTGAGCAATGAGGAAATGACCGTTGACTTGAAGAAACAACTGTTCAACGACCGACTGACCATCGAGACCAACTTTGGCGTGATCATCCCGACCTCCACTTATAGCACCAGTTCAACCAACATCATTGGCGATGTCAACCTGGATTACAAGATCACCAAGGACGGACGCTTGAGTGCGCAAGTGTTCAACCGCTCCAACTACAACACCGTCTATTATCAATACACATACTACAAGATGGCGCCTTATACGCAGGGCATAGGTCTTTCCTACAAGAGGAGCTTCGATCGATTCAGGGACCTATTCAGAAAGCGCAGCAACCCCATCCTTCCCAACCGACCGGTCATCGAACGCCCAAGACCGGGAAACGACCAGAATCAAAACAACAATGAGCCAAGCAACTAAAAACTTCAAGGTCTATCAAGCCTCCGCAGGATCCGGTAAGACCTATACCATAGTCAAGGAATATCTCAAACTGTGCCTGAAAGACAGCAACTCCACAACCAATTTCAGCCAAATCCTTGCCATCACCTTTACCAACAAGGCGGCCAACGAGATGAAGGAAAAGATTGTGCAGCAGCTCAACGACATCATCAACAGCGATCCGAGCCAAGCGCCCCAAGGCATGGAAGCCGACTTGATTGAAGAGCTCAACATCGGCAGGGAGTCCCTGAAAGTCAATGCTCAATTGCTATTCCAACACATCATCCACGATTATAGCAGTTTCTGCGTCAGCACCATCGACTCGTTTGTTCAAAAGCTGGCTCGATCCTTTGCAAAGGACCTCCATCTGCCTACCCAATATAATGTCAACATCGACAAGGAAGAAACAGCCGATGCCATCACCGATCGCCTTGGAGAACAAATAGGAAGCTCCGATACCTACCTGACCGAAATTGTTGAGGACTTCAGCAAGACAAAGTTTGACAATGAGAAGAGCTTCAAAATCACCAAAGACATCTATGAGTTCGTCATAAAGCTCTTTTCGGAAGAGGCTTACCAGAAAAACGAGACAAATCATTTTGAGACCAAGGAACAATACGAAGAAACGCTCGACTTTCTCCGAAAGAAGACCCAACCTTTTGAAGCCCAATGCCGGAAGTTTGTCAAGGAATTCGATGCCTTCATTAAGAGGAACGGCCTTACCGCCAATGACTTCTACAAACAAAGCACCAGTCCCTGCATCAGCATCTTCAAAAAACTGAAGAAAAACGAATACGGCCTTGTCAACGACAACCTCGCCAAAATAATCAAGGGCGATGCCCACTGGTATCACAATACCCTGCCCAATCGCATCGGAGCCACCGCTCTTGAGGCACTCGACAAGGATTTCCAGCAGACAATCCTCCCCTTTCTCAAATCCTATCAAGCCCAAATCGGCAACTTCTTATTCTACAAGGAACAGCTAAATAATCTCAGCCTCTATGTGTTGCGATTCAAGCTCAAATCCGAGATAGAGAGCTATATCGGTGAAGAACAGATTGTCCCCATCTCAGAGTTCAACAAACGCATCAACCAAATCCTGGGCGATTTTTCCGTACCTTTCATCTACGAACGGCTTGGGGAGCATTTCAGGCATCTCTTTATCGACGAGTTCCAGGACACCTCCGTGCTGCAGTGGCAGAACCTCATGCCGCTTGTTGACAACAGCTTGGCCAACAACAACATGAGCATGATCGTGGGCGACGGCAAGCAATCGATCTACCGTTTCCGCAATGGCGAGGTGGGACAAATCATCAACCTCCCGTTCATTTACGGCAAACCCACCGACGCGCCTGCCTTTGACGATTATGAGAGAAATTTCCACAACAACTTCAATTTCAATGCATTAAACCGAAATTTCAGGTCGTTTAAGAACATCGTTGATTTCAACAACAGCTTCTTCGAGTTCAGTTCCGCCTATCTTCCCGAGAGTTGCCGGAAAGTCTATGTCGATCAAAACGAATACAAGCAGGTATCCATCGAACAGCAGCATTTTTTCGAAGAAGAAGGATTTGTCCAAGTTGAGTTGATTGACGCCAATCCCAGCAATGCCGATCCCATGCTTTCGCGCATCAAGGAGCTGATTGAGGACCTGACCAGCAAAGGGTTCCGCAAAAGCGACATCACCATTTTGATCCGTACCAACAAGATTGGGGTGTTGATTGCCGATTACCTCAACAAAAACGGCATTGACATCTTCTCTGCAGAGTCCATCCTGCTGTGTGCCTCCGACAAGGTCCAGCTGATTGTCAACTCACTGGATTACCTGATCCACAATGACAATCCAGCCAAGATTGCAACGGTGCTGTATTATTGGAATGCCACGCATCAAGCTAATTTCAATGGGGTTGTGGACGGGTTCTTCGACAAGGTCGCGATGATCGGCCAAGGCCAAACCACCATGGAGAAAGCCATGAAATTGGAACCGGACGTCTTCAAGTCATTGCTGTCCAAATCATACAGCCTATATGACCTTTGTTCAGCATTGATGCGGCTTTACGGCTTCAACACGGTTGGCGATGCCTCCCTCAACTTCCTGCTCGACGTCGTTTTCAAATGGCAGCATTCTAACGAAAACGGCATCGATGGTTTTTTGGAATTTTGGGAAACGAAGAAGGACGACCTTTCTGTGCTATGCAACAATGTGGATGCCGTCAATATTATGACCGTCCACAAGTCGAAAGGCCTGGCCTTCCCGGTGGTCATCTATCCCTTTGTAAAGGACGACCTTAACGACCGAAAGACCAACTCCATCTGGATTACGCCTGAGGAATTGGGATTCGAGACCATCCCTAACATCGAAAAGGTGCAGTTCGATCTCACCGAAAACAACTCCAAGTTGAACCCCAAAACCCAAAAGATTGTCGAACAGGAGCTGGAAAAAGTCCGTCTCGACAATCTGAATGTCCACTATGTGGCTTTCACCAGGCCCAGACAACGGCTCCATATCCTTGCCTATCAAAACAACGACACCACGGGGAAAAGCCCAATAAATGCCTTCCTCAAATCCCATCCCGACAGTTACGGGGATCCCGAAAGCCGCAAGGTGGAAAGCAATAAAGAGCCCGACCTTCCTGAAGAAATCCACAACGATTCGAGATCCAGCGAGTGGTTCGACAAGATCAGCATCGACCCCATGCCGAGCATGTTCTGGATATCGAAGGAAAACAAGATGAAACCCGTGGAATGGGGCACCTTTGTCCATCAGGCACTGTCGGAAGTCCAGCATGCCGAGGACATCCATCATGTGTTGGATCCCTACATCAATTCCGGAATCCTCGACACACAAACCGCTTTGATGCTGCAAGGCATTTTCGTGCAGATGGTCATCCATCCTTCCATTTACGAGGCTTTCACCGACCAAGCCAAGGTAAAGAACGAATGCGAGATCCTGTCGCACCAATACGGCATCATCCGTCCCGACCGTTATGCGGAGCTGCCCGACAAGATCATCCTTTTGGATTACAAGACCGGCCAGAAGGAACGCAAGCATCACGACCAGCTCATGGAATACGCCACCGTCCTGAAAGAGATGGTCAACAAGAAGATCGACGCCTATCTGGTGTATTTGGGCGATACGGTAGAGGTGGTGCCAGTCCTCAACAATGTCAAAAAATAAAGATTGCACTTCAAAAAGTGTAGTTTGATATAATTTTTGCACTTTAAAAAGTGCAGTTTGAAGAATTTTTACTATTTTTGCAAAAAAATATGGTATGGAAACACTAATTGAGTCTTTTAAGATATTGCTGGATTTGACCCCAATGGATTATGTCAGAAGCTTTCATGACAAAATCAATTGGAAAAACAGGCTTATTGGGCTGATGGGTCAGAAGGGCGTGGGGAAATCGACGCTTTTGCTCCAGCACATCAAGAATTATGACAACCTTGAGGAAACGCTGTATGTTCAGGCCGATGACATGTATTTCGCCGGGCACGGACTATTTGAAACTGCATACGATTTCTTCAAAAGAGGCGGAAAACGCTTGTATATAGACGAAATTCACAAATACAAAGGTTGGTCCACAGAGATTAAAATGATTTATGACAGGTTGCCTTCGCTGTCAGTCGTTTATTCTGGAAGTTCACTCTTGGCATTGAAAAAAGGTGGTTCCGCAGACTTAAGCAGGCGTACCATCGAATACACCATGCCTGGCCTATCGTTCAGGGAATACCTCAATATCGCCAATGGGTGGAATCTAAAAACCTCGTCGTTGGCAGACATCCTAAAAGGGAAAGTCGATTTCCCGTATGGGGAGCACCGCCCGCTGAAATATTTTGAGGAATACCGCAAAAAAGGTTATTATCCCTATTTCAAGGAAGAAGATTTCCTTACAAAACTGAAACAGGCCATCAACGAGACCGTTGAACACGACATCCCCGCATACGCCGAGATGCCTATAGCTTCGGCCGTAAAGTTGAAAAAGTTGATGTATGTGCTGGCCAACAGCGTGCCATTCAAACCGAACTACAGCAAACTGTCGCGTGAATTGGAAATCGGGCGAAACCAGCTCCCAGAGTACATCAATTATCTTGAAAAGGCCCGTCTTTTCAATGGTTTAAAAGAAAAGGGCGCAAGCGATTCGATCATCCAGAAGGTAGAAAAACTATACTTGAGCAACAGCAACATAGCTTACGCCATCTCCGACACCAAACCCGACGAGGGGACTGTTAGGGAAATGCTGTTCCTCACATGGATGCGCGAGTTGTACATTGTAACAACCTCTAAGATATCCGATTTCGAAATTGATGGGATCACTTTTGAGGTTGGCGGCAAGAGCAAGAAGGGGCAGCAGGTTAAAGACGCCTCCATCGCCTATCTCGTGAAGGACGGAATAGAATACGCCGGGGGCAATTCCATTCCTATCTGGATGTTTGGGTTTGTTTATTAAAGATACTATTGCCCAACGCAACCTGATTCACTCATCCCCTACCACGCAATACACAAACTCCCTTTCGACCGACTTCTCATAAGACCTTCGATATTGGATTTCTTTTCTCAGCCGCCCGAACTCCTCATGCAATGCGCTGATTTGCTTGTTGACAGCTTTGATTTTGGCGGCATCGGTTAGCGTGGGGTTCTTTTGATTTAAGGACTTGATTTGGAGCTTTAGAGCATGTGGTTTTTCTGAATTAGCTATTGGTCTATGTCTTTTGAATTATGATAATGGCTTTATAAAAACAGTTCTTTGTTGCAAAAGCAAAAAAACTTAACTCTTGACGATTATTATCTATTTTTGAACCATAAATGCCTAATCGATATGCAATTCCCTTAACTATGCAAGGTCTCTTTCTTTTATTTCTAATATTGTCAAAACTGCAGATTCAGAACAATAACCGCTACAAGCCTCTTCTTTCAGAAAATGCCGCATCAGATGTTCAAAACACCAAGAGAGTGAAAAAGAAATATCGTCGCGTTTCTTTTTTAATAGTGTCAATGTTTTTTGATAATCTTTATTAGTGATTATGCCATCTCTCAACGACTTTTTCAAATCCTTAATCTTTTGCTCTACGATTTCAAACTCACGTTTTGCTTGGGCTTTTTGGTCAAAGTAATCCGGCAAGGCTTTCATTATTTCATCCCTGTGTTCGACAACTAAATTGTAAAAGTCCCAAAGGCCCATGAGTGTTTGTTTTGCACGCTCCTCTGCCTTTTCTCCTGTCCATCCGAAAGGCGCAAAATATGGTATATGGCTTCCGCCGTGCAAATAACCGCTAGGTATTTCCAAAGAGCACACCAAATCTTTATGAGAATATGAGAACTTCCCTCTTATGATAGTTCCTTCGTATTCAAATTGGATTTCTTTTTCAGGACTATTTTCCATTATTTAAATTATTCTTGGCTCCCGAAGCATCAATACTGTTATTAATCACCCCCAATCTCACAGTGGATAAACTCTCTTTCAACGTCTTTCAGAAAGGCCCTCTCGTGTTTCAGTATTTCCCTCAACTTCCCAAGCTCTTCCTGGAAGGCGTTGATTTGCTTGTTAATGGCTTTGATTTGGTCAGCATCAGTCAGCGAGGTCCTCTTTTGCTCCAAGTCTTTGATTTGAAACTTTAGGAATTGTAGTTTTTCTAAATCTTCCATTATTTTATGGTTTTACAATTTGATAGGCTCAAAATAAGAGGCGGCCAAGCCGCCTCCTTCAATAATGCTTTCAAACGTTAAAGTTTTGTGACTTCGAACATCGAATCCGAAATACTTCCTTCAATTCGATTCCCCGTTTGTTCTGCCCACATATGGACAGCATTTGTGGCATGTCCACGGGACAAATCGTTGTTGCTCTCAACTATAAAAGATTCTCCTTTTTTGTAGCGTTTGCCTCCAGCAAAGAAAGCACCGTCACGAGTGACTGTAACAAGAAATTGCGCCATAGTTTTATGCAATTGCCTTTACATTGCGAGGTTGTTATTGTTTTTTGTTTATTTAAATTTCTTTTTCAGCAAGCAACTCTTGTAATTGCCAGACCTCAATCCAACCTCCAGCCGTCTGCGACAAGGTCTTCCATGGAGTCGTAATGGGCAATGATTGGCCCGTTCTCTTTTTTCTCAAAAGCATCGTCCTCTGTCGAGAAGAAGTCCTCGTCCGAAATGACACGGATATTATATTTACAGTTATGCAAATCAGAAGTGCTGATGTAGGGCACCGCGTCTTCGGGAACACCCTCGTGATAAGGTTTAAACACAGGGGTGGGCGGCATGCATTTCTCATAAATCTCTCGTAGCATTTCAAGTTGCCTCATTCTTTGTTCTTGTTCTCTATCCATTTTCAGTTTGTCTCCTTCTTTTTATAATGGATCAAGACGATGGTTTTGTTTTGACACTCTGAGAGTTTGATGTCAACAACGTCAACATATTTATCATTGACTTGCAACCATTGGTTTACTTTGTCTTGTATCTCTTCGATGTTGTCGTGAAACACCTTCACTGAGTTAGTATTGTTCATTCCATGTACTACTGCCATAGTTCTTGATATTTATTGGTTTGTGTTTATAGATTTCCCAGCCAAATGCCTCGGCACAAAGCCTTGGCGGTTTCATGGTCAACAATGCGCATCAACTGATAGGTGTATTTGTCTGTTGCCTCATCATCAATCGCCTCCAAATCAAAAGCATCCCAATACTCCTTACCGTATTCAGGGCACAAGAACCTTATCACATCGACAAATGTGATTTTCTCGAATCGTTTCAAGTGGTCATTTTTAACATATTCCCGAAGCCAATAACTACCTGC
Source organism: Bacteroidales bacterium (assembly GCA_017549805.1). Taxonomy (GTDB): domain Bacteria; phylum Bacteroidota; class Bacteroidia; order Bacteroidales; family F082; genus Limimorpha. The sequence continues at coordinate 59,707 of JAFYNJ010000018.1, forward strand.
CCAAAACGCAACCGTTCTTTGTCCTATAGTCGCTTTATCCTTATCCAATGTCAGAATCCCCAAAAGCCTCATGGCTTGATAAGGAGGAATATTGGCACCTTGCTCCGCCAATTCATAGAACATTTTTTCGTCTTCATTTAATTCTTCCACCATCTTAGGATTTGAGTCATCCTCTGAACCATTGAAGACAACATCAATGAGAGCCTTCACATTATTTCTTTCTTCCAACCAATCTTCCGCCTCCAAAGCATCAATTTGCTGATCGATGGCATTTATTTCTGCGACATCGGTCAGAGCGGCCTTCTTTTGCTCTAATTCCATGATTTGAAGCCGTCGTTCACGTAATCCTTTTGATTTTTCTATAGAATCATTCATCTGCTTATAGTTATTCTGTTTTCATTTCAGTCCCAGTGACGCCAAGTGTTTTCTTTAGTGCTAACACGATACCCATCATTCACCAACAAATCAACAAGGGACGAAAACGGCTTTGACATGGTGATACAAGCCACTCCTTTAGGATCCCAACATTCTATGGTCTCAACCGAATCTGGGAAAGCGATTTTGGTCAATGCTGTACATCCCAAAAAAGCATTAGGATTTATCGTTTCAACCGTTTTTGGCAAAACCACTTCTTTCAAATCTGTATAATTCAAAAAAGCTCCACTATCAATTATCTTTGTTCCATCAGGAATGACACACACACCATCTTTGATATCATCGGGATGACCAAAATAATGATCATACTTTCCTATTCTTTTATCTGCTTTTGCCATATTATTTGTTTTTATTTTTTTCTATCCTTTTTTTCATCGCAAAGAAACACCCATTTCCTCAATCCCATCTGGATCTTATTGGTTCATATCACCCCGCCGTTTGACAACACAAAAAAAGCGTGATACTTTTGCATCCGCTTATCGAGGTGTTTGGCATACCTAAAGAAACCGAATGTTAAAAGTTCACGCTATACGGCGTGACTTTTAGCATTATCTCCGTTTCTTTATCCAAAAATCGCCAAACTTCCGATAAGAAAGATTACTGCTAATTGTCTGTATTGCTTATCTCATACGCCTTGCGGCAAGATCACTTCATAGGCATTTTTTTGTTTTACGCTTCAAAGATAAGTATTTTTTGAAATCAATCAAAGCGATTGTTGGTTTTTATAAAAAAAAGCGGCAACGCCTTTTTCCTGACGATGCCGCTCAAAGAACCTGACGTTCCAACTTCAGTCATCTCTATTCATCATATTCAAAGACCGCGTCAGTAAAACTCTCTTCAATCTTTTCATAACGCTTCTTCTGGGTCGAGGTCATCTTGCCCGACTTGTATGCCTTATCCAGTTCATCCTCTAAATCGTCAGCCGCCCAAAAGTATTTATCAACTTGAGATTCAACACTCTTGTCTCCCTTGCTAAGCTTCTTTACATACTTGATATATTCGTTCACGTTCTTTTCATAATCATCAAGCATTTTGTTCCAGTCTTGGCTGGATGATGACGATGAAACGGTGGTGTTGTTAGCCGTGCTACTTGAACTGCTTGACTTGTGAGCCCAACTCAATTCCACAGTCAGACCAATCCCGTCAATAAGGTCAAAATAGGCTTTTTGTTTTTTGTATGATTTATCACCAAAACCATATTCAATGATCGGGACATTCCCCGTGATAAGCTCATTCGATTTCAACAGCTTTTCTCCACTTTGATAATCCGTCTGAACATCGAGATCCACCTTCATATTATACTGGTCGATGTACTTGGCATATATTCTTACCCCATAAATACTATGATCAAGTTTGGGATCACTTCCTGGTATTTCGTTCCAAAGAGTTGTGTTTTTTAGCGGAAGATCGGCACGAATCTCCCATTTGTCACCCTCCACCCCAACTGGAACAAGCATCAACGTGACGGGATCCTCAATCTCAAAAAGATCGGCATTTTTCCCGTCAATGCTCACCCTATCGGATGAAATCGTCTTGCTTAACACTTTCTTTTTCTGGCATGAGGTGACGGTAACCGCTAACAACATCAGGACAACAAGTCCAAACAGTCCTGTCTTTTTCATCTGAAAATCCCTAATTCCGTGTCGGGCGCAACTTCTAAAGGTAAATTGAAATACCTTGCAAAGAAACGCCCTTTCAACGGAATATCCGCGGATCTTATTGGCTCATGTTTTGGGCGTTTTCCTCATTGATCCTATCCGACAACCTGAAACAAACCGCGTTGTACTTCTCGTTGTGGAGATGCTCCCAGGCCGTGACGAACTCATCACGGGTTTTCGGATCGTCGAGCAAGGGTGACTGGATGTCCTGCAGCAACGACCTGCAAACCTTCACCCGATCCACAAAGTCAAGAGAAACCTCTTGACTGGATTTGCCACTGTCAAGGTCGGCCAACACGGGGTTGTACATGCTGTCGATGATATGCTCCGCCCTATCGAGAAGTTCCGTGAACTCAAGGGAATAACCATCGAGGCGAGACAGCTCTTTCGACCTCATGAAAAACAACGCCGCCAATAGGCCCAATACGGCAACTACCAAAGCCAACTTAGGCCAGACGGCCCTGTTTCGGAAAGCCTTCTGTACGGCTTCAATATTGCCGTAACGGCGCTCCCTGTCTTGACGAGAACACTTGGCGGCAATGTGTCGGAAACGATTCGGAAAGACCTCTCGCAACAACATGCCGAAAGTGTAAATGTCGGCGCGACCGTCAATCTTCACCTCGGGCTGTATCTGCTCCGGCGCCATGTATTGCTGCGTGCCTGCGGGTTGCTTCAACAAGGCATAATCGTCCGCATCGGAAAGACCGAAGTCAATCAGCTTTACATTGTGACCATTACGGGTAATCAGGATGTTACTCGGCTTCAAGTCGCGATGGACGATTTGCTTACCATGGACATACTTCAAGGCATCCAAGATCTGTTCCAGCACCTTCTTTTTCTCCGAAACTGATGGATTGGCCCTCAAAAACTCATCCAACGTCACTCCATCCACATACTCCATCACAATGCACGGGCCCACCTCGGGATTCACCTCCTTGTATAACGCCTTCACGATGTTGAGATGATCCATCTGAATGGAAAGCTCATATTCCTTTTTCAGCAGATCCAGGTACATGGGCTGCTGCATGAACTCCGGCTTCAAACCTTTCAGCAGGAACCATCTACCCTGACGCATGACCTTCACCAAGCGGTTGAATCCATGCGTCGTCAGCTCCTCGTAAGTCAGCTGCTCGTCTAAATCGGTGATAAAGCCGCCATCAATGATCTCGGAGGTGAAGTCTTCGTCCATTTGCTTTCATTTCCAGCAAAAATAGACAAAAAACTTTCTTTTTTGCCCAAATCGTCGCATTTTTGCATTATAAAACCGAACCACATGAACAACGACAGCCCTGAAATACAGGAACTCCTGAAACAAATTGAGGACCTTACCCACATCAAACCCAAATCCCCGTCCGATTTCGACCAACTCAGCGACATCATTTGGAAAAGCACCCACGAAACCCTTAGCGCCTCGACATTGAAACGTCTTTGGGGTTACTTCAAAGGCGTGGGGACCATCCGCAACAGCACTTTGGTCATCCTCTCCAAGTTTCTCGGCTTCAAAGGCTGGGACGACTTCCTCGCACATCTTAGTCAAGACAACGGGTCCGATCCCGTATTATCACCTATCGTAAAAACGGACGACCTGGCTGTCGGCGACCGTATCACCGTGTCGTGGAAACCCAACCGCCGCTGCACCTTCCGCTATCTCGGCAACCAACAATTCATTGTGGAAAAAGCCGTCAATTCCAAATTGAAAGAGGGCAACACATTCCACTGCAATGTCTTCATCCTGGGCGCACCGCTCTACCTCACCGACCTAATTCAAAACCAAAAAGCTCCCGTGGCCTTCGTGGCAGGGAAAAAAGACGGATTGTGTGAAATCATCCGCTCCTAAAAGCGCTCACTCCATCAACCGATAATACTTCGTCTGGTAATCAAGCTGGTGTTCAGCCATAACCCCAGGATGGAAAAGATAGATGAAATCGCCGAGCAGGCGCTCAGGTTCGATCTGCGAAGTCTCGAAATAACCCGTCTCTTGGATATCACAAACGATAATCTTATGGTTCTTATATGCGTCAAACAAGGCATATGCCGAGTTTTCGCGCTTCAAGGTCTCGTAGGTCATCGGCAAGGAAGATGAGTTGGCCACGCGCCAAAAATCGGCGTGCTGGGCCTTGGCTAGGATGGTTTCAGAATCCAAAGGGAAGCTGGCCGTAGAAGGATCGTCCTTCCAGATGTAATCGGCACCAGCATCCTCGAAAAGCTGGGCGATGTAGCTCTTGCCACCCGCTACATACCATTGGCCGTTGAAGGCCAAGTCGGAGAACACGGTGGGGCGCTCCCGAACGTCAGCACACCAATCCTTCAACTCATTGTAGCGTTGTTCGATGTCATCGAACCAAGCATCGGCACGATCGCTGCTACCGGTCAACAAACCTACTACACGGATCCATTCAGCCCTACCCAAGGGGGTCGATTCCAAATAATCGGCAAAAGGAAACAACACTGCACCCGTCACCTTCAACGGATCTTGGTTGCCATCAAAATAAGGGGAATACAGAATGATGTCGGGATGCATCTGGATCATCAGTTCCATGTTCTTTGCCGATTCAGTGCCAACATCCTGCACCACCCCGTCGGCAAGCAGCTCCTTCATCTTGGGGCTATGGATGTTTCGACCTTCCAAGATGCCCTTTACACGGTCGATTTCATTCAATTCAATGAACACCGACCATTGCGTGGAAGAAAAGGAGATTACCGACTGGACGGGAATCTTGACCACTGTCAAGCCATCGGCAGCAATCGACTGATCATGGAAAGGCTCTTCCACCAAGGCAAAGGCGCCCAAACGCTGGGTAGAATCCCAAGGATTGAGCACCTCCATACAATAGCCGTAATCTGTAGAATAGGCAGTCACGTTCCGGGCATAGCGAAAAAGATTCCCGCCAACGCTATCTTGCTGCAAAACAGCCTCTGGAACCACCCGCTGCTGCGTATTGTTCCTGCATGACATCATCAAGAGCATCATGCAGAGCCACAACAGCGTGCTTATTTTGACAAGATTTCGAGACATTCCTTGCATAGGCAGTCGTTATACTGTTGCAACTTGGCCCGTGTTTGCTCGGTCAGCTCGACTTTGGCGCACCAGCAGTCTTTCGAATGGACACACTCGAATTCCTTACCGCATCTCGGACATTTCTTCTTCATTCTGTCTTCTCAATTAAACAACATAAATCCCGGGCAGATGCCTGCAGTGAACGAACTCAACAGCACACCGTCCGACGAATAGCGATACACCTCGCCGTCAACCGTATAGTTTTTGGCATCCGTCACATACACATCGCCGCTATTGGGATCCACGGCAATCTTGTAGAACATCTTGCCCTCCCCGGAAATCACAAAAGCATCCTCGACGGTTGGATTATTGATGCTGACACGATGCACATCGCCGCCATTGACATAATCTCCTCCACGGAAATAATAGAGATAACTCCCCGAAGGATCGACGGCCAGGTTCATGGCAGTCTCCTCGAATTCGACCATACGCGATGCGTTTTTCGTTGCCGGATCGATCATCCAAAGCGAAGGGGACTCGGGATTGGCATCCCACACAGCACCTTCGCAAAGCACCCAAACCTTACCGTTCTTGTCTGCCACCATGCCGTTGGGCTCCTTGCCCACCGTGATTTCAGCCACTTTCACATCGTTTTCGATGTCAACCACCTGAACGGTATTGTTCTCCATCCCTGGAACATAATAACTCGACCAGTTGGTCACATACAATTCCCGGCCGACCTGCACCATGGTTTCGGTGGATTTTCCCATGTCGATGCTGCCGGTATGCGTCATGTCTTGCGGATTGACGATCCATAGCACCGTGCTCATCAAATCGGAGACGTATGCTTTGTTGGGAGCCACTGCCAGCATGTAACGAGGCGAGTCAAAATCCGTGATCATGTAAGGCTTCGTCAAGTCGCACTTGATGGTATTGGCATCGACCTTATAGATGATGTTGCTATTGTTGACCACGATATAGAGCATGCCGTCGATGAGTGCCAAGCTCTGTCCGGTATCGCCGAGGACCGCACCGTCGTTGGCACGGTAAAAGAGCCTGTTGGCAACAGTGTCCATCTCGGGATCGTAGAATGTCAGCGTGGAGCCACCATTGGTGAAACTTCCCTCGTTGATAACAAAAACGCCCTTGCCTATAGTCACGGTTTCCGGATCATTCGGCTCGTCGGGCGTACAGGAAGCCAACAGCATTGCCATCAGGCATAAAAGCAAAACATGAATCTTTTTCATGGGTTATTTCTTTATAAACTTATTAACAATGGTTTTTCCTTCAATTTGGATGGATATGAAATACACGCCAGAAGGAAGGCATGATACATCAACTTGATTGCCATCGGAGGCCATCACCCGTTGTCCCACCATGGAATAGACAGTGATGGATTCCACATTGTCGGCTTGGACGGTAAGTATGTCACGCACGGGATTGGGAAACACCAACGCACTTACGGTGGAATGGTCGTTCACATTAAGATGCGCCACATCGTGAATCACGCCAACGGCATCGAGGTCGAAGCCACTCGAGGCAAACGGGGTAGGCCACGGGTCGTTGATGACATGCCCTTGGCAATCGTATGTGGCGTATTGTGGATCAATGCTGCCCACCACATCAATGACACGGACATGGGTCACGCTGTTTTTGTTGAGAAGCGGGTTGTCCTCCAACTCATCCAAGTCGAACGGAGTGCCATACATGGCGGCGTATTTGCTGGCCAGATTGTGAATCAGACTTGGATCGATGCATGCCATACCACCTAATTGCGGCTCTTGGGGCGCATTGAAATAAGCGGGAAAACGAAAGTAGTTACGTCCATCGGAACTTACCTCAACAAAGGCCAACTCAAGGAAAAACATATTGGGGTACTGGGCATTGGCGAATCCATTCTCAAACACGGCAAAATCGGGTCCCGGTCCATTACAAATGGGTGAGCGGAAGGTCAAAGTAGCCCTACCGCCATCGCCCAGACAGGTTACACCATAGGTTCCTTCAGGAGCACCCAGGGCATTTTCAGCAGGCCAACCGGCGCCCGCCACACCCGCGCTGGGGTTGGTGATGTTCATCGGGCCCGGTTCCACCACACACCCTGTCGCCCAGCCCACGAAAGCCGACGAGTCAGCATGCATGGCGGTGGTTCCCTCCTGCCCCGCCGGTGGCGCGAATTGCGCCACCGACAGTAACGGGAGGACAACTAAAAATATGGATAAGATTTTTCTCATTGCACAAAGAGCTTCACCGTCTGACGGCCAGTTGCATTGCTAACTGTCACAAAATAAACACCGGCTTGATAGCCCGCAGTCTCAATACGGATGGGCTCATTGGCCTGCTGCACGGCGAAAGTGCTGAGCACCCTGCCTTGAAGATCGACCACAGTCACCACAGCATCCTCGTTCATGCCTTCAAGGTTCAGCATGGTGTAGGATGTAGCAGGATTTGGATAGAGAGAGAGCGTCATTTGATTCTCGTTGATATTGGTATTATTAACAACGGGCTGCACTGGAGTTTCCCAGACATAGGTCCATGGAGCAATCTCGGTAGCAATGGTATAGTCACCCCACTTCACGAAATCTCCATTAATAACAGTTTGCTCGTCGAAAGTAAGCCATGACACAGCACCGTTCAGGTTGTACATGGCGTTATAGCCTTGAAGGACATATTGGTTCCCACCATAGTTGAAGGAGAGGTCGGTAAGCATATAGCCACCCCAGGCTGACGGTTCGTCATTAAAAGCAAAGCGTTGGTCAACCTCAGCGATAGCTTCCATCATATCTTTGATTGTGACACTTTCAGCAGAGAAGCGGTAACCCCAGGCATAGCACACATCCTCAGGATCGGCAAAGTTGACGGAAAAGACCACTTCATTCTCGCCTTCGCCAATCCAATAAAGGATTTCCGAGGGATCGATCGTGGCTTCTTCACCAAGAGCGTAAACAGGGGCGACTTCCTTTTCATAGACATAGATCCAGTTGTCAGGATCCACCATGGTGCCGCAATGGGTATCGCCTATTTTAACATATTCACCATTGCCAACTAAAGCTTCATCAAATAAATCCCATGTGGAATTGCCATTAATCAAATAGGTAAGCCATCCTTGTTGCACCAAGCTCAAGTTGAGAACTCCGTTATCGAAATGCAAATCGTTGAGCATACTGCCGCTTGATTCATAGCTGAAACGGTAATCCGCTGCTGCGATGTCGTCCATGATGGTTTTCAAAACGACATTTTCACCATCGAAACGGTAGCCCCATGCCAATGCCGTGTCAGGTTCCGCCCAGTTTACGATGAACACCAATTGGCTTTGACCTTCGCCAATCCAATACTTGATTTCGGAAGGATCGATAGTGGCATCTTGTTGGGCAAAGAGGTTGGTCGTGAACAGACCGAAGATTCCCATAAGGAATAAAAGGGTAAAGTTTTTAATACGCATACGCATAAGTTTTAAAGGTTAATAATTCCAATTCCTTCAAAACTCTCAAGGACAGGGGTTGGGTACCTATAATAAATGAAGCCAGCTCTTATCCCGAAAGCCTTGTTTTCAACGATACGAGGCAGGTCTTCTGACTTGGGTCTTTTCTTGCCGCCTTCCCATCGGACGGAGGGTCCGACAGTGGCTTAGTGGCAAGCGTCCAACCGACACAGCAGCGGGAACTGTCCGGGATTCACACCCGATTCCCTATTGAGTCCTTACGGACACCACATATCGCTCGCAAAGGTAAGAAAATTATTTCTTATTGTTCCAAAATGTTTGGAAATCTTCATAATTTCTTCGCAGAAGATTCGGGATATCGAGGTTGTATGGGCATTTGCTCTTGCAAAGGTCGCAATGCACGCAATCCTCGATCAGCTTCATCTTCTCGGCCCATTCCTCGGTGAGGTACACGCTCAGCGGGGCACGGCGCAAAAAGAGGCTCATGCGGTTGCAGTCGTTGATCTGTATGCCCACCGAGCAAGGCATGCAGTAGCCACAGCCACGGCAAAAATCGCCTGAGAGGCTTTTGCGCTCCTCCTCTACCTTACGCCACTTTGAAGGCGACATAACGGGCGTTACCGTCTGGTAGGAGATGAACTCGTCGAGTTCCGACTCGCGTTGGATGCCCCAAATGGGTAGCGCATGGTCGTATTGGTCCAAAAAGGCGTAGGCCAAGGCTGAATCCGTGATCAAGCCACCCGCCAAGGCCTTCATGCAGATGAATCCCATTCCCTTTTTGCGGGCAGCCTCCACAATGGCAGCATCGTCATCCGACGAGAGGTAGGAAAAAGGATACTGCAAGGTGTCGTAAAAGCCTTTCTCAATGGCTTCCATTGCCACAGACTGTCGATGGTTACTGATGCCGATAAAACGCACCTTGCCTTGTCGCTGTGCCACCTTGATGGCATCGTACAAGCCCACCTTGTCGCCTGGTTTCGGGCAATAGGGCGGATTGTGGAATTGATAAATGTCGAGATAGTCCGTTTTAAGATTGGTCAGTGTAGTATGAAGGTCTTTCCAGAAATCCTCCACCGTCGAAGCGCCCGTTTTGGAAGCAATCACGATCTTGTCACGGCATGAAGACAAGGCTTCTCCGATTTTTTCCTCACTGTCGGTATAAAAGCGCGCCGTGTCATAGAAGTCAATGCCGTTGTCGTAGGCCTTTTGAAGCAGATAAACTGCTTCTTTCATACTGACACGCTGGATAGGCAAGGCACCAAATCCATTCTTGTTCACCTTCAATCCAGTATTCCCAATGGCTATTCTTTTCATAACTTTATATATTTGCTACAAATATAAGAAATTAAATCGTTACTTTTGCAACATGAAAAAAATCTTGATCATAAACGGCCCGAATCTGAACCTGCTCGGCCAACGCGAGCCCGAAATCTATGGCAACATCTCTTTTGAGTCCTTCTTCAAGGACTTGACTGCTGAATTCCCAGAAATTCAACTGGATTATTACCAGTCGAACCACGAAGGCTACCTGATTGACAAGCTCCAAGAGGCTGACAGCCAATACGACGGCGTAGTCATGAATCCGGGAGCCTACGCACACACCTCCATCGCCATCGCCGACTGCATTCGTGCCATCGACATTCCCGTTGTGGAGGTCCACATCTCCGACATCAACCAACGGGAACCCTACCGGCGCCATTCTTATACCGCAGAAGCCTGCGTGAAGTGCATTACCGGTAAAGGTCTGGAAGGCTATGCCTTAGGCGTGCGTGAATTGCTCGGGATCTAACTCGACAAAGGTTTTCTTTCCTCTCAGGAAGTTTTCGAATACGATGTTGCGCTGGTACATCTGTCCCACCTGACGGATCAAGATTTCTCCGCGTTTCTTGCGCAGCGAAGGGATGCGCCTGTAGAAGGCAAAATGCGCCCTGATGACCGCCCAGAAATCCTTGAGACCGCCACTGCAAAGGAACTTGAACGCCGCTACCCAATCAAGGAAAATGCGGTAGGCAATGGTCCAGAAGACTCGGTTGGATGGCAGGTTCTTGTAAAGCAGCGAAAGATTGTTCCTGAAATTCAGGTAGGTCTTGCGCGACGAACTTTTGGGCAAGGTGCCACCGCCGATATGATAGATCCTCGACTGCGGGCAGCAATATATCTTATAGCCTAAGTTCTTCATCCTCCAGCAGAAGTCGATTTCCTCCATGTGGGCAAAGAACGAGTCGTCGAGACCGTCCTTCTGCAGGTACAGGTCGGCACGGACAAACATGCACGCGCCCGTGGCCCAGAACACCTCCATCGCCTCGTCATATTGGCCATGGTCCTCCTCCAAGTGCTGGAAAAGACGGCCGCGACAGAAAGGATAGCCGTATTTGTCAATAAACCCACCTGCAGCACCGGCATATTCGAATTTGTCTTTCTCAAAATAAGACAAGATTTTGGGCTGACAGGCGGCAATCTTCGGATCGGAATCCATCAGCTCGATCACCGGCTCAATCCAATGCGGCGTCACCTCGATATCGGAATTCAATAGGACGAAATACTCGGCTTCAATTTGTCTCAATGCGAGGTTATAGCCAGTGGCAAAACCACCGTTGAAATCATTGACAATCAAGCGGATGTCAGGAAAACGCTCCCGCATGAAATCCACGGATCCGTCGGTGGAGGCATTGTCGGCAACCACAATATCGGCAAGCTCGCCATCGGTGTTCTCAATGACGTTGGGCAGGAATTGTTCAAGGAACTTCCTTCCGTTATAATTCAATATGACTACCGCTACCTTTTTCATGCTTGTACTTGCCTTGTATGTTTCCATCTACGATGCGACCACAGCCAATTGTCGGGATTATCCTGGATAAAACGCTCCACATGGCGCACATATTGTTCCATGATGGCACCTTCCTCCATGGTTTGCGGATCCTCGCATATCAGGTCGAAAGTGACGCTGTAACGCCCTCTCCCCTCCCGTTTCATCTCCACAAACACCACGGCGTAGTCCAACAGTTTGGCCATCTTCTCCAAGCCATAGAACCAACAGGTGTCGCGATGCAGGAAGTCCGTCCAATAGTCGCTGGCAACACCGCGAGGCGACTGGTCGGAGACAATCAAGACGGCATTGAGCAAGTCCTTCCGCCGCACCAAACTCTTCAGCGCCGTTGAAGCCTCAATCATCTCTTCCCGATCCAGATCAAAATTCTTTCGAAGCTTTTTCATAAAGACATCGAAATAAGGATTTTTCAACTTTTTGTAAATAGCAGATACTTTATGATTGGAGGCCTTATGCATGAGTTTTCCATACCATTCCCAGTTTCCCGAATGCGGTATGGCTGTAAACACGCTCCTGCCCTTTTGGTAAAGCGATTGAAGCAACTCTGGATTGGCGAAGGTGACATGTTGGGACATTTCTTCGGGCTTGAGTCGCATCATCTTACATGTCTCCATAAACAAATCACAGAAGTTGCGATAAAACTGCTTCTCTATCTTCTTGATTTCCTGGGTGGTTTTCTCGGGGAACGACTTCACCAAATTGTCGCGGACCACCTTGCGGCGGTAACGGACGACATGGTACAGTAGGAAGGCATAGATATCGGATTTCAGATACAGCAAGCTGAAGGGCGTAAGAGCAATCAAATACGCCACACACTTGACCAACCAAAATCCTATCCTTTTCATTGAACAATCCTGTATTATCTTGGGTTCCGATAGAGGTCGCCGGCACGGGTACCCCATGCACCTGGAGCTTCAGTTTGGTCGATGACATCACCCGTGTAGTCAGGTCCATAGAAGCGGGAATAGATCATCATCTGCCAACGCGGGTTGTTGACTTCACCGATGAGGTCAGAGTGAATCAAGTCATAATCGTTGGTAACCATGTCCTTCGACATGAACACACAATGCTTGTTGCGCTGGCCGGCCACTTCGTAATAATGCCAGATCTCATACGGATAGGCACCTGGCTCAAAAGGCTCTTCGCAGATTTTGTCGGGTGTGCCATATTTCAGATACACATAGCCACGATCGCTCATGTAGCCCTTCTTGGTCCTGGTTGAATAGGAAGCGTTGACCCGTTTCACCTGGTTGTAATATTCCTGCCAGGCATCCTTCGGATTGAGGGGAGCGCGCGTTGACCAGAAGGTATAGAGGAACTGCTGCATGGTCTTCAGATCATCCGTTTTCACCAAGTTGTTGGCATAATCGCGTTCCGCTTCGGAGCAGCGCGGGTTCAAGCAACGGATGTACTCGCGGAGGGTGTCGAGGTTGTTGATGTCGGCAGCAAAAGTGTTGATAACACCAGTAGATGTCACATCCATCATGTCAACCTCGCATCCAGGATTGTAGCGTTGGAAGAACACGCTGTTGGAAGCCATGAGGTTGTTGCTTCTGTCGCGCATTTCCACCACCAAATAATAGTTGCCGGTAGGCAGGTTCTTGATATTGATGGTATTCAACAAGATGTTCACGGAACCGACATCCATCCTCTTGATGAAATTGAAGTCCTTCATTTTCAAGGTGGACTCGTAGGATTGGATGTAGTAGTTGAGCATGTACTGTCCGCCATCCTTGTAAAACTTGTCGCTGTTATACAGTTCAGTATAGAAAGTCAGGTTGTTGACATTGGCCGCATAGAAGGCGTAAACGCGAGGCACCAGGTCGTAGCCGCTCTTCGTCAAAGCCGAAGGCTTGCTGGCCTTTTGATAGCTTTCCACCAGCAGGATGTCGGACACCGCAGGCTGGTTGGCAGGGAACTCCATCACAACCGTCTGTTCCGCCTTGAAGGGAATTTGCTTGGGGTTGTTCAGGTCCTTGATAGAGATTTCCATCGTGTATTCTCCATTGTCGAGCGCAAAGCGTTGTTCATCGATGAAAGCACCGCCGATTTTCGTTGTATCTGTTACGATGGGGCTGTCGAGGGCGATCTTGGAGTAGTTGCAAATCTTCTCACCTTGTTTAAAGATGGTCTGGATTTCCACCGTGGCCTTGAACTTTCCAGGCTCAAACTGTTTATAGACTACACTGGAGCAGTCAAAGGCAAGGGCGTTCTCGATAAACGGTTTGTCACCCGGCACACAGTAGGTCGTGTACGAAAGGAAAGACTGGATGGACTTTTTTTGTGCGGCAAGCGTGAATGGGAGCACCAAACACAGCACCAATAGCATAAAGGTCTTTTTCATGGCTAAACGTTTTTCATGGTTAATTGTGATTGTGCTGCGAAAATATTCATAGTTTGACTCCTTTGTATCAAAAAACGATTGTACTTTCTTCATTAAACTCAACAAATCTTTTATATTATATTGAATATCAATTATTTATATAAATTTTTCAGATAGAGCAGCACTGTTTCCTCCAGGCCGGAACCATTGTCCATGATCGAGAGGATGCGCTTGGTGCGCCGGTTGGCGCCACTGTAGGTGATGCCCTCCAGGACCGCAATCTCGGCATCGTTCAGCCCCATCAGTCCAAGGCAGCAATGGCGCACATCCCCCGTGGAAAGTTCGCCGAAATCTTTCAGCAGGTGAGACGAGAAATCGGGGAAGCTGCTGTTGGCGGCACGGACCACCTCAATGAAATCCATCTCCGACAGTTTCAGTTTCGGGTAGAGGCCGACACTCTTGGTCATGATGTCCTTCCCTTTCACCGACTTGAGGATCTTGAGGGTTACAGGTGCATTCAGGTAACGGTCCAGCGCCGAATCAAAATCGATGGAAGGTGCCTGTTGGCGCCGCTCCAGCTGTTGTTTGGTAGCATCCAGTTCCTGAGCGATGGACTGGAGCTGCTGGTCCTTGCCCTCCGTCTCCTTTCGATGGCTTTGCTCAATGTCGGAGAGTTGCTGCTCAATATGGAAGATGCGATGGCGATTACGAATGATGATAAAAGCCATTAGGGCTATCACGGCAAGCACCAGGGCAGCGATGACGAGGACGTGTGGGGTCAAGGTGGAATGGGGCGCTGGGGGAACGGCGGCATTCTTGATGCCGTCGTAGATGAATTCGATCTCCATCTTGTCGAAGGAACGATTTGCCTCGCGGATGGAGTTCTGGACATAGAAAAGGGTATAGTAGTTCTCTTTCTCAGCGTCACCCCGTTCCCGCCAGATCTCGGCCAGTTTGGCGGCCGCGTCGATACGGGTATAGGGGCCGCCTGTCTCAAAGGAGCGACCAAGATAAATGGCTGCTGAATCCATCTGTTGGCGTTCGAAGAAGAGGCCTCCTATGGCGTGGTCGTACCAAGCATCGCCAAAGTTCCAAAGACGATTGGCCTCTTTGAACCTGCCCAGGGCGCACTCATAACCCTTGTTGGCAAGATAAACTTCGCCGGCGCTGCGGATGCAGGCGGCGATGCCCATGGTGTCGTTCACCTGGGTAAAATAATACCGAGCCGAGTCGAAGGCCTGGAGTGCCGAGGTTTGGATGTTGTAGTTATAGAGGATCTCACCCAAGCGGTAATGGCAAAGGCCCTTGAAACGCGTCTGTTCAGCATCCTTGGCGTTCGGGCCGGTCCAAGCTGTTTCCAGAGCGGCCACAAAATAGTCAGCCGCATCAACATCCTGACGGTCAGCGGTGTATTGCGTCCCTCGATAATAATAGGATTTCGCAAGGAGGTAACGCAGCGTGCCATCCTTGGGGAAGCATTGGACGAGGCTGTCGAAGAATACCACCGTCGCGTTGAGCGGTTCGCTGGAAACGCCAATCCTTCCTGTCTTATACTGCGCTTCTGCCTTCAGCACACGATACTCATGGCGTTCAACCTCGTTCCAGCCAACAGGATCCGATGTCGCGGCACATTCCTCCAGCAGTTGCAAGGCCTGTTCGGGATGCGTTTCCATCAAGGTTGAGGCCTGTCGCAACTCTTGGAAATGATGCGGCGTAGCCTGCTCGTTGAAGACGGACGACTTTTGCAGGCAGGAACAAAGGAGGGTGACTATCAGCGCCATACCCAAAGTAATACGACCCAAAGACCTCATAACGAACGCACTTGGAAGGCATTGAAGATGCAAAGATAAAGAATTTTTTTTCGTCGAATCAGTTGCATGAAAGCAAAAAGTTGTATTTTTGCAGCGGAGATATGGCTGAGTGGTCGATAGCGGCGGTCTTGAAAACCGTTAAACCGAAAGGTTTCGGGGGTTCGAATCCCTCTGTCTCCGCCACTTAAAGCGACCGATGTCGCTTTTATTTTTGACCAAAGGAAAGATGCCGGAGTGGTCGATCGGGGCGGTCTCGAAAACCGTTGAACGCTTTGCGTTCCAAGGGTTCGAATCCCTTTCTTTCCGCAGACAGGAAAGCCGGGCTGCATGCAGCCTGGCTTTTTTCATGGCGTGCCGCCAGCAAGCTTGCTTGCATGGCGGTGCGACATGGAAAAAGCTTGGGCCGAGCATGGCTCGGACGGCTCTCCTGTCTGCAAGGGCCCCCGCGGCGAGCGGAAAGGGATCATGAAATAATCCCAATTTTTTTGTATCTTTGCCCCATGACCCGCTACAATTCCTATAGCCAATACTTCAAGTCGTTGTTCGGCTCCCGCGTCCAAAAAATCAGCATCGATGCCGGCTTCAGCTGTCCCAACCGTGACGGCAAGATCAGCACGGGAGGCTGCACCTTCTGCAGCAACGAGGCCTTCAATCCCTCCTATTGCCGTCCAGAAAAAAGCATCCGCCAACAGATCGAGGAAGGCATCGAATTCCACAAGCGCCGTTACCGCAGGGCCAATCAATATCTCGCCTACTTCCAGCCTTTTTCCAACACCTACAAACCGCATGAAGAGCTGAAATCAATCTATCAACAGGCTTTTGGCGTGCCTGGAATTGCAGGCATCGTCATCGGCACACGACCCGACTTGGTTGATGAGCCCCTGCTCCACTATCTCAACGAACTCCAAAAGACACATTACATAATGCTGGAATACGGGGTGGAGAGCGTCTATGACGAGACTTTGAAGCGAGTCAACCGAGGCCATGACTTCGCCACCGCCAAAAAAACCATCGAATTGACTGCTCGATACGGCATCCCCTGTGGAGGACATTTCATCTTCGGATTGCCTGGCGAGACCAAAGCCATGATGCTCGATGCCGCCGATGTCATCTCACAATTACCTTTAACCACCGTCAAGTTCCATCAATCACAAATTTTCAAAGGAACCAAGATGGCCGAGGAATACCACCAGCATCCCGAAGCCTTTCATCTCTTCAACTTGGAAGAATACATCGATTTTGTCATCGACTTTGCCGAGCGCCTCAACCCCGACATCGTCATCGAACGTTTCGCCGGCGAGGTGCCGCCCCGTTATCTCGTTTCAGAACCCTGGATGAAGCTGCGTTACGACGAGGTGTTGAGCCGTATCGAGAAAAGGATGGAAGAGCGCGACACATGGCAAGGAAGGCTTTTCCAAAGCTAATCCTGATGGTTCTTGGCAAAGACGTCTTTTTTGATATGTGCCATGATGCAGCTGCATTCCTCCGCGTCGCGATAAAAGAACACCCATAGGGTTTGGCTATGATCGTCAACGGCAGTGACATAGCCGCATTGACCGTGTTCCTTGGCATCTCGCATTAGCTCATCCTCAGGATTGCGCACCATCGTTTCCGTATGGACCGTGCTGTCCTTGAAAGCCAAGCCATCGTTGTTGAGTTTCCCGGCCACTGCCGCCATGATTCGTCCAACAGCCGTAGTATCGCGAAACTCCAAGCCAAGATCCAAGTCGTTTAAGAGATCCATCTTGTCATCGATGACGATCACGGCCTTTTGGATTTCATTTTCCGAGGCAAGCAAGGCGTTCATCGTGGCATTCAGCTGCTTGACAATGGCCAGGGCAAAATACTCGATTTCCTCATCGTCAACATGTTCCTTTTGAAGCACCTTTTCGTCCAGATCAACAGAGGTGTTCCATTGCACTCCCATGTCAACGGTGTAGTTTTGGTCCGTGATCGCATCACCCAGCTCGGCAAGGCGATTCATCGGAACCTCAAACTCTTTACGAAGCCAAGCCCATTCTTCGTCATCATTTGCTTGAAGCATCACAGCATTGACGGCATGGTCCTCCACTTTCAAATCGCCCACATAAGCGACCATAAGACGCTCATCGCCAGCATATTTGCAATAGAGTGCCAAGGCGGCATCCTGCGATTCGTCCAAAACGTTCCTATGGCATGAACCGAACAAAGACACGATGCAAAAGAATAAGTTGATTAAGCGCAAGTTTTTCATTTTCAATTTATTATTGAATCATTATACCATAGGCTGACTGGACCACATCATCGGCTGAGCACCCCGAGTTACACAAGAAGCGGATAGTTTGTCCCCTCACATCCACCTTTTCAGCGGCAGGAAGCCGAGCGGCATTTCTTTGATGTCTCATTCCGAAAATGCTTACAGCCAAAAGCAATCCGGCTGCGGCAACGTATGGAATCCATCGGAAGCGACGTTGTCGGGTATATTGCACTTCGTTTCCTGTCGCTTTTTCTTTGGCATGCTCAGCCAATCCCAGCATCCAATCATCAGTAGGCGCATGGGATTCAGCGTCGTTCATAGCCTGTTGGCGTCGTTGCCATTGCAACTCAAAATCATCCCTTTTCATATCCTTTGATTTTCATTTTGATACATACGTTTCAGTTTGTCCTTGGCACGAGCGATGCGCATGGCCACCGCACCTTGCGTGGAATGCGTCATCGTTGCAATCTCTTGATAGGAAAAGCCATCCAGATGCGCCCTGACAACCACCATATCCTTTTCCGGAAGCGCATCGATCAATTGAAGCATTTGATTGTAGTTTTCATCACCGGTTTCTGTCGCCAGATTGTTTTCCCGTGGATCGAAGGTTTCCGTATCGGGGCTTCGGTTATCCTTCCGACGCAGCATCAGCATGGTGTTGGTAGCCACACGGTAAACCCAGGTCTTCTCAGAGCTCCTTCCTTTAAATTGGCCATAGTCGCGCCACAAATACAATATCACTTCTTGCATGCAGTCCTCAATATGCCATGCCCTGCCAAGGCTATAATCGGAACAAATATGCCAAAGCATTGCCTTGTTGCGTAGCAACATGGCATGGAAAGCTTCTTCCCTTTCCTCACGGGAAACAATTCCTTTTCCGATAGACATCACCTTCGACATCATGCTTGCTTTTGCTATTAGGTGCAAAAATAAGCATGAACATAACGCCAATTTGCCTATCTTTACAAAAAATTTTCATAGTGTGTTATGATTTTTTCAATTGAGCACCTAATTTAAAAAAACACCTAAAACTACCTCAAATGAAAAAAGTCAGTTTATTGCTTGCCTTCATTCTATCCTTTGCAATAACAGCACAATGTGGAAACGTATTGGTTTTCGAACAATTCGATCATTCATATTTACCGAGCGGATGGTCAGTATCAGGTTCAGAAACAGGATATTGGCAGGTATCAGAGACAAACCATGCGGGCGGAACACCTTACGAGATGGAGTTTTATTGCCATATCATGGGTACTTGGCGACTGATTACCAACAGCATCGACCTTTCCGATGTGGACAAGCTCGACGTCTCATTCAAGCATTATTACGACTTTGCCATGAGTGCGGGACTTACGATTGGCATCGCCACGACCTCCGACAACGGACTGCATTGGCACAGCGGTTGGTCTCAGGCTTACAATTCCGGAGGCCAGTATCAGGTGAATGCGTCCATTGTCACGGAAGACATGAGGCATCCCAATGTGAAGTTATGTATCTATTTCACCAATTCCAACGACATGAATTTCAGCTATATATACATTGATGACTTCTCAGCTTTTGTGGAAAAGGACTTGGACATCGACCTTCAGGAAATCAATGTCGATGAAGTGCAGGCTCATCGGGTTTTTGATGTAGGGATGCGGCTTTTCAACACTGGCAACACTGATGTCACCTCTGTGGAGTGTAGTTATCAATTCAATGAAAATCAAACTATTATACAAACTTTCAATGAAAACATTCCAAGTGGAACGTTCAAGAATCTGACCTTCGATGTGCCAGCGAACCTCATTCCTGACACTTATTCGCTGACCATCGACGTGACGAAAGTGAATGGCATGGAAGATGACGACATGACCAACAACACCTTGACAAAAAGCGTTTCGGTGGCATGCGTCCCCACACAAAGGAAACCCTTGTTTGAACATTTCTCAAGCTCATCGTGCGGCACCTGTCCTGTGTTGAGCGTAGCTATGGACAATTTCTGCGCCAACAATCCCGACAAATTTACCTATGTGAAATACATGATGAACTGGCCTCCGCCCGGCGACCCCTATTACACCAATGAAGGCAATGTCAGAAAGACGTATTATGGTGTAAATCAATTGCCTTGGCTATTTATGGACAGCTATGAATTGGGCATCAACGCACCGACTCAAAGCCAGTTTGAAGAACACGTCGACGAGCCATCAACGATTGAAATCGGAGGTTCGTTTTATGCGGAGGGCAACACCATCCATGTCACGGCTGATGTTATGCCGTTTGTGGATTTGAGTGATATAAGAGTATATGTGTCTGTGAATGAAAAGATTACTCATAACAATGCCACCGTCAACGGTGAGACTTCGTTTCACCATGTAATGATGAAGATGCTTCCGAGTGCCCAGGGAACAACCGTCTCGCTTCACGCTGGACAATTGGAGCGATTGACGTTTGATTACGATATGTCAAGCACACATGTGGAGGAAATGGACGATCTTGAAGTAGTCGTCTGGATTCAACGACATGGATCTAAAAGGGTGTATAACAGCAATTTCCTTTTCGAGGCCGCCAACCATCCCTATCAACCCGAAAACCTGAAACTGGAAAAAAACGGAACCACTTTAATCGCCTCTTGGAGCGCCCCTTCGGGAAACATACCAACGGGTTACAACATATGGCTCAATGAGACCTTAGCGGCTGAGAATGTCAATGAAACCAGCCATACTTTCAGCATCGCACCAAGCGAAGATTACCACTGCGTTCAAGTGCAGGCCGTTTATGGCGATGGCATAACCTCCGTGAAAACGGTGGCTACCGACAGCGAAACGTGGAACCTTGACGCAAACCATGACGAAACCATGCTACTCTATCCAAATCCAGCTTCCGACTTGGTTCGCATTCAAAGCTTCTTCCCTGTGAAAATAATGATTTACAATACTTTGGGAAAGCTCATCAAAACATATAATCAAACCGATGTATTTCCCGTGACCGATTTACCCAACGGCCTTTATCATGTAATGGTTTTCGACCATGTTGGAACCTGCATAACGTGTAAACTCATCATCAACCATTAACCCCAAAACATGAAGAAAGCGCTGATCATCACGATAGTCCTTTGCCTCAGCCTTATTGGCTTGAGTGCCGCGCCTATCACCAAAGTCATTATCCTCTTCTCGGAACAGTCCAATGCTACGGCTTTGCTTCATGAAGCCAGTTATTATCGCGACAAACAGGAACAACGCAATTACGTCATAAACGCCCTGAAGCAACAGTCTTTCGATTCGCAAAGCGAGATCCTCGGGATTTTGGAGGATCTTCAACATCAAGGGATGGTGGACGATATCGAATCCTATTGGTTGGTGAATTGCATCAGCTGCACGGCAGATCCATCCGTTATCCCTCTTTTAGAGCAACGTCGTGAAGTGATCACCGTGTATCGCGTTGAAGAAGCACAATGGATCTTTGAGGACGAGGCCATCCCTGCTTCACGAGGCGATGGACGTGAGATCACCCAAAACCTGCTGCAAGTCAACGCCCCCGAAGTATGGGCACAAGGTTACACCGGGGCAGGCATTCTGATTGCTCTCATCGACACTGGCGTCCGCCTCGACCATGCCGATTTGGAGGGTCGTCTTTGGGACGGCGGTTCGGAATATCCCAACCATGGTTACGACTTCTATTACCATGACAACGACCCCTCGGACGACCGCGGACATGGCACCCATGTAGCCGGCACCATTTGTGGCACGGGTGCCTCGGGCTCACAAACAGGCATTGCCCCAGGTGCCACCATTATGGCGTTGAAAGCATTCAACAATGAGGGTGTGGGCGACGAGACCAATTGGGTAGCCGCCATGCAATTTGCCTTGGAACACGGGGCCGACCTCATGAACATGTCGCTGGGCCGTCCCCAACCCGATGCCGTACAAAAGCTGATGATGCGGCAAGCCTGCGACAACACCTTGGCGGCTGGCGTGGTGGTGGCAGCCTGTGCCGGCAACATTCGTCAGATGCAGTTCATGGTTCCCGTGCCCTACAACATCTACACCCCAGGTGATTGTCCACCGCCCCATTTGCATGAAGACCAGCTGGTGAACGCCGGAGGCACTAGTTGTGTGATTTGCGTGGGGGCAGTGGACTCCAACAACAACATCGCCCAATTTTCCTCCCAAGGCCCGTCGCAATGGACCGATGTCGCAGCCTACAACGACTACCCATACACTTCAGGCAGCACCACCGAGATCGGTCTCATCCGTCCCGACATTTGCGCCCCGGGCGTGCAAATCAAGTCGTTGGATTACAACACCACCAATGGCTATACCTTGATGGATGGAACCTCGATGGCCACGCCTTTGGTAGCAGGCACCATCGCACTCATGCTCTCAAAAAACCCCAACCTGACGCCAGCTCAGATTGATGAGATCCTTGAACGCACCGCCCAACCGCTGACCCCACATAAAAGCAACGACTTCGGGGCAGGTTTGTTGGACGCCTTGGCCGCCGTCAATTCCGTCAATTATACTGAAGTTCACGAGAACGGACAGACCGTCACCATATATCCCAACCCCAGCGCAAGCAACTTCACGGTAGCCATGGATGGAATGCTTTCCGTAAGCGTATTCACCCTTGAAGGAAGGCTGCTAAAGACCATCAACACCCAGAGTGACGAATGCCGCATCGAAGGTCTCTCGAATGGGGTTTATATATTAAAAACACACACTAGAGACGGCATCCTCGTAAACAAAATCGTAAAGATGTAATGCCATGAAAAAAATCGCAATAATTTCCTTGTTGCTATTTGTCAGCAGTTTTGGCTTCGCACAGAACGAAGAGATGATGGACGTCGTTGTCCTGATGAAGGCACAATACAACCGCACGGAACTGTGCCGCAAGGCTGATTGCTGCGCCAGCCGTGCCGAACGACGCGACTATGTGGTCAAGGAGTTGAAAGCCTACACAGAGGCATCGCAATACGAGTTGGAAGCCATCTTGAATGAATTGGAGCAACAAGAGTTGGTTTCCTCAATCCATAGTTTATGGTCGGCCAATGCCTTGTATTTTTCAGCCACAGAGTCAGTCGTTGCCAGCCTATCGGGGCGCAACGACATCGAATATATTGGCCCTATAACGCGGTATCAACTGACATCCGAGGTCGAGGCAGCGAGAACAACATCTGCCACACATGAGATCACGCCAAACATTACACAAGTCAATGCCGATCAGGTGTGGGCGTTAGGCTACACAGGGGCCGGGGTGGTGGTTGGCGTCGTTGATTCAGGTGTCAACTACAACCACCTCGACCTCGCCGACCATCTTTGGGATGGTGGAGAAGCATTCCCTCACCACGGCTACGACATCGTGAACGATGACGACGACCCGATGGACGACAAAGGCCACGGCACCCATGTTGCAGGAATCGTTTGCGGTGACGGCACTTCCGGATCGCAGACAGGTGTTGCCCCCGATGCCACCTTGATGTGCGTGAAGACCACTGCCGCCGATGGCTTTGGAGGTGCTGTGAATATTGCTGGTGGCATGGAATGGGCCGTGGAGCACGGTTGCGACCTGATCAACCTGTCGCAAGGCATGGCCGGCGCAGGTGTCGCTGACAAAGAAATATTCCGACGTACTTGCACGGCTATCCTGGACGCAGGCATCGTGGCCTTAGTCTGTGCTGGCAATGAAGGCAACTCCTTCCTCCAGATGGCCTATCCAATCCCCGACAATGTTCGGGTACCTGCCAGTTGTCCTCCGCCCTACCTCGACCCCGATCAGTTGGTCAACCCTGGCGCGCTGAGTTGTGTGGTGGCCGTCGGTGCCGTGAACTACAACGACGCAGCTGCCGACTTTACCTCGCAAGGCCCCGTCACATGGCAGAACACCGAGTTCGGCGACTATGCCTATAACCCCGGCATCGGCCTTATCCGTCCCGATGTGTGCGCTCCAGGCATCAACATCAAGTCGTTGGACTACAATAATATCAGCGGTTACACCACCATGGACGGCACCTCGCAGGCCACACCTTGCGTGGCAGGCATCGTTGCCCTGATGTTGCAAAAGAATCCCGAACTGACGCCTGCCCAAATCTGCCAGATCCTAGAAGAGACTTCCGTCAAGCTGACTTCCAATAAGAGCAACATAACCGGTGTAGGTCGCGTCGACGCCTTGGCAGCGGTCAATGCCGTTACGGAATGGAACGATGTCATCGAAACCGTAAAGCATCAAGCCCATATTTTCCCCAACCCTAGTACCGACGAGTTCACCATTGAATGCGAGGGGATGCGTCGGATTGAAGTTTTTTCCATGGACGGCCGGCTCGTGAAAAGCCTTCAAACAGAAAGCCCCGTCCACCAGCTAGTTGGCTTGATGAACGGGACCTTCTTGGTAAAGATCACCACCGTTGACGGGGTAATTGTTAAAAAGGTCGTTAAACTGTAACCTTTATTCTACCACCACCTTCTTCGTGATTCCATTAATCTTCACGAAGAACACGCCTCTTGGAAGTTCCATAGTGGTTCGGCCATCCAGTTCAAGTTCCTTAACGACCTGACCAAGTGTATTCATTACGGTCAGATAGCCAACACCTTCAACTGTAATCAGACCATTCGATGGGTTAGGATAAACTTTGACATTCCCATCCTCATAGTCTTCAACATCAGTAATGGTCACCAGCACTTCCATGAAATCCGACTCACATTGCAGTTCGTTGTTGATGTAAACGCTTCGGACGAAATACTGCACATCCTCTTGGAATGCAGCATAAGCATTGTCAAAATAAGCGTAATTGCTACTTCCATCGTAACTAATCTCCGCGATCAGCTCATCATCCTTAGAGGCTCCTGTCGTGCGGAAAACTTGGAAATAACGCAGGAAAGGGGTAATGGTAGGCTTTTTCCATGTGATGTTTGCCCCAAACTCGAGATCATTATGCCATTGGTATTCCCCTTGGAGGTTTTGGACAGGATAGCAGGACAACGTACCAAACTCGCAATTGTTATTGTAAGTCAAGAAGATGCCGTCTTCAAGCTCCTCAGAGTTGTATAGCATATTGCCTTCGGCATCATAGATAAAGAAGGAGCATTCATAATCCGTGTCGTATTGTTCGTTGGTGTGGTACCAGCCATGGTTCCAAATAAAGTTCAGATTGCCATACAGCAAAGGCACTTCTACCGTGTCTATTGTCCCTTCATTCATGCCGATGACAGCGATACGTTGGCCGCTTTCATTCGTCACGCTGATGGCAGCGCCTTTCCAGCCGTCGCCACCGTCATCTTGGAGGACGAAAGTGAGCGGGCATTTCTCACCCACCATGATGGTACGATAGGCCATACGGCTGACGCCGGCACTATTGCAAACGCTGATGGAATACTCGTAGAGACCGGGCTCCAGACCGCTATCCTCATAGCTCATGGCCTCGCCCTTCTGCAGGTCATGTAGCGTAACAATCAATTGGTTGTTGCGGCGAATCAAAATCGAATCAATGGAACTCAGGGGATCTCCATTCAGATTCAACGACGGGTTCTCCCAGTAGAGCATTACACCATCAAAGTTCTCATTTTCAAACACATAGAATTCAGCCACGCTATCGGCACGCTGGTAATAGCTGGAGTTAGCGGGGATGATGTGTCCGAGGAAACTGTTCGCATCGTTGAAAGCATACTTGGTAGTGTTCAAGGCACCGATGGGGCACCAAGCATCGTCACGACCGCTCCACCCCCAGTTGAAATGGAAATAGTCGTTCTCGTCATAGCCGTCACAAACGAAGGCGTGACCGCCGGCACCATTGTCATCCGATCCACTATAATACAACGGCAGGTTTTCATCCAAGCCTCCATCTTTCAACATCTGGATCCATTCTTCGTTTGAATACCATTGGAAGCCCCAAAAACTCAATGTCGGCAAATCATCATCGCAAGTATAACCGAAATAGTTGTTCAAGGCGGGGATGACATCAAACGAGTAGGCGCCGCTGCCATGACCGCTGTACTGCATATCCACAGCAATACCGCAATGATGCAGGAACTGAGCAATATAGAAATAGTCTTCCTCAGTGCTTGTCGAGTCGAGCGCCAAAGGCATCAACTCGAAGTGATAATCCGTCTCACCGAAATTAGCAGTTTGCGACGCATAACCGTCTGGATAATAGGTATGAGAACCCATTCCGCGCTCAGGATAGTCCCAAAACTTCATCACCTGGCCCATGGCGGTTGCCACGCAGCCTGCATACACATAGCCGCCATTGCCTTCAGGATCCTCGGGACACTGGCTGTTGTAGGGAAAGTTCTGGTTCCAAATAGTCTGGCAAAGGGGACCCACCACCGCACGGGCATGGCGGCCAGGATTGATTTGTCCGGTAGCCATCAGCGCATCCCACTCGGCCACGATGTCAGGGGTAGCGCTCAGGTTATGCTCACGGACATATTGGATTTCTTCACGAAAACCATCAAGCATGTAGGCAAAGCCTTCGGCCACATCCTGCGGGTTGTACAAACCCGTGGTGGAATAGGCCAGGATGGGCTTCACACGGTCATCGCCGGCAACAATCACGAAACCATTTCCACCACGGACGTTAAACGCATAAAAGTCAACGCCGCCACGCGAAGCGGCCGCCGAAACCAAGTTCAATTGAATATCAGTGTCACGTTGTGCAACTGTGGTCGTGCTTAAAAAGCGAGCACCCAGCTGCTTGGCTCTCTGCTGGTCCACCGGACCGGCATATACATAGGCCAAAGAGAAGGCAATAAAACCTATTAACAAAAACAGTTTTTTCATATTTCAAAGACAGTATTTCAAATGAATTAGGTGCAAAAATAACAAAAAACTAACAATCAGTGTGCACCATAATCATTATTGTTGTACTTTTGAACCATCCTAAAACAACCATCACCATGAAAAATTCTATCTTAAGCAAATCATTCCTGGCCATAGCAGCCATTGCCATTCTTTTTGCTTTCAGCAGCTGTGGCGACAAAAACGCCAATCGTTTCAAAGAAGCTGCCATGCAACTTGACAACACCACGCTAACCATCGACGACTACGACTATTGGCCGGATGGTGGCATCCGTAACATCGGCGGCCATCTCGCCTCGCTCATCTCCCTCAATGAGCTCCAAGAGATGCTCCCCTGCCCGCTTTATGTCTCAGGACCGCATCGCGATGGACAATGGGATCTTTACAACGACGACTTCGGTCACTACAATCCACAAGCCATCCAATACCTTGCCGACCTCGCCGAGAAGGTTGTGTCCGACAAGAAGTTCGTTGCCGCGAGCAAACCGTTGGTGGACAAATACCTATACCAACAAATGTATTGCATGATGGTCCTCCACGACTTGATGTATGACGAAGACGTGTTCACCCAGGAGGGACGTGAATTCATGTTTGAAGATATGATCGAGAACTATGGCTACACCGACGGACTGTTCTATTTCTTGGAAGAGATCGATCTCTATGACGAAAGCGGCATTTACAGCAACTTCAACTACGAGTTCCTCTATTTCTGGGCAAGACGTTGGAGCGATGGCACCATCGACCAGTTCTACGATGGCCTGAGTACCATTTTCATGGCCTACTACCCCGATTACAATTTTGTCGCAGATGAGTATTATTACCCATACGATTATTGGGAAGAAGAGATGGGTGAAACCAGCTACTATTACGATTTAGAACCGGACGAACCTGTTCAAGCCAATGAACGCATCAAAGAGAACGATGCCGTCAACATGTTTCGGGAAGCCGCTTCCAACCTCGACAAGACTTCCCATGTCTTGGCTAATGAATTTGACTATTGGCCGGAATGCGCCATCCGCGTGACAGGAAGCCACCTCTTCTCGCTCATCTCGTTGAAGACCCTCAACCGCATGCTTCCCTGCGACCTTTACGTTTCCGGACCTCATCATTATAATCGCTGGGAACTTGAAGTTCCTTACGAATTCGGACACTACAATCCAGAAGCCATCCAATACTTGGGCAACCTTGCCAAGAAAGTGGTAGCCGACAAGAAGTTCGTTGAAAAGACGAAGCCGCTTGTGGACGAATACCTCAAGCGCCAGATGGTCATCATGAAGGGCCTTTATGACGGAATGAACGACAAGAGCCTCTGCGATGATAAGGAAATGTTGCTTAACAGCATCATGGAGACCCGCGGACAGGCATACGGCACCATCGCCAATGGATTCCTTGGAGAATTGGACGATGCCCTCGAAGACGGAACATACGTCTATGGCAACACTGGAGAGATGTTCCTCTACTGGTGGGCCAGAAGAGACGCCGACGGCACCATGGAGCTATTCCACGACATCTTGGAGACAGTGTATTCAGCTTACTATCAATAAGGACAAATAAACCAGCCCAAACAAAGACCCCGCGAGTGATTCTCACGGGGTTTTTTCGTGTAAAATCAATCCTCTGCCGCGAAGCTTTTCAACGCATGCTCATCAAGGCGCTGTACGGTCCATTCGTCCATTGGAATGGCGCCAATGCTGCGATATACCTTCAATGCATTCTGGTTCCAGTCGAGGCAGATCCACTCCATGCGGCCGCAATTGCGCTCAACGGCTAATCTGGCCAAATACTTCAGCATGGCCTTGCCATAGCCCTTGCCACGCTTTTCAGGAAGGATGAAGAGGTCCTCGAGATAAAGCCCTTTGCGTCCCACGAAGGTCGAGAAGTTGTGGAAAAACAAGGCAAAGCCGATGACCTCGCCATTTTCCTCCGCAAAGACCACCTCGGCGGAATGTTCCACAAACAAGGAATGGCGCAAGGTAGCCTCGTCGGCAACCACCTCGTCGGCGCATTTTTCATAAACAGCAAGTTTCTTGATGAACTCAAGAACCAGACCTGCCTCCTCAAGCCGCGCAGGACGGATAGCAAAATTGTTATTCATGGCTGCAAACACACCATCTATTGTTTCACAAATTTCCTCGTCTCGCCATTTGCGCGAAACATATAAACGCCCTGTGGCAAGTCGCTGATCAGGATCCTGTTCACCTCGTTATTGATTCGAACTGACATGACGGTTTTGCCGTTTATATCGATGATTTCCGCCATATCGTCTTCTTGTTGTCTCACAAAAACATCGATGAAATCAGTAGCGGGATTGGGACACACTCGAAGCGACGGTTCGGACAGCAAAAGCCCTGGTTTTACCGAGACCAGGACATCGGAATGTGCCTCGATCACATCTTCAATCGTTCTGCTGCAAACGGCACAGAAAAGCGCATAGTTGCGCATCATGCAATCATGTTGCGGACGATACATGCCGTGTGTCAAATAGCCTCCTCCCTCAAAAGCACCAACCGTATTGTAATATTGGTAATTGTTTGGTGTGGGAATAGGCGTGTTGGGTGCCACAAGATCGGCCCATTTCGATTCAAAGTCCACCAAAGTGGTTATGTTAGGCTCCCAAGGCTCCACATCCAAATTGTAGAGCAAGGCCAACGGATTGTCCGATTCCTCGTACTCGTCGGCCAAGCCCGCAAAAGCATGACCGAACTCATGTATGATGACACTGGCAGACGACATGTTGCCAGCCGTGCTCATCGAGTAAAAGTTGTAGAAACCGCCGCCGCCATATTGACTGCTGTTTACCAGAATATAAATCTGGTCGTAAGGCGCATTGGCCGCCACATCTTTCACCGAGAAATAATCGCGGGTGGTACAATAGCGATCGATATAGAAGGTGTAGAAATGCGAATTGAGAATGGTACGCACCCAATTGTGGGAAGCTGGAATGTCAACACCGCTCTCCTCAGAAGGAGCCAGCACGGCACGGAAGTTGAAATCGTCGAGATGGCTTGCAAACGGCTCCTGCTGGGCAAACACATCGACCAGACTCTGACAATGTTGCTCAAACTGAGACATCTCATCGGCAGTATACCCCTCGGGCAATATCACGATGTCCACCTTGCTTTCAGGCGTTCCATTGACCATCACATCATAAACAGGGAACACATAACGTTGCTCGGTAGTGTTGAACATTTCGTTCGGTTCATAGAGTTTCGAGAAGATCTCTTCGAACTCGCCATCGAAATTCCTTATTTCGAGAATGACATACGCTTCATTGCGCGGAAGCGGAACACTCACAGACTCTTCATAGCAGCGCTCCATCCTTGTGGCTTCCTCAGTGGTTTGCCATTCGCGGAACAACGTGTTGTAACCTCTGGAATAAATGAGCGTATTGGTCTGTGCATCGATCACTTTCACCCGGTTGGTCCCGTAATTGAATGGATCGATCAGATTAACCTTGGAGCCGCCAAAATAGGGCTCGATGATGAAACGCTCAAACACATAGTGCGAGCTGTTGAAATTGCCGCATTGGAAAACATCCATGCGCAACGATCCCTCATCAAGGAAGTATTGTTCAAAACTGACGTTTTGCGCTCTCGAAAGCAACGAAAACGCGATGGCAAAAAGGAAAACAACAGTCTTTTTCATCTGAATTAGGATTGGTTAATAAGATCTGAGCGAGATAGCAAAGCCGCCACAAGGCGCCATGCGGAGTTTCAACTTTGATTTGTAAGTCACGGTCTTCTTTGTGATCGTATAGGCTTGAGGATTATAGTTTTCATCAGGTAAGCCATTGGCATCTTTCGCGTCGGCATAAATAGTGGCCTCGTATTTCACTCCAGGCTTCAGGAAATCCAGCTTCACAGTGACTTCACGAGCGTTTTCGTCGGTGATGCCGCCGACATACCATACGTCTTTAGGAGTCTGAAGGCAGAAGTCGGAAGACAGAAGTTTGGCCGTATCAGGGAGGGCGTAAACAAAGCGGGTAGCGTTGGATATGACACCTTTCTTGCCATCGGGAAGCGTTCCCACTCCATCAGCAGCTTTGTTCAAGGTGGAGATCTTGGGATGACGTGCCGTCACGATGTAGTCGCCCGGCTCAGCTTCAAGATAGATGGATTGATCCCAGTCCACGGCCACATCCTTGATGAACTGGAAGGCATCCATGAACTGCGCGTAATGTTCGGGAAAGTCGGCAGCCATCTGCAAGGGAGAATAGAAAGTGACATAGAGTCCCAACTGGTTGCAGATGGTGGTGCTCATCTTTTTGCCCCAAGAAACGATCTTGCCCATATCGGTCTCGAAGATGCCAGGCGTGTAGTCCATGGGGCCGCCTTGCAAACGGGTGAACGGCAGGATAGTCGTATGTCCCGGCTTAATGCGCTCACGGAACTCCGTGCCCATCGCGCTCTCGTTGCCTATCATGTTGGGCCAGGTACGGCAAAGGCCAGTAGGTCTGACTGCTTCATGCGAATTTACCATGATATGGTGCTTGGCAGCCTCCACGATGGCGTAGTGGTAGTGGTTGTTGATGGGCTGGCTGTAATGGCCTTCACCAAATGGGATGATGGTTCCCACATAGCCACCTTTGACGGCATCGTAACCATATTGGTTCATCAAGGTATAGGCTTTTTCCATCCAACGCTCATAGTTCTGGGTGGAGGCGGAACTCTCGTGGTGCATGATCAGACGGATGCCCTTCTCGTGGGCATATTTGTTCAAAGCGGGCAAATCGAAGTCGGGATAAGGCGTAAGGAAGTCAAAGACGAAATCTTTCTGCTTGGCATACCAGTCCTCCCAGCCGATGTTCCAGCCTTCGATGAGCAGGGCATCGAAGCCATTGGCGGCGGCAAAGTCGATATAACGGCGCACATTGGCGTTGTTGGCACCGTGGTTGGTGTTGGGCTTAGCGTGGGCATAGTCGGTCTCGCCCAACTTCACCGAAGGAAAGTCGTTGGTATAGGACCAAGAACTCTTGCCCGAAATCATCTCCCACCATACGCCCATGTATTTCACGGGGTGAATCCATGAAACATCTTCAAGAACACATGGGTCGTTGAGATTCAAAATCAACCTTGATGCCAGCACGTCGGTGGCCTTTTCACAAACCATCACCGTACGCCAAGGCGTATGGCAAGGGGCTTGAAGGCGGCCTTTATAACCTGTAGCATCAGGACTGAGAAAAGCGCGAAACACGAGGTTTTGGTCATCGAGATCAAGATGCATGGTGGGATAATCGAGAGTGGCTGCCTCATGGATGTTGAGATAAAGGCCGTCGTCGGTCTTCATCTGCAAGGCAGTCTGCACGCCTGTCGGGGAGAAGCCCGTCCAAGGCCAGCCGCCGTCTTTGTGGCTCTCATCCCATAGGCCACGGATCTCCGAAAGTCGCGACTCGGTGTAGTTGAATTCCTGAGTGTCAAGATCACCTGGGATCCACCAAGCCTTGTGGTCGCCCGCCATGGCAAACTCTGTCAGTTCCTCCTTGATCCAGAAATAGGTGAGAGAGTTAGGAATGAGGAGTGAGGAGTGAGGAGTTTTTTCTGAGGATTTCTCACTCCCAACTCCTAACTCCTCACTGAACATCGGGAACTCATAGCGAAAGCCCAGACCGTCGTCATAAAGGCGGAAACGGATCTTCATGACCGTGGCCTTTTTCTCAGTGGAATGGTCCATGCTCTCCACGCTGCCGACAGGTTGTTCCAGCGTCACCAACATTTCGTTGTAATGGTTGCGAATCTGAGACTCTTCGCCCCAAACAGGTTCCCATGTCTCGTCGAAAGTGCTGCATTCCGTGTCTTTCAGCACAAAAGCGTGTGCCAAGTCATCGCGCCACTCAAGGGTGAAACCCATTTTCGAAGGGAGAACGACGGGTTTTCCAACATGGTCAAGGGCATAGTAAGGAACGCCTTCCTTGATTTCAAACTTGAGTTCCAACTTCCCGTCGGGACTTTTGAGGGTTACTGGTTCACCGGCAAAAGCATTCACAAAGAATGAAGCGGTGAGAATAAAGAGCGTGAATAGTTGTTTTTTCATGTTATTCAAAGTGTCTGATAAATACGTCAATACCGTCGTCTTTCAGCAAGGCTGGAATGCCGCTGATATCGGTTTTGCTATAATGATAGGGATACACCACCTTCGGCTTGATGGTTTTAGCCGTTCGCACCAATTGATCAACCGTCATGGTATAGGGCTGGTTGCAAGGCAGGAAGGCAATGTCGATATCCTTGACATTGGCCATCTCGGGAATGTCTTCGGTGTCGCCGGCAATATAGATTCTCAACCCGTCAATGGTAAGGATGAAGCCGTTGTCACGGCCTTTGGGATGAAACTGCTGATGTCCCTCGGTAGTGTTATAGGCAGGGACGGCTTCAATGGTCAGCCAATCATTGACAACCTGACGGTCGCCATTGGCCATGACGGTACCATAGCCAAGCATTTCGGCACTATGTTGGTTGGTGATCAGTTGGGTCTCCTTCTTGGAAAGCATACGGATGGCAGCTGTATCGAGATGGTCGTAATGCTCATGGGTCACAATGATGAAATCCGCCTTGGGAAACTTGTTGTAGTCGATGGTACGATTGCCCATCTTGCACACGGGGTCGATTTCAATCTCCTGCCCCTCGAATTCGATGCGAATGCTGGCATGGGTCAATGCATGGATATGCACTGCCCTTCCGTTGGGTGTTAAAAAGGTGTCGGTTTCATAGTCATCTGAATGGGCGCTGCTTTGGCCGCAAGAGGTCATCATGCTCACCATGATGAGTAAGGCGATGTTTTTCATATCTGTCCGTATTATTATAACACGGCAAAGATAAAAAACATTATTGATTTTCCCTAACGATACTCAATCGCCATACATTTTATTGCCGCTTCGCTTGATAGCCGATCCCGTCAATGGCTTTGATGATGGCTTCGTCGGATACTTCTCCCTTGACCGTGGCAATACCTGCAGCAAGATCAACCGTTACTTCCTCAACGCCTTCCAAGTTTTTCAGGGTCTTTTCCACATTGGCGCGACAGTGGTTGCACATCATGCCGTCAACTTTGAATGTTCTTGTTTCCATATTGATATCTTGTTCATGTTCGTGATCGTGATCATGGTCATGTCCCTTGTGGCCAGGGGCAAACCTCCTAATCAGTGCATACACCAGCAGACAGCACAACACAATGCTACAAATGACGTTGAACAATGCAGGGGTCTCGTGGCAGCAGGCGTGCGTCTGTACCAGATGCGAGGTAAACCATTCGCGAGGCATC
Organism: Bacteroidales bacterium; assembly: GCA_017549805.1. GTDB lineage: Bacteria > Bacteroidota > Bacteroidia > Bacteroidales > F082 > Limimorpha. The sequence continues at coordinate 93,457 of JAFYNJ010000018.1, forward strand.
AGATAGTCTACACCCAAGCCAAAGGCAATGGCACCGAGCGTGATCGAGAGTAGATAAAACCACAGGGTCTTTTTCCCCAATCCTTTGCGGATGACCAAGATGGAAGCCATGTTGGAGGCGGGACCCGCCATCAGTAGTACCAAGGCCGCACCTGGTGTGATACCTTTCAGCATCAAAGCCACGGAAATCGGGATGGAACCCGTGGCGCAAACATACATCGGGATGGAGATGGCAAGCACGACCAACATGCTCAGGATGGGTGTACCTGCATAACGCAGGAAGAAGTCGTCAGGCACAAAAGCCGTGATCAAGCCTGCGACGACCAAGCCGATTACAAGCCACTTCCCGATGTCTTCGATCATCTCCACGAAGCCGTATTGCAAGGCACCGAGACATTTTTTCCAGAAAGACAGTTTCGGTTTGTCTTCCGTTTGTTGTTGCATGCCCTCATTCGGCTCCTTCCTGGTAGCCAGCGTCACCAGCTCGCCGCCAAAAAGGGCTGTCACCAGCGCCGCCACGGGACGAAGGATGGCAAAGGGAATTCCCAAAAGGGAAGCCGTGGCCAATATGGAATCGACACCCGTCTGCGGTGTGGCAATGAGGAATGAGGTAGTTGCTCCTTTCGAAGCGCCTTCTTTTCGGAGCGACATGGCAGTGGGAATCACCCCGCAAGAACAAAGCGGCAACGGCACACCAATCAACGCCGCCCACACCACACTGCGGAAGTTGTTCTGTCCAAGATATCGCTGATACAGCTTTGCCGGAACAAACACATGCAGCAAACCCGCAATACCGAATCCAAGCAGCAGGTACGGCGACATTTCATTGATCAAGGTCCAAATTTCATTCAAGGCATTCATCATCAGTCTCCTTTCGTTTGCAAAGATGAGAAAAACTTGGTTTGTAACAACTCACTATTATTGGGGAAATTAAAAAACCACACTCACAAAAAATGATGATGCGCCCCTACTTCAACTTTTTTTTGTACCTTTGATGCATTCCAAAACAACACTATTATGAATACACAGCCCTTCCTTTCCATTCACAAATCGGTTGTAGCCATTGTGGTTATCGCCTTTGCTCTTTTATGCAGTGCCTGCTCTAACGACAATGAAAACGTGCAACGTTTCAAGGACGCCGCCCTCAGCCTTGACAAGACCGAAAACACCCTTAATGTGTTTGACTATTGGCCCGAATGCGGTCTCCGCGTCATGGGAAGCCATCTTGCTTCCCTGATCTCGTTGGAAGAACTTGATAAGATTCTCCCCTGTCCGCTCTATGTGTCAGGTCCACATCGCAACGGACAATGGGACCTCGAGAATGACGACGATTACGGCCATTACAATCCTGAAGCCATCCAGTATCTCACCGACCTTGCCAAGAAAGTGGTCGCCGACAAGAAGTTCATCGAGGCGAGCAAGCCCCTCGTGGATCAATATCTCTACGATAAGATGCTCATCATGATGGTGTTGCAAGATGCCTTGCACGACGACGGTCTGCCCGGGTTGATGTATTATGACGGAAGTGTGCAACAAGTAAGGGAAGACATCCTCAACGAGTTTGTTGACGGCGGCGGCTTTTGTGAAGACATCTCCTGCTATTTCCGGGATAAGATATACATCGATGTTCCTTCTTGGAATGAGAATAGTTCCAACGAGTATTTCCTCTTATGGTGGGTAAGGCGTTGGGACGACGGCACCATGGATCTATTCTATGACGCGCTCAGCACCGTCTTCAAAGCATACCATCCCGAGTATGAGTTCCATCTCGAGGACTATGTTTGGGAGAGCGAGGAAGAGTACGTCTGGGAAGAAGATTGGTAACCCTGGGAGTTGCTTTTATTCTTCTTCCATCTCTGAATCATTGATTTCATCCAAAAGCAGCATGGCGCGGTCGTAGTCCTTGTCGAAGACAAACACCGACGCGTCGCCTTTGATCGTGTTAGCCGCCCAACCGGCCACGAGGCTTTCTTCCTGATAGTTGCGGATGAGGAACTGGATGTCGTTCTGTTCAAGGACGCTTCCGATGAATTCAGCATTGACGAGCGAGCCTGAGTAAATTCTTTTGAGTTCGTGTTCCATGGTGATAGGGTTTTGGAGGCAAAGATAAATATTATTTGAATAAAAATCAAGACGCGACCCAAGGGAGGCCGCGTCTTGATGCATGTCAATGAGTTAAGATTTACTCCGCCACTTCCTGAGCCTTCGCCCTGAAGTTCACCAAGTCTTCCTCGATGAAGTTCTTCACATAGACGCTCTTGCCGATGACGTCTTCCTCGGCGGCGTGGACGTAAACGTTGGCCGAACGAATGAAGAGATGCGGGGCGCGGGTGGCGTCGTCGAGGATGAGCAACGACATCATGATGTCGCCGGTCATGTCGTAAAGACGGCGGGCCAAGAAGTCGGTGACCTCTTGGTTATTGGCGCCTTTCACGTAATTGATGCTCTGTTCGTAGAGCTCAACCAACGTGCGCACTGTATTCTGCAAGGGCTTCAAGTCCTCAGAAACTTGGTTTTCAAGCATTTCCTTCATAATGCCGAGGTAAGTACCGTTGGTAATGTAACGGATGGCGGCCACCACCTGCAACTGCGTCGTGCCTTCGTAGATGGAAAAGATACGGGCGTCACGGTAGAGGCGCTGGCACTTGTACTCCATAATGAAGCCGGAGCCACCGTGGATGCTGATGGCATCGTAGGCGTTCTGGTTAGCATACTCGGAGTTCATGCCCTTGGCCAAAGGCGTGAAAGCATCAGCCAAACGCGAGTACTTCTTGCACTCGGCACGCTCTTCAGGCGTCAGCGGACGCTCGCGCTGGATATCTTCCAAGCACTTGTAGATATCCACATAGCGGGCGGTCATGTACAGCAGCGAACGACCAGCATCGATCTTGGCCTTCATGCGGGAGAGCATGTCGTAAACAGCCGGGAATTCGATGATCGGCTTGTGGAACTGCTGACGCTCACCAGCATATCTCAAAGCCTCATTGTATGCTTCTTGACCGAGACCTACGGACTGGGCAGCGATGCCCAAACGGGCGCTGTTCATCAAGGCCATGACGTAACGGATCAAGCCCATACGGGTCTCACCACAAAGTTCAGCCTTGGCGTTCTTGTAGGTCAACTCGCAGGTTGGCGAGCCGTGGATACCGAGCTTATGCTCAATGTGGCGCACATTGACACCACCCTGGCGCTTGTCGTAAATGAACATCGACAGGCCACGACCGTCCTTAGTACCTTCTTCGGAACGGGCCAACACCAAATGAATGTCGGAGTCACCATTGGTGATGAAACGCTTCACGCCATTCAAAAGCCAGCAGCCGTCTTTTTCACTATAGGTGGCTTTCAGCATCACGCTCTGCAGGTCGGAACCGGCATCGGGTTCGGTGAGGTCCATCGACATGGTCTCGCCGGCACAAACACGAGGGATGTATTTCTTGCGCTGCTCCTCGTTGCCGAACTCATACAAGGTGTCGATGCACGACTGCAACGACCAGATATTCTGAAAACCGGCATCTGCGGAGGCAACCATCTCGCTCAACATAGAAAAAACGGTGATGGGCAGGTTCAAACCGCCATAACGACGCGGCATGGAAACACCCCAGAGGCCGCCTTTGGTGCAGGCATCGATGTTCTCCACAGTCTTGGAGGCATAGATCATGCGGTTGTTTTCCAAATGCGGACCTTCGAGGTCAACTGATTCGGAGTTGGGCTCGATGATATTGGCGGTGATGTCACCCGTGATGTCCAACACACGGCGGTAGTTCTCCATCGCGTCTTCATAATCGACGGGGGCATCAGCGTAAGTATCCTTGTCAGCGAAATTGCGTTCCTTCAGCTCGACGATGCGCTTCATCAGCGGGTGGTCAAGATAGAAATCGAGGTTCGGATTGTCGTTATAATAGTTTGCCATGATTACTTCGAGTTTTGTTTGTAATACTTAATCAGTTTCGGGACGACTTCCTCAACGGTGCCCACGATGACATAATCCGCAATCCTGTTGATCGGAGCATCGGGATCGCTGTTCACCGAGATGATGATTTTGGAGTCCTGCATACCGGCGATGTGCTGAATCTGGCCGCTAATGCCGCAGGCGATGTACACCTTAGGGTGCACGGTGACGCCCGTCTGACCAATCTGGCGGTCGGTGTCACAGAAGCCAGCGTCGACGGCGGCACGCGAGGCACCGACTTCGCCGTGAAGCACCTTGGCGAGTTCGAACAGCATGTCGAAGCCTTCCTTAGAACCCATGCCATAGCCACCAGCCACCACGATGGGCGAGCCTTTCAGGTTATGTTTGGCGGCCTCCACATGGTGGTCAAGGACCTTTACCACGTAAGCCATTGGAGAGACATATTTGCTCACTTCAGGATAGACAACTTCGTTCTTGGCCTTGCCTTCATAAATAGCCTTCTGCATCACGCCCGAGCGGACGGTAGCCATCTGCGGACGGTGGTCGGGGTTGACGATGGTCGCCACGATGTTGCCGCCGAAAGCGGGACGAATTTGATACAGCAGGTTGTCGTAGTGTTTCTTCGTCTTGATGTCGTCGAAATCACCAATCTCAAGTTGGGTGCAGTCGGCGGTGAGGCCGCTGGTCAGCGACGAGCTGACGCGCGGGCCGAGGTCGCGACCGATGACGGTGGCGCCCATCAGGCAAATCTGCGGCTGTTCTTCCTTGAAGAGGTTGACGAGAATATCGGTGTGCGGTGAGGAGGTGTAGGGGAACAGCCCTTCGCCGTCGAA
>JAFYNJ010000019.1 GCA_017549805.1 Bacteroidales bacterium
AAATCTTGTCTGTCCTTCGTTGATAAAAACTGTATATTTGCAAGCATAAAACTGAATGAATATGGATACAAAGTTTACGATAAAGAACTTTAGGGTGTTTGATGAGAATGGCGTGTCATTCGACTTGAAGCCATTGACGATCTTGATCGGCTGCAATAGCTCTGGGAAGAGTTCGATTGTGAAAGCCTTGTTGCTATTAGATGATTTTCTGAGTCAGATTAAAAATGCAATAGACAAAGGCAATGAGGTTGAATTGGCTGATTATAAGATTGATTTCTACAGATATCCACTCAACTTACTTGGTAGGTTTGACAAGACTGTCCATGAAGGTTCTGAAAATCATAGAATTACTATGGAGTATGTAACATATTCTAGAATGATTTCTAAGGATGTTACTGTGCAACTTGTTTTCGCAGCCGATGCCAATGATGGACTGAATAATGCATACTTACATAGAATAACAATCAGCACGGTGGATGGTGTAGTCTATGCTTCTGATAGAAATGAACCTGTCGTATGCAATTTGAACATCATCAAGGATGCGTTCTTGGAATTTCTTCCGATGGAATTTGCTGTTCATAATTATTGTGGATTGGAAAGTGCACACGAGTTTGGTTGGTATGATGGGAATGAGATACCTGATGCTGAGTATGAAAGCCAAAAGAAAGAAATGCTTTCGTACCTTGGCGAATGTGAAAAAACGCGATTATCTGACGTCCTCAAATATGTGCGTTCAGCGAAACAGTGTGATTCTATTGTAGGTCGACACAAAATCGATTTAAAAGTACCGGAATGGACGATTCAAAATGGATCTTTATTTAGAATTCCTGTTATCGATCGGCTAAATACTGTTGCGAAGGATTCCATAATGGACTTTGTCGATAAAGAATTGCTACAAAACAAAAGCAAAGAGGAAGTGTTTGCATCGCACAAAATCCTAAATGATTTCATTAGCTCTGATTGGCCTACCTTTGGTGATTATTTCAAACAATTTGAGAATCAATACCTAGAACAGGTCAATGAATACAATGAAGACTTACACATGTTTCGTGAGGAAGGTTTGAGTTTGTTTGGGTGGAAAACCAGTATTGAAGAGCAACTCTATTCGCGATTGTGTATTTATGACGAACCTAAACTTAAAAGATTTGGCAAGATTGGTAAGGCAGAATCGGAAGAGGAGAAGAGCTTGAGACATAGTAAAGAAATTCAAGAATGGGAAGCCCGACCAGTAAGTTTTGGCATGGTCTACGAGGTTGTTATGGGTTGGAATTATACGGCGGGTTCTGAAGGCGAAACAGTTTATTATGATATCAAGATGCGTGGATGCGATTATTACGAACATCGTATGCTCTCCTTGTTGGATGATTTTGCTAGATTGTTTATTCAGGAAGTAGTATGTCCAGACTGGTGTGGTCAGATGGAATATGTGAGTTCGTCACGGGCAGAAGTCAAGCGACTTTACACTTTAGATACAAAGGACCAATTCTCTGAATTGTTGAAGCGATATTTTGAAGCAAAGCGTAAGTTGGGACCAGATGAGTCCAGAGACATCCATATGTTAAATTGTAATCCATATAGGATTAATAGTTTCATTAACAAATGGATAAAGCGATTTGGGATTGGCGAGTCCATTTCAGCAGAACCGGATTCTGACGGTGTGGGTATAAAGATTTGGATAACCAAAGACAACGATAAAAAGAGCTTGTTGGCTGATGAAGGGTTCGGCATCACCCAACTTGTTTCAATTCTTCTGCAAATCGAGACCGCTATACTCTCAGCAAAAGGGGAAAGAATTCATTATTATGAAGGGCTGGAAGATTTGGATGGATATGATGCTGGTTTCCAATACGAAATCAATACCATTGCTGTCGAGGAACCTGAAATTCATTTGCATCCGGCTTATCAGTCTTTGCTGGCGGATATGATGGTGGAAGCCTACAAGAAATACAATGTTCATTTCATTGTGGAGACACATAGCGAATATTTGATTAGGAAACTACAAGTATTGGTTGCAGGCAAAGGCAATGAAGAAGACTTGCAAATCAGTAATGATGAGATTTCCATCCTTTACGTTAATTCACCAAAAGTTGTGGCAGAAACAGGTGATCCGCAGGTGAAGCAGATTGAGATTTGTGCAGATGGATACCTTGATGATACATTTGGCGAAGGGTTCTTTGATGAGGCAACAAAGCTTTCCCATAAACTGATGTGATAATGTACCGTAAACACATATATTGTGAACGAAAGTTCTTGGAAATCTGTATTTCTGCAATTGAAAACTGGAAAATTGAGAATTGCAGTTTTCGGGAACTGGAATTATGGATGAGTATTAAATCAATGGTGCTGAGTTCAGACATTATTTTGCATCTGGACGTTTCACTAGATGATTTCGATGTAATTGAAAACAAGCGTGGGAAAGGTCTCTCAGGGATTGAAAAACAATTACTGAAGATATATGAACAGCAACATACAGGGAAAACCCATTTAAAACTGTCAGACAGATTTGTTACTCTGGATACTATTGATTTTACAGAGAATACCCAATTGACAGCTTGCTATTTGACATGTTCGGATTCTGAAACATGCAGGCTGTGTATGGAGAAATATGGTGTTGTTGCAATTAATCCTGAAATAATCATGGATTTCGGATTAGTATTGCGTGATAATGGTGTTGCAATTAAGAAAAACAAAGAAGCTGATTGGAATAAGGCACTAAAGCCATTCCCTTGTAATTCTTTGATATTGATAGATAATTATATTTTCTGCGATTCGGTAATGGCGAAAGAAAACCTAGGAAAGATATTTGATTCCCTTTTGCCCATAAAGTTGGATTTGAATGTTCCGTTTCAAATATCAATTTTCACTCCTCTTAAATCAAGCGATAAAAAAAACGATATAGAAAGCCAACCATGTTATAATGAAACAGCAGCAATGATAGGGGAATTGAGACCTGATTTGTATTTCAAACTATCCATATTTAAATGCAAATCTGATAAATTCCACGATAGGACAATCATAACAAACAATTCATACATTAGTTGTGCCGGTGGCTTTGATTTGATCAACTCTGGGAAATCTTCAAAAACCACTATTGTGAATGTTGTATACCCCTATTTTCGAGGTTCAATTAATTGGGCTTCGCATGCTTATTCAAATCTTATCAATGAGGTTTCAGAAGTGGCTGAAAGTGCAACTACATTTAAGCCTAATTCTGAATACCTGTCTGGGTTTTATATTGGCAATAAAGAGAACAGGCTGTTTAGTAAATAAAAATACGGTCTTGTATTTGTTTTACCGTAATAGATAAACGAACAGAATAATATGCTATATCATTATACCTCGGCAGCTGCTTTGAATAGTATTTTGCATAATTCTCCTTCCGATAGGGGAATCTGTTTCTGGGCAACCCGTTTTGATTGTTTTGGAGACCACAAGGAATATAAACTCGGAGTCGAAACGATACGTCGTTTATTGCCGAGAATAGAAGCAAGTTTGCAACCTGATCGTCAAGTTGCACATCTATTTGATTGGGATGAAATCTATAATAACCAGTCTTATTTTTGGCCGTATGTAATTTCATACACAAGCACATTTGACAATGATTACATGTGGGAAGAATACGCGGATAATAGCAAGGGCGTAGTGCTGGCACTTGATGACTCAAGGCCAATTCAGTTATTGAACACCACGTTGTTTATGATAAAGTCCTGTTTGTATTTAGGTAAGATAGATGAAGAAAGCATTACGAAGGAAATAGAATCAGAATATTTTAATGCAGCTTTCGGTATGTTACAAGGGCCTCGTCAAGAAGTAGCTTTTGCATTACTTCAGAATAATCCACAATTCTTCGTGAGATTAATCGCGTTGTATTTGTTGTCGTTTGTTGCTCCAAGAATAAAAGATGGTAAGTTTCACAAAGAACAAGAGACGAGAGCTATTATTTCTTCTCCTTTGCCCAATACTGAACTCCTTTTTCAACCACCATTGGCTATTGAAGAACAACTTGTAAAGTATATGGAACTGGCAAAGCAAATGATGGCAAATGAAAAATCTCGAAAACGAGCTAACGGAGATGTTGTGTTTTATAAAGAATTGTATTTGCCTAGCTCGATTCTTACCAAAATCTATGTTAAAGACAAATCTATTGTTGGAGATATACATCAGATCTTAAACGACAAAGGATATAAAAACATTGGTGTTGTATTGGTTTAATGAGTTTTGAACCAAGGTTATTGAGATAATCACATTTGTATTTCGGTTCGTGCAATTCTTTTGCACAAACTCTCTATACTTTTGCAGTAAATAATCAAATAATTATTCACACAATTTCATTACAACCATGGAAGAATACAAAGACGAATACACCTCCTTTGATAGAGAATCGAAAACTCAAGAGATTATTGGTACGGTCGTGATCGTCTGCTTTTGTGTGGCAATATGCGGATACTTTGTTTACGACCTTATCACCTCGGCCCCTGTTTATTCCTCGGTTATGGGATTTGTTTTTGTGGCGGCAGTCACGTTATATTTCCTTTTGTGCCGACCATTGAAAAACATAGACGTTTTGGAGCGACGTATCTGCAAGCGACTCGACACGCAAGGCTACCCACACGAAAAGAGGGAAGGCACATTGTACATCACGAAAAACGACAATCATTTCCGCATATATTTTAGGGACAGCTTCGACAGAAGGATTAAGCATCTGTACTTCCTTTATGATTTCTATGATGACAACTTCGGAAAAGTGAGCATGGAAGGCTGGACACGGGCGGCAAATTGCATCAATACAGACAATACCCTTACTACTTTTGTCGTGCTTGACGACCATTTCTGCTGTTCCTATCAGACCGCCATCGCAAATGCAAAGGACTTTATGAAAGAATTTGATTGTGCGTATCGTGTCATTGGCGAAGCGATGAATGACTACAATAGAATTTATCCTCGCATTGAGCAGGATTATCCCAACACCACATCGGAAAACAAGGGCAGCATTGGGTTCAGATGAAGTTTGGAAAAAAGTTATCAACACCTCTAGCGGAATGCTTTTCATTTAGGCTAACTTTGCAAAACCTATAAAATAGATTATTACGTATAGAACTGTAATTATGAGATTGTTCAGAACAACTTATGGCATGTCTATTGACATCAATGAGTTTATTACAAGAATCGTATTGAACGGAAAGCTTATTGTAGAAGAACCAAATGTGGTGGAAATCATAAATGGCAATTATTACGCTGTTGGTAAAAGAGCTTTATGCATGACAAAACCTCCGATTCAATTTGAGATAACTAAACCTATACACAATGCAGCAATTTGTGAACAAGAAGCTTTTGAGTTTTTGTTTTGGGATCTCATTAAAGAGGTCTTTAGAATTAAAGGCGTGCGTAACAACCTTTTTAATCGTCCAGTTTTTAATCTGTCTTTATGTGTACCACAATATACAATAGATTGTATAAAAAGGTTTATGTCTCATTCACCTTTTCATATTAGAATAGAAGGTTACGAATTTGTCAATGAACCCATGTCTGTTGTGCTAGGGCTTAGAGAGAATATGGTTACATCCTTTGGAGTGGCAGATTATCTGGAAGTTCCAATTAAAGTAGGTCGTAATGGTAGTGTTAGTGAAGCGTATTCTTATATTCGAGAGAAAGGAATTCCGATTAGTGGTAATTATAGATGGGTGCTATTAAACGATATAGATCTTATTGATTATTTCAAAGGAATTGTACTACTTGAACAGTATCTATTTCCGGAAGGTGTTGGCTCGGCTACGAATGCTAAACTTATTTATAAAACCATACGAGAGAGGCATCTTGATGATGACTGTGCTATTAGCGATTGGGCCGTTCAGCATAATTCCAACCCGTATTTCTTGCATTTTGTAAACAATAGATAATAATCGATATGTTAGGATCAATTATTGGAGATATCATAGGCTCAAGATTTGAAGGCCACAACAGCCGAATCAAGACCACGGATTTCGAGCTGTTCGATAAAGGCAGCAAGTTTACCGACGACACGGTGATGACTATCGCTGTAGCCGACTGGTTGATGCGCGACCCTAAGCATCAACACGCAACTTTGGTCAAAATCATGCAAACATACGGGAGGATGTATCCCAGCGCAGGCTTCAGTCATGCCACTAAAGCATGGCTCAACAGCGATGAGCCTCAGCCATACGGCTCCTTCACCAATGGAGCCGCCATGCGTGTCAGTCCCATAGGATGGGCTTTCGATAACTTGGAAGAGACCTTGGAAGTCGCAAAATGTTCAGCTGAGGTTTCGCACGACAGTGAGCAAGGCATCACTGCCGCTCAAGCCATTTCGGCTGCCATATTCATGGCTCGCCATCACACGAGCAAGGCCGAAATCAAAACTTATATTGAGCAGAACTTCCACTACGACCTGGACCGCTCAATCGAAGATATCCGTCTAAAATATAGTTTTGATTGTTCATGCGAAGGCAGCGTTCCCGAAGCCATCATCGCTTTCTTGGATGGGGAGGATTACGAGACCACCGTCCGTTTGGCCGTTTCACTAGGTGGCGATAGCGATACGCAGGCCTGTATTGCAGGTGGCATCGCTGAAGCTTACTATGGACAGATTCCAAGGGAAATCACGGCTAAGGCCATTCACAAGTTGCCCAGCCATTTCCGCAAAGTCATCACCGACTTTGCCATGGCTACGGAATATCAGCTGCCAAAGTGTATTTATTAAATAGTTGATTAATTACCAATACTTTACAACAAAAACAACATGAAAGATTACTTGCATACTATTCTATTGGCGCCATTGGCCTTGGCAATGTTATTTGGTTGCAGTAACCCAAGAAAACCGGCAATTGTGCAAACACGGGAAGATTGTTCCAGTCAGATCACCAAAGAGACTAGTGTGGACATTGAGCAACAAAAGGATTCTCTTTGGACCGTTTTCAATGATTCGACTGATGAAGAAGAGGTTGAAAATGCGAGGGAATTGCTTTATGAAACGGCCTGTCAAGCAGATTGGATTAAACTTGCGGGGAAAGATTATGAAAGGCGTAAAGCATGTGTTGAAAAGGAATTCCAGCAATTTGTCTCTGCCCATCCTGAATATGAGAGCTATTTCTATAAAGAAAAAGAGAACTGGGAAAGATATCACGATGCAGTTTTGGCGGTGGCAATGCTTGAAGACCATGGCAGCAGTAGCTCTTTGTATATCACTGGTATTTTGGAACAATGCTTGGATCTTTGGTTGGCTTCCTTTCATAACCTATGGTTATTCGAGCAAAACCTAGAAATGTCATTTTCGGAAACGTTATTTACTTCAAGTATGATTGACGATGCCTATACGGTATATATCAAACAGGCTGAAGGATTAAAAGAGCATCATGATGCCTTGTTGAATGAGAGAAAAAGGTGGAACGAGTGGATGTCTTATCGTAAGGTTGTCTCCAAGGCTCTACCTGATGATTTATGTAAAATCTACAACGGCTGCACAAACCTTATAATGAGGGCCAAACTACACCAACTGAAAAACCAGAACGAGGGACTTGGTTTAATTAACGATGATATAGTTCGTTGCTTGTTGCCCGATAGTTGTTCCGACAAGGAACTATTGGAATACCCGGGTTTTAATGTGATTTGGGATAAGTACCTTGAATCGTTAGAATAAAGTAGACGGAATTAAACAATATGAAGGAACTCTATTTAGCAATGGTATTGGCAACAATTGCGTTGGTTGGTTGCGGACATAAGCTGACGAATACTGACAATGACGAGCCAATTCAACCAGAAGCAGTTCAGCAACAAAAGCCAAGCATTGATAGTCTATTGAAGGGCGTGGTGAGAGCAAGTGAAATGGAACTGCCGGCATTATGGACGGACACTATTTATGACACTTGCCAAACAATTCAGTCATCTGATGGGAAATACTGCGTGTTTATTGGTAGGACAGAAGAAGATAAGGTGCGCGAAGACCAACATGTAGTAGAATTGGGCCCTTTGAGTGAGGAAGGTCGTGTCTCGGTTTTCCTATATGACAATGAAAAAAGAGCCGTTACACTGATAGCTACGACGAGTCCTGAGGGATTGGGCCTGCATGAGCCCCAAATTGACATCAAGAATGAATGTGTGTACTATTACAGGGAAAGTGACCGCTTGGGATTGTCTCTTTTCCGCTATTACTTAAGGACGCGAAAGGAAGAGTATTTGACTGGTTGTTATTACCATACAACTTATTCTCTTTTGCCCAATGGGAATATTCTGTTTCAAGATATAAGAGAGCAAGTCTATGTTTGGGATAGCTCCGTTTTTGTTCATGAAGAAAATGCGATGACGGGTTGGTGGGGTTATGTGTTTTGCGACATTGAAATGAGTTCGTCAGGTATCTGCACAAAGAAAAGCAGATTCTACACATACACTAGAGGAGACAGAAGCACTCTGACGTATGACTTTGATGATGATGGCATCATAAACAATGAGTCCCTGCAAAAGAAATGGATCGATAGTCTTCAGGAAACCCATTATTTCAACAGAAAAGGAGAATGTGTTGGATTGACATGCAATAGCATTGAAAGCTATAATGGTTGGCGTGGACAAAAAACGGCACGCGTTCAATGAATACTATTAACGAAAAGAAAAAAAGTTTGACAATATTTTCGTTGTGAACAACAAAATATAATTTTTTGTTATATATTTGCTTCGCAATTTGAAAAAATGAACGAAGCTTATAATCCCGATTGGCGATATAATAACATGACTCAAACCGAGATTGAGGATCATGTGAAGGCACGTAGTTCGCAATTGATGTCGCAAACTCATTTTGTTACCAACAAACAAGGAAAGAGACTCAAGTTCAAAGTAACCGATAAAGACATAGAACATCTGGTTGACGATGCTCTTCATAGGGCTAAAGGAGTACTTTACATTAGCGATCTGCCTGCTTTACCTGATTATTTTTCTAAAGCGGTGTTTGTTAAAACTGAAAAAGATACAAAGAAGCATGTTAGGAATGTGTTATTCCATTATTATCAAATTGATATCAATGGGCGAACTCTTTTTTTGAACTTCAGAGAAGATAGGCAAAGACGCCGCACAAATCTTCATTCAATTACCGTTGAAATCAAAAAAGCCACCTCCTAAACAGAAGATGGCTTTATGGGATGAAAAAGCTGACCGCTGGGTGGGTTGAATGCTCCCTGTCAGACATGCATCAACTTTTCACGCTGCAAAGATATGCACATTTTTTTATTTCACAACAAATAAGTTTGATTTTTTATGCACAGGTTTGATTTAAAACACTTCTCTTTGCCATCACTGTCATGCTGACACCTCGGGCCACCATGAACAAAAGGAAGGCAATCCATAAGCCGTGGTTGCCATAGAGGGGCATCAAGAAATACCAAGCAGGGAGAAACATCACCAATGAGGCAATGAGCATGGTGTTGCGGATGCCGCGAGCAGCCGTGGCGCCAATGTAGATGCCGTCCCAGATGAAGGCGGCAAAGGTAATCACGGGGATGAGGATCATGTAGAGATGGTATGGCCTGGCTTGGACAGCCACCTCGGGACGGTCGGAAATCCAATGGATGAAGGTCTCGGGGAAAGCCCAATACAACAAGGTAAAGGGAACGCTCAAACCCAGTCCCCAAAGCAACAGATACTTCACCGTTTTCTTCAAGTTGACAGGGTCCTTGGCGCCAACGAAACGCCCCACCAACGCCTCGCCAGCGTAGGCGAAACCATCAGTGAAATAGCTGAAGATGTAGAAGAACTGCATCAGGATCATGTTGACGGCCAGGATGTCGTCGCCAAGCTTGGCGCTTTGGTTGGTGAAGAAGGCGATGGTCAAAATCAACAGGATGCTGCGGATCATGAAGTCGGCGTTGACCTTGAAGAAACGCTTGAGCTTGTCGGCCTGCAAAAGCACCTTCTTTTCAATGGGAATAAGGTATTGGCGGTATCTTGCCAACATGAAGATGACGGCCGTCAACAAGCCGATGTACTGGGCGATGACGGTGCCCAAGGCCACGCCGGTGACGCCCATGTGGAATACATTCACGAACAAGACACTCAGCCCGATGTTGACCACGTTGATCAAGATGGCGATGACCATGGGGATGGTAGTGTTCTGCATCCCGATGTACCAACCGTTGAAGGTGTAGAGACTCAACACGGCAGGTGCCGCCCAAATCCTGACGCGATAATACTCAGAGGTGAAAACGAGTACTTCCGAGCTGCCGTTGAGCAGCTGCATGGCAATCCATTCGATGGGCCGCTGCAGCGACAGGACCAGCACGGTGGCGATCAAGGCGATGCATATAGAACGGTAGAAACCGTAAGAGATTTCCTGATGGTCGTTGCCTCCGTAAGCCTGCGCCGTGAAGCCCGTGGTGCCGGCTCGCATGAAGCTGAAGATGGAATATAGCACGCTGAAGATGGTGCCTCCCAGCCCAATGGCACCGATATAGGCCACCGAGTCCAAATGCCCCATCAGCATCATGTCCACCAGCCCCAACAATGGCACCGTGATGTTGCTGATGATGTTCGGAATCGCCAGCCTCAGTATGCTACGGTTTAAACTCTCACCTTTCACCTTTCACCCTTCACCTTTCACCTCCATCACGATCCTCTCCAGCCATTGCTTGTCAATCTCGTCAAATGTATTCAATTCCTTGCTGTCGATGTCGAGCTCTGCCCAGACTTCGCCGTCCTTGAAGATGGGCACCACAATCTCGCTTCGGGATTCACTGCTGCATGCAATATGGCCAGGAAACTGCTCCACATCGGGCACCACAAGGGTTTTCTTTTCCGCCCATGCCGTGCCGCAAACACCTTTTCCGTAGGGGATCCTTGTACAGGCCAACGGTCCTTGGAAGGGACCCAACACCAGTTGCTTGCCATCCACGAAATAGAAACCGGTCCACCAGAAACCGAAGGTGAAATGGATCAACGAAGTGAGGTTGCTCAGATTGGCGATCAGGTTGGTCTCGTCGGCGACCAGCGACTGGGCCTGCTTCAACAGAAGCCGATATTTTTCTTCTTTCTCGTTCATGGTGCAAAATTACGTCAAAATTTCGTACCTTTACGGCTTCTTAAACGATCCAACATGAAAAAGGTACATTTTATCGCCATAGGAGGCAGTGCCATGCACAACCTCGCCATCGCCTTGCACCGCAAGGGTTATGAAGTCACGGGTTCGGACGACGAGATCTTCGAGCCGTCGAAGAGCCGCCTCGCCAAGGAAGGCATCCTGCCACCGCAATGGGGCTGGTATCCCGAGAAGCTCGACAACACTTACGATGCCGTCATCTTGGGCATGCACGCCCGTATCGACAACCCCGAGCTGGTCCGCGCCCAAGAGCTGGGACTGAAGGTGTATTCCTATCCGGAATACCTCTATGAGCAGAGCAAGGACAAGACGCGCATCGTCATCGGCGGCAGCCATGGCAAGACGACCATCACCTCGATGATCCTGCATGTGCTGAAGCAGGTGGACATCGAGACGGACTTCATGGTGGGAGCCCAGCTGGAGGGCTTCGACGTGATGGTACGCCTCAGCGAGTCGGCCAAATACATGGTGATGGAAGGGGATGAGTACCTCACTTCACCCATCGACCGCGTGCCAAAGTTCCACCATTACCATCCGCATATCGCCGTCATCAGCGGTATCGGCTGGGACCATGTCAACGTGTTTCCGACCTTCGACAACTACCTGGAACAGTTCCGCATCTTCGTGCGTACCATCGAACCGGGCGGCTGCCTGATCTATGACCAGACGGACGTGGAGGCGGAGAAGATTGCCCAAGGCGCCCAATGCCAAACCTACGGTTATGGCGTACATCCATTCGAGAGCGATGGGCTGAAGGCAACCTTGATACTACCTGATGGCAGTAGGAGAGAAGTGGGGGTGTTCGGCAGCCACAACATGAAGAACATCAATGCGGCAAAACTGGTGTGCCGTCAGTTGGGCGTGACGGATGAGCAGTTCTACCAAGCCATTGCTTCCTTCAAAGGTGCTGCCCGTCGTCTGGAGTTGCTGTTCGAAAATGGCGACAATTTGGTGTTCCGCGACTTCGCCCATGCGCCATCGAAGGTGAATGCCAGCGTGAAGGCGTTGAGGGAACAGTTCCCCGAGAAGCATCTGCTGGCGGTGTTTGAGCTACATACTTACAGTAGCTTGAGCGAAGTGTTTATCGACCATTACCGAGATGCCTTGAAACTGGCCGACCAGGCCATCGTGTTTTACGATCCCCATGCCGTAGCCATCAAGAAATTGGAGTTGATGCCCGATTCCAGGATTGTGGAAGGCTTCGGCCGTCCCGACCTAAAGGTAGTCCACAACAAGGCGGAGCTCATGGGCCTGATACAAAAAGGCCAACGGCATAATGTCGTTGGCGCTTTCATGAGTTCGGGTGACTTTAACGGACTCACCACGGATGACCTAAAAACGGTCTATTAAAATTCAAACGTGCTCGGATCCACCGCCACGTCGTATTTGACGTTCGAGATGGTATAGACATCCATGTTGCCGCTGTAGTCGAACAACACGATCTCCTTGAGCAGCAAGCTGTCGGTGTGGTATTTGAAAATCACCTGTTTGTAGCCGATGCCGATCAGTTTCTTCTTTTTGATTGTCCCAGTGACGATGTGGAAGCCGCCTTCGGTTTTCGTGGAAAGGCTATATCCGTTTTCGTCAGCAAGATCTTGTACTTTGCCTTGGAAACCGTAAAGGAAGATGTTGGCGAGCGACTGCATCATGCCTCCGTCCTTGAGTTTGAAGGTGCCGTCGAAAAGCCCGATGTTCATGTTGATCTTCTGTGTGTTGACAATCATGTATTTTCCAGTAGTGAACATCGCAGCGAATTCTTTTGGGGCGACAAAATATAGTTTGCCTTCTTGCGAAGCGGTCTTCTTTGGCTTCACCAAAGTGTTTGCCAGATCAGCCTCAAAGGTTTTGATCTTGCCATTGGTGGCTTTGATGCTATTCAGCAGGGCTACATCCTGAGCCTGCAACTGCAAAGCGAAATACAGGATGGCCAGAATTGAAAACGCTTTCTTCATGGCTTATTTGTCGAGACTCATCAAGAACTCTTCGTTGCTCACGGTTTTGGCCACTTTGTCCTTCAGGAATTCCATGGCTTCCACGGGTGTCATGTCGGCGAAGTGGGTGCGCAGTGCCCAGACGCGTGCCAAGGTAGTCTCGTCAACCAGCAAGTCGTCGCGACGGGTGCCTGAAGCCACGATGTCGATGGCGGGGAAGATGCGCTTGTTCGACAGGCGACGGTCGAGTTGGAGCTCCATGTTGCCAGTGCCCTTGAACTCTTCGAAGATAACCTCGTCCATCTTGGATCCGGTGTCGATCAAGGCAGTAGCCAGGATGGTCAGTGAGCCGCCGTTTTCGATCTTACGGGCGGCGCCAAAAAAGCGCTTCGGCTTTTGGAGGGCGTTGGCCTCCACGCCACCGGTGAGCACCTTGCCGGAGGCAGGCGACACGGTGTTGTAGGCGCGCGCCAGACGGGTGATGGAGTCGAGCAGGATGACCACGTCGTGGCCGCACTCGGTGAGGCGCTTGGCCTTCTCCAACACGATGTTGGCGATCTGAACGTGCTTTGAGGCGGGTTCGTCGAAAGTGGAGGCGATGACCTCCGCATTGACGCTGCGTTGCATGTCGGTGACTTCCTCGGGACGCTCGTCGATGAGCAGGATGATCAGATACACCTCGGGGTGGTTGGCGGCGATGGCGTTGGCCACTTCCTTCAGCAATACGGTCTTACCGGTCTTGGGCTGAGCCACGATCAAGCCACGCTGGCCCTTGCCGATGGGGGCGAACATGTCCATGATACGGGTGGAAATGGTGCCGCCCTTGTGGCCGGTGATCGTGAACTTCTCGTTGGGGAACAAAGGTGTGAGGAAGTCGAAGGGGATGCGGTCGCGCACCTCTTCGGGACGGCGTCCGTTGATGAAGTCAACGCGCACCAAGGGGAAGAACTTCTCGCCGCTCTTCGGGGGACGGATGGCGCCGAGTACGGTGTCGCCAGTCTTCAAGCCGAACAGCTTGATTTGCGAGGTCGAGACGTAGATGTCGTCGGGCGAGGAGAGGTAGTTATAGTCGGAGGAACGCAGGAAACCGAAGCCTTCCGGCATGATTTCCAGAACGCCCTCGGCTTCCACGACGCTGTCAAACTCGTTGAGCATCTCGTCGCGGCGCTGTTTCTCGGCCTTTTCGGCGTTCATCTGGTGCTCCTTGGAACCACCGTTGTTATTCTGTTCTTTTTGTCCGTTTTGGTTATTCTGATTATTTTGATTGTTCTGATTGTTCTGACCGTTCTGGTTGTTTTGCTGATGGCCGTTGTTGTGGCGACCTTGCTGATGGTCCTTGAATTCCTTGGGCTCTTTGGGCATTGCTGGCTCAACGGCTTCTTTCACCTCTTTGGGCTGCTCGTGGCTTTCCTGTTGAACGGGAGCAGTAGGAGCCATGGGTGCGTTGTTCTCGCGGTTGATTCTCGGGCGCTTCTCACGCTTCATCTTGGGCTCGCCTTCCTGTTGTGGCTGCTCTTTGACGGGCTCTTCTTTCGGGAAGGGGATTTCCTGTACGGCAGGGAGGTCTTCCTTTTTGATTCTTTTTCTTTTCTTGGCTTGCTTCACTTCCACAGGGGCGTCGGCTTTCTCATTGGTTTCGTTGGCCGGAGCGGGAGTTTCGGCTTTCACGTTGGGTTCGGCAGTCTCGTTATTCTCCGGTTTCTCGTTCTTGCGTTTCCTGCCGCGTTTCTTCGGAGCGTTTTCTTCTTGGGTATGGTTGTTTTCTGCGGCTTTCTTTTGCGTCTTCCTGACGGCTTCAGGATGTTCTGCTTGATGGTCGATGATGTCGAAAATCAACTGCTGCTTGGTGCGGCCTTCATCATCGATTCCAAGTTCAATAGCGATAATCTTCAGATCTTCCAAAGTCTTATCGTTCAATTCATAAATCTTATACATGAGGTTTAAATAAGAATAATATCAGGGGAATTAAGATTGGTCACCGGACGGTAACAATCATGATGTTATTGAACATAGCTTTTTGAAAAAAGCGCTGCAAAAATAATGAAATTCTTGAACATGTCAAGTTTTTTTTGAGTTTTTCTCTAAATTCTTATCTTTGCAGCCTTAATTATTATTGAAAGACCATGAAACAGAGACTACAATCTATCTTTTTCTTCTTGTCGGCTCTCATTATGGGACTGATGTTCTTTATGCCCATAGCATCGTATCTTGATGAATACGGCACTTATTACAACAGGTTGTTCATACATGAAGTGGATATCGTTTCGGTAGCTCAAAATGTTGAGGTGTCGTTCAGCAGTATATATACCCTGCCTTTGCTGATTCTTACCGTGGTTGTCATCCTCATCAACTTCTATCTTTCGATGTCGATTTTTCGTGCAGTGAAACTGCAACAGTTTGTGAAGCTGTTCAAGCTTTCGAGAATCAATATTGCCTTGGCAGTGGTGCTGATTGCCACCATTTTCGTGTATTATCTGATGAAGACGGGTGCCCAGATTGCTGCCGCTCCGTCGTTCAGATGGCCTGCTTTTGGCGCATTCTTGCCAATCGTCGCACTGATTCTGATGCTGATTGCCTCTTCCGGACTGAAGAAAGATATTGCCAAGGTCAGGTCCGTGGACAGAATTAGGTAAACGGAAAACGGAAAACGGAGAACGGAGAACGGAAAGTTTTCCGTTTTTAACTTTCCGTTCTCCGTTTTTCAAAGATTTCCATATCGCGGAACTCTTTCCCGTCGATAACAAATCGAATCATCGTGATTTGCTTGTGGAATCCTGATTGTCCTGCCGCGCCGGGGTTGATGTGCAGCAGGTTCAGCTTTTGGTCGTAGATGACTTTCAGGATATGTGAATGGCCACAGACGTACAGCTCTGGTTTCTTGTCTTGGAGAATGATTCTGACTTCCGGCATGTAATGACCGGGATAGCCCCCGATATGGGTCATATAAACGTGGATATCCTCGATGGCGAAGAACAGTTCCCCTGGGTATTGCAGACGGACGATATGATCGTCGATATTGCCGTGGACAGCCCGCAGCGGCTTGAAAGCTGCGAGCTGTTCAGCGGTTTCAATGTTTCCGATGTCACCGGCATGCCAAATCTCATCCACGTCCTTGAAGAAACTAAAGACCTGAGGGATAATGGTCCCATGCGTGTCCGATAGGATGCCGATTCTCTTCATGGAGTTAGGAGTTGGGAGTTGGGAGTTGGGAGTTAGGAGTTAGGAGTTAGGAGTTAGGAGTGATTGAGAAGAACTCCTCATTCCTCACTCCTCACTGATTATAGATTAAACAACACTCCCACGCTCAACACTTCCTTGAACTGGACCTTTGAGTTCGGGTCTTTTATCAGCTCACCAGTAATGGGGTCGGGATCGTAGAAGGGGATGTCGTAGTCATAAATCATGTGTGTGCCAAAGTTGCAGTTCAGCCAGGAGTTGACTTTCATGACAAACAGGTTCTGCCAGTCCACATCGACGCGCTCTGGATGGTTGAGGTAATTGGAGAAGAGTTCCAGCTTAGACTCGAAATCTACGTTGTGGAAGAGACTATATTTCATTTTGGCGGCCAGACGGGCACCGAATTCGAAACGGACTTTGCTGCCCTTGGCATGGACGGTAGTGTCGTTCGCATCAAGGGCATTGACACCGTAAGCTCCAATGGAGGCAAGGTAATCGTCGTTGACAATGGTCACACGGCCGGTGATGGGAGCGATGTTGACGGAGAAGTGCTCGTTGGGAACCCACTCAGCACCGATACCCAAACTGATATAGGCGGGAGCCAAGAATTTGGAGATGTAGGTGGTGGAGTCGGATGCATAGTCGAAGCCTTTGGCCATCTGCGAACGGAAGGCGAATTCCAAACTGTAGTTCCAATGTTCAGAAGCCTTGATACCAGCAAGGGAAGTGAATTCCAACCTGTCGTCGGTCTTCACGGGTTTCTGCTTGAAGTTGAAATAACTGTAGCCCAAAGCGGCATTCAGGGTGTTGTCCCACTTGTAAATGCCTTTAGCATAGTTGATTTCATAATGGAAGGTGCCCAACCAGTTGAGGGCATTCTGGCCACCAGCAGCCCAATTCGTAAAGGATACCTGTGAGAAGTTCAATCCCACGTTTCCTTTGTACTTCCATGAAGTGTCAATAGCGGTTTCCTGGGCCATGGCCCCGACTCCAATCAGGAGCATTGCAATGAGTAAAAAATGCTTTTTCATAATATGCTTTATTTAATTCTGTCTTCTTTCTTCTGTCTTCTATCTTCTTTTAAACTAATACGCGTTTCCATCCTGATAATTCCTGTTCCCAATATTGAAAGTGATGTCCTGGAAGTTGTGGCTACGAACATATTTTTCGTCTTTCACGGCAGGGATCCAATGGGTATCTTGAAGCAAGCGGATGGCTTCGTTGTCGCAGCCTGCGCCCACCGACTTGTCAATGGTGATGTTGGAAACGTTGCCGTCAGTTTCTACCACGAAATTCAGGCGTACGGTGCCGCTGACTTCCGACATCTTGGCCGATTCTGGATATTCAAGGTTGTTGAGGATGTATTGTGCCATGTTGCTGCCGTCAGCGAAATAGGGTTTGGCCGTTTCTTCCAGCTGACGGATCTCATAAATCTGGTAGCTGTTGTCGGCTTCCAGAGTCAACGGAACAGCGACGCGCTCATGCTTTTTCCAATAACGTTTATAGGCCTTGGCGCTATATTCAATTTCATAGTCCATATCGGATTCGATGGGTAGCATGTTTTTTGTGGCGGGGTTCCAAAGGATCTTCTTCACCATATCCAAGGCGTTGTCGTTGGCGGCTTCGCTGAAGGTCTCCTTGATCTGGTAATCGCTGCCGTTGCCATGATCGTCAAGGTGAAAGCTTACCACCACCTTACCTTTGTTGCCGGCCTGAAGGTCCGATTCTGGATAAACAAGGCTTTGTTGGATGAAAACCTCCGTCTCTTGATGGCTTGCTTTAGTCGTTGCTGGATTGATTTGGGCGAAACTGGAGACGGCATAAAGCGTTAGGGCGATGCCGAGGAGGTAATGTTTTAGTCTTAAAATATTCATAATCAAACAATTGTTTTTAAAAATGAGATAATGGTTTTTCCGATGCTAATATACTATATTTTATTTTTACTTTTGCAAAAAATACACCATAATGGAAATTATTGAGAAAAACAACATGGTCTTCGGGGTGCATCCCGTGCTGGAATTGATCCGTTCACAGAAAGAAATCGAGAAGGTGTTCATACAAGCCGGTGCCCGTTCGATGGAGATCACGGAGATAGCGAACACCTGCAGAAAGAATGGTGTTCCCGTGCAATATGTCCCGATGGAGAAGATGAACCGCTTGACGCGCAAGAACCATCAGGGCGTGATCGCTTTCATCTGTCCGATCGAATATCAGCCCTTGGAAAAGGTCATTCCTGCTGTTTTTGAAGAGGGTAGGGATCCCTTCGTGTTGATGCTCGACCGTGTGACCGATGTGCGCAACTTCGGTGCCATTGCCCGTACAGCCTACGCTGCCGGTGTGGATGCCATCGTCATCCCTTCCAAAGGTTCAGCGCTGATCAATGGCGATGCCATGAAGACTTCGGCGGGAGCGCTTTCTTTGATCAATGTGTGCCGTGTCGATAACCTGAAAGACGCCATCGATTTCTTGCAGGCCAGTGGCTTGCGCGTGGTGGGTTTCACCGAGAAAGCCAAAGAGAGCCTGTGGAAATCGGATCTCACAGGCCCTCTTTGTGTGATGATGGGTTCCGAGGAGGACGGCATCAGTCCCGCCTACCTCAAGCGTCTCGACGCCCACCTGATGATTCCCATGCCCGGCGATATCGACTCGCTCAATGTTTCAGTGGCCACAGGGGTGGTGTGTTTCGAGGTGGTGAGGCAACGAATGGGATAAAATTGTAGAGACGCGCCATGGCACGTCTCTACAGGGTTTTATGGTGTATAGAATTCATCGTCTTTCCAATTTGCCACATTGTTTTCGATATAATCCGCAATGCGGTTCATTTCGGGGGTGTCGCGAACGATATGGTCGTGGAAACGGGGTTGCCAGGAGAAATCAATGGCGTTTTGATTGGCGTAACGGGTAATAGATTGTTTAAAACCTCCAATTGCTGTTGACAATCTGCCTTGTTTATTGGCAATGATTTGCATTGTTTCGTTTTTGCCCGTTGTAGAGACGCGCCATGGCACGTCTTTACCATCTGGTGCCGTGATTATTACAATCAGATGAACATGATTAGGCATAATCACAAACTGTGGGATTTCTGCATAAGGATTGTGTTGTGTTATTTCCTCAATGCATTTTTGGGTATATTTCCCAATATCAGACAACACCATTTCCCCATCCACAATCTCGCCGAAAAAATGTTCACGGTCTTTGGTGCAGATGGTGATGAAATAGGATCCGCCATCGTAATCATGCCATGATGCTCGGATGGATTCTATTCGGTATTTGTTTTGGAATCGGTCGTCTGACATTTATTCGTTTGGGTTTGTAGAGACGCGCCATGGCACGTCTCTACAGGGGTAAACGTTATTTCAAGTATTTATCCAACCAATTGTAGAACCGTCTCTGCCACAGCACGCCGTTCTGGGGTTTCAGCACCCAGTGGTTTTCATCCGGGAAGTAGAGGAATTCAGCGTCGAGGCCGCGAAGAATGGCGGCGTTGTAGGCCTGCATGCCCTGCGTGAAGCAGATGCGGTAGTCGAGGCCGCCATGGATCACCAAGATAGGAGCGGTCCACTTATCCACGAAGAGGTGGGGAGAGTTGGCGTAGGTCTTGCGAACGGTGGGGTTGTTCCAGTCCCAGTAGGGGCCGCCGAGATCCCAGTTGACGAACCACATCTCTTCAGTCTCAAGGTATTGTGCATCGAGGTTGAACATGCCGTCGTGGGCAATCAAAGCCTTGAAGCGGCCATCATGGTGACCGGCCAGCCAATACACGCTGAAGCCGCCGAAGCTGGCACCCACGGCACCAAGGCGGTTCTCGTCGATGTAAGGCTCTTTCTTCAGTTCGTCGATGGCGCTCAAATAGTCCTTCATGCACTGTCCGCCGTAGTCGCCGCTGATTTCCTCAAGCCATTCCTGACCGAAGCCGGGCAAGCCGCGGCGGTTGGGGGCGACGATGATGTAGTCGTTGGCGGCCATCATCTGGAAGTTCCAGCGGTACGACCAAAACTGGCTCACGGTGCTCTGCGGACCGCCTTCGCAGTAGAGCAAGGCAGGGTATTGCTTGTTGGCGTCGAAGTGGGGCGGATAGATCACCCAGGTGAGCATGTCCTTTCCGTCGGTGGTCTTCACCCAGCGTTCTTCGACTTCGCCCATAGTGAGTTGATCGAAGATCTTGTCGTTGACGGTGGTGATTTGCTTGGCTTCACCCGTAGTTGGATCCACGCTGAACAGCTCAGTCGGATGGCTCATCGACTGGCGACCGGCAATCAGCTTGTCGCCGTTGAATTGCACCGAAATGTAGTTGTGCTTGCCTTCCGTCAGCTTGGTAATTTCGCCGTTTTCGATGTTGAGGGCATAGAGCTGATCGGTGGCGTAAGCGTCGCTGATGAAGAAGAGTGTCTTGCTGTCGTCGGCCCAACTGAAGCCTGTGCAGCACTGGTCGAACTTGGCGGAGTAGTCGGTCTTTTCACCCGTTTCGAGATCCATCACGAAGAGGCGTTGCTTGTCGCTTTCATAGCCTTCGCGTTCCATGCTCTCCCAAGCCATGTATTTGCCGTTGGGGGAGATGACGGGGTTGAGGTCGTAGCCCATCATGCCTTCGGTGAGGTTCTTGCATTCGCCGCTTTGGATGATGTATTGGTAAATGTCGGTGTTGGTGGAGAGGGCGTAGTCTTTGCCGACCTTCTTGCGGCAGCAATATACGAAGCTCTTGCCATCGGGGAGCCATTGTACTTGTTCCATGCCGCCGAAGGGACGCACGGGGGCTTCCCATTGCTCGTCTTTCATGGCGTCGAAGGCGTTCTCGATCTTGCTGTTGCTAAAATTGCCTACGAAGATATGGCCGTAGGTATCGACCCATTGGTCCCAGTGGCGGTACATCAGGTCGTTGTTGATGCGGCCCGACGACTTGTCGAGGTCGGGATAAATGTCGGCTACGGTTTCTTTCAGCTTCACCTCTTTGGTAAACAACACTTGGTTGCAATCGGGCGAGTAGAGGAACCCGTTGATGTCGTCGGCCTCGCTGGAGACGCATTGCAAGCCCGTTCCATCGGGATTCACTTCCCATAGTTGCATGACATCGTCCTTGGGCGCAAGGAATCCGATTTTCTTTCCGTCGGGACGCCATTGTGGGCTATATTGGCTGTCGTTGCTTTCGACCAGCACCTTGTTGTCGCTGCCGTCGGCGTTCATGATATACAAGGTGGAGCCGCTGCGGTTTTCCGGCACGCTGTAATAGGTCACATTATAGACGATCTGAGAATGGTCGGGCGAGAGGCTGTATTCGCCGATGCGACCCATGGCCCATAGTACTTCGGGCGTCATGACGTCCGACTGGAGGGTCAATTCCGTTGGTCCGATCTTTGGTTTCCCAGGTTCTTGTGCCGTGGGTTTGTCCTGTTTGCAGGAAGGTAAAGCGCATGTAATCATGGCTAAAAGGATAAGGTTGAATCTTTTCATTGGATGAAATTTGAAATTTGGGTCAAAAATAGGAAATAATAACGAATAATTGGTTGGTTTCCTTGAAATTAAAACAAATAGAAATAAATTAATTGAAATTAATAAATAATTTAAAATATTATTGTTATCTTTGTAGAGTGAAAAAACAAAAAAATGATTAATTATGCTGCAAGGTTTGAAAAATCAGGTTATCTTTGCCAATCCATTGACATTGAAACCCGCTATGGAAACAATCACCCTTAGCTATGAACCAGGCAGCGACTTCGCGGTCGCGCTTGACGAATTGATTCGCAATTCTGAAGGGGTGCGTGTGGTAAAGAGGAGAAAAAGAAAAGGGTCTGTTGGTGATTTGATTGAAGAAATTGCTAAAAACGCTCCCAACGACATTCCTTTGACGGATGAAGATATTCAACAAGAAGTAAATTCTGTTAGGTATTGTCTATGAGAATTGTGTTCGATACCAATATTTGGGTGTCGTTTCTCATAGGGAAAAACTTCTTGCTTTACAATCTTTTTTTGAGCGCACTGATATAGAGATCTGTTATTGTGCTGAGTTGGAACGAGAGTTTCTTGATGTATCGCATCGAGAAAAGATTGTGAAATATGTTGATGAGAAACAAATCCAGCGAGTTCATAAACTAATGACAAAGCATTGCCATTGTTATGAATTAAAGGAGTGTAATAAACCTTTAGTTCGAGACCCCCAAGATGCTTTTCTATTGGCTCTATCTGATGCTGTTTGTGCCGATTATTTAATCACAGGAGATGCGGATTTAAAGGATACTCGAAAACATAATCACACGAGTATTATTGATTTTGAAACCGCTTTAGGTATTCTATAATCGTTGGTCAGTTTTTCTTTTTGATTTCTTCCTACTTTTATTTTATCTTTGCCTTGTCAAATAAAACTTTGTGCAATGCGAAGAATTATGAAGGCTGTAGCAGCCGTAATACTAGCAACATCGATGCTATTTATTGTGGGATGCGATGGGCCTAAGAATGATAAAAACGGTGAAGCCGAAAAAGCAAATCCGGAAGTGCTTCAGGAAGTTGATAACGGGACTTCCGTGGATGGCCACGGATTTGTTGACTTGGGACTGCCAAGCGGCACCCTGTGGGCCACCTGCAATGTGGGTGCAGCTATTCCGGAAGGCTTTGGCGACTACTTTGCCTGGGGCGAGACGGAACCGAAATCCGTTTATAGCCTTGACAATTACAAATACTGTGCAATCGATGATCGTCTGGCGGCTTTGATTGAAGAAGAAAATGACGAAGACGAACCAGGTCCACCGGCGAGATATCTTTATCCCATTTTCACAAAATACTGCTTCGTCTCGACATCTGGATACAATGGCTATACTGACGATTTAACCGTCTTGCAACCCAACAATGATGCAGCCACCGTCAACTGGGGAAAGGGTTGGTGCATGCCTACCAACGAACAGTGGGCGGAACTCTATTTTAACATCCCGAGCGAAAAGGTCACGCAAAATGATGTGACTGGGCTCCTTTTCACCGCTCCTAACGGCAATACGCTATTCCTGCCTATAGCGGGCGAGCATGACGACGAAGGCCTTTTTGATGAGGAGGAAGCCGGACTGCGCAACGAAGACCTTGGGCGTTATTGGTCGAGTTCGCTGGATGTCGGTTCTCCGTTTAGCGCCTGGCACTTGTATGTCTATGCTTTTGGGAACCGAGATGTGCGCGGTGGCGACCGTTGGTGCGGTTTTCCAGTGAGACCTGTATGCTCCGTCAAAAAAGCCATGAAGGATGACGGTAATGGTGTAGGAAATGAAAAAGCGCACACATTCGTGGACCTCGGCTTGCCAAGCGGCACGTTGTGGGCGGATTGCAATATAGGTGCCGATAGCCCTGAGTGTTATGGCGACTACTTCGCCTGGGGCGAGACGGAGTCAAAATACATCTTCCGTTGGGATACATACAAATACTGCCATTTTGGGAACAAAGAGCTTGCCAAGTATTGCAACGACTCGAGCTATGGCTGCAAGGGCTTTACCGATGGGCTGTACTTCTTGCAGGAGGATGACGATGCCGCCAAGGTCCATTGGGGCAGCGAGTGGAGTGTCCCTAATGACGGGCAATGGATGGAGCTGTGCCAAAATACCACCAATGTATGGACGACACAAAACGGCGTGGAAGGACAGCTTTTCACGGCGTCGAACGGCAACAGCATCTTCTTGCCAGGAGGTGGTACTCGTTATGATGTTTATCATAGGAAAACAGGCTATCATGGGGTTTATGGCGAATATTGGTCGAATTCATTCAACCAGCGTCATTCAGAAGATGCGCGTTCGTTCAGGATGGATCCATACGGTAGTGAATTGAATTTCACTGGACGCCAAAATGGTTTGCTCATTCGTCCCGTGCAATATGCTGCCGTTGACAAGCACGAATTTGTTGACCTTGGTCTGCCAAGCGGCACCCTTTGGGCCACCTGCAACGTGGGGGCAACTGCTCCGGAAGACCATGGCGTAAAAGTGGCATGGGGTGAGATTGCTCCGAAAGACGCATACGAATGGTATAATTATAAGTATTGTAGAGGTGAATATAATTCCTTCTTAAAATATTGTCTCGATGCTGGCAGCGGCTACAATGGCTTTGTCGATTCTCTGGCCGTGTTGCTGCCTGAGGATGATGCCGCCACGGCAAACTGGGGGAGTGGATGGTGCATGCCTACCATCGACCAATGGAGAGAGTTGAGGGATAATACCACCATGACTTGGGTGAAATCGCCGGATTCCAACCAAGGAATCTTGTTTACTGCCGCGAATGGCAACAGCCTCTTTTTGCCTGCTACCAATAGCATTGATGATGAATTCCCCGGTCCTTCCGTTGAGGGAGCCTACTGGTCGAAAACACTCAATGATAGTGGCGCGGGACATCCATGGGTATTTGTTTTCAATTGTTCCACTGAATATAAAGTCTTTTATGACGTTGACCGCTGCGGTGGCTTTTCCGTCCGACCAGTCCGATCAGCGCTGAAGAAATAAACAATCCTTGCCATGTTACAGATCTATTGCCGCAACACCAAGACCACCAAGAGCTTCCCCGAAGGCACCACCTTGCAGGAGATGCTTCCTGAATTTGAATTCGACAAACCCTACGAGATTGTTTCGGCTCGTGTGAACAACGTGCCTCAGGGACTGAAGTTCCGCGTCTATAACAACCGCGACATTGAGTACGTCGATGGCCGTGACCCATCGGGAGCGCGCATTTATTTCCGATCGCTCTGCTTCCTGCTCAGCAAGGCGGCCCGCGACGTGTTCCCGGGTTCCAAGATCTATATGGAGAACGCCATTTCCAACGGCTATTTCTGCAACTTCCACAAGGCCGATGCTTCCGAGGTGACCGATGACGACATCGATCGCATCCGCAAACGCATGCAGGAAATCGTCAACAAGGATATCCCGTTCCATCGTTTTGAGGTGCAGACGGAGGAAGCCGTGCGCATCTTCCGCGAGCGTGGCTATGATGATAAAGTCATGCTGATTGAGACGAGCGGCCAGGTCTATATGGATTATTATACGCTGGGCGACACGGCGGATTATTACTATGGCCGTCTGGTGCCATCGGCGGGCTACCTCAAGCTGTGGGGACTGGAACGCTACTATCATGGCTTGTTGTTGCGCGTCCCCGACAAGCACGATCCGAGCCGCTTGGCACCCTTTGTCCCGCAGCCCAAGACTTTCGAGATGTTCAACGAGAACTTGAAGTGGAACATCATCATGGGCCTCAACAACGTGGGCGATGTCAACCAGGCTTGCCTCAACGGCCGTGCCAGCGAGCTGATCCGTGTCTCGGAAGCCTTGCAAGAGAAGAAGATCGTCCAGATTGCCGAGGAGATCGACCGACGTTACCACAGCGACGATGCGGTTCGTTTGGTGCTAATTACCGGTCCCAGCAGCAGCGGCAAGACCACCTTCTGCAAACGTCTCAGCATTCAACTCATGGCATGTGGATTGAAGCCGTTGTCGTTTTCGACGGACGACTATTTCGTCAATAGGGAAGACACTCCCAAGTTGCCCAACGGGGCATACGATTTCGATAACTTCGAGGCTGTGAAGCATGAAGAGCTACAACGCGACCTGCTCAAGCTGTTGGCAGGGGAGACCGTTGACATTCCCGAGTTCAATTTCGTGACCGGCAAACAGGAATACAATGGCAAGAAACTTCATCTCGATGCCAACACTGTGATACTGCTTGAAGGTATTCATGCCCTCAATCCCAAGTTGACCGACCAGATTGCCGATGCGGTGAAGTTCCGCATTTTCATCAACACGTTGACCAGCACTTCGTTGGACGACCATAACATTATCCCAACCTGCGACAACCGTTTGTTGCGCCGTATTGTGCGCGACTTTAACAAAGGTGCTTTCACGGCTCGGCAGACCATCGAGCAGTGGCCCAACGTCATCGCTGCTGAGGAACACTGGATCTATCCTTTCCAGGAGAATGCCGACATGATGTTCAACTCCTCCTATCTACTGGAATTCGCCGTGATGCGCAACCACGCAGAGACCATCCTCGCCAGCGTGCCGAAGAACTGTTCAGCTTACACCGAGGCGCATCGTTTATTGCATTTCATCCATTATTTCACGCCGGTGCCGGATAAGGAAATCCCGCAGACTTCGATGATTCGAGAATTCATTTAACAAAAAAAGACGGCCAAAAGCCGTCTTTTTTTTGTCGATGTAGCGGGAATGAGAATTGAACTCATGACCTCCGGGTTATGAATCCGACGCTCTAACCTGCTGAGCTATCCCGCCATTGTTCGGGGTGCAAAAGTACTACATTTTTTGTTTCCTGCAAGAGTTTTTGGAAAAAATTTTGGTATGGTTTTTGAACTTTGAAAGTTTTTGTTTTGGATAAAAGAATTATTTATACTTTTGCACATCTTTAAAATTAAATAAAACATGAAAAAGCTTGTATTATTGATCGGCGTTCTTGTCATGATGGCAGGAGTTGCAAAGGCTCAGGATGCCAAGGTTTCTCAAAACGGTCCTGAGATTGAGTTTGAGAAAGTGGTTCACGACTATGGTGAGATTCCTTACAATGGCAATGGCGAATGTGAATTCAGATTCACCAATACGGGCAATGAGCCTCTGATCATCCAGAAACCCAAGTCGAGCTGCGGCTGCACCGTCCCTTCATGGCCAAAGGAACCCATCCTTCCTGGAGAGTCGGATGTGATCAAAGTCACCTATAAGACCACACGAGTAGGCTCGATCAACAAGTCAGTGACTGTTACCTCCAACGCCATTAAGAATGGTACGGTGGTGCTGCGTATCAAAGGAAAGGTACTCGAACAGCCTGGCGAAGCCATGCCTGAAAAAGAGACGGGCGTTGGCACTCCTCTGAACAAAAATTAATCAAATAAGATTATGCCACAAATATCGAAAAAAGGACAGGAGCTTCCGCAATCAGCGATTCGGAAGCTCGTTCCGTTTGCTGACGCCGCCAAAGAGCGTGGTGTCCATGTGTATCATCTCAACATCGGTCAACCTGACATCGAGACTCCTAGTGGTGCCTTGAAGTCCCTGGCTGAAACTGCCGCCAAGATGGCCGATAGCCATGGTGTGTTGGAATACAGCCATTCCGCCGGTATTCCCAGCTATCGTCGTGCACTGTGCAACTACTATCACCGTCACGGTATCGACGTGACTCCTAACCAGATCATCGTCACCACCGGTGGTAGCGAAGCTCTGCAGATGGCTTTCACCGTATGCCTGAATCCTGGCGACGAAATCATCATCCCAGAACCTTATTATACCAACTACAACACCTTCGCCAAGCTGTGCGACGCCAAAATCGTCACCATCCCGAGCGACATCAAGACAGGTTTTGCCTTGCCGCCTATCGAGGACTTCGAAAAGGCCATCACGCCGCGCACAAGAGCCATCATGATCTGCAACCCCAACAACCCTACGGGTTATCTCTACACCCAAGAGGAGTTACTGAAGGTGGCTGGTTTGGTGAAGAAATACGACCTGTATCTGTTTGCCGACGAGGTGTACCGTGAGTTCTGCTATGACGGTCACAAGCACTTCAGCGTGATGCAGCTGGAAGGACTGGAGCGCAACACCATCCTGTTCGACTCCGTCTCGAAGCGTTACAGCGCCTGTGGTGCCCGTGTTGGTTGCATGGTGACCCGCAACAGCGAGGTCTATGCCACCGCCATGCGTCTGGCTCAGGCCCGTTTGTCGCCGCCGAGCTTCGGTCAGATCTTCGCCGAGGCTGCCGTCGATACCCCGCAGTCCTACTTTGACAGCGTTTACAACGAATATATCACCCGCCGTAATGTCATTGTCGATGGCATCAACAAGATCCCTGGCTGCTTCTGCCCGATGCCGAAGGGTGCTTTCTATACCGTTATCGACCTGCCTATCGACGATAGCGACAAGTTCTGCCAATGGCTGCTCACCGATTTCAGCTACAACGGCGCTACCGTGATGCTGGCTCCTGCCACAGGTTTTTATGCCGATCCAGAAAAGGGACGCCATCAGGCTCGTATCACCTACTGCCTCTGCATTGACGACCTGAAAGCCGCCATCAAGTGCCTTGAAGAAGCTTTGAAGGAATATCCGGGAAAGATTAGAAGGTGAAAGGTGAAAGCTGAGAGCTAATAGATTAAGTACTTATTACGAATGGCCTTGAAAGTTTCAAGGTCGGAAACCCATGAAGCGCGGATCTCATCCGCGCTTTTTCCGTTTTCAATATCCTTCTGCAACTGCTTGTCGCCCGATAGCAGACGGAAATAGTTGGTGAAAAACGACTTGTCCTTCAATTGCTGATAGGCGCTGATGAGCCATTCCAAATGCAACTCACCTGGGTTGACGGCATAGTCGTGGGCATAGTCGGTGAGGTCGAGTCCGCGACAATGTTGGCCTTCCAACAAAGGCTTGGAGGCGCCAGCTTTGCTTTCGGGAGTGAAACTGAACTCTCCACGCATATCGGGATGACCGAAAATTTGGAAAGGCTTGTCGGTGCCGCGTCCTACGCTGACAATGGTGCCTTCGAAGAAGCAGAGGGAGGGGTAGAGATACACGGCTTCCCAGTTGGGCAGGTTGGGTGAGGGCTTCACGGGAAGCTCATAGATGGCGTTGCGGTCGTAGCCCGGGATGGATACTACGGTCAGTTCGCAGTGGACACCGTCCTTCATCCAGCCTTCGCAGTTCACCATCTTGCCGTACTCGCCGATGGTCATGCCATACACCACGGGAACGGGATGCATGCCCACAAACGATTTGTTTTCTGCCTTCAGCACCGGTCCGTCGATGTAGAATCCATTGGGGTTGGGGCGGTCGAGCACGATGACGGGGATATCCTGTTCGGCGCAGGCTTCCATGACGTAGGTGAGGGTGGAGATATAGGTGTAGAAACGCACGCCCACGTCCTGCAGGTCAAACAGCATGACGTCGATGTCTTTGAGCATCTCGGGTGTGGGCTTCTTGGTCTTGCCATACAACGAGGCGATTTCAATGCCAGTCTTCTCATCCTTGCCGTTGGTGACTTTTGCACCGGCATCGGCAGCGCCACGGAAGCCGTGCTCGGGGGTAAAGATACGCTTTACATTGATTCCTGAAACCACCAGTGTGTCAACAAGATGCGTATTGCCTATGATGCTGGTTTGGTTGGCCACAACCCCCACGCGCTGGTCGGTGAGCAGACGGAAGTAGTTCTCTGTATCAAGGGCGCCTGACACATATTGTTCCTTCGGGATCAAGCGAACGGACTGGGCATTGCCTTGGAACGGGAGACTCATTCCAAGCGCCAAAAACAGGATTAAGCGTGTGATATTTCTCATTTTGCAATTCATTTTTCGATCTTGATTCGTATTTTTGCAAAAATAATGCAAAATCTTTCAAAATAGCATGTCCGGCTCCAAATTCATCTCCGATCGATTGTTTTCGCTCTCGAAGGGACATCTCTCCTCGACGGTGATGCGTCTTGCCGTGACCAGTGTGGCTTTGGCCATCGCCGTGATGCTCATTTCCTTGGCGGTGGTGGTGGGTTTCAAGCACCAGATACGGGACAAGGTGGTCGGTTTTGTGGCACCCATCCACATTCAGGCGCTCGACCGGAATGAGTCGTACGAGGAGCAGCCCTTTGTGGTGGATGAAAGACTCAGTCAGGCACTCGACAAGACCGACGGCATCAAGCATTATCAGATGGTGGCCAACAAGGCTGGAATGATCAAGACCGATGAGGAGATCCAAGGCGTAGTGATGAAAGGCGTTGGAGCCGATTACGACTGGAACTATTTCAAGGATTACCTGGTTGAGGGTGTCGTGCCACAATATGTTGATGGGGAGCGCTCCAACGACGTGATGCTATCCAAGAATATCGCCAACAAGCTTTTGCTTTCGGTTGGCGACCCGGCGCGCGTGTGGTTTATCGACGAAGACATGCAGGCGAGGGGTAGGAAGTTCAACGTGGTTGGCATCTATGAAACGGGTTTGTCGGAGTTTGACGAGCGCTATGTGTTTTGCGACTTGGATCAGATACGGCGCCTGAACCATTGGGAAGACAATGAAACGGGATTGGTTGAGGTTTGGATCGATGACATGGATGCCATGGCGGATGTCAACAATTCATTATATTTCAGCATACCTGGTACACTGGCTTCCTATACCGCCCGTGAAAGCAATCCTCAGATCTTCGACTGGCTGGATCTGTTGGATACCAATGTATGGCTCATCTTGGTGCTGATGTTCCTTGTGGCAGGCATTACGGTGATCTCCATGCTGCTGATCATCATCATCGAGAAGACCTCAACTATCGGCCTTCTGAAGGCCATGGGCGCTTCCGATGCTTTTGTCCGTAAGGTGTTCATGCAGCGTTCCATTCGTATCCTTCTTATCGGAATGCTGATCGGCAATGTGATTGGGATAGGATTTTGCTTGTTGCAGCGGTTTACAGGTTTCATCCATCTGAATCCTGCCACCTATTATCTCTCTTCGGTACCCATCGAATTGCATCTTGTCACGGTGCTGCTGCTCAATGCCGGGACCTTTGTCCTTTGGATTTTAATGTTGCTGATCCCAACGAGTATCATCAACCGTATTCGTCCGTCCAAGTCGATTCGCTTCGAATGACTTTATAATTTAGAATCAATCTAAATTTATTATCGGCTTCCATATCAATAAAAAGCCTTATTTTCACGGCTCGAAACGATTATGAAAAAACACAAAAAACGTGATGAAAAACTTTGTTATTGAGCCATTGAAAGGTTTTGGTGAAATACCGTTCGGGATGGCTTTGGATGATGCCGTGAAGATACTGGGCGCACCCAACTTTTACGAGGAACTCAGCGATATGGAGGAGACGGGAAACCGTTCCATTTTCTATGAGTATGACGATCTTGACACCAACATTTATTTTGAAGGCATTACCAAATCGGTGGCTGCTTGTTTCGAGACGGAGAACAAGGATGCCGTGTTGTATGGCACCAAGGTGTTCGACCTAAATCGCAAGCAAGTGATGGAGCTGATGCGTGAGAATGGCTTTTCTGAACTGGAAGAGGAGGAGGAAGACGGTGAGCACCGTATTTCGTTCGAAGATGCTTTGATCGATTTCTTCTTCGATGGTGATTCAATGACCGCTGTCAGCTGGGGCGTGCTCGTAGATGACCAAGGGAATATTATTTAGATAAGAGATAAAAGATAAGAGATAAGAGTTTTTTTTTCTTCCGTTAACTTTTATCTTTTATCTCTTATCTTTTATCTTTTTTAAGTCTAGGGTGGAAATCAACAAGGGTTTCTCTTAGCAAATCATCTGAAATATGAGTATAGATCTCGGTCGTGCTGACACTGGCATGGCCGAGCATTTGTTGTACGGCTAACAGGTTGGCGCCGCCTTCCAACAGATGGGTGGCAAAGCTGTGCCTAAAGGTGTGCGGGCTAATGGTCTTTTGGATGCCGTTCTGTTCAGCCAATTCCTTGACCAAGAGAAAAACGGACTGTCGTGTCAATCCCGTGCCACGGCTGTTGAGGAATACCGTATCGGTAAACTTGGGTTTCACTGCGATGTGCTTTCTGGCTCCGTCTATGTATTGGAAGAGGATTTTCAGGCTGGAGTTGCCAATGGGCACCAAACGTTCCTTGCTCCCCTTGCCGAAGATGCGCAGGAATCCGTCGTCTTTGTAAATACTGCTAATCTGAAGGTTGATCAGTTCTGAGACGCGTAGTCCGCAACAATACATCACCTCGATCATGGCTTTGTTGCGATGCCCGTTAGGTTGGCTGAGGTCGATGCCGTCGATCATCTTTTGGATTTCCTCGTAACTCAGCACTTCCGGCAGATGTCTTCCTTTGGAAGGTGAGGAAATGAGTTCCGTCGGGTCTTTCGAGGCCAGGTTTTCCTGAAGCAGGAAACGATAGAGTGACTTCAATCCCGAAAGGATGCGAGTTTGGGAGGTGGCACCGATGTTCAGATCATAGAGATAGGCAAAGAAGTTTTCGATGGTCTCTTGCTTGATGGCATCGATGTCGGTCGAATGCTTTTGGTTTTCCAGGTATTCCAGAAACAGGTTGACGTCATGGCAATAGGCCTCCACGCTGTTGTCGGACAGCGAAAGCTCCAACCGTAGGTGATCGGTGTAGTGCTTGATGAGGTTGGGGTTAATGTTCATTGCCATTGGATTAAAAACACGGGACAAGCAGAAAACTTGCCCCGTGTTTGTTCATTCTCATTCCGAATTCGGAATTCCGAATTAATCCAGCGAGTGGATTACCAGACCGGATCTGAGCTTGGGCTCAAACCAAGTGGTCTTGGGAGGCATGATGTTGCCGGTGTCGGCGATGTCGATGATCTGCTTCATGCTCACTGGATAGAGCGCGAAGGCGACCTTCATTTCGCCATTGTCCACGCGACGCTTCAATTCGCCGAGACCACGGATGCCGCCGACAAAGTCGATGCGCTTGTCGGTACGGAGGTCCTTGATGCCGAGAATCTTGTCCAACACATGGTCGCTGAGGATCTTGACATCCAGCACGCCGATCGGGTCGTTGTCGTCGTATTTGCCAGCCTTGGCGGTCATCTTGTACCAATGGCCGTCGAGGTACATGCTGTGCTCATGGAGCTTGGCAGGCTTGTAGATCTCGGTACCCATGTCTTCAACCACGTAGGCGTCGTTGAGGGCGTTGAGGAACTGCTCCTTGGTGAGGCCGTTGAGGTCCTTGACAACGCGGTTGTAGTCGATGACGTTCAGCTGGTTGTCGGGGAAAATGACGGTCATGAAGTAGTTGTATTCCTCCTTGCCGGTATGGGCTGGATTCTTCTCTTTCTTCTCCTGGCCAACGAGGGCGGCGGCAGCGCTGCGGTGGTGACCGTCGGCGATGTACATGGCCGGAACCTTGGTGGCGAAGAGCTCGACGAGGCGGGCGATAATGGCCTTGTCGTCGATGACCCAGAAGCGATGGCCGAAGCCGTCTTCCTTGGCGATGAAGTCGTAGATGGGCTTCTCGGCAATGATCTTGTTGACGATGGCATCAATCTCAGCCACGGCAGGGTAGGCGAAGAACACAGGCTCCACGTTGGCGTTGGTGAGGCGGACGTGCTTCATGCGGTCCTCTTCCTTGTCCTTGCGGGTAAGCTCATGCTTCTTGATGATCTTGTTGACGTAGTCCTCGCTGTAGGCGCAGGCCACGATGCCATACTGCCAATGGGCGTTGGCTTCGGTGGGGTTCATGCTCTGGGCATAGATGTAGAGCTTCTCCTCCTGGTCTTGCTTGAGCCATCCGAAGTCCTTGAACGAGTTGAAGTTCTCGACGACTTTCAGATAGGTCTCGAGGTCGCTGTCCTTGTAGCCTTCGGGAAGGTCGATCTCAGCCTTGGTCACGTGGAGCAGGCTGTAGGGGTTGCCTTCGCATTCCTTGCGGGCTTCTTCGGTATTCAGCACGTCGTATGGTCTTGATGCCAGTTTCTGGACGATATCCACACCGGGACGCCATCCTTTGAAAGGTTTGATGATTGACATGTCAGTTTACGATTTGCAGTTTACAGTTAATAGTTAGTTGTTTTCTCCTTGTAGTGAGACAATCAGTGCGCCTGCCATCTTCGTGAGCTCGATAAGCTCGTTGCGGATGTCGTTCGACTGTTCTTCGTCGATAACGTTCCGGTTGAGCAGCAGCGCCGTATAGGTGACGCAGGTGCGGATGTTGCCTTTAGCTTGTTGTAGATATCCGATGAACGCATTCTTGTTGGCGGATGAGCCTTCAATAATGTTGTTCGTAATCATAGATGCAGCTTCGAAGAGCTGTTGGGCGACCATTTTGTCACTTTCGTTCTTGACGGTGTCGAGAATGGCGAGCGCCGCCTGGGAGAACATCAGTGACTTGTGGTAAATGCGGAGGTTTTCAAATTTGAAAAAGGGTGCTGCTTTCTGATTTTCTTGGATGTTCATACTTATTTGTTAACTTGGAAACGCTTGTTGCCAGTCTTAAAGAAATCGGCGATTTGGTTGGCGGCAGCCAAGCCTGCGTTGATATTGGCTTCTTCTGTTTGGGCGCCCATCTTCTTGGGCGTAGCGAAATAACGGCCTTCGAAGGCCTTGAATTCGGCGTCAGCATCCGGCATGATGTCGGTGATGTATTTGAGGTCAGTGCGTTCTGCCATCAGCTTGAGCAGTTCGGGCTCATTGATGACTTCCTTGCGGGCAGTGTTCACGAGGATGCCGCCTTTGTGCATCTTGTTCACCACGGCGTAGTTGATGCTCTGCTTGGTCTCAGCAGTGGCCGGGATGTGGAGGCTCACCACGTCGCAGGTCTCGAAGAGGGCGTCGCGGTTGGCAACGGCGTGGACGCCGGCTTCCTCAATCTTCTCGGCAGGGATGAACTCGTCGAAAGCATAGACATCCATGCCAAAGCCCTTGGCGATGCGAGCCACGTTGCGACCCACGTTACCGAAGGCGAGGAGGCCGAGTTTCTTGCCCATCAGTTCGGTGCCGCTCTTGCCGTTGTAGAAGTTACGGACGGCATAGACCAACATGCCCATCACGAGCTCAGCCACAGCGTTGCTGTTCTGGCCGGGGGTGTTCATGGCGACAACGCCTTTGGCGGTGCAAGCCTCGAGGTCGAGGTTGTCGAAACCGGCGCCGGCGCGAACCACGATCTTCAGGTTGTTGGCGTGGTCGAGGACTTCCTTGGTGACCTTGTCGGAGCGGACGATCAGGGCGTCGGCATCGGCAACGGCCTTGTAGAGGTCATTGACATCGGTGTATTTTTCCAAAAGAGCCAGTTCATAGCCGTTCTTCTCAACGACTTCGCGGATGCCGTCAACGGCGATCTTGGCGAAAGGCTTTTCAGTAGCAACTAATACTTTCATAGTGATTCAGTTATTCAGTTGTTCAGTTAATCAGTTTACTTGTTCGCTTTTTCGAAATCCTGCATGCACTGGACGAGGGCTTCGACGGCCTCAATCGGGCAGGCGTTGTAAAGGCTGGCGCGGAAACCACCGACGCTGCGGTGACCCTTGATGCCGACCATGCCGCGCTCCTTGGCGAAGGCCATGAAGGCGTCTTGCTTGTCCTCGTAACCGGGAGCCATGACCCAGCAGTGGTTCATGATGGAACGGTCTTCCTTTTCGGCGGTGCCGACGAACATGCTGTTGCGGTCGATCTCTTCGTAGAGCATGTTGGACTTCTTGGTGTTGATCTTGTTCATAGCCTCGACGCCACCGATGGTGTCCTTCAACCACACGAGGGTCTCGTGCATCATGAAGATAGGCAGTACGGGCGGGGTGTTGAACATGGAGATGTTCTTGGCTTCTTCAGCAGCGTGGGTGCGGAAGTCAACCATCGTCGGCAGCGGGTTCATATAGGCGCGGTCGCCGATGTTGCCGAGGATGCTCTTCTTGACGATGACGAAGGTCACGCCAGCGGGGCCGACGTTCTTCTGGGCGCCACCGTAGATGAGGCCGTACTTCTTCACGTCGACGGGACGGCTCATGATGTCGGAGCTCATGTCAGCAACCAGCATGATGGGGCAGTCCATGTCGTACTTGATCTCAGTACCGTAGATGGTGTTGTTGGTAGTGATGTGGAAGTAGTCGGCATCCAGCGGGATGGTGTAGCCCTTCGGGATGTAGGTGTAGGTCTTCTCTTCGGAAGAAGCGACGATGTCAACCTTGCCGAACAGCTTGGCTTCCTTGGCGGCCTTCTTGGCCCAGACGCCGGTCTGGAGGTAGGCGGCCTTGGTCTTCATCAGGTTGGCGGGAACAGTGAAGAACTGGGTGCTGGCACCACCACCGAGGAAGAGGACTTCGTACTCCTCAGGGATGTTGAGGAGGTCACGCCACAGCTGACGGGTCTCAGCCATGATGCGCTCCCAACCCGGGGTGCGGTGTGAAATCTCGGCGATGCCGATGCCAGTGTTGTCGAAATCATAAAGCGCCTTGACGGTGCTTTCAATAGCTTGCTTTGGCAGGACGCAGGGGCCTGCATTGAAGTTATAAGCCTGTTTCATTTTTAAATAATATTAAAGTTGTTACTATTCTGTTAAAGTGGCGCAAAGGTACAACTTAAAATCTGGTAAAACAACCTTATTTAAAAATAAAATAGACCGATGAAAAAAAAGTTTCAGAAAGTATTGCCAGTTCAAAAAAAAGTCGTACTTTTGCACACTCAAAATTTAAAGGAAAGAAAGCGATGAAAAAAGACATTCACCCTAAGAACTATCGTCTGGTTGTTTTCAAAGATATGTCCAACGAACAGACCTTCCTGTCTCGTTCCACTATTAACACCAAGGAAACCATCGTCTGGGAAGACGGTAACGAATATCCTTTGGTGAAGCTTGAAATCTCCAGCACATCACACCCCTTCTATACTGGTAAGATGAAGCTTGTTGACAGCGCCGGTCGCGTTGATAAGTTCAACAGCAAGTACAAGAAGTTCTTCGAGAAGAAAGAAACGAAGTAATTATAAAGGTGTAAGAATCAAAGAAAGCTCTCGAGATTGCTTCGAGGGCTTTTTTTGTCAGCGACGAAATAAGCATGAAAATAATAGATGACGACATTCTGATGACCGACATGATGGACACCAACAATCCGGAGTTCATCCCAGTCCTCACCATCGATGAGATCAGGGTCTCGAGCGATGATGAAGTGCCTGAGGAATTGCCCATTTTGCCGTTGCGCAACTCGGTGCTGTATCCCGGCGTGGTGATTCCCATCACGGTGGGACGCGACAAGTCCATCCGACTGGTCAAAGAATTCTATAAGAAGAGAAAGCCCATCGGCGTGGTGGCACAGAAGGATTCCAACGTGGAGGATCCCGGTATTGCCGACCTTTATCCCGTCGGCACCGTGGCGCAGATCATCAAGACCCTGCAGATGCCCGACGGCAACCTTACCGTCATCATCCAGGGCAAACGCCGTTTCCAACTGACGGAAATCAAGCAGATGGAGCCTTATTTCATCGCTGCCGTCCGACCCTACGATAGCACAGGTGAGGTCCCACGCGACCGCAGCTTCAAGGCCTTGATCCAATCGGTCAAGGAACTGGCCGTGCAGGTCATCTCGCGCAGCCAACGCCTTCCCGAGGAGGCCGACTTTGCCATCAAGAACATCGACAATCCCGTATTCTTGCTGAACTTCGTCGCCAGCAACGTCGATGTCGATCTGCCTTCAAAGCAGATGTTGCTTGAGTGCACCGACATCGTAGATATGGCCAACAACCTGTTGGGCATCCTTTCCACAGCCCAACAGATGATTGAGCTGAAACAACAGATCCAAAGCAAGGTCAAGACCGACCTCGACAAGCAACAACGCGAGTTCCTGCTGAACCAACAACTGCGGACCATCCAAGAGGAGTTGGGCGGTACACCCAACGAACAGGATGTGAAGGAACTGCAGGCCAAGGCAGCGAAGAAGAAATGGCCCAAGGACGTGGAGGAGGTCTTTGACCGTGAGCTCAAGAAACTGGAACGAACCAATCCACAGGCCGCGGAATATGGCATCCAGCTGAACTACCTGCAATATCTGGTGGATCTGCCCTGGATGGAATACACCAAGGACAACTTCGACTTGAAGCGTGCCCAACGTATCTTGGATGCCGACCACTTCGGCCTCGACAAGGTGAAGGAACGCATCATCGAGCATCTTGCTGTACTGAAGTTGAAGAACGACATGAAAGCGCCCATCCTTTGCCTGGTGGGTCCTCCCGGTGTGGGTAAGACCTCCCTGGGCAAGTCGATTGCCCGTGCCTTGAACCGCAAGTATATCAGGATGTCGCTGGGCGGACTTCGCGATGAGTCGGAACTCCGTGGTCATCGTAAGACCTATATCGGCGCCATGCCGGGACGTATCATCCAAAGCCTGAGGAAGGTGAAGTCGGGCAACCCTGTGTTTGTGCTTGACGAGATCGACAAGGTCAGCGGCAACAACATCAACGGTGACCCGCAGGCGGCCCTGCTGGAGATCCTCGATCCCGAACAGAACTCGACCTTCTACGACAACTTCCTGGAGTTGGATTACGATCTCTCGAAGATCCTCTTTATCGCCACGGCCAATACCTTGTCAACCATCCATCCCGCCTTGCGCGACCGTATGGAGATCATCGACCTGAGCGGCTATCTCCGCGAGGAGAAGTATGAAATCGCCAAGCGTCACCTGATTCCGAAGCAGCTCAAGGAACACGGCATGGATGCCAAGCAAATCTCGTTCTCGAAGGAGATTGTGATGCAGATCATCGATGACTACACCCGCGAGGCTGGCGTCCGTAACCTGGAACGCAAGATCGCCGATGTGATGCGTGCCCGTGCCAAGGATGTGGTGATGGACCAAGCCGTTGAGAAGAAGGTGACCAAAAAGGAACTCCAGAAAGTTTTGGGCGTGC
Source organism: Bacteroidales bacterium (assembly GCA_017549805.1). Lineage (GTDB taxonomy): Bacteria > Bacteroidota > Bacteroidia > Bacteroidales > F082 > Limimorpha. The sequence continues at coordinate 38,501 of JAFYNJ010000019.1, forward strand.
CGATGCATCACGACGAGGACGAGGTGAAGCACACCATGCCAGGTGTGGCCACAGGTCTGGCTTGGACTTCGGTGGGAGGGGAGATCCTTTCCATCGAGGTGAGCTTGAGTCACGGCGGCGGCCATCTCTCCTTGACGGGCAACCTCGGCGAGGTGATGAAGGAATCGGCTACCATCGCCTATGAATTCATCAAGGCGCATGCTTCCTTGCTGGAGATCAACTCCGAGGTGTTCGACGCATGGAACGTCCATGTGCATATCCCGGAAGGCGCCACGCCGAAAGACGGTCCGTCGGCAGGTATCACCATGCTTGCTGCATTGACTTCCGCCTTTACGCAACGCAAGGTCAAGGGACAGTTGGCCATGACGGGTGAGATTACCCTCCGTGGCCGTGTGCTGCCTGTAGGTGGCATCAAGGAGAAGATCCTGGCCGCCAAGCGCAACGGTGTCACCGAACTCATCCTTTCCATCGACAATGAGCGCGACATCAAGGATATCAATGAGGATTACATCTCAGGATTGAACTTCCATTATGTGAGCAGCATGTTGGAGGTGATCGACCTGGCCCTTGAGAAGGAGCAGGATCGGAACGACCTGGATTACAACAAGTACTTGATGAATTTGAGGACGGAAGTCGTCGGTTTTAGGAGCTGAGAATAGAGAGGTGAGAATAGAGAGGTATATTTGGGTTTTGCTGTTGCTGGGCCTCTTCTCCTGTGGAAAGAGGGAGAACCCCAACGAAGGCCTATCCATCTTCAAGTACAATGAATCGTCGGGCATCATGACCCTCGATCCCATCTATGCCAAAGACTTGCCTCACATCTGGGCTTGCAACCAGCTCTTCAGCAGTTTGGTGGCATTTGACGAGGAGATGAATGTGACGCCTCGCGTGGCGCGTTCGTGGGATATCAGCGAGGATGGCAAGACCTATACCTTTCATTTGAGGAACGACATCCGATTCCATGAGGACGAATCCATACCGCAATCGCGTTGTGTCAACGCCGAGGATGTGTGTTTCTCTTTCAACCGTGTTGTTGACAAAACCTTGAACTCACCAGGTTCTTGGATTTTTGCCATGGTGGCGCACGACGACGGTCATTATGCCTTTGAGGCCGTTGACGACACCACCTTCAAGGTCCAGTTGGCCAATCCTTTCCCGCCTTTTCTCGGCATTCTTTCAATGACCTACGCGTCCATCGTTCCAAAGGAAGCGGTGGACTATTATGGCAATGACTTTAGAAGGCATCCAGTAGGTACGGGCCCGTTCCGTTTCCAATATTGGAATGAAGGCGTGAAGTTGGTGTTTCGCAGAAATCCCGACTATTTTGAGACGGATGAGCGGGGAGAGCGGCTTCCATATCTTGATGCCGTTTCCATCAGCTTCCTTATCGACCGTCAGGTGGCCTTCTTGGAGTTCATCAAGGGCAAGTTCGACTTCATGTCGGGCATCGATGCGCGTTATAAGGACGAATTGCTGACTTACGATGGCGACCTGCGCCAAAAATACCAGGACAAGATTGACTTGATCAGGGGACCTTTTCTGAATACGGAATACATCAGTTTTTTCATGGATCCGAACGACAACTTGGGAGTCGATCGTTCGCGTGCCTTGCGTCAGGCGGTGAATTACAGCATCGATCGTGACAAGATGTTGCGTTACTTGCGCAACGGCATCGGCATTGCCGGCACGGGTGGCATGATTCCCGCTGGATTGCCCGGTCATCGTGACAGCATTGGCTATGATTACGATCTCAAAAAGGCTCAGCATTTGGTAAAGGACTATCAGTTGGAAGGCCATGAGCTAAACCTGTCAACCACTGCCGAATATGCCGATATAGGCAAGTTTGTGCAATCGCAGGTGGAGCAGATCGGCTTGCAGTGTAAGATGGAGGTGATGCCTCCTGCCACCATGCGCAGTATGAAGGCGAACGGCAGCCTGTCGTTTTTCCGCGCTTCTTGGGTGGCAGACTATCCCGATGCGGAGAACTACCTTTCTTTGTTCACCACTTCGAACTTTGCTCCAGTAGGTCCCAATTATTCCCATTATTCCAACAAGCGCTATGATCGGTTATACGACAAGGCCATGGCGTGTGAAGATGTGGAGGAGCGCACTCGCTATTATTCCCAGATGGACAGCCTGATGATGTTGGATGCCCCGGTGGTGGTGCTGTTTTATGATGAGGTGTTGTGCTTTGTCAACAAGGATGTTTCGGGTTTGAAGAGCAACCCGACGAATTTGTTGGATCTGAGAAAAGTGAAAATGCAATAAGCTATTTCAATTACCATAACCTTATCCCAGGCTTTTTATAGAGGTTTGATGAAATAGCAAAAGGGCCGGCGCAACGCGCCGGCCCTGCTTTTTTCCGCTTGACGCGGTGGTTATCTCACAACGATCTTGGTCGATACTGTTCCCTGGTTATTACTCAAGGTGACGACGTACATACCGCTCATGAGATGATGCGACAGAATCATGGAGCCTGTGGCAATGCTCTTGCTCATCACAGGCTGACCGAGGATGTTGTACACCACCATGTTCACGGTGTTGCCACTGTTGTTCTCGATCATGATTTCATTGTCGCGGTTCCAAACCTTGACGTTCTCTGCCAGCATCTCGTTGACATCGGCGTCGAAAACCACATCGCCACTGAGGGCCACTGTGGTTTCAACGAAGTCTTCGATGGTGACAACGCCTTCGTAGTGGCCGAGCATCAAGCCGTTCAGCCTGACATAGACGGTGGTGGGAGCCAGGGTGCCGACAACATCGGGAATCGTGAGAGAATTGTTGGTGAAGGTTACGCCATCGAGTGAGATCTCGAAGTGGTGGTTGACCGTCAGCGTTACACTGCCCGTTTCTCCACCTGGCGCAGGAGGCAGGTTGCCGCCGGTGAGCACGAAGGTTTGTGCATCGGATGGACCGTTGTCCACGATGTACTCGAATCCGCTCAAGGCGTTCGGTGTGACGGAGAGATACGGATCGTCGTTCATGTCGGCGGTCATCATGATGTCGTCAATCTCCCAAGCAGCTGCGCTCTTGCTGGCTGTACTAATGTACTTGAAGCCGATGTTGCAGGCCGTTCCGCCGAAGGCGTTCATCGAGATTTCGCCTGATTCGGTCCACACATAGTTGCCTTCCGACTGGATGTATGACAAGGGTTGCCATGATGCACTGGTGGGATCCTGTCCGTCATAGTCGTCGGCGAAGTACAGCTCGAGTGCCGGGCCGTCGAATTTGGTGGCGTTCCTGAAGGTGAGCACCACGTTTTGGCCGGCGTAGTTGTCGAGGTTGAAGGCGGGTGAGATACACCATTGTTCGTTGTCAACGTCATCACTGTATCCATTGGCGTAAGCATACTTGTTGCCGCCGTAGGTTCCGATGGACCATGGCTTGTTGCCTTCAACGGTGACGAAGGTCCAACCGTCCATTTCGCCTTCCCAATCCTGATTGAGGATGACAACCAGTCCGGTGTTGATCACATAGTTGGCTGTGGCAATGCCGCTGTCGTCAAAGCCTTCCTTCGTGGCAAAGGCCTTGAGGGTCATGTCTTGGTCAACATGGATGGCGTCAGAATAGATGTCGGAAGCCGTAGTCGGGTCGCTGCCGTCGGTGGTGTAATAGATGACGGCACCTTCGGTGGTGCAGCTAATCTCCACGTCGATCTCCTCATAATAGGTTCCTGATGCCATGCTGAAGACAGGTGTTGCAACGGTCGGAGTTGAACTGCCGCCTTGCACAAAGAGGTCGAGATAGAAGTTGTAGTCTGGACTGTTGATGTTGTTGGTGTGGTAAGCGCCAAACTTATTGTTGGCGTTCATCACGATGCAACGGTTGGTGGTCTCGGCATTGGTGATCAAGAAACCAGTGTAATTGGGAACCATGGCGTTTTCACCGGCAGTTTCGAAGGCGATGGTCCATTCGATGCTGGTGTTGCCTGCAAAGTTGGTGCTGCTGCTGTAGCCGAGGGCGTCACCATCGACGTTGGTAAGGGTGATGACATCGCCGTCCACGGTCACATTCCAGAGATAGGTGTCGGCTTCATCGGTGATTTCGGCAGGCAGGGTTTCCACACCGTTGTTGTTTACTGAGGTGAAGAGGACGCCGTCAGGTTTGCCGGAGACGCCAGCGGTCATGGCATAGTAGCCATTGCCGATGGTGGCATCGTAACGCGAGGCGATGATGACCTGGTCGCCATTGTGGAGGTCGGCCAGCGAACCGATACGGTTCCAGTCGTTGCCAGGAACTGGCGGCTCTGTCACACTACCGCTTAAGGAGACTGTAGCATTGGCTTGGTCTTCAATGGTGATGGTGCCTTCGTAGGTTCCCACCTCTTCACCGTTGAGTCTGACATAAATGGTCGTGGGTTCAAGTGTTCCGACAACAGAAATGCCAAGGTATGGGTAGTAATCCACATTATCGAGTGACATCTCATAGTAACTGTTGTTGCATGAGATGGTCACACCAGACAACCCGTTGGGATCTTCAGGCAGGTTGCCACCGGAGATGACGAATGTCTGTGATGCCGATGGACCTTCACCAACGATATGTGTGAAGCCGGACAGTGAGGTTGGCGTCACCGTGAGGTAAGGATCTGAGGTGAATCCAACGAGGGCGATGTCGTCGATTTCCCAAGCGGCGGCTTGATCCTCTGTGGAGGTGTATTTGAAGCCGATGTAGCAGTTGGTGCCAGCGAAGCCATCAAGAGAGATGGAACCGGATTCTGTCCAAGCCCATGAACCGGTTGACTTGACGAATTCAAGTTCGGTCCACGTGGCTTCAGTTGGATCCTCACCGTCATAATCGTTGGAGAAGAACACTTGAACATCTGGACCGGTGTAGTTTTTGGCATTCAGGAAACTCAAGGTGACATCGCTGTAATTGTCGAGGTTGAAGGCGGGTGAGATGCACCACTGTTCATTGACACCGCCATTGTAGCCGTTGGCATACGCGTAGTGGTTGTTGCTATGTTCATTGATCGTCCAATACTTTTCGCCAATCACGGAGACAAAGGTCCAGCCATTCATGTCGCCTTCCCAGTCTTGGAAGAAGGTGGTCGCGGCACCAAGGATGATGGTGTATTCCGCTGTGGCGATGTTGCTGTCGTTGAAGCCTTCCTTTATGGCAATGGCCTTGATGGTAGTGTTGGCATCAACAGTGATCGGATCGATGTATTCCAAACTGTTCGGAGTCGGGTCGCTGCCATCTAAGGTATAGTAGATGGTGGCATCGGCAGTGGAACAGTTGATGGTCACATATTGAACCTCGTAATAGGTGCCGCCTTCCGGTGAGAAGGTTGGCGTGGCACAAGTCGGGGTGCCGCCTGAGCCTGCTGTGGCGAACATGTCAAGGAAGAAGTTGTAATTCTCGCCACCCATGTTCTGAGTGTGATACGGACCGTAGTTGTGGTTGCCGTTCAAAGCGAAGGCTCTGTTGGTAATGTTGGCGTTGGTGACAACGAAGCCGCTATAGTTCGGAACCATGGCCGAGGCTTCGGAAGTTGCAAACGAGATGGTCCAGTTGACGTTTTCGCCGCCTGTGGAGAAGTTGGTGCTGCTTGTATAACCGAGCATGTCACCGTTGGCATTGGTGAAGGTGTAGTTGGTGCCGTCGGTGGCCACGGTCCAATAGAAGTTGTCCTCTTCGTCGACGATGCTACCTGGCAATGTTTCGTCCGTATCGACGACGCTGCTGAAGAGCACGCCTTCGGGTTTGCCTGAGGTTTGGGCGGTCATGGCATAATAGTCGGTGGCATTGTCGTCGAATCTTGCGGCGAAGATGACCTTGGAACCATTGCCGAGTTGCGAGATGTCGCTGAGGCGTACATAGTCGCTCGACGGTTGTGGTGGTTGTGGCGGTTGGGCATTGGTGACACTTCCGCTGACGGAAATCGAAATCGTTTGGGCGTTTTCTGAACTGGCCTGGATGGTTTCCTGATAGTTACCAACCTCGAGTCCGGCTTTCAGGCGCACATAGATGGGGAGGTTGTTGAAGTGGCTAGCACCATTGATATTGATGCAGCTCTCAGGAACGAAATACTCGCCGCCAGCCGAAGAAATCTCAAAGTTCTCCGATGGATAGATGTGGATGGCTCCCTCAAGATTGTTGCCGCTAAGCGCAAAGGTCTTGATCTCTGACGGACCTTCCTCGTAGATGTAGTTGAGGGCCGTCAAGGTGTTCGGGTTGGCGCTCAAAATAGGATAGATGGGATGTATGAACTCCACATCGTCAGCGCTGTTCACACGGAGTTGCGGGTTGTTATAGCATCCGATGACACCGATTACGGTAACGAGGTCGCCTTCCATTAGGTCGTCAATGACGGGCAGCTTGTAGATGTTCATCGTGCTTCCATCTTGGATGATGGGCGTGTTGTTATTGTTGTTGATGGCTCCGAGGGTGGCATCCACAATCTGGACACGTGTGGATTGCAGCATGTTGGTTTCCGTCTGGAAGTCATCCATGATTTCAGCGATGGTCTTTACAGCCAACGGGAGGTCGTTGCCGTTGGAAACGATGCTGAATTCGTTGGCGTTGTTGCCGTTGATGCCTGAAAGCTCGACAAGGCCTTTGAAGTTGGCAATCTGGCCGTAGGCCGTCACCATGTCGCCAATGGCGAGGTTGGCAGGAACGGTGTTGTTGTTCATATACAGGTCGATGCCGGCCGTTTCATCTTGGATGTAAACATTGCGTCCGTCAATGAAGGTCACCACGCCTTGAACCCGTGCATGCTGGTTGGTGGCAAGGGCTCTTGCTTCCGCGATGGTTATGGGTTGGATGCCGCTGAAGGTGGCATTCACGGTGACATTGGCGGCGGGCATGGCAAACTGCATGGTGGTTTGGTCGATATTGACAGGTGCCGCTCCAGTCACGTTGTAAGTCAAGGTGGCCAGCTCATAACCTCCAGCTGGTGTGGCAGTCACATGGATGATGTCGCCTTCCTGTGCCGAGGTTGGATTAACGGTCACGGTACCGTTGGCGATGCCTTCGGCAACACTCACTGTGTAATAGGTTGGCGTTGGCGGTGTGGGGGCGTCGCCGGCCTTGTAGAGATAGACGTCAAGTTGGCCATTGGCATAGCATGAGAATGGCGATCCATTGTTATTGAGTCGTAACCAGTTGCGTGTGTTTTCGCCTTGTGCCTTGATGGTGGCCACGCCGTCGGAAGCAATTTCGATGGTCCATTGTCCGTTGGCATCGTTTTCTGCCTGAACTTTCAAATAGTTGGCTGTTGAACTTGCGGCATAGAGATAGCCTCCGTTTACTGCATCATACAAGGTCCAGTTGTTGCCGTCTTGACCCAAGGTGAGTTCAAACACCGTGGTGTCGTTTGCGACTGCGGCAGGAATGAGGCTGATGACGTTATCGGAAGGAGTGACGTCAACGGCGACTCTATTGTTGGTGTTTTGTCTTCCTAAGGCTTTGTAGGTGTCGCTCTTGATACCGACAATGATGTATTTGTCGCCTGGGATAAGGGCGTTGGTGCTGGTGATCAAGGTATATTCCGTTGCGTTCTGCGGTGTGTTGCTGATGGTATAAAGGGCGGAAGCAATTTGGCTATCGTTCATGCCGTCTTTCATGGCAATGGCTTTCACCGTGGTGGTTTCGCTGATGGTGATCGGCGATTCATACAGAGCACTGTTGGGAGTGGGATCGTAGCCATCCGTCGTATAGAAGATGTGGGCGCCTTGTGTGGCACAGTTGATCGTCACGGTTTGTGCCTCGGTATAGGTGCCTGCGGCAGGAGAGAATGTTGGGGTGGCCACGGTTTCAGTCTGCTGTCCATTGACGGTGATATCGTCGGCTGAAGCAACGCGTAATTGTGGGTCGTTGTAGCATCCGATGATGCCGATTACAGTGATGACATCGCCTTCTTCGAGTCCTTGAACGGTAGGTATCTTATAGATGTTGAGCGTGCTACCGTTTTGTGTGATGGGGGTGTTGTTGCTAGTGTTGATGGCGCCAACAGTGGCATCTATAATCTTTACACGTGTGGATTGGAGGGTGTTAGGTCCAGCGGCATCATCGAGGATGTAAGCGATGGATTGTTCAGCCAACGGAAGTTGGTTGCCAGTGGAGATGACACTAAATTCAGCTTGGTCGGTTGGATCTATGTCCGATAGTTCCACAAGTCCTTTGTACACGGATCTTTTGCCGTAAGCCTGCACTAAGTCGCCCAAGTTCAGGGTGTTCACTGCACTGTTGAGGAAAAGGTCGATGCCGGCGGTTTCGTCTTGAATGTAAACATTCTTGCCGTCAATAAAGGTGATAACGCCTTGGACCAAAGCATATTGGTCGTTTGCCAGAGCTCTTGCTTCCGCAATGGTGATGAGCGTTGAGCCGGAATTGAAGGTGTATTCGGCCGTGGCAATGGCGCTGTTGGTCATGCCTTCCTTCACGCCAATGGCTTTCACGGTGGCGTTTTCGCTAATACTAAGCGGTGAGGTGTATTGTGTGGCATTGCCGCCTGTGGCTGACATCACCGGATCAGTGCCGTCGAGGGTATAGTAGATGGTTGCGCCTTGCGTCTCGCATTCGATGGTGACCTCTACGGCTTCCGTGTAATTGCCTCCACCGGGAATGAATTGCGGGGTGGCGACGGTTCCTGTTGGTGACGACACTTCTTCGAAGTCATCGGCACTACGGGGGGCAATTTGTTGAGTTTGACCCGAATTGTTCCAATAAATGATAGATACACCTTTCACATTGTACTGCTTGCCGTTTTCCAACGATGTGACGGGATTGGGGCTGAGGTTGAAATTGTTGTAAGGCGTGATGGTATTCCCGTCTTCGTCAACGAATTGTGATCCATTATAAGTAAGTGTGCCTAAGTCTATAGGAGTTCCATAGTTTCTGACTTCGAGTTCTCCGATCGTTGTGGAAAGCATAGGCATTTCCTGTCCAGGAGTAACCGTGAGGTCTGTAGCATGGATGCCTGTGAGTTCTGCATAGTGGTTTTGATAGAGCAGGGCATTGCAGCTAACCGTTCCGTTCAGTTTGTCGCCAGCTGTAAAACCGTGTCCCGACTGATAAATGACGAAGCCATATTGTCCGTCCGAAATGATAGCTTGGCCGCCCTTCACGCCCGTTACATACCAGTCGTTGAAAGTCACGCTGACGGATGTTGCATTGGTGCCGACACTTGTAGCAAATTCCCAAAGGTCTGGGATGTTGGTAATAGTATTTCCCTGTTGCCCGAGGGTAAATGTTGCAGTGGCCACAGCGCTGTTGTTCATGCCGGTTTTCATCGCTATGGCTTTCACCGTAATGGTTTCATAGATGTTAAGTGGCGCACTGTAGGTATTGCTGTTGGCGTTGGGTGTAGAGCCGTCGGTAGTATAGTGAATGGTGGCGCCTTCAGTTGCGCATGAAATTACAACTTCCACGATAGGGAAAAAGGTGCCTCCATTTGGAGTAAATGTTGGGGTAGCGACGGTGGGAGTGGCGCTTCCGCCGCTCCTTTTGTAAAGTTGGACGGGCTGCTGCGCAGCGTAAGATGAAGACTTATAATAACGGAATCTCTTTTGGTTGGAAGCATAGTTATACCTCATGACACTGGTATTTGAGGTAATCACAACACCATTGTCATACTCCAACGAGTTTATTGTGGGAGTGTCGCCAAAGCTAATGGTATTGCTGCCGTTTACTCCGGAAATGTACTTGCCATTGTTGGTTCCGCCATTTACCATTATGGAATAGCCACCATCATCCATGGATTCAATCATAAGGGTGACAGCGGGATTGGCTGAAATGATACCGTTTTCAATAGTCGCTGTTTCGTAACAATAGGCTACATCAACTCCAGTCCAGTAATAGGCTGAATCCGCTTCATATACCAGAAGGTATTCGCCTGACCAGTCGTTAGGCGTGGAAGTGACCTTCTCGAAGGTGTTTTGTCCCATCGTCCAAAATGGGTGGGCGAGGAATGACAACAGCATGAGTGCTGCCATCAAGAAAGAAAGTTTACGTTTCATCATAATAATTCTTTAATTTATTGATACTTATTTTGTTTTGCTATTCTATTCTTTCCAGAAGCCTTAATGGACAAAAATAAGCAATTGCCACCTATTAGAAGCGCGCGCGAAGGCTTGATTTATCAACACGGAATGTTGATAAGGGTGTTGATAATTTGTTGATAAAAAACGTGTTGAGTTGCCTCGTGTGAGAAAAATCGTTATCTTTGCAGAAAACAAAGCGTTTGACGGATGAAAAGGACATTCAAAAAAGCATGGATTGGCGTGTTGGCCATTACAGCCCTTTTTGTGGGGGCATGCTGTTCTAACCGAACGGTTGAAATCAATGGTCAAAAGATGACCAAGAAAGAGTTGAAGGCTCGAGTAGATGAGCTCAAGGCCATCGTGGAAGAACGCGAGATGTCGTGTGTTTACGGCTCTCCAGAGATCATTGAGCAATATGGGCGGGAAACCAGTAGGTTGCGCAGTGAACTGAACCAAATGCAACAGGAGCTGGACAACTTCTGCAAACGCAAATAATAGCCGTCGATGAGGATCTACCTGGTCGGTTACATGGGCGCTGGCAAGTCAACGACAGCCAAACGGCTGGCGAAGCGGCTTGGCGTGGAGTCGTACGACACCGATCGTCTGTTTGAGGAGAAGTACCACATCTCCATCAACGATTTTTTCAACAAATACGACGAGCCACTGTATCGTAAGTTGGAGACTCAGATCTTGCACGATACGGAACAGCTTGACAATGTCGTGATCTCCACTGGAGGCGGCACGGCGTGTTTCAACGACAACATGGAATGGATGAACCAACATGGGTTCACCGTCTTTTTGAAGATCAGTCCCGAATCGGCTGTGTCTCGTTTGCAGCAATCCAAAGTGAAACGTCCCGTGGTGATGAACCGTACGCCTGAGGAACTGGCGGAATTCATCCCGCAAAACTATGCTGCGCGCATGCCTTTTTACGAGCAGGCAAAGTTGACTTTCAAAGGGGAGGATTGCGATATCGAAGCGCTTATCGCCTCAATTCCAACAATGTAATGTTTTCGACGTGCTGGGTGTGCGGAAACATGTCCACCGGCTGCACCGCCTTGATGTCGTATGCGGTTGAAAGCAGTTGTAAGTCGCGTGCTTGTGTAGCTGGATTACAACTGACATACACAATTTTAGGTGCCATTATATTAAGTAATTGTTCAACAACCTTTTCTGCCATGCCTGCACGGGGTGGATCGGTCACGATGAAGTCGGGTTTGCCATTGGCTTGGATGAATTCGTCGGTAAAGATCTTGGCCATGTCGCCTGCATAGAAGGTGCAGTTGTCGATGTTGTTGATGCTGGCATTGACCTTAGCGTCGGCAATGGCTTCCTCCACATATTCAATGCCTACCACACGCTTCACGAAACGTGAGAAATACTGGGCGATGGTGCCTGTGCCCGTGTAAAGGTCGTACATCAACTCGTCGCCTTTCACATCAGCCAAATCGAAAGCGGCTTTGTATAAACGTTCTGCCTGATATACGTTGGTTTGGAAGAACGAAACGGGACCAATGCGGAACTTCAAATCAGGGTAGCCGGGACGGGGAGAAGCCATGGTTTCCATGATGAACGGATCGCCTTTCAGGCATTCAAAAGGCAAGTCGTTGATGACATCGTTGCATTTGTTGTTGATGACCAGCAAGAGGGAGACGATTTGTGGGAACCGCTTCTCCAAGGCAGGAAACAGCTCGTTTCGGATCACTTTGTTTTCCTCATTGATGACGATGATCACCATGAATTCGCCCCTGGAATTGCAGCGAATCACCAGATTGCGCATCAAGCCTTCGTGATGGCGCACACTGTAATACGACAGTCCATGCTCCATGGTGAACTGCCTGACAAACAGACGGATGTCGTTGGAGGGATCGGCTTGGAGATGGCATTGCTCAATGTCCACTACACGGTCAAACAGCTGGGGTAAGTGGAACCCTAAACCCTTGCAATCGTCTTCGCCATAAGTGCCTGCTGGAGCGCCGTCGATGAGCCACTTGCGGTTCGAGAAGGCGTATTCCAGCTTGTTGCGATATAAGTATTGCTTCTCACAGCCCAAAATGGGACGGATCTCGGGATAGTCGAGCTTGCCGATGCGGTCGAAATTGTCCTTGACTTGTTTTTGCTTATAATAGATTTGCCATTGATAGTCGAGTTGTTGCCATTTGCAGCCGCCGCAGAGACCGAAATGCTGGCATACTGGTGCCACGCGCTTTTCGGACGGCTTTTTGATGTTTAGGATGCGTCCTTCGAAATAGTTCTTTTTCTTTTTAAAGACTTCGATGTCAACTACATCGCCAGGCACGCCAAAGGGGATGAAAATCACACGGCCTTCAGGCTTGGCCACCGACATGCCTTCGCTGCCGGCATCGACGATCTCTACGTCGTATAGGTATTCGGGTTCTTTTTTCTTTTTCATATTATCGCAATGACGTATATGCTTTCCCTATGCTTTCTGTGATATCTGAAGCAATCATCGCCTCTAGGCTGTGAGCCTTAGCAGCGAAGTCGCCTGCCAAACCGTGGAGGTAAACACCCAGCACGGCGGCTTCCTCTGGCGTGTAGCGTTGGGCGAGGAGCGACAAAATCATTCCTGTCAACACATCGCCGCTGCCTGCTGTAGCCATGCCGGGATTGCCCGTGCTATTGAAGAACACGGCGCCGTTGGGCATCGCCACAGCGGTGTTGGCGCCTTTCAACACGATGATGATGCCGTATTTCATGGCCATCTCCCGTTGCAACGCCAGTCGCTCAAAGCTTGTGGAAGTCTTGCCGTACAGGCGTTCAAATTCCTTTGGATGGGGTGTGAGGATGGTCTTGGCTGGCAGGAACGAGAGCCAGGTCTTGTTTTCAGCAAGGATGTTAAGGGCATCCGCATCCATTACCAAGGGCACCTTCGCTTCTTGTATCAGGCATCGAACTGTGCGCTGGGCCTCATCGCTCTTGCCCAATCCTGGACCAATGCCAATGGCGTTAAAGGCATCCAGCTTGTCATCCACATGAATCATGGCTTCGGGAAGTGCTGCTTGAAGCGGTGTCCATGCGGATTGTGGCAGCTTTACAGAAAGCAATCCAACGCCTGTTCTTAAGCAGGATTTGGCGCCAAGAATAGCGGCTCCCGTCTTGCCTTCCGAACCGGCAACCAAGAGCGCATGACCATAGGTTCCTTTATGAGAATACTTCGGACGATGATGAATAATTGGTTGAATCATTTCTTTATCAACCAAAAAGTTATTCGTTTCTACTTCAAGTAAAAAATTAGGATGTAATTGAATGTCCAGAATCTCCAATTGACCGACATATGGATCATTTTCTGGCATCAGGAAAGCCAGCTTGGGTTGCTGAAAAGTGAGGGTGTAGTCAGGCTTGAAGATGGCACCAGCGGGACTGGGAGTATCGGCGAACAAGCCCGAGGCGATGTCGATGGACACGCGGATGGCTTGCTGGCGGTTGAGGTATTCGATCAGTTCACCGGCCACGCCAGTTACAGCTCTGTTCAGTCCTGAACCGAAGAGGGCATCGATGATGATGCTGTTAGGCTCCAGCTCTGGGAAGTCGGCCTCAGAACAGATTTGGTGGATTGCCGCGTCGCTCCGCAAAGCTCCGCTCCTCGCAATGACGTCTGTCGCACGTTGGTAGTTTACTTCACAGTCAAGGCTCATCTTGTCGAGGTTGCCCACCATATACACTTTAGGTTCAAAGCCTTTCTCGTATAGTCGCTGTGCTACTACAAGTCCGTCGCCACCGTTGTTGCCAGTGCCGCAGAAAACCATCACCTTATTGTCGGCTTTGAGACGTGGCATCAACCACTCAAACACTTGACCGGCAGCACGTTCCATCAAATCGATGGAACGGATGGGCTCGTGTTCGATGGTGTATTGGTCCGCCTGGCGGACCTGCTCAATGCTGAGTATTTTCATGAATAGGATATTTTCCGCAAAGATAAAAAACACTATCTTTGTAGCCACAAAAATCTTTCAATTACAACACGGAATAGCATGGAAGAACGGATTAAGCTTACTCGCGACAATACGCATATCATGGATTCTTACCTGATTCGAGGGAAGGAGGAGATGCGTTCGTTCCTGACGGCTGTCCGAGAACAGTGCGATCCCGATATGGCAGTGGCTGTGCGAAGCATCAATTCACTGATCTGTGAATGGCGCAGTCATAATTTGTTTTACTACCTGCATGTCTTCCGCAGTCGCACCAAGGATGTTGACTTGGAGCGACAACAGTCGTGGTGGCGCGAATTGTTCTGCCGTGTGGTTAGCTTCTTCTATTTCTGGTAAGCGTAATATTCATTGACGAGGCTTCGATAGCCTAACTTTTTCAGGGTCTCATAATCGACTCTGTAGTTGGTTTTGTTGTGCTGGCCGGTGCTTAAAAAACGGATATTCTGTTGCAAGTATTGGTCGATTTCCCTGAGCCCCTCGCTTTGCGTGATGACGGGGAAGAACCAGCGCGACCAAGTGAGGCTCTCGGGGTCAATGCCTTCGAAGAACTTGCGGTTGAAATAGCGGATCAATGCCTTCATGGCCGATTCCGCGTCGATGCCTTTGCGGCTCCGCCAACGCATCAACGAACGGGCTTGGCGACGAATCTTGCCTTTCATCTTCTGTTTGGTGGACTCGGCGATGTCGATCTGTCCATGAAGACATTTGAACCCCAGGAATTCGTAGGCCTCATCGGGTGCGAAATAGTGCTCCTTGTCGGGGTTGACCTCCAGTTGGTAATCCTTTAGGAATTGGAGCAGCGTGGCTTTATGCTGTTCCAGTTCCTCGCGGTTGGGGGCGAAAAGGATGATGTCATCGGAATAACGGGCATAAACGACACCCACCTCGTGGAAATGGTGATCGACAGCATTCAGGAACACATCGGCAAGGAAAGGTGCCGTTGGAGTGCCTGCCATGATGCCATGCGGTTCCTCGACGACTTGGCCGTTATAGACGGCATGGTCGTCGCTGAGCATCTGTTCAAAGAAACGATATAGCGGCTCGTCGTCGGCAAGCATCTCTTTGAGCATGGGCAGCAGGAGTGGGATGGGGATGGAGTTGAAATAGTCGTGGATATCGAGCTTGTAAGCCCACATCGACTGGCCTTTGATGGCTTTGTTGATACGGAAGATGGCATCGTGGGCGGTGACGCCTCTGCGAAAGGCGTAACAGTTGGGGGCGAAGTGATCGTCGTAGCGGTAGAGCAGGAAAGCGATGAGTTTCAGCACTTGCATTTCTTCTGGTTGGTAGCTATAAACCACCCGCTTCTTGCCCGTTCCCATTTTGTTGATGATCTTTTTCTTAGGAAAGCTCAAACAATGGCCTTGCTGCAACTTGGAGGCCAAAGGAAGGTATTGCTCTTCGGCTACGAAGTTGTCGGCTTCATCGAACTCATGCCAATTGAAGCGGCCTTTCATGAGACGATAGGCCAAAAACTCTTCCCAAGCACCTTGATCGGTAATTTGCGTGATGATGCTTTCCATAACGAAAAAAGAAAAAGGGGAAGGATTTTGAATCCGCAAAATTGCGGATCACAAGATGGTACATGGTCTGGCTGCCTGCAAAGCCCTCCTGTTAAGGACCATGCTGCATCCGCCGCAGGCGCAGCAGTGCTGCATCCCCTTTTTCGTGGTTTTTACTAAATCTTACATCAGCTTCTTGATCCGGCTAACGACATAGCTTCTTTCGTTGGGCATCTGCGTATAGAAGTTGATGTAGGGAAGCTGGATCCTGTTGGCATACTTCCGGGCAATCAGGTACTTCACGTTGCTGTCGTGGCTATGTCCTTTGCCCAGCATGACCACGGCTTTGGCGGTGCTGGCATCGTACAATACAAATGAATAGGGCTTGCCCCATTCGGCCTTGTAAGCCTGGCGTGGTCTGCTGCTGTAAAGCTGGAACTCTTCGTTGAGGTCTCCGACCAATTCTTGCACCGGGACGTTCTCACGGAAGGTGTACTGTGGGAATTCCGTGGTGAGAATCTCCTTGAAGAAGGCCACCCATTCCGCGTCGGTGCGCTCCCTTTGGTAAACCTCTTGTGGCTGTTGCGGTTGGCTTTGTAGCTGAGCCGGCTGGGCTTGTGAAGAGGTGTGCTGTTGCGAGTATTTCGCTTTGTTGATTTCCGTCGTCACCTCCTTTTTGATGGTTTTGGCAACGGTGGAGAAGAATTGTTTGATGTCCATGTTTTGTTATTTTTTGATTGTGTCATTCAACAGTGACGGATTTGGCCAAGTTGCGTGGTTGATCGACGTTGCAGCCTCGCATTACGGCGATGTGGTAGGCGAGGATCTGCAGCGGCACAGTGGCCAACAGTGGGGAGTAAAGGCATTCCGTTTCGGGTATCTCGATGACATGGTCGGCCATCTTGCGAGCCATCACGTCTTTTTCGCTCACCACAGCGATGATGATGCCGTCGCGGGCTTTCACCTCCTGGATGTTGCTGAGTACCTTCTCATAGGTGCTGTGATTGGTGGCGATGAACACCACCGGCATGTTCTTGTCGATCAAAGCGATGGGGCCGTGTTTCATTTCAGCGGCGGGATAGCCTTCGGCATGGATGTAGGAGATCTCCTTGAGCTTCAAGGCGCCTTCGAGAGCCACGGGATAGTTTTGAAGACGACCGAGATAGAGCATGTTGCGCACATCCTTGTATTTTTCAGCAATGTCTTTCACATGGCCGCTGTGGTCGAGGGTCCATTGGATCTTCTCCGGGATGCGATCCAGCTCGTTGATGAATTCTTGGCGTTCCTCGTCTTTCATCGAACCTTTCAGTTCGGCTAAACGCAAGGCCAGCATGGCCATCACGGTGACTTGCGAGGTGAAGGCTTTGGTGGAGGCTACGCCGATTTCGGGGCCTGCATGGGTGTAGATGCCTGCGTCGGTGGCTCTGGAGATGGAGGAGCCGATGACATTGCAGATGCCCAGCACGATAGCGCCTTTTTCCTTGGCCAGGTTGATGGCAGCCAAGGTGTCGGCCGTCTCGCCTGATTGAGACACGGCAATCACCACATCATGAGGGGTGATGACGGGGTCGCGGTAACGGAACTCGGAAGCATATTCCACTTTGACACGGATCTTGGCTAGTTTCTCAATCATGTAGCTGCCTACCAAGCTGGCATGCCATGAGGTGCCACAGGCCACAAAGACGATGTTGTCGGCGTAGAGCAGCTGTTTCTCATATTGTTGGATGCCGCCCAATCTTACGGTATTGGCTTCGGGATGCAGACGGCCACGCATGGTGTCGCGCACGATGGTCGGTTGTTCATAGATCTCCTTCATCATGAAATGGTCGAAGCCGGCTTTCTCGATGGAGTCGAGGTTCATCTGAAGCTCTTGGACGTAAGGGATGGCTTCCACATCCTGGATGGTCTTGATGTGCAGCTCTTCGCCCAACTTGATGCGAACCACTTGCTCGTCTTCGATATAGACCACTTTCTGGGTGCGTCCCACGATGGGGGTGGCGTCGGAAGCGATGTAATACTCTCCATCGCCAATGCCGATGACCATGGGGCTACCTTTGCGGGCGGCGATGAGTTCATCGGGATGACCTTTCTCTACGATGGCGATAGCATAGGCGCCGATTACATGGTTCAAGGCGATGCGGACCGCTTCGAACAGATCGACATGTTCGCTCTGTTGAACGTCTTCGATGAGGTTGGTGAGCACTTCAGTGTCGGTTGAGGACTTGAAGGTGAAACCGCGTTTCTCCAACTCCTTGCGTAGGCTGAGGTAGTTCTCGATGATGCCGTTGTGGATCAACGCGATGTTGCCCGAGTTGGACAGGTGGGGGTGTGCGTTGGTTTGGTTGGGTTCGCCGTGGGTGGCCCAACGGGTATGGGCGATGCCGATATGGCCGCTGATATCCTTGCCATCGGCGAAGGCCTCCAGGTCGGAAACTTTGCCTTTTGTCTTATAAACATTCAGTTCGTTGGTTGGGTTCAGCAATGCGACACCGGCACTGTCGTAACCACGGTATTCGAGGCGCTTGAGTCCTTCAATGAGAATCGGGTAGGCGTCCTGATGGCCTACGTAAGCTACAATTCCACACATAGAGTTTTCTGTTAAAAACCACAAATTTACATTTTTTTGAAAAATGTCAAGAAAAAATCCCGGTTTTTCTATTTTTGCCGTCGCAACAACTCAAGTTAACCATCATGGAAAAACGAAGCATTTATCTTATCCTTTGTCTGTGTTTCTGCAGCATGTTATGTTTTGCCCAATACGGGACCCAATTCAGCAACCGTGGCTTTGAGTCTTGGGCCAATTTCGGTTCGGGAAATGACACTAACGAGCCAGTACATTGGCATTCCGGCATGTCTGCGTCGGGCACCTTTAGCAGTTTCCTTTCCAAGCAAATCGAGCCCTCGACCCATGTCCGTCCAGGATCCACGGGATCGAAAAGTGTGAGGATGTGGCCAAAGTCCATCATGGGAGTGACGGCCAACGGCAATTTGACTTGTGGCAGGATGAATGCCGGAAGCATGAGTGCATCGGGTGGTAGCAACTACAACTACACCCAACGTTCCGATGAGCGTTTCAACACGCCCATCACCAGAGTTCCGGATTCGTTAACCGTGTGGGTGTGTTTCCGTTCCGAGAGCGCTGACCAGAACGCAAGGGCGAGGGCGATGATTCATGGTGACGCTGACTTCAAGGAAGTCGCCAATGGCACTTTCGATCCTTCCGACAAGTTGGTGGCCACGGCCTCGCGTTCGTTCAAACGCACAAGTACATCAGGCGGCAGCTTTACTTGGCGACGCCTTTCCATCCCTTTTGTGGAACAAGGGCCATGCCATGATCCCCGATATATTTTATTTACGATCACCACGAATGAAATACCAGGAGAAGGCGGTACGTCCGATGACATGTATGTCGATGACATCTTGTTGATTTATAATCCTTCCGTCCAGATGGGTGCCGTTGACAAGGATCATTTCCAGATGGGGGAAAGCCTTAGCATACCCTTCACTTTGGAAGGAACCATGAGCGCCGAAAACTTGAATAAGGAAGCTAACCAAGTGATCGCCCAACTGTCACAATCCAATGGCAGTTTCAGTACCCCCATTGAGTTGGGAAGAGTGACGGCTGATGTTACTGGCAGTATTACAGTTTCGATTCCTATGGACATTTATCAAGGTGAGCATTACCGCATCCGTTTGGTCACCACCAATTATCCCATGGTTTCGGAAGACAATGGATTTGACATTAGTATTCAATCTGTTATGCAGGTGGCAGAGTCTGGCGAAGAGCTCAAAATATATCCCGTTCCGGCCAAACAGTTCGTTCATTTCTCATCAGAGAAGACGATCAATGGCATAGAGATTTTCAATGCTTCGGGCAATTTGGTTTTGTATTATCATGAATCCTCCAGTGATGTTGAGTTGCCTGTTGACTCCATGGCTCCAGGAGTTTATTTTGCCCGATGCCGCTTTGATCAGGACGAGTTGATCAGGAAGATCCTAGTGGATTGATTCCGTTTTTGAGAAGAAACAAAAAAAGCGCCTCGATCGAGGCGCTTTTTTGTTTTAACGATGATTTGATTAGAAGCTATACTTCAGACCAAGCATCAATGACCAGCATTGGTTGGTGTTGATGTAGGTCTGGGTGTAGGTGCTGGTGGGATATTCACCATCGATATCTTTGTTCATCGAGAACACAGGAGTGTTGTTTTCGAAATGGTCAACTTTCAAAGGAGCAATGGTATAGGTGTTGCCGAAGCAGCCTAACTTGTAAAGGCCCCATGAGGAGTTGAGCATGTTGAGCACATTGTCGAAATTGGCGCTGAGCTCAAAACAATGTGTGGTGTTGCCGATGGTCTTCTTGAAGGTCTTGGCAATACGCATGTCGAGGAGGTGCATCCAAGGTGAGCGGCCAGCGTAGGCTTCGGCATATTGTCCTTTATGCGTGCTCAGGTAAGGATCGTTGTCCATGAAGGTTTGGAAGGCAGTCTTGTCATCATCGCTGACCCAGAGGAGGTCGTTGGCGCTGTTAGGAATGTACATCAGATCGGTTTTGAGCCCATCGCCATTCAAGTCGTTGGAATAAATGTAGCTGAAAGCTCCAGCCGAGTAGGCGGTGTAGAACAAGTTGACTCTGACGCCGTCGCCGTCAAAGAGGCTCGGGAACATGTAGCCAACAGAAGCGGTGACCTTGTCAGGAATGACATACTGGCTGCGTTGCAGTGTGACGAAGGTAGGACCGTCGATGCTGTAAAGGCCGGAGTAGGCTGATTTAGCATCGCTGCCAGGCATGCCGGAGATCTCCTTGCTTTCAGTGTGGGTATAGGCAGCGCGGATGTCGAAGTTTCTAAACGGAGTGGCGCTGATGGCGGCGTTGATGGTGTAACCATAGCCTTCTCTCGAGTTGGTCAGCACGTAAGCATTGTGGGCTTTGTTATTCTCATCGACATAGTAATAGTCAGAGAGGAGCTTGTAGTTAACACGGTTGTCAGGACCATTAAAACGAACTTCGTCACCGGCATTGGCAATCATGTCGTATTTGAGATTCCAGTCAATAAGGCGGACACCATAAATGGTCTTGTTGAACATGCCTTCCAAAGTGAAGGTCATGGGGAACGAAACTGGCACATCCCAGTCGATGCCGAGCATAGATTTCCAGATCTGAGGCATTCTGAAGTTAGGATCGACACCGTTGATGGTGCCCGGAAGGGTTCCATCTTCAGGGGTGACGTTGAGGTTGTCTGCAAGGCCAAGGGCGTTAATCATATCATCAACATTGGTGATATAGGTGCCATCGGGTTTAATCAGCTTTTGCAGATTGGCCAGAACTTCAGGGCTATAGTTGACAACATAGCTGCTGGTGATGGAATCGTAGCCGATGGTGCCGCTGTTTCCGTAGAAACTGGATTGGATCATACCTGAGTTTTGAGGCATATTGGTGAAGAATACCAGAGGCAGACGGCCTTGGAAGAGACCGGTACCGCCGCGGACGGTGAGGTCCTCAGTGGCATTCCAGGTGAAGCCGACGCGAGGCGATGCCTGAACACGGCTGGTAGGCCATTTGCCAGTGTTCACAACGTTGCCGCCCATATTGTAGTTGAGGATGGCGTTATTGGTCATCAGCTGTGAGTCGTCGAAGAACATGCCATCAGCGCGAACACCGTAGTTCAGTTTAAAGTTGTCGGTGATGTTCCATTCGTCTTGGGCATATACGCCGAATTGGTTGTAGGTGACTTCACCACGCGGATTCTGTTCACCGTTGTTACCGACGGTAAGGCAGAAGCTCAACGGAAGAGCACCGGTCAAGAAGTCTTCAGCACTGGCGAAACGATAATAACCAGTAGCATTGCGCATATAGGAGTTCCTTGCGTTCTGACGTTCCCAGTTGACACCGGCAGTGATTTTATGATTGCCCGTGTAATAGGTAACGTTGTCAGTGGCATTAAATACTTTGTTCAATACACCGTTGTTGTAGGTGAAGAGTTCGTAACCGAAACTGGTGAAAGGAACGTAGTTGCCCTCATTTTGGAAGCCTGCGTCACCACTCATGATGTCAATGTGGGGGAAAATGTCGGAGTTGGAGCCGCGTTGGTCGTTGATGTCAGTATAGGTGAATAAGAACTGGTTGCTCAATTGGGTTGAGAAGCGGCTGTTCAATTCAGTGGCGAATGACATCACATTATTGTTCTGTGAGTACATGTTGTTGGAGAACGGGAAGGAGATGGAGCTTGAACGATCGTGGTTGTAGTTACGGAATTGATCGTCGCAAGAGTTGCCATTTGGAGCAACCCATTTGGTGTTGTTAGTCTTGTTGAAACGGAACATTAATTTGTTGTTGTCGTTGATGTTCCAGTCGATACGGGCCAAGAGTTTCAGGTTGTTGTTACCGCCAGGATAGTCGGTGTATGAACCGGGGTTGTAGCCATAGTCGTTGACCAATTTGTTGTAAATCTGGTCGAGAACTGCGGCACTGGCAGCGTCAGGACGATATTGGATGACTTCTGAAGGCTCTTCGGTTCTTTCAGCGTTCAAGAAGAAGAACAACTTGTTTTTCACGATAGGACCGCCGACAGTAGCACCATAGGTAAAGCGGCTTTCTTCAGGACGGGGCGAGCCGAGGCTTTCACCCATCAGTGTGTTGCCGCGCATGGTCTGGTTTTTATAGTAGGTGTAGGCTGAACTATGGAACTGGTTGGTGCCTGACTTGGTGATGGCGTTGATGCCGCCGCCCACGAAGTTGGATTGACGGACGTCGAAAGGAGCGACCACCACTTGAACTTCTTCAAGAGCATCCACGGAGATGGGGGTGCCACCGCCAGGGAGGTTGCTGCTCAAACCGAAGTTGTTGTTGAAGTTGGCGCCGTCAACGGTGAAGTTGGTAGAACGACCGTCGCTACCAGCGAAACTCATGCCATTGGCGTAAGGCGACACTTTGACAACATCCGTGATAGTACGGTTGATGGTAGGCAAATTGGCGATTTGCTCTGTGCTAATGGTTGTTGAGTTGGCTGTGCTGACAGGTTTTTCGGCTTCGCCTGAGATGACGACTTCACCAAGACCAACAGCCTCACTCTTAAGTACAAAGTCAGCGCGATAGGTCTCGCCCAACTTCAAAGAGAGGTTCTCGATCTTTGAAGGGGTATAACCAACAAAACGGACTTCGACAGTGTAAGGACCACCGACCCTCATGCCTTGCAGAGAGTAGCGGCCTTCGCTGTTTGTTGTGGTGCCGTAGAAGGTACCGGAAGGGACGTGGGTGGCAATCACAGTAGCACCTGGAAGCGGCCCTTGTTGGTCAACGATTTTACCACTCATGTTTGAAGTGGTTACCTGAGCCATCAAAGTGATGGAGGCAATCATTGCCAAGAAAAAAGTAAGTAACTTTTTCATAGATAATGAATTAATGTTAGTAATTTGGTTAGTATTATGTTGTGATGTTGCTCGATGTTTTCAAGAGCAAAAATATCAATTTCTATGGAAGGGCTAACACAAAAGACGACTTTTTCAAAATAAAGAAATCAACACGATTTGTTCATAACTTTTTTGGTTTTTCATCTTTTTTTGGTACTATTTCGAAAAAAGTATTTATTTTTGTACGGCTAATTTAATTATTATCGCACTATGAAGAAATCATTACTCGTTTTGATCATGAGCGTCATCATGATTGGCTTGGCTTCATGTGGTGGCAATGATCACTCGAAGGCATTCAACAAGGCAAAGAAGATTATGGACAACATTTCCGACAACATCAAGGCAGCTAAGACTTGCGACGATGTTGACATGGCAGCTTTCGGTATTCTCGGCATGCTGGGCATTGAAGGTATTGACGCCCTCTCCGCCGATGAGCAAGCTGAACTTGACAAGATGTCGGAAGACATGAACAAGCTCATGGAAAGCAAGAAGGCTGAACTGGATTGCAAGGACGACTTCTTCGATCTCGATGACGATGAAGTTCCATTCGACGAGCCTGTTGAAGTGGAAGAGGAATAAGCTTCCAAACTAGGGAGCAACCCTTTCACAAGTTAATGATTACCATCCTGCTTGGGTTCCAGGCAGGATGGTTTTTTTATTGCCCTATAATGATCTTCTTGCTCTTGATTCCATCGATGGTGTGGATCCTGAGGATGTAGCAGCCAGGAGTCAAACGGAGATCCTTTACGCTGTTGAGTTGACCGACATGGCCCAGGTGCTGTCCGAGGAGGGAGAAGATATCGACGCCGTACACTTGTCCTTCTTCGGTGTCGAAATCGTCAACGCCCATGTCGATATGAAGCGTCAATCCCACCACGCTGTCGCAGGTTGGCGTGGTGTATAGGGCGGTGTAATAACCGGGTTCATTAAGTGTCTGACCGTTGAAAACATAAGGTCCAAGACTCAAATCACCGTCAATGCGGGTCAGCGCGGCATTCAACTCGTAAGCGCCAATCTCGACGTAATCGTGTTGAACACGAAGGTTGCCTGCGATGTCATAGAGGAAGGGGAGAGATCCTGGTTTGCCGCCGTTCAGGCAAATGCTTCGTGGTTGGAGGCTCCAATCGGCATCGTAGTAGGCAGCTCCGGCACCTTCAGCCGGTTGGGTGAAACGAACAAACACGCCAGGCTCTTCGCCGTCGTTAACAGCCGGTAGGCTGATGTTTCCTTCTCCTGACAGATTGCCTTGGACAGCGCAGTATGAAAAACTGCAAGGACCTTGGTATTGGCTGGGAACACCGTTGGATTCGTTGCCCCAAATAACGCAACTGGTGTAGGCGCTGGAGGCCTCTTCGTTGAAAAGGCCGCCATAATGCTCCGAAGCGCTGTTCATGACAATATCGCAGTTGTTGGCTTGACATACTCCACGAGCGTATATGCCGCCACCTTCCTGTGCCGAATTGTTGCCGACGATGCAGCCTCTAAATACCGAATGCGATCCGTTATAGAGATAGACACCGCCTCCCTTGGTGGTGGCGGTATTGTTCCTGATGAAACAATTAGTGATGACGGGGCTGGTTCGGGAGCAAAGGCCGCCTCCTATGGGTGCCGTGTTGTCGTGAATGTCGCAATTGTCCAAATGGATTTGGTTGTTCCCATTGGAAGTGTTGAAATACACACCGCCACCGAAACCATCGGCAACGTTGTCTTGGATATTGCAATTGGAGAGGGTGGAATAGCCGTTGAGATAGGCTCCGGCACCCGCGCCGGCATGCCCGTTTTGTAAGGTGAAGCCGTCCCAAACAGCCAACGTGGTCGCAGTAAGTACGTCTTCTTGGTTCAACACGCGTTTGATGCCACCGCCGTCGAGGATGGAAGCGTTGTTGACGAAGTCGCGTTGGCTAAGATCGAAGTCGGGTGCCTCGTCACCGTTGAAGCCGCCATAAACCTTGTTGGAAGCGGTGATGCAGAAAGCGTTCTCGGGATCGTTTTCATCACCGTAATAGGTGCCTTTCTTAACCCATACGCGTTGGTTGTTTCCACTGGATAGGTAACTGGCGAACTCGAGTCTTGAGGTGGCATTGTCCCATGAGGAGCCATCGCCCTCACCATCGACGCTGACATAAATGATGCCGTTCGTGTCTGGACGAATGATAAAGGGGAAGATGTTCATTACCGCGGCCTGTTGTAGGTTGTAGCCGTTGATTTCATAAAGGGTACAATAGGAATCGCCAGCGCCGCTCCATCCATAGTTGAAATGGAACAGGTTGTTGCTGTCGTAGCCGTCGCATACAAAGGCATGGCCAGCACTTCCGGAACTACCTGAATAATAGATTGGGTGTGCCAAATCGAGTTCAGCCTTGAGCATGTCGATCCAGGTTGCTTCGTCGAATTTACTCTTTTCATGGTATTTGGCGCCGCAATAGCCGAAGTAGGAGCGAAGTGCAATTTCCACATCCTTGGATCTGGCGCCGCTGCCTGAAGGGCCATAGTTCATGTTGACGCTGACACCGCAATGGTACATCAGGGTTGCCACGGCATCGTTGCTGCTATAGAGCTGGCTCGGCATCTGGCTCCATTGGTAGGTTGTTCCACCAAAGTTGGCGCTTTGTTCGCCATACTCGCTATGAACATAGCTGTGCGATCCGAAGCCGACTTCAGGATGGTTCCAATATTTCATCACCTGTGCCATGGCACAAGCCACACAACCGGCATAGACATGGCCGCAAGGACCGCCGCCCCACCAGCCTCCTCCCGTAGAAGGACAATATTCATTATAATAGCAATTTTGGTCCCAATAGGTAGAAATCAAAGGATCGACCGTTGTGGTGCTCTTTGTTGGGAAAATGCCTTGTTTGGCTTCATCCCATTGACGCTGCACTTCTGGCTCTGGCTGGATGCCGTTTTCCATCGCAAAGTCGATCATCTCGCCATAATGCAACATCCATGAGCTGAAGTTTTCAGGTGCGTCATCCAGCGAGGGCATCGGCCCGTCAAAGGAATAGCATAGAATGGGAGGGAGGACAGTGTTTCCTGAAACCATTACAAAGCCTTGGCCTTCCATGTCGAAAACAAAAACATTGTCAAGGTCGCACCCATTTCTGTCGCTCTTCATTGTGCTTGACAACGACAAGGCGGCGCCATGGTGGCCCATGGATTGAGTGAATGACAAGGCGGTTGAAAGTGCTTGGTTTTCATCAAGATAGTGTTGTGCGTTCAGAGAACCAGAGAAAAGAATCAATAGCAGAAAAGGTAGGATGCGTCTCATGACTGAAAAATTTATCGCACAAAATTACAATTATTTAGAAAAACGGATGAATGGTATCGAAAAAATGTGTATTTTTGCACGCTTTTTTAAAAGGATATGAACATGATCAATATAACCTTCCCTGACCAGAGCGTCAGACAATATGAATCCGGTGTTTCACCCTTAGACATTGCCAAGAGTTTGAGCGAGGGTTTGGCTCGTAATGTGCTTGCTGCCAATGTCAATGGTATGAAGTGGGATGCCACCCGCCCCATCAATGAAGACGCTACTATCCAGCTGTTCACTTGGGACAACCCTGAAGGCAAAGCCGCTATGTGGCACTCTTCGGCTCACTTGATGGCTGCCGCCATCGAGGCGCTTTACCCTGGGGTGAAGTTCGGCATCGGCCCTTCGGTTGATAATGGCTTCTATTACGATATCGATACGGGTGATATGACCCTTACCGAGGCTGATCTCGCCAACATCGAGAAGAAGATGCTGGAGCTTGCCCGTGAGAAGCAGACCTTTGAGCGTGTGGAAGTGAGTAAGGCTGACGCTTTGAAGTACTTCACCGAAAAGGGCGACCCCTACAAGGTTGAGTTGATCAATGACTTGGAAGACGGTACCATCACTTACTATAAGAACGGCAATTTCACCGATCTTTGCCGTGGTCCCCATATCCCGAACACCAGTTTCATCAAAGCCGTGAAGCTGACTTCGTTGGCTGGTGCTTACTGGCGCGGCGATGAGAAGCGCAAGCAGCTCACCCGCGTTTATGGCATCACTTTCCCGAAGCAAAAGGAACTCGAAGAATACCTTGTGCTGCTCGAAGAAGCCAAGAAGCGCGACCACCGCAAGTTGGGCCGTGAGCTTGAACTCTTCATGTTCAGCGACATGGTGGGCAAGGGTCTCCCGATCTGGCTGCCCAAAGGCACTGAACTCCGTCTGCGTCTTCAAGACTATTTGACCAAGATCCAAAAGGAATATGGTTATGAGCAGGTGATTACTCCCCATATCGGTGGCAAGCAGCTCTATGTTACTTCCGGTCACTGGGATCATTACGGCGAGGACAGCTTCCGTCCGATCACCACACCAGAAGAGGGTGAGGAGTACTTGCTGAAGCCCATGAACTGTCCCCATCACTGTATGATCTTCAAGAACAAGCCGCGTTCCTACAAAGACCTGCCGTTCCG
This sequence comes from Bacteroidales bacterium, assembly GCA_017549805.1. Classification (GTDB taxonomy): domain Bacteria; phylum Bacteroidota; class Bacteroidia; order Bacteroidales; family F082; genus Limimorpha. The sequence continues at coordinate 65,786 of JAFYNJ010000019.1, forward strand.
CTGCGCTGAATTCGGCACCGTGTATCGTTATGAGCAAAGCGGCGAGCTCCATGGTTTGACCCGCGTGCGCTCGTTTACCCAAGACGATGCCCACATCTTCTGCCGTCCCGACCAGGTGAAGGAAGAGTTCATCCGCGTGATGGAAATCATTGAAATCATCTTCAAGGCTCTGAACTTCCAGAACTTTGAGGCACAAATATCGCTTCGCGACCCCAACGACCATGAGAAGTATGTGGGTACCGACGAAAACTGGGCCAAGGCAGAGGCTGCCATCCAAGAGGCCTGCGCCGAGAAGGGTCTGCCGGCACATGTGGAATATGGCGAGGCTGCTTTCTACGGTCCCAAGCTTGACTTCATGGTGAAGGACGCCCTTGGCCGTAAGTGGCAGCTGGGTACCATCCAGGTGGACTACAACCTGCCCGAGCGTTTCGACCTCAGCTATATCGGTGCCGATAACGAGAAACACCGTCCAGTGATGGTGCATCGTGCTCCCTTCGGTTCCATGGAGCGTTTCGTGGCCGTGTTGCTCGAGCACTGCGCCGGCGAATTCCCGCTGTGGCTGGCTCCAGATCAGGTAATCATCCTTCCGGTGAGCGAAAAATACTTGAATTTTGCTCAAAATGTTCAAACGTATCTGAAAAAGTCCGATATTCGCGCCCTCATTGACGAGCGTAATGAGAAGATCGGTCGTAAGATCCGTGACGCCGAAATGAAGAAGTATCCTTACATGGTGATTGTGGGTGAGAAGGAAGAGGCTGACAACGCCGTTTCGGTAAGAGCCCACGGCCAGGTGGATCTGGGTACCATGAGTTTGGAGGCGTTCGCCAAGATGGTCAACGAAAAAGTAAAAGAAGAACAAAGCATCAGATGATGCATTAATAAATAAGGTGTTTAACAAAAGTATAGGAGATTAAGACAATAGCACAGCTCCCCAACAGAGGAAACTACTCGCCCAAGAACAACAAGAAGGGCGATGACCAGCATCGGATCAATGAAGAGATCAAGGCTCCGATGGTAAGACTGGTCGGTGAGGGCATCGAAACCAACATCTATCCCGTGAAAGAGGCCTTGAGAATTGCCGAAAGCATGGGCTTGGATCTGGTGGAGATCTCTCCGGATGCGAATCCGCCGGTCTGCAAGGCCATGGACTACAAGAAATTCATCTTCGACCAGAAGAAAAAGCAGAAAGAGATCAAATCGAACGCCAGCAAGACGGTGGTCAAGGAAATCCGTCTGGGACCCCAAACCGACGACCACGATTTCGAGTTCAAACTCAACCATGCCAGGCGTTTCTTGCAGGATGGCAACAAGGTTAGGGTCGAAGTGCTCTTCAGAGGCCGTTCCATCGTGTACAAGGACCAGGGTGAGATCATGCTGCTGCGATTCGCACAGGAACTCGAGGAGATTGGAAAAGTGGAGATGATGCCCAAACTGGAAGGGAAGCGCATGATGATGATGATCGCTCCTAAAAGCACCAAGAAATAAAAAGGAAACTCATTTTTAAACTTTAAATAATAATTGTAAAATGCCAAAAATGAAGACAAAGTCCGGCGCCAAGAAACGTTTCGAGCTCACAGGCACCGGCAGAATCAAGAGGAAGCATGCTTATCATGGCCACATCCTGACCAAGAAGAGCCAGAAGAGAAAACGCAACCTTGACCACACCGCTATCGTTGAGAGAGCAGACGAAAAGGTTGTCAAACAAATGCTTCTCAAGTAAAATTAATTGTTTAACCTTTGTTCCAGCAGAAAAGTTCCCGCAATGGGGCGGGGCGCTGAACGAAAAACTTACAAAAAATGACAAGATCAGTCAATGCCGTGGCTTCGAGAGCCAGGCGCAAGAAAATCCTCAAGAAGACCAAAGGTCAGTTCAGAACCAGAAAGAATGTCTGGACTGTGGCGAAAAACTCCTACGAGAAAGGACAAACCTACGCTTATCGCGACAGAAGGAACAAGAAGCGTGACTTCAGATCCCTGTGGATCGTCCGTATCAATGCAGCCGTCCGCGAGTACGACATGTCGTACAGCGTGTTCATGGACAAGCTGAACAAAGCCGGTATCGAAATCAACCGCAAAGTGTTGGCCGATCTGGCTTTGAACAACCCGGAAGCTTTCAAGGCTATCGTTGAAAAGGTGAAATAAATCACGTTTCAATGACATAAAAAGCGCGATCGGTAAGGTCGCGCTTTTTTATTGAAAAAAAGTGAAAAAAACACTTGCAGGTTTCAAAATTTGTAGTACCTTTGCCGCGCAAATCCAGCCCAGGTGGTGAAATTGGTAGACACGCTACTTTGAGGGGGTAGTGCCGATTACGGCATGCAAGTTCGACTCTTGTCCTGGGCACCATCGAAAATCAAAAAGACTCCTTAGCCCCGATGGCGGAATTGGTAGACGCGTACGTTTCAGGTGCGTATTTCGAGAGGAGTGCAGGTTCGACTCCTGTTCGGGGCACATCACAAAAATCTCCCTAACTCTGAAAATCAACGAGTTAGGGTTTTTTAATTTCCCAAAAATAGCCTGCCGTGTCAACCACGTGTCAACCGATTTTCAAAAATTGTATTACTCGTTGACACGAACCCTGCGAACAAGTGAACACCAAAACCCTCCGTTGACACGGATGGCCATTCCGTTGACACGGATTGCCCCCGAAAACAACTGCTAATAAGTGCGCTTTTTTTCCGTATTTTGTAGCTGAATACATCCAAACAATTTCAGCTATGTCACAATTCCATTTCGTCAAACGGAAATCCATGGCCGATTTCCTGTCCGAGAATTCTCCTAACCAATTCCTTTATCGCTGCCTCAAAGCCAACACCGACCTCCCCGAGGAAACCATCTTGGCGGCTTTCAACGAGGCATATACCATCTGCATCGATGTCCTGGCCGCTCCCGACATCCACACCTCCCGCAGTGCCAATTTCTCCGCACTCGCCAGCCGCGCCTCCCGTTCCTCTTTGTTGGCGCATTGCTTTGTCTATTTCCTGCTGTCGTTTCACGAGAAGGCTCCCGAGCTTCGCGACTATCTTGCCAATCTCGCTGAAGCCCTCGAACTAGCCATGTCCGACATCTTCACGCCCATCAAGATGTCGGCCATCACGCTTTCGCCACTTTACCCGGCCACCGTCACCTTCAAGCCGTCATCAGCTGCAGCCGTCGAAGAGCAACCGGCATTGAACGAGTCGAAGCAATACGTCAAGATCCGCAACATCATTCTCCGTGCCGAGCAGCTGCCCAACCACGAAGCCACTACCGTTCTGGAAACTGTCCGTGTGGCCATAGCCGACGAACGCAGCGACTGGGACACAATCCTTGCCTATGAAATTGAGAAGGTGAGGAACCGTCCCGAACCCGCTTATGGCCAGAGCCGTTTCCGTATTCGTGACAAGCACCTCACCGGCTTCCTCAAAGTCGTCCGTGCGCTTGCCGATTACAAAGTCTTCCAGGACGACAAAGGCCTTGTCTGCACCTACGAAAACGTCGCCTCCGCGCTTTGCCTTTTCTTCAATGCGCATCCCAAGTCGGTTCACGGTGTCCTCTCCGAAGCCAAGAAAACCCAGTCCTATATGGAATTCTTCTATGAGCTTGAAGAGGTGGCCGATGCTTTCTATCACGACAAAGACGGAGTTGACCAGCCAAAACCAACTATCAACAACCGCTCACGAAATCCAAAATTGTTCGATGATCAAACATAACTAAAGCCTTACTTAAGGAATCGTTTGCTAACAACGCTTCATCTTTGCCCACGATTTAACCGCCGTGGGCTTTTCTTTTTTCGGTACCAGGAAGAAGGCCCATGCCAAAAACGCTCAATCATGTTAAACAACCTCTCTTTCGACCAACTTCCTCAAGCCGTTTCCGACATTCTCGACGGCATTGCAGAGATCAAGTCGCTCTGCACCGATATCCTTGAAAAGGACTCCAAAGACTATTACATGACAGTGGAGGAGGTCTGCGCCTATCACCCCGACCATCCCTGCAAGCAAACCGTTCGCAGGTGGAAACGCCTCGGCTACCTTCCTTTTTATAAAGACCCAACCACACGCCGTGTCAAGTTCCTGAAGTCTGAAATTGACGCTTGGATCGCCTCCAACCGTCATATGTCTATCGAGGAGCGCAACGCCCTCTATGATGCCGAAATCCTCGCTCAACGTAACCAAAACCTTGAAGATGATGAAGACGATGAATAACGCTACCATTGCCCTGGCCAGGATCCAGTGCTTTTCCATGTTCAGCCGGCCAATCACCAACAAGCGGCCTTACATCACGGTGAACATCAAGGATATCTATAACTACATCACGAGTGATATCGCCAAGGACGAAACCTTGGAATACCGCTCCATCACCGATGAGAAAGCCCGCCGCGAATTCAAAGCCAAGCATTTCGATTATTGCACTTTCTCAGGCACTTTCAAAGTCCGGGAGGATAAATCCATCATCCAGCATTCGGGTTTGATCTGCCTCGATTTCGACCATCTGAAGGATGTTGAAGGCATCTTCAATGAGCTGAAGCATGACCAATATTTCGACACGTTGTTGCTCTTCCGCAGCCCTTCGGGCGATGGCCTTAAATGGGTCATCTCCTTCATCGACTCTTTCCAACGCTATGGCAACGACAGGGAAACCCATGCCGAATACCAAATAAGGTTCTTTGCCAGCCTCTACAACTACATCTTCAATCATTATGATGTCGAGGTCGATCGCCATTGCCGAAACCTCTCCAGGGCTTGTTTCCTGCCTTACGATCCCGATGCTTACATCAATCCCTTGTTATTATGAGCAGTCAAATCTTCAATCCTGATGAATGGAAATCCAGTCCCACCAGCTCGTTCTCATCTGGTGAGAGTCGGGGAGAGGCTTCCGTAAAAGCCCTGGTGCAAGCCATCGAATCCTCTGGCATCGATATCACGCCCACCTATTCTGAATGGCTCACCATAGCCTTCGCCCTGGTCTCTGAGCTGGGTGAGGATGGCCGCGACCTCTTCCATCGCATCAGTCGCCTCAGCCCTCGTTATGAATACCAAGAAACCGACCACCAATACACCGCCTGCCTCCACGACGGCAGCCGCCAAATCACCATCGGCTCTCTCTTCCACATCGCCAAGCAATACGGCATATCCATCGCCGCATACTCATCGTCCTCCGTCATTGCGAGGAGCGCAGCGACGAAGCAATCCACAAGTCGCCAAACAACTTCATCCTCAAAAAATCAATTTGAGGATGCTGAGGATTTGAGGATAATCCCCACCTTCTCCCAACTCATCAAGCACCAACTCCCGGAAATCCTGAAGCGCATCGTCGCCGACTCGGTTTCCGATGTCGATGCCGACCTGCTCATCCTGGGCTCGCTCACAGTCTTCTCGGCCTGTCTGCCAAATGTCTATGGGGTCTATGACCGTCGTGAGGTCTTCTCCAATCTCTTCCTTTATGTTACCGCCCGTGCGTCTGCCGGCAAAGGTCGCCTCTCGCTGTGCCGCCATCTGGCCGCTCCGCTACATCGTGAGCTTCGCGACAAATACCTGAAGTCGATGGAGAAGTATAAACAGGACCAGCGTCAGTTTCTTCAGGATAAAAAGAAAGGGGAGGGTACCGAGCCTGAAGAACCACCATTCCTTACCTTATTTATCCCTGCCAACAGCACGGCCACCGTGGTCTATCAAACGCTCTCGCAAAACGATGGGGTTGGGCTCTTGTTTGAAACGGAAGGCGACACCCTGGCCAATGCTTTCAATTCTGACCTCGGCAACTATTCCGATGGCTTCCGCAAAGCGTTCCACCACGAAACCATCTCTTACCTCCGCAAGAAAGATCGTGAGTATGTCGAAATCACCAAGCCGAAGTTCTCAGCCATCCTGTCGGGCACACCGCAGCAGGTGTTCAACCTCATTCCTTCTGCTGAAAACGGCCTGTTCAGCCGGTTCATCTTCTATGTCATGCCCACCGAAATCGTTTGGCACGATATGTTCGATGCCGCTGATTGCCCCACGGCCGATGAGCTGTTCAAGGAGATTGGGCGCGACTTCTATCATTTCCACCAAATGATGTCTGAACTGAGCATCCAGTTTACCCTGGCTCCTGATCAGCGGAAGCAGTTCAACGCTTTCTTTTCTCAAACACAGGAGGAGTACGCTGCCCTTTTTGGCGACGATATCATTGCCTCGGTGCGCCGCCTTGGGTTGATTCTCTTTCGCTTCGCGATGATCCTCACCGTCCTTCGCCAAATGGATGAAGGCACCTTCCCCTTACCCGAAAGCCAAACAAACCCATCCATCCCTTTAAATCCTGAAGTTCTCTTAACCTGCTCCGATGCCGATTTCTCAACTTCGCTCTCCATGGTGAAGGTGCTGTTGCAGCACTCCACCACGGTCTTTCAGTCCTTGCCGCGTCACGACTTCTATAAGCCTCGTGGCCACCGTGTCACCAACAACCGCCGCCAGGCTTTCTATGAGGCCTTGCCTGATAGTTTTGACCGTGCCACCTATCTCAAAACGGCAGCTTCGCTGAGCATTACTGTTAAAACGGCTGAGCGTTACGTGGCCGAACTCTGCAAGGCAGGCCTTATCGCTCATCCCGGCATCGATAGTTACCAAAAATCATCGTCATGAAAGCAATTGTCCATATCGAAGCTTATACAATGTCTGCCTACCGTGCCATCCGTCCGGCTTTGGTCAATTCCAATGTTGGCTACCTCGGCGTGAGCGGCATGGTCTTCTCGGCTACCATCGATTCACGTGATTATGCTTACCTGGTTGATGTTGTCAAAAACGCAGCACAAAGCGCAGGCATTCACCATTCCGAGTATGCCATCATCACACTTCAAAACATTTCACAACCCTCTAAAAACTAGCCATTATGCCGTATTTCAAAATCGAATTCAAAACCCATTCAATGTTTGTTTACAGTGCTATTGCATCGATAGCAAACAAGTCTAATATCGTAAAGCGAAAAATCACAATGAATTATGATTTGGTCATCAATACAAATAAAGATCATCTTTTTGATGACCTTATCAAAGCTTTGGAGAGCAATGGCTATCACTCTCCAGAAGATTTCACACTTACATCAACGCCCTATGAGCGCAAAGCGCCCAAGCGTAATAAAACCAAGAAAAAATGAATAGTGTCATTGATGAAAACACCGTCAAATCTTCCCTCTGGGGAGTTTGCCGATTCTATCCAGCTCCAAAAAACAAGTTCGAAGCCTGGGCATGTTTGCACTGCATCCTTCATCGCTCACAGTCTTTTGAAGAGTGTGAGCTGATTCCTTGCCGTGCCTTCCAACGCTCCGATGGTTTGAACGGCTTTTTCTCAATCCGTCAAATTCCCATCGAACCGCTATTTCCACCCAGTGAAATAGGGTAGGAGAGAACACCTTTCAATTCACCAAGGCCCCACCGTCCTCGTTGATGTCTGGGGCTTGTTTTTCTGCTAATATTACCAACGTTCTCGCTTCGTTGATAATCAATTCTTTGTCCTCGGCTATCTTTAGTAATTCTTGAGCATACTGATGGATGATTTCGTCGGTCACTTCGCCTTCAAAAAGCGCATCCAAAGCCTTCAATCTTCGGTCGATGTCGGCCAGCTGAGCCCGCAGCTCTTTCATGCGTTTCACCAGTAGTTCGTTGGTCATAGTCCGTCCTCAATCCTCAAATCCTCAAATTCAGCTTTCGTTCGCGGACATAAAAGAGGCGTGAGTGTCATCGCTTCCTTAGCAACTGGGTTCTGGAAAACCTCACGGAAAGGTAACGATTAGCTCACGCCTATAGCGCGAGCCTTATCGTTCGGTCTCCTTCCGTATTAAATTTTCCAGATTTAGTTGCTAGAAGTTCCCGAGCGTAAAGCCCTTTATTATGTCATTTCAAGGCTGCAAATATAGCCTTTTTTCGATTATCGTCAATCTTCTATCCCATACTTCTCCTTCTCCAGTTCCTCTACCATATCACCGTAGAAAGGCATCCCCTTGGCTTTCCTGTACTTGGCATTCTTCTGACCAAGCTTTTTTTTCTACTTCTTCTATCATATCTATAAACTTGAATTATCAATCAAAAATCTCTAGGAAAGAATTGTCCATGCTTGCCCTCAAAAGTAGCTATCTCTCCTGGATATTCCCTCTTTAATTCTTCAAATTTCTTTCTAAACTCTTCTGCTTGCTGTTTGTATGCAAACAAGTCTAAATCAGTTAGATGTTCTAATACATAGTCTATCGTTTGTAATTCTTGCGGAAGCGTTTTAACAAACCTCTCTACATACCTGTTCCGCAATGGATTTCTATGTATGTAATAGTCCATCTTTAGTTGATAATCATCTTCAACAAGTCGCTTTTCATCAGTTAAATACACTAAATCTAAGTAAGTTGGGCAATCCAAATCTATTTGTCGCGCATCAGCCAGATGCTCTATGGCTTCAAAATACTTGTCCTTTAGCCTTTCATACTCGTTCGCAACAGCCTCGTATTTTTCATTAAAATCGTAAAGCTTATAGGCATCGCTTAAATGATCGAGAGCCCATTTTATATGTTCGGCATTTATATCCGAACTCTTTGAGGGTTTGCTTGCCAATGAATTATACCATTCTTGTTGCACTTCATAAATGTCATGGATTTCTTCCGGAACAACATAGAGAGTGAATGGATATTTGTCGAGAATATAAAACTCAGCTTTGGCTTTTTCGCTTTCGCTCAAAGAAGAGTATTGGGATAAGCACTTTGTTTTTTCAAAATCATTCATGGTATTGTTACCTCCTTCTATTGTCTTGTTTCGTTTTATCTCATCCCAATCCACACCATCAACCCCACAGCCACCGCAAGCCCAATAGCCAGCATGACAATCGTCCGTTTCCGCTCATTCAATTTGTTGGCCATCCACGCCACTTTTCCCTTCATGTTGGCCATTTCCTCCACGTTACGCTTCTCTCGCTCTATGTAACCCGCTCGCTCTTCCTTGAAGTCGTTTTCCTGTTTCGTCAGTCGGCTTTCAAGGCTCTTGATCTGGTCAGCAAATTGTTTCTTCACTTCTTTCACAAGCACCGCTTTTGAATGTGCTTTCTCACTGGCCACCCGTTCGCAAAGCCGGCTAAAATATTCGCCTAAACCAGTAGGAGTGGCAACCTCTTTGTCAACGATTTCCTTAATGGCCAATCGCTCTTCAACATGACCAACCGCTGAAATAACGGGAGTGTTCATTTCTCCTACCGTCCTGAGCACTTCCACATCGTCCAGGTTTTCCAAGCCTGTTCCTCCTCCGCGAATAATGGCAACGGCATCATACCCACTTTCATCAAGCAATCGAAGCGTTCGGCAAAGTTCAATTTTGTCTGAAAAGCTGGTCCAACTTTCCACGAAATCCATATTTGCCCGGGCTGAATGTATTACTGCTTCAAAGTCTGATTTCGTTATCGATGACGCAGCCAGGAGCAAGGCCACCTTTGGCCGCTCGTCGTTAAACAGTTTATGCTCCAGTATCGAGTCGAGGTTTTTGAAACCTCTGTTTCTCTTTTCCTGTAGTATCGTCATCCGCTCAGCGTCCGCTTCGCTCACCTTGGCCACCTGTTGGCCAACGATGCGCGTCACCTTCAGCTGAAGCTGAATCTGACCGCCTTTTTGGACGCTTCTATCGAGAAAGCCGCCCACGGTCACACAGTTCCCGCTCACCAAATCCATCCGCAGGTTTCTTGGCATCACCAGTGTAAGCTCTTCGCCGCTTGCCTCGTCGATGAGCAAGTCATAGCAATACGCATATCTGGCAATGTCCGTCTTGGGCTTATACACGCCTTCCACGAGCACCATCTTTGCGGTCTCGTTCTGCTTCATCAGCCACGCCTTCACTGTCCCGATGATTTCAGAAGGCTTGTAAGCCACGGCTTCTATGTCTTTCACTTCGCTCATACAAGTCTTATTTTTCCCGTCAGCAACTCCTGCATCATGCCTTGCTTCAGCTGCTCGTATTTGGCTCTTTTTGTTTCCAATGCATCTATTTCCTCATCTAAGCAGTTCAATGACTCAGCAATTTGTTCCTGTTCGATAACCGAAGGTGGAAAAGCAATGGCAATTTTGGAGATTTCGCCAAGATTAATTTTTTGAGGTATTGCAAATTGTAAGGAGTTAAGTAGAACGCTATCAATAAAGTATTTTGCATTTGAAGCGTATGCCAGATACTTCATGGAAAATGATTTTGCATTCTTTACTTTTAATAAAGCCAGGCTAACGTAAAAGGCTGCCTCCGGTTTCCAATCAACGTATTTACAAACCCCAATAGAACCAATTCGTGTCATTAGAACATCATTGTATTCGATTTTGTGGCTTTTTGTAAGAAATTCGAATTCTTCTTTACTTATATACTTTGTGTTTGTAAAATCGTTAGCGGTAACATTTTCAACACTATAAAAAGAGTATCCGTAATCCACGTAAGAGGGCGTTTGGTGTGTCCCGTCAAAAATGCTGACAACACTTCCTAAGGTAGTTACTATCCAATCCTCAGGTATCTCCCCAATCTCAGTTTTCTTAGTCTTAGTCTCTCCAAATCCTTCCAACCGTCTTTTTCCCGTCAACAACTCCTGCATGGCTCCCTGTTTTATGGCGCGTTTCTTCGCTATCACACCATCCAGCTCCCGCAACAACCTATCCACATCACTCAATGCTTCAGCAATCCGCTCCTGCTCAGCAATTGTTGGCGGAATGGGTATCTGCATCTCTGTTATCATATCTCTACGGACGGAATCAACAGAAGATTTTGCCGTCATGGAATGAACCCTTTCGTAAAACCTCTGGGAGAATATCCAAAAGAAATATTTGCAGTTTAATGCTTCTTTAAAATTATAGATCAAATAACACCTTTGATGAAGTCCAAATTTCCCATTTACATAATGATAAACCTTACCAGTTCCGACTCCGTCACCTGCTGTAACAACGCCTTCTGTGTCAAAAATATACTTGTTGATTCTTTCAACTTTTTGCGAACGGACATAAAAAGGGTAGAGGCCGTCATCTTCTTTGTCTTGAGTGTTTTGCGCTCCTGTGGTCACACAAGCTGTTTCCCCAATGGTTCTTATTGTCCAATCTTCAGGGAACACTCCTATATCAGTTCGTGTAAACTTCGACTCTCTCATCCCTCAAACCCCATCTTTTTCAAATGCTCATTCACTCTCTTCTCCAGCTCGCTGGCGCTCGTTTCCATCTCGCCAAGCGTCCTCTCATACCGTTCGGCTAAAGCAGTCACGCTGGCGGTGATGTCTTGGGTCACACGCTGCATTTCCTCCATGCAACGTCCCGTCACCGTGGCAAGCCATTTCTTGATTACCACCATTTCCCGAACTTCGTTATCGGTCAAGGTCTCATATTTAGCCCTCACCATTTTGGTCAGCTCAGCAATGGCTTTCTTGGCCTTTCCGTCTGCTTCCTTCTTTTCAGCGGTCAGCGTTAGGTATTGCTTCAACAAACCTTTCGTCTGTGGGTCAGTGGCCGTCTTCTCGGCTTTCTTTACGTTGCCCTCATTCACCTTGTCCATATCAAAGATATCGGGGTTTTCTTCCACCAAACTGTCAATCTCTGCTACCTTTTGTTCGGCCTCTTGTTCCCTTTGCTGCACTTCTGCCAATTGTATGCTGTAGTAGGTGTCCACCACAACAGGCACAGGCAACAGGTCACAAACCAACTCCCTGAATGTAGGATTCTTCTTCGCTTCGCTCAGCTCAACCTTCCAGCCGTCATTGCTCACCATGTAGCAATCATCCTGCATGGTTTCAGACCAGTAGTTCATCAGGTGGTCATACACTCCATAAGCATCCACCAAACTACTGTCGGCTTTCGCCTTATCGAGGAGCAACTGGCTCCATTCCGCTATCAACGCTTTCGGGCTGCAGCCCTCGGCAATGCTCAACATCTTCGGCCTCACTTCTCCCGTCCAGGCTTTTAGTGTGTCGCTGAAGTTTTCGGCTTGCTTCCTGAAGCTCGCCTCGCTTTCCACCGTTGCCCTCACCTGGTCCTTGCCAATGGCCAAATCAAAGCGTCCGTCTTTCCGCTCAGCGAATAGTGCGGGTTTCAGGGTGGGGCATACCGCCCAGATGTCTTCCATCTGTTCAATGTCATGTTTCGGCAAGCCGCCTTTCAGGTGGGCTTCAATGTCTTGCTTGATCTCGGTGTCTCTCGGCACGATATACCGGGGAATGTTCAGGTTGAAGTCGTTTTTCTCTATCTCTTCCCAAGTGGCCAACTTAGCATAGTGGGGTATAGGTTCCTGTGCGTTCCAGGCATCCACAATTCTCCTGATGTCCTGCTCGCGAAGCCGATTCTTGGCTCCGTCCTTCATGTAGCCGTCTTTGGCATCGATGAAGAAAATGCCTTCGCGCTCCATGGTTCCGGCTTTGTCAACCACAATGATGCTGGCGGGAATGCCGGTACCGAAGAAGATGTTAGCTGGTAAACCGATGATGCCCTTGATCAGGTGCCGTTCAACGAGGTTCTTCCTGATGTTGTATTCGGCACCGCCTCTAAACAGTACGCCGTGAGGAAGGATGCAGGCTCCACGTCCCACGCCGTCTTCCATCGAACAAATCAAATGCTTCAGGAAAGCATAGTCGCCACATTTGGCAGGGGGGAGGAGTTCTCTGTTCCAACGGTTGTATTTATCGTCTTCTGAACTGTCACTGCTCAGCCAGTCTTTTTGTGAAAATGGAGGATTGGCCACGCAAATCTTAAAGGTCTTCAGCATCCCGTTGCTGGTAAACTTCGGGTCATTCAAAGTATCACCAACCTCAATGTTGGCAGTGTTGATGCCGTGAAGCAACATGTTGAGCATAGCCAACGATGCGGTGGTGTTGTCTTTCTCCTGCATGTAGAGCGAGGCCTTGCCTCTGGCGGTTTGTGCCAATGCTCTCAATAGCAGTGAGCCGGAACCGCCCGTGGGGTCATAGATGGTATCAGCGGCACGTTCCAGCTGCTCCAAGTGGAGTATCATGGCCATCGTTCGGCTCACCTCGGCAGGGGTGTAGAATTGTCCCTTGCTCTTGCCGCTCTCAGCGGCGAAGTTCTTCATCAGGTATTCGTAGGCATCGCCCAGCAGGTCATCGTCGGCAGCCCTGTTCTGGCTGAAGTCCAAAGCTTTGTTCTCAAACACGGCGATGAGCTTCGAGAGGGTGTCCACCATCGTCTTGCCTTCGCCAAGCTTCGTGGGATCATTGAAGTTGGGCAACGCCAGCTTGCCAATGTAACGAACGTTGGCTTCTTTGATTTTTTCCAGTTTTTTGTTAATCTGGTCACCAATCTCCTTATCCTGTTTCAACGAAACAAAATCATCAAAAGAGCATCCTTCCGGAATTTCCAATCTTGCCTCTCCCCTTTTAGCTTTGTCCGAAAGGTATTTAACAAATAGAATTATCAATACATAGTCTTTGTATTGGCTTGCGTCCATCGATCCCCGTAGGGCGTTGCACGACTCCCAAAGTGTGCTGTAAAGTTGCGATTTCTTAATGGCCATATCTTTTGTATCTCTTTTTCTTTTTATCGGTAATTGGCTACTGCCAGTTTATAGATTTCCAGCAGCTGCTCTTCATCCATTTCTTTGAATCTATGTCTCCAATCAGTCATCAAACTATAAGCTGCTGACGACATCGGGTCGTCCCAGCCGTCGTAGGCTTCTCCGTCTATGTAGTCCTCCAACCAATTCACACAAACCTCAACGCTAATATCGTCAAACCCTGCGAACACATCGCCTCGGTTGTTCCACAGGGCTTTGCTCAACGTCGATTTAGCCCACCCTGGATAATGCTGGCCACCGCCTCTGGCTTCTTTCACCAAGTCAATCATGGCCTTCACCTGGTCGATAAAGGTAATCTTGTTGGCTCTAATGCTGTCGAGTATTTCCTGTAATCGCTCACTGAAGCGCTTAAACAGTTCCGGGTCTTTGGTCTTATAGCTGTTGATCACCACTCTGGCCTTACCCTCAATCACCTCGGCGGCGGCTTTGTCGCTACCTGCGGTTTGCTTCACGCGGTTGGCCATCTCGTCGGTGTTGTCGCTGTCGCTGATAAGGTCGATAAACGAGAAGTCGGCCGTAGCGGGAACAATGGTGGTGGCTTCCTCGGCCTTCATGAATCGGTCTATCAGCTCTCTCATGGCGGGATCGTAATGCTTCGGGTCAAAGGCATCGCCCGACACTTGCTTGATGAACTCCCTAATCTGCGAGGCTTCCCGGGCCAACGCTTCATAACGGTCGGCTTCCTCTGTGGTAAAGCCTGCCTTGCCCATATAGTTGGAGATGTTGCTGTAGGCGGCAATGTAATCCCCGGTAATCTTATAGAGGGTGGCGCGCTTTTCCTCGGCGGTGATTTCATCGCCGTCTGCCAGGTAATACTGTTTCAACGCTTCGTTGTCTGTCAGGCCTCTATTGCTCCAGTCGGTCTTCAAGTTCATGTAAGCTTCGTAGGTCACCAACAGTCTTTCCTTATAGCCGTTGATGGCATCGATGAGCAATCCTTCAATGTCGGCTGGATCATAGTTGCCCAAGGCTCCGTTCTCATCGTTGAAGTTGCACACGGCTTCGGTGATGTTGCCGAACAAATGCTTGAAGTCAACAATCAGACCGTATTCCTTATGTGAAACGATGGTATTGCCAAAGTCATCTTTCAGATTCACGCCTAAGCGGTTCACACGACATAGCGCCTGGAACAGCCCGTGGTCACGCATGTCTTTGTCGATATAGAGGTAGGTGGCGCATGGAGCATCAAATCCGGTCAGCAGCTTATCCACCACAATCATCAGCTTCAATCGTCCAGGGTAGTTGATAAATTGTTTCTTTGCCCAAGCTTCGTATTTGTCGCCATTGGTAATCTCCTCGTGGCTCACCGCCTTGGCATCGTTGTAGCTTTGCAACGCCATCCTATGCTTGAACTGGCTTTCGGTACTGGCAGCATCGTCATCTTGCATCCTTAGGTCTGCATCGGTGGGAATATAGCTCGTTACCACGGCGCAACGGTTTCTCAGGGCGTGGTCAGGGCAGGAGTTCTGGAAGAATTCATAGTATTTGTAGGCCGAATAGATGTTGCCTGCGATGAGCATGGCGTTACACCAGTCTTGACCCAGTGTCCCAAACCGCACATCGTCGATAATGCTATAGGCAATCTTCTCAATACGGTCTCTCGACGAATACACCTTTTCCAATGTTGCCCATCGGTTATCCACCAGCTTGATTCTTTCCGTCGATAAGCCTTCAGTAATCTTTCCCTTGATTTCGTCAAGCTTATCCTTGTTGCTGATTTGTTGCTCCACATCTCTTGCTTCATATTGCAAGTCCAGGATTACCTTGTCAGCCACGGCTTCCTTGTGGAGATATTTATGGATGAATGGCCCGAAACGATACTCCGAGGTGTTCACGAAATCCTTGTATTCATTGCCTTTGTCGGTCTTCAGCAGAGGAGTGCCGGTAAAACCAATGAGCATCACGTTATCGCCCATGATCTTGCGCATGGCTTCGTGCAATGCACCACCTTGGGTTCTGTGGCATTCGTCGATAAACACGAAGATGTTCTCACCCTTCACACTGAAATGGCCGTTGTATCGGCTCTGGATCACACTCATCAATTCTTCCAGATAGGTGTCCAGTCTTATCTTGATGTCGTTGCTACTACTGGCTTCGTCAACGTTGCTGCCGAATTTATGGATGAGCGAACAAACCAGCCATTCCTGGCCGTCGTTCAATATGTCGAGCAAGTCCTGTCCGCTTTTGGCATGGCCCACCGATTCACCGGCATTCACAAATCCATTCTTGATTTGCAGATCCAACTCTGTTCTGTCGGTAATGACCACCACTCTCGGGTTGGGGAAATTAGCCTTGATGTAAGCGGCCAGCCATATCATGGTCAAGGACTTGCCACTGCCTTGCGAGTGCCATATCACGCCGCTTTGCTTATTCTTCAGTCTGGGTATGGCATGGGTCAAGGCGTAATACTGGTGCGGACGCATCACCTTTTTGGTACCGCCATCGTTCACCACACCATAGCGGAGCAGCCTGATGAAGGTTTCTTGGTCAAAGAAGAATCCAAAGCTCTCCATGTCGGTCAGCACTTTGCCAACCTCCTGGCCATCGCTCTTAAACGGACACCAGAACTTTTCAGGAGTGTTGATGGTGCCATATTGGAAACCGTTCCCGTCGCTGGCAGCTATGGTGAACTGCACCGTGGTGAAGAAGGAGGGGATGAGTTCCCTTTCGTTTGAGAGCATCTGCTTGATACCCTCGCGGAGCGACACGATGCAACGTTTCAGCTCGATCACCGCCACGGCAATGCCGTTCACATAAACCACAATATCCGGCCTGCTGTTTACACCAGTGATGTTGTCGATATAACTCACTTCCTCGGCCACTGCAAAACGGTTTTTCTCCCAATGCTCGAAGTCGATGAAGTAAACATTCTCCTCGTTCTTTTCAAGCGTCGGCTTGCACTTCGCACCATCAATTAGGAATTCATAGAAGTCGTTGTTCGTCTTCAGCAAGGCACCCATATTCTTGCTGCCCAGGTAAGCCTTTCTCTTCAACTGTTCGAAGGCATTGGTTACCTGCATCTCAGTATAGCCGGCATCACGCAGGTAGCCCTTTAACTCCTCTTCAATGATTGGCTTGTTCTGAACGCCGTCAGGACGTGACGAAGCCTTCTGCTGATAGAGGAAATTGCCCAGATACTTGTATTTCAATTGGTCTTGAAACAGGGCAAGCACCTTGTTTTGATACTCCCGTTCTATGGGTGTCAGGTAGGTATAGGTATCTTTCATGGCTATAGTGGGAATTCGTTTAACTCTTCTTTGATTTGTCCCCAGTTCGGCAAGTTCAAGTCCAGGATCTTCCTGAACGCCTTCGAGTGGGTACGGCTGAGCAGGTGCGCCATTTCGTGCAGCACCACATACTCAATGCAGTTCTTTGGCTTTTTGGCCAGCTCTATGTTGAATAGGATTTTCTTTTTGGCGGTTGAGCAGCTTCCCCAGCGGGCAGCCATTTTTCTCACCTCCCAATGCTCGGGGGCTACGCCCAACTTCTCGCTGTACTTCTCCACCATGGGTGCAATTACAGGTGTGAGATGATCTTTATACCAGGCATACAGCACCCCCTCAATATGTTGAGGTTCCGCTTGAGGTCTGACGGTGATATTGATGTAGTCGCCCACGATCTCCACATGCTGAGGAAACCTTCCATCGCGAATCACTTTCAGTCGGTACAGTTGACCCATAAAGTAATGCGCCTCGCCCGACACATATTCCCTGGGCGATTGAATGTCAAACGAAGTCAGAGCTTTTCTTTTAGCCGTAATCCACGCCCATTTCTTGTTGATGTACAGTATAATCTTCTCGTCAAGGTAGGATAGGGGCGCAGAAACGTGTACCCGTCCATCAGGAGGGTAAACAGAAAGGTGCAGGTTCTTAATCGGTTTCCTTTCTACTTGTATCTCGATATCATTGACGTTGAGCGATTGCATCTCGACTTGTTAGCTCGTTGTCATTAATTAATACGCAAAGATACAAAATTTACCCGTCTTTCCTTTGAGTTTTAAAAAAGATTCCTACCTTTGCAACAATTCGGTTATCAAATCTCATAGTGACCCACATCACTATTCACGTTCTCAGAAGAAAAGCCTAGGAAACATGAGTGTCAGCTGTAATGGTTGGCACTCTTTGTTTTTGCTCCGAAACAATGCCCCACCCGGCAGCGGAGTTCCGTGCTCCTCCGCTGCGCTTCGGAGCACTCCTCATCTTGTTTATCCCGGCCACCGCACGAGCCTAAGCTGTCGGCACCAGCTGCTCCGTTCCACTCCGCAGCTGCCGCCGCCAGCCGCACCCCGGTTAATCGCCTACCGGGTGCCAACCCTTACTGTTTCTCTTGAATATCATACAATTGCCAATACTGCGCATTCATATATGCCTCTAGTGCTCCCTTTGGGACTATTATTGTCACCATTAATTTACTATGGCTTATTTTTTCGCTGATAATAAAGTCAGGTCCAACTTTTGGTGGAGTTTTAGATTCCATAATTAATGTAAGGCTAAAAGTTCCTCCATATAAACTGTAATAATAGTTCCCAAAAGCATGTGATTGGATTCCTTTTACGCTAGATGGTATAGTAATAGAGCTTAGTTTTGAACATCCAATAAGAGTATTTGATTCTATTATTTCAATACTATTTGGGAATTTAATTGAATTAAGTTGATCGCAATTTGAAAAAGCATCGTTTCCAATGCGTATAACACTATCTGGTAAATCAATTGCTTTCAATGAACGACAACATGAGAAACTTGCTGCTCCAATTCCCTCTAATGTATTAGAAAGCTTTACCTCTTCTAGTCCGCAATTTTTAAATGCTTCTTCTCCGATGATTGTAATTGTGTCAGGGATAATTACTTTTTTAATAGGGCCACAATTGATAAAAGCACATTTATCAACCGCCGTAACCGAATAAATCAAACCATTATACTCAATAGTATTGGGTATTTGAATTATTCCTTCTGGCAACTTATATCCTTCCCAACAGCCCGTGCTATTATACCGTCCAAAAGTTTTTGCAGGTGCCACAACACATGCCTCCATTCTCTTGGCATCTACTATTTTAAAATAAAGTTTGTTACCATTGTCGAAAACAATAAAGAAATCAAAGGAATCAGTACTGTTACTAGCAAAAACCCGATATTTTAAGCTGCCGTTGTTTAGAGGTTGTATTGGTCTAGTCGGATTACTTGTATGCTGCGGAGCGGTTGAAACTGGCTCCTTTACTTGATTATTCGCGGTATTGTCACTAATCCTTTCGGGTTGCTTTGACTTGCTTAATTGTTCAAGCTTGGTTAATGCTGCTTCATTGTCTGGATCTATCGCCAATAGTGCGTGTATAGTCGCTTTGGCTTTAACCATGTTTCCTTGCCTTTCATAGGAGTTAGCCAATAATAGGTATGCTTTTTCGAATCGTTTATCAGCCTCTATTGCAGCCTGAAAAAACTCCATTGCTTCAACATATTTTCCAACAACCAGTGATTTTTCGCCTATTTCACAATATTCTGCAGCAGAGTAGCTGACAGCTTCGTTTTTCTCTGCCTCTCTACTCTTATCTGTTTTATTTGAAAACCATTTTGAAAACAAACTCATAACTAATTGTATTTAATGCTGTTGTCCCGCATAAAAGAGGAGCACTATCAACCCTACAATTCCGAGTAAAATATACAACATTACTTCCGTAAATAGAATAAACAAAGTAACTACTGCTACAACACCAATCGCAATGCCAATGAATTTATTTGCTTGTTTAGCATTCTCTCTTTTCTGTTTCTCAGCGTTTTTTATTTCATTATTACACCATTTATTACCTTGTTCTCCCATCAGCGTAACTATCTGCGAACGTAATGATCTCTCCTTCATTAACGCATCGTCAGCTATTACGTATGTTGTTCCCCTGTCATTTCTCTTTTTCTTCAAATATTTAACCAGAAGGTCTTTGTATAGCTTTTGTATCTGGTCTCTGATTGCATAACCTCTTGTTTGGGTTAACCTGCTGGTATATGTTTTTTGTGGGTTTAGGTTTTGTATTTTTGTTTCTATCTCTTTCAGTTCTAATAGAATATTATCTGCGTAACCATACACTCCATCAACTTCAATTACGTTTTCTTGACATATAGTCTTGTAATCCGAAAATAATTGGTTTGTTATCGCCTCGTTCCTTTTTTCTTGAAAGGTTTTTGCGTCTGTGGTATGGTGTAAATAGAAATCTAATGATTTTATTTTGTCTTCTATTAAGCCCAGCGCTTTCAGTGTTTCAGGAGTAAATGTATAAGCTCCATTTTCATTGATTAATTGTTCTTCGCAGATTCTACTATATTTTGTATATAGATCATTGATAATCGCTTGTATTTGTGAGGACTTAGAACAGTACTGATTAAAGACCCCGTCTTTGATTTTAACGAAATCCGTTTCTTTTTTACCTAAGCTTTTTTCCAGTTCATGAATGCTCTTCTCGCTTTCCAAAAGCACATCGTTGTCTTCGTTTGAAAAACTTCCTAATCTTAAACCATATTCATCTGTCTCAATCACTAACATGGTATATATCATGTTCATATACCGCTTCATTTCATTCTCCAGTTGAATATCCAAAGAAAGACCTGGAGTGTTTTGTGCCGGTTTTCTTGGCGTGAGAATTTCGAGTTTTTGGGTTATCTCAGCGACTTTATCGATCTTGCCCATCATTTGATAAATGGTCAACATCCCTCGCAAAGCGACCGCACTGTCTTCATCAATCTCAGTGGCTGCTTGGTAGTATTCCAATGCCTGTGTGAGTTTCCCTTCATTAATCAGTTTTTGCCCTCGCTTACAATAATCCGTAACCGAAAGCTGTGCCTTCTGTGGGTCAACCAACTCCGTAGATGTCTGTTTGCCTTTTGAAAATAACCCGGACAACCAACTCATTGTTAGAATCCTCCTCCCTTCAAGTCAAATGTTTCAACTTCTGTGACAACTCCGCTATTTCCACATTTCGGGCAAGTAACTTCTCTTTCTCCATGCCAACACACAATGCTTCCACATTTTCCGCAGGTATAGAAACGCCTTTCCTCGCAATACGGACAGCCAGGATATTCGTCATCAAGCGCAACGGAGCCATGAACACTCTTAGTGTCATACCCCTCTCGATGGGCTTGCTCAGCATTAACCCTGAACGCCCAAACAAACACATATTGATTGTGTCTGCTGTCGGCTCTATCAACTGTGATTCCGAAAGGTTGCTTGCACTTGGAACAAGCGCCCATCGTCACAAAAGCTTCTTTGGATAGTTTGTGCATAAGAATAACTATTGCAGGATAATACAAATACGCCCTACCTCTTCAACCGAAATCGGAAGTTCTATGTAATAAGACTCTATCGCAATACCACGATAATTACTGTTGCTATGAAAATAATACCATATGTTTTCTTTGGCTCTTATTTTGTTTTTGACATCATAAAACACAGCATACAAATCCACATCATTCTTACTTTTAACCCTTCCTTTTATTTCAAAGTTGAAATTAAAGCACTTACTTTCATCTTCGTCATACATCTCAAACGACAAGTTGGTCATTTCCAAACCCGTTTCTTGTTGAAGATTAGTCAGAAACTCGACTTTACTGAGAAGATGCGCCTCTCGTTGTTCCTTTGTTGTCAATTTCTTTATAGGTCTTGGCGAAGGTGCACCTTGCACAGGTTGTTGGTTTTGAGCAAAACTTGATTTAGGTTGTGTCAATTGATTTATCCATCCTAATCCATACGCCAAACTTTGGAAAACCATAAATGTGAAATCATATTGAAAACCAGTCACAGCAACAAATTGGTTGCATAGATTTTCGCTTTGTGTATTCCATGAACCAATGGCAAGCATTTTTTGAGTATAGCCATCGGCAATGATAGCTCTTAAAATGTACTTCGACGCAGGTATTGTATCGAATGCCTGAAAATCGCTCAAAATGTTGACCAATCGGACATCTTTGATGATTTCTATACCATCAGTCTCTATAATGCTCTTTATAGCTTTGTGTAATTCCATTTACTTTGCACTAATACTTTTGAAATCTAGTTATACCAAAATCTTGAAATAGAGGCTTGATTAACAAGTTCTCTCGTTTGTTATCAATACATGAATTGAAATAGCCAACAATAAGTGCTATTGCAACCTGTTCCAATCCTTTTGTTACCTGAAAGCCGTATGTTGAGTACTTATTATTTGAAGGGATTAAAGTAATGACAGAAACGTTTAATAGCTTGTTCTTCGAGATGACAAGGAATGATCGATGAGCATCTCCCAACTTATTATATGAAAAATCGGATGAGTGAGAAGCGTTTTCGACAAAAGATAATACTTGATGGTCATTGTGCAAATAATGGATGACTTGCGGGAAAAAACGTGACTGATATTCTTTAATCTCAAACAAATTACCTTTATTACAAACCAAGTCAATAATCTTTTTCTTCAGATTGGAAATGTCATCATCAGCTCTGCCATAGTTCAAATTCAAATCCTTCTTTGTGATAATGCTAACCAAATCCAGCACTTTTTCTCTCGCTTTCTTTACGAAATTGTATGGTTCAAAATGAAGCAAGTCGTACAACTCTTTTGAAAGCATTCTGTCTGCTTCGTCATAATGGAAACCATCTCCATTAGAAAACACGCTGTTCGAAACATCTATGTAGCAATCAGAGAAATATATGGTATCCTTTACAAAAGTGTGAATATCCCAAATCAGTTCACCTTTCTTGTTAGCACCTAAACGTAGATAAGAATCTTTTTTACTCAACCTCAAAAAGTTCGCCTTGCTTATATGGCTTTGAAAAATATAATACTTCTTGAAGTTGCGGAGAAAACTATCAATGCAGGATATGCTCTTTTTACCTGGCGAACTATAAACTTCTCCAAATTGTTCAAGGCAATAACCAATATCTAAACCGTCAAAATAGCCATCAAAAGCTTTTAGATACTGCTCAAATAGTATTATCAATCGGCTGATATTGCCATTAGGTTTAACGCCATTATCCTCTTCAAAATAATCATATTCGTCCCAATGGTCATAGAGTATTGAGATTCCTTCCCCTTGAAATGAGATCCATCCATCACCAACGTTAACTGCATTCATGCTTATGTATAGGAAAGGTCTTCCATGTGAACTGCCTCTATAAAAATCTTCGCTTAATGCAATTCCACATTCTGCCAATACTTTTTTCGTATTAGTCCATGGATAATTAGGGCCATAGCAGTCATTCTCTTCCTGGCACCATTCAAGTTTACCGTCCTTCTCGCTAACACAACCAGGTAATAACGAGATGAATTTAAACAATACGTCCTGAAAAACAGCTTCCTTCTTATCCATATTATTGTCTTTTCGTTAATCTTTCTCCTCCCAAACCAGCCTCACCCTAAACGGATGCTCCTCCATCTTCCAGACAAGCACACGCTCTTTTTCAGTAACGCCCACCTCGTCCTGATAAGGCACAAAGGCATCACCGTGGTATTCTTTCAGAAGAATGTCCATCTTCTTCACCAGCTGAAGCTTTTCTGAATAACCTCTATCGATGTCGTTTTGGGCGTAGCGAAGTTCAATTCTGCTCTTCTCAGTATAACTTCCAGAAAGCTCTAAGCTGCTGCGTCTATCCTTGGCATCCATGATCTTTTTGTTGACGGAAAGAATCTCTGCCTTGGTCATAGCAATCTGCCAAAGAATAAACTTGGGCAAAGCTTCCTTCAGCCTGTCCTCGTCATATATGCAAGCAACCGACATGTCATCCTGACTGCCGCGCTTGCTCAACACCGGCAACGTTTCTTGAATGTCCGCAAAGGTGGCATCATGGCCATTAGTCACCAAGGATTTTGCCACTTTCACATAGAAGTTCACCAAATTGGTTTCCTCGCCAAACGAATCATCCATGCCATCTGAGCCAAGGAAAACAGCAATAGGGAAGCCACCGTCACCTTGGTAAGTGTAACGGAACTCATTTAAGGCATCAGAGTCACAAATCGAGGTGGTTTTGTTGAGGAAACAACGGTCGTCCCACAGTACAGGCTCTTTCCATTGTGCGTCGTTGTCAAACGAAATCATCTTGCCGTCGCCAAGATGGAAAGCAAACCAATACTTTGGCGTGCTGACGTAGGCCATCAGCGTACAGCCGTAAATTTTTTCCAGCTTGTAGCCGTTTTGGAATTCTTTTCTGTATTGCTCTTCAACTTGGTTGTTTTCTTTTTCGGTTAGTGGGGTAGTGGCTGCATGTTGTTCAATACGCAGCTGCCACTGACTGATAATCGAGGAAAACAGTTGCCGAAACGCAACATCTATGGGCTTTTCCTTGCGGAAGTCCTGCTGGTCTATCTTGGTTTGAATTGCTGCTTGTTGGGTGAATGGTTGTCCGATGAGCAGGGCTTCGTCAATGTTGGTGACGAACTCTCTCACATTGTTTGTGGTGATCTCGGTGGCAAATCGGGCACCAACGTCACTGCGGAAGTAACGCTTGCCTCCGTGCCCGTCGCAAACAACGGCAATGGCAAGACCTTTCTCGTCGATATGACTGTAAGAATAGTCTTGGCATACCTTATCCGTTGCCTTATGGCTTTCGCCCTGGCAATGAAAGTCGAAACACCTCATGGGACAATTATTTAATCCCAATCGTCGGCATACGAGCTGCCGTCAACTTTGGTTGCGACTTCAGCGCCATCGATGTTGTCAACAGCGTTCTGCACCTCGCTAATCACCTGGTCTTGTTTGGTGGTGTCGCCTGCAGTGCTGCTCTTGCTGCCGATCTGCGATGATGTAACGGCCACCACGCGGATAATCTGCTTCAAGGCCTCGATGTTATGCACCGTAAACACGGCTTCATTGGTGCCAGTAAACATGGCCAACTTTTCTTTGTCGGCATCGTCACCAATGGCAATGGCAACCTTAATGGCAGATTTAAACCAGTTGTTGCCTTGCAGTTTGGCCAATCCGGCTTCAAAATTGTCAGTGGGGGCACCGTCTGACAACAAGATGATGGCTGGAGCGAATGATCCGCTGGCCGACTGCATGAAGCCCTTGCTGCGTGACAGCTTGTTTTCCAATTCCTCACATGCTGCGCCAAGCGAAGTTAGGCCATTGGCCTGAACGTCCTGCCAAATAAACTCGTTGGCTAATTTTGGCTCACTGTAAAGCCATTTGCAACCTGTTGAGAATTCCAAAGCTGCTACTTTGATCTCAGCGTCGGGGTTGGTAACGGAGATTTCGTCCAGCATGGGCAAAACATTAACCACAGCATCGTTGACAGCTCCAATCTTACTTCCGGCCATACTGCCTGAAGTATCAATCATGAAAAAAAGCGTCATGGTTCTGCGTGGTACACTTACGGTTTCATCTAGTAATGACATAATCGATTATTTTTAGTTAGTTAATAGAATTTCCAAAAGAAGGGTGGGGCTTGTCCAAAACAGTAGCCCTCTTGTTCTGATATACTCGTTTGTAAATGTTGGCCACAATCGTCAACACCTCGTCGCAAATATTCTTGTCAGTATACTCCATCTGAAAGAACTCAACATTTCTTATTTCATCAAGTTGGCTCGAATACTGGGTGGTATCAAAGGCGGCGATGATGGCCTCTATGATTTTCTGTAACTCTAAGTAGGCGTATTGATACCTTTTCACAGAATAAAGCCGTGTGTAACTGTTCAAGGTATATAGGATAACGGTATTGGTTGAACTCTGCTCAGCATTGCAGACCAGACTCCTGAAGTCCTGGTATATTCTTGGCATGGTAGAAATGTCATGAGTGTTGCTGGTAGCTGCCTTTTCTCCTGAGAAGTGGCTCAGGAAGTCTGCAACGCTTTTGTCAATGATAATGTCGCTATAGGCGATTGGCTTGATCAGATAAAGTCCGTTGAGCGACTTCACACGGCTCAAAGCCACATACAACTGTCCTGGAGCAAAGATATGGCTGCGTAGGTCAAGCACAATGTTGTCATATGTTTGGCCTTGTGACTTGTGTATCGTAAAGGCGTAGGCAAGCTTAACTGGGAATTGCTCGACTTTTTGATAATATGGCGTTTTCCTTACAAGCTCATGCTTGTTCGGGTTATATGCCATTTCGTATTTATAGTCTGTAGCCTTTGCTACCGAAACAACTTCTCCTGAGCGATCCAAAAGGATTTCTATGCTTCTTCCGTCAAATCCCACAATCTCGCCAAAATCACCGTTAATATAACCTGCCTTCTTATAGCTACTCGTGCAAATCACTCGTGCTCCTATCTTGAATTTCAAATCTCCGTCAAATTGTGAAGGCATGGTAATCTCATGGTATTTTACGGTGTCAAGCTGGATTTCGTCATTGTAGTCCATCACCGTTGCGTTGTTCGTTTGCCTTTCCTTGATGGTGATTTGCGCACAAACACTGTATTCTCTCCCCGGTAGTTTGCTCAACCTTTCGTTGTTTACGCTTCTAACTTCAGCGTTCGATGAAGCAATGTAAGGAATGTTTTGAGGGATAGTCCGTGGGGGAACAAGGCGTGTGTTGAGTTTGTTCAACACAGCGGCATCGTTTATTATGTCCAACGAACGGAATTTGTCGAGCAGTTGCTCATAGTCTCTGTCGTTCTGATGTCTTATAGATTGTTTTAGTTCATAGAACTTTATGTTTGGCAGTTCTCTCTTGATGATATGGCTGTCGAAGAAGTAAATGCCTCCGTATTCATTGACGAGATACTTATAAACATCTTCTTCTTCAACGATAGGTGGCAGCTGGAACATGTCTCCAACAATAATGACCCTTATGCCTCCAAATGGCGCACTGGAACGTCTTACCACTTGACATATCTTATTCATCATTTCAAAGAAATCCGACCTCACCATTGATATCTCATCAAAGATAATTGTATCAAGAGAGTTGATTTTAGGCAGAGTGTACTGAACGTTTTTTACTGCATTGTAGTTCTTTGGATTCTGCCAGCCTTCATCAAGATTGTCAAACTCACCATAGAAGAAACTGTGGAACGTTTGGGCTGAGCGGTACACTTGTTTGGCAAGGTTGGTGGGACACAATATCTGATATTTGCCCAACCTTGGTGCAATTTCCCTTATCAGGTATGATTTACCTGTACCAGCTTTTCCTTGTATGATGGTGATGGGCGCTGGTGATTGTAGTATCTCGTCAGCTATCTTTTGCTGTTCCTTGTTTAACATCTTGAGTCGCTTATTCGGTTATGTGTATCTCGCCTTTATAGTTGTTGCCAAACGAAATCTTGATTCCGTTCTTTATTGGCATAAATTCGTTGGGTTGAACTTCTTTCAGTTTCCCGCTTGCGGTTTCCGCAGTCCATTTGTCTTTCGAAATGTTTTGCAGAAGCAACATGTTCTTGTCTTGTGGGTTAACCACTACTCTGGCATCTGGTGTGTTGTCGAAATCGATGAATAGGGGAGTGCCGTTGGTAAGAAGTAGGGTTCTCATTCCAAGCTTTAAGGTTCTGCTCACATCCACAGCATGACCACAGTTCATGCATTGGTGCTTCGTCTCGTCAACAAAGGTCTCCTCACCACAATGCGGACATTTCACCAATCTATCACGCAACGATGCCAATAGTTTTTCCCAATTCTGTTCAATCATGCGTTTTTGCGGATTCTTCAGCATTTCAGGACTAAACTCCCGGATGAAGGTTTCACGAAGCTCTGTGGGAAACACTGGCCAACGGCGTATCACGTTCTGGTGGATTCCTCGTACAGGAAGATTGGTTTTGTTGTTCGGGTCATAGATGAACACGGCTTCGCTGCCATAAAACTTCTTCTCAAATGATTCGGTCATACACGGACAGGCCACTACTTTGGCTCCTTCAAAGGGATGGTTGGCATAGAACAACATGAAGAGAATAACCGATAAAGAGAAGCGGTCGCTGTATTTGTCGGGAATGCCTCCGGCAACAATCTCAGGTGCCATATAACGGGCTTTGCCCATGATGCCAGACTTTTCTCCCTGTGGCATCACA
Organism: Bacteroidales bacterium; assembly: GCA_017549805.1. Taxonomy (GTDB): domain Bacteria; phylum Bacteroidota; class Bacteroidia; order Bacteroidales; family F082; genus Limimorpha. The sequence goes on from JAFYNJ010000019.1 coordinate 93,253, forward strand.
TTGTCGTTGTCGCAGATCAGCACATCACCCGTCGTTGGGTCGATAAAGAAATTGCCATCGTTCAAGTCTTGGTAACTGTAACCAAAACGATGTAGCATCATAAAGCCGTTGCAGATCTTCATGGCGGCAGCCATCATGGCCTGGAACGACTTGAAACTCTTCTTGGCCAGAAGGAAATTGCCAAACTCAAAATAGTTCTGTGGGCGAAGAGCCATTACATAACCAAAACTTCCCTGTTGCCGTTCGGTGATGCGCTCTGGCCATAGGAAGGCCGAGCTTGGCGCACCGTTCATAACATTATTCGCCAGATTGTTGTAGAAGTTCTGGTCGGGCACGTTATGGTACCATTTCAAAGCCTTTGGCTGGCCGTTAAGGTCAACTAAATACACTATGCCTTGGCCGCCTCGTCCAAGCTCTTTCTTTATGGTTACAAAGCCTCCGTTGAGCAGGCTTATTCTATCTCCGTTTTTTAATTCTTTCATTTATATCTCCTAGTTAATTCTTTTTCAATAGCTCATTTAAACCATATCTCCTCATTCACCGTGCTTTCCACCGTGTTCTCAATATCATCGGGAAGTGAGAAGAAAAAGTCAATATTGGTTAAAGCCTCAATCTCGTCTATGCTCTTCACATAGGTCGTTAATGGCTTGTGTCCGGCAACGTTTTCAAAATAGAATCCGACACCCTCATATCTTCCATCCTTGCTGATGAGCAGAACTTTATAAAAAGCGTCGGGTATCACAACAAGGTTATTACCAATCACTCCGTTTCGGTTTTCTCCAACCACGGGTCCAGCGGCGATGTAAACATTGCCATAACGTTGGGCATAGTCTCGGCACTTCTCTTCAAGCGACCTCCAGTCACCACCATTCAAATTGTGGTTCTGCGGGCAAACGTTGGTGAAATAACAACTCTCAAGCATGGCTTGTTCATCCCATTTCATATCACCCGCTGGAGCAATATGACCTTTGTCCCAGCCAGTATTCCGATAATCATCGTTGTCTGCTTGCCTTCCTCTCACATCGGGGTCTTGGAAGAACCTGCCGTTGCGCTTGCAGGTTCCGTTCACTTCTTCATTGGTCAGCTCGTATGCCACCCAATTCGGCAATCTTGTGTCTTTGTTGTATGAAACCGAATATCCCTTGTGCGTGATGACTTGGTTGGCCCTATTGTCCACCACCCTTGGTGTTTCAATAGAGAGGGTGTCACCTTCTGCTTTCTGCACGTTGGCGCAGGAAAACTGCAGAAGCGTGAACGCCGCTATTACCCAATTCATCAGCAAGGTTGTATTCATCTTTTTTTTGTTTCAAATGTATTCCAAGTCTTTTAAGATCTGTTCTAGTGCAAATTCGCTTCCCACCAATACCCGTCTGGGTGAGGAGCCATTGAAAGGGCCAACTATTCCAGCTGCTTCCAATTGCTCGATAATAAGCCCTGATCTATTGTAACCAAGTTTCAATTTGCGTTGAATCATTGATGTAGAGCCTTGCTGGGTTTGGACAACGATTCGGGCAGCTTCTTCAAACAAAGGATCACGTTCATTAGTGTCGGTAAAGTATGTTGATTCTTTTGGCTCCGTCAAATCTTCCAACAAATACGGTTCTGTGAATCCTCTTTGAGATCCCACGAAACTAGTAATGGAATCTATATCCATGCTTGAAACGACTGGCCCATGTACCATAGTTGGAGTACTGCCTGGTACCAGCACGAGCATTTCGCCATATTCTCTCAGTGTGTTGGCTCCAACGGCATCAAGCAACGAACGTGATTCGGAAGCCGAATTAACTCTGAAGGCAATACGTGTTGGTACGCAAGCTTTCATTTGGGCAGGGAATACGTCTGTTGAAACTCTTGAGGTGCCTATGATGGCATGTATTCCCACTGATTTGCCTGATTCCAAAAGTCTTATCAATGGTGTACTCGCTTCTTTCCCTTTGGCCGAAACCAATATGGAATAGTCATCAATGACGATAACGAGATAGGGGAGGAAACGGTGTCTCTCAGTGGGTGACAACCGTCTCTGTTTGAATATCTCATTATACTCAGAAACGTTTCTGCATCCAGCAGCCTTTAACAGTTTGATGCGCTCATCCAATTCATAGCACAGCGAATTCAATGTATTGATGGTTTTGTCAGCATCGGTTAATACGCTTTCGTCGCAGTTTGGCAATTTGGCCAGGTAATGCCGTTCAATCCGGTTATAATAATTGAACTCCAAACCCTTTAAATCTACCAACACCAGTTTCAGTTCTGCAGGGTGTATCTTGTGAAGCAGCGGAATGATCAGGGCGTGGCACAGTGTCGATTTTCCTGTGCCGGAAGCTCCTGCGATAATGACGTTTGGCGCTTTGGTCAGGTCAAAGCAGCAAACATCGTTGGTGGCTGTTTTCCCAACCACACAAGGCAGCACATAATTCGTGTTGGTGTATTCTTTTGAACTCAATAGTTCGTCCAGATGAATATTGCCGTCTCTAGAATCGTGTCCCGCCAAATAAAGATTGGGTGCTGGGAATCTGTAGTCTTTCAGCTCATATTGTGGGTCAAAGGGTGCACTGGTTTGACTCGGATTGCCAATGGTAATTTTAATTGATTCTCTAATCTTTTCCCTTAATTCTTCCTCCGTGTACTTTCTTTTGGGTTGAGCAGCTGCGGTCGCTTCAAGTTCTGTCTTGCGTCCTTTTATTTTGTCTAGCTGCTCTTGGGCACTTTTGCTCCCTGGGTCTATTGCCAGCAGTTGGTAGATGGCTTTCTCTGCTTCATTAACCTTCCCCTGTGCCAAATAAGCTTCGCTCAATCCAATATAGGCTCTAACATCGTGCTTGTTCGCTCCAATGGCTGCTTGGAAATACTCCATAGCCAACACATAATTCCCTGCGGCCAATTGTTTTTGACCCTCTTCGCAATAGTTTCCAACAGTCTCCTGAGCTTTAGTGCTGACAATTTCTTCTGTGGTTTCGCTTGGAACCACTTCATCCTGCTGCGCCTTACTTGAAAACCATTTTGAAAAAATACTCATCTCATTATTGCGTTTATAAGCCTAACATTACACGTTTACCATCGAAAGCAGGTTCATGATGAACCAGCTGTCGAATCCTTGAAATACAATTCTCTTTGAGTTGCCGTCCTTCAATACCTCAATCCCATCCGAGTAAGGAGTGATGCCAACAAGCTTTTTGTAGGGTATCTTAACTCCTTTCTCTCTGGAATAGAAGATGAGGTTTTGGTTTGTGACATACAAATCGCCTACGGCCACTCTTTCCATATACTTGTGTTCAACAGGATGGCCTTTGGAACGTCCTGTATGGTAATACACGCCTTTCATCACCTTGAAGCTAAACCCGCCACTGTTCCTTACGGTCTCTCTTTCTATCTTCTCTTGGAAGAACGTAACGCCGTTGTAAGTCCAAAGCAATGATTCTGTTTTTGTCAAGATAACGGGAAGTTGAACGAAGGTCGAGGGGAGCACTCCGTTAGCAAAATTCTTGAGTACCGTCATTTGGCCGAGTTTTGCCAAATCAGTGGTGGCGTATTTTGCTGGCAAGTGTTCTAAAGGTAATGCAAAGGCAGTGGCGTAGGAGCGTATCAGTCGCTCTTCTTGGTCGGTCATCATCCCGTCCTTCATGAAGTTTTCAGCGGCTTTGTTCAGCACATACATGTACGCCTCGTTTTCATCTTCGGCACTAAGTGGAAGCACAGCGGCCACATCACGCACATCGCTTCTGACTTGTGCCTCAGTCGCACCGTTGGTGAAATAATTAACGAGATAGCCTTTGACAATCTTTTGCGATAGCTTGCCTAAAACTCCATCTTTGTTTACGGCTCCAGCTGTAATCTTCAGCAATGCCATGAGCTGCTTCACATTCTGTTCTATTGCATGGGTATAGGGGCGCCGAATAGCATCGGTGAATTTTTTCAATGCGTTACTGGCACACTCAGCCTTATCTTCGTCGTTGAGGAAGTTGTTGGTCTGCAGCTGCTTTACACTGCTGTTAAAAACGCTTGCTGTTGTTGGTTTGCACAGGAAAGAATAAAACAGCGTCTCTGCTTCTCGCAGTCCGTCTTCGTGCAGTTGCTCGCACTGGCTGTGTTTATTAGTCAGTAGCCCCGCTTTTTGTCCGCAGTACTTACAGGTTCCCATTGTATCATCGACATTGAACCGCAAATATAATCATTTTTTTCCTATCAACGAGTGCTAACGAGTGATTTTCAAAGCCTTTTTTGCCATTCTTATTTCGTTTTTCTTTGGGCGCGTCCCCCGGCGGCAGTGGCAGTGAGTCGATAGGGCAGTAGCATCTTGTAACCGCCGGCGGTCGGGCTTTCCGGGGGTCGCTTCGCTCCGTGCTCCGTTGCACTCCGCACCAAGCCCCTCCAATCCCTCGCGCGCTACCGCATCCCGGTCGTGCGGCTCATGAAACAATTTTGTATATTTGCAATCCTATCCCAAAACAAAAGAACAATGCCAGTCCGTGAAAAAACAATGATAGTTGATGGCTTCACGCTTTCCCTCGACGGAAAAAGACTAATCGAAGCTTGCGATGCGGAAGAGTGTCATGTACCTTATGGCGTAGAAGTAATCGACACTTTGGCCTTTGCCTATAGGCAGAACATCAAAAGGATCTATCTCCCAGATACAGTGGTGGGCATCAATGAAGATACTTTTATCGGATGTGATAACGTTGAGAGTATTGATCTTCCTAATACAATCACAAGAATCGGTCAAGCTGCTTTTCAGATGTGCATTCGTTTAAAATCGATATCAATACCGCCCTTAGTTGTCGGTTTAAACGACGCTTTGTTCACGCATTGCTTTTCACTTGAAGAAATAGTAGTTCCAGAAGGAATCTTAGCGATAGGAGAATACTGTTTCGCCGATTGCGAACAATTGAGAAGCATTCAATTGCCAGCATCATTGAGGTTCATTGAGACTAACGCATTCGATGATTGTCACGATCTCACCATAAAAGTTCCCCATTCGTCCATTCTCGATGACTTTTATAACACGCACCCTTTTGGCGACCACTGTGAGTTTGTAAGATATAAAGCAACCTATAAGGGAGATTGGGAATTGGATAAAAAGAAATGTGAGAGATTCCTCGCCGAACTGCGTTACAAACGTGAACGTGATGACTATGAATCAAGAAAAGAGATGGGGTTGTTGACAAAAGAAGAGATTGAGAGGGAAGAAGCCATCTATTTTGATGCGATGTGTGATAGTGGTTTGGATGATTTCTAATTCCAAAAAGCATTTTCCGTTTTTATATTAACCCACCCGTCAGCGGAGTTCCGCCCTTCGGGCTCCACATCTTGTTTATCCCGGCCACCGCTCAAGCCTAAGCTGTCGGCACCGGCTGCTCCGCAAAGCTCCGCAGCCCATGCCGCCAGCCGCACCCCGGTCAAACGCCTGCCGGTGGTTAAACTGTTTTAATCTAAGTTTAATGATTCCACAAACACCCGCTCCATGTCTTTCATCCTTTCGCAGAATTCTCCGTAAGTCTTCGCCGTCTGGCAAACCGCTATGCCGAAAATGGAAAGCGTTGATTGAGCGTCTTTGAGCCTCCCAGTGGGTATCTTGGTTTGCTTCTCCATAAGAGGTGCCACAAAACCACCTCTGGTCGCTTTAAGTGTGGTCATATATGCCATCACCTGATGTACATCGTTTCGGTCAACATCAGATACCTTCACATAGCTCCCAAGCCTCTTATACTTGGCATCGAGTACAAAATCTTCTTTGTAGAAGTCGGGATATCTCACACCGCTATGTCCCTCAAATAGGTAAATGCCATTCTTACGTTTCTTGTTTTCGCCATGGATGAAGCCAAGTCCATCCAGTACCGTATTGACATACTCTTCCCACAGCCATGCGCCATCGAACAGGATGCCGCAGATGATGTCATCGCTCTCTCCATACTTCACTTCTTCCATCCTTAATATTTGCAAGCACAAGGTTTGCAGTGGCCGGTACTCTGTATAGTAGGGGTGCATCCGCATCCTCAGGTTTTTGCTGATGATGGCACTGCGCTCGTTCCTATCATACAACGGGGTGTGCTCTACGATGGCCTCTACGTTCTCTTTGGTCTCTTGGTCAATGTTGAGCACAGCTTGGCCGTACTTCTTGGTCTTCATGAACTCTATGGTATGCCTGATGAGCTCGGTGGTGCTGTTGTCGTAGCTGTATTCTCGGGTGGAATAGGCAAAGTCGCCAACGAACGGGGTGTTTCGGGCAACGTGCCGCCCAACGTCCAGCGTTCCTTTCAGGTGGGCATCGTTGTGCCGGTAGTTCTGATACTCCCTGTAAATGCCTTGCCGCATGGCCGACTTCAGGAAGTAGGGGAACATGAACATCACAAAGTCAAACACGTCTTCCTGCTCGTTGTTGTGGTTCAGGTCAAAAAGGTTGAACGACAGAACGCGCTGAAGCATATAGTGGAGCAGGAAGTCATCCCGTCCCTTATCGAATCTCGATTGTATCTTGATCTGGAGGTCGCCAACACCGATGAAGCCCATCACATTGTTGGTGGTGATGCGTACTTTCTCAGAGTCGCTGGTGTTGAGTATCGACATGACAGAGGCATCGCCAACCCTATCGTCCGACGTTTCTATGCTGTAGGGGAAGATAAGCAGGTTCTCATTTTCCCTGCACAGTTCCGCTACCGTTTTGTCGGCAATGGGGAAGAGAGCGGCAACATCCTTTCTCGGATATACTCCCGCGTCTGGTTGCCCAATATTGTTATCTGTCAGGTTAATTCTCATCGATCAACTCTTGGGTGGCTTCCTTTTCGTTGAAATAGGCTTTGCTGAACTTTTCAAGGATTTCCTTGGTCTTGCGGAACCCACGGAGGTACTCCTTCAGCAGAGGTTCAATGTTCATCGTCCAGAGTTTCTCGAAGTCTCCACCGTTTTCTCCCAGCTTCAGGAAGTATGATGGACCAATGCTGTAGGCGGCTCCCAGTCCGTCAGTGGCGGCAATGGCCTCGTTCAACCGTTTCATGGTAGCTTTGGCTTCATCGGCACATGGCAGGTTGTCAAGCATGTCTTGGGTGTCTTCAGGGGTCACCTCTTTCCAGGTGAACCTGCGTCGCATCGCAAAGTCCATGCTTTCCACCGAACGGTCAATGTCGTTCATCGTGGCCAGTATATAAACGTTCTCCGGCACGTAGAATCCCTTGGCAAAAACATCGGTCTCTGGTATGAGGTTCTGATACTGGGTTTGTACCAGGTGCTCTTTCTTGCCTCTATAGCCTGGATCAATGGCATAGAACAATTCGCCGAAGATTTTCGAGGCCTCGCCACGGTTGATTTCATCAATGATGAATACGTAGGGCTTACGCAGCACCTTTGCGGCATCGGCTGTCACCGTCTTCTGCTTCATGGCTCTCACGGCCTTGGTGATGATGTAAGCGTATGAATCAGGCTGGGTGCCAAACTTCCTGTTGAAATGGTTGCGGATGTCCTTCACGTTGTTGAGTGGCACTTCCTGAATCAACAGTTCCAGTATTTCATCGGTGTTGACAAGCACCTGTGTGGTCTTCTCGTTCTGTTCGTTGTGTACCACAACACTATGCCCCCTGTTTTCCACGATGGTGAAGTCGCTTCCGGTGGCGAGGGTGTATTTCTTTCCGCTTTCTATGGAGTCCTCGATGAACTGCTGGAGGCTCTCTTCCCACTTCATCTCCTTGGTCAGGTTCTCAACGCTCTTTTCCGAGTCCACCATGTTCTTGATGGCCTTGCGGCAGAACTCCTTAAATACTCCGTCCTTGCGCTCAAAGCCCATCTGTCCGTCGGGCTTCTCTATGGGTCGCAAGCCTTCCACGAAGTCGGTGTAGTCAAACGAGGGATGGAACTGCACAAACATCGATTCTGCGCCCATCTCGTCGGCTATAGCCTGCGCCATATAGGTCTTTCCCGTGCCTGGTGCGCCGGTCAGCACAAGGTTATAGTTCTCGTTGAGCAGGTCAATGTAGGTCTGGTATTTCTTCAGTGTCATGGTCTCTCCGTTTATTAAGCTGTTGGCATAATCAATGATATCTTGGACTTTGGGATCTGCTTGGTGTATGGTCTTTCTGTAGGCTCCATATACGTTGCCATCGAAATCCTTTTGGTCAAAACTCACGTATTTCACACTACACTTGCAGCGGGTGTATTGGTCAACTTGGTAGGTAGTGACGTTGCCCGTCACCACACCCACCCCCTTTATTCTAAGGAATGGAAGGTCGTGGTTTTTGCCTTTGGTGGCTGACGATTTCAAAATGATGACATCCCCCTCGGTGATGGTCTTGGCCTGAGCCATCAGCCTTTGGTCGCCAGCGGATGTTTCATCGAAACCGCCTTCCCATATCCCCTCATCCTTAAAACGCTCCATCTGCGAATTATGTCCTCCAAAACTATAACCCACAAGCCAGTACTTCTTGCTTGGCTTTTGATTTCTCAGCCATGCTTGATACGAAATCTCTGGGATGTCTTTTTCTTTGATCTCATGCTTCTCAATCTTGTCCTTCACCGCATGAAGAACGTTAAGATAATGCGCTGCATCAAATTGGTTTTCCCTGAAAACATCAACACCTATGGTTGGCAAATAATCCCTGTTGCAAGCATCAAGGGCTATATAGTCATACGGGCGAATCCAGAACAACCCCATGGTAATATTCCATTTGATGCCATGCTGCTTTATTACCTTATCGAAAAGAATGGCAAATAGTGATTCGTCTTTCCTAACCACTGCTTCAAACAAATCCCATAATGGCCCCACATCCTTACCGACATTTTCACGCCAAAAGAAAACAGCTTTCATGGCATTGACAACTGGTACACCGTCAAAATCTTCCGGAAGTCCTGCTCCTATACCCAACTTTTCTTTGAAATACTGGCAAATGCTAACACGATTCGTTAGTGTAAGGCCTCTGTTTATAATGCCATACACCGAGAATGGATCAATATCTGAAATATGCCCGTCGTTCTCGTCCTTGATATAGCCTACAAACTTAGCGTCGAGTCCATACACGATATCCAACAACAGCTGTCTACTGTCTTTGAAGGCCAATAACTTATCAGCCATTTCCTCAAAGAAAGGAATCCAGGTGCAATGCTTGTTCCATCCCAGGTTCTCTATAGCCTGCACCAATTCATCTCTTAAGGTGGTCTCAAACAAGCCGTCATCGCTTTCAGTCCCTTCCTTCATGGTAACATGCCAGAAGCGTTCCTTCCCTTCTTGGTCATAGATCCGAAAACGATTCAGGTGTCTCACTACCGCCATCCCGAATTTCGTAATCCACGAGTTGAACTTTTGTGCATCGACAGGGTTGCCATAATACTTCAAGCCCAGCGTCTTACAGCTGGCTTTATGTCCAGGCTCGTTATAAAAGGCCAATAGAGCCTTTCTGTAGTTGTCCGTAGTCAGCGTCTTATTGGCCAGAATCTTCTGCCATTCCTCCACTGTCACATCAATCTCGCACGAAAAAGTCCCTTTGGGTCCTTCCTTGGTGTATATCTTTTCCATCTTCTTACGAAGTTTATTATTGACGCAAAGTTAATGATTGTTTTCTAATTAGAGGTTATCCAAGTCAACGAACTTACAGTTGGGGTCAAACTCAATGTCTTTGACCTTCTGCTGAATATACTTTTTTGTCGAAACTCCTGAGGGCATGTCATCATCATACCAAACCACCTCCAGCCGATGTTTCCATTGATAACTGGTGCGAAGTGTAAAGACGTAGGGTTTGAGGGCGCCATTGTCCAGCTCTGGAGTGATGTAGTACACTCCCTTCCGATTCACCATCCCCCTCATTTTAAACTGTGTTACAGTCTGCCGTGTACCCTCCAAGCAACCTCCATACGTTTCTTCCACGTTGAAGCCATCAACTTTCACTCCCTTGCGGTCTTTGAAATCTATTATCATTTTTCTTGGTATCTATCTTCTCCGCAAAGTTACTCATTTTTTTCTTTTGGGCGCGTCCCCCGTCGGCCAGCTCTGTTTTGTCATTGAGTGGCATCATCTCTTTGGCCGCCGGCGGTCGGGCTTTCCGGGGGTCGCTTCGCTCCGTGCTCCGTTGCACTCCGCACCAAGCCCCTCCAATCCCTCGCGCGCTGCCGCACCCTAACAAAGCCCGCCCAGCCAAGGTGTTTCGCCCTCTGCCGAAGCCTTCCGTCAGCGCACTGGCCAGCCCCATCTCCAGGCATCGGCAGAGCGCTTCACATCTTGTTTACCCCGCCAGCCGCACGAGCCTAAGCTGCTGGCATCCGCTGCTACGGTCCGTTCCATTGGCGTTTTTGCCCACGCACACGACCCTCCCTCAGTGTGGTCGTTTCGGGTGGCCATCCCTTCATGGTCTGACAACTCCATTCCGCTACGGCGGGCTGACGATGGCTTCGTTTCACTTCGCCGTCGATCAGGCCGCCTCCGCTCCAGTCGTCGTCAGACCACTCAACCGCACCAGCCTTCTCCCTTTTGGTCGGTTTTAGCATTTAGCGGCAACTTCTTGTTTCTCGTGTCGGTCGCCCGTTTCCCCACCCACTCTAAAAACGCCGATTCCGCTACCCTCCGCAGCCAATGCCATCAGCCGCACCCCGCAACAGCCTTTTGGTGACTCCGTCATTGCGAGGAGGAACAACGAAGCAACCCCGAAGGGCTCACCGAACGAAGGGAGGTAATCTTCATGTTGGAGAATTTGCCTGTCATCGGCAGTTTTTCGCAATCCTAAATCGACACGGAAAATAGGGTAGAGGCAAACCAATGCCCCGCCCCCTGTTGGTGTTCCGCCATTCCAGAAGCCTCGCCTTGGGGCTGGCTCCGCTGCGTCGGCTTTCATTCCGCTTCGCTTCATGAAGGCCGCCTCCGCTTCTCCAGGCCCAAGTCAAGGCCTCTTCCATGGCTCCACATCTTGTTAATCCCCCGGCCACCGCACAAGCCCAAGCTGTCGGCATCCGCTGCTTCGTTTCGCTCCTCGGCGTTTTTCCATCCCGCACGGCCTCCCCGTCAAAAACGCCACTCCGCTCCAACTTCGCAGCCCATGCCTCCAGCCGCACCCCGCTCAAACGCCTGCCGGCGGCAGAATGCTCTTCTTTGTTTAATGCAGGTATTTGCAATGCCGTTTTTATTACTATCTTTGCCAAATCAACTATAAAAAGCAAAACGATGGACGATTCTACTGAACTCAACGGATTGAAATACATAGGCGATGTGCCTATGGTTTATAAAGGAGCTGCATACGAGGAATACTACGAACCCTTATATGTTCAAATGGTGGGCGACAAACCTTTCTATGCTGTAAAAACTGAAAACGGCATAGAAGCAGTGGCCATCGTTAAAGAGAGCTCAATCCCCTTTATCACCAAGGATAGAGTTTTCAAGTACAACGCCGAGAACGATAATATTTGCGTAAAGATTCCGATGTAAATCTAAACCTTCAACATGAATGATTTATTTGAGCATCTCAATCAACACCAAATCGAAGCCGTAAAAGCTACAGAAGGAAGAATTAGGGTTACAGCCGGAGCTGGCTCTGGGAAGACAAGAGTTCTTGCCCACCGTTATGCGTATTTGGTAAACGCATTAGGTATTAGTCCATCAAATATCCTTTGTGTAACTTTTACCAATAAAGCGGCAAACGAGATGAAGAAACGCATTGGCGGGATGGTGTCCGCTGGTAATACCAACGATTTTGTCTGTACTCTTCATGGTTTTTGCGTTAAATTTCTCAGAAAAGAAATCCATCGTTTAGGTTATCCGCATAATTTTATAGTATTGGATGAAGAGGATTCCAAGGATTTGGCAAAACTGGCAATGAAAGAATTTGATCTCGAAGCCAATCAAATTACAGTAAAGCAGTTTCTCGCAAGCATTGCCAGGTTCAAACGCACTTCCCCTTATATTTATGGTTTTATGCTCCCTAGTTCAATATTCAAAACCATAAATGAGACATCAAGGTATTTTCAGCTTCAATTAAAAAGTTTTGCTCTTGACTTTGATGACTTAATTTATTTTACCATCTACATCTTGGAGAATTATTCCGATGCAAAAGCGTATTGGCAAGATAAGTTAAACTACATAATGGTAGATGAAGCCCAAGACTTTAGTGAAAGAAATTGGACTTTAATCGAGTTGCTATCTGAACATCACAAAAATTTATTTATCGTTGGAGACCCCGACCAATCAATCTATGAATGGCGTGGAGCAAGGCCTGAATTGTTTTTAAACTTTGATTCTGACAAAGATTTCATTCTGGAAGAAAACTACAGATCAACACCAAATATCCTTGAGGTTGCCAATTCTGTAATTAAAAACAACAAAAAGCGCATTGAAAAGAGACTGATTACAAATATCAGCAAGGGGAAGAATGTGATTCATTATCATGGGAAGGACGATGCTGATGAAAGCGACTGGATTGCAAATCAAATTGTTCAATTTAAGAAGTCTGGCTTTGCTTATTCTGATTGCGCTATCCTATATCGCGCTTCATATCTCTCCCGAAGTGTTGAACAAGCGTTGCTGAAAAAGAAAATCAGTTATACGGTATGGGGTGGTATCAGATTCTTTGAAAGAAAAGAAATCAAAGATGCTCTTGGGTATTTAAAACTAATTGCATACTATGATGACTTGGCCTTCAGAAGAATTATTAATGTTCCATCAAGGAAGTTTGGCAGGGTATCGATGGAAAAAGTACAAAAGATTGCTGAAGCTCAAAAAATCAGTCTCTATGATGCATTGAAAATCTTCAACAAAGAATCTGGCAATGAACAAATCAAGGCTTTCATTACCTTGGTTGACGATATGGTTGCCCGAAAGAATAGTGTTTCAATTTCTGATCTGCTGAATTATGTGTTAAATGAGAGTGGTTATATGAATATGATTAGAACCGACTCAGACGAAGAAAGACTAGAAAATCTTGAAGAGCTTTTGTCGTCAATCAAGAACTATGAGCACGCTAATCAAGATGATGAAATCTCAATTGATACATACCTGCAAGATATAGCTCTATATACCAATGCCGACTACAAGAACGATGAGTCAACAGTTAAACTCATGACAATTCATCAATCTAAAGGTCTTGAATTTCCTATCGTTTTTATCTGCGGTTTAACGGAGGGTGTTTTCCCGAGTCATAGGTCTATAAGAGAAAGGAAGGGTTCTGCGCTTGAGGAAGAGAGAAGATTGTTCTATGTTGCGTCAACTCGTGCTGAGAAACACCTTTTCTTGACTGAATCAGAAGGTTATAACGCTTCATCGGGTACAGATAAATATCCTTCTAGATTTATAAGCGAAATTGCTGACAATTTGGTCGAAGTTGAAGGTAATCTTAGACCCGAATTGCTTGAAGGAACCAAATACCTTGTCAAGTCAATTGATTCTGAAATTGATCCTGAGCCAATAACACCTTTGAATGTCGGTGAGCATGTTTCTCACATGGTTTTTGGCGAAGGTGTTGTTGTCGAAGTCAATCTCGAAGAGGATACTTGCAAGGTTCATTTTAAGGATGGCGACCGGCATATTCGTCCCTCATTTCTTACACCTTTGGTTTAGTGTGTGTTTCTTATTTCTTTGGGCGCGTCCCCCGGCGGCAGCGGCAGTGAGTCGGTAGGGTAGAAGTGCCTCATGTGCCGCCGGCGGTCGGGCTTTCCGGGGCTTCGCTATCGCTTCGGTGCTCCGTTGCACTTCGCACCAAGCCCCTCCAATCCCTCGCGCGCTCCCGCACCCTGAACTTTCACTCACAAAATATCGACCCCGAATTGGAATAAATGCTTACCTTTGCCAGCGATAGGGTAGATGCTTATGGAAAACCGAATCTTGCGACAATACAACGCCTACGAAATCGTCATGTTCGTCCACGAAATGCACTCCCGTGGCTATGGCAAGCTGCGCCTTTTTTCAGGCATGTCGCCAAATGGTTGTGCCTGGCGTTGGTTCATCTATCCCAAGATCCTGATGAAGTCCGACAACCTCTTTGAGCGTCACGACGACCATGTTCCTTTTGATTGCCCCTTTGGTGTCACTGGCGACAGCGAAGCTGTCATCATGTGTCCCGACACCATCGACGAGGCCATCCGTGCCAACCAAGGCTTCTTCGATCTGGCTAAAGGCTGCGACGATGAATATGTTGCCTGGTTCTCAACCATCGTTGAGCAGGCCAAGCGAGGCGCGTATCCCATTGCCTTTGCCGATTGTTATCTTGCTGATACCTGGATGTTCACCAATGGCCAAGATTCATTGCCGTTCCCGCCTTTCGTTCCCGACGATATCGATGATTTCTCCGATGAGCAACTCCTCGTAGGTGCGCCCTATTTGTTCGACCAATCCTCCGCCGCCGAACTCAACGAAGTCCTCAACTTCCAAGGCTCCAAGCCCAACAGTCAAACCATCTGCTCCGTCATCCGTCAAGCCCTCAAAGAAAACAAAGGCCTCCTGAGCCATATCGACACCTACGTCACCCCCAACGAAATCGACCTCTTCCCCTGGAGTGACTAAAGTACCCGCCCTTCAAGGTGTTCAGCGCTCCGCGCTTCACATCTTGTTCATCCCGCCCGCAAAACCTACCGGCGACAACCACTTCTTCGCAAATTTTCATTACCTTTGCCCCAAAGAGGGAAGGAGCCAACCATGATCGATATCGAGCAAGTAAAACAATGGGCAGTCAACCGCTGGACGCTGGGCGAGCTTCACGGCATCGCACACTGGGAGCGTGTTGACCGCAACGGCCAACTGCTGGCCACCCCCGATTGTGACTTGACCGTGATCCGTCTCTTCGCCTACCTCCACGACAGCTGCCGTGAAAACGACAGCTACGATGAGCAGCACGGCCCTCGTGCCGCTAAAATGATCAAAAGCTTAAGGAAAACCCTCCTAAAGGACTTGACTGACCAACAATTTGACCTCCTTCAGTCGGCTTGCTACCTCCATACCACTACCCACAGCACCGGCAATCCCACCATCGACGCCTGTTTCGATGCCGACCGCCTCGACCTCGGTCGCGTAGGAATCACCCCTGACCCCACCAAGATGGCCACCACCAAAGGCAAGGAACTGGCCAGCCGCTTATAAAAAAGGAGCCACGCTATCCCAGCGCAGCTCCTGGTCGAGATTACAAATGAACCCAAAGCCCAATTCCGAGGAATCGTTCTTTGCGTCGCTTTGCAAATATACACCTTTTTCCTTACCTATACAAATCTCGCTCAGCTTTGCTCATCTTCCTCCATTCCCATGGCGGTACCGCTCGATCATCTCTCCACAGACCCAGCCTTCGCAATCTCGCTCCAGCCTCCAGTTGAGCGTATGATGGGATGTTCTCGTATTCTTTGTAGTACCAAGCCAATCCATGTTTCAACATTTCCCCGGCAACATCCAAACCGTTAATGCTCACCTTGGCCACCCATCTTCCGTACCTGTCTTTCCGAATCAGCTCCAGCTGCACAGTCTCACCGCCTATGCGATAGTTGAGATGCCTCGTCGCCACATCGCCGTAATACTGGCCACGTTCAGGTGCATCTATCCCGCAGATCCGTATCGTCAGCCGATTCAACTCAATGGCCAACGGGTTTACTCCAGGATTGCCGCCATTGTCAATGTACCCCTCAAAGGTGTCCCCATCGACAACCCGACTCACCTTCAGCGTCACTATTTGGTTGTGGTAGGTTGTCGCCGCCACCGTCATTGCGAGGAGGCACGACGAAGCAATCCACATGTACGCAAATAAGATCATTATCCTTTTCATACTCAATTCTCCTTTCATTTTTTCTTAATCATAAACACCAATCCACAAAAAGCACAGATTATCGCGAAGATCCACCACAGAATGGCACCAACATTCCGCTTGGCCGTTCCATCGCCTCCAGCTGCTGGCTTATTGACTACAGCCACAGAATCCCTCACAATCAGCGTGTCGCTCGTAGCCTCCAAAGCCTCGCTCTTCACCATCACCTCGGAGCTAATCACCCTTAGTTTGGAATCGTCTCGCTCAGTGGTTTTCTCTATGCGCAAAGTGTCGCCCTCAGTGGTGGTCAAAACAGTAATGGTGGTCGTTTCCCGAATCGTGTCGAAAACAGCCACCATTACATTCTCCTTTATGGAATCTGCTCGTTTCGCCTCAATCTCCACTTTCTGCTGTTCAACCCTCGTTTTCACCTCCTTGCTTGCTCTGCAGCTCGTCCAAAACGGGGCAGTCAGCAGCAAGAGGGCAATCATTAATCCTTTGTATCGCATTTCTAAGCAAATCCACTTCGTTTCTCAATTCCCTAACTTCCTGCCGTAGGGGTTCGGCAATGTTCTCACGGAACTCATCCACATACATCTTGGAAAGATCCATGTCTTTTTGCCTGTTATCGGCTTTCAAGCTTTCCACCTCCTGGCGGTACTTCCTCCCCGAAACAATCCAACCGCATCCGCTCAGCAAGGCGATAAGTGCCAGTATAATGCTCGTCCATTCCATAGTAACTCCTTTCTGAACTACATATAAAGCACCCTCTTACGATTACCACCCAGGCGTTTCCAGCTTACGTGTAGCCACTGTGGTCCAGCTTCGCTGTTCTTTTCATAAATCAACTGGTCAAACTTCCCAGCCTCCTCAATCATCTTGGCCAGCTTCAGGTTCTCTTCAGGACTCCCAGCGGTAATATCAGCAGCTTCGCCTTTCATGTGTTGACTGTTGGCCGCACCGTTCACAAGCTGGTTGAGCTTGGGGCAGCGGTACCCGCTGTTCACGTAGATAGGCTTCCCGTAGCGTTCCCTCAAGGGGTCGAGAACCTGCTCCACAAGGGAGCGAAGGTTCTCTTCCGCCTCAAGGTTCGCACCGTTCCAGAGGCACCGCCTGATGGCGGTGTCGCTCCTGAGCATTTCGCTAATGCTAAAGTGCTTCATGGTTCCTGGTTTTTGGTTCCTCGTTCAATTACTCGGTATCGACGGGCTCGTCATTGCCACCGGTGCTCTTGCTGAACATGCGGCTCACGGCCTGGCTGCTCACACCGTCCTTAATGGCGATGGCACGGACGTTGGTCGTGCCGGTGATGGTGAACGGTTCAGTGTAGAGCGGGCTGCTTGCACTTGGCATGTAGCCGTCGGTGGTGTAGTGGATCTCAGCACCGGCAGGGCCAGTGATGCTCACCTCGGTGCTCTCAGTGAACGGAGAAGTACCGCTGATCACAGGAGAAGCCAGAGTTTCTGCAGCGGCTCCGCCGCCAGTGTTGCCACTGTCGTTGCCACCAGCGTTACCGCCGGTATTTTCACCAGCGTTGCCGCCAGTGTTGCCACTGCCGTTGCCACCAGCGTTACCGCCGGTGTTTCCACCAGTTTGAGTGCCGGACTGGCTACCGCCGTTGTTCTGTTCGCCGCCGTTGCCTTCCTCACGACCAGGAGCTTCGGCACCGAAAGCGCCAAGATACTCGGTTTGAGAGGCAACGCCTTCGTTGTACGAAGCGCCTCCAATAACGAAAGCGTAGGCATAGATACGCTTGCCTGCCCACTTGGCGGACATGGTCAAGCTCAGTTCACCTTCTTCGTTGCGTTTGCCAACGGCCATGCACTTCGAGTTGTTCACTTCGGGGCAGTAGGCCACCAGATAAACGTGGTCTTTCTCCGATGCGCGGTGGTCGTCCATGTTGGCTTCCTCAATGCTTGCACTGAGTACGTTGCCAGTGACAGCCACGTCGGCGAGTTCCACGCCCGGCAGCTTGCCGAAGCTGAGTTTCAGATGCTCGTAGTCGAGGCTAAGCAGCTCGGGAGCGTCGCCGATCACGTTCTGCATGTTTTCCTTGACAAACAAGCCGTTTTGAGTGGTTCTGCGATTGCGGGCTTCAGCACGAAAACCAGCATAGATGGCCTCGTAGAGGTCACCGGCAGCGTGGGTGATCAGTGCAAAGCGGGCGCGTTGCAGACTTTGTTCCTTGGTTTGCGACTTTCTGCCGTTCACCGTGTGGGAGCGTTGGACGTTCTGGCCTTTCCAGTTGAAGCCAACAACGTTGCCGAGCTTCCCGACAAATCCTGAGGTAATACCCCAATTAATTTTTGCCATAGTTTTTGGTTTTTAAAGGTTAATAAATTTGGTTCTCTTGGTTGGTTTTCCGGATTGCAACCGGCTGCAAAATTACTGTCATTGCATGCCTCAACGCAAATCGAGTTGGTTATATATAACTAACTTTCTGTCTGCTCCCTCCGTGGTCTCTCCCTGTTTCCTGTCTGTTTTCTCTCTGAAATCAGAGACAAATCAGGGAGGATGTCTCTGAAATCAGAGACAATTCAGAGAGAATCAGAGACAATTCAGAGAGAAATCAGAGAGCCGCCCATAAAGTGATTTCGTCCCTATTTCTCTCTGCCTCGTCACAATTTCCATCCGAAATGTCACTAAATCAGAAAAATGCATTAATTTTGTACTTCGAACCAAAAACCAAAATTTATGAATACTTTAAGGGTGATTCTTGACCACCTCGGAGTGACACTTGAGGAGATCCGCAGTGAAAGTCATGAGCGGCGCATCACTGATGCCAGGACTATGCTAGCGGCAGCACTTCCCATCACACAACGCCAAGTTGCCGTCTTGCTCGGCTGCTCACAGCCGGCAGTACATAAGATGAGGCGCAAGCACAAACAACTCTTGCATTATGATAAAGAATACCGTGAGATGTGGGAGGCCATCAATTCCGTCGAGGGGAGTTAATCCTCAGTCGGCCAACGGCTGCGGAGCGTAGCCTTCACATCTCTATGGCATCGAGCACGCCGCAGCCATTGTCCGCCTTCGGCTAATTACCTATCTACCCTTACAATAAAATCATTCGGAAAGCTACCTGGCTGCCGAAGGCTGCGGGAGAGGAGTTTCACCCTTTTGTGGCGGCTCGTTAGCCGCAGCCTTCGTCATCCAGTCAGGCACCCTTTTGAAAAAAAGATGATTTGACAATGAAAAAACAAATTTGTATCCAATTTGTCTAAAGAAAAGTCTATCTTTGCACTCGACTCCCCGTAGCCATTACAAGGAGTTTATCTGTTAAAGGAAGCCGAAAGCCCAATTTATTCGGCTTCCTGCTTTTTTAGAGTGCGTTGATCATCTTCTTTTTGGTCTCGTCACTTACCTTGCGGTACCGCGAAATGGCTTTGCTACCCTCGGCGTGGCCGCTCATCGAAGCGATATCCGAATCCCTAAAGCCAGCCTCATACAGGTTGCCGCAGAAGTTTCGTCTTCCCATGTGGCTGCTGGCCACTTCCGAAAGCTTCACCTGTTTCTCAAGCCTGGTCACTGGGTCGAGGATGGTCACGATGCGGTCAATCTCAGGCACCAGCTTGAAAATCTCCTTAATGGCATCGTTGTATTTCTGGTCGGAGATAAAAGGAAGGATGCTGTCCTCGCAGTTGTTGCTGTAGCGTTCAAGAATAATCTTGGCGGTAGGGTGGAGGGGTACGGTGACAATCTTGCCGCTCTTGTTTTTCGTCTTACCGGCCACATATTGGAGCATCTCGCCATCGATGATGTTGGAGCGCTTCAGACGCTTCAAGTCACCCACACGGCAACCCACCAACGATTGAAACACAAAGATGTCTCTTTGGATGGCCAGCTCGGGACGCTTGCTAAGATCAGCCTCAAAGAGTCGTTGCCTGTCCTCGTTCGAGAAGAAGAAAGGCGTGCCGTAAACCGATTGATCCATGTTGAAGTTCATGAACACATCGTCGATGTTCAGTTTCTTCACCTTCAGCAGCCAGTGCCAGAAGGCAATCAGATACTTGATTTCGACCACCACATAGTTCAGGCTCCGCTTTTCCACACCACGTTTCTTCACATACTCGTAGCCATCATAGATTCTCTCGTACTTCCTTTTCGGAACATAGGCCTCTTTGCTGTTGCCGTCTTTGTCCATGACAGTCCTGGTTTCCCAGAGCTCGAACTCGTTGATGATGAAGTGTCGGTAGTCATACATCAACGAAGTTGTCACTTCCTTCAGTCGGTACTGCTTACCTTGATAGCGTTCCATCCGATCCCAAAGCCCATGGGCTGTGTAGTAGGCCTTGTGGCGGCAGTCGCCAATCACACCGTTTTTGTACTGCTCTTCGATGAAGTAGGCAAAGACATCGAGGAAGTATTGATTCTCCATCTTGGAGCGTTCAACCTTCCGAGCCACTTTTTCTTCCTGAAGGCGTTTTTTACTAAAGATGGTCCATTGGTTGGAGATCACTTCCTGCCCATTAATATAAATAGGTGTGGAAGAGCTTCGCCATTCGATGTCTTTCATCCATTGTGTCAGGGAGTCCGGCTTTAAGTCTTTCGGCTCGGTTTCTTCCCAGCAGCGGATGAGGTAGGAGGTCAGTTGGTTTAGTCGGTCGCGGATCTCCTCGCAGTTGTCGCCAAATTTGTTTTTCTTCCCTTTGGGCATTCCTTTTTCGCTGTCCCAATTACCAGCGGTGATGAAAATTCCCGTGGGTGCTCTTTTCACGAAATCCCTCTTGCCACTGAAGCGGAGCTGGATTTCACCCCTTTCGTCATCTTTCTTGATGTACCGTGAAAGGTAAAATTTTAGTGTTGCCATTACAAAAAAGTTTTAATTTTGCGAAAAATTTATCTGTTAAGTACCCCTTGTAGGGGCAGCCCAAGCCCCTATAAATAAGGCACTACAAAGATAAGAAATAATTTTGAAACGTGTCAACGCCGTGTCAACCAAATATGAAAAATATGCTCACTCGTTGTAATTTGTTCTCATTCTAAATAACTCTACAAACGATATAAAAATAGGAAAATCAACCACTTAACATACCAAAAGAAAAATGAGACCTGCTAACGAAAATAATAACAATAATAAAAATAGTGCCCCTGTTCGGGGCACAGCAATCAGCAACCTATAATAGGGTTGCTTTTTTTATATGAAAGACAAAAAGCGCCACTCCAAAGAAAACCCTCTGAAATTCAAGGTCGTTGAGCCATCACCCTTGATGGAATTCATCATGAAAAAGATGGACGGTATCAGCCGTACCAAAGTGAAACACATGTTGGCCAACGGCGTGGTCTCTGTGGACGGAGAACGCTCCTCCCAGTTCGACTTCGCTCTCAAACCGGGTATGACTGTAGAAATTGGCAAACCCTCCGCCAAAGAACGTTTCTACAGCAAATGGCTTAAGATTGTCTATGAGGACAAATACCTTGTGGTGATCGACAAAAAGGAAGGTTTGCTCACCAACAGCCCGGGCAAGGAACAGGAAACGGCCCAATCCATCCTGAACCAGTATTTTACCGCATCACAACAGCGTTGCAGGGCGCATACCATCCACCGTCTCGACCGCGACACTTCGGGATTGATGCTTTTCGCCAAGGACAAGCAGATTGCCATGAGCTTTGAAGAGAATTGGAAGGAGAAGGTCTATGACCGCCGCTATGTAGCCGTCGTCGAAGGCAAGTTGGAACCGAGGGAAGGCACGGTGGAGTCGTGGCTCAAGGACAATAAGATGTTCGTGACCTATTCCAGTCCTGTCGATAACGGCGGCAAATTCGCCGTTACCCATTACGAGGTGCTGGTCAGCAACAGAAACTATTCGTTGGTGGACTTCCATCTGGAGACTGGCCGAAAGAACCAGATCCGTGTCCATGCCCAAGACCTTGGTCATCCCATCGTGGGAGATGAGAAATACGGCAGTCACGACAACTCATTGGGGCGACTCTGTCTCCATGCCTACAGACTCTGTTTCATCCATCCCACAACAGGCAAGGAACACGAGTTTGAGACTCCATTCCCGAAGGTGTTCGAGAAGCCATTTAGGCAAAAATAATTTGTAATTCCGCATTCCTGATTCCGAATTATTCCTATCTTTGCCTATCTCAAGGAATAATTAATATAGTTATGAATATCAATGAATTGAAACGGGTGGCATCGCAGGTTCGCCGCGATATCATCCGCATGGTGCATGGCTGTCAGTCAGGGCATCCGGGCGGCTCGTTGGGTGCTACCGACCTGGTCACTGCCCTTTATTTCGACCAAATGCAGATCGATCCTGCCAACTTCCGTATGGATGGCAATGGTGAGGACATGTTTTTCCTTTCCAATGGCCATATCAGCCCTATGTTTTATAGTATCCTGGCCCGTAGGGGTTATTTCCCGGTGAGCGAGTTGGCAACCTTCCGCAGGCTTGGTACCCGGCTTCAAGGACATCCTACAACGGCTGAAGGACTGCCTGGTGTGCGTATCGCTTCAGGTTCCCTCGGACAAGGCCTTTCCGTGGCCGTCGGAGCTGCTCAGGCCAAACGTCTCAATAATGACCAACATCTCGTGTTCGTACTGATGGGCGACGGCGAACAGGATGAAGGCCAGATATGGGAAGCCGCTATGTATGCCGGAGCCAAGAAGATCGACAACCTTGTCGGCATTCTCGACTACAACAAGAAACAGATCGACGGTCCTACCGATGTGGTGATGAACTTGGGCGACATGAAAGCCAAATACGAGGCTTTCGGCTGGAAAATCATTGAACTCAATGGCAACGACATGCAACAGGTGGTGAATGCTCTTAACCAAGCCCGCAAAGAAGCAGGGCAGGGACAACCCCAACTGCTGCTGGCTCACACCGAGATGGGCATGGGCGTCGACTTCATGATGGGCACCCATAAATGGCATGGCACGCCGCCCAACGACGAACAGGCCACCAATGCATTGTCACAACTTGAGGAGACTTTGGGAGATTATTAAACGGAAAACTGAAAACGGAAAACGGAGAGTTATTATGGAAACATTTGAAAAGAAAGATACAAGATCGGGTTTCGGTGAGGGCTTGCTGGAAGCGGGCCGCCGCAACCCCAAAGTGGTTGCATTTTGTGCCGACCTTACTGGCTCCTTGAAGATGGGTGACTTCGCCAAGGAGTTCCCGGAGCGTTTCTTCCAAACCGGCATTGCCGAGGCCAATATGACCAATATGGCTGCGGGTATGGCTTTGAGCGGTTTCATTCCGTTTACGGGTACTTTTGCCGCCTTTGCCACAGGCCGTGTTTATGACCAGATTCGCCAATGTGTGGCCTATTCAAACAAGAATGTCAAGATTGCAGCTTCCCATGCCGGCGTGACACTCGGCGAGGATGGCGCCACCCACCAGATTTTGGAAGACATCGGCCTGATGAAGATGCTGCCCAACATGACGGTTATTGTGCCTTGCGACTTCAACCAGACCAAGAACGCTACCATCGCGGCAGCCGAATATGAAGGTCCCGTCTATCTACGTTTCGGTCGCCCGAAAGTGCCGAACTTTACACCTGCCGACGAGAAGTTTGAGATCGGGAAAGCCCATTTGATTCAGGAAGGCAAGGATGTCACCATCTTCGCCTGCGGCCATCTCGTTTGGAAAGCCATGCAGGCATTGCCAATCCTCAAAGAGATGGGCATCGATGCTGAGTTGATCAACATCCACACCATCAAGCCGTTGGATGTGGAGGCTGTGCTGAAGTCAGTAGCTAAGACTTGCTGCGTAGTGACAGCTGAAGAACACATGCGCAATGGTGGTCTCGGCGATAGTATCGCCCAGGTGCTGGCACTCCATCATCCTGCACCTATCGAGATGGTTGCCGTCAACGACATGTTTGGCCAAAGCGGCACCCCCGATGAGCTATTGAAAGCATATCATCTGGACACTCCCGACATTATGGAAGCCGTAAAAAAGGTTATCGCAAGAAAGATGAACTCCTAAATGCTAAATGATATGAAAGAAACAAGATTATGCTTTCTGCTCTTATTATCTATATTATTACTAGGCTTCGAAAGTTGCGCGAAAAAAGAGCAGGAGCCCTTGAAGGCGAAGAATGTAATCTACATGATCGGTGACGGCATGTCGCTGCCACAGGTATTTGGTACCATGCTCGCCACGGGCGAGGACTTGGCATTCCAACAGTTTCCCTATATTGGCATTGTCGATACCCGTTCAGCCAGTAACGACATCACCGATTCAGCAGCCGGTGGTACGGCCTTGGCCTGCGACAAGAAGACCAAGAACGGCATGGTAGGCATGGATGTGGATACCTTGGCCATGGAAAGCATTCTGGATGTTTTGGCGGATCAGGGCAAGAGTACGGGCATCGTGGTGACTTGCTATTCAGGTCATGCCACGCCTGCGACCTTCTTCGCCAAGGTGCCGAGTCGCAAGATGTATGAAGACATTGCTTTGCAGATGGCTGAGTCGGACAAGCTCAACGTGATGATTGCTGGAGGCCGCAAGCATTTTGATCAACGCAAGGACAGCATCAACCTTCTTGAACGGATGGAAAACGAACTGGGCTGGAAGGTTTATGATACCTTGGCCGACATTGATACGACTTGTATGAAATATGCTGTGTTGGCCGCCAAGGGACACATGCCCAAGGCTCCGGAACGTGGTGACTTCTTGCCTGATGGTGTTGAGACGGCTCTGAAAACTTTGTCGCAAGACGAAGACGGCTTTTTCTTGATGGTGGAAGGCTCCCAGATCGACTTCGCCTGCCATGCCCAGGATTCGGTGAATATGGTGGAGGAGACAGTGGATTTCAGCAAAGCCGTTCAGATTGCTTTGGATTTTGCCAAGGCCGATGGCAACACCTTGGTGGTGGTCACTGCCGACCATGAGACGGGCGGTTTGACCATGATCGATCCCCAAGGGCATTATTCCAATGTGTCGTTCAATTATTCCACTCGCAGCCATACCTGTCTTCCGGTAATCGTTTATGCCTACGGTCCCGGAGCCGAGCTGTTCACCGGCTGGATGCAGAACAACGAGCTGAAAGCCAAGATTCTCAAAGCCTGTGGCATTGAGCCACAGTCAGCATCTTCTGAGATGGATCAAGAGATTGCTCCCGTAGTGGGAAACTTCGATTCCAATAGGAATAATTGAAACGGAAAACGGAGAACGGAAAGTTTTCAGTTTTCCGTTTTCAGCTTTCAGTTCTCCAGATAGGTATATCCGTAAAGTCCTGATCTGTAATTGGAAAGGAACTCTTTCCCTTCCTCAACGGTGATCTTGCCTTCCTTGACGCACTTGGTCACCCAGGTCTCCACGGTGCGAACCAACTTTTTCGGACTGTATTGGACATATTCGAGCACATCGGCAACGGTTTCGCCGTCGATGACTTGGTCGATGTAATAGCCCTTTTCATCCACTGAGACGTGCACGGCGTTGGTGTCGCCAAACAGGTTGTGGAGGTCGCCCAGAATCTCCTGGTAGGCGCCTACCAGGAACACACCGATGTAGTAGTGTTCCTTGTCGTTGAAGCTGTGCAGCGGGATGGTGTGCTGGGTCGATTTTGTGACGAAACTGGTGATCTTGCCGTCGCTGTCGCAGGTGATGTCTTGCAGGGTGGCGAGGTGGGTTGGATTCTCGTCCAAGCGCTGGATCGGGATGATGGGGAAGAGTTGGTCGATGGCCCAAAGGTCGGGGAGCGACTGGAACAGCGAGAAGTTGCAGAAGTATTTGTCAGCCAATAGTTTAGGCAATGAGGTAAAGTCCTCTGGAACGCGCTTCAGGCTATTGGCGATATGGTTCACTTCACGGGCGATGCTCCAGAACAAACGTTCAATCTTGGCGCGCGATTTGAGGTCGAGCAGGCCGAGGCTGAACAGGTTCAACGCCTCTTCGCGGATTTCCTGCGCATCGTGCCAGATTTCCAACGACGAGCTCTTGTTCAGTTCGTCCCATGAATCGTAGAGTTCCTTGATCAACTCGTGGTCGTCTTCCTCGGGTTCCTCGTTGTCGTCCCATTCGGGCAAGGAGGTCTTCTCCAACACTTCGAAGATCAGCACGGAATGGTGTGCCGTAAGGGCACGGCCCGATTCGCAGATGACGTTGGGGTGGGGCAGTTCGTTCTTGTCGCAGGCATCAACAATGGTGTAGATGGCGTTGTTGGCGTATTCTTGGATGCTGTAGTTGACCGAACTGGCGCTGCTGGAGCTGGTGCCGTCGTAGTCAACACCGAGGCCTCCGCCCATGTCGACGAATTCGATATTGTATCCCATTTTGTGGAGCTGCACATAGAACTGTGCCGCTTCACGCAGGGCCACATTGATTTTCTTGATTTTGCTGACCTGGCTGCCGATGTGGTAATGCACGAGTTTCAAGCAGTCCTTCATGTCATGTTCCTCCAGGAAGTCAAGCGCTTCGAGGAGTTCGGAAGAGGTGAGGCCGAACTTGCTGCCGTCGCCGCCCGATTCTTCCCACTTGCCAGCCCCGGAGCTCGCCAGCTTGATGCGCACGCCGAGGTTAGGCGTGACTTTCAGCCGACGGGCGATCTTCGCCGTGGTCTTCAGTTCGTTCAGCTTCTCTATGACGATGATGATCTTACGGCCCATCTTCTGTGCCAGCAAGGCCAACTCGATGAATTCCTCGTCCTTGTAGCCGTTGCAGACGATGAGTGAATCGGAGTCGGTTCCTAATGCCAGGATGGCGTGGAGCTCTGGCTTGGAGCCGGCTTCCAAGCCGATGTTGCATTTCTTGCCATGGCTGACGATTTCCTCAACCACAGGGCGCATTTGGTTCACCTTGATGGGCATCACCACGAAGTTCTGTCCGTGGAACTCATATTCCTTGGCGGCCTCCTTGAAGCAGGAGTCGATACGGTTGATGCGGTCGTCGAGGATATCGGGGAAACGAATCAGCATGGGTGCCGAAACGTCCCTGAGAGCCAATTCGTCAACAAGGTTGGGAAGGTCCACGGAAGCGCATCCTTCCTTGGGAGTCACCACCATGTGGCCGTTCTCATTGATCGAAAAATAGTTGCCGCCCCAGCCTTTCACGTTGTAAAGGTCCTCGGAGTCTTCAATACGCCATTTTCTCATGTCAATAATTGTTTATTTATGAATAGGGGATGCAAAAATAGCTATTCTTTTTAATTTTTTATAATTAATTGTATTTTATCATTGGATTCTATCTTAATAGTTTGTATATTTGCCCTTTCAAGTATCATTGTAGTATATTTCGTATGAGTAGAAAAACCATTCTTGCCTCTTATGAGGAACTGTTGAAGAAGGCTATGAGTTATGCCGTTGACAATTCCAACGATGCGGTGTATCCATGCCATCTCTTCAAGGCATTGCTTCACAAGGATATGGGCATGGTGCCGTTCCTTGAGGGCAATCTTGACAAAGACTATTATTATCTGGTGGAATGGGCTGATGTCGAGATCTCGATGACGCCCAAGTCGTCGCGTCCCAACAGCGACCTCGGTCTTTCCGATGAATCCGTTGCCGTGTTCGACATGGCTGACGATTACCGTTCCAAGTTCGGACTCGAGGAGCCTGACAACTATTGCCTTTTGGCTGCCTTGGTGACGCCAGGCGTCGGCTTCAACTTCAACCAGATGAAGAACCTGCCTTTGAACGTCAATGAGGTGCTCGATGCCATGGGCAAGCCGGCCGCAGGCGAGGGTAATGTTGCCCAACCGACCGTTCAGCTTTCGCAGAATGCGAAGAAAGTGCTGTCGAAGTATTGCATCAACAAAAACGAGCAGGTCGCATCGGGCCAGACCACCCCGGTTATTGGCTTTGAACGTGAGATCGCTGTGTTTTTTGAGGTGTTGGGACGCAAGACCAAGTCGAATCTCCTTATCGTAGGCGAGTCGGGCGTTGGTAAGACTTCACTGGTGAACGGCTTCGTGAACCGATTGCTTTACGGTGCAGTTCCGAGCTTCCTGCAAGGCGCTCCCGTTTATGAACTCGACCTGGCAGCCTTGGCCAGTGGTGCCGTCAACAACATGGAGACGGAAGACCGCTTCAAGAGCGTGCTTGCCGAGCTTCGTGCCTTAGGCAATGCTGTCTTGGTCATCGAAGGCCTTGACAAGATGATGGACAAGATGGGTGCCCTCCATGGCACGGGCGATATCCTCAAGCAGGAGCTCAACAGGGGCGATATCCTGCTCGTCTGTACTTCCACCATCGATGGTTTTACCAAGAATATCGAAACCGACAAGGAGATGGTCCGCAAGTTCGAGAAGATCAGTATCGACGAACCGGATGTGGACACTTGCTTCCGCATCGTCAAAGGCGCTGTGAGCACCTACGAGAAATATCACGGCCTTGAGATGGACGACAGCGTCATTACCGAAGCCATCCGCCTCTCCAAGCGCTATATGACCGAGAAGGCCATGCCCGACTCGGTGTTCGACCTCATCGACCGTACCATGGCTTTGATCAAAACCATGAATGACGTTTCGGAGAAAGACCTTGCCGCTGTTGAGGAAAAGATCAACCGACTCAAGGAAAACCAGGAAGGCCTCGACGACCAGCGCCTCATGGTGGAGCAGAATTGGTTGCATTATGAATTGTTTAACAAGATAAACGTCCTGTTGGTAGCTCAACTCGACGACGACACCGATTTCCTGAAGATCCCAACCAAGGAAGAGCGTTTTGCCTATCTCGACCAAGTGATTGCCAAGCTGAAGCCGCTCACCCTTGAAAAGCGCAATAAGGTGCTCGACACCGACTTGCTTGCCGTTGTTGCCAAGCAAACGGGCATCCCGATGGGCAAGGTCCAGTCGAAGGAAAGGGAGAAATTGGTCAACGCCGAAGCCATCCTCAAGAACAGGGTGGTGGGGCAGGACCATGCCATCAAGATCATTCTCGATTCCATCTACGAGTCGCGTTCAGGCCTTAACAAGAAAGGCCAGCCCATGGGCTCCTTCTTCTTCCTCGGACCCACCGGAACCGGTAAGACAGAGCTCTCCAAGGCCTTGGCAGAGTTCCTATTCCAAGAAGAATCCTCGTTGATCCGTTTCGACATGTCAGAGTTCAAGGAAGAGCACTCCGTCGCTTTGTTGTACGGAGCGCCTCCAGGATATGTGGGCTATGAAGAGGGTGGTCTGTTGGTCAACAAGATCCGTCAGAAGCCTTATTCTGTGGTGCTGTTCGATGAAATCGAGAAGGCTCACAAGTCGGTGTTCGACCTGTTCCTGCAGATCCTCGACGAAGGTAAGCTGCATGACCGTCTCGGTCGTGTGGGTGACTTCTCCAACGCCTTGATCCTGTTTACCTCGAATATCGGAAGCAAGTTCATCGTCGATTCGTTCGAGAAGGGTGTTGTCCCGAAGAACAGCGACTTGATGACGATCATGCAGGACTATTTCCGTCCCGAATTCCTCGGCCGTCTCACCGAGATCGTGCCGTTCTCGCCGATTACCCCGGCAACGGTCACCCGCATCTTCAGCATCCACTTGAAGGGTTTGGTCAAGCTGTTGACGGAGCAGAACATCAACTTCAAGATCGACGAGGAGACCAAGCAGGCCATTGCCATGATGGACTTCAGTCCGCAGTTCGGTGCCCGTCCCATCATTGGTACCATCCGCAAGGAACTCCGCCGTCCGCTCTCCAAGATGATCATCTCGGGCAAGCTTAAGGCTGGCGATACCGTCGAGGTCAAGATGGAAGAGAGCAAGGTTGCCTTCTATGTCAATGGTGTCAAGACGGAATACCAGTTGAATTGATAGTTGAAAATTGAAAGTTATACTTGAAATAACAAATAGTAAATCATTAAATATAAAATCTTTAAATCTAACTGTATGGAAGAGAAAAATTTCATTTCAAAAGCGACTGATGAAGAATCAGGGAGCAATGTAAGTGCATTGGACACCAACAAGACCCTGTTCATTGACCAGTACACCACCGACGCTCAGGGTGAAGATCCCGAGTTGTTTGAGGATGCTAAGACCATCAACGATGTGTTCGACCACTTCAAGCCGAATGTTGAGGTTGCGTTCACGGGTGAGGACGGCGGCATCGTGTCAGAGACGCTGCACTTCAACGAGATCAAGGACTTCGAGGCTGATGGCGGACGCGGCAACCTCGTGGCCAACAGCGAGTTCCTCTCCGAACAAAAGGCGCAGATGGACAGCTTCGCCAAGGTGAGGAAGCAAATCGAACAGAACAAGAAACTCCGCGATATCCTGAAGGATCCCAAGAGCAAGGAAGAGCTCAAGGACTATCTGGAGTATCTGTTGAATGAACTGAAGGATAATGAATAATCAAGAATTTAGAACTTAGATATTATGGCAGATCCTCAATTACAAAAAGCTGCTGAAGTAAAAGTAGAACAACAAGGACAGCAGCAGTCCAAGAAAGAAGTCACCGAACTTCTGAAACAGTTTGGTGGGTTCTCGGCCGTCAAGGGTATCATTCCCACCGCCGAAGACATGAATCCTACCAAGAAAGCCATCAAGGACTCTTTCCTGAAAGACAGCCGCAAGGCTGCCAAACGCAAAGCTCTGGCTACCGAGTTGGAAGCTTGGCTGGCCATCCTCGGCGAGGACAAGACTGCAGCCACCGACTTGGTTGATAGCTGCAAGGTTCAGGAAGAGAAGCACCTCCAGGTGCTGACTCAAGGCATCACCGATGCTCTTGACGCCTCTAAGAATCTGGAACGTTCCTATCGCGCTCTCGACATGTTCTTCAAGAACGCTGGAGCCGAGAAGGTTGACAAGATCAAGATTGTCAATGTGGCCAAGGATGCCATCACCGATGCCGACTCGAGTTTCAAGGATCAGGTTGACGACCTGCTGAAGCATGCCTTCGACCGTTTGAGCCTGAAGGACAGCTACAGCTTCATCGTCATCCCTGGCGGCGTGTTCAAAGACAGGGTGGAACTGCTTCGTTGGGCCAAGGTAGCTCACAAGTACAGAACAATTCTGGTGACCGATACCGCTTTGGAAGACGAGAACTCACTCGAAGACCTGAAGGAAGTGACCAGCGGTTTCGTTGACAGCGATGCCGCCTTGCAAAATGTGGTCATGGCTTGCAACTGGCTCGTTGGCCGTCAGAGCGAGAAGCTCAGCTACGATGAGCAGTATGAAGATGCCTTCTACATTTCGCCCGCCGGTGCATTGGCAGGTATGATGTATGACGAAGCCACCCCGATTTCACAAGGCCGTGCCGGTAAGAAATACGGCACCGTGTCGGATGTGAAGGGCGTGAAGCTCGACCTGCTCAAGTCGGAGATTGCTTCGTTGATGGACGATCACGTTGTGCCGATGGTCTTCTCCGAAGGCCGCGTCATGGCATTCAACAACAACACCTTGTACAACGGCGACCTCGACGCCATGATGGAATATCCCATCGTGCGTGTGTTCGACTGGATCAAGAAGGTGTTGATGAACTATGTGCATGAGATTGCCCTTGAAAACTGGGATCCCTACACTTCACCCAAGAAGCTGAAGGACAAGATCCAGGACTTCCTGAACCATTATCAGGGCTACCAGAACTTCTTCTCAAAGTACAAACTGGGCGACCCGAAACAGGATCCCAAGACCAAGGTGGTCTCTGTCGATATCTCCATCACCCCGTTCTTTGCCGCCAAGAACTTCGTCATCAAGCTTGAGGCTGACAACAAGGACTACATGGGCGCTGAAACCACAGCGGAAGGCTAAGCAGAAAGCTGAAAACTACAAACTGAAAACTAGTACAAACCCTTAAATAACAAATTAAAATGGCTAAAACACCTGTAACACTGAAAGTTGACGGCCTCACCGAACGCGAGGTCATGATGGTCACCTATTCGTTTAACCAAGCGGTCGATACTGAAGGCCAGATGTCGGGCATTCCGAGAGGCGGTCAGATCACCCTCCGTGTGAAGGCTTTGAACGATGGCAATCCGGATCTTCTCGACTGGATGATTGCCCCGAATCTCGCCAAGAATGGCGCCATCGAATTCAACGAGACCAAGTCAGGTAACCTGATGAAGAAGATTGAGTTCACCGATGGCTACTGCATCAACTTCGTGGAGATGTGGGAAGACAAGCTGGGTCATTACGAGGAAATCGTGATTTCCTGCCGCGAGATCAAGAACGGCCCGGTCACCTACACCAACGACTGGGCTTAAACCTTAATGTTCAACATGGGCGGCGGAGCTGGCTCCGCCGCCCATCTTAAAACTGAAGACCATGGCAATTAAAGGAACATTGAAAATTGATGGATGTCCGGAGACTTTCACTTTGCAAGAGTGTGAATACCGACTCAGTCAAACTGTCAGTGTGGATGGTGTTCCCACCTCTGGAGTGTGCGGCGGCTTGATTATCGCAACCATCGTAACGCCGACCAAAGGATTCGTCCTGTATGAATGGATGCTGAATGACTTTATGAAAAAAGACGGCACCATTTCTTTTGTCATCAACGTCAATGACAAGTCCAAGAAAGGAACCCGCACCATCCGCTTCGAAGAGGCGTTCTGTACCAACTTGTTCGAGTATTACAATGGCCTTGACAAAACCATGATGACCACACGCATTGCCATCAATGCAAGAAAAATCATGTTCGGCGACAACACAGGTCAGGGCATCGGTCTTGACAATCAGACGAAAAAAGTCATAGAAGGCTCCGTGCAGGCAGTCGATATTTTGAAGCAAAAGGCAAAATCCGCTGCTGGCGAAACGCTGCAACTTCTCGATTTTAATTATTAACCATAACAATTACAATATGGCGATACAGTTAGCGAGTGATCCTAAGATAAAAATCAACGGCGAAGAGCTGAATGGATACTTATTTACGGGTTTCAAGTTGACGAAGCGGCTTTTGGAACCTAACCGTTTTGAGTTCATTCTTCGCAAGGAAGACATGACGCTGACCCAAGAGGATATCAAGTTCGAACTTCGCGAAAATCTTCTGGGGTCTTTGGTGGAATGCTCCCTTTCAGCGAATCGGGTTGATGTGGAAGGGGATTGTCAGACCGATGTGGTGGACAATTTCTTCAAAGGCTATATCCAGCATATCAAGGTGGAGAGGAAAGACAACAAAGCTCCGTTTGAACTGCGCTGTATTGCATTTAGTCCCGACTCGCGTCTCAAGCAGTTCCCAAGCTGCTCGTCACGAGTCAACGCCACTTTGGGCAAATATGCCGCCGACATCATCTTTGGCCCTGCCGAAGGAAACTGCAAATTCGACGTGCCGTCCGGACGCTATGACGACTCTCATCCGATACAGGCATTCATCAACCCGAGGTATAACGACCCTATGCCTTATACGGTGCAGTATCATGAAAGTGGCTATGAGTTTCTGAAACGACTTGCCAAACGTTACGGCGAGTTCTTCTATTACGAGGACGGCACACTCTATTTCGGCGAGATGAAAGAATACGATGCCGTCACCCTGCGCACCGGTATCGACTTGGAAAACTACAACTACGATCTCAATATGAACGAGCACTTGGGTATCGTGCTTACTGAGTTCGATTATATCGATCGTGGCATGGAGAGGTTGGTTGGTCGTGTAAAATGGGGCAAAGGAGGATGGAAGCAGACGGCAGAGTCCTATCATGAGATGTCGCAATCGGCTTTCAACCACTCCATAGAATTCTTTAACGACGATCATTGCATGGTGTCGGACAGCCGTTCGGCACGTATGTTGAAAGAACCGTCATCGAGGGAGTTTGAAAAGAATGACAATGTGTTCTGGGCACGTGAACAACATGATCTTCTTGAGAAATACGTCATGGCCGACACCTTGATTTGCAGCGGTGATGCTCGTCGGGCGGATCTCAAGTTGGGGAGTGTGATCGTGATCGAGGATGAAACCAATACCGGTCCTGGAGCATCCACCGAGATGGTCCAACACGAGCCTCTGAAGGTGATTGATCTCGTCTATACTTGGGACAGCAAGAAAGACAACCGGTCGTTGGTGAACCATTTCAAAGCCATTCCCCAGAAGGCCACTGTGCCCCCATATCTCGAACGCGACAGTCAAGGTTTTCTCACCTACGGTGACTTTGACATCTTCCCATACAGCGGTCCCCAGCATGGTCGTGTGGTGGACAACAAAGATCCCTTGGGCCTTGGCAGGGTGCAGGTGGTCATGAGCTGGCAATTCCGTCAGGAATACTGCAACGACCAAGAAAAAGACATTATGGAAGTCGCGGAAAACAGGACTCCGTGGATTCGTGTCTCACAGCCGTATGGTGGGCATGAAAGAGGCTGCTACATCGTTCCGGAAATCTTTGATGAAGTCATCGTGGGTTTTGAGCACAACAATGCGGAACGCCCTTACGTGATGGGCACTGTTCACAACAACTGGAACGACAAGGTGGACGCCAAATGGGGAGAGGATTCCGTTGTGCAGAACAACGAATTCAAATCGATCCGTACCCGTAACGGACATACCATCGAAATCCGCGATAAAGGCAAACATGGCTATATCAAGATCTATGACAATGTAACCCATAATTACGTTGTGACCTTGGACACCGACCGTAGCTTGATCAAGCTTGAATCAGCAGGCAACATTGAACTGGAGGCAAAACAAGATATCGTAATGCACGCTGGCAACGATATCATCATGAATGCTGACCGTGACATCAACGAAGCGGCTGAAAACGACGTGAAAGTGAATGCTGGCAATGACATGATAAAGAATGCTGGCAATGACATGCGGTTGGAAGCAGGAAATGACATGGTACAAGGTTCGGAGAATGATTTCGCAGTTCATTCGGTTGGGGAAATGAATGTTTCTTCAGGTAAAGATATGTTGATAAGTTCCGAAGGAAGCATGTTTCCATCCTCTCACAAGGACTTTGAACTTGTTGTGGATGGCGAAGGAGATGTCTTAGGGAAGAAAGGTTTCGTCGCCGATGTTAAAGAAGGTGTTGAGTTGAAGGCTGGAAAGAGCTTCGAGTTTAAAGCTGATGATATCATCGGAATTGCTCAGAAAGAATTCAGTGAGTATTCCGAAAAACACAATATAAAAGCACAAGACGGCATCAAGATCAATGCCACTGTGTGCATTGACCTCAAAGCAAGAAGCATTAGGGAGAACTAATCGTCATGGATGCCTTTAACGACTGGGGAGAACTGATTGCAATGCTTCACACCAGCCCAAAAACTGGTGAGGAAAAGACAGTTGTTGCCGAAGAAGTGCCTCAGGTCGTTCCAGAGAGTCCTGTACCGGAAGTTCCTGTTGTTGAAGAGCCAAAGGCGAAAACCGAGTCGATTTCAAGAGATGAATGGGAACAGCTGTCGGATCAACAGCGAAGAAGTGAAGAGATTGCTGAGACGTTGCGCGAAAAGATACGGTCTGTTATATCCCAATGTGGTCCCAACCAGCAGCCCAAAGGCATACGTGCCATCTTGAGCCATCTCAACAGTGTTGCGGATGCTGCTGTTGCCACGAAAGCTTTGGTGGACTTTTATCTGGGTAACAACGTACAACAACTTCACAGTTTCGAGGAGAGTAAGCTGAAAAGGAAGGCAATCAACACCTTCAGATCCCTTCAAGACCGCAAGCCTAGATTGCAAGCATATATGGAGGAACTGGAAAGTATGATTAAATCAGGGGATGATCGAGTGATTCTGAATCTGAAGATTCGTAGCATTAAAGACCAGACCATAAAAATTTATGGCGAAGTTGAAAGGCAGGCTGTGGCATTTTCCAAAACTATCGAAATGTTTCCTTCGGAGAATGGTTCTTTAGCTCTTTTGAATCGTTTTACGGAGAGAAACGACCAAAAGCTGATGACTAGCATTGACAACACCCTTAATTTGGCTGGAACCGCCATGGTGCTGGTGGAGGATGTGCCTGCCATGCTTGACGCTTTGAAGAACAATGACACAGACACCATTGTTTGTTTGCAGAAAAAATTGATTGACTACATATTTGAAAAAAAATAGTTATGGCGGAATCCTATGTAACATCTTCGGCGATGATCAGTTGCACCTTTGGGACGAATCCATGCCCCTTGATGGCGAATCCCTCACGGATGTCTTCGTTGTCAAGTCAGGCCAAATTGAATGTCAGCGATTTTGCCACGGGGGTCAATGTATCGTCTTTCGGGATGTGTTCGTCGCCCTCCAATCCCATGGTCATTGCGGCCACTGCCGCTGCCTTGGGAGTGCCAACGCCAGCTCCTTGCGTTCCTGCCCTAGTGGGACCATGGATACCCGGGAAACCCGACATCATGATCGATGGCATGCCAGCACTGACCAACCAATGCCGTAACACCTGTATGTGGGCAGGCCAGATATCGTTCACTAATGACGGTCAGATTCCCATTCCGCCACCGATGACCGCACCTCCCGCGGGGAGCCTCAGCAAGGTTCCGACTGGTGATCAGGCACCATTGACCGAAAGCGAAATGGGTCAATTGTCAGTAGTCGACCAGCAACAGTATAAAGAAGACCTTGCCAAGGCGAACATGGTTGGAACCAACGAAGAGAAGATGGGGGAGGCCTGGAAGAAGACTTCTGACGACTATGCCAAGAAGGGTGAGTCAGAGAAAGCCGCCATGGCAAGCAAGAAATCAAAAGACGCCCTTGACGCAGGCGCCGACAAGCGCAATATTGCCATTGGCAATGTAAACCAAAACTATCGGGGAAAGACAAGAAAGGAATAATACTATGTGTGGAGGAGTTGGTACAAATGCAGCAGAATGCCCAAGCTATTCTCAGAATAATTCTTGTTCGAATAACGACAAGAAAGCTCCGACAATCTGTATCTTTTTCTCGCCATATACTTATGATTTCCTCAAAGAGAATTGTAGTTGTAGGATAATGAATTCCTTTGGTTACGACTATAATCACCATGTTCTCAGCCGTTTTATTTCAGTCATGGAATGGTCATCAAAAGGTGGTTTGAAAAAGAATCCAAAGGAAGTTGTAAAATCAAATGTTCCTGCAATAGCTAAGGGCAAGCCGGAAATTGATTTTGACCAATACATTTTCATTGACTGCAGCAGTGAAAACTGCTCTCGGGTTGTATTTGAGCTTGCCGATGTGGTTGGCTATCTTTCATTGGCTATTTCTGAAGTAAAGGATCGCTTGTTTCGTTTGCATAAGGATGGTTGCTCTGGTAATGTAAATTTTGTTATTGCCGCCTATCAACCCATGCAACTTCTTATGTTTGCCATGCTTGCACTATTAGGCATTCCCGTAAATGATTGTATGAAATACAAAGATTTTATTCGGTTGCTATCTACGAATTGCTGGTTTAGCAGTTTGAGGTGTTGGCTTGAGAAATATCATTGGAAGCCTGTCTTAAAGGAAGGCATTGTCTATCAGGGCTATTTCTATGGGGTAAGCCAAGAAAGCGACTATTCACGGGCGACGAAAAAATTAAAGAAATTTTACTTGGAACTTCAAAAAACCGAGCCCTATTTTAAAGGAGGTGGAATGAGGCTGTGTAAAGATGCGTGGATTGAGGAGTATAAGGAAGCAGGTGGCGCTTCTACGGATATGTATGCCAAAGGTGAAGACAAGCCTATTTACCATAAAGGAGAAGGTCAGGGAACTTTTGAAAGCTTCTTTTTGGACGAGGAACCACTGGGATATGTTGACGGCAAGTATTATACCGTTGGTGAAATGCGTGCTGAAGTTAAGAAATGGGAAAAAATACAACAGTCTGACCCCGTAGCACCCAAAACCTGGTATATTGATAAACCACCCAAAAATGGGAAGAGGGGCGTGGATATGGCGGCAGTTATTGACGCTGATACCACAGACATGGAGAAAGAATTCCTTGAATGGGAAGCAACCACCTACAGACCCCAAATGGCAGAATACAACCAATACATAAGGTCGATAGATAAAAGGGAAACAGATAGTAAAGAGTCAAGTATTTGGGAAAGAAAGAAAACAGAAGATGAAGCCATTTCAAAAAAATGGAGTGCTGATAAAGATGAAATCTTATATCATGGAAAAGTAAGGAAAAGAGCAGAGTTTGAAAACGAAAAAGAAAAATTAAACAAACAACGCAATGAATGGTTAACTGCGATTGCTGAAAGAAGAGATATTGCAACTAGGATTAGAATCTTAAAAGCTATATCAGCAGTTCAGTTTGGATTAGGTTTTATCTCACTTGGTGTTGCCGCACCAGTCGGAGCAGCAATACTTCTTGGAATAGACGCATTATTGGAAGGGGCAAAAATTGCGGTTGATTTCACTTATGACAAAAACTATACATGGGGGAAAGCCGTTGATGAGCATTTGGGAGGCATTATCTGTGATGGTGTTTCTGCACTATTATTGATTCCACAAATTGCAAGGTTTACATCAAAAGAGCTAAAAGCTATTAATTCCATGGCACCTTCACCTTCCACGCCAGCACCTAAGACTTCGCAATACGTGGTAAAGACTAGCAACCCTAAGTTTAACTACACAACCCAGACTACTGGAACTGATATTGTCAGCTCTCATGGTTCCGTTTCGACAGGAACTGCAAAACCTGTACAAAAACCAATCCAATACACAGAGAACGGGAAAAACTATGAAATTGTTAGTATAACAGGAGATAAAAAGAATAAGAATATTTTAACAAATAATTTTAGCGAACTTAAGATTGGTGACAATCTTAATAGAGATACAGGATATTTTTATGTAAAAATCCGCCCAGAAGGTGGCGGCAAAGCAATAACAAG
This sequence comes from Bacteroidales bacterium, assembly GCA_017549805.1. Classification (GTDB taxonomy): domain Bacteria; phylum Bacteroidota; class Bacteroidia; order Bacteroidales; family F082; genus Limimorpha. The sequence goes on from JAFYNJ010000019.1 coordinate 131,522, forward strand.
AAAATGGAATGCCGGAGAGGTAAAAAACAACACAGGGAAAACTCCAAAAGAATGGAAAGAAACCAAGGATATTACGGCTCAACATTCAGGAATGCCAACAGAAATGACAACTCAATACTCAGGAATGCCTGAAGAAATGACAAGTATTTCAACTGACCGTATTCAAACCCTGAAACAAGAGGTTCAAACATCATTTCCTCCCGGCGAAGACAAGCATTTAGCGCAGATTCAAGAGAATGGAAACGTAAGCCAATCTCCAAAAGACTATCTTCAAGAAATGATAAACTATGTTGACGGAGAAAAGAAACCTCTAAAATTCAAATTTGTTACTAAGCAAGCTAAAGACGCTGCTTTTTGGCTTGCCAATGTGGAAGAAGGAATTAAAGCGGTTAAAGGAGGAAAAATAGCTAAAGGATCGCTGCACTTTTTAGGTGGCAGCGCCAAAGCAGCAACTTTTATTTATTCTGGATTTGGAATGTATCAGAACTGTGTTTTTGTTGTAAGCACACAAGATTTGTCGTTGGAAATGGCCAAACGTTTAGGCGTTGATGAAATTGATGGTAAAAATGTAGAGGATGTCTTTAATAAATAGTGGTGAGCGATGGAAACATATAGCTACAGAGGAATCATTTCAACATTTAAAAATGTTGTCTCGTCGTTAAAAGAAGCCAAGCTTTGCTATGGCAATGAGGAGGGGCAGGAGTTTCGTATTATTGACAATATACCTAAAGACTGGGGTGATATTTACTCCATGAATGTCATTACTAAAGAGACTTTTCCTCTGCCTCAAAAAGTGAAATTGCGGTGGATAACACTGACGGATCTGAAATGTTATGAGCTAAATACAAAAATAGATACTGCTAAAATGGAAGAAATGTGGACGGAGCAAAAGAAACTCTATCCAAAACAGCCATTTAAGTATGTTGTTGTTGGCATTGCTCCTTATGGTGAGGTGACCCTCTGGCTACGGAGCAATGTCAATGCAGTTTTATTTCAAAGGCTTAAAGCCAACGAGGTGGATTTTGACGAAATAGAAAAGTCCGTCTATTCAGAGATGAGAAGCGATGACGAGATAATGCAGGCCATTCTCTCGAAAGAACAAATAGAAAGTGTGATGAATCAATACAATTACCGCTATGTGCCTTTGGAAGAATACTTTGATGGCAAGCAATGGCGATTGTATGCTAGCGATGATGCCAATTATGAAGACATAGATATTGAATGTGTGGAAGACAAGCGCGTGGATGGCACTTTCGATTTTACTGACAGTGATTCTCTCATGAAATACCATACCACGGGAATGCCGAAGCGAATTACTGTAAGATGGAGTGAAAACAATGTGAACTATTTTGCTCATTTCTGGTTGAGCACTCATTATGTTACATGGTTCTTCGAGAGTTTCCACAAATTGTTTCCTGACACGCCTGTGGATCTGCTGATACGACTTGATACGCGCGCCAATCGTTATGAGGTGGCGATGACTGCAGAGGACCTGATGCCAAGAGCTTTCATCGGCACCCAGTATATTGTTTTCAAAGATTTTGAGGAAATCGCCCGAAGTGAGTATTTTGACAAGGAAGACGGCGAATGGAGATGGTTCTAACACAAAAAATCAAACGTCATGCAACCAACTTTCAATAAAAAAACGTTCTTCTACGACTACTTTCCAGATCTTCCTGTGATGCGGATGCGGCTGGATTTTGAGATGGGTTACTACGAGCAGAACATGGTCAAGCAACAGGTGCAGAGCCTGATCCTTAAAGCATACGACCGTTTGGTCGATTTGCATGATCTCAAGCATTTCTATGTTTATCCAGAGATCGGGGAGGAGTTCGACGACAACTTCTACCGTGAACTCAAAAACGATGTGCAACGCCAACTTCACAAACCTGGCTTTTGGGACTTCCTCGACAACCTCATCAAGAAGCAAAGCTTTGATAATGAGCAGGATCTCGATGCCTTCCGAACCAAGGTTTCCGCCGCTCTCGGTTATGGTCTGCCAAGGAACGAGCATGGCTTTGTAACGAAAGATGCATTTATTGCATTATTTATTCTCGATATTGATGCGCTGAATGGAAGAGAATTACTATATTTGACGAAAATTAATTAAAACAACAATAACATGAAAAAATATTGCGTAATCGTCCTGTGTTTGCTATGCTCCATCGCAGCAATGGCTCAAGGAACCGATACCCTTGTCTTCCATACGGTGGAGGTGGATCCCACCATTGTGCATGGCACGCTGAACGTGAGACCGACAGGAGAGGTCCAAGTGGGATGGAGGGTGAGCGTGACGGCCACTCCCGATGAGAACTATCATCTGGAATCCGTCACAGTGCACAAGACAACGGAACCCAATGTGACGGTCGAACTTGTTGAAGAACATTTTGTGATGCCCGATTTCGATGTGATGGTCACAGCAGTTTTTGAATCGGATCTTCCTCTGATTGAAGGCGAAATCACGGCGCCTGCCGCCATCTGTGCCGGCGGATCGCTTGAACTGACCGCCCCGGTCGTACAGTTGGCCGATTCACAAGGGTGGGAAATGGCACCTAACGATAGCTTCCAACATCCTACAGCCTATACGGATCAGCCTCTGGATGCTTCCTACAATGGTTGGAAGTTGCGTTATTGGGCCTCTAACCGAACAGGTACGGTGTATAGCAATGTCGTTGGCATCACGGTCAACGAGGTCAAGGAAGTGACCATTGCTGGCGACGCCATGGGATGCACCATGCAGGAATGCGAATACAGCGTCAGGAAAGAGGTTGGCCTGAACTATTCCTGGGAGGTTTCGGATGCCTCCGCCACGGTAACCGTGAACAGCAACACCGTCAAGGTGTGCTGGAGCACCGCAGGCACACAAAAGGTATCCGTGCTGGCTGAGAATCCCACAACGGGATGTTCCGCAAATGCCGAATTGAGCGTCAAGGTGCAGAGTTATGTCAACCCATCCGACCTGAATGCCATCGTGGCCAAGAAACACAACGGCAAGGAGTACATCCTGATTTATCCGAATCCCAAGGACCACTACAGATACCAATGGTATAAGGACGGCCAAAAGATAGCCGGCGCTAATGGACAATACTATTATCAAGAAGGCGGTTTGGATGCCGGTGTCTATAAACTCTACTTGAGTTTCAATGCCGATGCCAACGGCAACCTTTTCGGAGGTGCCTTCACTGCCGATTACATCGTTTCAGTTGTTTCCAAACTCGACATCTATCCGAATCCGGCCCAGGAGGGTGACAATCTTGTGGTCGTAAACGAATTGGGCAACGAGGTTGAAGTCGCCATCTATAGTATGGAAGGCCGTTTGGTTCACCGTCAAACGGTCTCAGGGACGCAAGCCGTTCTCAGCATAGATCTGATGAAAGGCATCTATATGGTGCGTCTGTCCGACGGCAACAGCAATAAGGTTCAAAAGATAATCATCAAATAATAAAAATTATGGAAGACTTCTTTTTGTTTTTACGTTACAAGAACAAGACCATCAAATTCAAGATCACTGACCCCAATACCGATTTGGAGGTGCTGATGACCAACCTGCGCAAGGCGGTTGACAACACGGGAACCCGTATCTTCGACCTTCCCGAGATGATCGATTATGTTCCCACTGAGTATTTCTTTGGTAAGAAAGACGAGGTGACCGGACGTGACATCATCTTGCAGCCAAAAGTCGGCAAGACTAAGAAGACTCTGTTGGACTATAACGTCAAGCCGGGTGATACGCTTGAAGTAATCTCGGATCCCATCGCAGGCTAATCCATTGTATAAAGCAATAACAACATGGATATGGAACAGTTGTGTGAAATCGATCAACCAAGGGAAATTGATCAATACAAGAACAACCGCTATGTGGGACGGAACCGCCGTCTGATGCATGAGTGGTCGGCCATTGATCAGCGTTTCAGGAACGATCCCGACATCACTTATATCATCAGGAAACGGAACCCCGACAATCTTCCTGTGCAGTATGAGATTGTCTTCAAGGTGAAGTCGTTTTGCAACATTCAGGAACCTGATGCCAACGGACTCTGCCTGCCCGTTTGCGCCGATGTGTTCAGGATGCACATTACCATCCCGAACAATTATCCGGCCGTGGATAGCAAGCTGGAGTTCAAGTTCATCACCCGCGACGAACAGGGCAATGAGATTCCCCATCCCTGGCATCCCAACATCCGCTTTTTCGGTGATTTTGCCGGCCGCGTTTGTCTCAATACGCCCGCTTGTGGCACATTCACCGATTTGGCCTGGTATGTTGACCGCGTGATGTCCTACCTCAGATATGAGAAATACCACGCCTTGAACACGCCTCCATTCCCAGAGGACAACAAGGTGGCGGAATGGATTTTGGAACAAGCCGAACCGAACGGCTGGATTGAAAAACTAAGAAACGAAAACTAAACTGCTATGAAAAGAATAACCATTTTCCTGCTTTCAGTGCTATTTGCACCGGCGATGCTTTTCGCCCAACTTAATGTATCTGTGTCCACTGAAGGGTCAACCGACCTCAAGGTGACCGTTCCAGGCTATAATGAACGCATTCCTGCTGCTGTCATGAACCTGAAGTTTGAATTCGACCAAGAGACGGAAACCCTTTTGGTCCGCATGGGCAGCACCAACGAGAGTACAAAATACGACAAAATCTGGTTGCCACAAAACGACATCCCGTTTGGCGAGCTGAGTTCCTACATGAACAACCGTGGCGTCAAGATGGTGAAGTCCAATACTTTCGTTGACCAGGAGAATTTCTTGAATCTATCCAGTAAGACGATCAATGCTGCCATCCAATGCACGGGCATGTCCTTCACTGGTGTGTACGACCTCAAATCGCCAAAGAAAGTCAAGAAGCAATTGGATCACCAGATGGTTCCTCTTGACGGCAAGATGGAGCTTGACCTCAAGTTCAAGGTGTTCAAGGGTGTCAGCCGTACCATGCTGAAGCTGCGCAATCCCATTCCCATGGATCGTAGTGGAAGAAAGGGCATCCTCGCTTTCATGGCTGACGATATCGTGATCAACATCAAACTCGAACGTTGCAAGGATGCAGAACAGTTGATCCAGACCATCCAGGAATATGAAGCACTCTTCCAAGTGGCGGAAGACAAGCTGAACGAACTAAAGAGAAACCCGAGTACGCAAAAGGCCTATAAGGAATTCGTTTTGAGGGAACTTTCCGTGATTGACATGGGACGCTTCAGAGATGCCGACTGTGAAGATGTGCAGAGCAGTTACCAAAGCCTGATGAACTGTATCGATAGGATCAACGACATGGGTTCGTCGTCTGGCTCGGGGTATGGATATGGCTCGGGAACTTCACAGGATTACGGTTGCGATGTCAATGCCTTGAACAAAGAGATCAAGTCTACCACCTCCAGTTTGAACAACTTGGTCAACGACTGGTCGTTGGCTGGTTCTGCTGCAGCCAAAGCGGAGAAGAAAGCCGCCTTCGACGCTGCCGTGAAGAGGTTCGATGACAAGCTGAACAGCCTGCCGGCTGGTTGCAAAAACAAGTTGGACCAAAAACTTATCAAGAACTACGAATTTGTTAAGAAACTAGTCAAATAAACTCCCATGAAGAACGCTTTCCATAGACTTCTTCTTGTCGTGTTGATGGCGCTGTTTATGCCTGCAAGGTTTTTTGCACAGGACGACTTGGCGGATTTTGTCCGCGAGGAGCTGAACTCCTATTACAAGGAGTTGGTGAAACTCGACAATCAGATTGAAACCGCCGACGATGCAGAACGTTTGGAAAACCGCTACAAGAACCATATCAAGTTGGTGGAGTCATGCTATAGCGATTACAGTGAGATCATACGTTACGACAGAAAGCTGTATGCCATCTATGAGGACTACACCGACCTGTATCAGCAGATTGGCAAGAAAATCGATGAACTGAAGGAGGAGAAAGCCAAGGAGGAACGTATTGATAAACTCACCGCAAAGCTGAACCGATATCTGGAGCAACTCACCGCATTGGAAGAGGAGGGTAACCGATATGTTGCAAGCAAGCGTGTCGACTCGCTCCGTGTCGTGAAAAAGCAAGCCGAGGATTGCTATGTGGAAGAAGCCACGGTGGAATACGGTGCCAATCGCGATTTCATCGATGAGAACGAGGACCTCACGCAGCTTTGGAGAAAGGTCAAGGACACTTATTCCAGGATTTCCACCTTGGAGATCATCAAGAGTCCCATCGACCTGACCTTTATTCTTGAACTTGTGGGTATCGTAGCAGCCATCGTGGTCACCATCACCATGATCAGCTCCAAGGTAAAGATGGCAAAGGCGATGAAACCAAAGAAAGAGAAGAAGCCCAAAAAGGAAGAAGAAGACATACCCTCAATATGATCAAGATGAAACAAATAGCAAGATCGATTTGTGCCGTATTCCTGTTCCTTTCCATTACGGCTTTGGGGCAGGCTCCCACCATGACCTTTGACGGGAAAAGTCTTCAGGTCGTGGTGCCCTCCGGACATCTTGAGCTGGAAAAATCTGCCATTGAAAACGATGCCATACGTGATTGCATCGAGTGGGGCGGCCGCGAGACCTGTGTCTTCATGTCAAGTCCCGAACCCTATTACTTGAAGCCCTTTGGTCTCAAGGATGATGAACCAGTGTACTTGCCGGGGTTGTTCAATGAGGAACCCATCATGATTCAAGTAGAGATGAAACCCCATGAGCAACCCGTGCAACCCGATCCTGAACCGGCAAAAAAATCCTCCATCCTCAATGTGCTGGTCATCGTGGGGATTGCTTTGCTGTTATTGCTCATCGGCTTGTTCTTCATCTTTAGGAAACGCAATAAGGGCAGGGCTTTCAAACCGAAAGAACAAAAGGGACCGGATGTGCTGTCCATGATCACCGACGAGTCGGTTGTTTATGAGAGGGGACTGGAACATGTGCGTAAACGCGAAAACGAATACCTGACCTTTGACATGGACCAAGTTTTTGAGGATACCGCTGTCAAGAAGGTATATTTCAACACGGATCTTATCAAGAAACTGTATGATTTCTTCAACGGTTCCTTGGAAGACGGTGGCCGTACCAATGAGACGGGTTGTTTCATCCTCGGCTGTTGGGATCTTGTACAGGGGAGGAAGGACCGTTACGATGTCAGCCTCGAATACATGGTGGAGCCTGGCGACGATGCCGACTTCGGCGAATACAGCCTCAATTTCGGTAAGAAAATCGGCATCAACATGGCTTCGGTGATAGACACCCTCGGCCAAAAATCGAAACGCGACTATGTGCTGACCTGCTGGATGCACTCCCATCCGGGATTGGGCCTGTTCCTTTCGAATCAGGATCTGATCGTGCAGCAGCAGCTTACCTATTCCGATCACCGCAAGCGCCTGCTGGCCCTTGTGATTGATACCAACACCCCCGACTTCAAGTTGGGTTTCTTCACGGCCAAGACCGACGGCAAGATGAACAACCAGGAAGAGGTGAGGCAGTGGTTCTCCTTTGAGGAGATCTATCGCCAAAGCCGTGAAATGAACCGCAATTCGGGTCCGAAGACGAATCTCTTGGAGGAGTTTAAGGCCGATCCCGATTGCTATACCATGGAACTCAACGACGAAAGCCTGCACCATATCGGCTTTGCCCCGCATGCCATCAATCAAATCGACAATGCGCTGTATTCCAATTCAAAAGGCGTTGCCGGATATTTGTACGGCGATGAGACGGGCAATTATGTTCAAATCGGCTGCTGCCTGCCCTACGAGAACGAGGAAAAGGTGGCGTGTTTGATCAACGACAGCGACCTGGATGCAGCATCGTTGGCGAAATACGCCGGCGAGACGGAGGGATGCCGTTTTTTGGTTCAATGCGTTGCCGACGACCAACTCCGAGTTTGGACCAGAAATGAACAAGGCGGCATGTCCCCGACAGGTAGCACCACATTGACACAAATGAAAGAATGGATTCGAAGAAAGAGAGTATAAAATTATGAAACGAATAGCACTATTATTGTTTTTTATCGCATGTCTTTTCATGCCGGCCCTTGCCCAGGTGGACATTGAATTTGGAAAGGTTGAATGGTGTAAGGCAGGCCGTTTTATCGATTTCAAACTGATGCGCGACGGCAAGAAAGTTCCTCTTTTCGGTTTGAAGCCCGCTGACGGCCGTTGTTACGAGCTTGCCAACTCCGACACCGTGAAGCTTCATATCGACAGCCTTGTTGACATCTCCAGCCGCAAGTTGGTCTCCAACAACCTGACCATCGTGATCCTTGCCGACCAAGGCGTGTTACTGAGCGAAGAGGATTACATGAAAGTGAAGGAAGCCATCGTTACCTTTGTTGACGCGCTGCCTGAATATGTCAAGGTGTATATTACCATGATGGGTACCGATGTCACAGAGACCGAGCGCGTCTATCCTGGCGAAAGCATCCGTTCCTACGTCCGTCGCGACGAGATGGCGGAGCAGTCCGAAGAAGAGAAGTCCATCTATGCTTCCATCATCTCCAAGATCCAGGAAATTGCCAATTTGGATGAGGACGAGTGTTTCTATCCAGATATCCCTCATAACAAAGAACTCAGTTCCGATACCCTGTCCGACAAGATGCTGTTTATCCTTTCGGGCAAGGTGGAGCAGGATGAGGACGAGGATTTCTTCCGTGACAAACTGCTGTTCAACAATCCCGACTACCTTGAGATTCCTGAGCATTTGAAAGCCATATACTGCGTGTATTTTGGCGAGGAGCTGGATCAGGACATGGAAAATGAGTTCAAGTTTATGTGCCATCGCACTCCGGAAGGCCGCTTCTATCCTCAGTATTCGGTGGATTCCCTGAAATATGTGCTGCTCGGTGCCATCGACTCCATTGCCATGGACTACCGCATGTATTACACGGTGGAGGAGAAGACAACTTACAACGGGCAACCCTTGAACCTTTGCCTTGACATCAACAAGGCCAAGGCGCATGGCGAAAAGAGCTATTCCATTGGATCTGCCCTTCGGCCTATTGTGCTTTCACCTGCTGAACATTTTTCTAAAAAGGGTTGGTATCTCATGATACTTACCGGCTTTCTGATCGGCTTGGGAGTCATCATTCTTGTTTATCTCATCATGCAACTCATGGTGCCGTGGCTGCAATACAAGTGGTTCCGGATGAAATATGTCAAGAAGTTCAAACCGTCCGATGTCAAGGACGACGGCAAGGATGTGGTGTTGCAGCAGTGCTATTACTGCAAGGACAATTTCCAGGAAGGTGACCTGATCGTTACCAAGTGCAAGCACACCGTGCACTGGGAGTGCTGGGAGGAAAACCACGACCGTTGCCCGGAATACGGCTTGAACAGCTGCAAGGACGGCATCTATTACTATAACAAGAAGCACCTGTTGGATGAACGCAACTCACCCTATTTCACCTCGTGGCTGCTGTATGGCTTGGCAGGTGGTCTCATTTCGTGGCTGCTATTCAAGTTGATTCGTGGTTTTGGCTTCTTCAGACGTCTTGTCGTTTGGATCGTCGGTTTGTTTGAAGGCGCGAACGCCGACCTTGTGGCAAGGGAATATGTCCAAAAGATCGTTCCCTTGTTGATGTGTGGCTTGATCTTAGGATTTGTCATCACCTTCCTCTTTGGTTATCTGATGGAGTTCCGCAAAAAGACTTGGAAGAACATGTCGATCATCTTGGCCAGGTCCTTAGGCAATGCCGTCATCGGTTGCATCGCGTTCCTGCTCGGTGCCATCGTGATCATCGCTCTCAAGAAACCGAGCAATTGCTGGTGGATCGACTGGCTGCCGTGGCTGTTCTTCGGCATCAGCATCACATGGTTGCTTTCCAAGAAATCGGACATTGAGTTTAAGGAAGCCTTCCTTGGCGGCTTGATTTCAGCCGTGTTGAGCTTTGTGGTTGTTTACGGATTGGGGTCCTCGGTGCCTATTGTGAGCGTATTGGCCTTTATGATCTACGCTGCTGGTTTGGGCGCTTCCATTGCCGTGGTCCACTATACCTCTGAGAACTATTATCTGCATATTGAAGGTCCGACCAAGGAGCGTGACATCGCCATCTACAAATGGATGAACGTGGCGGGCGGATCCAACCATGTTTCCATTGGAAGCTCACCCAATTGCGTCATTCAGATGACCTGGGATCCCAGCGATCAGATTCGCGAAAAGCAGGTTGAACTTTATATTGACAACGACCATCCTTATTGCCATGCCTTGACCGATGGGACGACTTACGGCAATGAGCAGCGTGTCCTGAAGGAAGGCGACTCCTTCATGCTGTCGCACGGAAGCAGCTTCACGATTGGCAATACGAAGTTCACCTATATCGAGAAAGACAAATAACAAAAACAAAAGATATGAAAAAGCTGTTTTTCCTATTGCTGATTTCGACGATGGCGGTCACGACGTATGCCCAGTCGCAGCTTTCCACGATTCGCGGCAAGACCAAGGATGGGAAAAAGGTCAAGATTGAATATTACAAAGGCAATGTCGAAGATATGATCCAATCGATCAGTATCGAAGGCATGGATGAGCTGCAGGACAAGGTCAAGCAATTGAAGTCAGAGTTGGATGAAGCCAACCAGGAGATCAAGCGACTGAAGAGCGCAACGCCCAGTTCCGATAATGAAGAATTGAAGCACCTTCGCAAGAAAGTTAGCGACTATGAGAAGGAGACCAAAAATCTGGGCAAGCAGGTCAGTGATTTGAACGAGGACATCAGGAATTTGAACGAGGAGATAGGCATGTTAAGGGCAGGAGGGAGTGTCGATACGGCCGTGATTGAACGATATCATGCCATCCTCGCCGAGAAGGAACAGGAGCTGAATAACATGAATCAAGTGGTTGAGGCATGCAATGTGAAGATCGACCAGTTGAACCAGGAGGTCAAGATCCTTAAGGGCATAGCACGGCCTCCGGCGAGTCCGGTCATCGGCATTGAGGCAGCCATGGGTCCGACTTTCCTTGGCAAGAACGCTCCCGAGCCATGGTCCAAGGAAGTGAATTGGGCAAAGCTGTTCGATGTGTATTTCGGTACAGCCAACTTGGCTGAATCTTTCCCGCTTTCGGTGGAGGCAGGCTTCGGAATCCGCACCTTCCATCTTGGTGCTGTGTTGCCTGAGTATTCCTTTACGCTCAGGGGCTATGATGCCGACAATGATCCCGTTGAGTCCATCTATGCTTTTCGTAATCTTTCGGAAGACTTGGCATTGACCTATTTCGACATACCTGTCCGTCTTTGTTTCGGTCAGCCACTCAAAGACAGGGTGATCGTTTATGCAAAGCTTGGCTTGACCCCTTCGTTCAAGATTTCATCTGCGTTTACAGGTGAGGGAAAATATGATCTGGAAGGCTATTACCAGCAATGGGATGTTACCCTGGAGGACATCACGGAGTTGGGCTATGGTGAGAATCTCTCGTGCTATGACGGTTACGAGCCGACGTTGAAGTCGTTTGTGCTCTGGGGCAATGTGGCATTGGGTGCCTGTGTGCCCTTCAAGAATTCGCCCATTATGCTGAACGCCGGCATGAAGCTGGACTTCCCGCTCACTTCGTTGGGTGATGCCGCCTCGAAGGAAAACTTCCTTCCCGGAACGCACGCCGCAGTGCTGAGCCAAGGAGGCAAAGTGATGATTCCAAGTGTGGAATTAGGATTGATTTACAACATAAAATAAATCGTCGGCATGGAAGAACTTGAAATCAAGGAATGGGGCAAGGAGGTCTTCGACCTGCTGTCGTGGTACAAAATGGATGTCGTCAAGAACGCCAAGGTATTGGTGGTTGGTGCCGGTGCTTTGGGCAACGAGGTAATCAAAAACCTCGCCTTGTTCGGGGTCGGCAACATCTATATCGTGGACTTTGACACCATTGAATACTCGAATCTGACCCGTTCCGTGCTATTCAGGGAAGACGATGCCGATAAGGGTTACTTCAAGGCAGAGGTGGCTTGCAGAAAGGCTCGTGAAATCAACCCGAATATCAATATACAGTGCATCTGTGGCAAACTCAACACCGATGTGGGATTGGGCTTGTATCGGAAGATGGATGTGGTGATTGGATGCCTCGACAGCCGTTTGGCCCGCTTGCAGCTCAATAGGCTCTGCATGCGTGCTGATGTGTCTTGGGTGGAAGGTGGCATGGAAAACCTTACGGGCAACGTGCGCATCTTTAAACAAGGCGAGAACTGCTATGAATGCGGCCTGACCGAAAATGCCAAGCAGAATATCTTCCAACAGCTCTCCTGTGCCGGTGTCGCCCACCGAAACGAGAAGCAGGGAAGAATCCCTACTACGCCGGTCATCGCTTCCATCATCGGAGCCGTGGAGGTTCAGGAAGCCATGAAGCTGATCCATAAGGACGAGGTGCAGTCGGGTGTGTTTTCCACGCTATTGGGCAAATGGTTCCATTATGAAGGCATGCACAACCATGTCTCCATATATGACTCTGTCGCTTTCTTCGACGATTGTCCTTCGCATGAGTGTTGGAACGACATCGTGAAGATGCCGTCGTTGAGTGCCGATACGCGTATCAACGATGCCTTTACCCTGATCCAAGAAACCTTAGGAGTGAAAGACGTGGAGATCAATCTCCGCAACGACAAGTTCGTGGATATCATCGTCTCAAAAAACGACAACCAGCGCTTTACGCCCATGCTGCCCGAGTCGAAGATCTCCGATTACATAGATAACAACTACGATCTCTATACGCGTTCGAGGTCCGATTTGAACCAGAACGCCTATGAGAACATTGACGAAGGATTCCCATATCAGCGATTGACACTTCGTGAGATTGGCATCCCGTATTACGATGTGATTGAAATCACCACCGAAAAGGGTGTGTTTCATGTTGAACTCAGCAAGGACGAGGACCGTTTCCCGATTGTTGTAAAAGAATGATAGACCATGTCCTATTTTGACCAAGATCCCATCCAACAAGAGCTTTGCGCTGAACTGTTGCTTTCGGTTTATTATCCCGAGATCAAGGAGTGGAGTGCCAACTATGGCAGCTTCTTCACCAGGAACTTCTCGGGCGATTTGAAACACATTGACCCCAATGTCAAGATCGTGTCGCTATCACGCAACGGCATCTACGATGTGCTGCCAGAGAAGCTGTTTTTCGATCCCAACGAGTTGCGCCATAAGGAGAGCCGGGCTTTTGCCCAGCGAGTCACAGAGATCTATGAGGAGGAGAAGAACATCCAAAAGTATTTCCTGCCCTTTGACTCATTCTTCTTCAACCGTTCGTTAAATGTCCGCATGAATGTAAACAGGCTGGTGGACGACAAGACGGAATTGTTGCTCAAGATCCTGTTCGACTACGACATCCGTGAAGAAACGAATCCGTTTGTCCGCATGCTGGCACCCTTGCTGCTGCAAGTGACCGAACTGCGCGGCGATCTGGATCGATTGTCCACCATGCTGTCGGCAATCATCGGTTGTCAGGTCGATTATCGCATCGTCAACCAAGACAGGGTGGTGTTCACGGTTCACAAACACAATTTGTGCAGCAAGGAATACAAGGAATCCATGTTGGAGCTGAAGCCCTTGTTTGTTTTTGTCAAGGAATGGTTTGTGCCTATGGAGTTGGATTGTGATTATCAAGTGAAAGACTACCAGCAGCCGTTTGTGTTGTCCGATGAACGGCCTTTGGTGCTGGACTACAATACGCATTTTTGATGATTGTTTTATTAGATAATAACCTGCAAGATGAATACAGATATCAGAATTGATTGGCGCTCGGGAATGGAAATCACCCCGCAGACCTTCGTTGACATGGAGAACAACATTTCCGAAAACCGTTTGTTGGTCCGAAAGATGATTGCCGCCAAGTGGTTCGGCATTATTCCTGGGACGAAATTTTCAGTCAGCCACGAAATCCTCAATGGTTGTTTGGTGCTCAAGCAAGTCGTTTGCGACGTGCTGTTGCCGACCGGACAGGTTGCCGTGGTAGAGACCAAGGCTCCTATCACACTCAACATTCCCGATAAGGAAGTCGATGGGCTGTATCTAACACTGGAGGTCGGCGATCATCTTGTCTCTTTTGAGAAAGACGGAGTGCCCCATGTGGTCAATGAGTACCATTTCGATTTCAAGGCCCTTTCTGAAATAGGGAACCGGCAACCCTTGCTCAAACTGGTGCAGAACAACGGTGCCTGGAGTGTCTATGAAAATTATGTTCCTCCGATCATGTCCGTTAGAAGCTCGGTGCCGCTGCTGGAAAAACTGGGCGAATTGAAACAGGCTGCTGAGAAAATTGTCCACCATGAACACTTCGATCTGATGGAGGATCCGGTATTGGTGCTGACTCTTATCGACCAGTTGGAGACCTTCTCGCCAGACGATTCTTTGCGTGAACTGGTACTTCTTGACAGGCGCATTGCCGTTGCTTTGAGCTATGCCGTTATGAAACAAAAGGTTGAGCTGTCGGTGCCAAACATCATGGATGTGGAGCCCTACCTGAACGTCTTCAAGCAGTTTTTGGAGGATATCGCCGTAGCGATGAACGACCTGCAACCCAAAGTAGTTGAAGTGGTGAAGGAACCCGAACCGGAACCCGAACCCGAACCGGAGATCTGGTGCCCGCAGATTTAACCCATAAAGCCATTGCGTTATGTTCATTAGAAACCCATTACAACTGCGTTATCCCATAGTGGATCTCGACAACAGCCAGCTGAAGGCCTCCATCGACGCCTTTCTTCAACTGCTGATTGCATCCAACAAATACGACAGCATTGCCGACCAAGAGTTCGGCTTCTGCTTGGAGGACTTCCGCTTCGAGGGATTCAGCACCGAGAAGGCCAAGTTCCTCGATCGGTCAACGATGGTGCTGGATGCCGATGAGAACACCGAGCTGGCCGAGATTCGCACGCCCTTGTATCTCAAAAGGCTCGTCGGCAACAGCAAGAATGCCGATACCTTTGCCCGAGAGCTGAAAATGAGTATTGAACGTTATGAGAGACGGCTTCGGGAAGTTCAGGTGAACATGGACTTCCAAAAAAATGGCAGCCTTATCCATATTATCGTGACGGGTAAGATCAACAATGCGACCAATGCCATCTATTATAACGAATTTAATGTTGATGTTTGGTAATAACAACTGAGAACTATGACACAAGAAGAATATGATATTCAGGTACAGGTTGACAACCTGATGCAGAAGGTGCTTGAGACCTGGAAACGGGAAGGCAAATGGGACGGTAACAATCCCAACTCGCCCTTTTACGGCTTCGAGAAGGATCCTTTGCTTCGTATCCTGATCACCGCCTTCGTGTATCAAACCAACGGCCTGAAGGCCAATATCCAGAATCTGGAGCGGGAAGTGGTGGGTGATTTCCAGAATAGCATCTTGCCCTATCACATCACGCAGGCCATGCCCGCCATGACCCTCATCAAGACGGCCAAGAACCCTGAAGAGCAAGGCGATGTGTATTGCGACGACACATCCACCTTCCTTGTGAAGAAGGAGTCGCTCCGTCTCAAGGAAATGTTCCCGTTCCATCCGCTTTTCAAGACCAAGATCATCGGAATGAGCGTCAACGGCGTGACCAAGATTGCCAGCGACAAGTGGAATGTCAACATCGACGTCACCGACCAAAAGGCGGATCTGTCGAACTTCGGCTTCTTGATCACGGGACTTCGCTATAGCGATGTGAGTGTTTATTGGAACAATGAGAAGCTTCCATTGATACGACCGTGGGAGTTTGACCGTTTCCCAAAAATGTCTTGGTTCAATGATGCGAATATCGTCTTCAACAAATCCATGGTCTTTGGCGGCGAAAGCAAATGGTACGACCTGTGGGCGCAGTTGAACGTGAACTACTATATGGTGGAACCGACTTTCCACCGTCCCATGGATTCCGACATGATCAACTTCGTGTTTGAGTTCTCTGGCATGTCCAGACCATTCAATCTGGAGGCAGACAACTTGGTTTTCAATTGCTTCCCAGCACTCAATGTGATGAAGAAGGACTTCCAGCTTTCGGGTGCCGAACCCATCCTGAAACTGACCAAGGAGTCGGACTACAACGACGACGAGGAAGGTCTTGTCAAGAATGTCCGTTCCCAAGTGGACGAGAACAGCCATGAAGATTTCTTCATGAATTTGGTCATGAATCAGGATTCTTCGCTTGATGATTTGGATCGTTTCAGTATCCGCCGTTTCGGCTGCGAGCGATTCAATATCAATGAATTGGTGCGTTTGGCCAATGAGTTGAGCAACCGTTATGAATCGGATTTCTATGCCTTCCAGAAGATTCATAAGATGCAGAATACCGACAAGATCCGCCGGCTCGACATTGTGTTGAAGGATGTGCTGGGGGTGATTCTGAACAACAAAGAGCCGCGCGCGGGAGTGTATGCCATTCTGAAACACGGCAAGGGGGACGGCAATCCTAATCCGATCCATCTCTCAGGCTTGTTTACCGACGGTGCCTATGCCAACGACATTGACGTTTTCAGCGATGTGTCGGGTCCGAAGAACCTTGACAAAAAGGAGACAAGGATGCTGTTCAAGACCTTCGGTGGACGCGACGAGGTGATTGACAAGGACGAGAAGAGCATGCTGGCCAAGTATTACGCCCGCACCAACGACCGCATCGTGACCCGTGCCGACCTGAAGGCGTTCTGTTACCGTTATTTCGTACAAAACGGCATTGCCGACGTGCTGCTTGACGTGGTCAGCGTCATCGAACGCCAAGAAGACGGACAGACCAGGCAACATGTAAGCCTGCAGCTGAAAAACGACTTCGTGCGTGATCGCGAGGATGTGCCGATGATTGTGGATCGTCTGCGTAAGCTGATTGAGGTGCGCAGTGTGAATAGGTTGCCACTGGTGGTGGATTATCTGGCGGTGGTAAGTTGAAAGGTGAAAGGTGAAAGTTGAGAGGTGAATAAACTGATTGTTGATGCGGGATCCACAAAGATGGAGTGGGTAGTGATGGAAGAGGGGCAGATGGTGCGTCGCTTCCACACTTCGGGTTTCAATCCCAATTATGCCGAACCTCCTGCGCTTGAGAAGATTCTTTTCCAAGAGATTCCTGATTTGGAAGAGGCGGGTTCCGTAGCGTATTACGGTACGGGCTGCGGTTCAGAGGCCAATTGCAATCTGGTGGAGGGCCTGTTGCGGAAGCGTTTCCCGAAGGCTGAAATCTATGTTTCGCACGACATGATGGGGGCGGCTCGAGCATTGTTTGGCGAGGGTAGAGGCATCGCATGTATCTTGGGTACGGGCGCCAATTCCTGTCTTTATGAAGACGGGAAGATTCTTGATAAAGCCGTCTCCTTGGGCTATTTGGTAGGCGATGAGGGCAGTGGCTGCTATATCGGAAGAAAGCTTGTTAGATCATATTATTATGGTTTGATGCCCAATGATTTGCGAGCTTTATTTGAAGTAAAATACCAACTGGATTTGAAATCGTTTATTGATCGGGTTTATCACCAGCCGGAGGCCTCAAAGTACCTTGCCGAGTTTGCCCGTTTCGCTGGTGAATACAAGGATCATCCTTTTGTCCGACAGTTGGTGAAAGAATGCCTTAATGACTTTATCGATGTCTTCGTGATGCGATATCAGGACTGCCATGAGTTGCCTATCGGTTTTGTCGGGTCAGTGGCGTATCATTTTCAGTCGTTGCTGCAAGAATGCTTGTCAGCCGAAGGGTTGACCATGGGGAAGGTAATGCAGTCGCCCATGGAAGGGTTGATCCAGAGGTATTCTTGATCCTTGCGCAGCCAAGTCATCTGACGCTTGGCATAGTGCCTTGTGTTGAGCTTGATTTGTTCCACCGCTTCTTCCAAGGTGCATTTTCCGTCGAAGTATTCGAACAATTCCTTGTAACCCACTGTGTTAAGTGCATTGCGGCGACGGTAGGGGTAGAGTCTCTTGGCCTCATCCATCAAGCCTTGCGAGAGCATGATCTCCACCCTTCGGTTGATGCGGTTGTTCAGTTCCTGCTTGTCCCATAACAAGGCATATTTCACGATGTTGAAATCGCGTGGGGCGCTTGTCTTGGTGCGGAACGAGGTGAAGGTCTTTCCCGTCTGGAAACAAACCTCCAATGCGCGTTGCAGCCGCCGTGGGTTCTTCTGATCGACAATGGCCCAATACTCGGGGTCAAGGCGTTGGACTTCCTGTTGCAAAGCGGACAAGCCTCCTTCTTGGTACAAGTGTTCCACCTTTTGCCTTGTGGTTGGGTCGATGTCGGGCATGGCATCGATGCCGTTGCACACCGCATCGATGAACAATCCCGAACCACCCGTGAGAATCACTTGGTCGTGCTCCAAGAAAAGCTTCTTCAATAATTGTAGGACATCCTGCTCATATTGGGCTACATCATAATCATTTAAAATACTGATATGATGAACGAAATAATGCTTTACTTCTTGTAATTCTTTAGGTGTAGGAGCGGCGGTGCCGATGCTCATTTCCTTGTAGAACTGGCGGCTGTCGGCATTGATGATGACGGTATCCAGCTGCTTGGCAAGTTGGATGGCGGCAGCGGTCTTACCCGATGCCGTCGGACCGGCAATGACAATCAAGGTTTTTTCCAGCATCCCTCCACTCATATCTTTTATCTTTTATCTACCTTCGGCACTGGCCCATTGTTATTTACCACCACAGGCGCCTCTAATTCCTTGACCACGGTCAGACCTTGTTCGGCGCCGACTTGCTTCATGAAAGCGTAAGCCTCCTCAAAGCTGTTGCCGATGACGCCGTCGAGCACCGCCTCGCGGATGGCGTTTTTGATGATGCCTACCTCGCGTCCTTCGGGGATGCCGAAGGTCTCCATGATGGCTTTGCCGTCGACGGGCGGCTGCCAGTTACGCAGATGGTCCTTGGCCTCGATCTCCTTCAGTTTTTCCTCCACAATCTCGAAGTTACGGTGGTATTTCTTGATTTTCTCCTCGTTTTTCGAGGTGATGTCGGCATGACACAGCAGCATCAGGTCGTCGATGTCGTCGCCGGCATCGAAGAGCAGCCTTCTTACAGCCGAATCGGTGACGATGTCTTCAGCCAACACGATGGGGCGGAGGTGGAGCAGCACTAATTTCTCCACGTATTTCATCTTCTCGTTCAGCGGCAGCTTCAGCTGGGCGAAGATCCTCGGAACCATCTTGGAGCCCTTGAACTCATGGCCGTGGAAGGTCCAGCCAATGCCGTCTTCCCAGCGTTTGGTCTGTGGCTTGGCGATGTCGTGCAACAGGGCAGCCCAGCGTAGCCATAGGTTGTCGCTCTTTTCGGCTACTTGGTCAAGCACCTGCATGGTATGGTAGAAATTGTCCTTGTGGCCTTTGCCGTGGATCACCTCCACGCCCTTCAGCAGGGTGAGTTGGGGCAGGATGTACTTCAGCAGCCCACATTCGTCGAGCAGGACGAATCCTGTAGAAGGTCTCGACGACATCATGATCTTGTTGAGTTCCTCAGTGATGCGCTCCATGGAGACGATCTTGATCCGTTCTGCGTTGCGGGCGATGGCATAGAACGACTCGGGCTCGATGTAGAAATGCAGCTGGGTGGCGAAACGGATGGCGCGCATCATGCGCAAGGGGTCGTCGGAGTAGGTGATGTCAGGATCCAACGGCGTGCGGATGGTGAGCTCCTCGAGGTCTTCCATGCCGTTAAAGGGGTCGAGGAAGGCGCCGAAGTCATCTTCGTTGAGGCTGATGGCCATGGCATTGATCGTGAAGTCGCGCCGGTTCTGGTCGTCCTCTAGGGTGCCGTCTTCCACCACGGGCTTGCGGCTGTTGCGGTCGTATGACTCGCGCCGTGCGCCCACAAACTCAATCTCGATGCCCTTGTAGCGGATCATGGCCGTGCCGAAGGCGCCGTAGTATTTGGCCTCCTTGTTGCCTGGCAGTTGCGATGCCACCTTCTTGGCCAAGGCAATACCGCTGCCGATGGTCACGATGTCGATGTCGTTCGACTTCCTGCGAAGCAGGATGTCGCGCACATAGCCGCCGATCACATAGCTTCTTACGCCGAGTTCCTTGCTTGATTTGGAAATCAGTCGGAAGAGGGGGTTGTCAATATGTGCTCTGAAGTCGTATTCCATATCCGAATCTCTTGCAGATCCTCGTCAAGGTCGATGTTAATCTTACTTCCTATTGGCAATGGGTTGATGATCAGCGACTCAGCCAATTCGTCTTCCACATACTTCTGGATGGCGCGTTTCAGCGGACGGGCGCCGAACTGGTCGTCCCAGCCCTTGTCGGCGATGAAGTCCTTGGCTTTCTCGGTAAGTTCGAGCGTATAGCCCATATCTTCCACGCGCTTGAAGATGTTGCGCAGCTCGATGTCGATGATCTTATGGATGTCCTCGCGTTTCAGTGAATTGAACATGACCACGTCGTCCACACGGTTAAGGAACTCGGGCGCGAAGGTGCGCTTGAGGGCATTTTCGATCACGCTGTGCGAGTATTCGTTGGCCGAGTTGCGCTTGGCCTCGGTGCCAAATCCCACGCCTTGTCCGAAGTCCTTGAGCTGGCGGCTTCCAATGTTGGAAGTCATGATGATGATGGTGTTCTTGAAATCCACCTTGCGACCCAGGCTGTCGGTCAATTGGCCGTCGTCGAGCACTTGCAGCAGGATGTTGAACACGTCGGGATGGGCTTTCTCGATCTCGTCGAGGAGGACGATGGAGTAGGGCTTGCGGCGCACTTTCTCGGTGAGTTGTCCGCCTTCTTCGTAGCCCACGTATCCTGGAGGCGCACCAACCAGTCGCGACACGGCGAACTTCTCCATGTATTCGCTCATGTCGATGCGGATCAGGGCCTCTTCTGAGTCGAACAGGTACTTGGCGAGCACTTTGGCAAGATAGGTCTTGCCGACGCCGGTGGG
>JAFYNJ010000020.1 GCA_017549805.1 Bacteroidales bacterium
CAGGATCAAACTCTTCATTGTAGTATTGTTGTACTTAATCTTTTTCCTGTTTTAGGGCTCCGCTATGATTCTTTTGCTGTTCCTTACCGCGCGGGTCCGCGCCACCAAGGCGCCCCCCGCTCGACTCTTGCTTCTTTTGCTGGCCTCAAGCTTTCAAAGAACTGTATTCCGGCCTTCCAATCTTCACTGCCCTTTTCTCATGGCCGAAAACGGGTGCAAAGGTACTACATTTTCCATTACACGCAACACTTTTTACAACTTTTTTTCATAAAAAATTTTGACTAATCATAGTACTCTGGTTATCAGAATAATACGAAAACAAAAAAATAGGGACGCACTGTTGTGCATCCCTATTTTCTGTCTTCTGTCTTCCGACTTCTGACTACTTATTCAGCAGTCATGTCAACAACAGGTGCATCAGGAGCGTTCTTCTGGACAGAAGCAACACCATTGAGCATGTTCTTTTCGTTGACATACATCTGGCTGGAACCAATGATCTGACCATTGGAAGCCTTCAGGTTAAAGAATGGCTTGCCGTTGGAAGCCACCTTCTTGTCGAAACGAGCCTCTGTCTTGCAGTTCTTTCTCACGGATTCAATGCCGTTCATGCAAGCGCTTTTGGTAGTGTAGCCTTCGCTGGTGAGGATCACCTGACCATTGGTGGCTTTCAGATTGAATTGGAATTCACCGTTCTTTCTAAGTGTAATGACAAATTTACCCATTTCTTTTCTTGTTTAAGTGTTTATAGTTGAATTGATTAAATGTTGTTTTAATGATGCAAATATAATCAATTATTGAATAAACAACAAAAAATCAAATCATTTTTTCAATCTGCCACACAAAAGCCCTGAGACCCAATTCCGGTGCCTTCGCATCGCGTTCATGCAATTCACGCAAAATGCCATCCACCTGATCATCCTCCACCATCGAGACGATGGCGTTGTTCAAGGTAGGCCAAGCATGACTACCCAGATGCGGTTCACCCGTATCGCTACCATGACCCTTGATTTCATTCCATTCGGTATAGCCCTTCACACCGTTGTTGTTCAATACCAAGGCGATGTCGTCGTAATAAGCCTGGTTGTATGTGATCAATATCGCTTTCATTGCAAACTCTAAACTCTAAACTTTAAACTCAAAACTCATCTAATATTCTCCGTTTTCGTCTTCGCCTCTTCTGCCTTGCGTTGTTTGCGGCGTACAGCACGAGTCTCCAAAGAACAATACAACGCCGGTATTAATAATAAGGTGATTAATGTTGAAACTGTAAGACCCCATGCCACGGTAACACCCAACGAGTTCCACATCTCAGCACCTTCGCCGCGGCCGATGGCCAACGGGATCATACCCAATACGGTGGTAAGGGTGGTCATCAAGATGGGACGCAAACGCGAGCGGGCTGCCTTCACAGTAGCCTCCTTGACCTCAACACCACGCTCCTCAAGCAAGGTAGTGTAGTCAATCAACACGATACCGTTTTTCACGACGATACCCATCAAAATCAAGACGCCGACAAAAGCCATGGCACCCAAGGCAGTGTTGGTGACCCATAGACCGAGCAACACACCAGTAAAGGTGAAGGGCACGGAGAACATGATGACGAAAGGCTTCATCAAGTTTTCAAATTGCGAGGCCATCACAATGTAAACCAAGATGATGATGAGGATCAACAAGGTGAGCAGATCGCCGAACATCTCCTGCTGAGTCTCATAGTCACCAGCAATTTTGGTCATGATCTCAGGCGGAATGGCTGCTTCGGCAATGACTTCCTCGCACATCTTGACCACATCGCTCAGCACCTGTCCCTTGCCGACGACGGCTGTAACGCTAACCATACGCTCACGGTCCTTGCGCTGGATCTGAGGCGGTGTCAGCGACTCGACCACTTCGCCAAGGTCGCCTACACGGACAGCCTGTCCATAGCTATTGTAGATCTTGATGTCTTCGATATCCTCTACGCTCTTGCGGAACTCAGGAGCATAACGCACGCGGATGTCATACTCCTCACCGTCCTCACGATAGTAGGATCCAACCGATCCGTTGATACGGTTCTTCACATAGGTGGCTGCCGTGGTGCTGTTCAAGCCGTTGTAGGCGAGCTTCTCACGGTCGAAATCGATTTGGTATTCCGGCGTGTAGGCGTCACGTCCCACGATGACCTGCAAGATGCCGCGATCGCGGAGCTTCTGGGCGATTTCGTTGGCCACTTTGTCGGTCGTGGCGAAGTCGTAACCATAGACCTCTACCTGCACCGTACTCATGCCACCCATTCCACCACCGCCTTCATTGACGTTGGCTTTCTTGATTTCTGGCATGGCGTTGAGTTTGGCTCGGATTTCATCGGCCACCTCACTGGTCTTGCGCAGGCCTGCCTTGCGGCGTTCCGTCTTGGTGCCAAGGCGAAGGTTGAACGACATGATATGGGTGCCATTGCTGCGCATCGAGGCGAAGGCATTGTCGGAGTCGGCCTGACCGAAGCTATAGTTGCAAATCTTCACTTCGGGAATCTGCATGAAATCTTCAGCGAGACTCTTGGCAAAGGCACCGGTGACGTCTTGGCCAGTACCCGTCGGCAACTCGATGTTGATGCTCAAACGGCCTTCGTCCAACTTAGGCATCATCTCAGTCTTTAAGGTTGGAGCTAACAAAACCACCGATAGGACAAACAACCCCAACATGCTGAAGATAATCACCTTGCGATGGTTGACACACCAGTTGATCAAACGGGCGTAGCCATTGCTGATGGCATCCAATCCTTTGTTGATAGGACGGAAAATCGCCTTATGGAACTTGCTTTCATGCGGGTTCATCACCAACATCTTGGAGCACATCATCGGCACCAGCGTCAAGGCGCCAGTGGTAGAAACGATCATGATGATGGACACAATCCAGCCCAACTGCTTGAACATCACGCCAGTGGTACCCTTGATCATCGTCAACGGCAGGAACACCGCCAACATGGTCAAGGTGGAGGCAATCACCGAAAGCTGTACCTCTTGGGTGGCGTGTACGGCGGCCTCCTTGGGCTTGGAGCCGCGTTCGATATGCGTGGTGATGTTCTCCAGCACCACAATGGCATCGTCCACCACCATACCGATGGCAATGGTCAGTGACGACATGGAAATGATGTTCAGCGTGTTACCGGTGGCATACAGGTAAATCAACGAAGCCAACAGCGAAATCGGAATGGCCAGCACAATGATGAAAGTGGCACGCCAGCGACCCAGGAAAACAAACACGACCAGCATCACCAAGATGAAGGTGATGAAAATGGTGTCGCGCAGGTTGTTGATGGTGTTCTGGATGGAAGTGGATCCATCGACAATGACGTTCAATTTGACATCGGATGGCAACGTAGGCTCAATCTCTTTCAACTGTTTCTTGATGCCCTTGATGACGTTGACGGCGTTGGCGTCGGTCTGCTTTTGGATAACGATGGTGGCACCTTGGCGACCGTTGCTATAAGACTCTTGAATGCGTTCCTCCGAGCCGTCGATGACGGTGGCCACATCGCGCAGATAGATGGGCGCGGTGCCGCGTGAACCGACGATGACACTCTCCATCTCCTTGGCGGATGTGAATTCCTTCTGGATACGCAGGCTATAGCTGTTTGAGCCGATGTCGATATAACCGGCGGGCACGTTGCGATTTTCCGTGGCCAAGGTGTTGGAGATGCTTTCCAACGTCAAGTTATAGGCCTCCAGCTTGTTGGGATCGACATAGACCTGAATCTCGCGCTTCGGGGCACCATTGGCTGACACCGTACCCACGCCACTCACACGCGCCAATGGCGTGGTGACACGGTCTTCGATGATCTTGTCCAAGGCAGGCAAGCTCTCTTCTGCCGTCACGCTGAGGAGCATAATGGGCATGTCCTCGGCGTTAAACTTGAATAGGACGGGGTTGGTGGCGCCATCAGGCAGATAGTTGCGCACCATGTCGATCTTGTCGCGCACATTATTGGTGGCGGTTTCAATGTCGATGCCGCTCTCAAATTCCAATGAAAGCACCGAGGTGTTCTCACGCGAGGTGGACGACAGGTGCTTTAGGTCAGGGACGGCATTCAAGGTATTCTCCAAGGTCTTGGAGATGTTAGTCTCGATATCGGCGGCACTGGCTCCAGGATAGGAGGTCATCACCATGATGAAGTTGGTCTCCATGTTGGGCAATTGGTTGATGGAGAGGTTCATCAAGGAGAAGATGCCGAATATGGCAATGGCGACAAAGACCAAGGCCGTTGTCACCGGATTGTTGACTGCTGTTCGTTGGATGCTCATTGTTATAGAAGTTAGAAGTCAGAAGACAGAAGTCAGAAGTCAGTTTTTCACAGTAACGGCTACGCCATCCTTGAGTCGGGCTTGACCTTCGGTGACAATCTTGTCGCCCTCGTTGATGCCGCTGATGATCTCGTATCTGCTGCCAAGACGCTTGCCAACCTCCACCAACTGGTATTTCACGGTGTTGTCGGGTTGCAGCACATAGATGAAATGCTCACCCGATCCCATCTGTTTCACCACTGCCACATCGGGAACCACCACATGATGGTTGGTACCGAAATTGGCCGTCACACGGGCAAACATACCGGGACGCAACCGCTGGTCGGTATTCTGGCTGATGACCTCCACCGAGAAGGTGTGTGTGGCGGCACTGATGGTGGGATAAATCAAATTTACCTTGCCCTTGAACACCTCGTTGGGGTAGGCATCCACGGTGATGTCGAACTCCATGTCTTTAGTCACTTGGGTAAACAGGCTCTCAGAGACGTTGATCAGCATCTTCACGGGCGTGATCTGCTGCACCACGAAGATGGGTTGGGCCATGGAATACATGTCACCCTTGTCGTAGTTACGCGCCGTGACCACTCCATTGATAGGACTGCGAAGGTAAGTGTTTTCAGCCAGGTTGTAATAAGTCTTCTTGGTGATGTTCAATGAGAGTTTCGCCAGGTCATAGTCGGCTTGTGCGACGGCACCGATGTTGTAGAGCTCGGTAAGACGAGCAAGTTCGGTGGAGTCGTTGACATACTGCATTCGAGTCTTGGCAAGATTGACATCGTCCATCCTGGCGAGCAGCTGACCCTTGCGGACTTGGCTTCCCACCTCCACATTGATGCTCGAAATACGTCCTGCCGTTTGGGAAGCGATATTGTTCTCCGCAAACGGCTCGATGTTCGAGGTGAAGGTATTGGTAATGTCAACATCCTCTGCCTGGGCGGTAACCACGCTGACCACGGGAGCGGCCATCGGAGCGGCGCCGGTTTTTTCATTCGTCTTTGATTTACAGCCTGTCAAAAGAACGGCGGCGACAAAAGCAAACAAGAAAAATCTAGTGTATTTCATATCCTGATAATTTATTCTTTTCCAATCAATTCATCCAGAGATGCCTTGGCCACCATGAACTCATAGATGGCTTGGGCCTGTGTCAGTTGGGCTTGTTGCAGCGCCAGCTGCGCGTCGTTGAGTTCCACCAAAGTGGCCTTGCCCACCTCATACATCTTCGCCGATATCTCATAGCTCTTTTGGGCAATCTCCACCGTAGCATTAGCAGCCGTGTAATTCTTCACGCAAAGCGCAATCCGATCGTTGTAGTTGCGAATGGCGATGCGGATCTGGCGTTCGGTATCTTCACGCTGCACATTGAGCATGTCCCTGTTGATCTTGCTTTGCTTGATGGCATAATGCTTCTGGAAGCCGTCAAACACAGGAATGTTGAGACTCAAGGCGGCATTCGACGACGGGAACCAACTCAGTTGTTCGTCACCCATGGCGCTATAGTTGTAGTTAATGCTGGCGGCAAGCGTCGGCAAGTATTGTTTCTTCTGCATCCTGAGGTTGGATTCCAGCATACGGTCCTGAATGTCCAGCTGAAGCAAAGAGCTGTTGTTGCTGATGTCGTCTTCGCTGACGTATGGAGCGAGCAGCTCCTGGGTATAGTCCTTCAAGTCGCCTACGGCCTCAATATCCGTTTCAAGGTTGAGTCCCATGACGGCTTTCAACTGCCAAGTGGCCAGCAGCACCGCGTTCTCGGCGCTTGAAACATTGGGCTCGGAATTCATCACATTGACCTGAGCGCGAAGCTTCTCCACCTCCGACACCTTACCCACATTGAAACGCTGCAAGGTCTTCTCGTAGTTCGCCCGGGCATTCTCATACACCTGGGTAACCACGGCGAGCGACTCCTTGGCCAGCAACACACCATAGAAGGCCTGCTTGACCTGAGAGATCATCGACACCTTGGAAGAACGCGCCTGCTCAACGGCCAACTCCACGTCGAGGGCCGACAGTTTGAGGCTTTCCCAAAGCTGGGCATTCACCAGAGGCATGCTGGCACTGGCCGAAGTGCTGATGTTGTTATCGCGGCCCACCTTGATTTCCATCGGCTGCCCACCCATGTCCATTACCATCACCTGCTTGAGCAGGGTGCGCTGGTAGGAACTGCTGACATTAACATTCGGATAAAGGGAGGCATAACTACCTTTTTTGGCATAGCCGCTCTTTTCGACCGTCATGTCAGCGATCTTGATGGTGTTGCTTTCCGAAAGGGCAATCTCCAATGCCTGGTCCAAGGTAATCCTCATCGGTTCCTGGGCAAAGGAATAGCCAATAAATAAACTGAATATCAGTGAGATAATAACAATCTTCTTTCCCATGTTTTAGATAAAAGATAAGAGATAAAAGATAAAAGTTAAGTTTGCAAAGATAGCACTATTTCTGTGACACTGGAATAGTTTAACGGAATAGTTTAGGCGCTTCAGCAAATAAAAAGGGCGATTCAAGACCATTCGTCCAGTTCAAGCCAACGCATTTCCTTCTCATCCAAAAGATCCTTGATCTCTTGCAAACGCTTGCCCAGCTCCTGCAGTTTCTGGTAATCCGAGATGTTGGCCATTTCCTGGTGGATCTGCTCCTTTTCGGCTTCCAACGCAGCAATGTCGGTAGTGAGTTGCTGGAATTCCCTTTCCTCCTTGAAACTGCGCTTCGTCTTCTCACGAACCGTTTTGGGCTGCTCCTCGCGTTTCTGAACGGCTTGCACCTTGCGCTCCTGTTGCTCTTTCTCCCGAAGGTATTCCTTGTATTGGGAGTAGTTGCCCATAAAGCCCTTGACCTTGCCGTCGCCTTGGAACACGAACAGCTGATCAACCACTTCATCCATAAAATAGCGGTCATGCGAAACTACGAGTAGGCAGCCTTTGTAGGCTTTCAGGAAATCCTCCAACTTCTGGAGCGTCAGCAGGTCGAGATCGTTGGTGGGCTCGTCGAGAATGAGGAAATTAGGGTTCGACACCAGCACCGTCAGCAGGTAGAGACGGCGTTTTTCTCCGCCTGAAAGCAAAGCGATGGGCTGTCGCTGCATCTTGTAGGGAAACATGAAATGCGCCAACAATTGGTCGGCAGTATAGACCTGGTCCTTGCCGTAATGCAACACATCTGCGATATCGCGGATGGCGTCGATGACGGTCTTGTTCTCATCGAACTGGATGCCTTCCTGACGGTAATAACCGTAGGTGACCGTATCGCCCACAATGATTCTGCCATGGTCAGGTGCAACCTGTTGAGTAATGAGATTGAGGAACGACGACTTCCCCACCCCATTGGGTCCAATAAGCCCGATACGCTCGCCCCGCTTGAACACATAGTCGAAGTCGCGCAGCACTGTTATGTCGTCGTAAGTCTTGGTGACATTATACATCTCAAGGATCTTGCCGCCGAGGCGTTGGGCTTGAAGGCCAAACTGCAGTTTGTCGTCGGCTTCCTGGTATTTGGCTTTTTCCTTCAAGTCATAGAAGGCATCGATGCGGCTTTTCGATTTACCCGTTCGTGCCTGTGGAGTGGATCGTATCCACTCCAGCTCGCGGCGAAGCTGCGAGGCCGCCTTTTCGGCGGTGGCACGTTTCACCTCCTCACGTTCACGGCTCTTCTCAACATAATAGTCGAAGTTGCCGTTGTGCGTGTACATCACGCCTTGATACAACTCGAAGATCTTATTGCAAACCCTGTCGAGGAAATAGCGGTCATGGGTGACCATCAGCAAGGTGACACTCGACTGGGAGAGGTATCTCTCAAGCCATTCCACCATCTCCACATCAAGGTGGTTGGTAGGCTCGTCAAGAATCAGGAAATCCGGCTCATGAAGCAACACCAGGGCCAAGGCAAGACGCTTCACTTGTCCGCCTGATAGCTCATCGACGCTTTGCTCCAGGTTGTTCAATGAAAAACGGGTAAGGTATTGACGCGCTTTCAGCTGCTGCTCGTCGTTCAGGTCGGCAATCAGATCCGAGACATGCGTTCCCTTAGGATATACAGGCAACTGTTCCAGATAGCCAACCTTGATGTCGTTGGCGTAAGTAATCGACCCCGTATCGGGACTCTCCTTCCCCACCAAGATTTTCAGCAAGGTGGACTTGCCCGAGCCGTTGGTGGCAATCAAGGCCGTCTTGTCGCCCTTCTCGATGCCAAAGGTAACTTGGTCGAACAGCACCTTGATGCCATACGACTTGGAAATACCGTCAACACTGAGATAATTCACTGCTTCACGCTAAACTTGTAAATGCATGTGTGGGTGTATTGCTCCCCTGGATTCAACACCGGCTTGATGGAAAAGTTTTCCTGATGGATGGCATCAGGGAAGTTCTGCGTTTCAAGCGCAACGGCACCACGATAGAGATGTTTCCCCCATTTGCCCTGAGCTTCCCCATCAAAGAAATTGCCGCTATAGAACTGCAATCCAACTTGGTCGCTGAGCACTTCCAGCATGCGACCGCTCATGGGCTCATACAACGTGGCCACAGGTACTATCTTGCCGTTCACGGCACTGTTGATGATCCAGTTGTGGTCATAGCCATGGCCATTGACCAGCTGGAAATGGTCGCCATCAATGTTATCGCCGATAGCATGCATTTCACTGAAGTCAAACGGAGTATCCTTCACCGAAAGGAAACCACCCGTGGGAATCAGAGCCTCGTCCACCGGAAGGATCCATTTGCTGTTGATTTGGAGCTGATGGTCCAGCACGGTGTTTCCTTCCCCTTTCAGGTTGAAGAAAGTGTGATTGGAAAGGTTGCACAAGGTCGGCTGGTCTGTAGTGGCAAGATAGTCGATGCGGAACTCATTATTCTTTGTCAAGGTATAGGTCATGGTAATGTCCAGGTTGCCTGGAAAACCATCTTGACCGTCAGGCAGCACGACATGCATCACCAGCGCTGAATCGTTGGCACTCACCACATTCCATACCACTCTATCGGTACCAAGAGTACCGCCATGAAGGGTGTTTTCACCGTCGTTCTTCGGCAATTGATATACGGAGTCGTTCAAGGTGAAGCTGCCGCCAGCAATTCGGTTGGCGCAACGGCCCACCACGGCACCCAAGTAACGTTCGCCCTTGTTGTTCAAATATTGTTCGATGTTGTCATATCCCAAAGTGACATCCTCGAAGTTTTTCTTCTTGTCGGGCACCCACAATGCCACCACACGGCCACCATAGTTGGTCACCTGCATGGTGATGTCGCCATTGTGCATGGTATAAAGCGACACCTGCTTGCCATCCACTTCCTTGTTGAAATTGGCAGCATCGATGAGTTGTACCTTCTTTCCGCCACAGCTTACCAACAGCAACACCATGGCAACCAAAACGAATAGTCTTTTCATAAAGTCAGTCCTTTAAATAAGAAGCCGCAAAATTAGTCATTTTTTCATTCAATGAAAAGCGCGGCGCACACCTTTATATGAAACGGTCTTTTGTTGACGCAGATACATGATAACCATCTCTTCGGAAGTCATATACTGGCTCTCGCCATCGTCAAGACTCTCGAAACGCAAGGTGGATGCCATATAGCTGTTCATGGCCACCTTATAGGTAGCATCTTTCGAAAAGCGGCCTTTGTCGGGTATGATTTCAACCGATTTCGGATAGCCGTCGTAATCGGTGTTGACCGTATAGGTCATGCCTGAGACAAACGAAGGATATCGACCGTTTTTCTTATAGGTTTCCATGATGAAATGTTCCAGCTGCTTGCCCTTCATGGTGTAAACAATCACGTCGTTATTGAAAGGATCGATGTTATAGACATCCTTGACCGTAATCGGACCCGTCTTAAGTCGGTCGATCCTGATGCCACCGGTATTGTTAAAGGCAAAATCAGCGCCACTGACCGATCGAATGGCATCGGTTACAAGGCAGCCAAGCTCTTCCCTGTCTTCAAAGGGCGTAATGGCAGTGGCCAGCGCCTCGCTGAAGCTCTTGTTGCTATTGAAACTGTCAAGAAGCGACTTGACCTTAGCATTTTTCTTGCTGAAATGCTGCACGTCGAAGTTCTGGGCTTTCACCTCCGTCACCTTGCCTCGCTGGACTGTAAACAGGACCAACGTGGCATATTTCAGGCTCGATCCGGCCTGCGTAACCATGACACCATTGTGTTTTTGTGGCGTTTCCACAAAGGTATGGGAATGGCCGCCCAAGATGGCATCGAATTCAGGAAAGCGCATCGCAACATCCACATCCTCCTCAAAACCCAGATGCGACAAGAGGATGAACACATCTGCCTTGTTCCTCAAGAACATGTAGTCGGGAAGCACATCGATGCCCTTCTCAAAACTGATGTCCTTGAAATGCATGGGATGTGCTCCTGGAATCCCGCTGGCTCGGGTTTCCACGATACTTACCACGGCGATATTCAGCCCTTGGTTGTTCAAAATCGCGTAGGGTTGGACATCCAACTTCACCTTGTTGGGAATCACTAAATTGGCGCACAGGAAAGGAAAATGGGCATCTTCAATGTTCCGTTGCAGACCCTCTATACCACCGTCAAACTCGTGGTTGCCTACCGCCGAAAGGTCAAAGCCCACTTCGTTCATCAAGGCGATCATAGGATAGTTGGTGGGGTCATACTGGTCGTTGATGGGATTCCCCGTTCGGTTGTCGCCTGCCGAGAACACCAACAAGTCGGGATAAACACCTCGCAAACTGTCCACCAGACCCGCGAACTGCGGCATCTGGTCGATAGCTGCATGCATGTCATTCACGGAAAGCACCGCCACCACCTTCGACGCCCCGGTTTGCGAAGGCATCTTACATGAGCTCAGAAAACACACAAGGGCTGTCAGCAAACAGCCGAGAGTCAACAACTTTTTCATATTGTGGAATTTTATTGCAAAAATACAATTTTTTCGGAATTAGTATTATTTTTGCCAGAAGAATGGTCAGGCATATTGAAAGAAGAACGAGCTGGAGAGTGGTTTTCACCAATCTGTTGGTCATCGCCTTGTGCGGTGCCATGTTCTATTATATCTACAAGTTGCAGGGATCCATACAAAACCAGCGGGTCAACCTCGATGTGCAGAACGATGCGCTCAACCTCACGAACCGCTTCACCCAGCTGGTCCATCAAGCCCAATCCGAAGCCAATCTTTTTGCCTTTACCGACAATCCCAAGCACTTGAAGCAATTCGGTGTCTTGAACAATGAGATCAACCAGTGTGCCGATTCCATCCTCGTCCTATTGCCCAGCAAGGAGAACGAATCCCGTATCCGTGAAGTCGAACGACTCATCATGCGGAAAGGGCAAATCAGCTATGTGCTTTCGCGACAGTTCTACTATTACGATCCCTTGGCGGAAATCGACGCCCGCCTGAAGGCTTTCACACCCCCCACTCCGCCTACATTCAACCCCAACGACAAGGACAGCATTGCTCAAGCCAGTAGCAGCATCACACTGGTCAACGACTCGACCATCGACATCCTGAGCGACCTGAAGATTCTCTCGGAAAAGGCCAAAACCGAATACAAACGGCGCATCAAGGAATATGAGAAAAAGACGGCTGAGCTGATCACCGACGACAACCACCTATCGGAAGAGATCTCCGAGCTGTTGCTTGCACTCAACAAGGAGATTCTTGAATCGGCGCTATTGGAGATGGAAATCAGCGAGAGCATCATCGACGAGAACATGACTGCCTCGACCTATATCGGAGGCATCGTAGTCATATTGATCATCATTTTCGTCATCTTGATTCTCAGCGACGTAAACAAAGGATTCAGGGCCAGAAAAGCAGCAGAAAAGGCCCGAAACGACGCCGAGGAAGCGCGGAAAAAGACAGAGGAAATCATGGAAAACCGCCACAAGATGCTCCTCACCGTCTCACACGACATCAAAACCCCGCTGGCTTCCATCTTGGGCAATTTGGAACTGATGGACAACACCGGCAACGAGAAGGAGGCCAACTCGATACAGCAATCGGCCGACCATATCCTCAACCTCCTGAGCAACTTGCTTGAGTTCTCCAGTCTGGAACAAGGCATGCTGCAAGTGGAGAAAAAGCCTTTCAACGCCCGCCAGCTGTGCGACGAAACCGCCTCGATGTTCGAGCCCATTGCCCAAAAGAAAAACCTTGTCTTCGATTATAGGAACGACATCAAGGATACCCTGTATGTCAATTCCGACCAGCTGAAGATCAGACAAATTATCAGCAACCTCATTTCCAATGCCATCAAATACACCATTGAAGGCAAGATCGGTTTCAAAGCCAGCTATGAAAACGGCAGTTTGGTATTCCGCATTCAGGATACCGGCATCGGCATCCCGAAAGACAAGGTCGAGGATATCTTCAAGCCCTTCGTGCGCACCGACAGCGGCAGCAAGCTTTCGGAAGGCAGCGGCTATGGCCTTTCGGTGGTCAAGGGTCTCACCGACCTGATGAAAGGCAGCATTGACGTGGATTCGGAAGTTGGAAAAGGGAGCCTGTTCACCGTGAGCATTCCAGCAGAAGTTGAGCTGGTAGAAGACGGCCAACTCATCGACACCTCGAACACCGAGTCCAGCAAGGAAGTTGTTCCTGAGACTGCGGAGCACCACATCTTGATCATCGACGACGACGAGTCGCTACTTACCGTTATCAGCAACATGATCGGCAAGTTGGGCCATCAAGTGCGTATCTGCCGTTCAAAGATCGACCTGGATGATGCCATGCAGCAGCCCGACACCTTCGACTGCGTCCTCACCGACCGCGAGATGGGTGCCTTGAGCGGCAACGACATCTTGAAGCTGTTCAAGGCGGCCACCCCCGACAAGCCCGTCTATCTGATGACTGCTCGCATGGACTACGACACCGAGAAAGCCAAGGAAGAAGGCTTTGACGGGTTCCTGCAAAAGCCTTTCAACCTTAAAACCTTGGAAGGACTTTTCGGACGTCACATCCCAGAGGAAAAAACGGAGAAGATCTCCAGCTTCACCGACTTTCCCGAGTTTTGCCAGATGATGGATGACGATGAAGAAGCCATCAGAGGCATCCTTACCGTTTTTGCCCACTCCACCGCCGACAATCTTGTGGCGCTAAACGAATCTATGGAAACCGACGACTTTGCCACTGCACAGGCACTATGCCACAAGATGCTGCCCATGTTCATCCAACTACAACAGGACGAGGCTGTCCCCTTCCTTTCCAGGATGAACGAATCGAAAGGCAGTGCCGAGGGTGCCATCGCCTATCCTGAATGGAAAGACGAAGCTGTCAAGTTCATGGCAAATGCCGATGCTTTAATGGAACTGCTCGCGGAAAAATACGGCATTGAATAGCATTAAAGGTCCATCCCGTATTGATGCATCTTGTTGTATAAGGTCTTTCGGTCCACTTGAAGAAGCTTGGCGGCTACTGTTTTGTTGCCACGAGCCTTCATAAGCGCCGCTTCGATCTGTTCCCTTTCGTTACCTGGACGAAGCGCAAAGCTGTCATTTGATGTTTCAGCTGGTTTTTCAGGTTGCTCCAAATAAACCGGGAGATCCTCCACCTCGATGTAGTCGCCCTCTGAAAAGAGCACGCAACGACGGATCACATTGCGCAGTTCACGGAGGTTGCCGTTCCAAGGCATCTTCTTCATCGCAGCGATTGCCTTGGGAGAAACGCCCTTGATGTCTTTGCCCAACTCCTCATTGGCCTGTGAGACGAAGAAGGTCACGAACTCCTCCAGGTCATCCATACGGTCGCGCAGCGGCGGCACTTGCAGGGTGAATTCGTTCAAACGATGATAAAGGTCTTGGCGGAAACGTCCCTGTTCTATGGACTTCTCGATGTTTTCGTTGGTGGCGGCCACGATTCTCACGTCCACATTCACATCGACTGCCGAACCCACGGGACGCACCTTCTGTTCCTGAAGCGAACGCAGCAGCTGCATCTGCACCTCGTAGGGCAAGTTCCCCACCTCATCGAGAAACACCGTGCCGCCCTTGGCTTGTTCAAAGACGCCTTTCTTGTCGGCAATGGCCGAGGTAAAGGAGCCCTTCAGATGGCCGAAAAGCTCACTGGGAGCAAGCTCCTTGGAAAGACTCCCACAGTCCACAGCGATGAACGGCTTATCGCGTCGCGGGCTGCATTCATGAATCATCTCAGCAATGTATTCCTTTCCAGTGCCACTCTCACCCAAAATCAGTACGGAGAACTTGGTAGGTGCCACCAGCTCCACATGCTTGTAAAGGCGTTGGATGGCTTCACTCTTGCCTTTGACCATCACCTTCTTGGGCAGGAACAGTTCTTCGATCTCCGGTTCCGACTCCAAGGCAGCCACGATCTTTTCCTCCAGCAAGCTGGGGTTAATGGGCTTTTTCAGATAGTCGAACGCTCCCAGCTTCATGGCCGAGACAGCGGTCTGTACTTCTGCGTATCCTGTCATCACGATAAAGGGGACATGGCTTTTGAGCTGTTCACGGACCCACGACATCAACAGGATGCCGTCCCCGTCGGGAAGACGGAGATCCGTCAAGATCAAATCGATTTTCTTTGAAGAGATCTCCTTCTTGGCTTGGGCATACTGGGTGGCCAGTACGACGTCATAGTCGTTCTTTTTCAGCCAGGTCTGAAGCATCACTCCAAAAGAGGCATCGTCTTCGACAATCAAAATGGTGTGTTTCATGACAGGAATTATCATGCAAAGATACAAAAAGATGTCAAATGCACAAAAAAAAGAAGCCTTGCAACGGGGAGAAGCAAGGCATTCGTAAAATTGAAAACGAGCAGAATTTTATTTGATGGAGATAATCAAATAATTAGATGTATTCCAAAAAGCGTCAGGGTTGAGGATATTGAGAGAGAGCATTCCATCATCGCCCTGAGTTAACTGGTAACTGCTTTCTGGATGATTTGTCAGTATTGTTGCTTTTTTGGTATTCAATGCAATGACCTTCAGTTGGCGCTTGTCAGCGGCAATCATCAAGTTCTTGTTGATATCGGAGGAAACGCCGGACTTGCTGAACAAACCGCCTTTGGTTGCCAATCCCAGTTCCTTCAGTGTTTCCATGGGTGCCACGAAATAATGCACCGTATTCAACTCGGTCTCCTGGATTTGAATGGTGGCTTTTTGTTCCGCATTCTGAATGTTGAGGCTGTCGATGTTCTCGTTCAGGTCACGCACATTCTGGTTGAGGTTGTCCACCTGTTCAGTGAGGTTGGCCACTTGCGCCTGGCTTGCATTCAGCTCATTACGCAGATTATTGATATAGGTGTCTTTTTCGTCCAATTCTTTCTTCAAACGATTGATGGTGGCATTCAGCTGCTTCGATGTGGATCCTGATTGAGCCAATTGCTTTTCGAGTTCCTCGATTTTAGCCTTGTTCTGCTGAATGGTGCGGTCAATCGCTTCGATCTGTGAAACGGCATAGTTGGTGTTGCCTTCCTGATTCTCGATCATGATGATGTTTTCAGCTTCACGAACCGTTTGCAATGCCGTCTCGATCTCGTTGATGGTACGCAACGATGCTTCAAAATCGGTAGTGACATTGCTTGCCACAACCAACAGGGAGTCACGCTCTGCCACAACGGTGTCATATTTGCTTGAGCTCACAAAACAAGCGTTGAGAACCATTGCAAGAGAGCAAATACCTAATATTGAAACGATCTTTTTCATATCCATTTTAATTCGCCGCTCCTAAGCGCCAAATTCGTGCCAAATGTAGAATTTCAAATAAATCTCTGATTTTCAATAATTTAAAAACTCTGTCATTTGTAATTGTTGTGTGGAAAGTTGTGGAACCGATTCTACAATTATCGGCGATTGTGGAAAATTGTGGAATTTGTGCAAGGCAAAGCAAGTATTTGTATCTTTGCCGTGAGAAAAGACAACAACCATGGAAAACACCTTTGATCCCAATGCAGCCGCTGTTGCCGATTCCGGCATTTACGGCCTGCCCTGCACCGCCGAAGAGGCGCAAATCATCATCATTCCCGTGGAATGGGAGCTGACCACAAGCTACAACCGTGGCACTGTGGACGGTCCCGCAGCCGTCATGGAGGCCTCCCTCCAGGTGGACCTCTGCCATCACGACTATCCCGACCTGTGGCAGAAAGGCATCTGGATGGACGAATTCCCCAAAGAGCTACGCGCCTTGCACGACACCTTGGCACCTGTCAGTGAGGAGATCATCGAGGCCCTGTATGAGGGCACCATTGACAACGATCCCGACAAGTACAACGGAATGTATGCTGACATCGAGCTGGCCACCGAGAAGAAGAATGCGTGGCTCCGCGACAGGATTGCCTATTGGAAGCGCCAAGGCAAGGTTGTGGGATTGTTGGGCGGCGACCACAGCTGTCCACTCGCCTACCACCAGTACTTTCACGAGCAAGGTGTGGAATATGGCATCCTGCATGCCGATGCGCATTGTGACTTGCGCGACGCCTTCGAGGGATTCAAGTATTCCCATGCCTCCATCTTTTTTAATACGCTGCAATTCCCCAATGTGAAGAAGCTCGTCCAGGTGGGCATCCGCGATTACTGCCACCAAGAGAAAGAACTCGCCTTGCAACAGTTCGACCGCATCAAGATCTTCTTCGATCGTGACAACCGCCGAAGGATGTTTGAAGGCACACGCTGGAAGGACATTGTGGAAGAGATGATCGAAGAGCTTCCACAAAAGGTGTATCTCTCCATCGACATCGACGCCCTCGACCCGAAGCTGTGTCCCAACACCGGAACGCCCGTCCCTGGCGGCATGGAATACGAAGAGCTGATGTACCTGCTCAACAAGATCCGAGAGGCGGGAAGAGAAATCATCGGCTTCGACCTCTGCGAGGTGTCGCCCGGCGACAACGACTGGGACGGCAACGTAGGCGCCAGAGTATTGTTCCATTTGTGCGGAGTGGCAAGCTAAAGTTTAGAGTTTAGAGTTGAGAGTTGAGAGAGGCAACAAAAAAATCGGAGATGGCGATCGCCATCTCCGAAAGATCCCAGGTTTATTGAGGTTTGATGATTGCCTTTCGGCAACCGTTATTTCATTTAAAGAAAGGACATAAAAAAAGCGTGGGTATCAAAACCTTTGCTTACCCCGCTCTTTAGGCTCTCGCATCGCCTTCCCGCTGAGGATAAGCAATGCCGAAGCCCACGCTGTATTGTGCATACAACATGAACGCCGACCTTGCCTTACCTTGCAGCGGGATATAGAATTTGCGAGATTCCAAGAGCCGCAGATAAAACGCTGGTTCAACGTTTCTACTAATATGTCCATGTCTCGACCAAATCCACAAAGGGCTTCGGCTTGACATTGCAAAAATAAACAAAAAAATAGAGAATCGCATCTTTAGTTTTATTATTTTTGACCGATTTTTATTCATAGTATGAATACCATTCTACAGATCCTTACCCTCCTCGGAGCGGTTACCCTTTTCCTATTCGGCCTCAACCTCCTCAGTAACGGCCTCCAAAAAGTGGCTGGCGACGGCATGCGCCGCATCCTCGCCGCCATGACTTCCAACCCCTTCACGCAAATCCTGACTGGCATCGGCGTCACGGCACTCATCCAAAGCTCAACGGCTACCACGATTATGGTGGTCAGTTTCGTGAACGCCGGTCTGCTGGAGTTAGGCCAAGCCATTGGCGTCATCATGGGTGCCAACATCGGCACCACCATCACCGCATGGATTCTAGCCGTATTCGGTTTCTCGTTCAATATGGCCGATTTTGCCTTCCCCTTACTGCTGTTTGGCTATATCTTGCTGCAAATGAAGAAAAACCAAAAGCGGCACGACACGGGCGAAATCATCATCGGCTTCTCTCTGTTCTTCATCGGTTTTGCCACCTTACGCTCCACAGCGCAAGGTCTCCTCACCGCCGACAACCTTGGATTCCTTGTCTCATGGTCTAATCTGGGATGGTGGTCTATCCTCATCTACATGATTATCGGTATTGTGTTGACGATATGTTTCCAATCATCGGCGGCAACAATGGCCATCACCATGACGCTCATCACGACAGGCATATTGGACTTCAGGCTGGCAACAGCCATCATGATGGGAGGAAACATTGGAGCCACCTTCGCAGCCAATATTGCAGCCACGGTAGGTAACGTTGCCGCAAAGCGGACGGCAATCTCTCACACCCTTATGAATACCGTCGGCGTCATCTTCGTGCTGATTATCTACCCCTGGTTCCTCCAAGCCATCGGATGGATGGTGGAGCTTTTCGGTCTTCCCAATCCCAACACCGCAGATTTGACCCTCTCCTCTGGACCCGAAGCTAATGCAGTGCAGAAATCCTTATTATATAGCGTTTGCGTGATGCACACGCTATTCAATGTGGTGATCACCTTGATTTTCGTATGGTTTGTGCCGCAATTCGTGAAACTGCTTTGCAGGATTTTCCCCTCGAAGACCGAGGAAGAGGAATACCGCCTGCTCTACATCAGCGGCGGCCCCCTATCCACCCCCGAACTCTCTTTGGATGAAGCCAAGCAAGAGATCTGCAACTTCAGCAGGATCTGCCATAAGGGATTTGTCCACCTCAGAAACGCCATCAACGAGACCGATCCTGAGAAGATGGACAGCCGCATCGCAAAACTGGTGTATTACGAGGAGATTACCGATAAAATCGAATATGAGATTGCCAGCTATCTGAACGAGGTGTCGAAGGGCGAGATCACCAACGCGTCAGCCAAGCGCATCAAATCGATGTACAAGATCGTGGGTGAAATGGAGAGCCTCGGCGACTCCGGCGAGTCGATCAGCCGCATCCTCACCCGCGCCAGGTCACACAACAGGAAGTTCGACAAGGACATGATTCAACGGCTCAACCACATGATGGACACCATGGAAGCGGCCTACCAAGCCATGGCCGACAACCTCCATGCACCATACCATCAACTGAAAGACATCAACAACGCCCAGAAAGCCGAATTTGAGATCAACGCCTGCCGCGACCGCCTTCGCGAAGAGCACATCAACAACATCGAAAACCCCAACTACAACTACCAAACCGGAGTGTATTACATTGACATCGTCTCCGAGTTGGAGCGCATGGGCGACTTCATCATCAACGTTTCGGAGGCAGTGATCGAGGAAGGTGAAAACTGAAAACTGAAAACTTAAAAATGAAATAAAAATAGTATATTTGTGCCATCATTCAAAACCATTTTGAAACAATGGCACTGAACAACCTTTTTACCAAAGGAAGCAGCCGCGAGAAGCACTTCTTCCCTACTTACCTGCAGCAGGCCGAGGCGGCACAGATTGCCGCCAAATACCTCAAGGAACTCGTCAAGAGCGAGGATCCCGAGGAACGCAGGTTGCTCACCCGCATGATCAAGAAACAGGAGACCACCGGCGACGAGTTGTTGCGCGAGTTCTACATTGAGTTCAACGAAGCTTTCGTCACGCCCTTCGACCGCGAGGATATGAACGCCCTCGCCATGGGTCTTGACACCTTCCTCGACTTCATCAACCACTCGGCCAAGACCATCCTGATGTACACACCCAAGAAAATCGACAAGCAGATCAAGGAAATCGTGGACAACATCCATGAGGATGCCAGCACCATGATCCAGATCTTCGGTCTGCTAGACGACCTCGGCAAAAACCACCAACAAATTGGCGAGCTGTGCGACAAGGTCACCCAAATCGAGCATGTGGTGGACGACATCTACGGCGACTACATCTCCTATCTATTTGAGAACGAGAAAGATGAAATCGAGTTGCTGAAATACAAGGAGATCGCCCAAGTGGTGGAAGACACCACCGACCGCGCAAAAGACATCACGGGCATCGTGAAACTGTTGATCATAAAAGAATCGTGATGAACCTACTGACCATAGCCATCATCCTCTCCATCGTCCTTGCCTTCGTCTTTACCTTCCTGAACGGCATGAACGATGCGGCTAACTCCATCTCTACCATCATCGCCACCAAGGTGATGACGCCAGTGCAGGCCATCATCTGGGCCTCGTTTTGGGAGTTCGCCGCCTTCATCATCATCAGGCTGGTGTTTAACCAGCAGTTCGCCGTGGGTAACACCATGGCCAACTTCGCCGAGCAAAGCGTCATCGACCCCTACCTCATCCTGGCAGCCCTCGTCGGCGCAGCCATCTGGGTGTGGGTCTGCACCAAGAGCGGCATGCCCATTTCCACCTCTCACGCCCTCATCGGCGGCATCATCGGGGCAGCATGGTTCGTCAACGGCAGTGCAGTGCTTCACATGAAGCCCATCATCATTACCCTTGCCTTCATCGTCCTGTCACCGCTCATCGGCTTGTTCTTAGGTTTCTTCCTCGAATGCATTTTCTTGAGGGTTTTCAAAAACAAGCCCCGCAAGAAAGTCGATAAGCTCTTCAAGATCTTACAGCATTTCTCGACGGCAGCCTTCTGCATCGGCCACGGCTCCAACGACGCGCCCAAGACCATGGGTATCATCGCCGTGCTGATGGCCAGCGTGTTCACCACCCAAGGCGTCAGTCCGGGGATGCAAGACTTCATCGGCAACTTTTACGATCACAGCCAAGGCTTCCACATTCCCGACATCCTTGCTGTCGTCTGCTATATCATCATGTCGTTAGGCATCCTGATCGGTGGCAAGAACGTCATCAAGACCATGGGCGGAGGCTTGGCCAAGATTACGCCTGTACGCGGCTTCTCGGCCGAGTTTGCAGGTGCCACCACCTTGATCGCCACCTCATTCTTGGGCATCCCCGTGAGCACCACCCACACCATCACTGGCGGCGTTATCGGCGTAGGCCTTACCGACGGCATGAAGTCCGTGAGATGGGTCACCGCCAAGCGCATCGTGCTCTCCTGGATCCTCACCATCCCTGTGCCGTTGGTCATCGGCGGTGTATTGAACCTGTTGTTTCACCTCTTAGTCAAGTAAGCCATGA
Organism: Bacteroidales bacterium; assembly: GCA_017549805.1. GTDB lineage: Bacteria > Bacteroidota > Bacteroidia > Bacteroidales > F082 > Limimorpha. The sequence continues at coordinate 21,119 of JAFYNJ010000020.1, forward strand.
GTCTCAGCAGTTTCTTCCAATATTTCGTTCCCAAAGAAGAGAGGTTCTACCCACTCTACCAAAAGCAAGCGGAATATATCGAAAAAGGGTCCAAGCTGTTACGGCAGATGCTCCTCGAGACCGACCTTGAGCGCCTGCAAAGCCTGAAGGCAGAGGTCAAAGCCTGCGAGACAGGAGGCGATGCCGTTTTGGACGACTTCCACAACACCCTTTTCCGTACCGTCTTGACGCCCTTCCAACGCGAAGATGTGCATGAGTTGGCCGAGCTGATGGACGACTTCATGGACCGTATCGACGACTGCGGCAACATCATCTTCACCCGTCGTTTCCTGGACGTGGATGTGGATCTTACCACCATGGCAGAAAACATCATGTTTGCCGCAGAAAGTTTGAGCAACATCATCAGCCGTCTTCCCAACCTGTCGGATGCCAGCAAACGCAAAGAGATCAGCCGCCTTTGCCAGGAGATCAAGACCCTTGAGCACGACAACGACGAGCTCTATGGCAGCTACATCAGCAAACTGTTCAGCCAAAACTACAGCCTCAACGAGATCATCAAACGCAAGGACTTGGTGCAGGTGCTCGAAGACGCCACCAATTCCGTGAAATACATATCCGATAAAATCAGAAGTATTATTAGCAAACTATAAATCATGAGAAGAATCATCAACAGCTTATTAGACAACGACCTTTACACATTCAGCGTGTGCTATGCCTATTTGCAGAAGTTCCCACGCGCCATGGGTCAATATACCTTTGTCGATCGCAACAACACGGTCTATCCGAAAGGCTTCGCCGAGAAGCTGCGCGAACAGTTCGACAGCTTTGCCGACCTCCGCATCACCAGTGAAGAAGCGCGTTTCATGAAACAGAAGTGCTATTACTTTCCGTTGTGGTTCTTCACCTTCCTGAAAGGCTTCCATCTGAGACCTTCCGAAGTCGAGGTGAGCCAAGACGAGGAAGGCCATCTCCACATCACTGTCACGGGCCTGCTGTGGCGCACCGTATTCTGGGAAATGCCTATCCTGGCTACCGTTTCGGAGCTTTCGCATGAGCTGAAAGGCGAGTTTGAGCACTATGACCCCGAGAAGGAATACAAAAAGTCGTACGACAAAGGCATCCGTTTGATTGGCAATGGCGTGAAGTTTAGCGACTTCGGCACCCGACGCCGTTTCTCGTTTGAGCATCAGGACCTGGTGATCCGCTCGTTCATTGAGGCGCAGAAACAGTTCACCAAGACTTGCTTCGTAGGTACTTCAAACGTGTTGTTGGCCATGAAGTACAACCTCACCCCCATCGGCACCATGAGTCACCAGTTCATCGAGACCTGCTCATTATATGGCTACAACGAGGCCAACTACCTCGCCATGGATTATTGGCAGGAGGTATATGCAGGCAGCTTGGGCGTGTTCCTCTACGACACCTACACCCGCAAGGCCTTCTTCCAAAACTTCACCACACTGCACGCCAAACTGTTCGACGGTCTGCGTGTCGATAGCGGCGACAACATCGAGGCTTTGGAGGAGATCATCCTGAAATACAAGGAGCTCGGCATCGACCCAGCTCAGAAGTCCATCATCTTCAGCAACGGCTTGAATGTAGATGAGGCCATCGCCATCCATGAAGCCGTGGCAGGCCGCATGCAGGACTCCTTCGGCATTGGCACCCACCTCACCTGCGACATCGACAACGTGAAGGCCATGAACATCGTGGTGAAGCTCACCGCCGCCAAGATCACTGAGAAACGTACTTGGAAGAAGGTGGTCAAGCTCTCCGACGACCACGGCAAATACACCGGCGATCCCGAGGAGATCGAAATCTGCAAGAAGACGCTGGAGATCAGTTGATCAGTTGTTCAGTTATTCAGTTTGCAGTTAGAAAGGCTTGCGATAAGTGCAACCATTCCGCCACTCTGAACAGCCATAGGCGGTCTTGCCTTTGATGATATGGCCCTTGCCACATAAGGGACAAGGTTGCCCGATGATGGCATCGGGATTAGTTTCAGTTGGAGCTGCTGGGGCCTTTTTCGGCTTGGGTGTCGCAGTTCTTTTTGGTCCGGCTTTTTTCGGCTTTTCTTCCTGAGCCACAACAGTCACTCGGCGATTGCTGTTGTCGAGCATCACCTGATTGACAATCTCTGAAACCATCTGTTTTAGCTCTTCGAGAAACTGTCGGGCTTCGTATTTGTGCTGCTCAATCTCACGGAGTTTCTTTTCCCAGATGCCCGTCAACTCAGCGCTTTTCAGCAATTCTTCATGAATCAAACCGATGAGCTCGATGCCTGTGGGCGTAGGCTCAAGGCTCTTGCGCACTTTGCGGATATAGTTGCGTTTGAACAGCGTTTCGATGATGGCGGCACGGGTGGATGGCCTGCCAATGCCGTTTTCCTTCATCACCTCGCGGAGGGAATCGTCATCGACCAATTTGCCTGCCGTTTCCATGGCACGGAGCAAGGTGGCTTCGGTGTAGGGCTTGGGGGGTTGGGTCCATTTTTCAGCCAATTGTGGCTTGTGGGGACCATGCTCGCCTTTTGCAAAGATGGGCAACGTCTTTTCTATAGAGCTAGCATCCTCTGACGAGGATGCGGAGGAATTATCGGCACCATCAGCTACCGAGCTAGTATCCTCTGACGAGGATGCGACGGGTTTGATGACGGTGCGCCAACCTGGTACAAGAATTTGCTTTCCCGAGGTCTTAAACTCAACATCTTCAACCTTACCCAAAACTGTGGTCGTGGCAAACTGGCAATCGGGATAAAACACGGCGATGAAATGGCGACAAACTTCATCATAGACCTTCTCTTCCGCGAATGACAAGCCTTGCGGCACCACGCCCGTCGGGATGATGGCATGGTGGTCGGTAACCTTGCTATTATCGAACACCTTCTTACTCTTGGGCAGCTTCTTCCCTGCTAGAGGTGCCGTCAAGTCGGCATAATTGGTCAGTTTGGCCAAGATACCCGGACACTTTGGATAGATGTCGTCGCTCAAGTAGGTGGTATCAACACGCGGATAGGTGGTGTATTTCTTCTCGTAAAGGCTCTGGATGGTCTGCAAGGTCTGCTCGGCCGACATGTTGTACTTCTTGTTGCACTCCACCTGCAAGGAAGTCAAGTCGTAGAGCCGTGGTGGCGCCTCCGTGCCTTTCTTTGTGGAGATTTCGGTCACGGTAAACTCCTTCCCTTTTACGCTTTCCAAATCTTTCTGTCCGTCCTCGACGGATCCATACTTACCCTTGGTGGCAGTAAAGGTGGTGTCGCGATATACGGTGGATAACACCCAATAAGCTTCCGGCTTGAAATTCTGTATTTCCTGATAACGCTTGACAATCAAGGCCAATGTGGGCGTCTGCACACGCCCGATGGACAAGACCTGTCGGTTTTGACCGTATTTCAAAGTATAGAGCCGGGTGGCATTCATGCCTAACAGCCAATCGCCAATGGCACGCGACAGCCCTGCCTCGTAAAGAGATTGGTATTCCGACTGATCCTTCAAGGTTTTAAAGCCTTCACGGATGGATTCTTCCGTCAACGAAGAAATCCACAAGCGCTGAACGGGGCATTTCACCAAAGCCTTCTGCATCACCCAACGCTGGATGAGTTCGCCTTCCTGGCCAGCATCACCGCAGTTCACGATCGAATCGGCTTTCTGGAACAAGGATTCAATGATCTTAAACTGCTTCTCAACGCCTTTGTCAGCAATCAACTTGATACCGAAACGCGGTGGGATCATCGGCAACCGACTCAACGCCCAAGCCTTCCACTGGTCTGTATAGTCGTGTGGCTCTTTCAGCGTGCAAAGATGGCCGAAAGTCCAAGTCACCTGATAGCCGTTGCCTTCCATATACCCCTCGTGGGCGGTATTGGCTCCCAGCACCTTCGCGATGTCACGCGCTACACTCGGCTTTTCGGCAATACAAACAATCATGACTTTATCAAGACTTCCGCTTTGGATTTTTGAGCGACAAACCACACATAGTCGTGAGGCTTGAAGGTAATGCGTGCTGAAGGATTCAGGATGAAAGTGCCGTCACGCTCAATGGCAATCACCATGGCCTCATAGTGGTCAGCCAGACCAGAATCCATCAGGGTAATACCCACAAAGGGACTACTCTCAGGCACTTCTACCTTATAGAGATCGACTTCGCTTTCTTCGTGCTCCCGAATCAACTGTTCATCAAAAGCCTCCACCTTGCCCAACAACAGCCGCAGATGGTCCTCATGCCCAACGAAGGTGATTTTGTCGTAGGGAAACAGTTGGAAATCCGACTTGGGAAGCTCATATATTTGCTTGCCACGTTCCACGCTAACCACACTCACATTGTAATTGTCACGGAAATCCGTCTCCTTGATCAATTTGCCTGAATAATCGCTGTCAGGACTGAGGGTCATCTTCTGCAAATGACAGTTCTCTTGTAAGATTTCCGGAATGGCAAACACCTGCGACGACTGCCGTTTGTTGAGGTTATCAGTAAAACGCGCTTCAATGCGTTTGTGGAACCGCATGGCAGGACTCAGCACCCTAAGCATCACGGTATAAACCAAGGCCATGCCAATATTGAACAGGCGAAAATATGGTGCTCCAACACCCAGTTTCGACCAGAAATCCGCATTGAAATAATGCCGCAACACAGAAGTGGACACTACCCATACGATGATAAACCGCAGAATAAAAATGGATAGAATCAAGGTCTTGTTGAATCGGCTGTTTTCCATCAGCTTCTGTGTGGTTTTCACAAGGGTATGCCTGAATCCGATAGCCCATAGGAAAGGCGACACCAGCACCAGCGTAACAGCCGCACTGATGGCGTTACCCCAAATATTCGGCACATAATCCATAATGACGGAGCCACCCCAGAAGCAGAGGAACAACACGGCAATGACTATGGCCACATAGATGATGATATGCTTGAACTGACGGCCCAAGAAGCTTGCCATACTTACCTTTTGTCCACTCTTTACCTTAATGCCGCTATCCTTGTTTTCGAAATGGCTCAACCATTGATGCGGAATGCGACCACTCACCCACTTGTATGTAGGAAGAGCTGCCTTGATGGCATACGGCGTGAGAAAAGTAGTAATGATGGAAACCGAAACGATGATGGGATACAGGAACTCATCAATGACCCCATAGCTAAGTCCCAAGGTTGCGATAATAAACGAGAACTCACCAATCTGGCTGAAACAGAAACCGCCTTGAATGGCCTGTTTCAAACCCAAACCGGCAATCAGGCGTCCAGCCACATTGCTCAAAGGCTTAAAGATGAGCAACACGATCGTGATCACCAAAATCTGCCACCAATAGTTGACCAGGATTTGAGGATCCACCATCATACCCACAGAAACAAAGAAGACTGCTCCAAACAGGTTCTTGATAGGCGTGGTGAGCTTATGAATCATTTCAGCTTCCAGGGTCTCTGCCAAAATGGAACCCATGATGAAAGCGCCTAAGGCCGAAGAAAAACCAGCGAGGTTGGCCAGCACGACCATCAAGAAACAAAGACCCACAGAAAAGACCGTCAACGTCTCTTCCGACATGAATTTCCTTGCCCAGCGCAAGATCGTAGGGACCAAAAAGATGCCGCCGATGAACCAGATAAGCAAGAAGAAGCCTAATTTGAGCATGCTGTAAAGCAACTGCATTCCGTCAAAGGTCTTACTCACCGCCAAGGTGGAGAGGATGACCATGAGCAACACCGCTTCCAAGTCTTCCACCACCAATTCACCAATGACATTGCCGCTGAACTTCTCACGATACAGCTTCATGTCCTCAAAAGCCTTGGCGATAATGGTAGTGGATGAAATCGAGAGCATGGCACCAAGGAAGATGCAGTCCATTTGCGACCAACCCAAGAGTTTACCCAACAGGAAACCCACCAGGCACATCGTCACCAATTCGGTAAGGGCTGTAATGCCCACCGTCCCTCCTACTTTCTTCAGTTTCTTGAAACTGAATTCCAAGCCAATGCCAAAGAGCATGAACACCATACCGATCTCACTCCAGGTCTCAACGCTGGTGTGGTCGTTGATGACCGGAAACCACTCGAAATTGGGACCAATCAAAAAGCCGGCGATGATGTAACCCAGGACAACAGGCTGTTTCAACCATTTGAAGATAATGGTCGTGATGCCGGCTGTAACCAGAATCAAGGCGAGATCGGAGAATAGTGCAGGAAGGGATTCCATTATTTAGTTGAGAGTTTAAAGTTTAGAGTTTAGAGTTGAAAAATGAGAGGTGAAAGGAAAAAACCTCTCACCTCTCATCTCTCACCTCTCAATTAATTACAGCAGGTGGCAAGTGACGGTCAGACCGGCCATCACGATGGAGACCATGCTCATCAGCTTGATGAGGATGTTCAGTGAAGGACCTGACGTGTCTTTGAACGGGTCGCCGACGGTGTCACCCACGACGGTGGCTTTATGGTTGTCAGAGCCCTTGCCGCCGAAGTTGCCTTCCTCAACATACTTCTTGGCATTGTCCCAAGCACCGCCCGAGTTGGCCATGAACACAGCCAGCACGAAACCAGTGGCCAGGCCGCCGATCAACAGACCGAGAACACCCGGAACACCGAGAATCAAACCTGTGAGAATCGGGACCAGAATGGCGAGGATGGAAGGCACCAGCATTTCATGCTGGGCACCCTTGGTGGAGATGGCCACGCAGCGCTCATAATCGGGTTCAGCATGACCCTCAAGAATACCCTTGATGGTGCTGAACTGACGGCGCACCTCTTCAACCATCTTCTGGGCAGCACGCCCCACAGCATTCATGGTCATGCCACAGAATACGAAGGCCATCATGGCGCCAATGAAGATACCCACCAGAACAACGGGGTTCATCAAGTTGACTTGGTAGAACTCCATGAAGTCGATCAAGGAAGCTTGGGCAGTGTCGACCACTCTTTCGCCAATCTCCAAGGTAGCTTCACCCACGCGGACCAAAGCGATCTTGATTTCCTCTACATAGGAAGCCAGCAGGGCGAGGGCTGTCAGAGCAGCAGAACCGATGGCGAAACCTTTACCGGTGGCAGCGGTGGTGTTGCCGAGAGCATCGAGGGCATCGGTGCGCTTGCGAACCTCTGGATCGAGGCCGCTCATTTCGGCGTTACCGCCAGCGTTGTCGGCGATGGGACCGTAAGCGTCGGTAGCCAGGGTAATACCCAATGTGGAGAGCATACCCACAGCAGCGATACCGATACCGTAAAGACCTCTGGAGAGGTTGACGGCGGTAAATTCAATGTTGAAGCCGTTGGCGCAGAGATAAGCGAGCACAATAGCAAAGCCCACGGTGATCACCGGGATGGCGGTGGAAAGCATACCCAGACCCAAACCGGAGATGATCACGGTTGCAGGACCCGTCTTGGAACTCTCAGCCACCTTTTGGGTGGGCTTGTAACTTTGTGAAGTGTAGTATTCAGTAGCCTTTCCGATAATCACGCCAGCCAGCAGACCGACCACCACGGAAAGTGAGGTTTGCCACCACATGTTGGCATATTCGCCCGTTTCTTTTCCAAAGAGGAAGTACATGATGCCGAAAGTAGCGGCAGCGATCAAGAAAGCAGCGGTGTTGGTACCGCGGCTCAGAGCGCCCAGCAACTGTTTCATGCCGGCGTCTTCCTTTGTGCGGACCAAGAAAATACCAATTAATGAAAGGAGCACACCTGCAGCGGCAATCAGCATAGGAGCAAACACGGCTTTCAGCTGCATTTCAGCACCGGCGGCACTTTGTGTGGCGGCAGTGGCGAAAGCAGAAGCGCCCAAGGCCATGGTAGCCAGGATGGATCCTGCGTAGGACTCATAAAGGTCGGCACCCATACCGGCCACGTCACCGACGTTGTCACCGACGTTATCGGCAATGGTAGCGGGGTTGCGCGGATCATCCTCCGGGATGTTGTATTCGGTCTTACCCACGAGGTCGGCACCCACGTCAGCGGCCTTGGTGTAGATACCGCCACCCACACGGGCGAACAAAGCCTGTGTAGAAGCACCCATACCGAAGGTCAACATGGTGGTGGTGATGGTCACCAAGTCAGCCTGTGCACCCACCATCTCGAGAAGTCTGGTGCCTTTCAACACCAAGAACCACACCGAAACGTCGAGCAGGGCGAGACCCACCACGACGAGACCCATCACAGCGCCCGAACGGAAAGCGACCTTCAAGCCGCTGTTCAGCGAGCGACGGGCGGCGTTAGCCGTACGTGCTGAAGCATAGGTGGCAGTCTTCATGCCGAAGAATCCAGCCAAACCCGAGAAGAAACCACCCGTGAGGAACGCGAACCAAACGATGGCGTTCTGCAGGTCGAATCGACTCATAACAAAGAAAACGATCGCCAACACGATAAAGACGATGATAACCACCTTGTACTGCTGTTTCAGGTAGGCCATGGCGCCTTTACGGACGTGAGCGGCAATCTTCTTCATCAGATCGGTGCCTTCATCTTCTTTCATCATCGATTTGTAGAAGAAGAAAGCGAATGCCAGTGCCAAAATAGAGGCACCCAGCACCCAATAAACGATTGAAAGACTCATAGATTTGTTATTTAAGATTAATTTGTTTCACAAAGAATCAACAAAAGTAGGAACAAATCAAAAGAATTCAAAGACAATTTTTAAAAAAAACACCCCTCGGCGATTTTTCTTGTTGATGTCAGGAATTATTCCTATTTTTGGCATTTGAAGTGGGAAAGGTTTTTTCCTCACCCATTGCTTTGAAAATGAACAAGATTACATTAGAAATTAAAGAGCTGCTATTCAGCCAATCGTCCAGTGGAGCATACGTGCTGATTCTTGGCGACAAACATTCCATGAGGCGTCTGCCCATCGTCATCGGCAGTGCCGAGGCACAATCCATCGCGTTGGGACTGGAAGGCAACCAACCCTCCCGTCCCCTCACCCACGACCTTTTCAAGAAGTTTGCCTTGAATTATGGAGTGGACCTGATGGAAGTGGTCATCACACGCTTTCTGGAAGGAGTATTCTATGCCATGCTCGTTTGCAAGCAAGGTGACGACATCAACATGATCGATGCACGACCTTCCGATGCCATCGCTTTGGCGGTACGATTCAACTGCCCTATTTCCGCATACGAAAACGTTATGAACGAAGCCGGCATCGAGATGGATGAACTCAAGGACTTGGAACCGCAACCCGAACCCGAGGAACCAATAGAGACTTCCGACAGTCTCGAAGACCTGAGCGTTGAACAGCTACAAAAGCTGCTCCAGCTGGCCATCGACGAAGAAAACTACGAAAAAGCCGCTGAGCTCCGCGATTTGATTAATAGTAAATCTTGATTTATTCTTACTTCTAACTTCTGAATTCTAAATTCTAAAATAATGAAAGGTATCAAATTCAGACTCATCGTGATGAACTTCCTGATCTTTGCGGTTTGGGGAGCTTATCTCTGCTCGTTGGGCATCTACCTGGGCCGTATCGGCATGGGTGCCCATATCGGAAAGTTTTTCGCCATCCAAGGCATCGTCTCTCTGTTCATGCCCACCCTCATCGGCATCATTGCCGACCGCTGGGTGCCTGCACAGAAGATGTTAGGCATCTGCCATTTCCTGGCCGCCATCTTCATGGCATTGGCAGGCTACATGGGTTACAAATATGGCAACGATGTCACCTTTGGCCAAATCTTCCCATACTATGCCATTAGCGTGGCGTTTTTCATGCCGACTATCGCCTTGGGCAACTCCGTGTCATACAACGCTTTGACCCAAGCAGGCCTCGATACGGTGAAGGCCTTCCCGCCCATCCGTGTGTTCGGCACCATTGGCTTCATCCTCTCCATGTGGATTGTTAACTTCACTGGTTTCAAGGACAACTACATGCAGCTGTTCGTCTCCGCCGCATGGGGCATCATCCTTGGCTTCTATGCTTTCACGTTGCCGAACTGCCCCGTCAACAAAACCGCCAAAGGCTCGTCGTTTGTGGATACCTTCGGCCTGCGGGCCTTCTCCCTGTTCAAGGACGGCAAGATGTGCGTTTTCTTCATCTTCTCCTTCCTTTTGGGCATGTGCTTGCAGGTGACCAACGGCTTCGCAACCCCATTCCTCGATGCCTTCGGCGCCGATCCCCAATATGCCAATGCCTTTGCGGTGAAGAACAATGTGTTCCTCTCCTCGATTTCGCAGGTTTCGGAGACCTTATGCATTCTGTTGATCCCCTTCTTCCTGAAGAAATTCGGCATCAAGAAGGTGATGCTCATCGCCTTTATCGCCTGGGCGTTACGCTTCTTCTTCTTAGGAGCAGGCAACCCCACCGGATTTGGCTTGGTGCTGTTGATCCTCTCCATGATCGTTTATGGCGTGGCTTTCGACTTCTTCAACATCAGCGGCTCGCTTTTCGTTGAACAGAACACCGACGAAAGCATCCGATCCAGCGCTCAGGGTGTATTCATGATGATGACCAACGGCCTTGGTGCCACCATCGGCTCGTTGTGCGCACAAGCTGTCGTAAACCGCTTCGTGTTCCATCCAGCCGCCGCCGACCCGAGCTTCAATGTCATGGGCGGTTGGTCCATGGCGTGGTATGTGTTCGCAGCCTTTGCGCTGGTGGTAGGCATCCTGTTCGCCATCCTGTTCAAATACAAACACACTCCAGAAAAAGCCTAATTCTGACTTCTGTCTTCTGACTTCTATGAAACAATACCTCGACCTGCTCCAGCACATCCTCGACCACGGTGTACAAAAGGGCGACCGCACGGGCACGGGCACTATCAGCGTGTTCGGCTACCAGATGCGGTTCGACCTCTCCGAAGGATTTCCTTTGGTGACCACCAAGAAGGTCCATCTGAAGTCCATCATCTACGAGCTATTATGGTTGTTGCGTGGTGACACCAACATCCAGTATTTGCAGGACCACAAGGTCAGCATCTGGGATGAGTGGGCCGACGCTAACGGCGACTTGGGTCCTGTGTACGGCGCCCAATGGCGCAACTGGAATGGCGAGGGCATCGACCAGATTGCCGAGGTGGTGAAAAGCATCAAGGAGAACCCTAACAGCCGCCGCCACATCGTGACGGCGTGGAATCCCAGCGTTTTGCCGGATGAACATGAGAAAGACTTTGCCGCTAATGTCGCTGCCGGAAAAGCCGCTTTACCTCCGTGCCATGCGTTTTTCCAATTCTATGTGGCCAACGGCAAGCTCTCCTGCCAGCTTTACCAACGCAGCGCCGACGTGTTCCTGGGTGTGCCGTTCAACATCGCCTCCTACGCCCTTCTTACCATGATGATGGCACAGGTGTGCGGCTTGCAGCCTGGCGAATTCGTCCACACCTTCGGCGACGTGCACATCTACAATAACCTCATCGAACAAGTGAAGCTGCAACTTTCGAGAACACCCCGCCCGTTGCCAACGATGAGAATCAATCCAGAAGTAAAAGATATTTTTGAGTTTAAATACGAAGACTTCAAACTGGAAAACTACGATCCATGGCCGCCGATTAAAGGAGAAGTATCGGTTTAGATAAGAGATAAAAGATAAAAGATAAAAGTTAAAAGATAAAAGTTAAAAGATAAAAGTTAAAAATAATAGTTATGATATTATCGATAATAGTAGCGATGGCCAAAAACCGCGCCATCGGCATCAACAACCAACTTATCTGGCACAACAGCAACGACCTCAAGCACTTCAAGGAAGTAACCCTGGGGCACTGCGTCATCATGGGACACAACACTTGGCTCTCCCTGCCGGGACAGAAAGCGTTGCCCAACCGTCGCAACATCATCATCTCCGACCGGCTGGACAAGGCACCGGAGAATTTCGAACTCGCCCTCTCCATCCCTGAAGCCCTCGAAATGGTTCAGGACGAAGAGGAGGTCTTCATCATGGGCGGCGGCAGCATCTACGAACAGTTCCTGCCCAAGGCCGACAAACTTTATCTCACCCGTCTCGACAAGGAGTTCGAGGCCGACACCTATTTCCCCTACATCAACTTCGAGAACTGGAACCTGATCGACTTGGAAGTCATCGACGACGACCCGCAGGTGGATTATTCTTACCGGTTTGAGGTATGGGAGAGGAAGTGAGTTTAGAGTACCGAACCGGCGAACACCGGAAAGAATAGAAAATAACAGAAAGTACAGCAGTATATGAAAAAAGGAAGTATCTTTATGGAGCTAAGCAAGTAGGCCGTTCACAACTTGGATTCGCAGTCCAATTTAGAGTA
>JAFYNJ010000021.1 GCA_017549805.1 Bacteroidales bacterium
AGATTCCGGGGGATAGGTTGTCTAGGTCCAATGTGACATTGTTGCCGAGGGCGGTTGTCTGCATGATGACACGTCCGTCGGCACCAGTCAATTCGATGTGGACTGGGCTGGAGGTTTCGGGCTCAACGGCTGGCTCAATATTGATGAACACCTTGTCTGCGGTGGGATTGGGATAGACACATACAGGTTGAGAAGAGAACTCTTCCGTGTTCATAAGGGTGAATTGGCTATTTTTTAGAACTTTTCCGCCTGCGCTCGAAATGAAAAAGGTGGTGTCGATTCCGTCAATATCATACATCCTAAATGATGGAATGCCGTATGGAGAATATTTCTTCCAGGTATCACCGTCATCTTCAGTATATGCAATACCTCTACCGACCCCTCCCCAATCATCTTCCCATAACATCCATACCCCATAACCATTCTTGGTGAACTTGGCTCGTAAATACATTTCTGCGGCATTATAATATTCATAGAATGTGACATTGGTAGTGTTAAAAAAATCGAATCCGTCGTTGGTTTCCAAAATACCTTTGTCGTCTTGAAATGCACCAAATAATCTTATGTGGTTTTTATCGTAAAAATGTGAAAAAACAAAACCTTCAGTGATGTCTGAAACATTTTCTATTAATGACCATGTTTCACCAAAGTCTTCTGTTTTGGCCACTCCCGCAGGTATATCTTCAGGATAATCTGCTACATAGTTCCAGATTAAATACCCTACATTGTCCTCAAAGAAAAACCCCCGAGTTTCGTTGATGGTGAAGTCATTGGTCAGTTTTCTCATGGTTTGGCCGCCGTCGGTGCTTTTATAAATGCCGTCGAATGAAACAGCCACAACCAAATTGTTATTGTCTATCAAACACAATTCAGTACGGACAAACTTATTGGATGAGTAAGTAAAACTCTCAGATAAGTTTGGCTCTCCTACTTCATTCCAAGTTTCTCCTCCATCGATAGTCTTCACCAAAAACCACAGATGAGAGTTATAATCCAAAGTGGAATCGCATACTGCATAGCCGATATCGGGATTGGCGAAATAGATATCAATCATCTTCCAATCAGTTCTGCGAAACTTTTCCATCCAGTTTTCTCCGCCATCCGTGGATTTAAGTATCACACCATTCTGTCCACAAACGAAAACCGTATTGGCATCAATGCAACAGACATTGTAAAGGGCTTCTGAAACTCCCGTGTGGATTTCCGTCCACTGCTGTGCCTTGGCCATACCCGTGATGGCCAGAAGTAGAGCGACAAAAGCATAAGTAATCGTGTGTTTCATGTTATTCGGTTTTTATAATGGTTTGTCTGTGGAGAAAAGAGTTGCCTTTGACGCTTAGGACATAGATTCCGGGAGACAGGTTGTCCAAGTCCAATGCGACATTGTTGCCGTAGATGGTTTTCCGCATGACAATGCAACCGTTGATGTCAACCAGTTCAAGGCTATAGGATTCGGATTCGACAGGTGATTCGATCTTGACGGAAACCTTGTTTTGGGTGGGGTTGGGGTAATACAGAACTTGACCGTTGTTTGACTCGTTCTCGCCGATATTGGTGATGACAAAATCGCATAAAACCGGCAGCTGCTGATTATCGAAATCCATGACCGTATCACACCAATGCAACAGATTGTCATCATTCAGGTCATCAATCTTATAGTTAAGCGCATCGAGAAGAATATCAGTGGTAATGGCGCCAGATTCGAGGTCAAAGGTTATTGGTTGGGCCAGTTTCCACGACCCGAAGACATTTCTGTCAAATGAAACCGCATCGCTCACAAAACCATAATTAATTTGACATGGTTCATCGATGAGCGGTAATTCGATCAGATCACCTTCGCTGTTTCTGGTTCTCAAAGGGCTGTTGTAATAACTGTTGATTATCTCGCCACATCCCCAGTTGTCTAAAGTGATTCCGTTTCTTGACAGCGTGTCTGGAAACTCAGGACAATTCATTATCTCGCCGATATAGGCATAACAATTCTTTATTATTCCTAAGTTGCGCTCACCAACAAATGCACAGTCCCCCGACCAATCCATTTTTTTGATGATTGCAGAACAGTTTATTATTTGAGGTGTTTGCATATAGCTATCGTTGATACCAACAAATATGCCGCCACTGGTAGAATACCAATCATCATAATCAAAATGTAGAAAATTACAGCAAACCATACTGTTGGTTATATTTGTATCATTATTGGCATAAACAAATGGCGCACATTGGCCACCATACATCTCGCATTCCACAAAACAGTGGTCTATGGAGCTTCTTTCTGCTCGCGATGCAAGAAAACCGTTACCATATCCTTCGCCCTCATAATACCCATTGCGGATAACAATGTTGGACAGGGTTGCCTCCCAGAGATATGCGAAAAATCCCGTTTTATCGAAATCATCACGCAACAATTGCAATCCATCAATAATGTGGTTCTTACCGTTAAATGTTCCTTTAAAATCAGAATCTATGCATATAGGAAACCAGAGAGCCGCAGACATGTCCACATCCACTTCAAGAGTGATTGTTTTGCCTTCAAAACTCTCATGCCATGTCCCATGGCAACCATTGCTAACGGAACAGAGCCATGCCAAAGCCTCGGCGGAATAAAGATGTACATCGCCGTTTTCATCCACCACATAACTTTCGGGCCGCTCGGTAACAATGTTTGGCCAATATAGAAGAGGAAATTCGTGCGGAACAAAACCCGTTCTTGACGACTGTCCATCGGCCACATTCGCTGCAGCCAGTAGGAGTACAATAATAGCATTTGTAATCGTGCGTTTCATGTTGGTCGGTTCTTGATAAGTCGTTGTTTTCCGCAAATATACGGAAAAAAACAAACTCACAAGGGGCGTTTCAGGATTTCTGTAGTAGAATACCCTTTCACCAGCGGCACCGTCTCCACCTTGCCACCGTAGGAAGTGACAATGTCATAGCCAACGATTTCCTCTGGCTTGTAATCGGCACCTTTGACCAACACATCGGGACGAATGGCCTTGATCAGCTCGTAAGGGGTGTCCTCGTCAAACAACACCACAGCATCCACAAAGCTCAACGAGGCCAACACCAAGGCGCGAGCCTGTTCGTCGTTGACAGGACGACCCTCGCCTTTCAGTCTTTTCACCGAAGCATCGGTGTTCAAACCCACCACCAGCACATCGCCCATATCAGCAGCCTTCGAAAGATACTCCACATGGCCTCGGTGCAGGATGTCGAAACAACCGTTGGTGAAAACCACTTTCAAGCCTTGGGAATGGAGAACGGAGAACGGAGAACGGAGAACGGAGAATTCCTTATCTTCCATTTTCCGTTTTCCGTTTTCCGTTTTCCGTTTATAAAAGATTTTATTCTTGATGAGTTGAAGACTGTCCATCGTTGGTTTTGTTTTTTCTGAAAGAGTAGAATTTATTGGCCAGATAGCTGAACGTCACGCAGATGATGGAGATGATTACGTAGGAGACCGTCGGCCACCAGTGGAAGACCTCCACAAAGAGTTTCAAGCCCAAGTAATTGATCAAGATGTTGACCACCGTGACGATAAGATAACGGACGATTTGCGTTCTTCCACGCAAGGTGGAGCCACTGAAGCTGATGTGGCGCGCCATCCAGAAACCCGTGAGGAAGGTGATGGGGAACTTGAACACAAAGGCGGCGATGTGCGGCGTGAAGGCGATGAAGCCCAAGTCGAACACCTGCGCCTTGAACACGAAATGGTAGAACACATAGTAAAGCACCCATTCCAAGGCCAGGTTCAAGCCGCCGCAACAGCCGTAACGGAACAGCTCCAGCGACATAATCTTCCTGAATGGCGGATAAAAGAAGTCGATGACCGTGGTCAAAAACTTCTCAATTCTTTTCTCTATATTTCTAATGGTTGCCATTTCTCAACTCTCAATTTTCACCTCTCAATTCACCCATATCAAATCATAACCATCCAAAAAAACTGTGGCTTGCTCGACGTCATCTGTGAAACCCAACACATAACCGCCGCCACCGCTACCTGAGATCTTCACGCCGAAATGGAAATCGGGGCGTTCCAAAAACAGGTCGATGCTGTTGTCGGTGACCATAGGCCGGAGGAACTTCAGCTGCCCATCGGTCAGTTGGCGCAACGATGCGAAAAAGGCCTCCTTCTCCCCTGCCACCAACGTATCAATACAATCAGAAACGCAAGGCACATACTCCGTTTGGAAAGCGTTCAGATAGTCGGCATCCTCACGCTTGTTCCTGAAATACTGCACCAAGGGCTTGGTATTGCTCTTGATGCCCGTGTCGGCCAAAAACACATGGATATCCTTCGGCATGAAATCCTCAGCTAACATGGTCACCCCTTCGGGACCGATACGAAAAGGCCTGTTGAGATAACACTCCAATGGGTCGATACCCGAGCTGCTGCCGTGGAAACAGCTCTCCATGCGACCCAAGATCCGCTTGAGTTCCATCAAGTCGTCGATCTGCCTGTTGGCGTATCGCTTGAACACCGCCGCCGTCAAGGTGCCGGAGCTGCCCAGGCCATAGCCCGAAGGCACGTCGGAATCCAGATAAAGCCCTTGCTCCAAGTCGGCGTCGAAACGCTGGAAATCGAATAAACGAGACAGCTCCCCATCGTTGGCAAGGTATTCCCGGAACTTTCGGATGCTCTTGTTGGAAGCCATCTCGCCAGCCTGGTCCAAAGCAGCATTCATCCTCCACTCGGCCTTGTATTTCCTTAAGGGAACCATCAAGGCGGTGGCGTCGAATATCATGGAATATTCGCCAAACAGGATGATTTTGCTATGGAAGGTCTCGTTCATGGCCAATCTGTCTTATTGTCGCGAAGCGCCCTCGCCCACCTGGTCGGGAATCCAATGGCCGTCAACGCAATAGCGTTCCAGCTCGTCCATGATGAAACGCTCCACCATCTCGGCATGCTGGTCGGGATAAAGGATATGCACGTTGGGACCGGCATCCAGCGTGAAGCATACCGGGATGTCGGTCTCCTTGCGGAATTCAAACAAGTTGTTGATGATCCTCAAGGTGTTGGGCTTCATCAGGATGAATGAAGGCTCCGAACACATCATCAGGGCGTGGAGCTGCATGGCTTCCGACTCCGTGATCCGGATGAAACGCTCCAAGTCGCCTTTCTTCAACGCTGTCAACAGTTCAGCGACATTCTTCTTTGCCACGGCATAACGGGTTGCCGCGTAGGGGTTGTTGTCCATGAGGGCATGACCGGCGCGGCTGGAGACGGCTTTCTTGGCATCGCTGACGATGAGGATGCTATCGCGATAGGTCTTGAAGATAGGATGGATCTCCTTATCCAGCGAGACGGCGTATTCGTCGGAACTGCCTCCCCGGACTTCGGTTTGGCCCCACAAGGCCATCTTCGGGAACAGCGATCGGCAGGCGCTTCCCGAGGCGAGACGGGAATAATACGATGCCCTTTGCATGTCGATGTCCTTCTCGCCTTTCAACAGGCGTTCGATGTCGAGCAAACACAGCACCAAGGCGCTCATCGAGGAGGCCGAGGAAGCGATGCCCGAGGAGTGTGGGAAGGTGTTATGGCTGTTGATATGAAGGTGCATCCTCTCGAGAAACGGGAAACTGTAGAGGTGTTCCGTCAAAAAAGCCTGTATCTTGGCTTGGAACTCCGGGACTTCCTTTCCTTCGAAACGGAAACTCAACCCGAAGACATCCGACGGCTCATACTGCACGGAGGTCTCCGTCCTGCAGTTTGAGAGGGTGAAGCTCACCGAGGGATTCTGCGGCAGCTGCTTCCCTCTCTTGCCCCAATATTTCACCAACGCAATGTTGGAGGGGCTTTGCCATCTGACAATTCCGCTATTTTGATCCATAGAGTTCTTGGTATTTGAAAATGATATCCAATCCTTTTGAATAAAAATATTCCTTGACTTTTTCGAAAGGCCATTCGGTGGCTGCCAGCAGGAAGTCGCCACCCCATGCGCCGAGCGACTTCAGCGAGCCCTCGAAGTCGGGATAGCGTTGTTTCACCGGCTGACGGTCGAGACAACGGCCGAGGATCGCCTCATGACCCTCTATCAAACGCTGGAATTCTTCCAATGTTGTGACACCAGGCAATGTCCTGCTAATGCCGGTGACCGCTTCAATGTCGCCGTTGAGGTCGATTTGTTGCATCCGTGCGTTGAAACCCGCCACCTCTTTCGCGGAATGCTGCTTTTGGCCTTGATAAACGAAATACAGCTGCTTTGCAAACGGGGGGTCAAAGGCAACGTGGGTTACTTGTGGCATCCCGTTGTCCAGCCGATAGAAGATGGGCGTGCTGGCTGTGGCACAGGCCACATCGTAGCCCGATCCGCCAACGGTTTTTTTCAGCAACTGATAAGGATCCACCTCCGCCCACTGGGCCAGGTTGCTGATCAGGGTGGAACTGCTGCCCAAGCCCCACGAGGGATCAAATTCGAGATGGGTTTCAAAGCAAAGCCCAGGTTTAAAAGCCTTGGGGTTGAGTTCGCGAACAGCTTTCAAGATCGTTGACAACTTCGAGGCTTTCCCTGGATCGTCAGTCTCAAGAATCTCTAGACTTTCGGGGTGAAACGTGGCTGAAAGCCAAAGGCCATCAGGTTTATAGGCGTCCCAAAGAATGGCGTCGTTAGGCGTCATTGCGAGGCCTTTGGCCGAAGCAATCCAACCTGACCCTAACAAGGACGATTCAGGTTGGATTGCTTCGTCGCTACGCTCCTCGCAATGACGGACCGTCATGGATTGTCCCAACCGCACTGGAATAGCTAACGCCAACGCGCCCTTCAGGACGAGGTACTCGCCCGTAAGCATCAGTTTTCCGTTGGCGTTGAAGGTTTTCATTTGCGGAGTGAATCTAAGTATTGTTCCACAGCAGCGTAGGAGACGGTCTTGTCCTTGAAATATTCCCGAGCCTTGCGCTTGTCGTCTTCCGAGGCTTGCAGCTGGTTCAGGATGTTGTTGAGGTGCATCTTCATGTGGCCCGCCTGGATGCCTTTGGTGGTCAGGGAGCGCACAGCGGAGAAGTTGTTGGCCAAGCCCATGGTGGCCGCGATCATCATCAGCTCGGGTGCCGTGGGGTTGCCTAACAGCTCGAGCGACTTCTTGGCAAGGGGATGCAGGCTGGTGAGGCCACCCACGGTACCCATTGCCATGGGCACTTCCAACTCGAAACGGAAGATGCCGTCGGTGATGGTGACGGTGGAGAGGCTCTCGTAACGGCCACGGCGCGAGGCGTAGGTGTGGCCTGCCGCTTCCACGGCGCGGAAGTCGTTGCCCGTGGCGATGACCACGGCGTCGATGCCGTTATAGATGCCTTTGTTATGGGTAGTGGCGCGGTCGATGTCAATATGCGCGATATCCACCGCCTTCTTGAATTTCAGGGCATATTCGGGACCCGATAGGTGCTCGTCGATGCCATCCAACTTGCTGACAGGACACTCCACCCAGACCTTCACGCGACAGTCGGGCGTATTGTTGGAGAGGATGGTCATGATGATCTCGCACTTGCGCAATTCCTCAGGCAGGTCAATCCGCTCAGCGAAGAAATCTTGCAAGCTATGCCCAAACTGTTCCAGCACGGTGTTGATGAAGTTGGCGCCCATGGAGTCGCAGGTGTTGAACTCGACACGGAACTGGTAATAGTCGGGAATCTTGTCGGTATAGTCGATGAGTTGGATATCAAGGATGCCGCCACCGCGTTTCTTCATGTTGGCAGTGATGCTGTCCGTATCCTTCAGCAAGCGTTCCTTGATATCGGGAAACAGCTGTTGCAGCTGGCTCAGTGTGCCCTTCCATCCGAAATGCACCTGACCCACCTTGCGGATGTCGGGCACCTCGGCATGGAAGCCGCCGCGCTCGCCCCAGAACTTGGCCGCCGCGGAAGCCGCCGCTACCACCGAGCTCTCCTCGATGACCATGGGGACGATATAGTTCTTCCCGTTAATCATCACATTGGGCGAGATGCCATAAGGCATGATGTAGTTGGTGATGGTGTTCTCACTGAACTCGTCGAAGAGCTTTTGCTGCTTCGTATCGCTATGCCAATAGCTCTTCAGCAAGTTGATGACCTCACCGGGATTCTCGAAATAATTGGCAATGGTCTTCAGCTTCTCTTCCTTGAGAAGTTTCGAGAAACCTTTTTTGATTCGTTGACGAGAGCCCATGGTAGTTTAGAGTTTAGAGTTGAGGGTTTAGAGTTTAGGGGGGTTGGGGTATTCGACGTGTTGGAGGATGGAGGTTTCGTCGCAATCGACATTAAGAGTAGGATTGCCCGAATAATACAGCTTCGAGGCGTCATGGACCTTGCCTTCGAGCGACTCAACGACATTGACCGTGGCCTCCGATGCGTCACTGACTTCAATATACATCCTGTTGATCCAACTCGTTGCCATATTGAGATAGCTGGCATCGGAAACTTTCACTTCGGCATGGTTGATCTCACCCCAGTAATCGGTGAATCGCGAGGCATCTTCGATGTTCATGGTCAAGTCGCCACTGACATTGAGACAACCCTTGAACACCGAGGCGTCTTCCAATTCCACCGTGCAGTTTGTCCCTTCAATGTAGAGTTCCACACAGGTGGAGGCTTCGCTCAACTTGATGTCGGCGTTACCATTGAAATGGCCACCCCTGCAAGAGGCGGCATCTTCAAGTTCCAAAGTCAAGTCGGTCTCTAAATTAAGGTTGTCCAAAGCGGCGAATACTGCATCCGAAAAGTTGAGTTTGTGGACTGTTGGGGTGTGGATCGTGGCATTCATCACCGTGTTGTTTGGCAGATTCAGATAACGGGTAAACCCAATGAAAAGCGAGTTCCCATTCAGCTGCACCTTCATGTAATCCTCCAAAAAAGCAGAATATTCCAACTCCACATACGAGTGCTCGGCATCCTGAATGACACTGACGCACCATGCGTCCGTCGCTGTGATCTCGTTGAATTCCAATCCTTCATAGAGGGTCTTTTGCCTAACCGTCATGTCAAGATCCTTCTCATGGCATGCCGTACACAGCAACAATCCTATAATCGCCCAAAACAATGGTGTTTTTTTCATTATGCTTCTTAATTATGATGATACGGTTCTCCCTTTAGTATTGTAAATGCCCGATAGAGCTGTTCCACAAAGACAAGCCGCACCATCTGGTGCGAGAAGGTCATCGGTGACAGCGAAAGCTTCGCGTCGGCCTTGTCATAGACTTCCTGTGCGAATCCGTATGGACCTCCTATCACAAACACGATGCGCTTCGCTCCCGAAGCCATCAGCTTCTCCATGGTTTCGGCAAACGCCACCGAGGTGTATTGTTTGCCGTTTTCATCCAACAGCACCACATGGTCACCAGGCTGCAACTGTTGCAGCAGCAGGAAACTTTCCGCTTTCTTTTGTTGCTCTTCGCTCAAGGTCTTCCGGTTGCGGATGTCGGGAATCTCCTTCATCTCAAACGACACATAATGACCAAGGCGCCCGACATATTTCTTGATGCCGGTGATGAGGTAGTCCTCATCGGTCTTCCCTATGGCCAGAAGGAGGATTTTCATTCCAAGATCTGGTAATGTTCAATTTGGTATTGGATCGGGTTGCCCGCCACATAATAGTTCACGTCTTTCAAGACTTTGTCGAAGATGTAATGCTGGATCAGCACCAAGTCGCGCCCGTCGTTGACCAAACCATAGAGGCGGTCGGGGTCAAACTCATGCTCTTCCTCGGGAATACCCAACCGCAACTGCACCCTCTTGGTGAAGGTTTTCATCTCCGTGCTATCGCCTTCCTTATCCACCAAAGTGATTTTATGGAGATAGGGTGAGTTCTTGATGGAGTCCATGCGGTGTTGCGTCATGGTAGAGTTCAACAACGCCTCAAAACGGAGATCACTGAACGAAGAGAGGAAGTTGATGACCTTCAAAGTGTCGAACGGAAGCTCCTGTTGATCGGCCAAACGGGTCAGCTTGAACTGATGTTTCCCTACATTTTCAACACGGAAACCAAGCTCTGGATGTCCGCCAAACTCCAAGGTTACCGATTGGATGTCGGTCATGGCCTCATGGAAGACGGTATGGTCGCGCCAATCGTCGGGATTCGCAGTGAAACGGGTGGAAATATAGCCACGGAAACCTGGAATATAGACGATATAGGCTTGGTCGGCACCTTCGCGGAGCATGAAAGTTCCACTGCTGTCTTGGGTAGCGTCACCTACATAAAACACCTTGGTGCGTTTCTCATGATAGAAAAGCTTGATCTTGTTGAAGAGGTTGATGCGCGGCACGACCTGGTACACCTCAACCTTGGTGCTTCTGCTGGCCATTTGTGTGATGATATGGTCATGGCTGGCGCGGGAAACGGGCATCCTGACACGTACTCGATAGAGGGTATAGAGCAACTGGTCGATCTTTTTTGGATGGGCCTTGTAATCGGTGTTCAGCGACCAGCCGTCGGCATGGCGTTCGAGCAGCGTCTCGTTGTCGTTGCGGTCGGCAAGATACACCTTGGTGATGGAAGCGGTGTCCCATACCATGAAATCGGCCGAATCGCCACGGAGGGTGGTGAGATAACGGTTGTTCCAGATCAGGACCGCCGCGATGGCGATCAGGATAATGGTTAGGAGGATGGGGAACTTATTCTTTTTCATTTGTAGCTGTTGTTTTTGAACAATATTTTTTCTTCCTGATCAGCGCCATGACGACCCCCAACAGGATCACCAGCCCGATCGGCACAAGGATATTCACCATCTGCCACCTGAGCCTTTGGTTGACCTTTTTGTCGGGATCGAGCAACCTAATCTTGAACTCGCGAGAACGGATGTCGATCAAGCTCTCCCCGTCCACCAGATAGCTGATGGCGTTTTCGATGAAGGCCTTGTTGCCGTAAGTGTTGGTGGTGTATTGGTCATAGCCCAGCGGCAGGGGCTTTTGGGTTCTGACTTCAATCTGGTTGCGGATGATGTCGCCATCGGCGACGACAATCATGGAAGTGGGAACACTCTCCGCAAGGAATTGCATCTCCTCGCTTTCGGCGATTTCAGCAGTGATGCGGTTGGCATACAGCGACTGGAAAGTGCCTTTCAGCAGATAAGCCACATTCTGGCTTCTTGAGGGGAACATGCGCTTGTCGGGCGACTGACGCAACATGGCGAGGGTGATGAACACCGGGGTGCCCGAAACCTTGGTATAGTTGGATGTCTTCAGCAAGGGGGTCTTCACAATGTCGCCCTCGGAGGTGGTGGCATCGATGGAGCTGACAAAGTCGAGCTTGATGGCATTCATGTTGCGCACCATGGGATGGTTGGAAGCGGCCTGCACCAAGGGGAAATAGAACCATCGGTAAAACTCCAGCTGGGCCTGTCCCGCCACCTGACCCGTACGGATCGGCAAGGCGGCACAATTCATGTCGAGCAACAGGTTGCGATTCAAGCGAACCCCATATTTGAAGAGCATGTCGTCAAGGTTGAGATCCTGCTCCACACCAATGGTGGATTCCTGCGAAGTCAGGCTATCCATGGTGGCAAAAACAGGCTCCACAAGCCATAACACCTTGCCGCCATGCATGATGTACTGGTCGATGAGGAACTTGTCCTTCTCGTCGAAAGGTTCTGTGGGCTTGGCAATGATGATGGCGTCGAAACTGGGATAGGCTTTGATCCGGCCTTGGGCATCCGGCTCCGTGCGATGCATGAGGGCATCCACCTTCCCGTTGATCTCCACACGGCCCACATTGTAGTTTTGCGACAGCGTCTGGGTAATATCGTAAACCTCAACTTCCGACAACTCACCGTGGCCTTCGATAAAGGCGATGTTCGGCTTCATGAAACGAGTCACCTTCTTGATGGCATCGAGCAAACGGAACTCCAAATGCTGCATCGAGGCATTCAGCGCTTCTTCGGACGATTGTCCCATCTGGCTTTCCAACAAATCGACGGCAATCTCGGTGTTGTTTCGGTAACTCACCAGCGCACCAGGCCAGATGATCATCTGCTTGGTGCTGCCGTCGGTGTTTTGATCGATCAGGTTGGTGGGGTTGAGACCCGCTTGATACAGCAGCTTGTAGCCCTCGTTGATCTCTGCGGGATCGCTACCTTCCGACGGGTTGATAAACTCGTAGTCGATGTATTTCGAATAGGCGCGGAACTCGTCGAGCATCTCCTTGGTCTCGCGGCGCAGCTTCTTGAACCCTGCGGGGAAATCGCCTTCAAGATACACCTTGAAATACACGTAGTCGTCAAGGTTTCGCAGGGTTTCCTTAGTGGTGTCAGACAGCGTATAGCGCTTCTCGCTGGTCAAGTCGAAACGGGTGAACACATACGACCCGATGATGTTGAGCACCACGATGAGCACCACCGTGATCACAAAGGATATCAGTTGATTCTTTTTCAGATTCTTGCGTTTGTTTTCCATAGCCATCCCTCCTACCATTTACGGCTCGCAAGAACCAGTTTTGTCATACTCAAGAAGAGCGCCATCACGCTCAAGAAATACAGGAGGTCGCGCGTATCGACCACACCGCGGCTGATGGAACCGTAATGCGAAGCCATGCCAAGCCGTTGGATAAAGAGGTCGATGGGCCCAAACAGCGAGAGCGAATAGATGAATTCAAACCCGATGTAGATGAATCCGCAAAGAAACACCGACAGAATGAATGCCAGAATTTGGTTGTTGGTGACCGAAGAGCAGAAAATGCCTATTGAGACGAAGCTGGCACTTAACAAGAACAGCCCGATATAAGAGCCCAGTATGCCGCCGCTGTCGAGATTGCCCATGGGAAATCCCAGACGATAAACCGAAAAGTAATAGACAGCCGTCGGAATCAGCGCGAGCAGCACCAAAGCCACGCTGGCCAAGAACTTCGCCATGATGATCTGCCAATCGGAAAGCGGCTTGGTCAGCAGCATCTCGATGGTACCCGTACGGTTTTCCTCGGCAAAGCTGCGCATGGTCACTGCAGGCACCAAAAACAGGAATACCCAAGGTGCCAGGACGAAAAGACCATCCAGATTGGCATATCCATACGACAGCAGGTTGAAATCGCTCTTGAACACCCAGAGAAACAGTCCTGTGATCAAAAGGAACACCACGATGACCATGATGCCGATCAGGGAGCTCAGGAAGTTGCTGATTTCTTTCTTAAAAAGTGCGTACATTCCCTTTGAAGCATTAAACTTGCAAAGATACAATTATTTCCCGAACTTCCTTGCTTTACGGGCGGAAATGATGACTTTTTGTTCCCCTCCCACAGTCGTGGCAAACAGGAACACTTCGTCGCCGTCGGCAATCTTCAGGGTTTTTCTCAATTCGGCCACAGAAAGCGGGAAATTGCGAGAGGCGATACTGGCTTTCTCAATGCCAGCCAACAGGGTTTGCTTGATTTTTTTGTTGTATGGTGCCCATCCCTCCACGGCGAAGATGCGTCCGGGAAAATCGGGAATCAGCTGTTCGGAAGTGTAAAGATGGCTGTTGCGATGGAGCTTTTGGACTTGATAGCGTTGTGTCAGCAACTTATAGCAGCCGCCTTTCATGAGGGCGACATTGGGCTCATACAGGAAACGCTGCACCTCCGAGGCAAGCCTTGAAACTGACTTGTTTTCCTCCTCTTGAGTAAACCGCATTGGAGGTTGCTCCGTCTGTAAGTTCACGCAGATGAAAACGGGACTCCCTTCAAAGCCGGGCTCCATGATGAAAAGCAGTTCCTTGCACTCGTTGGCAACGGCCACCACATGCACCTCACTGACATGGCAAAGCTCTTTCAAAGCCTTGCTGATATCGAGCATCGGCGACAGTTTCACCATCACACGACGGGCTTTTTGCAACAGCGCCTCCTGGATCTCCAGCACATTGGGCGTGCAGTCGGCAATGGAAACGGTTTTCCGTCCATGTTGGTCGCGCCGGGCGGGATCCAAAAACAAACAGTCTTTGTGTTCGCAATGGCTCAGATAGGTTTCGGCGGATTCATTGTATATCGTTGGTGGGGTGTTTCGCTCCGCCCGCAACTCCGAAAAATTATGCTCCGCCAAGGCGCAAAGCTCAGGATTCAGCTCCACATAGTCGCTATGAAGGAAGTTCTGCGAAATGAAATGGCAATCCACACCCAGGCCACCCGTCAGATCGGCAAAGGAATCCCCTTGGAGCAGGGAGGCCTTGTAGAGCGCCGTAGCTTCAGAGGAACACTGTTCGATGGAAAGGTGTACGGGAAAAAGAAGCGCCTCGTTGTCACTCCAGGAAGGCACTTTCTTTTGCAAGAGTTGACGTGCCTCTATTTGACGCAATGCCAAGGCCATATCGACCTTGGCATTACTGTATTTCAGAGCCAATTCACGAACATCGTCATGAAGATGTTCCTGTATGAATTGCCTTGTATCCATTAGATTTTCTTGAGCATGGCCACCTCGCGATCGGTGAGGAAGCGCCATTCTCCACGGGGGAGTTTGTATTTGTCGAGACCGGCAAACATCACGCGGTCGAGCTTGGTCACCTCATAGCCGAGGTGTTCGAAGATACGGCGGACGATGCGGTTGCGGCCCGAATGGAGCTCGATGCCGATACCTTTCTTGCTGTCGTCGTCCTCGTCGTAGGCAATGCTGTCGGCAGCGATGAAGCCGTCGTCCAGCTCGATGCCGTCGGCGATGCGAAGCATGTCGTTCTTCGTCAAAGGCTTGTTGAGGATCACATGGTAAAGCTTGGTCACCTCGCTGCTGGGATGGGTGAGCTTCTTGGCCAACTCACCATCGTTGGTGAGCAACAGCAAACCCGTGGTGTTCTTGTCAAGACGGCCCACTGGGAAGATACGCTCAGTGCAGGCGCCTTTCACGAGTTCCATGACGGTTTCGCGACCTTCAGGATCATCGGCAGTGGTGATAAAGCCTTTGGGTTTGTTCAACAGGATGTAACGGAGTTTCTCGCGGTTGAGGGTCTGGCCTCCATACACCACCTTGTCGCCGGTTTTCACTTTATAGCCCATCGTGGTCACGAGTTCACCGTTGACGGTAACGCAGCCGGCCTTGATCAGGTCGTCGGCCTCACGGCGTGAACAAACGCCACAGTCGGCCAAATATTTGTTCAGGCGGATCTCGCCAGTAGCGGCCGGACGGTCATACATCGGATCTTTCTCACGGACATAGCCTTTACGGCCTCTTTTGGAGGCTTCCTCCTCCTCATGGTCCTCAAAACGACGGCCACGGCGCGGGCGATCTTCATCGTTGAACTTACGACGGGGCTTCTCATCGTCTTCAAAACGGCGGCGACGCGGACGGTCTTCGTCATTATTGAACCGACGGCGGGGTTTTTCTTCATCGTCGTTGAAACGGCGTCTTGGACGTTCTTCATCGTTGAACTTGCGACGAGGTCTTTCGTCATCCTCGAAACGACGACGGCGTGGACGGTCCTCATCATTGAAACGGCGTTCGCCTCTCGGTTTTTCGCCGAATTTTCTCTCTTTTCTCTTTCCTTCTTCGTCACCGTCACGGTGAGAAATTCTGAAGGACTTGTTCTGCAGGAATTCTTCTTTCCTCTCTGCAGGCTTCCTGGTGCGCGGACGCTTGCCAGTGTTTCCTTGTTCTGTCATGCTATATATGTAAATTTGGGGCTGCAAAAGTAGTAAATTTCAGGCAATAAACCGGTTTTTTCGAAAAATCTTTTTATCTTTGCATTCTCATAGTGTATCCTTATACTATTACCAATTCAAAAGCCTGGGATTTTTGAAGAGTAAAGGCTGTTGCGCGCAACAGCCTTTATTTATGCCTTCACCGCCTTGTTTTCGCGACGGTCTTTCTGCATCATTTGGAAACTGTTGTACAAGTTCTGCCAAATCACATACAACGTCGGAACAATGCTGCACAATGGATTCAGATAACTTTGGGCCATCCAGATGGCCAGCACCGTGTTCTTCTGACCCAACGACTGGCCTCCCGCTATATAATCGCCATAACGCTTTCCTATGCGATGACCCACAAAAAACTGGATAAAGCACAAGAAGATCGAGACCGCCACCATCCAAAGGAACATCATGCTATGTTCTTTGAATTGGGTCAACAAAAGCTCGATGGCGCGGGAGATGACCACCGTCAGCGACACGGCCCAAAGATAGAAGGAAATGTTTTTGTGGCGGTTGATGGTTTCGTTTGCCTTCGGCCAAAGCCAACGGGTCAGCACTGCCAGGATGAATGGCGCAATCAACAAAGGAAACACCTTTCTCAAGATAGCGAAAAACGAAGCCCAAAACGAGATGTCGGGATGGGAACCGATAAGGGTGAACGACAAAGGCGCCACCAAGGCTACCATCAGGTTGCATGCGATGAGATAGGTGCTCATCATGCTGATATTGGCACCCAAGATAAGCGAAACGGCTATGGCAGCGGCAGCGGTGGGAGCCAACACGGTGATGAACGCACCTTCAGCGATGATCTCGTTGAAAGGCCGTAAGAGCAAATACACCGCCGTCGAAGTTACCAACTGGAACAACAGCAGCCAGAAATCAAACATGGTGAAATGCATTTTTCTGACATCCAGCGAATTGAACGAGAAAAACAACATCACAGCGATGAGATATGGCAAGGCAGGAGCCAATTCCACAATGTAGTCGTGGAAGAAAATGCCCAACAAGATGGCGATGGGAAGGATCCAACTCCTGTACCGCTGCATGGCCTATCAATTTGTCGGCAAAATTAGTTATTTTTGCAACATGAATATTTCTGAGGTCCCTTTTATTGACATTCACACCCATGGCAACCTTGTTGACTGTGGCCTTTATAGTTTCGGGATCCATCCATGGCGGCTTTGTCAAGACGACACACTGTCCTATCTTGAAACCCTCCTGAAAGAAAACAAAATCGTGGCCATCGGTGAATGCGGCATCGACCGCAACCACAAGCAAACCATCGACCTCCAGCTGGAGGTCTTCGAGCGCCAGATCCTGCTCTCAGAGCAATACCAGAAACCATTGGTCATCCATAATGTCAAGGCTACTGCCGACATCCTTCAACTCCACAAACGGCACCAACCAAAACAAGCCTGGATCATCCACGGCTTCAACGGCACCGAACAGGAGGCCAAACAACTGACCGACAACGGGCTCTATCTTTCGGTAGGCGAAAGCCTATTATACCCCAACAGGAAAATCATCCGATCCATATCAACCATACCTTTGGATCAATTGTTTTTTGAAACGGATGTTTCGGTCAGAACCATTCGAGAGATCTATGAAAAAGCGGCCGAATTGTTAAACCTGCCCTTGGAAGTGCTGAAAGAAAGAATATTCGCTAACTTTGCCCGACTAAAACTCACAACATGGAAGACTGGAAAGACCGAACTCGGCTGCTCATCGGAGACGATGGCCTTGATAAACTGCGACGGAGCCATGTACTGATAGTGGGATTGGGAGGCGTGGGTGCCTACGCCGCTGAGCAGCTGGCGCGCGCCGGCATCGGGAAGCTGACACTCGTGGACGGCGATGTGGTGAATGCCACCAACCGCAACCGACAACTCCTCGCCCTGTGCAGCACTCAAGGCCGCCCCAAGGCCGAGGTCATGGCGGAACGCATTCGCGACATCAACCCGGAGATTGAATTGGAGGTCATCAACCGCTACATGAAGGACGATGCCATCATCGAGTTG
Source organism: Bacteroidales bacterium (assembly GCA_017549805.1). Classification (GTDB taxonomy): domain Bacteria; phylum Bacteroidota; class Bacteroidia; order Bacteroidales; family F082; genus Limimorpha. Next base: position 17,567 of record JAFYNJ010000021.1, read on the forward strand.
GTGTCGAAACCTTACGACTTCGTTGTCGATGCCATCGACACGGTGGCCCCGAAGGTGTTCCTGCTCTACTACGCCAAACAAAACAACCAGCGCATTGTGAGTTGCATGGGCGCTGGCGGTAAGTTCCATCCTGAAAAGATAGAAATCGCCGACATTGCGCAGTCCAACCACTGCCGATTAGCCTTCTATATCCGTAAAAGATTGCATCGTCTGGGTGTGTTCGACGGCATCACCGCCGTATTTTCACCAGAGCCGGTCGACGAATCGGCCATCGTCACCGAAGGTGTCAACGAGCAAAACAAGGTGTCGAACGTGGGCACCATCTCCTACATGCCCGCCGCCTTCGGCATCTTCTGCGCCAGCGTGGTCATCAACGGTTTGCTGGAAACAGGCCGTCAATCCTGAATCCGATACAATACAAAGACCGCATCGCCATACGTATTGTTGATGCGCGATGCCTTCAGGTCACGAACCGATGACGGGAACTCAAACGAAACACCTTTCTGGAACAGGAACCCGTTCTCAACGATAGCCTTGGTCGCTTCATTCTTCATTTCAAGTCCCGTCTCCGAATCGAACCACCTTACCATATAACGGGTGCCACGTCTTTGTTTGGACAACGGTATGGTAATGGTGTTGCTTCCGGAACTCGGCCTGGGCTTCTTGGATGCTTTCAAGGTATAGACGTAGGCTTGGGGATCGTTTACCGACTGGTTCACAAAATGCCCGTCATTGCCCACGGGATCGGCCAGTCTGCGCAACGATTGGTAGCAGAAAGCCGTGTCCTGGCACCATCCCATAATGGTGTCCTCGGTGGCATTGATCATATAATAGGTCGCCAAATTGTTCGGAAATCGCATTGAACTGCGCACCGAGGTACCCGTGGTCCTGGGCGTGAACGAATCCGACAACAAGGGCAGTTGCTCGCAAAAAGTCGTCATAGGCTTGAAACAACGGAACAAGTCGGCCTTTTTCAGAAAATCCCAAAACCAAAACGAAGCAGGACCCATGGACCCAGAGAACAGTGACGACCACAAGGAATTGTGGATGTCGATGCCATGAGGATCCTTCTCCTCGTATGAATGGCCGGGTTTACTCTGACCAAAGGCGAACTCACCCATGAAAAAGAGCTGGTCAGGAAATGCCTGACGGGCATTCTGACTTGCTCGCAACAAGACCTGGGAGAACTGCTCCGAAGACTTGGCCTTGTGGATGTTCTGGTAATTGTGGTTTTGAACAATATCGAGGCTTTCGAAAACGCCCTGGTAAAGCGGATCCACCATCTTGCCGAGGGAAGTGGTGAGCGGCCGATGATAGGGGTCCAGGGAACGGATGTAGGCCGCCATCTCTTCATGCCAGCGGATGATATCTTGTTGCACCTTGCGGTCGGGAACGGCATCGAACATGTTGTTGCATTCGTTCCACAACTCCCAACACACGATATTCGTAGCATAGCCCCATCTGGAAACGATGTAACGAACCAGATTCTTCGATATCCTGACGGCCTCCGGATTCTTGAAAAATTCGGCATTCGAAGCCAGTCCCAACACAGTATGGAAAGGATTGTTGATCCAGTCGCTTGGCATGACCGCCGGAAGCAGTTTGGCCACCGAACTCTTGGTTTGGAAATTCCTATAATTGAAGATGCAAGGCATGATGGTCACCCCGTGTGAAGCGGCATAATCCATGATGTAGTCCAATTCAGCGGCATCCTTTTGGTTCAAGGTGGCGTCGAAATACATGACTGGTTTGCCATTCACAAATTGGGTGTGCTCGGGACCATAAAGCGACATGAACTGATAGCGGTTGAGCCAGATGCGCATGTAGTTGGCATTGCCCGATAGTGCATCGATGTACCTTTCATAATCATAGATGCCGTAGGGTTTGGTGTATTTGTTGTAATCCGCGCAATCGTACCAAGCGATATTGGGACCAACAGGGAAAAACGAACGATCCTGAAGCTTTCCGTCCTTCACGACTTCCCTTTTCAGGTACATGTTGTTAGCCAAGGTGATAAAACCTTGCGCCGAAGTCACGGGGCGACATTGGAAGGAAAGCGGAGCTGAATTCCATGACGACAACACCGATTCGCCCGACCGATCAAGGGCATGGATCGTAAAACTCCATGGCCCGGATACCACCGGCGTGAATCTGATCCGCCATCCCTTATCCCTATTGGAGATTGCTTCCTCGCATTTTCCCGATTTGTTAAAGCTGTAGCTTTCATAATAAAAGGCCTCAACGGTATAAGTGCGGTGGTCGGGCCCCACAAAATCGGCATAGACACGGATGACATCCGGGTCGTATGGATTGTCGTATGGAGGCATTTCAAAGGCAACCTCAAAACAGGCCAATTGATCAACAGTGTTCGGATAGGAAAGGTTGGCAATCTCCGGACGGCCGAATCCTGTGATGAAAAGGCCGCACAAAACAAACGACAACAGTATTCTTTTCATGGTTTTATTAAGGCTTTTCTTCCTCGGTGTCTGCCAGTATCACAACGGCCATCCCGACAAAAGCATATTGTTCCTTCAGCTCATCCAAGTCCTTGTTCAACAGACGGATGCAACCCTCGCTGCCACGACCCGGGACAGAACTTTCGTTGTTAGTGCTGCCGTGGATGCCAATGCCGGTAAACCCAGGCGTCTTCAAGCGCATGAACCAATTGCCATACGCCAAGATGGCACCGCGGCCGTCACCGAAATCGTGCGTCCAACTGGAAGCAGGCTTGATCTCGGTGATGCTGAAAGGATTGGCGAAGGTACATTCCGGCGTCTTCATGTCGCCCGACTTCTTCTTCTGGCCAATATTCTTGCCCACGCATACGGGATAACGCGCCAACAGCACCGTGTCGCCCTGCTGGCTCTCATACACGCTCAAGTGAAGCGACGGTTTGTCAATCACGATGAAACAGCTGTCGCGGTTAACCATTTGGCCAAAAACCAAAGGTTCCTCTGCAGGGATGGTATCCGTTGCCGTCGTGTTGTCCTTTGTGTTGCCGGCTCTGCCGCCACAAGCGGTCATCATCAAGACCGCCACAATGATCATTATGTTTCTCATATCTTTCAGTTTTTTATTATCCAGTTACCATAAACACCCTCGAGTCTTTCCATTTCGAATGTCTTAAGATCTCATTGGTGAAATGGGTGCGACTCGACTGTTTTTCCAAAATCGTTTTCGTCTTGTCGAACTGCCTCAATTCCCTGTAAATCTCTGGGAGCTCCAGGTCAAGTTGCTCTTCAGGATGCTTCTCCAGCAATGCCAGCAATCTTGAAAGGTTGTCGTTGAACGCCTTGTTGTTCTTAAGGAACAAGCGTTCACCTTCCAACAGGAGGCGACGATAGCTCGACCAAACGCCATAGCTCATAAATCCATTGAGGAAATACTTCAAGCGGATATAATGGAAGTTACGGTGCAGATCGTTGTATGCCCACCAAAGCAGTCGACGCAGATAGATCTCCTTTTTCGGATCGTAATGTGTCTTGGCCAGAAACTGCTGATAGTGCTTAATCAAGGCCAGCTTGCCCTTGTTGTCAGAAAAATTGATGCCGAAAAAGCGCCATGTGTTCCAAGAATACACGGAAACATGGGGTTTCTCGAAAGTGATGAAAGGCTCCACAGGATCCTCAACCCAAAAAGCATGGCCACAGGAAGGACACAGGATCATCTTTTGACGAGTCGTGATATAGTTGTCGTACAACACCTTTCCGTCAGAATACAAAATAGCCTCATTGACCAGCTCCGACTTGAGGTTGCGGCCTTCAAGCCAAGCCTGGCAACGCGGGCATTGAAAGTAATATGAGTCGAACTTCAGCATGTTCCTTCTTTAGGGATTACAGCGCAAAAATAACATTTTTTAGACATTGAATCTTTAAAATACCTATTTTTGAATCCTGAAACAATGAAATCCTAATATAATGAAAAGACTATTGGTATTGACCGGTGGCGGCGACTGTCCGGGCTTGAACGCCGTGATCCGCGCCATCGTCAAACGAGCTGCCCAGGAGAAAGACTGGGAAGTGCTCGGCAGCATTCAGGCATACAATGGCATCCTGTGGGAACCCACCGAGGTTGTCCGACTGACGCCAGAGACGGTGCGCGGCATCCACTTCCGTGGAGGCACCATCATCGAGACCACCAACAAGGGCGGCCCGTTCAACTGGCCTGTGAAGAACAACGACGGCACCTGGACCACCGTTGATCGTAGCGACGAGATGCTCCGCAAGCTCCAATACATGGGCATCGACGCCGTCATCAGCATTGGCGGCGACGGTTCGCAGCGCATCTCCCAAAAGCTATACGAGAAGGGCTTGAACATTATCGGCGTGCCCAAGACCATTGACAACGACCTCTCCATGACGGAATGCACCTTCGGCTTCCAAACGGCGGTCCAGATCGCCACTGAAGCAGTCGATAAGCTGGTCACCACCGCGGCCTCGCACAACCGGGTCTTCATCCTCGAGGTGATGGGACGCGATGCCGGATGGATCGCCCTGCATTCAGCTATTGCCGGCGGCGCGGAGGTATGCCTGCTTCCCGAGTTCCCCTATGACATCAACGTAGTGAAGGAACGCCTGGAGAAGCGTTTCGACCATGACCGCGGCTTCGCCGTGATCGTGGCCTCCGAAGGCGCCCGACCCAAGGACGGACAGCAGATCTATGAGATCAGCACCGAGGTGGGTTACGAGAACAAGAAGCTGGGCGGCATCGGCCGGGCCCTCATCAGCCAACTCAAGGCCGCGGGCTTTAAGCACGACTTGCGTGAGACCATCTTGGGCCACCTCCAGCGGGGCGGCGTGCCGATTGCCTACGACCGGGTGCTCTCGTCCGAGTTCGGCGTGAAGGCCTTCGAGATGGTGCTCAACGGCCAGTTCGGCCAGATGGTGGCCTACCATCATCCGAACTTAGTGGCCGTGCCGTTGGCTGAAGCCATCGCTAAACCCAACCTGGTCACCATCGACAGCGACCTGGTGAACACCGCCAAGGGCGTTGACATTTCGTTGGGAATTTAAGAAATGAAGAATAAGTTTTATGTAGTGTGGAAGGGTCACACTCCCGGTGTTTATGACAGTTGGGAAGCCTGTAAGAAAGAAGTCGAAGGCTTTGCAGGAGCCCTTTATAAAGGATTCCCCGACAAGGCCAGCGCCGAGGCGGCCTTTGCCAAGGGATTTTCGGGATTTGGGGAAACGGAAAACGGAAAACGGAAAACGGAAAACAAACAGCTTTCCACTCTCCACTTTCCGTTTTCCGTTTTCATCGCTGTCGACGCGGCCTGTTCGGGCAACCCTGGCAAAATGGAATACCAAGGGGTGTTTGTGGACATGGGGACTCAGCCGCCCACCACGACACAGCTGTTCAAGAGTCCCGTGTTCGAGAACGGCACCAACAACATCGGGGAGTTTTTGGCCATCGTTCACGCGTTGGCATGGATGAAGCAAAAACGGGTACAATATCCCCTTTACAGCGATTCCGTCAACGCCCAGAAATGGGTGCGGGAGAAGCAATGCAAGACCAAGTTGCAACCCAACGAGAAGAACACTTATCTCTTCGAACTGATCGAGCGGGCCGAGAAATGGCTGCACGAGAACGACACCTGGATGAAGGAAAACGCCCTGGCCGTTCCTATATTAAAATGGAAAACCGATCAATGGGGAGAAATCCCCGCGGATTTCGGAAGAAAATAAGCCGTCTATTTCAAATTCAGCGCAATCTGCAACTCATCTAGCTGTTCCTGAGCAATCGGGGCAGGCGAGCCGCTCATCACGTCGCGGCCGGCGTTGTTCTTCGGGAAGGCGATGAAGTCGCGGATCGAGTCGGCACCTCCGAACAAGGAGCAGAGACGGTCGAAGCCGAAGGCAAGACCGGCATGGGGCGGAGCACCGTATTCGAAGGCGCCCATCAGGAAGCCGAACTGCTCCTGGGCCTTCTCGTCGGTGAAGCCGAGCGTGTGGAACATCTTGTTCTGCAAGGTACGGTCGTGGATACGGATGGAGCCGCCACCAACCTCGACGCCGTTCATCACGATGTCGTAGGCATTGGCGCGGATTTCGCCCCACTTGGTAGGATCGTCGAGCAGAGCTTCGTCCTCGGGTTTCGGTGCGGTGAAAGGATGGTGCATGGCGTAGTAGCGTTGCGTCTCCTCGTCCCATTCGAGCAGCGGGAAGTCGATGACCCACAGCGGCGCATATACGTCGGGGTTGCGCAGGCCGAGCTGGTTACCCATCTCGAGACGCAGGGCGTTGAGCTGCACGCGGGTCTTCATGGCTTCGCCGCAGAGGATGAGCATCAGGTCGCCGGGCTTGGCGCCGAACTTGGCGGCGATGACCTTAAGGTCGTCGGGGGTGTAGAACTTATCGACCGACGACTTGAACGTGCCATCGGTGTTGTATTTGACATAGACCATGCCGCCGGCACCCACCTGAGGACGTTTCACGAACTCGGTGAGGGCGTCGAGTTGCTTGCGTGTGTATTCCGAGCAGCCTTCAGCATTGATACCCACCACGAGGTCGGCGTTGTCGAAGAGGCCAAAGCCCTTGCCTTTCACCACGTCGTTGAGTTCCACAAACTTCATCCCGAAGCGGATGTCGGGCTTGTCGGAGCCGTAGTATTTCATGGCGTCTTGCCAGGTCATACGCGGGAACTGGTCGAACTCAAGGCCTTTCATCTCCTTGAAGAGGTGCTTGGCCAGGCCTTCGAAGGTATTCAGCACATCTTCCTGTTCCACAAACGACATCTCACAGTCGATCTGGGTGAACTCCGGCTGACGGTCGGCGCGAAGGTCTTCATCGCGGAAGCAGCGCACAATCTGGAAGTAACGATCCATGCCGGCCACCATCAGCAACTGTTTATACTGCTGGGGACTCTGTGGCAGGGCATAGAACTCGCCAGGGTTCATGCGGCTCGGCACCACGAAGTCGCGGGCACCCTCGGGCGTGCTCTTGATGAGCATCGGGGTCTCGATCTCAAGGAAGCCGAGGTTACTCAAGTAGTTACGCACCAGCATGGCCATGCGGTGACGCAACTCAAGGTTCTGGCGCACCGGGTTGCGGCGAATGTCCAAATAACGGTATTTCATGCGGAGGTCGTCACCACCGTCGCTGACGTCTTCAATGGTGAAAGGCGGGGTCTTGCTACTATTTAACAAGGTGAATTGCTTTACACGAAGCTCAATGTCACCTGTCGGAACTTTTGGGTTTTTCGATTCGCGTTCGATGACGGTGCCCTTGGCCTGTATCACATATTCACGGCCAAAGGAGCGAGCCTGTTCAGCCAATTTTGGATCGCTGTTTTCATCCAATAAAAGTTGCGTGATGCCATAACGGTCGCGGAGGTCGATCCACATCAAAGAACCTTTGTCGCGCACGCGCTGCACCCAACCAGCCAAAGTCACTTCCTTGCCGGCATCGGCAAGACGAAGTTCACCACAAGTATGGGTTCTATACATTTTTTAAGAATTTAGAATTCAGAAGTAAGAATTAAGAATGCAAAATTACAACTTTTTCATATTTTTGCATTCAAGATGGGCAAAATAAAATACATATTGCTGTTTCCCGCGTTGTTTCTCCTAACACAATGTGCCAATGTTGTGGCACCTACGGGGGGCGCCAAGGACATCACGCCGCCCAAGGTTTCGGAGGCCGTCCCAGCCAACCGCAGCACGGGCTTCAACGGCAAAAAGATCGAAATCACCTTCGATGAATTCGTGACGCTCAACAATGCCAATCAAAACGTGCTCTTCTCCCCTCTTTTGGGCGTCAAACCCGATATCAAGCTGAATGGCAAGACGGTGGTCATCAAATTCAAGGAAAGCCTCCAGCCTAACACAACCTACACCATCGATTTCGGTGACGCCATCAAAGACCTGCACGAAGGCAACCTATTCAAGGACTATGTCTATAGTTTCTCCACCGGCGACCGTCTCGACACCTTAACCCTGGCTGGCAAGGTGCTTAACGCCGATGACCAAAAACCGGTCGCCGACTGCTTCGTGACGCTTTACGACAGTGAGCGCGACAGCCTCTTCGACCTACCCACGCGTCATGCTCCCGACTTCATCACCAAGACCGACAAAGATGGCATGTTCAACTTCCACGGTCTCCCTGGCAAGTCGTTTTTGGTTTTTGCCTTGAATGATGTAAATGCCAATTACTATTATGACATGCCCAACGAAAAAGTGGCATTTATTGACACACTTGTAAACACCGTAACGGATAGTATCTCCAATTCAATAAATCAGAATCTAATACTTTACGCTTTCACAGTTGTTGACACAACACAAATGTTGCTTGAAAAGAAATTAGTGGAGGATGGTTTGCTCCGTTTCGTATTCAGGCAGCCTGCAAGAGATGTTAACATCATAACCCCCAGCGTTTTAGATGAATCTTTCAGAATTGTGGAAGTTTGGTCTAAAAAGTCCGATACCCTATGGTGGTACTTTACGCCCAATGTCATGGACAGCCTAAGGGTGAACATCCAATACGACACGCTCATCAACGAAAGCACGGTCTTCAGCTTGAAATACAAGGACACCAAACAACGCCCAAGCAAGACCACATCGACGCTGAAGGTTTCCAACAACCTCCGCAATAACATGCTGATGCCTGGCGAGGATTTCATTCTACGGTTTACCGAACCCATCATAGAGATCGCACAAAATCCTTTGGTTTTCGAAAAAGCCGACGACTACGGCATGGCCTATCGGCTTCTCACGCCACTGGGCGATACGGCAAGTTGCACTTTCAATCTGCCCGACTCTGTCTTTTTCAGCATCCGTGGGCGAACCAACGACTCCATCAGCGTCAGATTCAAGAACGCCATTGAAAAAGACCTGGGCAACCTCTTCATTACCGTAGTTCCTCCGGAAAACACACAAGTTGTGGTGCAATTGCTGAACAGCAGGAAGGCTGTGGTGGATCAAAAAACCATCGACAGCGCGACCCGAGTCGAATTCCGCCAGCTGTTGCCCGAAAAATACCAGGTAAAGGCCATTCTTGACAGCGACCGCAACGGTCAATGGAGCACCGGCAATTTCCACAAGCGCTTTTTGCCTGAAACCATCCTCGAATACAAGGATGTTTTGGAAGTAAAAGCAGGTTGGGACATCGATTTGGATGATCCTTGGGAGCTGAAATAATGACAGTTTCCCCCATTAATGCGACAATTTCCCCGATTGTTGAAAAAAAAATTCTTTAATTAATGATGTGGTAATGATATTTTCCTATCTTTGCATGCTAAAGGTGTATTTTATAGCAACTGCAAGCAAAATAGACATAATCGACAATTAACAATCATACTAACAAAATCATTAAAACCATGAGAAAAAAACTTATTCTCTTTTTGATGTTGGCTCTCTTTGGAAGTTCATCCTTCCTTTGGGCTGACGAACAAACATTTGGTTTCGAAGATGGCTTGCCTACTGGTTGGGTCGTACTCGATGCCAATAATGATGGTTACACTTGGTGCTTGACAAGTGCGATTCCAACCACATGGACGTACTATTCCAGCTCAAGTCTTGATTGGTATCGCACAGGTACCAATGCCATCTGCAGCGGCTCCTACATCAACGGTGTAGGTGCGCTCACGCCAAATGATTATCTCGTGACGACCAAGGCAACCTTGGGAAGCAGCTCGTCTTTCAGCTTTTGGGCTGCAGCCACTGATGCCAGCTATCCCGAGGAACACTTCGGCGTGTTTGTTTCCGAAGACGGTTCTACCTGGACCTCGGTTCAGGAATGGAATCTGACCGCCAAGTCAGGCGGCCACAACGGCGGACGCGAATCACGTGATGGCAACGGTGCCAAACTGGGAGCTTGGTATCAATTCACCGCTAACCTCGCTAGCTACGCTGGTGAAAAGTTTATTGCCATCCGTCACTTCGATTGCAATGACCAATACATCATGTGCGTTGATGACATTACCGCCACCAACATCACCTTCTCGAACGAAAGTCTCGACACTGGTGGCAGTGGCGGCGGCGGAAGCACCTCGTCAGATATTATCACCATTGGTGAAGGTACTACCTCCAACAGCTATCTGCCCAGCTATTCATTGTACAACTACTCGCTGACTCAGCAGATTTACACAGCTGATGAAATCGGAATTGGAGCCACTACTTTCAATTCGATTGCTTTCTACAATTCCGGTTCGACCAAGACCCGCTCCTATGACATGTACCTTGTAAACACTGACAAGGAAACTTTCAGCAGCACAACCGACTGGATTACAGTCACAGATGCCGATAAGGTTTTCTCTGGCAGCGTTGATATGACTGCAGGTACATGGACAACCATCACGCTTGACACGCCATTCGGATATACTGGTGGCAATCTTGCCATTATTATGGACGACAATACGGGCTCATGGTCAGGCGGTATGTCATGCTACGTCTTCTCAGCACCTAACCAAGCCCTCCGCATTTACAGCGACCCCATCAATTATGATCCAAGCGATCCGAGCTCCTATACCGGCACTTTGATGGACGTGAAGAACCAGATTCAAATTGGCTTGCCCGAAAGCGGTGGCGGTGGTGACGATCCAGGTATCACCGATCCTTGGACACCTGACTATGATGCACCTCTGGGCGTCATCGATATCGTTTATCCCCAAATGGGTCAGCAGAACGTTCCCACTCCTCTGAAACTTCGTTGGAGCAACGCTGAGAATGCTGCCCAATACAAAGTGGAGTTCGGTTCCGTTTACGTCAGCCTTGAAACCCTCGTCGACTGGACGGATGTTGAAGGCTGGAACGGCAAACTTGTTCTCGCCGACTATAACATCACCCTCGATCCCAATACCCGTTACTACTGGAAAGTGTATAACATGAACAACACCGGCGAAGTTGAAGCAATAGGCCTCTTCACCACCGTGTTCAATACACCTACCAATGTAAGATTGACCGAGACTGAAATCTTCACCGATGAAAGCACCATCGTGAAATGGAACATCGTTGGTGGTGCCATCAGCGAACTGCCCGAGACCATCATCGGCGAAGGAACCAACACGAACAATTATCTGCCCACCTACAACCTCTATAACTACTCACTCACTCAACAGATCTACACTGGTGAAGAAATCGGCGGCGCCGGTATCATCAACAGCCTCTCCTTCTATCCTGTGGGTTCGATTACCCGTAACCTCGACATCTACATGGTGAATACCGACAAGACCAGCTTCAGCGGCGGTTCCGACTGGATTACCGTGACAGCTGACGACCTCGTGTACTCAGGCAATGTGGCAATGACTCCCAATACCTGGACCACCGTCAACCTTGTCAATCCATTCACATTCGATGGCACCAACCTCGCCATTGTCGTGGATGACAACACGGGCACCTGGACTTCGTCAATCTATTATAACGTGTTCAGCGCTCCTGCACAGGCTATTCGTATCTACAGCGACGACACCAACTACACTCCGAGCAACCCTGCTGGCTACAGCGGCACTGTGATGGACGTGAAGAACCAGATCGCCCTGAACCATGGTGCGAAAGGCATCTTCGGAGATCGTGACCTCCTTGGCTGCAATGTTTATGTTGACAGCGTGAAGGTGAACACCGAACCGATTACCGAAAGAGAATACGAACTCACCAACCTTGCTTACATGATGGGTGAAGGCCACGCCGTCAACGTGACCGGTATTTATGATATCGGTGAATCGAACTTCTCCAACACCGTTTATGTGAAGGTTTCCGGTTACACCACCGTGACTGGTGTCATCAAGGACCTCATCACTGAAGACCCGATTGCCGACGTCCTCGTGAAACTCGAAGGCAAGGATGAGTTCAACAACACCGTTAGCTACATCGACACAACAGCAGCCGACGGTACCTATAATATTAATAATGTAAAAGTAGGTCAATACACTCTCAAGGCAACCTGCGGTGCTTACGAGCCCGTTAAGATTGAAGACCTTGACATTGTTTACGCCGAAACCAATGAACTTGATGTCATCTACATGCACGAGGTTTACAGCCCCGTCTATCAAGTTTATGCCGAAGTCATTGACACGCTGAACAATGAAATGGCCAAAGTCACCTGGTCGTTCGGAAACACCGGCGGCGGTGGCAGCACGGGTGGTGGCGACACCTTCACGGTTGACTTCGAAGGTGGCCTGCCTACCGGCTGGAACGTGATCGACGCCAACAACGACGGCTGGACCTGGTGCTTGACAAGCGCTATTCCTACCACTTGGACCTACTACGGAAGCCTCACCCTTGACTGGTACCACAATGGCACTAACGCCATCTGCAGCGGTTCCTACATCAACGGCGTGGGCGCCCTCTCTCCGGATGAATACCTCGTATCGCCTCAGGTGATCCTCGGCAACGGTTCCACCTTCTCATTCTGGGCAGCTGCTACTGACGCCAGCTATCCTGCCGACCACTTCGGTGTGTTTGTCTCCGACAACGGAACAAGCGACTGGACCATGGTTCAAGAATGGACTTTGACTGCCAAGTCAGGCGGCATCGATGGTGGTCGCGCATCACGCGACGGCAAGGGTGCCAAACTTGGTTCATGGCATCAATTCTCCGTTGACCTCAGCGCTTACGCAGGCCTGAAGTACATCGCCATCCGTCACTTCAACTGCACCGACCAATACATCATGTGCGTTGATGATATCGAATTGAGCGACGGCTCGAAAGCTGCTCCCGCTTACGCTGAAGCCTGCGGTACTCATATCGCTACCGCTCCCGCTAGAGCAATGTGGGATCTCCTCGGCACCTTCCAGGGAACCAGCGCAGGTCAGCAAGCTGTTGCTACCGATGGCACTAATATCTACACTGCCAGCTGGCAAGCTACTCCAACAGGCGGCTATACCTTCTATCAATATGATATGGAAGGCAACTTCATCGAAGGCTTTGATATCGCTGGCGCCACTGGCATCCGCGACCTCACCTACGACGGTGAATACTTCTACGGTAGTTCTGGCGGCGCCCAGATCTTCATCCTCGACTTCACCGCTAGAACCTTGGTGGGCACCATCAACTGCTCTGGTTTGACCTCACGTCACCTCGCCTACGATCCTGAACGCGACGGCTTCTGGTCAGGCAACTGGGAAACATTGGCTCTGTACAGCCGTACAGGTGCTTTGCTCCAAAGTGGCCCTGCTCCGACAAGTGCTTACGGTTCGGCTTACTACAAGGATGACGACGATGTTGAACACCTCTATCTGTTCTGCCAGCCCAACAGCGACGCCAAGGTCTATGACTTCAACATCGCCACCAACACCATTAGTGGTCCTGTTCTCGACTTTGCCACGACACCTGGCTTCAGCTCAGGTATTGCTGGTGGTTGCTTCATTGCCAACTATGGCGACAAGCTCGCTTTCTATGGCAACGTGCAACAGAGCCCGAACCTCATCGGCATCTATGAACTTGCCGAGGCCACGAGCGGCGGTGAACCCGGCGGTCCTGGCACCCCCACTGGTGGCTCACAACTCGTTACCGAAGACCACTATTTCAACGTATATAGAAAGACCGTCCTCAACCAGGTCATGCCTGAAGATTCACTGCTCGTTCAATTGATCGCTGGCGAATATGGCATGGACTTCTCTGACACCACCTATCTCGACACAGACTGGGTGAACCTGAACGATGGTATTTATGAATACGGTGTTGAAGCCGTTTATCCTTGGGTTGAAAGAAGCGACAACAACGTTACTGGAATCGTTTGGTCCAACCAGGTTTACAAGAGCATGGATTCCTACATGACCACCACCGTGGTTTCCGACGCTGGCCCAGTGACAGGTACTGTGGTGACCTTCACCAACCTTAACGAGGAAGACCTGGTCTATACCGCTACCATTGATAGCACTGGCATCATGGAGGTGGAAGACTTCCACAAAGGCAAGTATGTGCTCACCGTTTCTCTCAACGGCATGACTCCTTATCTCAACGACGAGGTGATTCCTGTTGAAGGCGACACCTTGGACATCTGGGAAGATCCCGTTGAGTTCACCATTGTTTTGGAAGAAATGTTGGCTCCTGTTTCCTCATTCGTTGTTTCACACACCGGCTTCGCAAGATGGACCGACATGATGGGCAACAACAGAGTTCCTGAAAGATACCACGTCGTTCTCGACGGCATCTTCCAAGGTGAAACCACCGACAACTACATGGTTCTCAACACTGAAAACCTCGAAGACGGTATGACCTACAACGCTGGTGTCGCCGTGGTTTACACCACCGGCATGAGCGAATTCGTCCTCGCCGACTTCGTATATTGGGACTGCGATCATGTTGACACCCAAATCGACACCTTGACGGGCGAGGTTGAACTTGCCGATGTGACCCTCAACTGGACCACCGGTAGTGGCACTGGTCCGACTCCTCCTCCAGGAGGTGGCGGTGACAGCTTCATCGTTGATTTCGAAAGCGGCCTGCCGGCTGGCTGGACTGTGATCGATGCCAACAACGACGGCTACACCTGGTGCTTGACAAGCGCTATTCCTTCCACTTGGACTTACTATACAACCTCACCTGACTGGTACCACAATGGCACCAACGCCATCTGCAGCGGTTCCTACATCAACGGCGTGGGTGCCCTCACTCCGGATGAATACCTCGTGTCACCTCAAGTGACCCTCGCTAGCGGCTCCAGCTTCTCATTCTGGGCTGCTGCTTGCGACGCCAGCTATCCTGCCGACCACTTCGGCGTGTTTGTCTCCGACAACGGAACAAGCGGCTGGACCTCGGTACAAGAATGGACGATGACTGCCAAGACAGAAAACATGGGTGGTTACAACTCACGTGAAGGCAAGGGTGCCAAACTCGGTACCTGGTATCAATTCACTGTTGACCTCAGCGCCTACGCTGGCCAGAAGTACATTGCCATCCGTCACTTCAACTGCACCGACGAGTACATTATCTGCGTTGACGACATCGAGCTCGCCGGCGGTACTGGCCCAACTCCTCCTCCAGGAGGTGGTGGCGACAGCTTCAGTGTTGACTTCGAAAGCGGCCTGCCTACTGGCTGGAATGTGATCGACGCCAACAACGATGGCTGGACCTGGTGCTTGACAAGCGCTATTCCTTCCACTTGGACCTATTACGGAAGCCTCACTCTTGACTGGTACCACAATGGCACCAACGCCATCTGCAGTGGTTCCTACATCAACGGCGTGGGCGCCCTCACTCCGGATGAATACCTCGTGTCGCCTCAGGTGACCCTCGGCAGTGGCTCCACCTTCTCATTCTGGGCAGCTGCCACCGACGCCAGCTATCCTGCCGACCACTTCGGTGTGTTTGTCTCCGACAACGGAACAAGCGGCTGGACCTCTGTACAAGAGTGGACTTTGACTGCCAAGTCAGGCGGCAACGGCGGCCGTGCTTCACGTGATGGCAATGGCTCCAAACTTGGTACATGGAATCAATTCACCGTTGACCTCAGCGCTTACGCTGGACAGAAGTATATCGCCATCCGTCACTTCAACTGCACCGACCAGTACATCATGTGCGTTGACGACATGCAGTTGACCAGTGGACGTCGTGATGAAATAACCGTCGACTTCGAAGGCGGCCTGCCGGCTGGCTGGAACGTGATCGACGGCAACAACGACGGCTGGACCTGGTGCTTGACAAGCGCTATTCCTTCCACTTGGACCTACTACGCAAGCCTCACCCTTGACTGGTACCACAATGGCACTAACGCCATCTGCAGCGGTTCCTACATCAACGGCGTGGGTGCCCTCACTCCGGATGAATACCTCGTGTCGCCTCAGATGACCCTCGGCAACGGTGCTTCCATCTCGTTCTGGGCAGCTGCCACCGACGCCAGCTATCCTGCCGACCACTTCGGTGTGTTTGTCTCCGACAACGGAACAAGCGGCTGGACCTCTGTGCAAGAGTGGACTTTGACTGCCAAGACTTCCGCTTTGGACGGTGGTCGCGAATCACGTGATGGCAATGGCTCCAAACTTGGTACATGGCATCAATTTACTGCTGACCTCAGCGCGTACGCTGGCCAGAAGTACATCGCCATCCGTCACTTCAACTGCACCGACCAGTACATCATGTGTGTTGATGACATCACCATCACCACTGGTGCCGGCGGCGGCGGTGGCGGCGGTGGTAGTACTACCATCACCACCAGCTACACACCTGGTCAATTCAATATCTTAGTGGACGGCGAAGTTGTTGGCGCAACCACCGACCAAACCTTCACTTACACTGCTGAAGATGAACTTGAGCACGAATATACTGTTATCTATGTTGACAACGACTACAACTTCTCCTGCCCGGTTTCGATCGTCATCGCAGCCGATCCTACGAGTGTTGCAGAAATGGATGTGGTTCGCTCCATCTATCCTAACCCGACCAGTGGCGACCTCCACATCAACGCTGCCGACATGAAGCGCATCAGCATCGTCAATATGCTTGGCCAGATGGTTTACGACAGGACTGTTGAAGGCAACGAAACCGTCATCAACATGGCTCCGTTCGGAAACGGCGTCTATATGGTCAGCATTGTTACTGAAAACGGTAGAAGCGTGAAACGCATTGTCGTTAACAAGTAATGAAATCCTAACATGGAGCGTCACCTCGAAAGGGGTGACACTCCGTGTTGCACTTGAAAATTGAAAATAATAATCAATCAACAATAAGTATTAACTAAATTTTCAATCATGAAAAAAGTATTTCTAACACTTACGATGCTTTTGTTTGCCTTCATCGGTACAATGAAAGCAGGAGTAGAGGTGGAAGTAGGAACAGCCGCATCAACAAACAGTTATCTTCCTACTTACACATACTACAACTACTCTCTCACTCAACAGATCTACACTGCTGAGGAGATTGGCATGGGTGGTATCATCAACTCCATTAGTTTCCAGATGGCTTCTGGCGATGACAGAACCCGTGTCATCAACTTGTTCATGAAGAATGTCACTAGAAGTACATTCGAAATCACCTCTGGAACTTCATCTTCCAACGCTTGGGAATTGTTCAACGAAACGGACGCTCTGTTCTCAGGTGAAGTTACCTTCACTCAAGGCTGGGTAACCATTACTTTGGGCACTCCTTTTATGTACAATGGAAACGATAACCTGCTGGTTTGCGTACAAGATGCCACTGGATCATATCTATCCGCTCCGTCATTCTCTGTTTTCAATAGCACGGGATCGGCTCTTCGTGTTTATCGTGACGGTGGCATTTATCCAATAGATAACCCAGATGTCAATGGCACTGTCTTGAATGTTAAAAACTACATTAAGATGGATATGGATCTGTTACCTGCGAATATCGTAGCTACCCCCAGTTCCATCGACATGGGCATGCGTCCCAATGGTGCTTGGATGGCTCCTATGACTTTCACGTTGGCCAACACAGGCGGCAATGCCATCGTTTCGGCATTGACCTCCAGCGACAACTACTTCACCCTTGGCACCGAAGCTCCCTTTACTTTGGCCACTGGCGAATCTGTTGAAGTTGAAGTTGCCACAGGCAATGGCGTTACCGGCTCTCATGATGGCAACATCACGGTGACCTACACCGACGATAGAAGCGCTACCCTTATTCCCATTACCGCCACAGCCTATAACCCATTGGATGGTGACGTTTGGGAGAATGCTATCGAAGTCAACACCTTCCCCTACACAGGAAATGCTCCTGCTGGCATCTATCACAACTATGAATTGCCTGATGGCAATGCCGACGCAGTTGATGCAGTTTACAAAGTAACCTTCGAAGAAGATGTCATGTTGTCGGCTATTACAGCTGGCGCCAATGGCAACTCCGCCATCTATGCTGAAGATTTCAACGGCGAAGGTGGACCTGGAGCAGATAACACGCTCGGTTCTGGAGCTAACGTCACTCCTATCAATGTATGGTTCAATTATGATTATAACGGTGATTCAATCGGCACTAATACCTTCTTTGGGACTTCTTCCGGTGGAGGTTTTATGTGGGGCTACAAAGTTGCTCCCGAATATCTCGCAGGTTATGGCCAATGCTACTTGACCCAAGTTGAATCCGCCGCTCGTGAAGCTTACGCATATGATCTCTATGTGTTGAGAGGTGGCGATACTCCGGCCGATGCAGAACTCATTTACTCTCAAGAAATGGGTGAAGCTGCTACTGCACTGTCATACTTCATCATTGATGTCACCGCTCCATTTGAAGTTGGCGAAGAGGAAAACCTCTGGGTGATACTTTATTCTGAAAGTCCATTCGCCGCTTATTGTGGAAAAGTTCCAGTAGACCCTGCCAATGCAAAGGTTTGGTACACTTTGAATGGAACCACTTGGAGCAGCAATGAGAATCTAACTCCTGAGATTTTCCTCCACTTGGAATATCCTTATCTCGGTGGTCGTAGCGTCGTGATGAATCTCGCTGACATGAACTCCCTGTCCTTCAGCAACGGCACCGTTGGCGAAAAAGCAGGTGTTGTGAAGAACGCCACGATGCATAGGAATCAACTCGTTCCCAAACATCGCAACCGCGGCGAACAGGTTTCCGACATGTTTGTCCCCGCTGGCAGTTACTATGTTGCCATGGCTTCCACGGATCCAGAATTCAGTGTCAGTATCACCACTGCAGAACCTCCTCTTCCAGAGCAAGCCACGATCATCAGCCCTGCCGATGGTGAATTGGGCGTTGACAACGGTGATCTCATGCAATGGGCTTTTGGCGACTACACTTCTGAATTCCAGATTCTCTTTGGAACGATTTGGCCTCCCACCGACATCCTCGTGGATTGGACCAACTATCTCTATGAATCCATGGAATTAACGGAATTGCAACACAACAAGACCTACTTCGTACAGATCAACGCTCGCAACAGCGTTGGCACCACCTATGGCGAAATCACTGGTTTCACCACTATGATCGACGGTGTTGAAGGCTTTGCAGTTGAATCCGAAAACCTCTATCCTGGCGATGCCGCCGTGTTCACATGGGAACCCGCCGCTCGTTCTCACAAGGGCTACAACCTCTATCAGGACGGTGTGAAGGTCAACGAAACCCCGATCACAGGCACCACCTATTCTGTTGAAGGCCTTGAATACAACATGACGGGTTATGAGTTCCAGCTCGCCGCCCTTTACGATGAAGGCGAATCTGAACTCACCGATCCCATCACGGTTTACATGACCGGTATCGGCACCATCAACGGCCACGTTTGGGAGATCGACAGCATCACTCCTGTTTACAATGCTGTTATCCAACTCATTGGTCTTGATGAATACGGTGTTGAACAAGCCATCACGCTGCCTGGCGCTACCAATCCTAGCGGTTACTTTGAAGGCGAGGCTCTTGCCGGTAACTTCCAGGCTATCGCTATCAAGGAAGGCTATCAGGCCAATCCAAGCGAAGAATTCGTGATGACCTACAACACACTCACTCCCGATGTCAACATCTACGCTCTTGAAGACTGGGCTACACTCGGCACGATCAGGGCTACCGAAGAAGAAGACGATGTGTTGGTTGAGTGGTCGTGGGATCCCGCCGAATTGATCGTTGACTTCGAGACTGGCGACTTCAGCCAGGCTGAGTTCACCTTGCCCGCCACCCATCCTTGGGCTATCACAACCTCCAACCCGCACGAAGGCACCTACTGCATGAAGTCAACTTGCGAAGGCGTTGCCAGCGGCAGCTCTACCATTGAGGTCACCCTCGAGGTTCCTTACGACGGCAAGATGGGCTTCTGGGTAATGGTTTCCTCCGAGGCCAACTGGGACAAGTTCCACTTCTATATCGATGGTACCGAACAAGGCCAAGCCTTGAGTGGCGCCCTCCCTTACTCCTACAAGGAGTTTGCAGTGACCGAAGGTACCCACACCTACAAGTGGGAATACACCAAGGACAGCTCGGTGAACAGCAACGACGACTGCGTGTATGTTGACGACATCACCATGTATCGTCAGGATATTCCTGTTCCTCCCACACCAGGCGCTCAAACCTACGACTTCGAAGACGGTACTTTGATGGGTTGGACCCTCATTGATGCCGACGGTGACGGTTTTGATTGGGTCGCCAACAGTTCATTCGGCGGACATAATGGATCAATGGGTATCGTTTATTCGCAATCATACGACAACAACTATGGTCCATTGACTCCTGACAACTACCTTGTGGCTCCTACCCAGATCACTGCACACAACGGTGCAGCCATCTCCTTCTGGGCTTGCGCACAAGATGCTTCTTGGGCTGCTGAACATTTCGGTGTTGCCGTTTCTACTACCAACAACAGCAGTGCCTCTGCCTTCACTACGATCCAAGAATGGACCATGACAGCCAAGGGACCTCAAGGTACCACTGTTGACAGAGAACATGATATCCGCGGTACCAACGATCAAGGCACTTGGTATGAATTTACCGCTGACCTTAGCTCGTACGCTGGCCAGAACATTTGGGTGGCTCTCCGTCACTTCAACTCCACCGACTACTTCTATATTGATGTTGACGACATCACCATCAGTGATGGCGGCGCCAAGAGAGGTGGAGTCAGAAACGATCGTCAGCTCTCGAAGTTCTACCTCTATCGTAGAAACAACGTGGGTGACACGCTCGTAGAACAAATCGCTACCCCATCAACCGATGTCTTCAGCTACATCGACGCTCAATGGCCTAACCTCCCGTATGGTGAATACCAGTGGGGTATCCAAGCCTACTATCAGGGCAACCACCACTATCCGGAGAAGGGTCGTGAAACCATTAACTTCGATTTCGAAGGCGGTCTCCAAGGTTGGACGGTTCTCACCGTTAACAGCGACGGCGGTTACTGGCTACACAGTGACAACAATCCTGGCGGTTATGACTACACCACACATGCTCATGGCGGTACTGGATTTGCCATGTGCTACTCATACGTTGACTATGTGGGATCTTTCAACACCGACAGCTACCTCATTTCTCCTCAGAAGTATGATATTGTTGATGGTTCTTCGCTGAGTTTCTGGGCCGACAATGCCAACGACACCTATCCTGAAAGCTTCTCGGTGTGTGTCGCTACCGTTGACAACCCAACTGCCAGCGACTTTACACAAATCTGGACTGGCAGCGCTAAGGGCAGCAAGGGCAATGCTATCGTGCGCCACAATGCTAACCGTTATGACAACTGGCGTTCACATGAAATCGACCTGAGTTCCTATGCTGGCCAAAGCATTTACATTGCATTCCATGATGCATGCGAAGACCAATATGAGATTTGGATTGATGATGTCACCATTACCTCCGACGGTTCCAGCGGCGGTGGCGGCGGAGGCGGTGGTAGCACCACTTCCGGCAGCTTGACCATCGACTTCGAAACCGGCGACTTCAGCCAGTATGATTTCGACAACACTGTTTCCAGCTATCCGTGGGATGTTGTTGCTGGCGGTAACAGCGGCAGCGCTTACTGCATGAAGAGCACCAACGGTGGTGTGGCAAGTTCAGAGTCCGCCATTGAAGCTACTGTTGAATACGTAGCTGACGGTACCGTGAGCTTCGATGCCAACTGCCAAGGCGAAGGTACTTCAACCATTTGGGATAAGTGCCGCTTCTTCATCGACGGTGCTGAACAGTTCTCATACGGTGCCAATAATCCTGGTTGGAACCACTTCGAATACAATGTCACAGCTGGTTCACACATTTTCAGATGGTCCTACACCAAGGATGGTAGCGTCAATCCGACGGGCGACTGCATGTCAGTTGACAACATCGTATTCGACGGTCTTGCCGGCGGTGGCGGTCCTGGTGGCGAAACAGGCTTCGGCTATTCAGAGATCCTCTGGTCCAACATCATCGACAAGGATATGGAAGCCGACGTTACTTTCAACATCAGCCTCAACAATGCCCAATCACCTGCTGGTGCTACCGTTGAAATGGCTGGTCTCCAGACCTACCAAGCTACTATTGATGAAACAGCTACCCACACCTTCGAGGCTGTCCGTAAGGGCAACTACGCCATCGAGGTTGTGTTGCCTGGCTATGCCATCTACAACGACACCGTGATGATCGAAGCTGATGCCACCTTCAATATCACTCTTGAAGAAATCATCGATCCTGTTGATTCACTGTACGTTTCACCCACTGGCTGGGCCATGTGGCAAAACACCACAGCTACTACTGGCACCACTACCAACACTGGTGGCGGCGGTGGTGACGATGCCCGTGGTGCCCTGCGCCTCTATGAAGTCACCGGCCTTGAAGGGCTTGAACACCAGAAGGATGATGCCGCCGGCGAAGTTCTGCACAGTGCCGCTGAGGGACATGCCGATGGCCATGCCGCC
>JAFYNJ010000022.1 GCA_017549805.1 Bacteroidales bacterium
CATGAACGGAAGGATGTATGACCCTGTTACCTCGTCGTTCCTCTCAGCCGACCGTTATGTGCAGGATCCCACAAGTGCCATGGGCTTCAACCGCTATGCCTACTGCATGTACAATCCGCTGAGATTTGTGGATCCCACAGGATGGTTGGCGGGAAGTGGAAACGGTTCTTCTCCTGACGATCCGCCACCATATGTCGTTTTTGAAGGTTGGGCGAGTGGATATCTGCTGGATGAAGTGACAGTAACCGCCACTCCATTGTTCTATGATGAATTTGTTTATACTCCCTATTATTATGGTGGTGGAGGAAGCGATCAACAATGGAGTATGGTAAACAACAGCCAACCTACTATTCAGGGTGCAGGCGGAGGTGGAGGAAACCATGGGGGAAACTATTACCACACAACGCAAAGCCAAAATGTCAATGTTGAAATCGGGTCTAAAATATTGATTTCTGCCAATTTATACACTTCTATTTTATCAAATAAATATTACAATCCATTCACAAAAACATGGATGGATAAAATGGGTAATATCAGAGATTTTCGTTTTAATGGGAACCAATATACAGGAGGAAAAACTACTTTTGGAAAATTGATGAATAGTAGATATACTAATGCAGGAAGAGTTCTAGGACTTGTTGGTGTTGGCTTATCATATTATCAATTTGACCAAGCTACAACAACTGAAGGAAAACTTGAATATGGCTTTGATACATTTATTGGTTTTGCTGGAGTAGTGGCGCCAGAATTGTTTGGATTGCCATCATTGATTTGGTTCTTAGGTGGTAAACAAGTTACATATTGGTATTCACAAACTACAATCCTTCCAATGATTGAGGACGGAATAAACCCTGGATTAATGGAATATCAACCATTTAAATGAACCATTATGAAACAACTTTTTGATTATTGCTTCTATCGGATTGCATTGTTTTACAAGAAGCGTATGCCCTTTGAGGATTTCATTACTCAAGGCCACACATTGTTGATTAGCGCACTCGGTTTATACACCATTGCCATAGTTAATGTTTTGTTGAAACTATTGGGAATAAAACTGACAAAAGAGATAATAATTCTTGTCCTAATACCTTTTTGTATTATTGTTTTTTTTAACAACCGTTTTTTCCCAAATTCGGAACAATTATTTGAAGAAAAGAAAAAGAAATATAAAAACGAACGATGTAAATGGTTTAAGGGGTTTTTGGTGTTTTTGTTTGTAATGGGATCATTTGTTAGTATGGTGTTTAGTTATAAACTAAAATAAGGATAATATAGCACCCAATTACCTTTATATATCTCCATTTTGAAAATAGAAAACAAATGAAAAAGTCATTTCGAGTTTTATTATTGTTGTTTGAATGCATTTCATTATCAGCGCAGTTGTATTCAGAATACGAACTATGCATTAGCGATGACTCAACATTTAAGAATCCCATTAAACACGAAGGGGTTTATATTGATTTGGAATTGCTTAATGGCAACCAATATGAGATGCAAAATTAGATGTGGTTTCATAGAGAAACACAATCTATCTCAAGTTTTGTTATTATCAGTTTTTGATGAATCTATGTGAATAATAATAAGATTTAGCCTCACGAACAGATCACATGGGAAGTCTAGTGGAAACTTTCGGTTACGATAGCCAGAATCGCCTGACGGAGGTGAGGCTTGGGACGACGCCGACAGGTGCGTCGTCCTACGACAGCTATGGCCGCTTGACGGCCAAGACCGCCGACGGGCAGGCCGTGTTCTCCAACGCCGTATATAGCACCACCACCAAGCCCCATGCCTTGGATGCCGCCACAACGGCAGAAGGAGTGTTTCCTGCCACAGCGCAGACTGTCACCTACACGGGATTCGACAAGGTGAGCAAGGTAAAGCAAGGTAATGACAGCATTTGCTATACTTACGGCTATGACCACCAACGCATTCGCATGGAAGAGCGGATTGGGACCAGCCGGACAAAGGATTATGTGAGATTGTGAGAGTTGGTGACAGAATAATGTATCTTTTTGCTGAATGTAACAAATCATAAATAAAAAAATAGTTTTTATTAATTCGTTTAATCAAATCTTTTTTTCCATATCTTTGTAAAATCATTCTGTTTCGATCTTTTAATATTGACCAAATAAAATATTCGCAAAAAATGCGAATATCAATTGAAATATTGTATTTTTGCATTCGATAGGAAAATGGTAATTCGATTTGAAAAAGATTATTTAAAGGAAATGTACTTTTTGGGAAAAACGACGGATAAGAAATATCGTTTTCAACCACAGGTGATTAGGAAATACATCAGGGTAATTGATATTCTTGATTCAGTTAGCCGGCAAGAAGATTTATTCCGTTTCAACGCACTTCACTATGAAAGATTAAAAGGGGACAAAAATGGATTGGAATCAGTGAGGATAAATGACCAATATAGAATTGAGTTTAGAACGACTGTCGATGAGAATTTGCTAGTAATATGTAATATAATAGAGTTGTCAAATCATTATAAAGGATAATCATGGAAAACATAATACAAGGCGCATATCCAACACATCCTGGAGAGGTATTGAAAGATGAAATTGAAGAAAGAAAACTCTCTCAAAGGTATTTGGCAGAAAAGATGGGATTGTCGTATTCTGTCCTTAATGAAATCTTGAACGCTCGAAGGCCTTTGACAGCAAAGACTGCTCTCATGTTTGAAGCCGTCCTGGATGTCCCGGCCGATTCCTTAATGTATCTTCAAATGAAATACAATTTACATGTGGCTAGAAAGGACAGCTCAATCGTCAATCGATTGAAGGAATTGCGAAAAATAGCGGCATTGTTGTGATTTTAACAATCACTCCATCCCCATGCTGATGATCTGTCCCGTGTTGGGATCCAAACCGAGTTTGGTCCTGCCGAGAGGCGCCAGCATGAAGACGCCGAACTGCGCCAAAGTCTCGCGCCTTTCGATGAGAACGTCGTCGCCGAGGCTGACCTTCACGTAGGCGGTCTCGGGAATGCGATAAAACAGCTTGTTGTCGTGGCTTAAAGTCTCCACCGCCGACTGGCTCGGGGGATTGATGCTGCCCGTGGTCTGCAGCGAGATGGCCTGAACGGTGAGCGTATTGCCCAACCCCAAATCGTACGAAGAGAAACCTTTCTCCTCAGAGAAGGACCCGACGGTTTGCGACGGTACGTCTTTCGTGAGGGTCACATACACCGTTTGAACCACCGTGTTGACAATCCTTTTGCCCACGAAAAGACTGAGGTATTCCTGCTCCATGGCATCGAGGTCGGCATACATCTGACGATAAGTGTCCAAGGTGAAAGCCGTCTCCTGGAATCCGGTCAGCAGCTTGATCTTCTCCTCACGGATCCTGTTGATCATCTCAGCGGCCGAACGAGCCAACTGGTCGCGGCCTCTCATGCCGTTTCCGTATTGGAACTTGAAGATCCTGTCTTGGTTGGATGCCTTGCAAGCCTCCTCGACAACGGTGGGCTCGATCAACTCACCGCCCATGATGCCGACACCTTGGAGGATGCCTTTCGAGGTCAGGTAAAACGCTGCGGCATCGTCTTTCCTTGGACTCATGGAGACGAAGAACGTGGCACTGGGATCGGCCTCGGCATAGGTGCTCATCCGGATATCCCTGAGATGGTATTCCATGCCGTCGCTCGTGATGTAGTCGTTGGCCCCCACCATATAGGCGTAGTCGCTGCAAGGCCCTTCAATCAGTTCCGTCTCGTCGATGATCAAATCCAACTTGATGACGGTGCGGGGGAGGGCATAATAGATGCCTTTCTGCTGGCCGGGCATGGCCATCTTCGCATGGGTGATGACATATTGCGCATGGGCGCTGATTCCTAATGCCATAAAGGCCATGGCAAAAAATGCTCTTTTCAGGTGTTTCATAGGGACCTCCATAATAGTTTTTTCCATTTAGCCTTCAAAAATAATAAAAAGATTCCTAATTTTGCAAAAAATACAAGAATGATTCACTATCCATACCGTCAGGACGGCCGTTTCTTTCTGCTTGCCGGACCATGCGTGATCGAAGACGAGCAGTCGCCGCTACGCATCGCCGAGACCCTCGTGGCGTGCTGCTCAAAGCTCGGCATCCCCTTTGTTTTCAAGGCATCCTACCGCAAGGCCAACCGTTCGCGGTTGGATTCGTTTACGGGGATAGGGGACGAAAAGGCCTTGAAGGTCTTGGGCAAGATCCGTGAGCAATTCGACGTTCCTGTGATCACCGACATCCATACGGCCGAAGAAGCCGCCATGGCTGCCGAAGTGGCCGACATCCTGCAGATCCCGGCTTTCCTGTGTCGGCAGACCGACCTGTTGGTGGCTGCTGCCAAGACGGGCAAGGTGGTCAACATCAAGAAAGGCCAGTTCGCCTCGGCTGATAGCATGGGCTTTGCCGTGGAGAAGGTGAGGCTGTCGGGCAACAACCAAGTGATGCTCACCGAACGCGGTACCATGTTCGGCTATCAGGACCTGGTGGTCGATTTCCGCAACATCCCCGTCATGCAAGGCTTCGGCGTTCCTGTGGTGCTCGACGTGACCCATTCGTTGCAGCAGCCCAACCAGGCTTCCGGCGTAACGGGAGGGAAACCCGAGATGATCTCGGTCATCGCCAAGGCAGGCATCGCGGCAGGTGCCGACGGCATCTTCATGGAGACGCATCCCGATCCGGCACATGCCAAGTCGGATGGGGCTAATATGCTTCCTCTTGAACATGTGGAGTCATTGTTAGAACAGTTAATAAGGATAAAAGAAACGCTTCGATAATGTCATTGCGAGCGAAGCGAAGCAATCCAACCTGAACTATTTCAGGTCAAATTGGATTGCCACGCTTCACTTCGTTCCGCTCGCAATGACGTGCTATCGCTCGAATCGCTTGAAATCCCTCTTTTACGGGGAACAGCGGGAAGGTGTGGAACATGCCTTCGAATTCCATGGCCTGTATGGGTTTCCCTAATTCTTGCATTTTTTCCACCAACAACAAGGCATCTACTTTCAGGATTTCGTTACTGCCGAAAACTAGCATGGTGTTGTCGGGGAAGGTGCTTACATCCCCGTAGATGGGACTGACCCAGGGATGCTTGGCGGGCAACTCGCCGCGCCAGCCTCCCATGATGGTCTCCATGCGTTCCAGCTTGATCATCTGGTCCAAGGGCTGCAAGGCCTTCATTTGGTCGCGACGGGTGAAGGCGTTATCGACACAAGGCGACATCAACACCAAGGCCGAGATGGGTTGTAAGCCACGCTTTGCTATCTCCTGCGCCATCACCATGCTGATGTTGCCTCCGAAGGAATCACCCATCAGGATGATTCGCTTGAAACCCTGTTTCATGACATACTGCTCATAAAAGTCGAGCAGCACGGCGATGTTGTCGGCGCAATGGTATTCGGGGTATTTGGGATACACGGGCATCACCACGGGATAGTGCGTGCGGATGGCAAGGTCGTGGATGAAGCGCCAATGGAAGAAGACGGGCTGATAGATGCAGGCGCCGCCATGGAAATACAGGATGAGGTTGTCGCGGTCGTGGCCGTCGTTGTGCCAAAACACCTGCATGTTGAAGCCGTTGGCGGCTTGGAAGGCGGTCTCCGAGAAGTGTTTCCTGAAAAGCCGCGGCACCCTGACGGGTTTCCGGTTGATGTTGCGGCAATGCTCCAACTCCTCCTGCACCTGCTCAAGTGTGGCGTCCTTCAGGGTGGAGAACATCACCTGCAGGTATCGTTCGGTAAACTTTTTTCCGGCACTCACAAATCCTTCCTCCATCTCACACCTTTCTTTGGAAAATCTTCAGGTCGAACAACGGAGCGGCGGCGATGATATGGTCGAAGATGTCGCTTTGGATTTCCTCGTATTTGACCCATTCCTTGTCCATGCTGAAGGCATATACCTGCAGCGGGATACCGAACTCATTGGGCTGCAACTGGCGAACCATCATGGTCATGTTGTGGTTGAGTTTCGGGTTGGCATTGATGTAGGCAAGGATATAGGCGCGGAACACCCCCAGGTTGGTCTGTTGGCGTCCGTTGATGATGTTGCTGGTGTCGATGTTGTTTGCCTTGTTGTATTCGGCGATGTCCGCCTCTTTTTCCTCGATGAACTGATGTATTTTCTCAATGTTCTTGAATCGGTCGATCATCTCGGGTGTGCAGAACTTCACCGACGAGGTGTCGATGGTGATGCTGCGCATAATCCTTCGTCCGCCGCCTTCCGACATGCCTCTCCAGTTGGTGAACTGGTTGGTGACCAAGGAAGAAGTGGGGATGGTGGTAATGGTGTTGTCGAAATTCTGCACCTTTACTGAAGTGAGGTTGATCTCCGTCACGGTGCCGTCGGCCTTGTCCATCACAATCCAGTCGCCGATGCGCAACATGTCGTTTACCGTCAGCTGGATGCTCCCCACAAAACCTAAGATCACATTTTGGAACAGCAGCAACAAAACGGCCGACAAGGTTCCCAAGCCGATGATGACTGTGCTGACTTTCTTGCCCATCAGGAAGGAGATGATGAGGAGGACGCAGAAAATGATCAGGATGATCTTGATGGTTTGCACCACGCCTGTGATGGGCTTGCGCTTGGAGGTCTGGTGCATGTTGTACATGTCGTTGCCTGCATTTACGACCGAGAAGAGCACCATCGTGATGATGATGATATCGGCAATGATGCAAAAGCCCATGACGAAATGCCTCATGTTGGGGAAGTCGGGCAGCGTGGCGTTGAGTGTCTTCATGGCCATGATGGGTGGAATCAGCAGGCAGAGACGCATCAAAACCTTGTTGTTGACGATTTGGTCGTCGTATTTCGACTTCGACTTGAGGATGACCTTGTAAACGGTTTTCTTGATGATGAACCGGGCCAGATACATCAGCAAGACGCCGACGAGTAGCACGAGCAGAAAGGCGATACCTTCGGCGAACACGGCAGCGTAATAGTCGCTCACATGCATGCCTTTGAACAAGGGGATCAAAAAGGAGATGACTTTCGTAATCATGGGTTAGGGGTTATCATTAAACAACGACTTTCAGCGACAATGGGTTGATCTTGATATGGAGGTCTTTTTCGAACATCATCGACTCGCCGTCGATGTTGACCACGGCGGCCTCGGGACGGATGATGGTGGCTTCTTCGACTTGCAGGATGTCGACTTTGGGCGACTTGTCCATGTTCTTGCTCAGGAAATAGCTGCCCACGATGGGAAGTTCCAAGGCATTGGGTTTCCTGACGATGCAGAGGTCGATCTTGCCGTCCCACAGCGAAGCCTTGGGGGAGATGGGTACGTCGTAGCCCATCTGGTTGGAGTTGGCAAAGGAGATGAAGAAGGCCTTGGTGGTGAAGGTGCGGTCGGGAAGCACGAGTGTGTATTCCTTCTCGCCGAGATGGAAATAGTTCTTGACGATGTAACGGAAATAAGTGTTGAAGCCGCGATGGGGGTCCTTGGCGTAGTCGTCGGCCACTTGGGCGTCATAGCCCGTTCCCGAGATGCTGATGAAAGGCACCTCGTTCACCACGACGGTGTCGATCAGGCAGGTCGCGTTGCGGTTGATGAGCTCAAGCGCCTTGATGGGATCCAGGGGGATGTGGAGACAGCGGGAGAGGCCGTTGCCCGAGCCGCAGGGAATCACGGCCAAGGCAGTGTCGGTGCCGATGAGACGGGTGCCCACCTCATTGATGGATCCGTCGCCACCCGCCACCGCCACGATGTCGTAATGCTGCTCAACGGCTTCCTGTGCCAATGCCTTGGCATGGCCGGCATATTCGGAAAGCTTGATGTCGTAATCGAATCGTTCGGCATCCACAACCTGCTGGATCTGGTCAGCGAGGTGATGGTTCCGTTTGTGGCCAGAAATGGGGTTGATGATGAACCGTATCCTCTGCTTGCTCATGTAAGGATTCTTTGTTGATGTATAGTTGGTTGTTGATGAATCTGTTGTTGTATTCCTGGATGCGTTCCTTCAGCTTTCTTGCCAGGTCGGGGCATTGGATGCGGTCAATCAGGTTGTCGTTGAGTTGCCGATCCCGGATGATGTTGAACACGCCGATCGTTTGGTCGCCGTCGGACTGGATGAGATATTGCCCGTCGCTATACTGGTAGGTTTGGTTGATATAGGCGACAAAGTTGGGTTCGCTTAAGGAGTCGAACACATTCCTGCCGAAGGAGAAGATGGTGTCATGGATGCCCATGGCTGATAGGATTGACACGTTGAGATCGGCCTGTTGGGCGATTTCGGTGCTTTGTTGGGCGGGAATCCGCGAAGGCATGTAAAAGGCGATGGGAATGGAATACATGCCCCATATGTTGCTATAGTCCGAAAGGTAATGCTCGGTGTTGGCATGGTCGGCGGTGATGACAAACAAGGTGCTGTCGAACCAAGGCTTCCGGGAGGCTTCCTCGAAGAAGTCGCGAAGCGCACAATCGGCATAGTAAACGGTCTTCTCGAAACCGCTCCAGAGATAGCTTTCATCGGGCATCTCGAAATGCTTGGGCAGGGTGTAGGGGTGGTGCGATGAAAGTGTGTAGATCACCGTGGCGAAAGGCGGCTGGACACTGTCGAGGGTACGGAGGCTGTATTGCAGGAACGGACCGTCGAAGATGCCCCATCGGCCGTCGAAATCGTCGTCGTTGCCATACTCGTTGCGTCCATAATAGTCGTCGAAACCGGCGTTCTTGGCATAAACGTCAAAGTTCATGGTGCCGTTGTTGCCGCCGTGGAACATGGAGGTGCTATAGCCTTGTTGTTTCAGCGTCAGGCCAAGGCCGTCGATGCGGTTGTCGAAGTAGGCGGAAGAGGTGAAATCCACGTCCATCAGGGAGGGCAGGCCTGAAAGCAACGAAGGTAGAGCTTCGATGGAGCGCCGACCATTGGCGCGTCCGTTGAAGGTCAGGCTTTGTGCCAGCAACGAATCCAAGAAAGGTGTCAGCTGGAACCTGCGGTCTGGATTGTAGTAGGTGATCATCTCCTGGCCGAAGCTCTCCAGCACCAGAAACACCAGGTTGGGCGCATAGTCGAGGTCGCCTGTAAGGAACCTGTTGGGCTGGAGCGTGTAATGCACAGGGGAGAAGTCCATCTCCTCAGGCTCGAAATAATGCACCTCCTTCAAGGCATGACCGCCCGAGCTTTTCACCATGGTGAAAGGCGTGTTCAACACGATGGGAACGTTTTGCGAATCGGCGTATTTCAAGGCGGTCGTCATGTTGACCGGTTTGGCTTGAAGTCCTCCGCGGCAAGCCAACGGCGTCAAGACGGAGAAAACCATCAACGAGATCCATTGGATAAAGTACCAGCGGTTGGTGATCACCTCGGTTTGCCTTGCCAACTTGGTGCGTTTGCCCACGACCAACAGCACCAGCACGAACAACAGCACCAGCACCAGCATGTACCAATAGTCCACGACGACCTGGCCCAGGATGGGTGCGATGTTTTCATCCGAATTGCCGAAAAACTGGAAGAACTCCGAGGTCATGCGCTTGCCGATGAACCTGAAGTAGATGACATCCACCATGTTCAGCGTGATGATGACGGAATTGACGATGACAAACAAAACGTTGACGACCTTTTGCAGTAGCTGGTTGTAGATGAATTTGGCGGGGAGGCAATATAACAGGATCATCGGGATGTTGGCGTAGGCGATGACCACCCAATCGAAGCGCATCCCTATGAAAAACAGGCGGAAGGCCTGACCAAGACTCAAATGATGGAAAAACTCTGTGTTGAAAAGGTAGATCAGCCAGCGGCTGAGCGAAAAGAGCAGTAGAACCAACAGCAGCCTGAACGCCAACTTGGCCACAGGATACTCAAACCATGGTGCACGTTTCTTTTTCGTTGGATAATAGCTCATTACAAAAAATTCAAAATATCTGTAAATGCAAAGATATACATATTTCGTATATTTGCAGTAAAATTTGTTTTCCCATGAAAAGATTCGCTTTGTTTCTTTCCGTTATTCTATTGGCAACCAATGCCTTTGCGCAGGATGCCTTTCCCCAGTATCCTTCGCCGCTCGACATTCCGGTTTATTTGAGCGCCACCTTTGCCGAGTTGCGCACCAACAGCTTCCATGCCGGTGTCGACATCAAGACGCAGGGTGTGGAAGGAAAGAAGGTGTATGCGGTGGCCGACGGCTATGTAAGCCGCATCGGGGTCTCGCCCTACGGCTACGGCAATGTGCTCTATATCACGCACAACGACGGCTACACCAGTGTTTATGCACACTTGCAGCGTTTCAACAAGGCCATTGGGAACTATGTAAAAGATTATCAGTATCGGAACAAGAGCTTCTCGGCAAGCATCTATCTTACCAAGGAGACCTTCCCGATCAAGAAAGGCGATTTCATTGGCTATACCGGCAATACGGGCGGATCGGGAGGCCCGCACCTGCATTATGAGATTCGCCACACCAAGAGTGAGAAGCCTGTCAACCCGCTGTATTTCGGATTGAATGTTGCCGACGACGTACGACCCAACATCAAGGGGGTTGCCGTTTATCCAGCCAACGACACCTCGACCGTGGAAGGGAAGGACCAGCCCATTTATTTCGATGTGGAGGGGAAAAAGACGGATTACAAGCTGAAAGGCTACAACTATGTGCGTGCCAACGGCATGGTTTCATTTGGCATCAACACCGAGGACCAGGTGGGCACCTCGCCCAACAAGAACGGCCCCTATTCCTACGAGTTGTATGTCGAGGACGAACTGCGCTTCAGGATGGAATGCGACAGCTTCTCGTATAGCGAGCCCCGATACATCAACAGCTTGATCGACTACAAGCGATTCAAGGACAAGGGCAGCCGCTATGTGCGTACTCAGGTGGATCCTTACAACAGACTCTCCATGTTGGAACGCAAAAACGGCGTGGCTCAAGTGAATGAAGGCGACACGGTGAATGTCTGCTTCATGATTTACGACTATGCAGGCAACATCTCCACCGTCTCGTTCAAGTTGGTGGGCACCGAGCCGGTCGTAGTGGAGAAGGAGCCGATCAACCGCAGCCAGTATTTCGTGAAGGCCGACGGAAGCCAAAACAGCCGCATCGAAATCGAGGACTTCCAGGTGGTGATGGAACGTAATACGCTGTTCAAGGATACCTGGATGCAAACCGGTGCCACCGATCCCAAGGGCTGCTGCTCGCGCTGCTACCGTTTCGGTTACGACACACAAGCCGTGTTCAAGCTGTTCAAGATACGCATCAAGCCTAATGAAAAATGGGCTAAAAACGCTAAGATGTACATTGCCCATTACGATGAAAACGGCAAGGTTTCGTCGTTGGGAGGCAAGCTTTGTAGCGATGGCTATGTGGAGACTTCCACCCGTACTTTGGGTCAGTATGCCTTGAAGATAGACTCCATTGCTCCAGTTGTTAAAATACTGAATTTTAAAGAAAACGATACAATTACATCAAGCAATACTTTAAAAGTAAAGATTACCGATGACATGACGGGTATCGACAGTTACAACCTCTATGCGAACGATGCTTGGCTGTTGGGAGTGTATGATGCCAAGAACGACTTGCTATATTACGAAGTGGACTCGCATCTGAAAGCCGGCAAGAATTGCATCAAGGTGGTGGTCAAAGACGCAGTGGGCAACAAGACCACCAAGAAGGTCAATATCTATCGGAAGTAGTTTTATTGGAATGTTGTTCAACAAAAGCTTGCTTTTTTCTGAAAATGCTTTATTTTTGTTGAATGCATTCAAGTATATATGATTCTTATACGGCAGCTGCCTATTATGAAGCGGTTGCCAATCATGACGCAAAGAGTGTTGAAGCGGCCTATTATCTGCTAAAGAGGCGCTTGAGCCGTGCCTTGAAAGCCGTTTATGAGGTGTATGGAGTTGGCATGGCCGATGGCTTCGACGACACGGTGGAGGACTTTTTCCTGTATCTCCACGACGGCAACGCCGTTCACGATGCCAAGCCTTTCGCCATGTTGGAAGGAGTGCGCAACAAAGGCGCTTTCTTTGCCTGGGTGTTGGGAACCTATCGGCGTTTCCTATTGAACAAGGCCAAGGAGGAGGCAAGGCGCAGGGCATTGTTGGAACATGCTCGATTGCTCTCGAAAGAGGAGGAGCGGCTATATCCCGAAGAGACATTGATTCGCTTCCTGACTACGGCGATTGCCTACGCCGACCAACAGTTTGTCACAAGGAACCGCTTTATCCTATACAGGTTGTTGCTCTCCTTCCTCGACCATGGAAAAGCCATTCCGCAGGAAGCCATGGCAAGGGCGTTGGGCATGCAACCCGTGACCTACCGCGTTTGTACCAAACGACAGAAGGATCGGCTATTGGGTCTTATTTTGCTTCAGGAAACAGGGCAAACGCTCGACCTGGACTTCGACCATGCGGCCATGCGCGATAAGATGAGCGATGGGTTTGACCGGATTTATGAGTTGCTGCTGGAACGTTATGGTGCGACGCTCAACGACCTGCCGGCAGCAGGAACGATCATGGAGCTGCGTTGCCAATCAGGGCATGGCGACGCCTCTTCGGTGTTTGAGCAAAGGCCACGATATGGCTATGGCAACACGATGGATGTCAAAGTGTTGTATCCGAGTCTGATAAGGTTTCTGTCAACGGATTAGGCTTGCTCAGGATAGGCAACCTCTTCGAGGAATAAGGCATGGGCTGGGACGGATTCCCCGGCGGAACAACGGTCTTGGCGCTCGATGGTCTTGCGGAATTCGTCAAGGCTCATCTTGCCTTTGCCTACCTCCAACAGCGTGCCCACAATGGCCCGGACCATGTTGCGCAGGAAACGGTCCGCCTTGATACGGAATACCAGTAACCCGTCCTTTTCAAACCAACGGGCTTCCATGATCTTGCAGTTGTTGGTCTTCACCTGGGTGTGCAGCTTGCTGAAGCTGGTGAAGTCGGTGTATTCAAACAGGATGTCGGCAGCCTGTTGCATCTTGGCTACATCCAACTCGCCGTAATAGTAGTAGGCATCCTCTTGGTGGAAGGGATTCTTCGTTTGGGTGATGTAATAGTGATATGTGCGCGAAACCGCGTCGAAACGGGCATGGAGTTCGGGCGTGACTTCCCAGATGCGATACACTACGATGTCGGGAGGCAGGAACATGTTCAGACGATAGGCGAGGTCATGGCAATCCTTGATCTCACCTTCGAAATCGAAGTGGGCATAATAGTTTCGGGCATGGACGCCTGTGTCGGTGCGACCGCATCCTGTGACGCTGATGGGCTGCCCCAATTTAAGGCTCAGACAGCGTTCCAACTCGGCTTGAACGCTTGGCGACTGTGGCTGGACCTGCCATCCACAATAGTGGGCTCCGTTGTATGCCAGATGGATAAAATACCTTTTCATGTTGCAAATTTACAAAATAGACTATCTTTGCCAACAAAATCGCACTGATGATCACGAGTTTTTTATCCAACGACACCATTTGCGCTGTAGCCACCCCTCCAGGGATGGGTGCCATCGCCGTGGTCAGACTCTCCGGGCCCGATGCCCACGACATTGCCTGTAGCTTGTTTTATCAGCATGGCAAGCCGTTTCCGATGGATAGAATACAAGGCCACAAAGCCTATTTTGGTCATATTGTCGTGCCCGAGTCAGAGGAAATATTGGACGAGGTATTGGTTACCTTCTTCAAGGCGCCACATTCCTTCACTGGCGAAGACTCCGTCGAGATCAGCGTGCATGGTTCCGTGTTTGTGCAGCAGAGGCTACTGGAGCTCTTGATTGAAAAGGGTGCCCGTATGGCCATGCCGGGCGAGTTCACCCGAAGGGCTTTCGTCAACCGCAAATTCGACTTGGCGCAGGCTGAGGCGGTGGCCGACATCATCGCCTCGCAAAGCGAAGCTGCCCACCGAGTGGCCATGAACCAGCTGAAAGGAGGATTTTCAAAAGAACTTCAAGTATTGAGGTCGAAATTATTGGAAATCACCTCGTTGATTGAGCTTGAATTGGACTTCTCGGAAGAGGATGTGGAGTTTGCCGACCGCAGCCAACTGAAGGCGTTGTTGGATGAAACCCAGCACCATATTGGCCAGTTGATATCCTCGTTCCGATTGGGCAACGCCATCAAAAACGGCATTCCTGTGGCCATCGTCGGCGAGACCAACACGGGCAAATCCACCTTGCTGAATGCCTTGTTGAAAGAGGACCGTGCAATCGTTTCCGACATTGCCGGCACCACGCGCGACACGATCGAAGAGGTGATGAACCTCAACGGCACCTTGTTCCGTTTCATCGACACTGCAGGCATCCGCGAAACAGAGGAAACCATTGAAAAAATCGGCATAGAGCGCACCATGAGGAAGATTGCCGAAGCCGACATCGTCCTTGGCATGATTGACATGACCCAAGGTCCGCAAGCCATGGTGGAGGCCGCCCGGTTTATGCTGAAGAAGGTGGACTTGGTGCATCAAACCCTCATCTTCCTTTTAAACAAGTCCGACTTGTGTGCTGCCCTTGGCGCCGAAAGCGTAGCTTTGATGAAAAACACCGTGTGCGAGGCGTTGGGTGAGAAGGCTGGACATATCTATATCCAGACCATCTCGGCCAAAACCGGACAGGGTCTTGACCAGCTTCGCCAGACCTTGTGCGGCATCGAGCAAGTCATGAACGCCAACCATGATGCCGTGCTGGTGACCAATGTGCGGCATTTCGAGGCCTTGAAACATGCCTCCACAAGCCTTGAGGCGGTGCGTAAAGGGTTGGATGAGGGCATTCCCACCGACTTGGTCGCCCAAGACCTGAGGGAAGCCTTGTATTATCTTGGCTCGATTACAGGAGAGATCACCACGGAAGAGGTGTTGGGATCCATCTTCGGACGCTTCTGCATCGGAAAATAACTCAGGCCCAAATCAATAGCCCACTGCAGATAATAATGCCTGAGACCAGCAAGTCGATCAGGCAGAACCCCATGATGTCCTTGGCGTTGAGTTTGGCGATAGCCAAGGCGGGCAAAGCCCAGAAGGGCTGGATCAGGTTCGTCCAGGCGTCGCCCCACGAGATGGCCATGCCTGTCAGGCCTGGAGCCACGCCCATGGCGGCGCCGGCCGTAAACATGATCGGGGCCTGGATGGCCCAGTGCCCGCCACCTGAGGGAACGAACATGTTCAGGATGGCCGCGCAGAAAAAGGTCAGCAGGGGATAAGTCTTCGGCGTGGAGATGGAGATGCAGGCGTCGCTGATGATGGTGCCCAGGCAAAGCCCACTCTCGCCTACACCGGTGATGATGCCCATGATGCCGGCATAGAAAGGGAACTGCAAGAGGATGCCTGCCGCGCCTGTGGCCGCTTTCCCGAAGGCATGGACGTAGGCGAGGGGTGTCCTATGCAAGAGCAATCCCACAAAAAGGAAGAGCATGATGACAGCGCCCAAGTCGAAGGCACCGCCTTTGACGAAGAGCTTGATGATCAGGTAGGAGAGACCCAGCAAGGCGATGATCCACGACAGCACGGGACTGTTTTCCATCTTTTCAGCCGGGGTTTGGGAAATGGCTTTGGCAGGTTCGGGATCCTCGACCAACAAGGCGGCGTCAACGCAAACGACGTGTTCGCCCTTGGGATGTATCAGGGCGTTGACCAGCACTAGCGCCATAATGGTGATGACTACCATTACCAGGTTATAGGGATTCAGCACAGTCTCGCTGATGGGAACGGGATTCTCGACCGCACCGCGGGTGATCTCCTTCAATCCAGCTCCTGGAGTGGCCATCGTCAACGGGATGGAGCCCGAGAGTCCGGCATGCCACACCACGAAGCCGCTGTAGGCCGAAGCAATCAGCAGGCGATAGTCCACGCCTTTCAGCTTGCGGGCTATCTCCTTGGCGAAGATTACGCCGACGATCAAACCGAAACCCCAGTTGAGCCAGCAGGCGATGGCGGAGATCAAGGTCACCAAAGCGATGGATCCGGCAGGTGTCTTGGGTTTTGAGGCCAGATAGCCGATGCCTTTCTTGATGACAGGTGCCGCAGCTAATGCCGAGCCGCACACCAGCACCAAGGCCATCTGCATGGCAAAGGCCAGCAACGACCAAACGCCGTTGCCCCAGTTGGTAATGACCTCCAATGGCGATTGGTGGCACACCGGCATGGCGATGACCATGGCCACCAACGTCAGGATAATGGCAAATATAAAGGGTTCTGGAAGGTATTTCTGTACGAGTTTGACGCAACCGCGGATGATCTTTTGGAACATAATGATGGGTTTTTAAACTTAAACTCCTTTAATAACCAAGGTCAGAGAAATACTTGGCATTCTCTTCATCGGTGATGGCAAGCCAATTGCGCAAGTCGTTGAGCATGATTTTGTTTCTCTCCTTGAACTTTTCACGGAAAACATTCACATTTTTCTCCCATCTCGAATAGGAGAGTACAGCTGGCCATCGTTCACAGTTGCGCTGCATCTCTGGCTTGATGGTATTGATGAGGCTGTCAAACACTGATGTGGTGTTTTCGGTGGTAAAAGTTTCATGCAAATGAAGGGAAAGTCGCTCAAGAAACAGTTGACGGAATTCTTGGTTTTTCAGGAGTTCCTGTATCATAAGGTTTTGAATCCTCATGACTTTGTTGCTGCATTTTGCGCTTAAATAGGAGGAGGCGGGACCGTTGTGCGTCCATGTTGCATCGAGATCGTAAAAAACGATGTGCCATTTCTGGTCACTTAATGGGTCTTTTGACTGCACATAGCGGACATTGCCCAAGTCAGTGTTGCTGGAATACATCTGTCCCAACTTGTAGTCGATAAGCCCTATAAGATCCACGCGGTTCTCCACATATTCGTAACACTCCTTCTCGGCAAGGTCGTGTGTTGACACGTAATTCATCAAGTCCGTAAAGTCTTTCTTGGTTCCTTCTTCGCAGTACATGCCCGACATGATGATAGAGATGGCGTCGGTTGACACATCCAGATGACGCGAGACAAAATGCTTGTCGATTTTCTCACGTAGGTAATATAGGCCAAAGTATTGGCCGTTGATATAGAGTGCCACAGGTCTGTATGCTTGGACAAGAAGGGTAGGGCTGTGCTGCTTCATCAAACTGGTGAAGAACTCGTCGCGCACCATTACACCAGTGATGTCTTGCGAACCTGAACGCAGCACGAAGTTTTGCACCTCTTCTGCCTCGCCTTTATTGTAAAGGTCGTAATCAATGTGTGCCGGACCGCATTCGTCCCTGAAGTGTATCTTGAACGATTTCTTGGAGAGCGCTCTTGAGAAGCCTCCAAAGATGGCTATCTCGCAGTCTTCAGAGAAACCGCCGTTGATGGTGTCAAAGAACTCCACATGGGCTTTCTTCCACCACGTTTTCCAATAGTTGGCACCATGATGGGGATAACCAAGCGTATCGCCTGGACCTGATGCATAAATG
Organism: Bacteroidales bacterium; assembly: GCA_017549805.1. Classification (GTDB taxonomy): domain Bacteria; phylum Bacteroidota; class Bacteroidia; order Bacteroidales; family F082; genus Limimorpha. The sequence goes on from JAFYNJ010000022.1 coordinate 17,336, forward strand.
CCATGATAATAGTCGTAAAGGTCGGATTCGCGCACTGTGACGTTCATCACGGGCAAAGTGTGCTTTTCGGCAAAAATGAACGTGCCTGTGGCCGTGTTGCTGTTCAGGGTGGTGGAGTCACCCTCGCAAAAAGCACGGATGGCAGTGGTCTTCTTGATGATGATGGAATCTTTAAAGACGGGCGATGCTACGGTGGGCATGCTACCGTCGATCGTGTAGTGAACGGGATGTCCATAGGTGCTGAGGCGCACCATTATGCTATCCGTTTCCGAATATACACTTGGTGAGGGATCGAACGAAGGTTTCCTGGCAATGTGGCGATAATAAGTTGATGTGTTCTCTGCACCGCGTGTCGTTGATGTAAGGTAGAAAAACCCATCTTTCCCCTCAACACGACCCACCGACACTCCGTAAGGGGATGCAGCAGGGCATACTCCATCCACAAACGTTCCGTTTTTGGCGAGCACAACAGATTTCGTGCTGCCAATCTTGAAACCTTCCTTCCGACAGTCCACAACATACATCTTACCGGGTTGAATCTGTACGGATGGGAATTCCCACAAAGGCGCTTTCTTTTTACTGGTGGTAAGCCTGTAGTCTTCCAGGTTGACAGGTTCGTCCGATACATTCTTTATCTCTATCCACGCGTTCCTTTTCTTATATCCCTTGGAGTGCACCTCCCAAATCTTCAAGGCATCATTGCGTTGCTGCTCCATCAGCGCGCAGTACAACTCATATCCTTCTGCCGTATTGTCAAAACCTGGTGTCTGCTCATAACTGGCCTCGAAACTGTTGTCAGAGGTGATACGATAGCACATATCGTCATCCATGGCGTCATAACAAACTTCCGACACGACTTTGTCTTTTCTCAACAACTGCAGTTTTCCTCCTGAAGCCGATAGTTTAAAACTGGAATGCAATTCTCCCTGAAGCATTTCGTCATCTTCATTTAACCCTCTCTTGGATGCGAACACGATGATGTACTTGCCAGGCTTGACCTCCACATCAGGGAATGCCCAAACAATGGGTCTTTGATCATCCATGTCAACTTCTTTTTCAAAAGCCAACGAATAGTCCTTGAGGAATACCGTTTCGGTTGATATGTTCTTGATCTCTATCCAGTCATACATTCCACCGTCTTTAGAAAGCAATCCTGTATGGTTGGAAGGCATGATTTCGGTGATGACAAGTGCTTTTTCCCTTGCTTGATCCTTGCTGTCTGAACCAGCATCAAGCGCAACGTCTTCTCCTGTTATCGTCTTATTCCTTTTGTCGGAACAGGAGTTGAATGCGTTAAGCATTAAAAACGCCAGGGCACAAAGAAGATATCTATTACATTGCATAAGCAACCTTGGTTTATTGAAGAATAGCACCGGCATTGTTATTTATAGATAATCAACTTTTTTCCGGCAACAATCTTGTCGCTTTTAAGTTTGTTCCATTTTTTCAGATCGCTCACGGTAACTTTATAGTGTTTTGCAATGCCTCCCAAAGTCTCGCCATTTTTTATCACATGGGTTGTCTTCTTTTGTTGCCACTGGGATGTTGTTTTTTTCGTGTTTGTCGTGGAAGACTCGCCGCCGCTTGATTTCACGGTCAGCACCTGGCCTTCGCGTATCATGTCGCTTTTCAGGTTGTTGAGCTTCTTGAGCTTGCTTACGGTAGTGCCGTATTTATTTGCAATTTTGCTCAATGTATCACCCTTTTTAACCCTGTATGTCACAGGTTTGGAGGGCGTTACATAAGAAGTGCTGGTGATCGTTTGGATGACCCCTTCCTTTTTCTCGTAAGAATACCCCGCTTTATTGGCTTCTTCAATTCTTGTTTTTATCCAAATGGAATCATTAAAGTCAATGTCTAGCATTTCTTGAAGAAAATAATCCAAATCTTCCCCTCCCATGCCAATGCTAAGCCAGTAGTTGTAAAAGCATTGGGCAAGGTTGTCCTTAGGCCCGTGTGTCCTGACATGGTCAAGCAAATTCTTCAGATGGATGCGCACGCGCTTGTTCTTCTCGGAAAGACTGAGAGTGGACAATTCATAGTCTCGGCACAAATCCAGTTCGCTAAGTCCTAACAATCCTTCAATCAGGAAACTCAGCGTTCCGCAACGGTCACAGCCGATGGCGCAATGCCAATCAACATTCTTGTTTTCCTTCATCCTATCGATAATCCACATCAAGTCCAATACATACACCGAATTGTGCTGTGTCAAGCCTTTCAGGTAGGCTTCATGCGGAATGCGCAGATAATCTTTGTCTTTACCCAACAAAGAAGTGGTGTGATCCACCTCATGACGCAGATCCAATTCTGCCAACACGTTCAAGTCGTCAACCAAAATCTTGCGTCCTTCACTATTGATACGGTCGAAGCTGCCACTGCGATACAACCGACCATACTTCACCGGCACTCCATATTGTGTGGGCCATCCACCCAGGTCGCGAATGTTTTTGCAGTTTGGCACTTGAATCATTCTAACTTGTCCCTCTGTGCGGAACTTTCCACTCACCATCTCAGTTGAATCACCATTGGTCAGAAACTCTTCAACTTTATAAAAATAGACACAGTTCGGGAGTAAATTGTAAACCACGAAGGAGCTGTCCCATTTATAATCAGGGTGGAAGATGTATCCGTCACTGTAATCGCTGTTCTCGCTCACCGTGATGCGCACCTCTTGAACGTTGGCACCTGTTGTCGAGGGTGTCCATTCAATCAGTTTCCCTTGTGGCTTGTCCAAGTTGAGTCCATATTTCTCAGCGCTATTATAGGTTGTAATGACACTTACAAGGTAGTCGGGATTCTCTTCGTAGGTCTTCCTTGCGTCCTCCATATAATCCTGAACGGCTTGGTTTTCTATATTGACAACCTCGATGGTGTCTTGCCCCCATAACTGCATTACCACAAACAGGGTCAAGATAAAACTGATGTATTTCTTCATTTTTAATCTTCTTTTATAAATGTTGACCAGCCCTTCGGTAGTCCCAAGTTTGATTTGCGGCAAAGATACAAAAAAATCTGCAACTAAGACTTCACCGACATTTAAAAAAAGGGAGTCACGAATCTTCGTAACTCCCTCATTTTCAATTTGTCGGGGCAAAAGGATTCGAACCTTCGACCCCCTGCTCCCAAAGCAGGTGCGCTAGCCGGACTGCGCCATACCCCGAAAAAAAGACGATGTCACCACCGTCTTCCTTGTCGCGGAGAAGGGGGGATTCGAACCCCCGGTACCCTTTGCAGGATACGACAGTTTAGCAAACTGTTGGTTTCAGCCACTCACCCACCTCTCCGTGGTGCGAATTGCGACTGCAAAGATAGGCCTTTTATGCTTATCCGCAATCTTTTTTTCGAAATTTTTTATTTCTTTATCGCAACCTATTGATAATCACTCTTTCAGGTCTTCGTCGAAGAGCAAGAGCTGGTTCTCGGTGACATAGAGCTCGGGCGGCACTTCGTACTCGTAAGTGCTGATGAAACGCGAGATGCTACGCTTGATCAGCTTGATGGGCGTGGTGCGGCGTGCCTTGCAGTAGTTCCTCAGCGACTTGTACTGTCCCTGCGAGAGCTTGAAAGTGACCGCATGATACTGGTAGCTTCTCCGCGATCGTTTGTTCTTCTTGGTTTTCATTGTAGTATGTCTTTACAACTAAGAATCAATTGGGCGAACCTTTCGGCCTCGGCTTCCGACTTGCCCTCGGAATAGATGCGGATGATAGGTTCTGTATTGGATTTGCGAAGATGCACCCAGCCTTCCTCGAAGTCGATCTTCACACCGTCGATGGTGGTCACTTGCTCGTTCTTGAACTTCTCCGCAAATTTGGCCAAGATGCCGTCCACATCCATTGCAGGAGTGAGTTGGATCTTGTTTTTCGACATGAAATAGGCGGGATAGGCCTTCTTCAACTCAGAGCATTTGATACGCTTCTCGGCCAACTGGGTAAGGAACAAAGCCGTTCCGACAAGGGCGTCGCGGCCATAGTGGATGGCAGGGTAGATGACGCCTCCGTTGCCTTCACCGCCGATCACAGCGCCCACTTCCTTCATTTTCTCAACCACATTCACCTCGCCCACGGCAGCGGCAAAATACTCTTGCCCGTAGGAACGGGTCACGTCGCGTAGGGCACGGGTGGAAGAGAGGTTCGACACGGTGGGGCCTGGGGTATGCTTCAACACGAAGTCGGCAACCGACACTAAGGTGTATTCCTCGCCAAACAGCTCGCCGTCTTCCTTCACGAAAACCAATCGGTCCACGTCGGGATCGACCACCACGCCGAAGTCGCAGCCTTGCTCCTTGACGTAACGGCAGATGTCGGTGAGGTTCTGGGCCAAAGGCTCGGGCGTATGGGCGAAGCGGCCTGTAGGCTCGCAGTTCAGCTCCAGGATGTTGTCAACACCCAAGGCGCGCAGCATCTTGGGAATGGCGATGCCACCCGTGGAGTTGACGGCATCGACGGCCACCTTGAAATGGGCTTTGGCAATCACCTCCTTGTTGACCAAAGGCAACTGGCAAACCATCTCTACATGCTTGTCAATCCATCCATCCACCTGCTGATAGCTTCCAATCTTCTCGATTGGCACGAACTCGAACTCGTCGCGGGCAGCCACATCGAGCAACCAGGCACCTTCGGCAGCGGAGATGAACTCACCCTTGTTGTTAAGCAGCTTCAAGGCGTTCCATTGGGCGGGATTGTGGCTTGCCGTGAGGATGATGCCCGCATCGGCCTTCAGTCCCGTGACGGCAATCTCGGTGGTGGGCGTGGTGCTCAACCCGATGTCGAGCACATCGGCACCCATGGCCTGCAAGGTGCCGCAAACAATCTGATTGACAAAAAAGCCCGACATACGGGCATCGCGACCTACCACGATACGTGGACGCGCTATGCCATTGTGTTGGACGAATCTCACGAAAGCAGCGGTGAATTTCACCATGTCGATGGGAGTGAGGTTGTCACCGGGAGCCCCTCCGATGGTGCCGCGAATGCCGGAAATGGATTTGATCAACGTCATAAAATACTATTTTGATAGTTGTTTCGTTAAGTGTTTGAATTGCAAATTTACTATTTTTGTAAACAAAAACAAATTATGAATAAATTCCTTTTGTCTCTTTTGCTCTTTCTAACTGTAGGAAACGGCTTTGCCGTTGCCCAGGACGCCAACCACACTGATGCCAAAGGGCGTCGCCAAGGCCTTTGGATGGATTTTTATCCCAACGGACAGAAACGTTACGAAGGCCAATTCAAGGACGGCAGATGCACGGGCGAGTTCAAGTACTACGACGAGCAGGGCCGGTTGAAAGCCACCAACCTTTTCGACAAGACGGGCGAAAAAGCGCTCAACAAGACCTACGCCGAGAACGGTACGCTGATTGCGACTGGTTATTATTTGCACCAGAAGAAGGAGGGAGTGTGGCAGTACTTCTCACGGGACAACGGCAAGATGATCCTCGAGGAGGACAACAAGGACGGCAAGGTGCATGGCGCCTCCAAGGTGTATTTTGAGACCGGCGTCTTGATGATGGAAAGGCAATTCGTGGATGGCTTGATGGAAGGCCACGCCAAGATCTATTATCCTTCAAGCGCCTTGAAAGAGGAAGGGGATTACCTTCATGGTGAAAAAACAGGCATCTGGAAAGCCTATAACGAAGACGGCGACGTGATCAGCAGCGAAAACTTCACTGCACCCACCTTGAACGGTTTCGATTAATCTGGGCAGGACTTCACATAGTCTTCCATATTGGGAAGTCCGTGCAGTTCCGCCGATTTGTAGTAGTAGCACGACATGTCGTAGTCGTTCTTCAGGAAATAGATTTTCCCAAGGTTGAATTCGGCCTCCGCAAAAGTCGGCTTGATTTCCAATGCTTTCTCGAAATCCAGAATGGCGGCGTCATACATTGCCCTGTTGAATTTGGTGCAGCCGCGGTAATAATAGGCTTCGTAGTTGGTTTTGTCGTATTTGATGGCCAGGGTGAACTGCTCTTCCGCTTCGGCGAACCTGGTGGAGTTGTACATCAAATTGACACCTTTGTCGTAGGCAATACGGGCTTTCTCCACATTGCTTCCACAACCGGCAAACAGCAAGCCCATTGCAGCGATGATGATGACGGTCAGCTTTTTCATGTCAGTCATTCAAGATTTAGGATTTCAGTCGGCAAAGGTACGAATTATTTCCGATACTTTCCGAACAATGTCATTCAGCCTTTCCTCGCTCTTGGCTTCGGCCAGGAAGCGCAGGTAAGGTTCGGTGTTGGAAGGCCTGATGTTGAACCACCAGTCGGGATAATCGAGACGATAGCCGTCAAAGTCGAGGAAACGCTCGGGTTGTTGGAGCTTGGTGTAATGGTCGCGCACGGCATCCATGGCTTCCTGTTTCCTGTTGAGCTTGAAGTTGATTTCCCCGGAGTTGTAATAGGGCGAGATCTCCTTGACGATGGAACTCATGGTGCGGCCTTGGCGCTTGAACTCGGCAAGCAGCCTGAGCACGATGGAAGCGGCCAGCAGGGCAGAGTCGGAGTAGTAGAAGTCGCGGAAATAATAGTGTCCGGCCAATTCGCCGCCATACACGCCGTCCAATTCGCGGAGCTTCAAGGCGGCGTAGGCTCTTCCAACGCGCCAGGTCTCCACCTTGGCGTGGTAGCGGTTGAGGTATTCCTGGATGGCACGGGAGCTGCGGATGTCTTGCAACACGATGCCTTGCTCATGCCGTTCGCCGATGAAATAGTTGCCTAAGAAGGCAATCATCAGGTCGGGGGAGATGAAGTTGCCTTGTTCGTCGATGAAGGTGATTCGGTCGGCATCGCCGTCGAACAGCAATCCGATGTCGCAACCCTTTTCCTTCACCAGCGCCTTGACCTGTTCCTGGCTGGCAGCCTCAAGCGGATTGGGTTCGTGGTTGGGGAAGTTGCCATCCAAGGTGTCGTTGATGTAATGGGCTTTGCCGATGAGTTCGTGGACAAAGAGGGACGACATGCCGTTGCTGCAGTCCACCCCGATGTTGAGGTTGTCGTGATTCCCCACATAGCCTAACTGGAACTTCAGGTAATCGTCCTTGACCTCTTTATGGCGGATCACGCCTTTCTTGGCTACGGGAATGCAAGTCTCGTCGCTTTCCACAAAAGCCTCCAGCCGGTTCAATCCCGTGTCGTAGCCCACAGGAAGGGCGTTGGTCTTCGAAATCTTCAACCCGTTGTGGTTTTTCGGGTTGTGCGACGCGGTGATCATCACCGAGGCGTCATAGCCGTATTTGGCGGTGCTCCAATACACCATGGGTGTGGTGGAGAGGCCGATTTCGTCCACATCCACGCCGCTGTCGGTGATGCCGCGGGTTAGGTTGTCGAACAAGGTGTCGGACGACAGACGCATGTCGCGTCCCACCAACACGGTCTTCACGTCCAATATCCTGTGCAGGAAAAAACCAATGCGATAGGCGATCTCCTCGTTGAGATCCGAGCCCCATTCGCCTCTGATGTCGTATGCCTTAAATGCTTTCATATCTCTAAACTTCTATATAACACATTCTTAACTTGCTGTAGCATACAGCTTTGCATTTAGTGCATCAAGCTGTCTTTGCGTACGTTCTATCTTTCTTTTAAGGAGTGCTTCTTCATCTAAACCGACTCGTCCTTCATCATAGG
>JAFYNJ010000033.1 GCA_017549805.1 Bacteroidales bacterium
ACCAGGGTATCTAATCCTGTTCGATCCCCACGCTTTCGTGCCCGAGCGTCAATGCAGGCCTGGCGAGCTGCCTTCGCTATCGGCGTTCTGTGGCATATCTATGCATTTCACCGCTACACACCACATTCCGCCCGCCTCGACCGCATTCCAGCCACCCAGTATCAACGGCACTTCCGGGGTTGGGCCCCTGGCTTTCACCGCTGACTTAGGCAGCCGCCTGCGCACCCTTTAAACCCAATGAATCCGGATAACGCTCGCATCCTCCGTATTACCGCGGCTGCTGGCACGGAGTTAGCCGATGCTTATTCGCCGGGTACCCGCAAACGGGGTTCCCGACCCCGTCCTTGTCCCCCGGCAAAAGAGGTTCACGACCCGTAGGGCCTACTTCCCTCACGCGGCATGGCTGGGTCAGGGTTCCCCCCATTGCCCAATATTCCTTACTGCTGCCTCCCGTAGGAGTCTGGTCCGTGTCTCAGTACCAGTGTGGGGGACCGTCCTCTCAGATCCCCTACCCATCGTAGCCTCGGTGGGCCGTCGCCCCGCCGACTAGCTAATGGGACGCATGCCCGTCCCTCTCCGACCGAAATCTTTCGACACCAAGGGATGCCCCCCGGCGTCGGCATGGGGTATTACCCGGCGTTTCCACCGGCTGTCCCCCGGAAAGGGGTTGGTTGCATACGCGTTACGCACCCGTGCGCCACTCTCATGTCCCCGAAGGGACATTTACCGTTCGACTTGCATGTATTAGGCCTGCCGCTAGCGTTCATCCTGAGCCAGGATCAAACTCTTCATTGTATTATTGTTGTACTTAATCTTTTTCCTGTTTTAGGGCTCCGCTATGATTCTCTGTTCCTTACCGGCGGGTATCGCCTCCACGGCGGCCCCGCTCGACTCTTGCTTCTTATGCTGGCCTCAAGCTTTCAAAGAACTCTCCGACCTCCCTCCTTGCCTGCCCCTCTTCCGTGAGGTCGAAAACGGCTGCAAAGGTACAACCTTTTCTCAAACTGACAAGCGTTTTTTGAGTTTTTTTTCAAAAAAAATTGCGGAGGTTCGAAAACAAACCTCCGCAAATCATAAAACTTCGCTCTACAAGCATTAGACCGTGAGGTCAACTACCTGAGCTTCAGGAGCGTTCTTCTGAACAGAAGCAACACCATTGAGCATGTTCTTCTCGTTGGCATACATTTGGCTGGAACCCACAATCTGGCCGTTGGTGGCCTTCAGATTGAAGAAAGGTTTGCCGTTTGAAGCCACTTTCTTTTCGAAACGGGCGTCAACCTTGCAGTTTTTCTTCACTGACTCGATGCCATTCATGCAAGCCGACTTGGTGGTGTAACCTTCACTGGTGAGAATGGTTTGGCCGTTGGTGGCCTTCAAGTTGAACTGGAATTCACCGTTCTTTCTAAGCGTAATTACGAATTTTCCCATGTTTTTTTGTTTAAGTGTTTATAGTTGAGTTGATTAAAAGTCGTTTAGAGTTGCAAATATAATCAATTATTGAATAAACAACAAAAATCAAATCATTTTTTCAATTGACCAAACAAACGCGCGCAATCCCAAATCTGGAGCTTTTCGGTCGCGTTCCTGCAGCTCACGAAGGATGCCCTCTACCCTGTCATCGTCAACGATGGAGATGACGGCGTTGTTCAAGGTGGGCCAAGCGTGCGTGCCTAGATGCGGCTCACCCGTCACGCTGCCGTGTCCCTTGATTTCATCCCATTCAGTATAGCCCTTGACACCGTTGTTGTTCAACACCTTGGCGATGTCGTCGTAATAGGCCTGGTTGTATGTGATCATTATCGCTTTCATGGTTATCTGATGTTTTCTGTCTTGGTTAGCGCTTCCTCTGCCTTACGACGCTTGCGACGCACCGCACGGGTCTCCAAGGAGCAATACAATGACGGTATTAATAATAAGGTGATCAAGGTTGAAATGGTCAAGCCCCAAGCGACAGTGACGCCCAAGGCGTTCCACATCTCGGCACCTTCGCCACGGCCAATGGCCAGCGGGATCATGCCCAACACAGTGGTCAAGGTGGTCATCAAGATAGGACGCAAACGCGAGCGGGCTGCCTGGATGGTAGCATCCTTCACCTCCACGCCACGCTCTTCAAGCAAAGTGGTGTAGTCGATGAGCACAATACCGTTCTTCACTACGATACCCATCAGGATCAGGATGCCGACGAAGGCCATGGCACCCAAGGCGGCGTTGTTGACCCACAAGCCCAGCAACACGCCCGTGAAGGTGAACGGCACGGAGAACATGATCACGAAAGGCTTCATAAGGTTTTCGAACTGCGAGGCCATCACAATGTAAACCAAGATGATGATAAGGATCAACAAGGTGAGCAGGTCGCCGAACATCTCCTGTTGGGTCTCGTAGTCACCGGCGATCTTGGTCATGATCTCGGCCGAAATATCGGTATCAGCGATGACTTCCTCGCACATCTTGACCACATCGCTCAACACCATGCCCTTGCCGACGACGGCAGTGACGCTGACCATACGTTCACGGTCCTTGCGTTGGATTTGAGGCGGCGTCAGCGATTCAACCACCTGGCCCAAGTCGCCCACACGGACTGGCTGTCCGTAGGCATTGTAAATCTTGATGTCCTCGATGTCCTCCATGCTCTTGCGGAACTCGGGAGCGTAACGCACACGGATGTCATACTCTTCGCCATCCTCGCGGTAGTAGGAATTCACCGAACCGTTAATGCGGTTTTTGACGTATGTGGCCGCCGCAGTGCTGTTCAAGCCGTTCAAGGCCAGCTTCTCACGATCGAAATCAACTTGATATTCGGGAGTATAGGCATCACGGCCGACGATCACCTGAAGGATGCCGCGGTCACGGAGCTTCTGGGCAATCTCATTGGCCACATTGTCGGTAGTGGCAAAGTCATAGCCATAGACCTCCACCTGAACGGTGCTCATGCCACCCATGCCGCCACCGCCCTCGTTGACGTTGGCCTTCTTGATCTCAGGCATGGCGTTGAGCTTGGCACGGATCTCATCGGCCACCTCACTGGTCTTGCGCAAGCCTGCCTTACGGCGCTCCGTCTTGGTACCCAAACGCAGGTTGAACGACATGATGTGTGTGCCGTTGCTTCGCATCGAAGCGAAAGCGTTGTCGGAATCGGCCTGACCGAAGCTATAGTTGCAGATCTTCACCTCCGGGATCTTCATGAAATCTTCAGCGAGACTCTTCGCAAAAGCGCCCGTCACGTCCTGACCCGTTCCCGTCGGCAGTTCAATATTGATGCTCAAACGGCCTTCGTCCATCTTGGGCATCATCTCGGTCTTCAAGGTCGGAGCCAAGAAAGCAACCGACAGGACAAACAGCACCAACATGCCGAAGATGACCACCTTACGATGGTTGAGACACCAACTGATCAAGCGGGCGTAGCCGTTGCTGATGGCATCCAAGCCCTTATTGATGGGACGGAAGATAGCCTTGTGGAAATTGCTTTGGTGGGGGTTCATCACCAACATGCGGGAGCACATCATCGGAACCAAGGTCAAAGCACCGCAAGTGGAAACAATCATGATGATGGACACGATCCAGCCCAGTTGCTTGAACATCACGCCCGTGGTGCCTTTGATCATGGTCAAGGGCAGGAACACGGCCAACATGGTCAAGGTGGAGGCAATTACGGAGAGCTGCACCTCTTGGGTAGCATGCACTGCAGCTTCCTTGGGCTTGGAGCCTTTTTCGATATGCGTCGTGATGTTCTCCAACACCACGATGGCGTCGTCCACCACCATACCGATGGCGATGGTCAGTGAGGACATGGAGATGATGTTCAGGGTGTTGCCCGTGGCGAACAGATAGATTAAGGATGCCAAGAGCGAGATCGGGATGGCCAACACGATGATGAAAGTGGCGCGCCAGCGGCCCAAAAAGACGAACACCACAAGCATCACCAGGAAGAAGGTAATGAAGATGGTGTCGCGCAAGCTGTTGATGGTGTTTTGAATGGATGTGGAGCCATCGACGATGACATTCAACTTGACGTCGGAGGGCAGCGTAGGCTCAATGGCTGCAAGCTGTTTCTTGATGCCCTTGATGACGTTGACGGCATTGGCGTCGGTCTGCTTCTGAATGACGATGGTGGCGCCTTGTCGGCCGTTGCTGTACGATTCCTGGATGCGTTCCTCAGAGCCGTCCTTGACGGTGGCCACATCACGGAGATAGATGGGAGCGTTGTTGCGGGTGCCCACGATGACGTTCTCCATCTCTGCGGCCGAGGTGAACTCCTTCTGGATACGCAGGCTGTAGCTGTTGGAGCCGATGTCGATGTAACCCGCAGGGACATTCTGGTTTTCCGTGGCCAGCGTACTGGAAATGCTTTCCAACGTCAGGTTGTAAGCCTCCAGCTTGTTGGGATCGACGTAAACTTGGATCTCACGCTTCGGGGCGCCGTTGGCCGACACCGTACCCACGCCACTCACACGCGCCAACGGTGTAGTGACACGGTCTTCGATGATCTTCTCCAAGGCCGGCAAGCTCTCCTCGGCGGTCACGCTCAAGAGCATGATGGGCATATCCTCCGCGTTGAACTTGAACAACACGGGGTTGGTAGCGCCATCAGGCAAATAGTTTCGGACTACGTCGATCTTGTCGCGCACGTTATTGGTAGCGGTCTCAATGTCGATGCCGCTTTCGAACTCCAGCGAAAGCACCGAGGTGTTCTCGCGCGAAGTGGACGAAAGGTGTTTCAGGTCGGGGACGGCGTTCAGGGTGTTCTCCAAGGTCTTGGAGATGTTGGTCTCGATATCGGCGGCACTCGCTCCCGGATAGGAGGTCATCACCATGATGAAGTTGGTCTCCATGTTGGGTAACTGGTTGATGGAGAGGTTCATCAGGGAGAAGATGCCGAATATGGCGATGGCGACAAACACCAAGGCCGTCGTCACCGGATTATTGACTGCTGTTCGTTGTAAGCTCATTTTTTTAGAAATTAGAAGACAGAAGTAAGAAGTCAGTTTTTCACAGTGACTGCCACGCCATTCTTCAGGCGGACTTGTCCTTCGGTGACGATCTTGTCGCCTTCCTTAAGGCCTGAGAGGATCTCATAGCGGTTGCCCATCCGACGGCCCAGCTCCACCTTGGTGTAGGTCACGGTGTTGTCGGCATTGAGCACATAGATGAAGTGCTCGCCTGAGCCTTGCTGCTTGACCACTGAGACATCGGGTACCACGACGCTATGGTTGGTGCCGAAGGTGGCCGTCACACGGGCAAACATGCCTGGACGCAGCTTCTGGTCAGTATTTTGGCAGATGACCTCCACGGGAAAAGTATGTGTGGTTGAGCTGATGGTGGGATAAATCAGGTTGACCTTGCCCTTGAAGACCTCGTCTGGGTAAGCATCTACGACGATGTCGAACTCCATGCCTTTGTTCACCTGCGTAAACAGGCTTTCGGAGATGTTGATCAGCATCTTCACGGGAGTGATCTGCTCCACCACAAAGATCGGCTGGGTCATGGCATACATGTCACCCTTGTCGTAGTTGCGGGCCGTCACCACACCGTTGATGGGGCTGCGGAGATAGGTGTTCTCCAAAAGGTTATTGTAGGTCTTCTTGGTGATCTCCAATGAAAGCTTGGCCAAATCGTAGTCGGCTTGAGCGACGGCGCCGATCTTGTAAAGCTCCGTCAGACGGCCCAGCTCGGTGGAGTCGTTGACATACTGCATGCGGGTTTTGGCCAGGTTGACATCATCCATCTTGGCCAACAGTTGACCTTTTTTGACTCGGTCGCCGACCTCCGCGTTGATGCTCACGATACGGCCCGAAGTCTGCGAAACGATGTTGTTGGTCGCAAACGGCTCGATGTTCGAGGTAAAGGTGCTGGTGAGATCAACATCCTCCGCCTGGGCGGTAATCACGCTTACCACGGGTGCCGACTGGGGCTTTGCCGCTGCCGTGTTTTCGTTTGTTTTGGAGCCACAGCCTGCCATCAGCAGCACCGAAGCGATAAAGAAAAATCCAGTGTATTTCATATTTGATTTGTTATTATTCCTTTCCAATCAATTCGTCCAATGAGGCCTTGGCCACCATGAAGTTATAAATGGCCTGAGCCTGGGTCAACTGCGCCTGTTCCAAGGCCAGCTGGGCATCGTTGAGCTCCACCAGGGTGGCCTTCCCCACTTCATACATCTTCTGCGAGATCTCGTAACTCTTCTGAGCGATCTCCACGGTGGCATTGGCAGCGGTATAGTTCTTCACGCAAAGCGCAATCTTGTCGTTATAGTTGCGGATGGCGATGCGAAGCTGCCTCTCCGTATCCTGACGCTGCACCGAAAGCATGTCCCTGCTGATCTTGCTTTGCTTGATGTTGTAATGCTTCTGGAATCCGTCGAACACCGGAAGGTTCAGGCTCAACGCCGCCGTTGACGAGGGGAACCAGCTCAACTTGTCATCGCCCATGGCGCTGTAGTTGTAGTTGACGTTGGCCGCCAACGTAGGCAGATATTGTTTCTTCTGCATCCTTAGGTTGGATTCGAGCATGCGATCCTGAATGTCGAGTTGGAGCAAGGTGCTGTTGTTGCTGATATTGTCTTCGCTGACGTAAGGCGTAAGCAGCTCGTTGGCATAGTCGTTCAAGTCACCAACAACATCGATGTCGCTGCCGAGGTCAAGACCCATCACGGCTTTCAGCTGCCAGGTAGCCAGTAGCACGGCATTCTCGGCACTCGATACGTTGGGCTCGGCACCCATCATGTTCACCTGGGCGCGAAGCTTCTCCAGCTCCGAGGCCTTGCCCACATTGAAACGCTGAAGCGTCTTCTCGTAATTCTTACTGGCGTTTTCGTAGACTTGGGTCATCACGTTGAGGGATTCCTTGGCCAGCAGCACGCCATAAAAGGCCTGCTTCACCTGTGAGATCATCGAAACCTTCGAGGAACGGGCCTGTTCCACAGCCAGCTCCACGTCGAGGGCTGATAGTTTCAGGCTTTCCCAGAGAGGAGCGTTCACCAGAGGCATGCTGGCCGATGCCGATGCACTGATGTTGTTATCGCGGCCCACCTTGATCTCCATGGCCTGCCCGCCCATGTCCATCACCATCACCTGCTTTTTCAAGGTACGCTGGTAGGAACTGCTAATGTTGACATTGGGATAAAGGGAGGCGTAACTGCCTTTCTTGGCATAGCCGCTCTTCTCCACCGTCATGTCGGCAATCTTGATGGTGCTGCTCTCCGACAAAGCGATCTCCAAGGCTTGGTCAAGGGTGAGCTTCAAGGGCTCCTGGGCTTTGATATCAATAGTTAATAAATTGAATATCAATAAAATAAATAAAAACTTCATTAGGATCTTTCGCATACTACGGCATCTTAATTAATAAATGCAAAGATAGCATTATTCTTTGACACCAAAATGCGTTTCAAGGAATTGTTTTGATGGTTCAGTGAAGAATCTTGTCGGTTCAAGACCATTCATCCAATTCAAGCCATCGCATTTCCTTTTCGTCGAGCAGGTCCTTGATCTCCTGCAAACGGCTTCCCATTTCTTGAAGTTGTTGGTAATCAGTGACGTTGTTCATTGCCTGATGGATCTGCTCCTTTTCGGCTTCCAAGGCGGCAATGTCATCGGTCAATTGGGCGAACTCACGTTCTTCCTTGAACGAGCGTTTTTTCTTTTCCCTCGCGGCCTTTTTGGGTGACTCCTCCTCCACTTTGCGTGCAACCTGCCCCTTGCGTTCCAGTTGTTCCTTCTCCTGAAGGTAATCCTTGTATTGGGAATAGTTTCCCATAAAGCCCTTAACTTTACCATCACCTTGAAAAACAAATAGTTGATCCACCACTTCATCCATAAAATAGCGGTCGTGCGACACCACCAAAAGGCAGCCTTTGTAAGCTTTCAAGAAGTCCTCAAGTTTCTGCAAAGTCAACAGATCCAAGTCATTGGTGGGCTCGTCGAGGATAAGGAAATTGGGGTTGGAGACTAGAACCGTAAGCAGGTAAAGGCGGCGTTTCTCGCCACCCGAGAGCAATGCGATGGGCTGATGGTGCATCTTGTGTGGAAACATGAAGTGCGCCAGCAATTGATCGGCCGTATATACCTGATCCTTACCGTAATGCAGCACTTCGGCAATGTCGCGGATAGCATCGATGACAGTCTTGCTCTCGTCGAACTTGATCCCCTCTTGGCGGTAATAGCCGTAGGTGACGGTGTCACCCACGATGATCTTGCCGCTGTCGGGCGCGATGCTTTGGGTAATCAGATTGAGAAAGGTGGACTTCCCCACCCCGTTCTTGCCAATCAAACCGATGCGCTCGCCACGCTTGAACACATAGTCGAAGTCGCGCAACACGGTGAGGTCGTCGTAGGTCTTGGTGACGTTGTACATCTCCAGAATCTTGCCGCCGAGGCGTTGGGCCTGAAGGCCGAATTGCAGCTTGTCGTCGGCCTCTTGGTAATGTGCCTTCTCCTTGAGGTCGTAAAAGGCGTCGATGCGGCTCTTCGATTTGCCTGTTCGGGCTTGTGGAGTAGCACGGATCCACTCCAACTCACGGCGCAATTGTGATGCCGCTTTGGCAGCGGTTGCCCGTTTAACTTCCTCTCGCTCACGGCTCTTTTCCACGTAATAGTCGAAGTTGCCGTAATGGGTATAGATCACGCTCTGGTAGAGCTCCAGAATTTTGTTGCACACCCGATCTAAAAAATAGCGGTCGTGAGTGACCATCAGCAGGGTGACGCTCGATTGGGAAAGGTATTTCTCCAGCCACTCCACCATCTCCACATCGAGGTGGTTGGTAGGCTCGTCGAGGATCAGCAGGTCGGGATCGTCGAGCAAAACGATGGCTAATGCCAAGCGCTTGACCTGACCTCCCGAAAGGTTCCCGATCTTCAAATTGAGATCCGTCAGCTCGAATCGGGTAAGCAGCTGGACAAGCCGTTGCTCGTAGGTCAGGGTCTCAACGGAATCCAAGTCGGAATGACCTTGGTCGATGACATCCTGGATGGTCAGCTCGGGGTCGTACTGAGGCAACTGTTCCAGATAGCCCACGCGGATGTCGTTGGCGTAGGTAACGGTGCCGGTGTCCATCGACTCACGGCCCACGAGGATCCTCAGCAGGGTCGATTTCCCCGATCCGTTCGAAGCGATCAGCGCGGTCTTGTCTCCTTTCTCAATGCCGAAAGTGACATCGGAGAACAAGGTCTTGATGCCATACGACTTGGAGATTCCGTCAACGCTGAGATAATTCACTTCTTCACGCTAAACTTATAGATGCAGGTCTGGGTGTATTTTTCACCTGGGTTCAGCACCGGTTTGATGGAGAAGTTCTCCTGATGGATGGCATCTGGGAAGTTTTGGGTCTCAAGGGCGATGGCGCCGCGATAGAGGTGTTTGCCCCATTTGCCTTGCGATTCGCCGTTGAAGAAGTTGCCGCTGTAGAACTGCAAGCCCATCTGATCGCTGATCACCTCAACCATTCGGCCACTTTCGGGCTCATACAGCGTGGCAGCGTGAACCAGCTTGCCTCCCACCGCATTGTTGATGATCCAGTTGTGGTCATAGCCGTGGCCGTTCTTCAACTGTGGATGGCCGGCGTTGATGCGTTCGCCAATGGTATGCATTTCGATGAAATCGAAAGGCGTTTCCTTCACTGTGAGGAAGTTTCCGGTAGGTATCAGCTTGTCATTCACAGGCAGAATCCATGGGCCGGCGATCTCAAGCTGATGATCCAGCACACTGTTCCCCTCTCCTTTCAGATTAAAGAAGGTGTGGTGCGAAAGGTTGCAGAGCGTGGATTTGTCGGTGGTGGCCAGGTAATCGATGCGGAACTCATTATCCTTGGTCAAGGTGTAGGTCATCGTGATGTCGAGGTTACCCGGGAATCCGTCCTGACCATCGGGAAGCACCACATGCATCACCATGGAGGTGTCGTTGGCGCTCAACACATCCCAAACCACACGGTCGGTGCCCAGCACGCCGCCATGGAGGGTGTTCTCGCCATCGTTCTTAGGCAGCAAATACACCGTGTCGTTCAGTTCAAACGAGGCATCCGCAATACGGTTGGCACAACGGCCCACCACGGCGCCCAGATAACGCTCACCGGTGTTGTTCAGGTATTTGTCGATATGGTCATAACCCAGGACCACGTCGTCCATGTTCTTCTTCTTGTCAGGGGTCCACAAAGCCACCACACGGCCGCCGTAGTTGGTGACCTGCATGGTGATGTCGCCATTGCTCATGGTGTACAGCGACACTTGTTTTCCATCCACTTCCTTGTTGAAATTGGCAGCGTCGATCAGCTGCACTTTCCTCTTTTCACAACTTGTCACCATAAGCGCGGCGACAGCCAAAACGATGATTTTTTTCATGGATAAAAGCTAATTAAAAACGGGCGCAAAAATAAGCAATTTTCTCAACGAAACGCACGGCGCACGCCATAATATGAAACGGTTTTTTGGGACTTTAGATATTCGATCACCATCTCTTCGGAAGTCATGAAATGGCTTTGGCCGTCATCAAGGCTCTCAAAGCGCACCGTCTCAGCCATATAGCTGTTCATGGCCACCTTATAGACGGCATCTTTCGAGAAACTGCCCTTGTCGGGCTTGATCATCACGGATTTCGGATAAAGGTTGTCGTCGGTCGCGATAGTATAGGTCATGCCTGAAACGAATGAAAGGTTGCGACCGTTCCTCTTGTAGGACTCCATGATGAACTGCTCCAGCTGGCTGCCTGTCATCTTGAAAACCACCACAGCGTTGTTGAACGGGTCGATGTCATAGATGTCCTTAACAGTGATGGGGCCTTTCAAGAGATGGTCGACACGGATTCCACCAGAATTGTTGAAGGCAAAGTCAGCGCCACTGACCGACCTGATGGCATCGGTGAACATGCATCCCAACTCTTCCTTCGAGTCGAAGTTGGTTGTCGCCGTGGCCAACACCACATCCAAACGTTTGTCGTTATTGAACTCATCGAGCATGGCCTGCACCTCAGCGTTCTTCTTTCCGAAATGCTTTACATCAAGGGTCTTTGAGACCACGTCGACCAGCTTTCCTTGTCTGATCATAAACAAGGTCAGGGTGGCGTATTGCAGATTCGCTCCCGCCTGGGTCACCATCACGCCGTTATACTTGGTGGGTGCCTCCGTCAAGGTATGGGTATGGCCACCAAAGATGGCATCGAATTTCGGGAAATGCTCTGCCACGTCCAGATCATCCTCATAGCCGAGATGCGAAAGCAGGATAAAGATGTCGGCCTTATCCCTAAGAAACTGGTATTCAGGCAACACGTCCTTGTATTTCTTGAATGAAAACTCAGTGAAATAACGCGGATGGGCGCTCGGAATGCCGCTGGCGCCGACCTCAATCAAGCCCAGCACAGCGATGTTTACTCCTTGCCTTTGAATGATCTGATAGGGCTTCACATCCAGCTTAATGTCCTCTGGCACCACCACATTGGCGCACAAAAACGGGAAATCAGCCTCTTCGATGTTCTTTTGCAAGGCCTCCACGCCGCCATCCCAGTCGTGATTACCCACCGTGCTGAGGTCAAAGCCCAATTTGTTCATGAACATGATCATCGGGTAATTGGCAGGCTCATAAAGATCGTTAACGGGATTGCCTGTACGGTTGTCACCCGCCGAAAACACCAGCAGGTCGGGATAGATGCCCCGCAAGCTGTCCAACATGGCCGCGAACTGAGGCATCATATCAATTGAGGAATGGATGTCGTTCACCGAAACCACCGCGACGACAGTGTTTTTGTTTTTATCTGCCTGGTTCTCCAGGATGGAATCGCAAGCATAAAAGCCCAGCAAGATGGCCAAGGCTATCCCAAAGCGTAAGAATGAGCGTTTCATATTGTGGAATTTTCTGCAAAGATACATTTTTTTCAGATTAAATACTAATTTTGCAAAATAATGAGCAAATCCTTTGAAAGAAGAACGAGTTGGAAGGTGATCGTCACCAACCTTTTTGTCATCGCCCTGTGCGGTGCCATGTTCTATTACATCTTCAAGCTGCAGGGATCCATTCAAAACCAAAGGGTCAACATCAACGTGCAGAACGACGCGCTCGACCTTACCAACCGTTTCACCCAGCTGGTCCACGAGGCGCAATCGGAGGCCAACCTGTTCGCTTTCACCAACAACCCGAAGCACTTGAAGCGTTTCGGCGAGCTGAACAACGAGATCAGTGCCTGTGCCGACTCCATCCTGTTGCTCATGCCGACCGAGAAAAACAAGGAAAGAATCTTGGAGATCGAGCGTCTCATCCTGAGGAAGGGACAGATCAGCTACGTGCTTTCGCGACAGTTCTATTACTACGACCCCTTGGCCGAGATCGACGCCAAGCTGAAGGCCTTCACCCCTCCCGCTCCGCCCGTCTTTGAGGAGCAGGAAGGCGACACACTGGCACAGGCCAACAACGCCGAACCCCTCACCGTCAGCAGCTCAATCGACATCGTGAACGACTTGATGATCCTCTCCGAGAAAGCCCGGTCGGAATACAAGAAACGCATCAAGGAATACGAGAAAAAGACCGCGGAGCTGATCACTGACGACAACCACCTCTCGGAAGAGATCGCCGACCTGCTGTTGGCGCTGAACCAGGAAATCGTGGAGTCCACCAAGCTGGAGATGGAAATCAGCGAGAACATCATTAATGAACACTTGACCGCATCCACTTACATTGGCGGTGCCGTTCTCATTTCGATCGTGTTCTTCGTCATCCTGATCCTCAACGACGTCAGCAAGGGACTACGAGCGAGAAAAGCCGCCGAGAAAGCCCGTGCCGATGCCGAGGAAGCCAAGAAAAAGACGGAAGAGCTCATGGAGAGCCGCCATAAGATGCTGCTTTCGGTCTCACACGACATCAAGAGCCCGCTGACATCCATCATAGGCAACCTGGAGCTGATGGACAACACAGGCAACGAGAAGGAAGTCGCCTCCATCCAGCAATCAGCCGACCATATCCTGAAGCTGTTGGGCAACCTGCTGGAGTTCTCCAGCCTGGAACAAGGCATGCTGCAAGCCGAGAAGAAGCCCTTTAACGTCAGTCAGCTGTGCGAGGAAACGGCTTCGATGTTCGAGCCCATCGCACACAAGAAAAACCTGGTTTTCGATTTCAAAAACGAGATACAGCCCAACCTTTACGCCAACTCCGACCAGCTGAAAATCAAGCAGATCATCAGCAACCTGATCTCCAACGCCATCAAATACACCATCGAAGGCAGCATCGGATTCCGAGCCAGTTACGAGAACGGCAATCTGGTGTTCCGCATCCAGGACACCGGCATTGGCATCCCCGACGACAAGCTGGAGGACATCTTCAAGCCTTTCGTCCGCACCGACAGCGGCAGCAAGATCTCTGAAGGCAGCGGCTACGGCCTCTCGGTCGTCAAGGGTTTTGTGGACTTGCTGGGTGGACAGATCGAAGTGGAATCGAAGATTGGCCAAGGAAGCCTCTTCACCACCACCATCCCCGTGGAAATCGAGATCATCGAGAGCACCGATGACCAGAGCCATCCCGCCGAAGTGACCACCTCAACCAAACAGGTCGAACAGCGCCGCATCCTCATCATCGACGACGACGACACCCTGCTGACCGTGATCAGCAACATGATCAGCAGATTAGGCCATCAGGTGCTGATTTGCCGTTCCAAGAACGACATTGACGAGGCACTCCACGACACTGGCAACTTCGACTACGTCCTCACCGACCGCGAAATGGGCGCCCTGAGCGGCAACGACATCCTGAAGATCTTCAAGAAAGCCGACCCGAGCAAACCCGTCTACCTGATGACCGCCCGCATGGACTACGATAAAAAGAAAGCCAAGTCGGAAGGCTTCGACGGATTCCTCCAGAAGCCGTTCAACCTCAAGAAACTGGAGAGCATTTTCGGTCGCCACACCCAGGAAGAAGAACGTTCGTCGACGGGTTCCATGTTCTCCGACTTCCCCGAACTTTGTGACATGATGGGCGACGACGAGGAAGCCATCCGCGGCATCCTGAACATCTTTGCGCAATCTACCGCCGATCATCTGGTGGCCTTGAACGAGTGCGTGGAGCAGGACGATTTCAGCACCGCTCACAGCCTCTGCCACAAGATGCTCCCCATGTTCATCCAGCTGCAACGCGAGAACGACATCCCCTTCCTGACCAAGATGAACAACGCCAGGGGCATTAGCGACCCCTCAACGGTGTATCCAAAATGGAAAGACGACGCCGTCAAGTTCATGGACGACGCCGACCAACTCTTGGAAATGCTGTCGGAAAAATACGATATCAATTAAAGCTCCAGCCCCAATTGATGCATCTTGTTGTATAAGGTCTTTCTGTCGATTTGAAGCAGTCGTGCCGCCACGGTCTTGTTGCCGCGCGCCTTGGCAAGTGCCGCCTCGATCTGCTCTTTTTCGTTGCCTGGACGTAAGGCGTAGTCATCGTTCGAAACGGCTTGTTTCTCAGGCATTTCAACATACACTGGAAGATCCTCCGCTTCGATGTAGTCGCCTTCGGCGAAGAGCACGCAGCGACGAATCACGTTGCGCAACTCCCGCAGGTTGCCCGTCCACGGCATCTGCTTCATCTGGGCGATAGCCTTGGGTGAGACACCCTTGATCTCCTTGCCCAGCTCCTCGTTGGCCTGCGAAACAAAGAAGGTGACAAACTCCTCCAAGTCCTCGATACGCTCACGCAACGGAGGCACCTGCAAGGTAAATTCGTTGATACGGTGATACAAGTCCTGACGGAACTTCCCCTGTTCGATGGCCTTTTCGATATTCTCGTTGGTAGCCGCCACAATGCGCACGTCCACGTTGACGTCGACCGCCGAGCCCACGGGTCGCACCTTCTGCTCCTGCAAGGAACGAAGCAGCTGCATCTGCACCTCGTAAGGCAGGTTGCCCACTTCGTCAAGAAACACGGTGCCGCCCTTCGCTTGCTCGAAAACACCTTTTTTATCCGCAATGGCTGAGGTAAACGACCCTTTCAGATGGCCAAACAGCTCACTGGGTGCCAACTCCTTGGATAGGCTTCCACAATCGACGGCGATGAAAGGATTGTCGCGGCGCGGGCTGCACTCGTGGATCATCTCGGCGATGTATTCCTTGCCCGTACCACTCTCGCCCAGAATAAGCACCGAGAACTTGGTCGGAGCTACCAATTCCACATGCTTGTAAAGCCGCTTGATGGCTTCGCTGGTGCCTTTCACCATCACCTTTTTAGGATGGAACAGCTCCTCTTCCACCTGTCGTCCCGAAACGAGCGCCGCCTCGATCTTCTCTTCCAAGAGGCTTGGATTGATCGGCTTCTTGAGATAGTCGAAAGCGCCCAGTTTCATAGCCGAAACAGCGGTCTGCACCTCGGCGTAACCCGTCATCACGATGAAAGGCACATGGCTCTTCAGCTGTTCCCTCACCCATGCCATCAGCAGGATGCCGTCGCCGTCGGGAAGACGCAAGTCGGTCAAAATCAAGTCGATCTTCTTGGAGGAGATTTCCTTTTTCGCTTGTGCGTAATGGGTGGCCAAAACGACCTCGTAATCGTTTTTCCGCAGCCATGTCTGGAGCATCACTCCAAAGGCGGCATCATCTTCGACAATCAGGATGGTATGTTTCATGACATGAAAATCTGCTGCAAAGGTATAAAAAAAAAGAAGCCTCGCAACGGGGAGGAGCAAGGCTTTCGTAAAAATTGAAAACGAGCAGAATTTTATTTGATGGAGATAATCAAATAATTAGATATTTTCCAAAAAGCTTCTGGATCGGCGATTTCGAGAGAGAGCATTTTGTCGTCGTCCTTGGTTAACTGGTAACTGCTTTCTGGATGATTTGTCATAATTGTTGCTTTTTTGGTATGGAGCGGGATCACCTGAAGCGTGCGCTTGTCAGCGGCGATCATCACACTCTTCTTCACTTCGCCGGTGACATTGTCGCTTGAGAACAAACCGCCTTTCGACACTAGGTTGTTGGCGATCAAGGTCTCTTTGGGAGCCACGATGTAATAAACCGTATTGAGTTCAGCAACCTGTTGGTCGATCGTGGCTTGTTGTTCGGCGATATTCTCGTTGAGGTTCTGCACATTCTGGTTGAGGCTGGCCACCGAATCGGTAAGTTCGGCGACTTGAGCTTGGCTGACGTTCAGCTCCTCACGGAGATTATTGATATAGGTGTCCTTTTCGTTCAATTCGTTCTTCAGGCGGGTGATGGTGGTGTTCAGCTGTTTCGACTTCGATCCAGCGTCGGCCAGCTGCTTTTCCAGTTCGGCGATCTTGGCCTTGTTTTGCTGGATGGTACGGTCGATGGCCTCGATCTGCGAAGCGGCATAATTGGTGTTGCCCTCCTGGTTTTCCATCATGATGATGTTCTCAGCCTCACGGATGGTTTGCAGCGCCATCTCAATCTCGTTGATGGTACGAAGCGACGACTCGAAGTCGGTGGTCACGTTGGAAGCCACCACTTGGAGCGAATCGCGCTCAGCAACCAAAGCCTTGTACTTCTTGGAGTTCTCAACACAGGAGTTGAGACCCATCAGCACTGCGATCAAAACCAATATGCTTGATAATTTTTTCATGTTTCTTTGTTTCGGCTCGCCTTAGTGCCAATTTCATGCCAAACGAGAATTTAAAAATAAATAATTGATTTTCAATATATTAATAAAATACACCTTTTTTGATGAAGTGTGGAATTTTGTGGATCCATTTCCACAAACATTCCCGATTGTGGATTTTTGTGGAAATTGTAGCAAGCAACGATAGTTTTTGTAAATTTGCACATCTTGAATCATAGTTATGGAAAGCACTTTCGACCCCAATGCAGCCGCTGTGGCCGACTCAGGCATCTACGGACTGCCATGCACCGCCGAAGAGGCGCAGATCATCATCATCCCCGTGGAATGGGAATTGACCACCAGCTACAACCGTGGAACCGTCGACGGTCCCGCTGCCGTCATGGAAGCCTCGTTACAGGTGGACCTTTGCCATCACGACTATCTCGACTTGTGGAAAAAAGGCATTTGGATGGACGAATTCCCCAAGGAACTCCGCGAGTTGCACGACACCCTGGCTCCAGTGAGCGAGGAAATCATCAACGCCTTGTACGAAGGCACCATGGATGACGATCCTGAGAAATATAAAAAGATGTATGCCGACATCGAGCTGGCCACCGAGAAGAAAAACGCCTGGCTGCGCGAGCGCATCGCCTTTTGGAGACAGCAAGGCAAGATCGTAGGCCTGCTGGGCGGCGACCACAGTTGTCCCCTCGCCTACCACCAATATCTCCATGAGCAAGGTGTGGAATATGGCATCCTGCACGCAGACGCCCATTGCGATCTTCGCGATGCTTTCGAGGGCTTCAAGTATTCGCACGCCTCCATCTTCTTCAACACCTTGAAGTTCGAAAACGTGAAACGGCTTGTGCAGGTAGGCATCCGCGACTACTGCCATCAGGAGAAAGAGCTCACCTACCGCCAGTTCGACCGCATCAAGGTGTTCTACGACCGTGACAACCGACGCCGCATGTATGAGGGCACCCGCTGGAAGGACCTTGTAGAAGAGATGATCGATGAGCTGCCCGACAAGGTCTACATCTCCATCGACATCGACGCCCTCGACCCGAAGCTGTGTCCCAACACGGGAACACCAGTGCCTGGCGGCATGGAATATGAGGAGTTGATGTACCTGCTCAACAAGATCCGCGAGGACGGCAAGGACATCATCGGCTTCGACCTCTGCGAGGTCTCGCCTGGCGACAACGACTGGGACGGCAACGTCGGCGCCCGGGTGCTGTTCCACCTCTGCGGGGTGGCCTCCCGATAAACACCTATTTCCATTAACAACGTAGAGACGCATTGTTTGCGTCTCTACATGCCAATTACCAGGCTTTATTTGAGAATTGGGTAATTTTTCGGACAAATAAAAAAGCGTGGGTATCAAAACCTTTGCTTACCCCGCTCTTAAGGCTCTCGCATCGCCCTCCCGCTGGGAATAAGCAATGCCGAAGCCCACGCTGTATTGCATACAACATGGACGTCGACCTTGCCTTACCGAGCAGCGGGATAAGAATTTGCGAGATTCTAAGAGCCGCAGATAAGACGTCAGTCCAACGTCTCAACTAATAAGTTCACGTCTCGACGAAAACCCTATGGGCTTCGGCCAGACGATGCAAAGATAGGAATATTTTATCAATTTTGCTTTGCATCCCTGAATTTTTTATCTTTGGGCGTTTTTCTTTTAATCGCAACAATGCAAATCATCCTCCAGATCCTCACCCTTTTAGGAGCCGTAACACTCTTCCTGTTTGGTCTCAACCTGCTCTCCAACGGTCTCCAGAAAGTGGCTGGCGACGGCATGCGCCGCATCCTTGCCGCCATGACCTCCAACCCATTCACTCAAATCTTGACCGGTATCGGCGTCACTGCGCTCATCCAAAGCTCGACGGCCACAACGATCATGGTCGTCAGCTTCGTAAATGCCGGACTTTTGGAGCTAGGCCAAGCCATTGGCGTCATCATGGGTGCCAACATCGGCACCACCATCACCGCGTGGATCCTGGCGGTATTCGGTTTCTCGTTCAACATGGCCGATTTCGCCTTCCCCTTACTGCTGTTTGGCTATATCTTGTTGCAGATGAAGAAAAACCAAAAGCGACACGACACCGGAGAAATCATCATCGGTTTCGCCCTGTTCTTCATCGGCTTTGCCACCTTACGCTCCACAGCACAAGGTCTCCTCACCGCCGATAATCTCGGATTCCTTGTCTCATGGTCCAATCTGGGCTGGTGGTCCATCCTGGTTTACATGTTTATCGGCATTGTGTTGACGATCTGTTTCCAATCGTCGGCGGCCACCATGGCCATCACCATGACACTCATCACGACGGGAATGTTGGACTTCAGGCTGGCTACGGCCATCATGATGGGAGGTAACATCGGTGCCACCTTCGCAGCCAACATCGCAG
>JAFYNJ010000004.1 GCA_017549805.1 Bacteroidales bacterium
AGGATTGGTGCATCAGCCGTCAGCTGTGGTGGGGCTATCAGATTCCAGCCTACTACCTGCCCGAAGGCGGTTTCGTGGTCGCCGAGACACCTGAAGAAGCCTTGAGACTTGCCATTGAGAAGACGGGCAACAAGAATTTGACCCTCAACGACTTGCGTCAGGACGACGATGCTTTGGACACCTGGTTCAGCTCATGGCTGTGGCCTTTGTCGCTCTTCAACGGCATCCTCGATCCCGATAACAAAGAGTTCAAATACTACTACCCCACCAACGACCTCATCACTGCCCCCGACATCATCTTCTTCTGGGTGGCCCGCATGATCATGGCCGGTGAGGAATACCAAGGCGAAGTGCCGTTCAAGAATGTGTATTTCACGGGTATTGTTCGCGATAAGTTGGGCCGCAAGATGTCGAAATCCCTCGGCAACTCCCCTGACCCCATCGAGCTCATCGACAAGTTCGGTGCCGACGGCGTACGTATGGGCATGATGCTCAGCGCCCCTGCAGGCAACGACATCCTCTTCGACGAGGCCCTCTGCGAGCAAGGCCGCAACTTCTGCAACAAGATCTGGAACGCCCTCCGTCTGGTGAAAGGCTGGAGTGTCGATGAAAACGCCGCCCAGCCCGAGGCTGCCAAGATGGCCGTGAAGTGGTTTGAGGCCCGCTTCAACCAAGTGCTGACCGAAACCAACGACAACATCGACAAGTACCGCCTGAGCGACGCTTTGATGGGCATCTACAAGCTCACTTGGGACGACTTCTGCTCATGGTACCTCGAGATGGTGAAGGCCCCGCAAGGTCAAGGCGTGGACCGCGTGACCTACGATGCCACCATCAAGTTCTTCGAGAACCTGATGCTGTTGCTGCACCCCTTCATGCCGTTCATCACCGAGGAAATCTGGCACGCCATCGCCGAGCGCAAAGAGGGTGACGACATCATTGTTGCACAACAACCCAAGCTGCAAGCCGTTGACGAACAGATTCTCAAACAATTCGAATTCACCCAGGAGGTGATCAACAACGTCCGCAAGGTCCGTTCTGACAAGAACATCGCCTTCCGTGATGCCATCCAACTTGTGGTGAAGGGGACCGCCAACAAAGACTTCGACTGCGTCATCGCCAAGCTCTGCAACGTGAGCGAAGTCAACTATGTGGCTGAGGCTCCTGCCGGTGCCTTCGGTTTCATTGTAGGTAGCACCGAGTTCTTCGTGCCACTCACTGGCAGCGTCGACGTGGAAGCTGAGATCAAGAAACTGGAAGAGGAGCTGAAATACGCCCAAGGCTTCCTGAAGAGCGTTGAGGCCAAGCTCTCCAACGAACGCTTCGTTAGCGGTGCTCCCGCCGCCGTGGTCGACAAGGAACGCAAGAAGAAAGCCGACGCCGAAGCCAAGATCGCTGTCATCGAGCAGCAGCTGGCTGGGCTGAGGAAATAAAAAACTCTTCTAATATAAGAAACCGTCTCTCACACATTAAGGGAGACGGTTTTTTATTTAATTACACCGACAAATCCAGTGGCAAATCTGAAATGTCCTTCAGTCGCTTTCCATTAATTAAGATATTCAACATTTCGTTAGACGACTCGTCTCCCACTGTTTTTACAGCCTCTATCAATTCGTAAAGTGCAAAATGATAAACACAGTCTATATCGCCTGTGCCAAGAGCAAGTGAAGCCAGTCTTGATGGCAAAGGCTCTCCTGTAACGACAACAATATGTGGCAAATGTCCTTTTCTATTCCTTATTAAATTCAAAGCCTCGGTACGGCTGTTTTGTGCACGATCGCTACGGATAGTCCATTTAGCTGAAATACTGGCGTGAAGTATCGGTTTCCCACCATTTTTCTTTCGAATATCCGCACCTTTACAAACATTATCATTTATCACCTCCAAATCTTTGTTTATTTCTTCATCCTCGCATAGTTCACGATAAATGATAACGTCAGGCGCCACCATATAGTCGTTTCCAAGAGACGCCGCCAATTCTGAATTATTTCTAGTGAGTTCAGAAAGATATGCGAGATGTTCATATTGACAAAAGTCAGAAGTTTTTAAACGATTATTATTCCCCAACTTCAAGATTCTCCAGTCCCCAGGTCTAATACTTTGCATTTTCGGGAAAGTTGCCTCAAGAAAGGCCATATTAATCTCCTCAAACTTTGCACCGCTCGTCTGACCCAAAACTTTGGTTTTGGTATCTGCCATCAATTTATCAGTAATACCTTTAGCAATCGCAACAGACATCTTGCTTGATTTGTCTGCATTTGAAGCAACACCATTCCCATCAACGGTAAGGATGCTTTCAAGCAAAGCTTTGTGATAATTCTTCCTTTCTAATGCTATCAACGATTTCATTCTCCAAAAAAATTCTAATTGTTTCACCAATCGCTTTTGCCGCAGGAGGCGGAAAAGCATTCCCTATTTGCCTATATTTCAATGTTTTTCCTCCAAAAAAAGACCAATCATCTGGAAATCCTTGAAGCCGTGCTGCCATTCTGTATGTCAACCTTGGTATACCCATAAAATTGCTGCTTGGCGCCTCATCAGCAATACCTTTTCCATCAATCCCCATCTCCAGCCATGCTTTCCTTGCCCTCGTTGGTCCCAAATCAGGACCTCCGTGTTTCTTGCTACCACCAACCAAAGTAGGAGCGATCTTAGATGCCAATCTTTTCCAATCATCAACTTGTTTCCAACCATTGGCTTTCATCAAGTCATAAATGGCTTCTCCTACCGTTTGAGGAATATGTTTAGAAGGATTAAACACAAAATTCCCAAGTTCATATTTCGTGGCAATCATCACTGTTCGAGGGCGCAATTGAGGCACACCGAAATCCGCTGAATTAATCAAATGCCATTGAACAGCATATCCCATCTCTTCAAATGATTCTATGATAATCTGCCGATAAGATTCAAATTTTGGGTCAAACAATCCCCTCACATTTTCTAGCATAACCACCTTGGGGTCTATTTCTTTTGTGAGCCGAATCGCTTCAGGGAATAAATCTCTTTCATCCTCATTCCCAAGTTGTTTCCCTGCAACAGAAAAAGGAGGGCACGGCACTCCTCCAGCCAACAAATCCACTTCTCCATAGTAAGTGGTTCCGTCGAAGTCTCGCAAATCCGACCAAACCACATTCCAATCTGGCCTATTCAACAACAGTGTCTTACAATAGTCCTTTTCGATTTCCACAAGAGCAATATGTTTAAAACCAGCTTGTTCCAATCCAAGAGCCTGACCACCCGCACCTGCACATATTTCCAAGGTAGTTAATTGGGATAATCTCGGTATTTCTGAAAATCGAGTCATGGATTTATCACATTGCATAAAATTACAATGCAAAAATAGCAAAAAAGAAACACAAAAAGGTAATTAGCAAAAAAAGTTTGTACTTGACAGAATTGAAGTGTCGTAGCGACAATTCAATGACACCCTGAGCATCCCTCGCAGCTGCCACCGCAACTGCCGCCGAAGTCTTCATCGGTAGATTCACGGACATCGAGGATCTCGCCACTGAAGCAGAGATGTACGCCGGCTAAGTCGTGATTGAAGTCCATTTTCACATGTTTGTCTCCAATCTCGCGGACGATACCCATGATGGGGCGACCGTCGGCGGTCTGCATCATCAGCTGGGCGCCTTCCTTCACCATCTCATGCATAACATCGTTTTCCATGAACATCGACTTGTCGAGGTCCATCACATAGCGCTCGTCTCGCTCACCGTAGCCTTCTTCAGGGGTCAGGTAGAAGCAATAATGATCGCCCGGCTCCTTGCCCATGAGATTCTCCTCGAACTTGGGCAGCACTTGCTGCATGCCGCAAATAAAGGTAAAGGGTTGTTCTTTGGTGGCCTCTTGGATGATGCGGCCGTTTTCATCTTTTTCGCGTAACACATAGGTCATTGTCACGACAGTCTGATCTTGAATTTTCATGATTTAAAAGTTTAATATTTATTATTTTTCCGTTTTCCGTTCTCCGTTTTCCGTTTAATAACTTCCAAACATTTTTCTCAATATCCATTCAATAGCGGCCAAGCCGATCAAGACGAAGAAGATCCACTTTGAATGGATCAAATCCTCGAAGCGGTTCTCATGATGCTCCACGGAGGTGATACGCGCATCTTGGCGAAGATCTTCCAACAATTGAGACAGTTGATCTACCGTGTAGCACTTGCCGTTGGTAGCCGCCGAAAGTCCTCTCAGGCGATCGATGTCGGCGGTCAGCTGCTGGGCTTCGATGCCCATGGAAACCACGGCAAATGAACCCGATACCGACACGGGCTGGCCCGCCATGGAGGTTTGGGCACGATAGGTATAGATGCCTTCAGGCAAGATGCCGGCATTCAGCTCATAGTCGTGGTCGCGTTTCGAGAACAGGTATTCGTAAGTCTCTCCCGTCTTCTTGTTGACGATGGTAATGTTCAAGTCGGGCTCGGTCACCAGCTCGTTGCTCGGGTTGCGCAGCTCCGCCGTCATAACGACCGGCTCGTTACTATAATATTCTTCCTTGCAGAACACCGCTGAACCGTCGTCACGGCTCAAAAGCAGGTAGTTCAAGGTCTTGGAAAACAACTCGTCGAAGACCAGGCTGTTTTTATCTTGATAGTAATTGTAGAGCCGCCAGCGCCATACATTGGTGCCGAACAAGAAAGCCATCTTGCGGTCCTGCTTGACAAAGGTCAGCAAGGGCAATCCCGACTTGATACCCAGCACATCCTGCATCAGCAAATCGTCGTGAGCCAGCAGCATGTCCAATTCCAGATGTGGCAAGGCCAAAGGTGGATATTTGCCCACCTGTTCACGCAGCTTTTCACTTACCGAGAACGTCCCAAACGAAGTGTTCACAAAGCCTTTCACATCGAGTAAGGAATTCGTCACCCCACGATGGATTTCGACAATTTTCTGCAATTTTGCCAAGGCTTCCACATCGGTAGCATTACCCACCACAATCAGCAACGGAATCTTCTTGTTTTTCTCCAATTGCTGATACAAGGTGGTCATGTCGGTATGCTTCGAAGGCGTTTGGTGCAGGATCAAAAGCTGGTATTTCGACAGGTCGGGAATCTCGTCACGGCCCAACACAAAATCCATTTCACAATCGTCGTTCAACACACTTTTCAGCGCGCCCAAATCGGGATGCGGCGCGTCGGCGAGGCATAAGATCTTGTATTGTTGGTCCAGCACTTCAACGAAAACGCGTTTCATATTGTTGAGACGCTGCGCCTCTTCATCCAGTCCACGGATCTCAATGTCAATCTGCCGCACGCCTTTCCGGTCGGCCTCCAGCATGAAGTCCACCTCCTTGGAATAACGGTTGGAACTCACCTCGATGTCCTGTTGCGCCACGATGCGACCATCCTCTGTCAGCGTCAGCTTGGCCTTCCTTCCGGCACAATCCACCGCACCTACCACCACCCTAATGGGGAAGGTGGAACTCAACGATACCTTCTTATTATAATGCACATCCTTCACGAACAGGTCGGGATAGGACAAAGTGTCGCCCAAAGCCACCGTATAGATGGGAAACGGGTATTTCTCCACCAGCAGCGAAGGCTCGAAACCCCGGTTATACACGCCGTCGGAAAAGAGCAGTATCGCGCCTATGTTCCTTTTATAATAACGGCGATCCACCGACTGCAACAAGGCTGAGATGTCGGTCAACTGGTCCGTGAAATCAAGCTGGGAGAAATCCCTGACATCCTGGCCGAAGAGGTATTCATCCACTTGGAAGTCTTGGCCCAGCTCCTTACGGAAATCCGCAAATTGAACCAAGTAGTCCGTCTTGAAAAACGACGAATCCTTCGACAGCACGATGGAGGCCGAGTTGTCGTGCGCCAGCACCACCATGGGCTGCTCCACCACGCTGACCTTTTGCCGAATATACGGGTTGAAAAGCAACATCGTCACAATGCCGCCAATCAAGGTACGGAGCGCAAAGAGCACGATGGTCAGCAGCCTGCCGTAATGCTGTTTCCGATTTCGGAAATACAGCACCATGGCAAAGGCGACACCCACCGCGGCAGCCACCAGAAACATCCAAACAGGGATTCCAATTTTCAAACCGAAACGATTCTTTTGTTCAAAGCAGCAAAAGTACAAAAAAATAGTAACTTTGCGCCAAAATTCAAGTCATGAACACCTTGTCAGTAGTCATCATCTGTTTCAACGAAGCGAAAAAAATCGCCCGTTGCCTTGATTCTGTCAAGGACATCGCCGATGAAATCATCGTCGTTGACTCCCAATCGACGGATGACACCGAGGCCATCTGCCGCAGCTATGACTTGACTTTTGTGACCCAGCCTTGGTTGGGCTATGCCGAACAAAAGAACTTCGCCGATGGCTTGGCCAAAGGCCACTTGATCTTTTCGATTGACGCCGATGAAGCCTTGTCGGAACGGCTCAAAGCATCCATCAAACAGCTTAAGGAAGCCGAAATCGCCGACAATCAGGTGTTCAGCATGAACCGCCTCAACAACTATTGCGGGAAATGGATCAAGCGGTGCGGTTTCTATCCCGACAACAAGATCCGTATCTGGAAACGGGGCTTCGCCCGATGGGAAGGACGAATCCACGAATGGCTTGAATTCAAGTCGGATGCCCAAACCAGCCTTTTGGAAGGGGACTTGCTGCACTATTCCTACGACACGCCGGAAGCCTACCGCCAACAGCTATTCCATTTCGCCGAATTAGGTGCGCAATCCTATTACGAAAGGCAAAAAAAGACCGGTTGCATCCATTGGCTGTTCAATCCCGCCATCACTTTCATCCGGACCTATTTCATCAAAGAAGGCTTCCTTGAAGGAAAGGACGGTTTTTATATCTGCCGCACAGCGATGCAGGCCAATAGGCACAAATTTAATCTGTTACGAGCAAAGATAAGAGATAAGAGATAAGAAATAAAAGATAAAAAGTATTATAATGAACCAATCGTTTGAAGAAGAAGTTGAACGCACTGTATCCTTCCTGAAGGCAGGAAAGACCATCCTCTACCCCACCGACACGATATGGGGTGTAGGTTGCGATGCCACCAACAGCAAGGCTTGCGACAGGGTTTATGCCGCCAAGAAACGACCTAAGGACAAGAGTCTCATCGTCCTGGTCGATTCGATGGAACGGCTCAACGATTATGTCGTCAATGTGCCCGCCATCGCCTACGACTTGATCAAGGCTGCCAAGAAGCCCTTGAGCATCGTCTATGCCGAAGGCAAGAACCTGGCCAGGAACGTCTCTGCCGACAAGTCGGTTTGCATCCGGGTGGTGGAACACGACTTCTGCAAGGAGGTCATCCGCCGACTTGGAAAGCCCATCACCTCCACCTCGGCCAACCTCTCGGGACAGCCTTCCGCCTTGACTTACAACGACATCACCGAGGAGATGAAACAGAGCGTGGATTACACCGTGCAACTTTATCACGACGTGTTGGCTCGACCGAAGAGTTCCACCATCATCCGCCTCCACGAAGACAATACCTTTGAAATCATCCGACAATAATACAAAACTATGAATATCAAGCTATTATTATCTAACATATTGTTGCTTGCGACATTGGTCGCCAGCGCCCAGCAACCCCAATCAAAAGCTCAACTCAATGCCCAGAAATTTGCCACTACGCTCTATTTGATCGACAATTTCTATGTGGATACGGTAAATTCAGAAAAAGTGGTGGAAGACGCCATCGTGGCCGCTTTGAGGGAATTGGATCCCCACTCCGCCTACATCTCCAAGAAAGACGTGGAGAAAGCCAACGAGCCTCTAGTAGGCAGCTTCGAGGGTATCGGCGTGACTTTCCAACTCATCCGCGACACCATCACCGTCATCGGCCCCACTCCTGGCGGTCCCTCCGAGAAAGTCGGCATCATGGCGGGCGACCAATTCATCAAGATTGACGGAGAAAATGCTTTCGGAAAGAAAATCGATAATGAATATGTGCAGAAACACCTGCGCGGCAAGAAAGGCACCAAGGTGACCGTCAGTGTCAAACGCGGCAGAGACAAGGAACTGATGGATTTCGAGATCATCCGCGACAAGATCCCGTTGAACAGCATCAACGCTGCATTCATGATGGAAAAGCATGTGGGTTACATCAAGTTGGACCGTTTTGCACAGGATTCCGACAAAGAATTCAAGAACGCCATGGAAAAGCTGCAAGCCCAAGGAATGAAGTCGTTGATCTTGGATCTGCGTAGCAACTCAGGTGGTTATCTCAACACCGCCATCGAGATGGTGGACGAGTTCCTCGACGCCAACCAGTTGATCGTCTATACCGAAGGCTTGAACTCAAAACGCCAGGAATGGCGCAGTTCCGAAAAGGGCGCATACACCGATGGCAAACTTGTTGTGCTCATTGACGAGGGATCGGCTTCGGCCAGCGAAATTCTTTCGGGAGCGGTACAAGATCACGACCGTGGCGTGTTGATTGGACGCCGTTCTTTCGGCAAGGGATTGGTGCAACGCCCCTTCAACCTGCCCGACGGCGCCGTCATCCGACTCACCACCGCCCGTTACCACACCCCCACGGGACGGTGCATCCAGCGGCCTTACGAAGGTGGAGCGGAGGACTATTATAAGGAAATGACCAAACGACTGGAACACGGCGAGTATTACCATGCCGACAGCATCCATTTCCCCGACTCCTTGAAATATAAGACCGACAAGGGACGCATCGTGTACGGTGGTGGCGGCATCATGCCCGACATTTTCATGCCTGTGGACACCAGCTACAACAGCAAACTTTACACGAACCTTGTGAGAAAGGGCGTCTTCAACAAATACACCGTTGACTATGCCATGGCCCACCGCGACCAGGTCAAGGCCGAATACAAAGAATTCAGCCAGTTCAACAAGAAATTCCAAGTGACCGAGGCCATGGTTGGCGAAATCAAGAAACTGGCCGAAACGGAAAAAGTCAAATGGAACGAAGAGGAATACCGCCGTTCGGAGAAATACATCAAGTTGCAGGTCAAAGCCTTAATCGCTAGAAATATTTGGGAAACGCAGCAATATTATGAAGTTACCCTGAAAGAAGACCCCACCATCAAGAAGGCCCTTGAGGTGATTGGCAACGACAGGGAATATCATAAATTGCTTAACTAATTTTCAGAACATTAATTATTTTTAATTTAAAAAGTAGGGATTATTCCTTACTTTTTTCGGTTTTATTTTGTACCTTTGTGGGCTCGTTTTGAGATTTCAATATTCATTTTTATAAAACAATCAAATATAATTATAAATCTAACATCAACAACAAAAATGAAAAGAGCAAGTTTACTTTTCTCTGCATTCCTTCTGATTGGAATGCTGTTCAGCGCTCAAGTGATGGCTCAAGGCCGCATCAACTTGAATGCCGCTAAAACAACTCAAGAATGCAGAAACGCCACCCTTGGCAGCCTTTCCGCATCATTCTCCTACGATGCTATTGAAAGCACGGAGGTTACCACCGAAAAAGGAGTGTTCTCCATCATCACCATGGGCAACTCACTGGCCGCCGGTAATATCGGCGAACCCCAAGTGCCTGTTACCCGCGAACTCATCGCTGTTCCTTTCGGTGCAACCCCAGTGGTGACCGTCAAGAACTACACGGTGGAAGAATACAATCTTGCCGACTTCGGCATCAACAGGCTCTATCCCCAACAGCCTTCCGTCAGAAAGGACGAAAAAGACGTGAAGTTCGCCTACAATGAAGCCGCTTACGCAACCAAAGGCTACGACGAGAGTCGCCCCATCGCTGAAGTGACCGTCATGGGTACCATGCGTGGCATCCAGATCGGAGCCTTGCAGCTCAACACCCTGAGATATGACGCTTCAGCCAACAAGGTTCTCGTTTATAACAATGTTGAAGTGGAAGTCGAATTCAAGAATGCCGACCTCGCTCTCACCGAAAAGACCTTGGTCAACACCTACAGCCCTTACTTCAGGACGGTGTACGCCTCCTTGTTCAACGACAGGGCCATCAACGACGTTTACGACGATCACCCGGACCTTTGGGCCGTTCCAGTAAAGGTTTTGGTTATTGCCAATCGTATGTTTGAGGATGCCATGCAGCCTTGGATCACTTGGAAGACCGAAAGAGGCTTCTACATGGATGTCAACTACACTGACCAGATCGGCACCAGCGCCAACGCCATCAAGACCTTCATCACTGACAAGTACAACGAAGGCGTAGCCAATGGCCAAACTCCCTCATTCCTCATCATTGTCGGTGACAATGCTCAAGTTCCCGCTTCACAAACCGGTTCCGCTTCACACTGCGTGACTGACCTTTACTACTACGCTGTGGCTGGTGGTTCCAGCGATTATTTCGCCGACATGTTCCACAGCCGCTTCACTTGCGAGTCCGTCGATGAATTCATTACCGTCCGCGACAAAGGCTTGATGTATGAGCAATACACCATGCCCGATCCTTCCTATCTGAGCAACGTTCTGTTGATTGCCGGTTGGGACTCCTCATGGAATCCGAGAATTGGCAAGCCCACCATCCAATACGCTACCAACTACTATTACAACGCTGATCACGGATTCGCCAATGTTTACGAATTCTTACAGACTCCTTACAACCAGCCATACGCAAGCCTGAGCACTGGCGTCGGCTACGTCAACTACACCGCCCACGGCAGCAACACCAGCTGGGCCGACCCGAGCTTCACCAACAGCAACGTCAACGGCTTGACCAACCAGGACAAGTATTTCTGGGCTATGGGCAACTGCTGCCAAGCTGCCGACTGGGGTATCTCCGGCAAGTGCTTGGGTGAAACCTTCATCACTGCTCCTAACAAAGGTGCCTTTGCCTACATCGGTTCCTGCCCCAGCTCCTACTGGTATGAAGACTACTACTTTGGCGTAGGTGCAACACATACACAGAATCAAATGCCTTTGTTTGAAAGCTCCACCATGGGTGTTTACGACGCCACTTTCCAGGATGACTTCAACAGCTTGTCAGCTGTGACCTTCGTCGGCAACCTTGCTGTCGCTTATGCTCATGCCAATGGTTACGAAGGCAGTGTCTCCGACCAATACTACTGGGAATCCTATCACGTCCTCGGCGACGGTTCCATCTGCCCCTACCATGTGAATCCTATTGAGAACACCGTTTCACACATGCCCACCCTGCCCATCGGCATGGACTTCTATACCGTGGAAGCTGACCCAGGTTCCTACGTTGGCATCTCCAAGGACGGCGTGCTCTATGGCGCTGGCGAAATCGGCGAGACTGGTACTGCCGACATCCCGATCGAACCCATCACCTCAGGTGGCAACGTGAAGATCGTGGTGACCCATCCTCAACGTCAACCTTATATTGCTGAAGTTCCCGCTGCAGCCCTGACAGGTGCTTACGTGGCAGTTGACAACTTTGCCATGAACGTGGATCAAGCCAACTATGGTGAGACCATCGACCTCAACATTACCGTGAAGAATGTCGGAACCCAAGCCGCTGGCAACCTCGTGGCTACCCTTACAACGGAATGCGAATATGTTGAGATCTTGGCAAACGAAGCTACCGTTACCAGCTTGGATCCCGACCAGACCTTCACCATGGAAGGCTTCCAATTCAGCGTTGCTGAGAACGTTCCCGACAAGACCAAGGCTCAGTTCTTCGTCACCGTAACCGACGGAACCGACACCTGGGAAAGCAAGATCAACATTGAGCTCCACGC
Source organism: Bacteroidales bacterium (assembly GCA_017549805.1). Lineage (GTDB taxonomy): Bacteria > Bacteroidota > Bacteroidia > Bacteroidales > F082 > Limimorpha. The sequence continues at coordinate 11,646 of JAFYNJ010000004.1, forward strand.
TCCCGTCCTCGCCTTCGAATCCATCGAAAAAGACGACACCAACCTTTCCCTTACCTTCAAGAATACGGGTACCGCTCCTTTCTACGGCGGCACACTGAACATCTTCAGCAGCTCCACCAACTTGACCTTCGAGGAAACCTCCATTGTTTTCGAGGATGTCGTTGAAGGCGGCGCCACCGTCACCCTGAACGTTCCTTATACCGTTGATGAAACTGTCGAACCCGGAACCACCTTCGAAGTTGCCTACTACTTGGCCACTGGTATCTTGTCACTCTCCGGCGAGTATGTATTCTCATACGGTGCCATCATGGAAGACTTTGAGTCGGGATCATTCAGCTCCGACTGGACCTTCAGCCAAACCAACGCTTGGACAATCGTCGATGGCGGCGTCAAAGGCACAAAATGTGCAAAATCAATGAACGAAGGCATTCACTCTTCAGACTATTCAATGACATTGACCGTCGAAGTCCTGGCAGCAGGCGAATTGACCTTCAAGTACACTGTCTCATCCGAGAACAATTACGACAAGCTCTTCTTCTACATGGACAACCAACAGAAGGGCAATTGGTCAGGTTTTGTTGATTGGACGGAATTCTCGCAACCCGTGACCGTGGGCACCCACACCTTCAAGTGGGAATACCACAAGGACAGCTCCGTGAGCAGCGGCGACGACTGCGCCAAGGTTGACGACATCAAGTTCCCGCCTGTCAATGTCGTTTCCTTCCTGAATCCTGTGAGAGAACTTTCCGCCGAGGTTGACGACGCCACTGTCACCCTTACTTGGTTGGACAACAGTGATGCTTCAAGCTATGTGGTCATGCGTGACGGCGAAGAAATCGCTACGGTTTCCGAATCCACCTTCAGCGAGGTTGTTGACTACGGCAGCTACGAATACTGCGTCATCTGCAAAAATGATGCAGGAGCCCTTTCATCACCTGCATTCGTCTCCGTTTTGGTTGAAGATTTCACCGGTGTGGAAGAAAACGCTTTGTCCATCGAAGTCTATCCCAACCCTGTCAACGACATGCTGTACCTCAACAGCAATGCTGAATACACCTACGCCTTGTATAACAGCATGGGTCAGGAAATGGCCAAGGGCAACGCCCATGGTTCACATCGGATCAGCGTCAATGGTTTGACCAATGGCATCTACATCCTGCGTATTACCAATGGCAACCAGACCAAGGTCCAAAAGATCATCGTTGAAAAATAACAATTGATTTCTCAATGAAAAAAACCGTTTTATTACTGTTATCGATATTGCTCATCGGTGGAGCCTTTGCACAAAAGGCTCCCTCGACGAAGCTGATCTCCAGCTCCGAAGAGCGTATCGTGGTCAACTTCCAGCTCAACGGCTTCAACACCGTGCGTGTGCAAACCCCTCAAGGCGACCAGTTCACCGTGAGCGTCCCCAAGATGGCTGCCATGCTTGAGGCTGGATCTCCCGACCTGCCATCCTTCCCTATCCCGACCATCATCGGCGATAGAGCGGAAATGACCGTCAACGTCATCGATGCACAATACAGGGATTACTCCAACATGGCAATTGCTCCTTCCAAAGGTAGCATTAGCCGTCAGGTCAACCCCAACGACGTGCCTTACACTTACGGCGACATGTATCAACAGAACGCCTTCTGGCCTGCCACTCAGGCACATCTCGAAAAACCCTACATTTTGAGAGATTTCCGCGGCCAGAACATCATGGTCCAGCCTTTTGCCTACAACCCTGTCACCAAGACGCTGCGCGTGTATGAAAGCCTGACCATCGAGATGACCAAGGTGAGCGACAACGGCGCCAACCAGAAAAACGCACGCAAGAGCAATACCATCAAGATCGATCCCGAAAACAAGGCTCAGTATGGACGTCGTTTCATCAATTTCGGTGAGACAGGTGCCAAGTACATCTTTGACGAGGACTTCGGTGAAATGCTCATCATCTGCACAGATGCCTATATGGACAATCTGCAGCCATTAGTGGACTGGAAGAACCAATCGGGTCGCCCAACCACAATGGTAAGCCTTTCCACAGTCGGTGGGAATAACATCGAAAGCATCAAGAGTTACGTCAGCAACCTTTATAACGACCCCACCCACAACCTTGAGTACGTGCTTCTCGTTGGTGAATACAACGATATCACACCTAAAAACTTAGGATATGGTTCCGGTGGTACCGTGTTTTCCGACAATTACATTGGAAAACTGGAAGGCAATGACGACTATCTGGAGGTCTTGGTCGGCCGTCTCTCGGTGGCAAATGCTGCCGATGCAGATGTGCAAGTCAACAAGATCATCTATTTTGAGCGCGATGTCCAAGAAGGTGCTACTTGGTGTGAAAAGGGTTTGGGTATTGGCGCTATCGGTGCGGGTAGCGGTCACTATGGCGAGGACGACTATCAGCACATCGACTTGATTCGCGACACCCTCTTGCACTACACCTACACGACAGTCACAGACCTTCACCAGGGTGGCGGTGCAAGCGTTTCCTCCATCAGCAACACCATCAACCAAGGCGTCAGCATCATCAACTACTGCAACCACGGTTCAGAGACCACTTGGGGTGTTGCCAACTACAGCACGAGCGACATTGCCGCTTTGACTAATGACGAAATGTTGCCTATTGTTTGGTCAGTGGCTTGCTTGAATGGCAAGTTCGACGTGGGCACATGCTTCGCTGAAGCATGGCTTCGTGCTACGAACAACGCAACAAACGCTCCTACGGGTGCCGTAGGTGGCATGTTCTCATTTGTTTCACAGCCTTGGCAACCGCCCATGTACGGTCAGGACGAAATGGTTGACATCTTGACGGAATGGCACAGCGCCGACCAATTCAACCACACTTTCGGCGGTGCTTCGTTGAACGGAAGCATGTATGTCCTTGACATGGCTCCAAATGATTCATATCAAACATTCAATGCATGGATTCTTTTCGGTGACCCATCGATGATGTTGAGAACTGCCAACCCAACCAACATGAATGTCACTATGAATCCCTCCGTGCTGATGATTGGCATGAACACCCTTGAAGTGTCAGCTGACAACACCGCTTATGGTATCGCCACTTTGTCGAATGCCGAAGGCATTATCGCAACAGCTAAGATCATCGACGGATCGGCCACGCTGGCATTCCCTGCTTTGAGCAACGTCGAGACCCTCACCCTCACCGTGATGGGTTTCAACAAGGTTACCGAGATTGTTTCAATGGATGTTCTGCCTGCTGAAGGCGCTTTCGTTTCCGTTGATTCCTTTACCCCAGGCAACGTCCCCGTCAACGAGGAACAGCTGATGTCCATCACCTTCAAGAATGTTGGTGTTGACCCGACTTCAGGCACAACGAATGTTGTCCTTTCAAGCACCGACAACAACATCACTTTCTCTGACAACGAAGGCTCATTCGGTGTTCTCGCCGCTGACGAAATGATTACCTTGACAGATGAATTTGCATTTACCGTTGCAGCCGGTGTTCCCGATGGCACCAAGATCCAAATCGATGTTACCTCAACTTGTGGATCCGAGGTTTGGACTGGAAAGGCCAAGATCACCGTGGGTGCTCCTATCGTTGAGTTCGACAGCTTCGAAGCAATGGGCGGCTATACCCCGGGCGAATCGCAAAACATTGTCGCAAACTTCAAGAACATCGGCCACTACATGGCTACCAATGCCGTTGTGAACATTTCATCCTCCAGCGAATACATTAGCTTCGCTTACGAGTCGGTTGCACTTGGAACCATCGACCCCGAAAGCACCGTATCCGCAGTGTTCAATGTAACCATTTCCGAATCATGCCCTGAAACGGAAGTGATCAGGGTAGCCTTCGAGCTGGTTGCCGACAATGAAGTTGTGGCATTAGGAACCGGCGTTCTGAAGAACACCTGCAATGTGGTATTCGAGCTCACGGATTCCTGGGGCGACGGATGGAACGGCAACCAATTGGTAGTTAGCTTCGACGACGGCACACCGACGCAAAACCTCACCATCCAAGAAGGCAACTCAGCGACCTACACACTTGAAATCGGCATCGGCGTCCATGTGACATTGGGATGGCAAAACGGAAACTACACCACCGAGTGTTCCTTCACAGTGTCGTACCAGGATGGCGACCAAATCACCTCTGCCTCTGGCAGCAACTTGGGACCGGCCTATAATTTTGAGTTTGATGTGAACTGCGCTGGTGATCCTGTCATCACGACGAACGACCCCGTCACCGAGTTGGCCTACACGATTGATAGTGTCAACATGACCGTCACCTTGACTTGGGAAGCTCCTGCCAACAAGGATGCCATCAACTATCTCGTCACCCGCAACGGTGAAGAGTTGGCACAAGTCAAGACAAATGAGTTTACCGACACGGATCCCACGGATTATGCAGCCTACTGCGTTATCGCACAGTATCTCTCCGGTAACTCCGAGCCGACATGCCTTGACCCGATCGAGGATCTCCTCGGCGTTGAGGAAAGCGAAAACAATATCCACATCTATCCCAACCCGGTCAACAGCACCCTGTACATTACAGATGGCAATGCCGAGTTCAGCTATGTCATGTTCAACGGCATGGGCCAGCAGGTGGCCAAAGGCACTGCCCAAGGCACTGCGACCGTCAATGTCAGCGGCATGAGCAAGGGTGTTTATTTCTTGCGCCTCACTTCAGGATCGCAAGTAAGCATCCAAAAAGTAGTTGTGGAATAACTTTCAGGTATTTCATTCAATTACAAAAAAATCCCGTCATTACTGACGGGATTTTTTTATCTTTGCGACACCTAATTAAATAATGCTAAAAATGAAAGCTAAAACTCTCACCATTCTCTTGGCACTTTTGTCACTCGTTTCGTTCGGTCAACAATGGACCGGCATTTCACAGAACACACCCGATGGCATCCAAACCACTTTGCTGTCATCATCAGAATCCAACATCACGGTCAGCATACAAGTCCCCGGGTTCTACACCTCCAAGGTGACCACGCCCCGTGGCGAGGCCGACATCGTTTCGATTCCCAACGCTGTCAACGTCGCAGCAGCGGGTGAGCCAAACCTTCCGATGATTCCCATCCCAGCCATCATCGGCGACAAAGCGCTGATGCAAGTTAGGGTCGTCAAGTCCGAATTTGTTGACTTTGAGAATGTGGAAATCGCTCCTTCGAAAGGCGACTTCCCGCGTTCCATCCATCCCGACGACGTGCCCTATACCTACGGCGAAATGTATCAGCAAAACGCCTTCTTCCCATCACAATTGGCCAAGTTGGATGAACCTTACATCCATCGCGATGTGAGAGGACAGAACATGATGGTCACTCCTATTGCATATAACCCGGCTACCAAGGTTCTCAGGGTTTACAAGCACATCATATTGAGCATGGTCCGGATTGGCGAGGATGATAGAAACATCATTTCCAACCGTTCAAAAACGATGGTCCTGGATCCCGAATTCAAGGCGATCTATCAAAGCCGATATATCAACTACGAAGCATCAATGGCCAAATACACCCCCATCGAGGAAAACGGCGAGCTTCTCATCATCTGCCATGATGCCTTCATGAATGCCATGGAACCCTTTGTGGCATGGAAAAAGCAGATCGGCCGCCCCACAACCATGGTTGGAACCAGTGTGACGGGCAATTCTGCAACTACCATCAAGTCGTACATCGACACTTATTATGCTTCCCATCCCAATTTGACCTCGATTCTTCTTGTTGGCGATGTTGCCCAAATTCCCGGTACTTACGTGAATGCAGGCTCAGGATACACTGGCTATTCAGGTTACGGTGACCTTCCATACGGCCAAACCGTTGGCACCGACAGCTACAACGAAGTGATCATCGGTCGATTCTGCTGTGACAACGAAGCCCAAGTGACCAACCATGTCAACAAAGTCTTGAACTACGAGAGAGACCTTGACGAAACTGCCACTTGGCTCACCATAGGACAAGGTGTGAGCAAGAACGAAGGAGCCGGACAAGGTCACTATGGAGAAGCCGACTACCAACATATCGACAATATCAGGAATGATCTACTGGATTACAACTACACTGAAGTTCACCGCGACTACCAGAGTGTCACAGGTGTGACGGCCAGTGCAGCCACCATCAGCCAACACATCAACGAAGGTGTGAGCATCATCAACTATTGCAATCACGGCTCGGAGACCAGCTGGGGCGTTTTCAGCTACAGCAACTCAAATGTCAATTCCTTGACCAACGATTACAAGTTGCCATACATTATTTCCGTGGCCTGCTTGAACGGAAAATACGACCATGGTGGAAACGGTTGCTTCGCAGAGGCTTGGATGCGTGCTACCAATAACAGCACAGGCAATCCAACCGGCGCTATCGGCGGCATGTTCTCCTATATCTCCCAACCTTGGACACCCCCTCAATATGGCCAGGACGAAATGGTAGATATCCTTGTGGAATCCATCAGCAGTACCATCAGGCGCACCATGGGCGGTGTGTCGATCAACGGCAACTTACGCGTTCTCGACCTGGGTGCCACACAAAACCAGAACAAGGGAACCTACAACTGCTGGATCCTCTTTGGCGACCCCACCCTCACCTTGCGCAATGCCATTCCTGCCACCATGACCGTCACAGCCCCCACCCAAATTGGGTCGGACGACAGCAGTTACACCTTGACGGCCACCAACGGCAATGGTGCCTTGGCTACACTGACGCGTGACGGTGAAATCATGGGATCCGCCACCATTGAAAACGGCATCGCAACCATCACCTTTGCAGCCCCGGAGACCACCGGAATGGCCACCTTGACCGTTTTCGGCTACAACAAAAAAACCTATACGACCACCATTGAAATCGCCTCCGGCAATACCATCAACGTAAATGCCACGGCTGTGACGCCAACCATCCCCTTGGGCGGCAGCACGCAACTCACCGCCACCGTCTTCGGCCTCGACAGCACTTTCACCTATCAATGGACCCCCATTGAATCGCTGGACGATCCCACCCTACAATCCCCTACTGCCACACCTGAAACCACCACGGTTTATACCTGCACCGTGACCTGCGGCGACTTGACGGGAACCTCAGCATGCACCGTCTCCGTGGTTTGTCCTCCCACCAACTTAACCGCTGTAGTGCAAGATGATGTCAACGTATTGCTCAACTGGGAGGCCGCTCCAATGGCAAGATCCTACATTGTTTACCGAAACGACATCATGGTGGCTGAAAACGTCATAACAACCAGCTGGACCGATATCGGTTTGGAGCCCGGAACCTACAGCTATCAAGTTGCCACCAACTATTCCGGAGTGCTTTCTCCCATGTCAGAGACAGCTGCCGTCACCATTGACGGAACAACAACCTGTCCTGCGCCTGAGAACTTCACCGGGGAATACTACTGGGAAGGTCCTGAATTCGGTGCAAAACTGGCTTGGGACAGAGCTGAATACGGGGTTACCCTCGACAGGTTCGAAGTATACAGAAGCGATGACAACGAAAGCTTCAAGTTGGTCAACCGCATTGTCAATACACCTTCCATAACGCATTATGAATGCAGGGATGTGTTGGAGGAAGCTGGCGAGTACACCTATCGCATCATCGCCTTCTACCTGAACGGCTGCGAATCGGATCCCATCGACATTGAGCTCACAATCACTTCCATCAACGGGGCTTACACAAACAACTTCTCAGTGTACCCCAACCCCACCGAAGGAAAGGTCACGGTAACAGCGGATAACCTAAAGCAAATCCGTATTGTCAACCATCTTGGACAAACCGTAAGCCAAATCGCCACCGACAGCAATAGCGTCACTATTGATCTCGCCCCGTTTGGCAAAGGCATTTATGTGATACTGATCGATTCAGACGAAGGCGTTTCCTCCAAGAAAATCATCGTTCAATAACAAAATTCCTTCTCCATGAAAATCAAGTTTATCGGTGCTGCCAAGGAAGTAACGGGAAGCAAGCATCTCATCACCACGGACCACGGGAAGAAAATCCTGCTCGATTGTGGCATGTTCCAAGGCAAAGGCCTGGAAACCGATGCTGCCAACCGAAACACCATGGTGGATCCCAAAGAGGTGGATTATATCGTCCTGACCCACGCCCATATCGACCATTGCGGCTTGATCCCCTATTTCTACAAAAATGGATTCAGGGGCCAGGTGGTCTGCACCGATGCCACACACGACCTATGCAACATCATGTTGCCTGATAGCGGCTTCATTCAAGAGAACGATATGGAGTGGTTCAACAAGAAACGCCGCAAACAAGGTTTGCCGGCATTGGATCCCATCTATACGGAGAAAGACGCCCGAGCTTGTATGGATCTCTTTGTCAGCGTAGCCTACAACCGCTATCTGTATCTCGACAACAACATCAAGGTCAAGTTCAACAACACAGGTCATTTATTGGGTAGCGGATGCGCCATCCTTGAAATCGACGAGGGCGGCGCCATGACGCGCATTGCCTACACGGGCGACATCGGACGCGAATACAACTATCTGCTCCGTTCCCCGGAACCCTTTCCTCACTGCGACTATCTCATCACCGAAGCCACTTACGGCAACCGGCTCCATAGCGATCGAAGCAATGCGGAACAGCAGCTGTTGGATATCATCTACCATACCTGCGTGGAGAAACGCGGCAAGCTGATCATTCCTTCGTTTGCCGTCAGCCGCACCCAAGAAATCGTCTATCTACTGAACAATTTCTACAATGAAGGCAAGCTTCCCGAAAAGATCCCCGTATTTGTTGACAGTCCTTTGGCCGTCAACGCCACCGAGATCTTCCGCATGCATGTCAATCTGTTCAACGATGAGGTGAAAAACGTCATCGAGTACGATCCCGACCCCTTCGGTTTCAACAGCCTTACCTTCATCCGCGACATTAACGAATCCAAGGCGTTGAACTCCCGCAAAGAGCCCTGCATCATCATCTCGGCCTCAGGCATGATGGAGGCTGGGCGTATCAAGCACCATCTGGCCAACAGCATCACGAACCCGCGCAATTCCATCTTGGCGATCGGTTACTGCTCACCAGAGACCTTGGGGGCCAAACTGTTGGCAGATCCCAAGCCTCGCACCGTGTCCATCTTCGGCAACGAATACACGGTAGCTGCGGAGATCTTTTCCATTGATGCCTTCAGCGGCCATGGCGACTACAACGAACTCGTCGACTACCTGAGATGCCAAGATCCAAGCAAAATCAAGAAGACCTTCCTCGTCCATGGTGAACCCGATGCCTTGCAATACTACAAGCGCGTCTTGCGGAAAGAAGGCTGGGAAAACATCGTCATTCCCGAACCCGGAGAAACATTCGAACTGAAATAACCCAATAACATGGCACAAAAACCCTCGATACCCAAAGGCACACGCGACTTCCTTCCGGAAGTCATGGTGCGCCGCAACTATATTTTCGACACCATCAAATCCGTCTTCAAGCGCTATGGCTTCCTGCCCATCGAGACCCCCTCGATGGAAAACCTCAGCACCTTGTTGGGCAAATACGGTGAAGAGGGCGACAAGCTCCTTTTCCGCATCCTCAACTCCGGCGACTTCATGTCGGGTGTGGAACAAAACGGCGAGCCGCTGGAGTCGCTGAAACTGGCTGGCAAGATCACAGAGAAAGGACTTCGCTACGATCTCACCGTGCCTTTTGCACGTTTTGTCACCATGTACCGCGACCAGATCGCCTTCCCGTTCAAGCGCTACCAAATTCAACCCGTGTGGCGCGCCGACCGACCCCAGAAGGGCCGTTACCGCGAGTTCTACCAGTGCGATGTGGACATCATCGGCAGCAACTCCATCCTCAATGAAGCCGAGTTGGTCAACATCGTGAACGATGTTTTCAACGACTTGAAAATCAAGGTGATATTAAAGATCAACAACCGTAAGGTGTTGGCCGGCATCGCCGAATATATCGGCAAATCAGATGCCTTGATTGATATCACCGTGGCCATCGACAAGCTCGACAAGATCGGCATCGAGGCCGTCAATGCCGAATTGGCCGAGAAGGGCTTGGAGCCCGAAGCCATTGAGAAACTGCAGCCCATCCTGTTCATGCAAGGCAACACCCGCGAGAAACTCGCCCAGCTGAAACCTTTGCTCAACAACGAAGTCGGCCAAAAAGGCATCGAAGAGTTGGAGACCCTGTTCGACTACATCGACAACATGGAGTTGAACATTGACACAGAACTCGATCTCACTTTGGCCCGCGGTTTGAATTACTATACCGGTGCCATCTTTGAGGTGAAAGCCAAGGACTTCCCTATGGGCAGCATCTCAGGCGGCGGTCGCTACGACAACCTTACCGGCATCTTTGGTCTTCCCAACGTCTCAGGTGTGGGCATCAGCTTCGGTGCCGACCGTATCTATGATGTGTTGGAAGGCTTGAAACTCTTCCCCGAGACGATGTCGGAAAGCACCCGGGTGATCTTCCTCAACTTCGGCACGAACGAGGAGAAATATTGCCTGAAATACCTAAACCAAGTGCGTAAACACGGCATCAACGCAGAAATCTATCCCGATGCCGCCAAGATCCAAAAACAGATGAAATACGCCGACCAGCGCAACATCCCCATCGTGGTCATCGCAGGCGAGACTGAAGTCGCCGAGCATCAATTCACCGTGAAATGGATGAAGGAAGGTCGCCAGGAAACCGTCAACGCAGAACAATTAGTAGCAACAATCCAGATATGAAAACGCATTACATCAGTTCAAAAGAGCTTACTTTCAAACAAGTCAACGAAATACTCACCCAGGGCTACCAACTCGCCCTCTCCGATGAGGCCATCAAACGCATTCAGCATTGTCGCGACTATCTCGACAAAAAGATGGAGAACCCAGAGAAGCCCATCTATGGCGTGACCACCGGCTTTGGCTCCCTCTGTGACCACAGCATCTCCAAGAAGGATTTAAGCACCTTGCAGAAGAACCTCGTCATGTCGCATGCCTGCGGCACAGGCGAGATGGTTCCCGAAGAGATCATCCGTCTCATGCTGCTCCTCAAGGTACAGAGCCTCAGCTACGGCAATAGCGGCGTTCAGGTCATCACCGTCCAACGTTTGATCGACTTCTTTAACAACGATGTGCTTCCCGTGGTTTACAACCAAGGCTCTCTCGGCGCTTCGGGCGACTTGGCTCCATTGGCCAACCTGATGCTGCCTTTACTCGGCTTGGGTGAGGTCCACTTCCAAGGCAAGATCGTTCCCGCCAAACAAGTGCTCAAGAAGTTCGGTTGGAAACCCATCACGCTCCAGTCGAAAGAAGGTTTGGCCCTGCTCAACGGCACCCAGTTCATGAGCAGCTACGGCACCTATGTGTTGCTCAAGGCCTTCCGCCTGAGCTACCTCGCCGACTTGATCGGTTGCGTTTCGTTGGAGGCTTTCGACGGCCGCATTGAGCCTTTCTATGACCAAGTGCACCAGATTCGCCATCACAACGGCCAAATCGTCACAGCCAAGCGCGTGCGCAACTTCTTGAAGGGCAGCCAGCTGATTTCACGCGAAAAGAAACATGTGCAGGATCCCTATTCGTTCCGCTGCATGCCACAGGTGCATGGTGCATCGAAGGATGCCATCGACTATGTGGCCTCCGTGTTCAGTGAGGAGATCAATGCCGTCACCGACAACCCGACCATCTTCCCCGATGAGGACCTGGTCATCAGCGCCGGCAACTTCCACGGCCAGCCTCTGGCCATCACCTTGGACTTCCTTGCCATCGCCATGGCTGAACTCGGCAACATCAGCGAACGCCGTGTGTATCAACTCATCAGCGGCAAGCGCGAACTGCCTTCGTTCCTCGTTGCGGAGCCTGGCCTCAACAGCGGTTTCATGATCCCGCAATATGCCGCTGCCGCCATCGTCAGCCAAAGCAAACAGCTCTGCTCCCCCGCTTCGGTCGATAGCATCGAGTCGTCGCAAGGCCAGGAGGACCACGTAAGCATGGGCGCCAACGCAGCCACCAAGGCTTTGCGCGTAGCCGAGAACCTGGAACGCGTCCTCGCCATCGAACTGCTCAACGCCGCCCAAGCTCTGGAATTCCGCCGTCCACTGAAATCCTCGAAGACCATCGAGAAATTCGTTGCCGAATACCGCAAAGTCGTGGAGTTTGTCCGCGTTGACAAAGTGATGTACACTGAGATTGCCAAGAGCGTTGACTTTGTGAAGAACTATCCGCTCGATTTCGACACCTTAAAGAACAAATGATAGAAGAACCCGTCAAACGGCCCGTTGGGATGACCATCCTGCTGGTATTGTCATTGATCAATGCCATCTACCAGCTTTTCAGCTCCCTTTTCACCTATTTCTTTGGACCAATGATGAAAGAGATGCTTGAAAACGGGCAGTTTGAGGACTCTTTCCGCGCGTTCATGCCCAACACCGACGAGGCCACCTTTGAAGCCATGATGGACAACATCGCAACGCAGTTGAGTGTCAATCCCACCTATTACCTCATCCTGTTCGTCTTGTTCCTCGGATCGTTGATCGGCGTCATCAAAATGTTCAAACTACAGCGCATTGGATTCCATATCTATAGCATCTCACAGTTCTTGATCTTGATTGCGGGAGTCGCATTTATCCATTCCAAGCAGGCCCAAGGCGGATTCTTCAGCGAATTCATCACCACCTTGCTGTTCATCCTAATCTATCATTTGTATTTCAAGCGCATTGAGTTCGAGGAGCAACAATTAAACCAAGACAAGCATGGACCAGCCGAAGGAGAGTAAGATATTCGACCTTAAGCCCGAGTTGACTTTGGCGATGAAGTTGGCGGCGACCTTTGCCATTACCTATTATGGCATGTTGTTCCTCTATGAGGTATTTACCCTGGTGATGTACCACTACTCGATCGATTCCTATTATTTTGGCAATGCCGAAAGCCTTGAGAACCAATACTGGGACTTCGGTTATCTCGTCATTGAATTCTTGCTATCGGGACTTCTGGTGTTCAGTCTGATACAGATTTTCCGCAAAAAGGCACATGGAAAAGCCATTTTCGTCGGCGCTTCCATCCTACTCATCGCTTTCCAGCTGATCACCTCGGGCATTCATCCGTGGGTGAAATACGCAATGGAGGTATTGATGGTGCTGATCATTGCACCTATCAAGATCAAGAAGAAAGGGAGTCAACCTCAGGCTCAGGAGCCCCAGGATCCTTCCTGAAGTGTCATTTCTTAGCCTGTTCGTAGCCAGCATGCAGTGCCTGCATGTTCACCTCTACGACTTCGGCACCTTTGTTTCCGAAGATATGGGTGATGGCCTCTTCGACCTTACCCAGCTCAATATCCAGATAAGGCACGGTAGCGCCCAGCAACACCATGTTCGAACGCGCTTTGATGGTCTTGGCGATCTCTGAAGCGTTGAAGCTGACCAGATTCTTGATCTTGCCCAGCTCGGCGTTCACCTTTTCCATGTCGGGATAGTTCTTGATGTTGACGAAAGGCTCGTTGTTGGTGATGATCCAGCCGTCTTTGGCCAACCAGGGCAGATAGCGCAAGGCTTCCATCGGCTCACTGGAGAGGATGATGTCGGCATGGCCTTCGGGAATGACGTCGGCAAAGATCTCTTCACTGGAAAGTCTCAAGTGGGAGAACACCGATCCGCCGCGTTGCGACATGCCATGGATTTCGGACTGTTTGAGGTTGAGGCCCATATTCAATGCGGCATCCGAGATGATCTTGGCAACGGAAACAATGCCATCGCCGCCAACACCGCATAATACGATATCTTTTTTCATAGGTTTACTTTTTTAAATGTTTTTTTAATTCAACAAGACAGGTACGGTGTGGAATAATGACAGAAACACCGTCATAATTCACTTCTTCCTCGATGATTTTTACGTTCTCATCATGGTTCTTCGGCAACGGGACGATGTCGCGGATGTGTTCGGGAGCCACGCCGAGGCCTTCGCAGATCTGGCGGATCTTGTTGTTGGCCGAGGAAGGCTGGCCACCTGTCATGGCGGTAATGTCGTTGTCGAGGATGAAGATCACCACATTGGCTTTCTCGTTGACGCAGTCGAGCAGACCTGTCATGCCACTGTGACCGAAGGTGCCGTCGCCGATGACCGCCACCGATGGGAAGATGCCCACTTCAGAGGCGCCTTTGGCCATGGTGATGGAGGCGCCCATGCACACGGTGGTTTGGATGGCACCCATGTTGAAGCCCAAGGTGTAGCAGCCGATGTCACCGAACACTTTGCCGCCTTTATGGTTAGCCATTACCGCGTTGAGGGCGTTGTAGCTGTCAACGTGGGGGCAGCCTTGGCAGAGCGCTGGAGGACGGTTAGTAACCACCTCGGGCACGGCAAACGACGTCTCGGTCTTCATGCCCAATGCCTTGGCCACCTTCTCGGCATTCAGTTCGCCGTCGCGACGGATGGTCTCATCCAAACGGCCCATGACTTTCTTACCTTTGCCGAGGAAACCCTTGATCAGCTCTTCCACAAACGGCTGGCCATCTTCAAGCACGAGGATCTCGTCCACTTCGTCGTACAGCTTGTTGATCATGTTGTAAGGCAGCGGATATTGCGTGATCTTGACCACCGGATAGGGGCATTTGCCATTGGGATAGTTCTCCATCAGGTAGTTGTAGGCGATGCCCGTGGTGATGATGCCGAGTTTCTTGTTCTCGCCATCGATATACTTGTTATAGCCCGATTCCTCGGATGCCTTGTTGAAGGCGGGCTGTTTGTCAATCAAATCCCTATAGAGACGCTTGGCGTTGGCTGGAAGCAGCACGAACGACTTGGCGTCGGCGGGTTCCGTCAGATCATTCTGTTTGCGAACCGGCTTGCGCACCACGCCAGCGCGGCTGTGGGCCAAACGGGTCGGGATGCGGTAGAGGACCGGAGTCCCGAGCTTCTCGCTCAGGTCGAAACCAAAATGCACCATATCGTAGGCTTCCTGCTGGTTCGAGGGCTCCAGCATCGGGATCATGGCCCAATGACCGTAGAAGCGGCTGTCCTGCTCATCTTGCGACGAGAACATGCTCGGGTCGTCGGCAACCACCACCAGCACACCCTTCGTGCCGATGATGGCGGCGTTCATAAAGGGGTCGCCGCACACATTCAGGCCCACATGCTTCATGCAGGTCATGGCACGCTTGCCGGCGTAAGCCACACCGATGGAGGCCTCCAAGGCAGTCTTCTCGTTGGCGCACCAGTTGGCACGGACGCCGAGTTCCTTGGCCTGCTTTGATTTCATCACATATTCCGTAATCTGAGTCGATGGCGTGCCGGGATAACTATTGATGGCACTGCCTCCCGCATCGATAAAGCCTTGAGCTATGGCTTCATCTCCGAGTAATAATATCTTCTCCATGCTGTTTTTGTATGATAATTTAAACTCTAATTGCTAAACGTACAAAGATAAGAATAATTGGCGCACGCACAAATATTTTATCGAATTATTCTTTTGACCACGGTTCTTCCGTCACGAACCCTGGTATAACGGACAATATAAACGCCAGGCGTTTGTTGTTCTGCTACTGCCCTACCCAAGACATCGAATACCTCAACTTCCCAATCCTCTTGGTCGAGGTCGAGGATTTCATCTATTTCGTTGTAATGGACGGCCGTCCAATGCGCTGTCCAGCCTGCTGCCGTAGTGGCACAATCCGAGCGGAACTCAACACAGAATGCGTTGCCCGAGGAGACCACCGTCCCTGGGCTTTGCGTATTCCATCGGCCAATCTTGGGTGCAAATACGTTGTCGCCGTCGTAGATCCACAGGAAGTCATAGTCCGTTTCCAACTCAAAATCATGAAACTCCAAGGAAATCCTTGCATTCTGATCACATTCAATCACCCAAATCCAGCGTTCGTCGTCGCCATAGTTCTGATGGTTGAGATCCCCTTCTGTTACGCCGGCGCCGCCAAGATGAAACACCGGCGTTCTTTCATTGATCAGCTTGTAATAATAGTTCCAGTTCCAATACGGTCCCGGGTCGGTATGCGACTGGTCGGGATAATGTTGATGCCCTCTGATCTTCACGCAGGCGTTTTCCCCACCAAGGTCGTGCAGACCCGTATTGAGCGCCATGCCATTGTCGAGGGTGTCGCGATAGAAGGTACGGAGACCGTTGATCGTCTCATAGCGGGCGCAAATGCTTCGCATCAGGTCCGCCGAAGAGACATACATCGCCTCAGTAAAAAAGCTGATAATGTCGCCGTAGGCCTCGTGTTCCACACCGATGGTATAGCCGTTGGCCGAACGCGCATGCCATGCCTTGTCTTTCTCGCGAACCATCTGGGTCACCTGTCCGTCGCTCGAGCGGATGACATAATGCGCCGACACGCTGGATTCGCAGTTCTGAAACCAGCTGATGCAGCCTGCATAGGAACCTTCCGTGTAATGGATCACCACTGCACTGACCTCCTTGGTCCTTTCCTCGAAATTGCATTCCGGAGCGGGAACCCAGATGGCATTGGGATAATCCGTATCCTTCGAAACGGACACATTGGCACCCGATAGCACCTCATAGTCCTCTCCGAACAGGACTGGAAGGTCTGCCCCCAGATAGTCATAAACCGAATAGAGCATCATTTTCATGGGCAGCTCATCTTTTTTTTCTTTCAGGGGCAACTCCGACAGCGCCTCAATGACAGGCATGTAGGCCTCAACGGCCTTGGATTGGATACCCATCTGCAAAGCCGTCTTCTCAAAAGCTTTGGCGTAGGCCAAAACATTGATGGCAGGATCTTCCAAGATCGCTTTCTCTGCATATCCAGAAAGTGTCGCCACCGTCTTCAGGTTCTCCCTGAAACAGCCTTTACCGTCCTTCACCAATCCCATCATCCCGTAGGCACGGGGCATAGCGGTAGGGTCGTCGGCTGGGACCGTGTAATTGGCATCCGTCAGATGATGGCAATGCGTATTGGTGAAGGATATCGCCTTCAGCAGACCATGTGGCAGTGAAGGACATTGTTGTTCTGCACTTTCAAAAACATCCGTTTCCTGGGCATGGAGACCCAAGCCCATCAACAGCAACAAGGCTGACAACACGACATCCAGTATGCAGCTTTTCTTCAACATGACAATTATTTTCGTTTGGTACGCAAAAATACATTTTTTGGAACAAATTTTGCCGACTTTTCAATTCTTGTAACTTTTTTGGGTTTCATTCGTATTACAACAGTTAACAGACAAAAACAAACTGAAATGAGCAACAACAAACGACTTGAAAGAGACCTCCAGAACAAGGTTCTCGGCGGTGTCTGCTCCGGATTGGGGAACTATTTTGAAACGGATCCCACCTTTTGGCGGGTTCTCCTCTTCATCCTCTTCCTGTTTGGCTGTTCGGGCCTTCTCATTTACATTATCCTTTGGATTGCCATGCCTGCGGCTCACTATGACCCGAATGCCCCAAAGGACAACTTAAGGGAAGTTACGCCGGAAAGCGAAAGGAAGAAAAGGAACAGCAACATGGCTGCGGGTTTGACCTTGATCGGCATTGGTGCCATTTGCCTTTTGGCCAGGTACGTCCCACAGATCAACTGGCGCACAGCGTGGCCCATCATTCTGATTATACTTGGTATTATTCTCATCATCCCCTTTAATAGCAAAAAATCATGAAAAGCAGAAATATGTTCGCAGGCATTCTCATCCTGTTTACCGGTGTAGTTGCCTTATTGTCAGTCCTCGGAGTATTTGAATTCCATTGGTCCATCCTTTGGCGGCTCTGGCCCATGTTCCTGATCATCATCGGCATCTCTCTCCTGCCTTTGAACGATTATGTCAAGGGTGCCATTCTGCTGGCCGCCCTCGGCGTCGGCTGTCTGTTGTACCATTCCGAATACAAGCATTATGAGGGGAATGCCGTCACCCGCTTTTTCAACCGCCATTTCACCGTCTGGGATTGGGACAATGACGACGATGACGACGCCGATGATGCTGACATGAATCGCGACCAAGACGACGACTATCCCATTGACCAGCATTTCTCGGAGCCTTACGCCGATGTGGACAAGGCTTCCATGGACATCGACTTCGGAGCGGGCGACATCGTTTTGAAGGCTCCCTGTGCCGAATTGGCCAAGGTTGATGCCAGTAGCAACTTCGTGAAATACAGTTTTAGGGCCGAACGGAACACGGGCGAGACCGCCGTTTACCTGAGCGGAAAGGGGCACACGAAGAAGGTCAACAAGAAAAACAGCAACGACGTTGACATCGCTTTGTGCGCCCAACCTGTATGGGATTTCAAGCTTGACATGGGTGCTGCCGATGCCGAGCTCGACTTCTCCCCCTACAAAATGGAAAACATCACCATCAACGGCGGTGCTTGCGACCTCGACCTCAAATTGGGCGATCATGGTTGCAATACCAACATTGAGATCAGCACTGGTGCCTCTGACATCGACATCAAAGTACCTGCCAGCATGGATTGCCAGATCAACCTCAAATCGGCCATCACGGGAAAGACTTTCGAAGGCTTTGAGAAAACGGAGCGTGGCGTATGGCAGACCCCCAACTTCGGACAAGGTGTCAACCAAATTATCATTGAGATGAACTGTGCCGTGTCCGACATTTCAGTGGAACGCTACTGATTTTTTGTTCAGGTTATTCCATTTTTTTATATCTTTGCATGTTTTATCAACCTTTAGTTTTTAGGTCATGCAAAGATATTTTTTTATTCGGCTATTTCTCATTTGTGCCATCGCACTCTCTTCCATAACTGCTTTTGCCCAAGACAACGACATCAAAGGATTCGTTTATGAAGAGTCGACCGGCGAACCCGTGATGTTCTCCAATGTTTTCCTCAAAGGCACCACCCTGGGTTGCTCCACCAACGAAAACGGCTATTTCAACATCACTCGTATCCCTGACGGCAGCTATACCCTTTGCATCACTTGCGTTGGATATGACACGCTGACAGATCGGATCAGTTTGGCGCATGGACAGACCATCAATAGGAAATACACGCTGAAAGAAACCAGCATGACTTTGGAAACGGTGAGCATCACCGCCGAAAAAGTGGAGGTCAGGACTGAAACCAAGACTTCCATGATCACCGTGACGCCCAAGACCATCAACAAGATCCCGAGCGTAGGCGGCCAAGCCGACTTGGCACAATACCTTCAAGTAGTTCCTGGTGTCATCTTCACCGGTGACCAAGGCGGCCAGCTGTACATCCGCGGCGGATCGCCCATACAGAACAAGGTGCTACTTGACGGCATGGTGATTTACAATCCTTTCCACTCTATCGGTCTCTTCTCGGTCTTCGACACGGATATTATCCGTAACGCTGAAGTCTTCACTGGAGGTTTCGGTGCAGAATATGGTGGACGCATCTCCTCCGTAATGGACATCACCACCCGCGACGGCAACAAAAAGCGCCTGTCAGGAAAACTGGGTGCCAGCTGCTTCGGCGCCAAGCTGACTTTGGAAGGCCCACTCAAGAAAGCCAAGACACCCGATGAGGCTTCGGTGGCTTTTGTGTTCTCGGCCAAGAACTCCTACCTTGAACAATCCAGCCCCATCCTCTACAAATACGCTTCAGAGGACGGACTTCCCTTCAATTACTCCGACATTTACGGCAAGGTTTCCATCAATGCTCCGAACGGTTCCAAAGTGAATGTCTTTGGCTTCTCGTTCAACGACAAGGTGAACAACTACAAGTCACTCTCCAACTTCGGATGGAACTCATGGGGTGCAGGAACCAACTTCCTCGTCATTCCTGGGAAGGCTCCTGTGATGATTGAAGGTAACATCGCCTATTCGAGCTATCTTTCCCGCATGGAAGAGATAAACAATCCCGATCGATACAGCAAGATTGACGGATTCAACATGGGCTTCAATTTCAACTACTTCTTGGGCAAGAACACGTTGAAATACGGCATTGAGCTTTCGGGCTACTCAACCGACTTCGTCACCTACAGCAACTACGGCCACTACCGCATCCAGGCCACCAACTATTCAACCGAATTGGGTGCGTTCATAAAATACAAGGCCACCCTGGGAAAATTCCTGTTGGAACCCAGCTTCCGTTTGCAATACTATGCCTCTTCTTTCACCAATCTCTCTCCGGAACCCCGTCTCGCATTCAAATATAATGTCAACGACAAGCTTCGCTTCAAAGGTGCTGCCGGACGCTACACCCAAGACTTCGTCGCCGCCACCAACGACCGCGATGTGGTCAACCTTTTCTACGGATTCCTTTCCGGCGTGACCGAGGTTCCCGGTACCTTCAATGGGAAAAAGATCAAATCCGGCCTTCAGGAAGCCTATCATGTTGTGTTGGGAACGGAATACGACCTCACCAACAACCTTACCCTGAACCTTGAAAGCTATTGGAAACGCTTCTCCCAATTGACCAACATCAACCGCAACAAGATCTACCAAGACAACGAAACCAACGCCTTAGTCAGCGACATCCTCAAGACCGACTTCATGGTGGAAACCGGCGATGCATACGGATTCGATCTCTCCATGAAATACGAAGACAGACATTGGTACTTGTGGGCCGTTTATGCCTTGGGATTTGTCAACAGGAATTACGAGAAATACCAGAACGGCCAGATCGATCTGGTCACCTACCAGCCTCACTTTGACCGTCGTCACAATGTCAACCTCATCCTAACCTATACGATGGGTGACAAGCGCGAGTGGGAGTTTAGTGGCCGTTGGAACTTCGGAACGGGATTCCCCTTCACCAAGGTGCAAGGCTATTATGAATTCCTGAGCTTCCAAGACGGCATCTACTTTGATTACACGACCACCAACGGCGACATAGGCATCATCTTCGGAGAGCTCAACCAAGGACGTCTGCCCACCTATCACCGCTTTGACATCGACGCCAAGCGCAAGTTCTATTTCAGCGAACATACCACCTTGGAGGTCGACCTGGGCGTTACCAACGTCTATAACAGGGCCAATGTGTTTTATGTGGATATCTTGACCAGCGATGTGGTTCGCCAATTGCCTGTGCTTCCCACCTTAGGTTTGACCCTGTCCTTCTAATTTTAATGCCATGAAACGAATTCTCATTCTATTGTCCGTTTTCCTGTTGGCTCTCAATGGAATTGCCCAGGACAAAGCCAAGTACAGTGAAAACGATGTCAAGCAGTTTTACAGAACCATCCAAGGCGATTACACTGGACAAATCAGCGACTCCACTATGCTCAGCATCCATTTCACACCGATTTGGGAAAGCGAGCAAGATCCCTTTCGTTGGTTCTATTTAGAAGCGACTGAACAAAAAACGAATAGGGTTGTCACACAGAAAGTATTGGAGATCATACCTTTGACTGACATCTCCTTCCAAATTGTCGTGCACAACCTCAAGTCACCACAAGCTTTTGTAGGAAAATGGAGCAACCGCAATTTCTTTGACGGTTATAACACCGGCATCCTAAAAGGAAAGAAGAAATTCACCTTCCTCAAGACCAAGGATTTCGAATACCAAACCAGTTGGTACAAACGGAAATCATTCGATTGCTTCCCCTCGGGAGACAGGATCCATTTTAAGTTTTCGCAAGAGGATGAACGCTTGTACATCAAGCGCGTCCCGTCAAAATCCTCACATATCATCGGCTACACCTTCTTCAAAGCCCTGACTGACTGAGTTTGAACACCCAAGCAGCAGTGCTGCGAAGGTCACCATAACGAAGGCTGCCCGTTTCGATAACGAGGCGGCCTTCTTCGTAATGCCAAGGTAAGGTTTTGGCGGTGCCGAGCAGTGTGACTTTCATGTCGTCTGACGGCTTGTCAAGATTCAATATGAGTTGCTCTTCCGGATAGTCCAAGGCGATGGCATACAACGCCCCGTTCTTTTGGGTATAGCAAACCGAAGGCTGTTCACAGGAATAAGTGGCCTTCAGGCCCTGGGTGGGAAGCATGGGACCCATTTGGAAGTCCGTCATCACCTGCTTGGGCATCCTATCGGAATACCAGAACAGGGAAATGGTCGCTTCCAGTTCGTCCTCCTCATAAAACACCTCTATCTTGTGTTGACCCAGGGACAGTTTCATTGTGCCAATGGACGATTTCCTGGTATCTTCAATAACGGTTTCACCATCAATGAGCAGTCGGGCATAATCGTCCGTTTGTATTTCAAAAGTATAGGTGTCCTCCATACTTGTGAACACACCTTGCCAATGTGCCTGGAAATGGTCGCAGCTGATAGCTGGATCGGGGGAATTACGTTTCCAGTCGAAGTTGATTTGCTGGTCAGTATGGGTAACTTTTACCGGCTTCATCTCATAGAACTTCTTGTAAGGCCGAGTGCCATAGATGGCTTCTCCATTGAATTTTAGCCATTTACCCAAATCCAACAGGCGCTCCTGCTGCAAGAGCGGAATCTTGCCATCAGCCGCGGGACCCACATTGAGCGTCATGCCTCCTCCAGCCGCCACCAGCACGCAGAAATGCCGAATGAGCTCGTCGGAAGTCATGTAGTTTTCCAACGGTTCGTTGCGGTTGAGGCCAAAGGAACGACCCAGTCCTCGGCACTCCGACCATGGACGGTCGGTGAGCTTGATCCCTGCACTGTATTCAGGGGTACGGAAACCATGTTGCTGGCCATTGCCCCAACGGTCGTTGACGATGGCCTCGTCGCCCACCGTATTATAATACCATGAAATCAGCTCCGTGGCGTGCCATTGTTCCGCGCTATTGCGCCATTCTCCGTCAGTGAATAGGACTGTTGGCTTATAACGCGCAATCAGTTCCTTGAGTTGAGGAATCATGTGCATATCGACATATTCAGCAATTTCATCATCAGGATCCACATACCAGCGATGGATTGTGCTAGTCCATTCGGGCAGAGAATAATAGAAGCCCATTTTTAGGCCATGGTTGCGCACTGCCTCGGTCAGTTCACCGCAGATGTCGCGATGCGGACCCGTCTCCACGCTGTTCCAACCAGGCGCATACTGACTTGGCCAAAGGCAATAGCCGTCGTGGTGTTTCGACACTAAGAGCACGTATTTCGCTCCCGACTTTTGGAACAGTTCCGCCCATTCATTAGGATCCCAGAGCTCGCCTTTGAACATCGGCACGAAGTCCTCATACTGGAAGTCCTTGCCATAGATCCGTTCCTGAAACGCCTTGCGGTCATCATTGGTCATAAGGCCTCTGTAGTACCATTCCGCATAACCCTCCTTGCTGGCGAAGGCAGGCACCGAATACACGCCCCAATGAATGAAGATACCTAATTTGGCATCGGAGAACCACTGCGGATAGCCCCGTTGGTTGATGGATTCCCAGGTAGGAAGGACTTGTGATGACGCTGACAAACCGACAAAGGCCAGTGTAAGGAAAAGGAAAATGCGTTTCATGGGACAATGGATTTGGTACAAAAATAAAAAAAACAGGGATGCACCTGAGGCACATCCCTGCAAATTATTGCACTAAAGCAATTAGAAGTTGTAATAGATTCTGATTTCAGGAGCAACCAGAGCGCCTTGCATCAAGAAACCGTCGGTACCATAAATACCATGGTCGTATCCGATCTTAGCAAAGCGGAAAGCTGCTGTAAATTGATCCGTAGCCTGCCAAGCAATACCAGGTTGGAGGGTCACGGCATAGGCATTCCCTGCATCGAGCAAAGCGATGTCACCGCAAAGATCAACGAACAGAGAGAACTTGTGTCCAATGGTACCACCCACATAACGAACGTATGGCTGGAGGAAGAGCAGGTTGGTCGTATTCGTGACGGTGGCTCCAAGAGCTTCCGCTTTGTACTGGTTGAAACGGTAATCCACGCCAAGAGCCAATTGCCATTGGTCGTTGATTGCGTAACCAATTTCGGGAGCAACGTTAAAAGCCATGTGGTTCTTTTCCACTTGAGCACCTAAACCTCCGCCAATCCAAACTTGGGCGTTGGCTGTCATCATTCCTGCAAAAACGATTGCAAGTACTAAAACTAACTTTTTCATGTTGATTTGATTTTAGTGAAACATTTATTGAATTAGGTTTATTTTTCGATGAATGCGATGGTGTCGCCCTTGGCAACGCGTTTGCCTTGTTCCGCAGTGGCTTCAACAATCTTGCCTGGCCAGAGGGCATAAACGGGCTCCATGCCATGCTCGCTGTTGATGGCGCAGAGCAGGTCGCCTTCCTTATAGACAGTGCCAGGAGCAGGAGCGATCGATTTGTCTTCGAAATCGACTTCCCACATCACGATGCCGCTCACAGGGGCGATGACAGGCTCGGCGTTGGGATGGCGCAACGCACGCAGATCCGGGATCTTGGCAGTGCCGCCAGCCTTCTCGAACTTGTCCTTCATCTTGGCTTCCAACTCCTGGTTGAAGCGGCGCTTGGCCTCGCCCGACTTGTACTCGCGGTATTGCTTCTCATGCATGGCGAACTCAAAGAGTTCCTCATCGTCCTGACCGCGGTCCCAGCCGTTCTTTTCCATCTCCTCAATGAAATGCGGCAGTGCGTCGGGATAGTTGTCCTGCGGATTACCCGTGAAGAACTCGAGCCCTTTCTTCTTGGCCAGCTCCACGATTTCGGGAGCCAAAGTGCCTGGAAGCTTTCCTGCCTTGCCGAGGATCATGTCCCAAGCGGCGGGGTCAATGGAGGTCTCGTAACGAGGTTCGCCCTTGCTCAAAGCGAAGAGGTTCATCAAGGCAATGTTCTTGGTATATTGGCTGAACGGCGTCACCAAAGGAGGATTGCCGAGTTTCGGCCAGATATCCTGAACCTCCTGGAACATCTCGACGAGCATCTCGTCTTCGGTAAGCTCCGGAAGGCCGTCTTTCTTGCGGTTCATGTTAATGGCAGCATGCACCGGCTTGAGGTCGGCCATGAGCGAGCCCATCATGCCGCCCGGCAAACCACAGCCTAACAGCAATGAGTTGATGTAACGGTTGCGCGGGTCGATCCAGTAGCCGAGGAAGTCGTCGATGAAGCTCTGCGTCATGCTACGGGCAGCCATATAAGTCTTCATGTCGATGTCCTTGACGAGGAAACCGGCGTCTTTCAGCATGGCTTGCACGCTGATGACATCGGGATGGACGGTGCCCCATGAAAGCGGCTCCATGGCCACATCGACGTAGTCGCAGCCTGCCTTGCACACCTCGAGAACCGATGCCATCGAGAGGCCCGGGGTGGTATGACCATGGTACTGCACCTTGATATCGGGATGTTGCGTCTTGATATGGTTCACGATCTTACCCAGCGAGGCGGGACGGCCCACACCGGCCATATCCTTCAAAGCGATTTCCTTAGCACCAGCCTCAATGAGTTTTTCCGCCATGGCAATGTAATACTCGGCAGTATGCACCTGTGAATAGGTGATGCTCATGGCTGCTTGGGAAATCATACCGGCTTCATTGGCCCATTGGATGGAAGGAATGATGTTGCGCACATCATTGAGACCGCAGAAGATACGAGTGATATCCACGCCTTGGGCTTTTTTCACCTTATACATCAGTTGTCGAACATCGGCGGGGACTGGGTTCATACGCAAAGCGTTGAGAGCACGGTCGAGCATGTGGCATTCAATGCCGCCTTTATGCAAAGCTGCCGTAAAAGCACGGACAGAGGGGTTGGGGTTCTCGCCATAGAGCAAGTTGACCTGTTCAGCAGCGCCGCCGTTAGTCTCCACGCGGTCGAAGCATCCCATGTCGATGATCAAGGGAGCAATCTTCTCGAGCTGGTCCTTGCGTGGCACATACTTACCGGACGACTGCCACATATCGCGATACACCAAACTGAATTTGACTTCTTTCTTCATACGCTTATCATTAGATAGTTTGCAAAGATAGCAAACTCTTTTCTTAAGTTAAAAAATACTTTTCAACAATTAACGCTTTTCAGCATGTTTTCTCGTTCTATGCCGATCCTTTGCCCACAGGCCATACACCTCACTTACGTTACCGGCGGTAGTGAAAGCCTTGATTTCATTCTTGTCAAGGAAAGCCATCAAGGCGGAAAACTCGTCTTTGGTCAGCAAAGCTTCCAACTCAATGGACTTCTCATTCGTATAGCCACCGATCACCTCATAGAGGGTGCAACCGCGGTCAAGGTCATCGATGATGAAACGCCGCACCCGTTCATAGTCTTTGGAGACAACGCAGA
This sequence comes from Bacteroidales bacterium, assembly GCA_017549805.1. Lineage (GTDB taxonomy): Bacteria > Bacteroidota > Bacteroidia > Bacteroidales > F082 > Limimorpha. Next base: position 37,618 of record JAFYNJ010000004.1, read on the forward strand.
CACGTTTGCGGTTGTTGAGGCTCGCCGTAAAATAATCCACCACCAAGCCGTTGATCCAGGTTCCAATGAGGCCGATGACCACCATCTGGAAAGGATTGATGAAGAAAGCCGTGAGACAGATGATGGCACCAGCCACCGTTACTGACTTGCCAATGTCGAAATGCAAATACTTGTTGACGATCTTGGCAAGGATGTCGAGTCCGCCCGTAGAGGCATTGATGGAGAACATCAGTGTTTGTGCTGCGCTAAGGATGAGCACGCAGCAGAGCAAGTCGAACCAAGGGTTGCCCATGACGGAATAGGCCATCGTGTTGGGGTCGGCGCCAGGCATCTTCATCAGATACTCGTTGGCTGTTGCAAGGTTTTCCCAAGGATACACCCATTCACAGACCTTGGTAAGGGGACCGAGAATCATGGCGCAATACACTGTTTTCAGACCGAATTCCTTGCCGATAAGGATATAGGCGAGAATCAGCAGGATGGCGTTGATGATGGAAATCATCATGGACAGGCTAATATTGACGCCCATGCTTCCAAATATGTTGGTTAACACGATGGAAAGGCCCGAAATGGAACCCACGATCAATTTGCTGGGAACCAGAAAATAATAAACACAGATGGCGGTCATCACCATACCCAGCGTCATGATGAACAGTTCAATCCAAAACTTCTTGCTGACCAAGGCTTGGCCGATTACTTTCAAAATGTCATTTACTTTGCTCATAAATGATTGATTTATAGAATTTTAATTAATAAAATAATGCTCATTTTTGCGGCGGCAAATGTCGGAATCTTTTTTGAGATAAAAAAGGGAAATCGGCAAATAGTTTTTCAATAAAAGATGCGTACCTTTGCCGTACAAAGAGGAAGACCATGGACACCTACTTTTTCAGAAAACAAATCCATCGTTTGCCAGGCAAGGTCATTCACAAAGTGCCCTTTCCCCAGCCGCAAGTGGTTGAAGGCCATCAATCACGCAGGCAGATCGGCGAGATTTGCAGACAATGCGGCTACAAGCATGTATTGCTGGTGACCGACCAAACGCTATACAGGCTCGGTTACGAGCAAGCCATCGTGCAGTCGCTGCAAGATGCAGGCGTGAAATTCACGCTTTACACCGACATCAACTCTGAACCGAACATCGCACTTATTGATGCGGGACGAGTCATCGCCCTGGAGTGCCAAGCGGAATGCGTGATTGCCCTTGGCGGAGGATCGGTGCTCGACACCTGCAAGATGATTGCAGCGGGTGTGCGGATGCCCAATATTAGGACCAAAGCCTTGCTGCTCAAGTTCTTGGTGGTTCCAGGGAAGACGCTGCCGATGATCTCTGTGCCCTCCACCGCTGGTACGGGTGCCGAGGTGACGGTAGGTGCCGTTGTGACCAATACACGCGGCAAAAAGGGCTCCACCGTGATTGTAGGATTAGACGTGACCCATGTGATCCTCGACAGCGAGCTCACCATCAACGCGCCGCAAAAGGTGACTGCCGCCTGTGGCATAGACGCACTCAGCCATGTGGTGGAGGGTACCGTGAGCGACGTGGCGGTCGATGTTGAGGATGCCTACCTTTCCTTGGAAGGGGTACGGCTGATCCTACAGCATCTCCCCTTGGTAATGCGCGAGCCGAAGAACATCGAGTCACGGCTGGCGATGTGCCGGGCAGCCATGTATGGAGGAAATGCCATCAACACTCAGCTGGCCGGCTATGTACATGCTTTTGCCCATAGCATTGGAGCCATGTACCATATCCCTCACGGACAAGCCATTTCATTGATGATGCTACCCGTACTACGATACCAAATGGAAGCCTGTCAGCGGAAATATGCCGTCATGGCCCGCTACTGCGGACTGGCCACAGAAAAAACCGACAATCAGGAGGCGGCTGAACGGTTTCTGAAGGCCATCGAAGACCTGATGATCACCTGCGGATTGAACGAACTGGAATCGCCCGTAAAAGTTTCCGATTACGAGGAACTGACACGCATGATTGCCGCCGACTCCATCAACTATTCCGCCCCCATCACCATGAGCAATGAAGATATCGAGCAGATTCTGCGAAGCATCACCCTTAACAAACCCGCATCATGAGCTATACCGAAACAGAAATCCGAGACATCGTGGCGGCCCAACGGAAGTTCTTCCGTACTGGCACCACGCTTCCTGTAAAATGGAGAATCCAGCAACTCAAGAAGCTGAAAAAAGCCGTCATTGAACACGAAGTTGAGTTTGAGGAAGCCTTGGCTGAAGACCTCGGTCGGAGTCCCGTTGAAGCTTATCTCTGCGACATCGGCCCCATCATCACTGAGGTTAACGAGATGATCGTTGGATTGCGCCGTTGGGCCCGTCCCGAACGTCATTTCAGCGGATGGATGTGTTTCCCGAGCATGGTCACCAAGGTGTATAAGATGCCCTACGGTGTTTCATTGGTGATCAGCCCGTTCAACTTCCCCATCCTGCTTACCATCGGCGTGGTGGCGGCAGCCATGGCAGGTGGCAACACGGTGGTCGTCAAGTCCAGTTCCAAGTCGGCTGCCTGCACCGCTTCACTCAAGAAGTTCTTTGCCGAAGTGTTTCCTCCAGAATACGTCACCTTGATCGACGGGGGACATGACATCGCCGACCTTTGCTTGGCGCAGCGGTTTGACAAGATCTTCTACACAGGATCGCCTTCGGTAGGAAAGCATGTGTTGGCCGAGGCCGCCAAGAACCTCACTCCGGTAGCCTTGGAGCTCGGCGGTGAGACGGGCAACTGGTGCGTGGTGCGCAAAGACGCCGACTTGAAGGATGCCGCCCGCAAAATCGCCTTTTTCAAACTCTGCAATGCCGGACAGATCTGCATCAACATCAACCAAATTGCCGTGGCAGAAGAGATTGCCGAGTCCTTCCTTAAGGAACTTAAGCAAGCCTTTGTGACACAGATAGGCGATCATCCCGAGAGCAACCCCGAATACCCGAAGCTCATCACCGAAGGGGCTTACGACAAATGCACCAAACTGGCCGACGAATACCGCGACCGCATCGTGTTTGGCGGCATTGGCGACAAGGAAACGCGACGCTATGCCCCCACGATGATCTATCCCGTTGATATCAACGAGCACATCGTGCAACACGAGCTGTTCTGTCCTCTGTTGCCCATAGTACCTTATAAAGACGATGAAATCGACAGCTTGATGGACACCATTGCCGAACGCGAGCATCCTCTGGCCATGTACCTGTTCACCAAAGACATGAAATGGGCCAACCGCACCATGCAAACCCAGCAATTCGGTGGTGGTTGCATCAACGAGGTGTGCATCCATATCATGGTGAAAGGCGTGCCGTTCAACGGCACCGGTCATTCCGGCATGGGTGCCTACCACGGCGTTTGGGGCTTCAGGGAGTTTACCCATCCCCAGACGGTGCTCAAGGGCAAGACGAAATTCAATCTTCCGTTGAGGGAGCATCCCTACGGCGGTGAAAAGGGAATCAAGAAGCTGAAGATCTTAAGGTTTTTTGAGCGATGACACTCCTCGACTGGCTACCGATCACCAAGAAAGAAACCGACCTGCGCGGGTGGGACGAGGTGGATATCGTGTTCGTCACGGGCGACGCCTACGTCGATCATCCTGCGTTTGGGGCGGCTGTCATCGGAAGGGTGTTGGAACATGCCGGTTTTCGAGTGGCCTTGATCCCCCAGCCCAACTGGAGGGACGATTTGAGGGACTTCAAGAAGTTCGGCAAACCGAGGATCTATTTCGGAGTCTCGGCCGGCTGCATGGACTCGATGGTGAACCACTACACCGCCAACAAGAGGTTGAGAAGCAACGACGCCTACACCCCGGGCGGCGAGGCCGGTTTCCGTCCCGATAGGGCCAGCGTGGTCTATAGCAACATCTTGAAAAAACTCTATCCCGACGTGCCCGTGGTAATCGGAGGCATTGAAGCTTCCCTGCGAAGGGTGACCCAATACGACTACTGGGACGACTGCCTGAAGCCTTCGATTTTAGTGGATTCGAAGGCCGACATCGGCGTTTACGGCATGGGCGAATACACCATGCTGGAGATTGCCCAAGCCATCCAGCAAGGCCGTAAAGTCAGCGAGTTGACCAACATCCAGCAGACCTTCTTCCTCCAGGACAAAAGCCAACCTTTGCCTGCTTTCGACGGCGAGACCATCGAGCTCGTATCGCATGAAGTCTGTTTGAAAGACAAGAAGAAATACGCTTCCAACTTCAAGCATATTGAAGAGGAATCCAACAAAAAACACGCTGCCCGACTGGTGCAGGATGTCGGTAAGCAACGGGTGATTATCAATCCTCCTTTACCCACTTTTACTACGGAACAAATCGATGCTTCGTTTGACCTTCCCTATACCAGACTGCCTCATCCGAAATATGCCAAGCGCGGCGCCATTCCCGCCTACGAAATGATCAAGCACTCGATCAACCTACATCGGGGCTGTTTTGGAGGATGTGCCTTCTGCACTATCTCGGCGCATCAAGGCAAGTTCGTTGCCTCACGCAGCAAGGAATCCATCATGCGAGAGGTGGAAAAGGTGACCCAAATGGAGGATTTCAAGGGCTATATCAGCGACTTGGGCGGTCCCTCGGCCAACATGTACCGCATGAAGGGCAAGGACGAAAAACTATGCGAGAAATGCGTACGCCCCACCTGCCTGCAACCCTCTGTGTGCAAGAACCTCAACACCGATCACCATCCATTGATTGAAATCTACAAGTTGGTGGATCAGCACCCCAAGGTCAAGAAAGCCACCGTCGGCTCAGGCATCCGCTACGACTTGTTCCTGCACGACTGCACTCCTGAGGAAAGCAAGGCCATGGGGTACGACGAATACTTCGAGCAGCTGGTGAAAAGGCATGTCAGCGGTCGGTTGAAAGTGGCACCCGAGCACACCAGCGACGCCGTGCTGAAGCTCATGCGCAAGCCCAAATTCGACCTATTCGTCAAACTGAAAAAGAAGTTCGACGCCATCAATGAAAAGGAACATCTCAACCAGCAGCTCATCCCCTACTTCATCTCCTCGCATCCCGACTGTTATCTGGAGGACATGGCGGATTTGGCGGTGAAAACCAAAGCGTTGGGCTATCATCTGGAACAAGTGCAGGACTTCACCCCCACCCCTATGACCTTGGCCACGGAGATCTATTATTCAGGCTACAATCCCTACACCCTGGAACCCGTATTTTGTGCCAAAACCAAAGAGGAGAAACTCGCCCAACAACGATTCTTTTTCTGGTACAAGCCCGAGAACCGCGAATGGGCGAAATCGATGTTGAAAAAGCTGGGACGGCCTGAGTGGATCAAAAAATTGTTTTAACTTTGCGGCAAATTTCAAAAAGACAAATAAAACCATGAAAAAAGTATTTATCGGAGCCTTGTCGCTCATCGCAGCCCTGGTCATTACCGGTTGCAAAAACAACAATGATCAGTCCAAGAAAATTGTCAAAGAACAACAAACCGAAGAAGTCGTGAAAGAAAACCGCATGCTCATCATAGTCGATCCACAGGTCGATTTCACCACGGGCAGCCTTGCCACCGCCAAGGGTCCCGAGGCCATGGACCGTCTTGCCAAAGCCATCGAAAACGACGTTTTGGATAAATACAACTGGGTCATCGTCACCCAAGACGCCCATCCTAGGAATCACTGCTCCTTCGTGGAGAATGGCGGTGTGTTTCCACCCCACTGTGTTGAAGGCACCGAGGGCATGGAAGTGTATCCTGCCCTTCAAAAAGCTTTGGATGCAAAGATGGACAAGTTGTCAGGAGGTGTCCACTACATGACCAAAGGCGACCTCGCCGACAAGGAAGAGTTCAGTATCTTCCAAAACGAACACAGCGGCGAGAAGCTGACCAAGACCATCACGGAGTTCGAGAAATTCGACGGCATCGACATCTGCGGCATCGCCACCGACTACTGCGTGTATGAGACCGTCAAGGACCTGACGGCCATCTATCCCGCCAAGCAAATCCGCATCGTCACCAACTGCATCGCCGCCGTTGACGACAACGACACCAAGTTGGCCGACTTGATGAAGGAAAACGGAATCGAGGGAATCACTTTTTAAGAAGTCAGAAGACAGAAGTAAGAAGATAGAATGGGGCGATTCAAGGAGTTTTGTGAGCGGAAGAAGGTGGACTCCACCTGGCGTGCCTATTTCGTGGATGCGTTGGGGGCGATGGCCTTGGGCTTGTTTGCCTCCTTGCTCATCGGCACGATTTTCCAGACCTTGGGAGACAAGACGGGATGGGATGCCTTTGTGACCATTGCAAAATACGCCAAAGCCGCCACAGGAGCAGCCATCGCGGTCGCCATCGCCTACAAGCTTCGCTGCGAGGGTCTGGTGCTGTTTAGCGCCATCGCCGTGGGTATCGCCGGCAACGAGTTGGGTGGTCCCATGGGGGCATACGTAGCCGTGTTGGTTGCCATCGAACTGGGCAAGATGGTTTATAAGGAGACACAGGTGGACATCCTAGTCACCCCTGCCGTCGTCATCATCAGCGGCGTGCTGGTGGCCTTCGCCATCGGGCCTGCCATCGGCAGGCTGATGACCGCCCTCGGGGCGTTCATCGAGCACGCCACCCTGATGCAGCCCTTCCTGATGGGCATCATCGTATCGGTGGTCATCGGCGCCGTACTCACCCTCCCCATCAGCTCCGCCGCCATCTGCCTGGCCATCGGCCTCGGCGGCATCGCCGGCGGCGCAGCGACCGCAGGTTGCTGCGCGCAGATGATCGGCTTCGCGGTGCTCAGCTTCAGGGAGAACCGTTGGGGCGGGCTCTTGGCACAAGGTTTGGGCACCTCCATGCTCCAAATGGGCAACATCGTGAAGAACCCACGCATCTGGATTCCTCCAACTTTGGCTGCCGCCATCACGGGGCCTCTCGCCACTTGCGTGTTCCATCTTGAAAACATCCCCATCGGCTCCGGCATGGGCACCTGTGGACTGGTAGGCCCTATCGGCATCTATACCGCCATGCCCGACGGTGGTGCCAACATGTGGATCGGCATGTTGCTGATTTGTTTTGTGCTGCCCGCTGTCCTATCATGGCTCTTCGGCATGGTCCTTCGCAAAATCGGCTGGATCAAAGACGGCGACCTTAAAATCGAATGCTGATGGCCAAGCCTTTATCGCCCGACCAAATCTTGGACAAGATGGCCAAGTACTGCGCCTATCAGGAGCGTTGTGTCAAGGATGTTGTCGATAAGCTAAAAACCTTCGACCTTTCCGAAAAAGATCGCCAAGAGATTCTCAACTATCTGATTGAAAACCGTTTCGTCAATGATGAGCGTTTTGCCAAGTGTTTTGTAAAAGGCAAGATCAACCAAAGCGGTTGGGGCGTCAACAAAATCCGTTTCCACTTGATTCAAAAGGGCATCGCCAAGGAGCTCATCGACGAGGCCTTGCGATCCTTCGACCAAGAGACTTATCGCCAACGACTCGTTGAGGTTTTGGAAACCAAGGCGAAGACCGTCAAAGCCGCCAACGAGTTCGAAAAGAAGCGGAAACTGGCCGCCTACGCCATGCAGAAAGGCTTTGAAGCCAATTTAGTTTGGGAAGTAATCAAAGATGACTTTTCCGATTGATCTTTTTTTCTATTTTTGCACCCCGAATAAGGATACCGCATCGTCATGAAACTCCGCAAAAACCTGATTACACAAACCCCGGAATGTCTGACTGACCCTATCAACCAGGCGCAACATGTCATCATTGCCGTTTTGTTCGCTTTGGTGTTTCTGACCGCCTACACGCCTTTTTCCGACACTTCCTGGTTCCAGCTGGGCACCAACAGCCGTTTTGTCGGTACGGTGGGCTTTGTGGGAATCGGCACCTTCTTCTTGGCATGCAGTCGCTCTTTGATGACGTACAGTGTCAAGAAACTCAGGCATTTCGCTTTCTGGGCTTATCTCCTCTGGTTGTTCCTTGAAATCGTTCTGATTGCAGCTTTCCACACCTACCTATCCTATTTCGTCGTCAAAGCGACTTCCTATTCCTTAGGTTTCATCTTTGGGAAGAGCTTCCTGATTACCTTCATTGCCTTGGCTGTACCATATACCATCGTCGATTTGATGTTTTTGCTAAAGGACTCCCGCCGCAAGCTGATGCTCACCAAGAGCGACACGGTGGAGTCGGATGACGAAGTGATGCCCGAGCACACCGAGATCATCAACCTCATGGACAACAATGGCAATCTAAAGCTCTCCGTGAAGCTGGACAACCTCTATTACATCAAGGCGGAGGACAACTACATCAACGTGTATTACCAACGCAATGGTGCCGTCGCCTCTTACATGCTACGCTGTAAGATGAAGACCATCGAGGACAACTGCGTGGATTCCAGCTCCTTGATGCGTTGCCACCGTTCCTATATCGTCAACATCAACAAGGTGAGCGTCTTGCATAACGAAACCGACGGGTTCATCATTGAATTTGAACGCGAGGGCTTGGATTCGATTCCTGTTTCGAAGACCTATTCCAAGCGGGTGTTGGAGGCGTTTAATAAGAGGTGAGAAGACAGAAGTCAGAAGCAAGAAGCAAAATACAAAAAAAGCACCCCTTCCGAGGTGCCTTTCCAAAAATAAAACTATGCTCGTTTTGTAATCCTTAGCAATTCATGCCGCCACAGCAGTGGATGACCTGACCCGTGACATACGAGGAGAGGTCGGAGGCGAGGAAGAGCGCCACATTGGCAACGTCCTCGGGGGTGCCACCGCGACGCAATGGAATCAGGCTTTCCCAAGCCTTGCGGACCTCGTCCGGCAAAGCATTGGTCATGGCCGTGATGATGAATCCCGGCGCAATGGCATTGTGACGGATATTACGAACGCCCATCTCCTTGGCCGCACTCTTGGTGAAGCCGATGATACCCGCCTTGGAGGCGGAGTAGTTGCACTGGTTGGCGTTGCCTGAGACACCCACCACGGAGCTCATGTTGATGACACTGCCGCCGTTCTGACGCCACATGATGGGTTGCACGGCCTTGGTAAAGTTGAACACCGACTTGAGGTTCACGTTGATGACGGCATCCCACTGTTCCTCGGTCATGCGCTTCAGCGCGGTATCCTTAGTGATACCGGCATTGTTGACCAACACATCGATATGGCCGAAGTCCTTGACAATCTCGTCAACAACTTGCTGCGTCTCCGTGAAGTTAGCAGCATTGGAGGCGTAAGCCTTGGCTTGGATGCCCATGGCTTGCAGTTCCTTCTCGGTTTCCAATACGAAATCGCTCAAGGCGATGTCGGTGAAGGCGATGTTGCAGCCCTCCTGGGCAAAGCGAATGGCAATGGCCTTGCCGATGCCACGTCCAGCACCCGTGATAAGGGCAACCTTGTTTTCTAATAATTTCATAATTTCAATTTTTCAGAATTCAGGCTTCAAAGATATGAAATTCTTCTTACTCCTAACTTCTTACTCCTGACTTCTTTACTTCGATACGTATTCTTCAATGAGTTTGTAAAGGTCTTCCACGGTCTGGATCTTTTCCGTGTCGGCATCTTCAAACTTCAGATTGAACTCACGTTCTAGGTCCATGGAGAGCTCGACGACGTCCAACGAGTCGGCACCCAAGTCATTGGAAAGATTCTTTTCAGGGGTGATTTCGCTTTCATCGAGACCCAATTTGGATGCGATGATGCTTCTGATCTTGTCTTGTAATGTTGCCATTGTTATCAGTTTTAAGTTATTCAGTTTTCCGTTTTCAGTTCTCCGTTTTTCTTGTGTCGGGAAGGAGGGCAAAGGAGAGCTCGCCTCTGACACACATCTTACCATCGACGCTCAGCTTGGCAGAGCAGATGTAGATGTTGGCGCGATGCACATCGAGGGTGGCTTCCACTTCAACGGTGTCGCCGGGACGCACGCTATTCTTGAAGCGCACTTTGTCGATGCCGGTGTAAAAGGTCAGCTTGCCAATGAGGTCGTCCTTCATCAAGAGGGCACAGCTTTGAGCCATGATCTCGCAGAGGATGACACCCGGAACAACGGGTTCTCCGGGGAAATGGCCTTTCAGGAAAAATTCCTCGCCCGTCACATGATACTTGGAATGGGCCACATGGTTTTCGTCAAGGGTCATCTCATCCACCAGGAGCATGGGCTCGCGGTGCGGGAGATACTGTTTGATTTCGTCTCTATTCATTATGTTGAGTTGTTGATTTGTTTACTTGTTGAGTTGTTTTTTAGTGACAAGGCACCTCTCATCTTTCATCTTTCACCTTCCTCACCGCCACGCAAGCATTGTGACCACCAAAGCCCAACGAGTTGGAGATGGCGATATCCAAATCCACCTTGACGGCTTTGTTCGGCGTGTAGTCGAGATCGCATTCGGGATCGGGTTCGTCCAGGCCGATAGTTGGAGGGATGATGCCTGTATTGAGGGCCATCACGGTGGCTACCAATTCAATGCCACCGGCAGCACCAAGGGCGTGACCCATCTCCGATTTGGTGGAACTGATATGGGCCCTGCGTGCTTCTTCCTCACCCATTGCAATCTTGATGGCTTTGGTCTCGCCGCTGTCGTTCATCGGGGTACCCGTTCCATGGGCGTTGATATACAAGGATTCACCAGCCTTGTAGCCAGCCTCGTCAAGGGCTTGTTTAATCGCCAAGCTCTGGGTAGTGCCGTCGGGACGCGGAGCGGTGCTGTGGTAAGCATCGCAGCTGTTGCCGTAGCCGCAGACCTCGGCATAGATCTTTGCACCGCGCTGTTTGGCATGTTCGTATTCCTCCAGAAGAACGATGCCGGCACCTTCAGCAATGACAAAACCGCCACGGTTCTTGTTGAACGGCAAGGAAGCCCTCAGTGGATCCTCGGCCTTGGTCAAGGCCTTGCAATTGGCGAAGCCCGCAATGCTGATCCTATTGATGCCGGCCTCAGCACCACCTGTGATGATGGCATCGGCATAGCCGTGCTTGATGGCGCGATAGGCTTCACCAATGGAATGAGTACCCGTGGCACAAGCTGTCACGATGGGTACGCAGGGACCTTGGGCGTTGTAGCGGATGGCCACGCTACCCGAAGCCATGTTGCCGATCATGGTGGGGATCATCAGCGGAGAGACCCAGCGGGGACCTTCCGCGTTCATCTTGGTAATCTCACGCAAAATGGTATCGAAACCGCCGATACCCGAACCGATATAGACGCCCAAACGGCTGGGATCCATCTGCATGTCCTCGTTGTCCTTCATCGCCTGAGTAGCGGCTGCCATGGCATAGATGGCAAAACGGTCGTTGCGCTTGGCAAAGGCCTTGTCCACGCCAGCGGCGATGGGGTCGAAGTCCTTCAGCTCCGCAGCAATCTTCACAGGAAGATCGGAGGTGTCGAAAGAGGCGATCGGGGCAATGCCGCAAACGCCATTGATCAAATTATTCCAAGTGGTTTCAAGGTCGTTGCCTACCGGCGAGACAACACCCATACCTGTAATCACTACTCTTCTCGTTTCCATAAAAGATTCTTACTTCTTCCTTCTGTCTTCTCAAAAAAATCATTCCCATTCCCACAAGCACGCGGCCGACACGAAACCGGCACCGAATGCACTCATGACAATCTTATCTCCTTTTTTAATCTTGTTCTCTGCAATCATCTCGTCCAGTAAAATCGGAATACTTGCCGAAGAGGTGTTGCCGTATTTCTCAATATTGGTGGGGAATTTCTCCTCCGGCTCGCCCAAGATGGAGCGGATGCCTTCAATAATTCGTTTGTTGGCCTGATGCAGAAGATAGAAATCCACATCCGATGGCTTGACGTCTTCATCCTTCAGTACGCGCTGGATGTCCTTGGCCGATTCCGAAACGGCGGTGCGGAACAGGTCCTTACCTTTCATCACCAACGGCTGACCGGCAACCCTATCCTGTTCAAAAGGCGTTTGCTCCATGTGACGTTCATAATACAATACGTCGCGGTCGGATATCATGGTGAGACGCACATCCTTAAAGGCTTCGCCAGGGCCCAACACCACAGCGCCGGCACCATCGCCAAAGAGGATGCTGGTGTCGCGTTCCTTCCAGTTGCAGTATTTCGTCGGCTCCTCGGCACAAACGATCAATACATATTTGGCACGTCCGGCTTTCATCATGTCGTCGGCCAGCATCAAGGCGTTGACGAAGCCCGCACAAGCCACATTGATATCGAGACCTGGACAGGTGACACCGATTCTTTTTTGAATGATACAACTTAAACCTGGAGTAATATGTTCGTTGGCCACGTTGGAGACCAAAAGAAAATCAATCTGGTCGGGCGTCAAGCCAGAGGCGCTGATGGCCTTGTTGGCAGCTTCCACAGCCAAATCGTACAAAGTTTCATGTGACAATAAATGACGGGTTTTGATGCCCGTGCGAGTGGAGATCCACGCATCGCTGGTATCCAAGAAGGTTGCCAGATCGTCGTTGCTCACCGTAAGTGACGGTAATGCGCTTCCTGTTCCTATTACTTTCATGATGTAACAAATAAAAAATTTCGCTGCAAAAGTAGGATGGTTCAACCACTCGAAAAGAAAAAGGTGGTCACTGTGACCAAAATGTGGCGAAAAATGGCGTTTTGGGACGAAATACCCCGTTTTTAGGGACGAAAAACGGGCGATTTGTGAAAAAACCGCCCGTTTTAGGGATGAATTGGGGACGAAATATCCTCGAATTACATTCCCATACCCCCACCTTGAGGCGCTCCTTGGGAGTCGTCGGCACCTTGTTTTGCCATCTGTTCGAGTTCCATCTTGCCGAAGCGGAAGGTCACACCGACCGAAACACTGCGGCTGTTGAACTTCGAACTGGAGGTGGATTCAACGTATGGACTGTAATTGCTCTCACCCCAACTATTCCAGTTGAAGATGTCGTTGGCGTTGACAAAGACCGACATCTTGCGGTCGAAGAAGTCGGCCTTCAACCCTGCATTGATGCCATAGCGTGAATGCCAATTGCTGAAAAGCGACTGTGTAGGTGAACTGTAATAGCCCGAAGCTGTCATTTCCACCCTATTCCAGAGTTTGGCCCATAGGTTCATGTTAAAGCTATACGACCAAGTATCATACGTATAGTCCTGACCGGCAAATACCGTCTCAATGTGCGAATTGTAGAGGTTGGCGTAGAAGCGCAGATTGAAGAAACCGCTCGGACGGTACATCATGTTGTAGGAGAAGCCCAACTGATGGCTCTTGCCTACATTGACAGGATAGCTATAAGGCACCACACGGCCATAGAGCCAGTGGTATTGCGACATTTGTATCTCGTTGACTTCGTTTGACTTGCCGCGATAGTAGGCCGAAAGACCCACAGAACCGAAATTGTTGAAATATTTAGTCCAACCAGCTTCAACGGCGTTGGTAAAAACTCGATCCAAATCGGGATTGCCAGTGCTGTACTCATCCTCGTCATATAAGGGGAACCTACTCAGCTCATGCGCATCAGGAGCGGCAATGCGACGGGTGTAACTCAAGTTGAAGTTGTGCATCGACTTGGTGCGGTATGATAAGTGCAACGAGGGTCTGACACTGAAGAAAGGCTTGCTGAAATTGTATTGAATGGAGTCAACATAGCGACCACCCATCAACTCATGGCAGAAACGGATACCCGGTTTCACAGTGAATCCACCGAATTTGTGCTGCAAAGTGATGAAAGCTTCATTGGTCAAGGTGGTAAAAGTAGCCTCATAAGAACGGAATGCATCGTTCACCCAAGTCTCGCCCACCAAGGTATCGCTCGCACTATACACCTTTTCTGGGCTGTATCCCGTGTTCCAGCCCACCGATATCTCGCCGTTCTCGGAATAGGGACGGTTATATACAACCTCCACCTCGCCACCAAAGCTTTTGCGCGATTGGGTGGAATTGATCGCCCTCAGGTGATCGACTGGCAACACAAAATGACGATCCACCCGGCCACTGCCTTCGTAGCCCCAACTCATGGCATCGGCACTAATGGAAAGATTATGTCCCTGATTGTCGAATTTATGTTGGTAATACACACCGCCGTTCATGAAGAAACTCATGTTTCTGGAATTGGAATTTGTGCGATAGTCCACCAGCGAAGGCGTCACAAACGGGAGTCCGTTTTCATCGAGAAACTCCTCTCTAAAAGAGCTTGCATCGCTATTGTTTTTGCCCCAATTCGGCCAGCCACTCACCCAGAAATTCAAGCTGTTGGCCGTGTCGATCTCATAATCGAGGCTGAAATAACCACCTGAATTGATACTCTTGCTCCGATAGGCGCTGGAATCGATTTCATGGTTGGCAAGGAGGTGATCATCAGTAAAAAGGGACTGATCCGTATTTCCGTTGCCTTTCCAAATGGAATAACCACCATTAATATAAGCATTAATCGTGAGCTTTTCATTTGACCAAACGTATGACATCCAAGGCGTTACCGAAGGTCTCGTAGAGCCGTTCACGCCAAAGCTGAAGAACTCGTTTTTCTGTACCTTGGCATTGGTCACAATGTTGATGATGCCATCAGCCTTGGAGCCATAGCGTGCCGAGGGGTTGGTGATAACCTCCACATGGTCGATGCTGTTGGCCGGAAGCTGCTGGATGTAGGTCTTGAGGTTCTCGTCGCTCATATGTGAAGGCTTGTCGTTGATCCAGACCTCCACACTCGAAGTGCCGCGTAGCGTGATGTTGCCTTCCACATCGACTTGAACGCCCGGGGCGTTCTGCAAGGCATCCGACAGCGTACCCGTTTGGATACTCGGATCCTCGGCCACATTATACATGGTCTTCTCCCCTTCCACAGCAAACAACGGGCGTTTCTCAGCAATCACCACCTCGTCGAGGCGCATGGTACCTGCCTTGAGTTTCAAGGTGCCCAAGTCCTGGTCGCCTTTTACCGTCACCGGCATAGAGAACGACTCATAGCCGATGGCAGAGATTTTTAGAGTCATCTCTCCTTTCGGCACAGCCTGCAAAGTGAAGGCACCTTTGTCATCAGAGGCCGCTCCGCTCACAAAAGCCGAGTCGGCCACACGGAACAGACCCACATTCACAAAGGGCAATGCTTGATTGTTCGATTCATCAACGATTTTTCCAGAAATGTTGCTTTGGGATTTCGCTGTGATGGAAATACCTATTAAAAAGAAAGCCAGAAGAATTGAAACATACTGTTTTTTCATGATACAGCTAATTGTTATTGATATAACTTTGGATTGATTAAAAATCGTATTTCTTTAACAAAAAAAACTTGTATGGTGTATTAGTAAACTAAGACACTGCAAAAGTACAGCTTTTTTGATTGCTGTCAAGAAAAAATGAAAAAATTTTGAAAAAATTTGTAATTACTGCTTAATCAGACAATTACAAAAATCTTTCAATTCACCCTTTGAGGAATAGGTCCTCATAATGAAACACGTGCCATTTTCGATGCCACACATCACCTGCCAATCTTGGATCACGACACCGTCCATGACCAGTGCTGCTTTATGGCCAGCCACTTCGGTGGTAAATTGATACCATAATTGGCTCGCCTCGGGCGTCAGGTTGACAATAATAGGCGTTTCTTCATTTTCCCGATATTTATTGCAAACCACTTTTTTTACCATGGGCTTGCCCTGTAAAGCCGAGGCATTGATAATGGGGTACTGTGCGAGCGTATCCGCATCCAAAACCCGAATCTCCAGTTTTCCTTCGGTGGTCAAATCGTTATCAGGACGGGAATATGTGACGGGTTTCATCACATAATAGGTCAAGAAGACACCTGCGGCAAGCAGCAGTACCAACCCGCCCAGAAAGTACCAGAAGGTCAGGTTTTTCTTTGTTGTAGGTCTTCCCTCAACAGCATCGATTTGCCGGATGATGTTGTTGCAATGCCCCACAAAGGTGCGATAAGCTACGATGCCAAATACCACTAACAGCACAGCCACAAAGCCCATCAACCAAATCAAATTCATAAACCTTGCCCCATTAAGGCCTTGGGTGTCCACAAATTTGAATGTAAAGACGGCACCAAATGCGAAGCAAACCAACAGCCAGACGACAACATAGATAGCGTAACCGGTCTTTAACTGCTGCATGTTCTTGGAAAGCGTAAGCAGATCGGAGTTTTCCACCACTTGTTGCCGGGTGTTGCGGGTAAGCCAAAGCTCAACAAACGTGCATACTGCCAATAAAAGTGCCATAATAAGTCCGAAAACCCGGAAGCCCAGACCGTCAAAGTAAATGTATAACAGCACCGCCATGATGGGATAGAGGATCATGGCCGTCTTCCTGTTTCTTGTGAAGAAGTCGACATTGGTTTGAATGGCGGATTTCATCAGCCTGTCGTTGACGATTTCCTGTTGGTCGAGTTGCTCTTTCAGCGTTTCGTATTGGGCCTTCAGCTGGTCCAACTCGGAGAGATTATTGTTTTCAGTGTTTTCCATGATGATTCCCTTTCATTGTTTTTTCGACATTTCAACCAGTTTTTCCTTGATGCGCGCCAGGCGTACTCCCACATTGTTGGGCGTGATACCGATGATGGCCCCGATCTCATCGTAGGGGATGCCTTCGAGCCAAAGCAGCACGAGGCTGCGGTCGATCAGCTCCAATTGCGAGATGAGGTCGTGGAGTTTGCGCACCTGCTGGGTCTTGGGGTCATCGGCCTCGAAGGGGTCGATATCGACCGTCAGCGGCACGGTCTCAATACGGCGGCGTTCTTTCTTGTCCTGGTTAATGGCGGTGTTAAGTGCCACGCGATAGACCCAAGTACGGGCGCTGCTTCGGCCTTCGTAATGGTCGAAGCCATTCCAAAGTCGAATCAAGATCTCCTGAAACAGGTCGTCGATCTCGGCCTTGTCGTGCGAGAACATATAGCACACCGTATAGATAGTCCGCTTGTGCTCCCGCACCAAAAGTTCAAACTGATGTTCTTTGTCGTTGTTCATAATGCGTATTTCGTTGCAACGTTCATCATGTTAGACAACGAAGGACGGAAAATATTACATCACAGTGATGGTTTTTGTCAAAATTTCTTTTGCAGTTGCAATCTGGATGACATACAAGCCCTTCTCCATTCCACCAAGATCTATTTCGAAAGCATCGCCACCAGCAACGCTTTCAAACACTTTTTCGCCAATCAGATTGTAAACGCTGACATAATTGATTTGCTCTGCCTCAATCGTGATACGTCCTTGGGTGGGATTGGGATAAAGCTTGGCCAAGTGGTATTGATTCTCCGAAACCACTTCGCAGTCTTGGTAAATAGCGGTAAATTGCTCATTCCAAGAAGAGCTTTCATAAACGGGGACGCATCCACAAGGGACGATAAGGGTGGTGCTGCCGAAACCACCGAAAGGATAATCGCCAAGAGCTGGTGGCGTTTCCGATAAAATGATGACATCTTTAAAGCCCGAACAACTGGCGAAAGCGAAATTACCCACAGAGGCCAGTCTTTCAGGAAGGGTCAGCGAGCCATCGAAGCCACGACAGTCCTCGAAGGCGCTGGAGCCAATGGTCCTAACGGAATTGGGAATGACCAGAGAGCCAGTAAAACCCTGGCATCCCTCAAAGGTCCAGTTTTGTATGTTTGGCAACGACTCGCTAAGGGTCAAAGTCCCATCAAAACCCGTACAATTGGCAAAAGCCGACTCACCGAGCTGATTCACCGAGTTCGGGATAACCAAGGAGCCCGTCAATCCAGTACAGCCTTCGAACGCATATTCCCCAATGGAGGTGATTTGTTCTGGAATCACCAATTCGCCAGAAAGTGTGCTGCAAAAATAAAAGGCATTGTCGCCGATGCGAGTCACATCGTTAGGAATGACCGTGTTTTGGCATCCTGTGATGATCTCGTTCCAGTCCGTTTTAATGATTGCATTGCAACAGTTTCGGGAATCATACACCGGATTGCCGCTTTCAACCACGATTTCAGTCAATGCGGCACAGCCACCAAATGGATTCACGCCGATGAGGCCTACCGAACTCGGGATAGTAATGGATGTCAAACCAGTGAACCAAAACGAATAGCCACCGATGAAAGTGACAGAGCTCGGGATCGTAATGGAGGTCAAGTCAGTACAATGGTTGAAAGCATCTTCAGCGATGGAAGTCACCGTATTCGGGATGGTGGAATTCTTGCAACCCATGATCAGTTGATTATCATACTTCTGGATGATAGCATTGCAGTTGTCGCGCGAGTCATAATCCTCGTTATTGGGGTCCACCACAAAGCCTTCGATGCCGTTACAGTTGTAGAACGGCGTATAGCCAATCCATTCCACTGAAGCGGGAATAGTGACAACACCCGTGAATCCGCAGTGACTGAAAGCATCGTCACCAATCTCCTCAATGGTATTGGGAATCACCAACGTTCCCGTAAGTCCTCTGCAGTAATTGAAAGCATAATCGTCGATCATGGTAACGGTATAGCCATTGCCATTGTAATAGGCCACTGTCGGGATGTTGAGTGTCCCCGAAGCATCGTATCCATCCACGTGACCTGTAACTGTAACTGTAACGTCATCATAATTCACTGAGTATTCCAAATCACCGTAGGTGAAGTCTTGGGCGTTCAACATGGTTACGCCAAAGGCAAACACCATCAGCATCAAAGAGGCTTTTAGTAAAATAGTTTTCATTGTTGGTCTTCCTTATCTTTTCGTAGGGACAAAGATAAGGATTTTTTCCCAACTAGAACGATTATCCCTGCCAAAGCCGCCACGCCTAGCGTGACCCACCACCAACGAAAGGGACGCGCATCCTCCTCGACGCTTGATGTTTCTTGCTCAGGCTCGACATAATAGATGTATTTGCCGTCGCGGATAAGTTGCAAGGTGTAGTTCAAAATGGAATCGCCATGGGCATAGGATAGTTCCTCGGGCGTGAAGTTGACGGGATAGTCGGGCAGCACCCCGCGACCATAGGGGAAACGTTCGTTGACAATGGTGTCGAACACATCTTTGACCAAGGGTATTTGGATGGTGATGCTAGAGTTGGGCAACTGGTATTGTGTGAAGTTCCTGGCTTTCATCTGATGATAGGCCGAACCCGTCTCGCGCCCGACGATGACGCCTCGGTTCTGCTTCTTCACCCAACCTGCAAAACAAGTGGAGGCCGAGAACGAACTCTCATTGGTGAGCAAATACAACCGCCCTTTGTAGTTGACCAACGAGTCGGGATCCCTCCATTCCGGTTCGTCCAACACGAAACCCTCGCCATTGGGAAGCGGCTTATAGTCAGCGTATGGGCTATCCTCATCATCGTCCACGGGACAACTGACGAAGCAGGCGTAACCGTTTTTCTTGTTCACGATTTTGCGCAGGCTGGTGCAGAACGGCTTCTGGGCCAGAGACGCATAAACGCCTTCCACCGAGGCTGCCGGACCACCAGGATTGAAACGGAGGTCGAGAATCAAGTTGGAGACGCTGTCGGCAACGAGGTGGGCGAAAAACTCCATCAGTTGCTTCTGTTCCAAATCGTCCAGTTCGAAAGTGTGAAGGGCGAGATAAGCCACTGATTCAGAAAGATTTTCAAATTCGAAATGTTTCTCCTCATTTCCCTCTTCATCCACATGATAATGGCGGTATTGGTATTCCATCCATTGTGGTTGGCGGTTAGGGTCTTTGCGCGTCATCTGTTCAAAACGCTTCGTTTCGCCGTCGGCAAAAGCAACCAGAAGGTTGGCATTATTCCCAATTTGGCGGCAATAGTAGGTGTCCACTCCATACAGAAGCACATAATCCCCATAGCTCTTCACATAGCCATCGGAAAAGGCTGCATACTCTAACAACATGTTTTTCAACGAATCAGCAGGAATGCCGTTTACCGAAACCACTGGTTTACCGAGATAGTCTTTGTATCTGGGTACGGTGCGCCATACCTGTAGCGTGTCGTTGAACCAACCCAAACACACCGAGCAAGGCAGTCCACTCCCTCCCGTCACTTTCGACGCTGAGATGATGGCCGTATGGCTGTCGTGGATTTTCCCAAGCAACTTGAAAACCAATACCTCAAAATCACTTCTGGAAATGGTTTTGTCTATCGCAGCCATTTTGTTTTTGATATAGGTGTCGAACTCCTCTTTTGGCGTATAGTCGTACAGCCCGGGAAAAGCATCTTCCAAAGCTGCCATCATGCCGTCGATGTCGGATTGCGCCTCGTCGTACGTCAGTTGGGTTTTGTTGTTCGCCTTGGGCGGGATGAAAGTGGTCTTCAGGCCGAAAGGCGTCATAGGGTCTTCAGCTTGCGAGTTTTTCGAAATACTGATGCTTATGCACGGCTGCTTGATCTTTTTATAGAGGTAACCCACGGTACCCAAGGTGTCGCCTCGGTGTATTATCTCGCCAGTCTTGAACAGTCGAATAGGTCGGATGCCATCAATATAAAGGGTTCTTCCGTCGGACATCTGTATGCCAACCGACAAACTCGTGTTGTGAATCTTTTCCTGCGTCATATTGTCCCATTCGAGGAAAAGCAAGGAATCTTGCTCGTAGTTGCCGGTTTGTTGGGCGAAACAAATTAATGAGCAACTCCAACTGTTGCGGTATCCCAGCAAAGCATGATTGATTTTTCCATCCACGGGGCAAAGCACAGGCGTTCCCAAAGGCGCACCGATGATGATATCGCCGAAATTCAACTCAGGTTGGTTCTGCGCATCCCCTACGCCGATGTAGTCTTGCGGACGGCAAAGGATGTCGTCACCTACCTGCTTTCCTGGAATTGGCCAAAGGTAGGTGTCTTGGGCGAAAGTCATGCTGGCCAGCAACAAAAATAGTGCGGTAATGAGGTTGCGTGTTTTCATGATTTGAGCTGTTTTTGAACTTTGAAAACAAAAATATTTTGTTTGTCAAGAGGTCGGGAGTCTGTTCCAAACTTTTTTTGATTTGGAAAATCGCAAATCACTAATAATAAGTAGATTAACCAGAGACCTATTCCGAACTTTTTTAGGAAAAAGTCCAAAGAATTTAAGGAATTTCACGTGCTTAATGGCAAAAATAACACCTTCCATAAAACGCCAACTGCCACATCAAAAACTCGCCAACTGCCACATCAAAAACTCGCTAACTGTCACATTAAAAACTCGCCAACTGCCACATTGAAACAACTTTATTTATTGATTTTCAATAATATAAATAATTTTCAAAATATTTTAGTTTTTCAATAAAAAATCAGTATTTTTGCATTCGAAAAACATTGAAATTCTCATGAAAGAATACAAAAACAGAATTGCCGACCAAATCCTAACCGACAAGTTGGAAGCGATGGGTGCCGTCCTCATTGAGGGACCAAAATATTGCGGGAAAACTTCGCTTGCCGCGCAACAAGCCAAAAGCATCCTTTACATGTCAGACCCAGAAACGAGAAACCAAAACTTGACTTTGGCCAAGACCAACATCAGGAAGCTCTTGGAAGGCGACACACCACGACTCATTGACGAATGGCAATTGGCGCCGCAATTTTGGGATGCCGTGCGGAACGAGGTGGACAGAAGAGACGAAGACGGACAGTTCATGCTGACCGGTTCGGCCGTTCCGCCCAAACCCAAGGACGAAGACGAACAAATCTTCCATTCAGGCACGGGACGCATCGCTTACCTTAAACTCCGCACGATGAGCCTTTGGGAATCGGAAGACTCGACGGGCGAAGTCAGTTTGGAAAGACTTTTTGAATCAAGCGAGCAAGTTGAAGGGACGAGCCATATCGACCTTGACCATTTGGCCTATCTCACCTGCCGAGGCGGCTGGCCGAAGGCCGTGTTGAAGAAAAGTGAGAAAGCCGCATTGGCACAAGCCATTGAGTATTATGAAGCCGTAGTGCGGTCCGACATCTCACGAGTGGATGAAGTGGAGCGAGACCCCGAGTTGACCATGCGACTGATGCGCTCTTACGCCCGACACCAAGGCGCACAGGCCACGGCGGGCACTATTTTGGAAGACATCAGAACGAATGAGGCCGACATCTTAAGCGAGAACACCATCTACAACTATATCAAGGCGTTAAAAAAGATTTTTGTCATTGAGGATTCCGCAGCCTGGAACCCAAATTTGAGAAGCAAGACCGCCATTAGAACCTCCGACACGAGGTATTTCTCCGACCCCTCCATCGCCACAGCCGCTTTGGGCCTTGGCCCGAAAGATCTCATCAACGACCTGAAAACCTTCGGGCTGATTTTCGAAACGCTTTGTGTGAGAGACCTCCGCATTTATGCCGATGCCATCGGCGGGACGGTGTACCACTACCGCGACAAGAGTAATCTGGAATGCGATGCGGTGGTTCACCTGCGCGATGGTTCCTACGGCCTCGTTGAAATCAAGTTGGGCGGAAAAGACCTCATCGAGGAAGGCGCAAAAACGCTGAAAGCATTGGCTGAGAAAATCGACGCCACCAAGATGAAGCAGCCGTCATTCATGATGGTGCTGACGGGCATCGGCGACTATGCCTACAAACGACCCAAGGACGGCGTTTTAGTGGTTCCTGTAGGATGCTTGAAGAATTAATCCACCATCACTTCCTCTGCTCGACATCCTTCTCGCTCTCCATCAGCGACTCGCGCTCCTCGATTTGCGCCATTTTGCGTTCGCCGCCCTTGAAAACGTAACGCACGAAAAGGCTCACCGAAGACATTCGCTGCTCCGCCCGATTCAGGCTGTAATAGCTTGGAACATCGACCATTTCCTCCGTCTTCTCGCTAAGGAAAAAGCCTTGCATATCAAGTTCCAAAGTGAGTTTGTTATTCAGGAAACCTCGGCTCAAAGCAATAGTCTCAATGAGCGGACTGCAGCGAGAATAGCCATTGTAGAGGTGTTTTGTGCCGTCGTAAAGAAACTCTGCCTCCAAAGTCAAATCCATCGGGAGTTCCATCTCCAAAGCAGCTACGAAGCTCATTTCCAAGCCGTTGTATCTTGGCTGACCATAATCCACATAACCCAAGTCAAACTCTACCATTGGCATGAGGAAGCCGCCCACCAAAGTAGTTGCCGAAATACGGCCACCATATTCCCACGAATTGGCCATGTTATCATAAATGGTGTTCGTCACTGCGCCATCAACCATGTATCGCTCTCCGATAATTCCTTGACGATAAGCCACATACGGCTCAACAATTAGGTTAGTGTATTGCTTGTGGTAAGTATAACCCACACTGACACGCTGGGTCTTTTCGGGCAACAGATAGGGATTGCCAGCTGAAAACACCAAGGCATCGTTTTGGGTGTAAACGAACGGCGAAAGGAAATGGTAGGAAGGATATTGCAACAGCGATTTATAGTTGATTTTCAGCGTGTTAATTTCATTGATTTTGTACATCAGTACGACGGAAGGTAGTCCATGCCATTGGCTTTGGCTGATGGTGTCGTAGATGTTGAAATGAAGGTTTTCGCCACGCAAACCCGCCGAAACTGAAAAACGGTCGCTAAACTGACAGGCCACTTGCGCAAACAAAGCCAATCTATTATCATGATAATCAAAGTATTGACCACCATTACCAGCGCTGTAAACATAGCCAATCCAGCGCGAATAGTTCTGCAAGCCCGCAGTCAGTTTCAGTTTCTCAGTCAGCGGGAGGTCGTATTTCAGTTTGACGTTCCACACCGATTGCCTGTTGTCGGTCTGGCGATCCAAGACCTTCATGACACTGTCGGCATCAGGATAATGGAATAGCGAGTTGGAGCGATATTCCCGTGCGCCTTTCATCGTGTAATAGTTTGAGTTTAAAGTGATTTCATGGCCTTTCTTGGCGAAGCGGTGGCGATAATACAAGGTGTAGTTCTGCTCCCTCGCCCGACCTTGGCTTTCCACGTCGTTCCATTCCTCGAAATCGAGAATACCATTTTCGTTGTAAAACGAGTATAAGCGGCTGTTCACCTTGTCGCTGTCCAACTCGAAATTGCCACTCAGCGAAAGCAGGTCGTTCTTGCTGATGCGCCAATCAAAGCCCAATCCGGCCTTGTGATTGATGGAAGGCGGCGAGGACAGAATGTTGGTAGTTGTCAGTTCATCGTATCGGTTGCCCTCGTTGTCGGTAACCGTGCAATAAGTGCTGTCATACACAAAACCCTCTGGACGAGGCCGATAGTAGGAGGCCGTGTAATTGCCGAAGACCCGAAACTTGGAGAACTCATAATCCACGTTGAGACGACCGTAAAAGCTTTGAAATGGAACTTCGCCACGGCCCATTGCCACCACACGGATGCCCTGTTTGCGTTCCTCTTTCAGGATGATATTCAACACATTAGCCACTTCCGAATCGTATTCCACACTCGGATTGGTGATAACCTCCACCGACTCCACATCCTCTGGATTGATGGTCGTGAGGCTCCGTGAAGAAAACATCCCGTCCACCAAGATAAGCACGTTTTTGCTGCCATTAACGCGGATGCTTTCGTCGGCGGTCTTCACCGTCACGCCAGGTATGCTTTTCATCGCCTCCAACACCGTGGGTGAGTTGCGCAACACAAAATCATCGAGGCGATAGACGGTTTTATCGACCTCTTCCTTCATCAGCACCTTTTCACCAACTATGCTCACTTCCTGCAACTGCTTGTTTTCCACCACAATACCAATACTTATCCATTGCTCCTTTTCTCTGATTTCCTTCGAAACCTTTTTGGTACGGTAGCCCACAAACGAAACGATGAAAGTGTGTTCGCCAAACGGCACATCCTTCATCGTGAACCTCCCGCCAGCATCGGTGATCGCACCATTGATAAGCATCCCCTCCGCTTTTTGGAGTTGAACGGTGGCGTAAGGAATGGGTTCACGCGACACGGAATCCGTCACATAGCCGTGAACGATGGTCAAATTTTGCGCTTGCAAACCAAATGACACGACAGCAAGCAACAGCAAAAGAACCAAATGTAGGTATCTAGACATTGTTTTGTGATTCGTTTTAGAAATAACAAAACTACCGTCTTTGTCAAGCGGTTAAAAGGGCAGTCCAAACTTTTCCAAACTGGAAAAATTGTAATGTTTTGGGAATGAATTTGTTAAATAACTATCCATTCCAAACTTTTTGTTGGGAAAGTCCAAAGATATTAAGAATTCTCTCCCATTTTTTTTCGCACCCTACCCCTGATTTTATCGACCATGTTAACGGTCGTTCCGAGATAATCTGCTTCCTCTTGGCGTGAAACTTTGAAATACGAAAGAATGAAAGACTTTTTCTCATCCTCGGTTAAGTCGGGGTACTTTTGTCCGAGGGTTTCCCAGAGGCCGGGGTATTTCTCCTCCACCACGGCGAGCATGGCCTTCCAATGGTCCTTGTCGCCGAAAACAGATTGCTCCAAGTCGTTGAGAAGATTCGTTCGCCTGTTATTCAGATAATTTTCCAACAATAGCATGATCCGCTGTTCCTTGTCCAAAGCATCGGAAAGGCGGTCAGCGTAATCTTGTTGGATTTGTTCATGTTCGGCATCCTTTTGCGCCAAGGCTTGGTTTTGCTGCCTGAAGTGGAATAGTTGGGCGTTGATGTCGGCTTCACGTTTTCGCCGCTTTGCCAATCGGACTTGTGAAATCAAGAAAGCCAACAAAACCAAGGCTGCAATTGCGCTGATCACAATAATCCACCGTTGGCGAGCGATGATTTTCCGGTTCAACTCGTTCTGCATCACGGCAGTATCGTATTTCTGGCTAACGAGCGCAAGGTTGTTCTTGTGATCCTCCAAATATTTATGCACATCGCCTACATCATACCAATATCTATAATCACAAGCCTTTTCAAAATCGCCTCGCATCTCGGCAAAATCGGCAAGCGTGCCATAATAAAACCATTTCCCTTTTTGTATCTCTGAACAATCTGGTTCTGAACGAGTTACCAGCTCTTCCAATTGCTCGTAACAATACGCCATCGAATCCATATCACCCAACTTATAAAAGATGTTCCCCATGTCGTGGTAATAGTACATCCATAGGCTGTCGTTCATATTAGAAGGGTAGCACTGTATGAATTGGTTGAGGTATTCTTTGGACTTTTCATAGGCGCCGGCATTGAAATACATGGCATGGAAAGCCGACAAGACCCATTGTTTCGCCTCCAATGAACCACTTTGTTCGGCATAGTCCATCGCCTGGTTCAAATAAACCTCCGCACTGTCGAATTGCCTGTGGAATTGGTAATAATCTCCCAAAAACGAAACCACTTTGGCACGCTCGTCGTAATGGTCGCCAAAGCCCTCGTCAGCAGCCTTCAACAGGGATAGGATCTCTTCTTTATCGGCATAGAGGCCCAAACAGCATGCAATCTGATACCGGGCATGGGCCACAGTGAGCGAATCGTCGGCCAAGAGTCCGTAATGCTCCGCCTCCTTGAACAGGCGCATGGCCTCCATCTTGTTGCCTGAATCCCTTTGAATGCAGGCGTTTTCCAAGGCATCACGGGCGGCTTGCCTTGCGTCTTGCGGCACTGGATGGCATGCTACCAACACCGAAATCAAGAACAGCAATATCAGATGACGTAGTTTCATAGGGACAAAATTAGTGTTTTTAACGCAATTCCATCAAAAAAACGTACCTTTGCACTCCGAAAACACCTATTTAAATTATGATCACATTAGACCAACAAAAAGAATTATGTAAGAGGGTTGAGGCCTTGAGGAGGTATCTTTGACGTGGACCGTCGTACCATAGAGGCCCAAGAATTAGATGAAAAGACCCAAGATCCCCAGTTTTGGAATGACCCGAAAGCCGCCGAGGCGACCATGAAGAAGGTGCGTGAGGTGAAAGGCTGGCTCAACGGCTACAAAAAGGCTGAAGACGCCTACAATGACTTGGCTGTGTTGTTCGATTTTGCCAAGGAAGGCGAAGCCACCGAAGAAGAGGTGGATGCACAGTATGCCGATGCCTTGAAGATTGTGGAAGACCTGGAATTCAAGAACATGCTTCAGGAGGAGGCCGACCCGATGAGCGCCGTGCTGAAAATCAATGCAGGTGCAGGCGGCACCGAGGCTCAAGATTGGGCGCAGATGCTCATGCGCATGTATATGCGTTACGCTGAGAATCACAAGTACAAGCTCACCATCTCGAACCTTTTGGAAGCCGAAGACGCTGGCATCAAACAGGTGACCATGAAGCTCGAAGGCGAATATGCCTACGGCTACCTGAAAGGCGAAAACGGTGTGCACCGTCTGGTGCGCGTGAGTCCTTACAACGCCCAAGGCAAACGCATGACTTCGTTCGCTTCCGTTTTTGTCACCCCTTTGATTGACGACACCATCGAGATCGTGGTGGAACAGTCGAGATTGTCGTGGGACACCTTCCGCAGCGGCGGTGCCGGTGGACAGAACGTCAACAAGGTGGAGTCGGGCGTGCGTTTGCGCTACCAATACAAAGACCCCTACACTGGCGAAGAAGAAGAGATCTTGATTGAAAACACCGAAACCCGCGACCAACCTAAGAACAAGGAGAACGCCCTTCGCCTTTTGAAGTCACAGCTCTATGACCGTGAGATGCGCCACCGCATGGAGGAGCAGAACAAGATTGAAGCTGGTAAACTGAAGATCGAATGGGGTTCGCAGATTCGCTCTTACGTGTTCGACGACCGCCGTGTGAAGGACCATCGCACCAATTACCAGACCTCTGATGTTCAAGGTGTCATGGATGGCGGTATCGACGAGTTTTTGAAAGCTTACCTGATGGAATTTGGCGGAGGGAAAAGATCATGACACGGCGTCATTGCGAGCGAAACGCAGTGGAGCGCGGCAATCCAACTTGATCCAAAATAGCTTTGATTGTTCAGGTTGGATTGCCACGTCGCTCCGCAAAGCTACGCTCCTCGCAATGACGTAAAGCGATAATTGCTCAAACGAAACAACTGATCGAAAAATAAACTAATAATGATAACCTTTTTCATCGCATTAGCCGTATTGATTCTTGGCTATATCGTTTACGGAAAGATTGTTGAAAAGCTTTTTGGAGCCGATCCCAACAGGGCTACGCCGGCCACCACCATGGCCGATGGCGTGGACTATGTACCGATGAAGCCTTGGCGGATTTTCTTGATCCAGTTTTTGAACATCGCCGGAGTGGGTCCCATCATCGGAGCCATCATGGGTGCGCAGTTCGGTACGGCCTCCTTCCTGTGGATCGTGCTGGGCAGTATCTTTGCCGGAGCCGTCCACGACTATTTGGCGGGCATGATTTCCTTGCGCGACAAAGGTGCCAGCTTGCCTGAGATCCATGGAACCTATCTGGGCAGCACCGCCAAGCAGATCATGCGTGGCTTCACCATCATCCTGATGATCTTGGTGGGTGTGGTATTTGTGAACACCCCTGCCACCCTGCTCAACGCCCATTTCACCCCAGAATGGAACAAATACATTTGGATTATCATCATCTTGGTTTACTACCTGATTGCCACCCTGTTGCCCATTGACAAGCTCATCGGCAAGATTTACCCTATCTTTGGCATCCTGCTGTTGGGCATGGCCGTGGCCATCTTTGTGGCGTTCCTCATCTATAAACCAGAGATTCCTGAACTGTGGAGCGGCATGCAAAACCGTCATCCCGACGCGGCCAACAACCCCATCTTCCCGATGATGTTCATCAGCATCGCCTGCGGTGCCATCTCAGGCTTCCATGCCACCCAATCGCCCCTGATGGCGCGCTGCATGGTCAATGAAAAGCAAGGCCGTCCCATCTTCTACGGTGCCATGATCACTGAAGGTGTCGTCGCTTTGATTTGGGCTGCCGCCGCCGCCTATTTCTTCGGTCCCGACAGCGTGGCAGATGTCACTGGCAAGAGCGGTGCCGCCATCGTGGGCATCATCGCCAACACCTGGTTCACCCCGATCATCGCCACCATCACCATTTTGGGTGTCATCAGCGCTGCTGTCACTTCGGGCGACACCGCCATGCGCTCGGCACGCTTGATCTTCGCCGATTTCATGCATTTCGACCAGAAGCCCATCAAGAATAGGTTAATTATCGCCGTCCCAATGTTCGCCGTCACGGCTGCCATCTTGGTCTATAGCATCGCCGATGCCAAGGGCTTCCAAGTCATCTGGCGTTACTTCGCCTGGGCCAACCAGCTGCTCGCCACGGTCACACTTTGGGCTGTTACGGTTTATTTGGCCAAGAACAAAGGCAAACTCTGGTATCTGATCACTTTGATTCCCGCCTTGTTCATGACCATGGTAACAGGTTGCTTCCTCTTCGTGGCCAAAGCCGCCGACGGAGGTTTGGGTTCTATCTTGCCACGGCCAGTGGGATATGGCATCGGAGCTGCAATCACCCTCATTGGGTTGATCGCCTTTATCATTTGGAATAAGAAGCGCAAGCAATCCCTATGATTTCCATCCAGAACCTGAGCATGCATTTCACCGGTGAAGACCTCTTCACCAACATCAACTTCCTGATTCGGGAGAAGGATCGTATTGGCTTGGTCGGACACAATGGTGCCGGCAAAACCACCTTGCTCAGGCTCATCTGCGGACTGGAACAACCCTCCAAAGGAGACATCATCATCCCCGAAGGCATTACCATCGGCTATCTGCCTCAAGAGAAAAACGTCAACAGCACCAAAACGGTGTTGGAAGAAGCCTTGTCGGCCTTTGATGAATACCACCAACTGGAAGCCGAGGTGGAACGCCTGCAGCAGGAGATGATGGAACGTACCGACTACGAAAGCCGGGAATACCAACGCTTGATCGAGCATTTGAATCTTTTGAATGACCGTCTTGCCATGATGGGCGGCAATTCCATCGAGGGTGAAGCCGAGCGCATTCTGGTGGGATTGGGTTTCGAACACGACGACATGCCACGACCGATGCGGGAATTCAGCAACGGCTGGCAAATGCGTGTGGAACTGGCCAAAATCCTGTTGCGCAAGCCCAATTTGTTGCTCCTCGACGAGCCCACAAACCACCTCGACATCGAATCCATCCAGTGGCTGGAAGGCTTCCTGAAAACCTATTACGGTGCCATCCTGATGGTCTCGCACGACCGTGCCTTCTTGGACAACATCACCATTCGCACCATTGAAATCAGTAACGGCAAGATCTACGACTATAAAGCCTCCTACTCCGACTATGTCAACCTCCGCGAGGAGCGCGTGGATATGCAGCGTAACGCCTACAACAACCAGCAGCGTGAAATCAAGGAGATTGAGGCTTTCATTGAGCGTTTCCGCTACAAGGCCACCAAGGCCAAGCAGGTGCAGAGTCGTGTGAAGCTGTTGGAGAAGATGGAGGAGATCGTCGTGGATGACATTGACAAAACCGCCATCCACTTCCGTTTTCCACCAGCACCGCATAGCGGAAAAGTCACCTTGGAGCTCAACCACGTGGGCAAGGCCTACGGCGACAACGTGGTGCTGAACGACGTGAACCTTTTGATCCCTCGTGGCGAGAAAATTGCTTTCGTGGGTCGCAACGGCGAAGGCAAATCAACCCTATCGAAAATTATCTGCGGTGTTCTTGATCACGAGGGCGAAGTGAAATTAGGCCACGAGGTGAAGATTGGCTACTACGCACAAAACCAGCAGGACATGCTCGACATGAACAAGACCGTGTTCGAGACCTTGGACGATGTGGCTGTGGGCGACATGCGGTTGAAGGTCAAAGGCCTGTTGGGCGCTTTTCTTTTCCGTGGCGACGATATCGACAAGAAGGTAAAGGTGCTTTCAGGCGGTGAAAAGGCTCGTTTGTCTTTAGCCCGGATGCTCCTCTTCCCTACCAACCTCTTGGTCTTGGATGAGCCCACCAACCACTTGGACATGCTCTCGAAGGACATCCTAAAGAACGCCCTGATCCAATACGACGGCACTTTAATCATCGTATCGCACGACCGCGACTTTCTGCAAGGCTTGACCAACAAGGTGTATGAGTTCAAGAAGCCCCGCATCAAGGAATATATTGGCGACATCTATGATTTCCTGGAACAGAAGAACCTCAGCCACCTGAAAGAGTTGGAGATTGCCGCCAAGCAACAACCCAAAACCATTGCGCCCGAGCCCGTTTCACAAAACAAGCTTAATTACGAGCGCAAAAAGCAGATCGACGCCAAGTTACGTAAGGTGGACAAGGAGATTCAGCGCTTGGAGGATGCCATCGGCAAGCTGGAAGGCGAATTGGCCGAGCAAGATGCCATCATGGCCAATCCAGAAGTACATCCCGAGGTCAAGATCGACAACGATTGGTATTGGGCTTACGGCAAGAAAAAAGAAGAGCTACAACGGCTGATGGATGATTGGGGAGAGAAACAAATAGAGCGCGAAGAGGTAATGAAAGAGTATGTTTAACGTCATTGCGAGGAGTGAAACGACGAAGCAATCCAACCTGACCCAAAATAGTTCTGGTTGGATTGCTTCGCTACGCTCGCAATGACACCTTCGCGGTTTTATTCGATAATCAAATCAAACGGCATCCTTGCTTGGATACCTGTGTTCTTTTGGAGGTTCTCCAAGCCTTCCACATAATGGTAATACACACCTAATTTCTGTTTCAAGGCGGCATCAATTTCATCGGTCTTGTTCATCGATTCCATGATGCGGGTGAAGAAGTCCTTAGCCTTGGGCATCTCAACCACCTTGTAATCATTGCCGAGGTTGGCTCTTTCAGCGGCAAAGGCGATGGCATCTTCCATGTCACCAAGTTGGTCCACGAGTCCCAACTCAATGGCGTCGGCACCAGCCCACACACGGCCTTGGCCAATGCTATCCACGTAGGTCTGGCGCATACCACGACCTTCTGCTACGCGTTGCGTGAACTCGTCGTAGGTTTTTACCACATTTTCCTGCAACTTGGCATATTGGAACTGGGTAAGCGGCTCGGCTACGCTACCGAAATCGGCATTCTCATTGGTCTTGGCGACATCGAAAGTCAAGCCCAGTTTGTCGTTGAGGAAGCCCTTCATGTTGGGGAAGGTGCCGAACACGCCGATGGATCCCGTGAGCGTGGTGGGGTCGGCAAAGATGTAGTCGCCCTTGGCCGAGATCCAGTAACCGCCCGAAGCGGCATAGTTGCCCATGGAGACGATGAGAGGCTTCACTTCCCTGGTCAGGTCGAGTTCACGACCAATGACAGCTGAGGCCAAAGCGCTTCCTCCAGGAGAGTTGACACGCAGCACAACAGCCTTCACATCCTTGTCCTCACGTGCCTTGCGAATGGTCTTGGAAAGATTTTCAGAATAGATGGCTTGATCCTCATTGCCCTTGCCATCAAAAATCTGACCGGAAGCATAGATAACGGCTACTTCGTTTTTGCTGGGGTTCTTGACTTTATAGGACTTGGCATAGTTTGCATTACCGACGGCGTTGAGTTTCTTTGTGCTGCCCGTCAAGCTCTTCAGCTCATCGAGCACCTGATCCTTGAAATACAGTTGATCCACCAAGCCGTATTCCAAGGCCTTCTGGGCATCGGTCATCAGCTCCAAGTTGTCGGCAATCTGGTTAAGCTGTTCCACGCTGATATTACGCGTCTCGCTGATCCCTTGCAGAATCTGTCCCCACATAGTGCCCAACAGCTTATCCATCTGCTCACGATTGGCCTCACTCATCTTTTCGAGGAAATAAGGTTCCACGGCACTTTTGAAGCGGTTGTTGGGGCCGCGAACGATCTGCATTTCGATGTCAAGCTTGTCAAACAAACGCTTGTAGAACATGATCTGAGAGGCCATGCCGTGCAAGTCGATCATGCCTTCGGGATTGAGCCAGATCTTGTCGGCAACGGAGGCCATGTAATAGGCACTTTGGGAATACATCTCGCCATAACAAGCGATGAACTTGCCCGACTCCTTGAACTCCATGAGTTTGCTACGGATTTCCTGCAAAGTGGCTGCTGAAGTGGGAATGCTGCTCAGTTCCAAATAGATGCCTTTGATGTTCGGATCCGTCTTGGCATGCTCAATATTCCGTAGGATCTCGTTCAGACCCGTGGTTTCAATCGTTTCCATGGTATTGAAATCGATGGAGCTAAAAGGATCGTCAACGGTACGGTCCGGAATCTCATAGTTGAGTTTCATGAGCAACACCGAGTTGGGTTTGACAACGGTAGAGGTTTCAGATGGGGACTTTGAAAAGCCCGCAATCAGGGCGGAATACACGCCTACTTTCACGAAGAACATGATCAACAACGCGATCAATGTGCCAACAAATGCGGCAAGAACAACTTTAGAGAATTTCATGATGTAAGTTTTTAGTGTTCGGTGTGCAAAGGTATAAATAATAAAGGTTATTTTTGCAAAAAGGAAGCCATGACCCGATGTTATATTTTATATGGATCGAACCAAGGCGACAAGGAAGCCCTATTGGAACAAGCCTGCGCGCTTATTAATAAGAGGTGCGGGATGTTGGTGGAGCGATCGTCTGCTTACTCGACGGAACCCTGGGGATTCAACGCCGACGAATGGTTCCTGAACGAATTGTTGGTAGTGGAAACCGAATTGGAACCCGATGCATTGATGGACGCTTTGATGGACATCGAGAAAGCATTGGGAAGGGTTAGGCATCCCGAGAAAGAAGGTTATTGTTCCCGCACTGTTGACTTGGACATTCTATACTTTGGAGATCGGATCATCCGAACCGACAAGGTGACAGCGCCGCATCCAAAACTGCATCTGAGGCGGTTTGCGCTATTGCCATTATGCGAGTTGGTACCCGATTTCCTGCATCCAGAATTCAATTTGAGCCAAAAACAATTGCTGGATAATTGTTCCGATCCAAGTAAAGTTTATGTATCTTTGCCTTGATTATGGAGTACAATTACATCGCCATAGAAGGAACCATCGGAGCGGGCAAGACCACGCTCTCAACCCGCATTGCCAACGATTTTAACGGCAAGTTGGTGCTGGAAGAGTTTGAGGCCGACAAGAACCCGTTCCTGCCGAAGTTCTACAAGGAGCCCGACAAGTATGCCTTTCAGGTGGAGATGACCTTTTTGGCCTTGCGTTTCCAGCAATTGAAGGACAAACTGGCAAATCTGGATTTGTTCCACGACTTCATCATTTCGGACTATTATGTCGCCAAGTCGTTGATCTTTTCCAAGAACAACCTGCAGGAAGACGAGTATCAGCTGTTCGCTCGCTTTTTTAACATCATTTTTGCCA
This sequence comes from Bacteroidales bacterium, assembly GCA_017549805.1. Taxonomy (GTDB): domain Bacteria; phylum Bacteroidota; class Bacteroidia; order Bacteroidales; family F082; genus Limimorpha. The sequence continues at coordinate 71,549 of JAFYNJ010000004.1, forward strand.
ACCTACCCAAGCCCGAGTTGATGGTGTATCTGTATCTGGACGTCGATCACCTGCAGTATAACATAAGGAAACGAGGCAGGACCTACGAGCAAAGCATTTCCAACGAGTATCTGGAGAGCGTGCAGCAGGGTTATTTCGACTTCATCAAGCAACAGCAAAACGAGATGCGTATTTTGGTGCTGGACACCAATAGGTTGGATTTTGTGGCCAACGAGAAGGATTACCAACAGATCATCGAGGCCATTAGCCAGCCTTACGATATTGGCGTCCATAGAATAGAGTTTTAGATAAAAGATAAAAGATAAGAGATAAGAGATAAAAGTTGATGGATTAATCTTTAACTTTTATCTCTTATCTTTTATCTCTAAACTAAAAAAGGCCGCCCAAACGGGCGGCCTTTTTAGTTGTCTCTTCTCAAGAATGATTACTTGACGAAGACTTCAGCGCGACGGATGAGCGGCAGGATTTGCTTTTCGAGTTCAGGATACACATTGATCATGTTCTTGATCTCTTGTTCTTTTCTTGCCTGGCTACCAGCGTTGTTGATCACGTTGACAATTTGATCCTTGTCCTTGATGTTGGAGTTCTGAACGAGTTCGATGAACTTATCCCAGTCAGGACCGAAGCCCTTTGAGGAGAAGCTGAAGTCTTTTTCGTTCAGTTTCACTTTCTTGATCTGGTCTTTGATAGCCTTCTCAGCAGCCGTGGCACGGTTGTCGGCCAAGTTGTTGTTGAGTGAGAGTTCACCTTCAGGTGATGCCCAGCCTTCGATTTCGAAGCCATTGACAGCCTCACCGGCGGCAAGTTTAGCAGCAAGAGCCTTGGCAGCTTCCTTGTTCATCTTGGTGTTGGGCTTCAGATCGGCTGAATTGTAATCGAAGTAGAAGATCGCGATCGGCTCTCTTGGAGCAGCAATCTTGACAGGTGCACCTTGTTGCCAATCACCAAAGACATCGTCCTTGCAGTTGGCCTTGACATAGACGTTGTAGTCACCAGGTTCCACATCGTTGAAGGTGTAGGTGGTAGCTTTCACGCCAGCGACGGTAGCAGCTTCGGGAGTGCCCTCACCGAAGAAGATGTCGTAAGATTCAGCATCGCCATTCCAGCTGACGGTTACATTGTAGCCATCGACAGCAGTCTTGAGGTTGCTGATTTCGCACTTCACGACAGGAACGAGAACGCCCTGGGTGATGACTCTGTCGCCACCTTGTGTGAAGTAGGTGTTCTTGACGATGTCATCCTGGGTGGGATAGATGGTGCCGTTATAGACATAGAACATCGGGTTGCCGATGAGCTTGCCATTCTCCATGCCCGGAACATAGTCCATGCAGTAGTGCTTGGTGAATTCGCCACCGTTCTTGTAGTTGACTTGGAAGTCGCCTTGGCCTTTAACCTTCTCGCCGACGAAAGTGACGGGAGCCAGTTCAACCTGGCCGCCTTCGTAAGTCATGGTAGGAGTAATGTTCATGACAGCTTCCTTCTCGAAGTATTCGCCAGGAATAGTGAAAATAACATCGTAGCAAACCTTGCCGTCTTCTTCCTGAAGCGGTTCGGGATTGACCTTCATGCCAATGCTCTTGGCGTTGGCAGCCATGGTTTCGATATCGCACTGCTTCTTGTTGAACTTGAGACGCAGACCAGCGTTCACCGAGCTGTACATATCGTTGATGACTTGGATGTCATCCGGCAATTTCTGAACTTGATCCAGCTTATCGTTGCCAGCCCAAGTAAAGGTGTAGTCGATGAACAGGTCAAGCATGCGGGCGACATTGAAGTTGAGTTCAGCACCAACCGGAACGGTGAAGGTCATTTCAGCGTCATCTTTCTTGGCAATCAGCTCAGCATCGTCAGCCATAGCCTTAACAGCACCGGCATGATAGCGGATACCACCGATACCAACATGAGGAATGAAGTTGAACACTCTTCTCGGATTGTAGCCGAAGAACAGGTTGCTCAGGTTGAAGGTCAAATTGAGGTTGGCTTCCATGAAGGTCGTCATGTCAAGTTTGGCATTCTCAAAGCCCTTGTCGGCCAAGGTCTGGTCTTCAACAGCCTCAAAGCCTACCAAACGTTGACCCTCTTTTTCACCTTGAAGTGTAGCGGTACCAAACTTAGCATTGAGACCAATCACCTTGCCCAGTTGATAACCGAGACCAACCTGGCCATCGTAGTTCTTCAGGAAATAAGGATCCAATTTCTTAGTTTCAAAATTGAACGGGACACCGCCATAATTGGCAAGGTCCGTGTGATTGACGGAGAGACCGCCTTCAGCGAAAATGTAAAAATACTTTTCAACAGGAAGAGTCTGTTTCTTTTGAGCATAGAAGCTCAAAGGAAGGATTGCCATCATGACAATCATCATCAATTTCGTCAAATTCTTCTTCATAACGTAATCAATTTAGTTAATACTTAATTTTATGTTCAATTGCTTTAATTACTATTTAAACCGAACAAAAATAGAATTTTTTTTCTTTTCAAACAATTTTTTTGTTTTTTTTCAACAATTTTTTCAACAATTTTTGATTTTTTAATAAAAAACATTCAAAAAATCATCTTTTTAAGAAAATTTGTCTAAAAACATCCCACATAAGAATTCCTGAACAGACTGAAACATTCAGTGAATGCTTGGTACCTTCCTGTGGTATTTCAATGGCAGCGGCGCAAAAAGGCAAGGCTTCCTCGCTGACGCCATCGACTTCGTTTCCCATGATGAACGCCGAATAGGGTTCGGCTATGAAGTCCTGCAACATGACGCTGTCTTCCACCTGTTCTACAGCATAAATCTTGTAATGCATCGATTCGAGTTCCTTGCAGGCGGCTTCCGTGGTCTCAAAATAGCGCCATTTCACAGTTTCATCCGCCCCCAATGCCGTCTTGTGGATTTCCCGATGCGGCGGACAGGCCGTGATGCCACAAAGAAACAGTTCCCCGATCCTGAAAGCGTCAGCAGAACGGAACACGGCACCCACATTGCTCAAGGAGCGAATGTTGTCCAACACGATTACCACTGGCAATTTGCCAACTTGTTCGTATGCATCCTTCGAGAGCCTATGAAGCTCTTCCATTGTCAGTTTTCGCATAACCATATTATTTATACAAAGATAAGAAAAATTCCATTTGGCACAAGCGAAGAACCATTATGTTTGAGAATTTCGTATTTTTGTCACATCAAAACGGAAAAATGGCAAAAGATAGTAGCGACACCCCGTTGATGAAACAATACAACGCGTTCAAGGCCAAATATCCCGACGCGATGCTGTTGTTCAGAGTGGGTGATTTTTATGAGACCTACGGCCAAGATGCCGTAAAAGCCTCGGAAGTGCTGGGGATCGTACTCACCAAGCGCTCCAACGGCGCGGCGGCCGACATGGCCATGGCAGGATTCCCCCACCATGCATTGGATACCTATTTGCCCAAGCTGGTGAGGGCCGGACTAAAAGTGGCCATCTGTGAACAGCTGGAAGACCCAAAGCTCACCAAGAAGCTGGTGAAACGCGGCGTTATCGAGTTGGTGACTCCCGGCGTGACCTACAATGACAGCGTGCTTGAGCAGAAGGAAAACAACTTCCTTGCTTCGGTGCATTTGGACAAAGAGATCTCTGGCGTGGCGTTTTTGGATGTTTCCACGGGAGAGTTCTATCTTACCCAAGGCAACAATGAATACATTGACAAGCTGCTGCAAAGCTTCAATCCTTCGGAAGTATTGGTGCAACGCAACAAGCGCCGCGACTTTATCGAACTGTTCGGCGGCAAGCACTACCTCACGGTTTTCGACGACTGGGTTTTCTCTGAAGACTATGCCAACGAGGTGCTGAACCGTCATTTCAACACCACTTCACTGAAGGGTTTCGGAGTTGACGACTTCCCAAAAGGCATCGTGGCTGCAGGCGCTTGCATACATTATTTAATAGAAACCCACCACGAACAAATCAACCACATCACTACCCTGTCGCGCATCGACCAAGGGCAGTTCGTTTGGTTGGACAAGTTCACCATCCGCAACCTGGAACTGTTGCACACCTCCAATACCAATGCCAAGACGCTGATCGAAGTCATCGACAAAACCGTCTCCCCCATGGGCAGTCGTTTGATGCGCCGTTGGATCGCCTTGCCTTTGAAGAACAAGGAACAAATCAACACGCGTTACGAGGTGGTGGAGTATTTTACCCAGCATCGCGAAGCCATAGAGCCATTCCAAGAATCCATACGCGCCATCAACGACCTGGAACGACTGATCTCCAAAGTCTCCCTTTCGAGAGTCAACCCCAGGGAACTGTTGCAGGTGGGAAGGGCGCTCGACCAAGTGGAGACGCTGAAACAGCTTTGCTCCGAAAGCCAGCATGAGTCTCTCAAGGTGTTTGCCGAGCAGCTGAATCCCTGCGCCAGCATCCGCGAACGCATCAAAAGGGAGCTGAATCCAGAAGCCCCCGCCCTGCTCTCTAAGGGAAATTTCATGGCCGAAGGAGTCGATCCCGAACTGGATGAGTTGCGAGGCTTGTCGCGCTCCGGCAAGGACTACTTGATGAATATCCAGAAACGCGAGACGGAAGCCACGGGGATTTCCTCGTTAAAGGTTGGCTATAACAATGTGTTCGGCTATTATCTTGAAGTGACCAATACCCACAAGGAGAAGGTGCCACAGGAGTGGATCCGCAAGCAAACTCTTGCCAACGCCGAGCGCTACATCACGGAGGAACTGAAGGAATACGAACAGAAGATCCTGGGAGCGGAAGAAAAGATCGCCGCCATTGAGCAACGGCTTTACGCCGAGCTGGTCGGGGCCGTAACCGAATTTGTGGAGCCCATCCAGTTGGATGCTTCCTTGATCGCACGTCTGGACTGCTTGGTGAGTTTTGCCGACATCGCCTTGAAATTCAACTATGTCAGGCCGACCATCGACGATTCCTTCGTGCTGGACATCAAAGAAGGCAGGCATCCTGTCATCGAACAAATGTTGCCCGTAGGGGAAAGCTATATCGCCAACGACGTTTATCTCGACAAAGACAAGCAGCAGATCATCGTTATCACCGGTCCCAACATGTCGGGCAAGTCGGCCTTGTTACGCCAAACGGCTCTGATCGTGCTGATGGCTCAGATGGGCAGTTTCGTGCCGGCAGCTTCAGCACGCATCGGCTTAGTCGACAAAATCTTCACCCGTGTGGGTGCCTCCGACAACATCTCGTCGGGCGAATCCACCTTCATGGTGGAGATGAACGAAACGGCGAGCATCCTAAACAATGTGTCGTCAAGGAGCCTTGTGCTGTTGGATGAAATCGGCCGCGGCACCAGCACCTACGACGGCATCAGCATCGCTTGGGCCATTACCGAGTTCCTACACGACCATCCCGTGAGCCGTGCCAAGGTGATGTTTGCCACCCACTATCACGAACTGAATGAGATGGAAGCTTCTTTCCCGAGAATCAAGAACTACCATGTGACGGTAAAGGAGGTGGGCAACAAGATGGTCTTCCTACGCAAATTGAAAAGGGGCGGCAGTGCCCACAGCTTCGGCATCCATGTGGCCGCCATGGCCGGCATGCCCCGTAAGGTGGTAGAACGCGCCGAAAAACTACTCACTTTATTGGAGAAATCCCATACGGGTGAACAAGTGGACAAGGCTGCCTTGAAACCCGAAGAGCCGATGCAGCTGAGCTTCATCCAGCTGGACGATCCCCTGCTGCTTCAGATCAAGGAGGACATCCTTAACACCAACATTGACACCTTGACACCCGTAGAGGCCTTGATGAAACTCAATGAGATCAAGAAACTGCTTAAGTAAGTTGAAAGCTGAAAACTGAAAGATAAAAGCCAAATAAGATTTTTTTTAAAAAAGGCTTGCAGGAAAGAAAAAAGGTTGTATCTTTGCCGCGCAATTCGCAAGCGGAAATAGCTCAGTTGGTAGAGCACGACCTTGCCAAGGTCGGGGTCGCGAGTTCGAGTCTCGTTTTCCGCTCAAACGCCAAAGCGGAATTCTTGGAGCAGCGAGCGCAGAAGCAAAGTTCACTTTGATTCTGCCGAGTCGCGAACAAGAATGCCGACTTTCGAATAAAGGCGGAAATAGCTCAGTTGGTAGAGCACGACCTTGCCAAGGTCGGGGTCGCGAGTTCGAGTCTCGTTTTCCGCTCCACAAGGTCCCGAGTGAAATCGGGATTTTTTGTGTAAGTGCCTGAGTGGTGGAATTGGTAGACACGAGGGACTTAAAATCCCTTGCCCTTTAAAGGCGTGCCGGTTCGATCCCGGCCTCGGGTACAAGAAAGACCTTGTAAATGGCTGATAATCAAGCTCCATACAAGGTCTTTTCTTTGTGAATCCCCAAAATTTGGTCACTGTTTGGTCACAACTCTGGAGAACGGGAAGGCGATAAATTGGAATTTAGTTGTCGCTTTTAGGCTTTCTCTTCTCTTCTTCCTTATAGGACAATAACATAGACAGGGCAAGCAACGCATTTGCGAGTAAACCAAGTATTTTGGCGAATCCCCATCCAGGGTAAAAGAACCATACAATGAAAAGAATCACAAACAATGCAGCGAATGCTACCTGCCATTTTTGTTTTTTATTCATACTCATAAGTTCCGATTTATCGAACACAAAGATAGAACAACTAATTACAGGCTAATCACCTCATCCATCAGGATGTCAAACGGTTCGGTGGGGACTTCGTCCACCAGTTGGAAATCGAAGCAGATGCCGATGCGCTTCACGTCGAGATGCTGGCACAGGAAACGGTCGTAATAGCCCTTGCCCCTGCCGATGCGATTACCCTTACGGTCGAAGGCCACCCCAGGAACGACAATGAGGTCGAAACCACCGGTGTAGGGTTCGTTTTGGGGTTCCAAGATATTGAAATCACCCACGGCAAAGGCCGTGTCCTTGCCGTATTCCACGGGAACGATGTCGTCACCGACCACGGTAGGCAGGATAATGGCTTTCTGCAGATGCCATTTCTCCAGGAAGGCTTGGGTCTGCACCTCGTCAGGCAAGGCGCTATAGAGCATCACCCGCTCCGCCTTGATAAAATCGGGATGTTGTTCCAACTTTTCCAAGATGCGTTCGGATTGTTCCAACAACTGCTCCTTGGTGTGTTGTTTTTTCAACGCCTTGATCTGGGCTCTTAACTCTCTTTTATCCACCATACGCGGAGCCTGCGACAAATTTCACGGTTTTGTTCATTCCTTTCTGGCAGAAATCGATGCCTTCGATCGGGGTGACGAAGGAGGAATTCCATTCGCCTTCCTTCCGACGAATCTCGAAGATGCCTTTGACATCCTCATCGTTGCCCTTGACTCCGTTTTCGGAATATACGAACGCTTCCGTCAGCTCATAACCGAAACGAAACACCATGTTGTCCCAGTCGGCTTCGAGCTCCCAAAAGCGGCCGCGTTCCTCTTCCATCCTGTCGTGTGCGCGGTCATCAATCACATATTGCATCTTCCAGTCTTCGCTAAGATACAGGCGATAGACCAACACTTCATCATTATCGCTGTATTCGAGGTTGTGCTCCAGCAGGTACAGCGGAACCTCATGCTTTCCACCTTGCGCATCCAACCCATAGATCGTCACGTAGTCGTAATTGATCTCGCCATCCTCGCTTTCATACTCGCCTCCGGGACCCGCTTCAAAGCCAACGATGCCCTCAAAAGGCATCAAGGTTGCCTCAAGGTCGCCCGTACTGATGGAGTTCCACAGGCTCAGGATCTGCACCTTACCTTCAGGCAGAAGCACACAGAGGATAGGGTTGAAATCCTGTCCGATGTCGCCGATACAGATGCCTTGGGGTTCTCCCAACAGGCCTTCCACCTCCACAGGACCGTCGGGCAATCGGTACATTTCCTCGTCATTGGACGTTTGATAAACCACTTGCTCCTTGTCGAATGTCAGCCACACACCACCATCTTTGATCTCACCCTTTATGGCAACTTTCTCGTCATCCCACAAGAAATACTCCTGGGACAGTGCCGGGGTCACTGTCGTGGTGTTAGGTTGTTGCGGTTCCGAGGGAGCCGTGTTGGTTTCATTTTTCTTGGTCTTGTTGTTGCAGGCCGTTGCCAGCAACAACACGCCAAATAATGCTACAATAATGCGTTTCATAATAAGTATTTTCGTTTTTAACTTTCAGTTTTTAATTGCCTCAAACCCTTTGCCATAGGCCCCCATCACCATGTTCATTGTCATGAAGGCAGAAGGATCCTCTTCCTTCACAATGCGGAGAATTTGTTGCGCCTCACGTTTATGGGTGACTACCATCAAGATATCGCCCTCATGCTTGGTGTACCAACCCCTCCCCTTGATCAAGGTGACACCACGATGCATCTCGTTGCCGATACGCTCAGCCACCTTTTCAGGCTCTGCGGTAAAGATAAAGGCCTGCACCGATTGTTTGTTGCCAGTCAACACCAAGTCAATGCAATAGCTGCAAACGCCCATCACCACAAAGCCATAGATGATCGCCTGAATCTTATCGCTCTCGAGTACAAAATACGAACAGCCAATAATGATGATATCGCAGAAAAGAATCACCCTGCCTTGGGAGATGTTGCGGTACTTGCACACCATCATGGCCACAATGTCGGTGCCGCCCGTGCTGCCTCCCTGGGTGAAAGCAATGCCTATGGCGATACCCGCCAGTGCACCACCGATAAGGGCGGACAGAAACTTGTCATCCACCAAAGGTGCCATCGTTCCAGCCAAGATGGGATCTGTGATGTAATGCTGCAAGAGGGAGAAAAACAAAGAAGACACGGCAATGGAATACACCGTCTTGATACCGAACGAAGGCCCAAGCACCTTCAGTGAAATCAGCACCAAAATGCCGTTGATGACGAAAACGGAAATACCCGTGGAGATTCCCGTGGCATAGAAGATCAAGGTGGCGATACCGCTGACGCCGCCGCCCAGCACATGTTGCGGGATGAGGAAACCCGTCCAGCCGAATGCCATCATCAGCAAGGCAAAGGTGATGATGACATAACGCCTGATTTCGGAAAGGATTTTAGTCTTATCAGTCTTCATATTATTTTGCATTGATTTCCAAAATACCATTTCGGTTTACCACCACCATGAAAGCCTTGTATTCAATCTGATCAGCCCACTTGAACTGCAACACGATGTGAAGGGTATAAACACGATCCGCCTTCAAAGTGTGCAGTTGATGTTGTTCGTCGAGGCAATGCACCAACGACTCGGGATTATCCATCTTCTTTGTTAGGAAGTTGATATGGTAACGCATGATGTCGTTGATGCCCTTGAAATCATAGTTATAGTGATTCTTCAACAATCCTTGGTCGATTTCCACTTTCTTGCGATACAGAATAATCTTCTCCTCAAGGAAGGCATTGTCGGCTTCCAATGTAGTACGTTCGCGCAGTGTCATCACTTCGGCAGGCACTTTGTCGTCAGTAATGAAATCCATACCTTCTTTGATCCATCCGATTTGCTTGTCCTTGATGCTGACCACGGTCTTGTTGTCGTAGTATTTGTCTTTCAGCTGATAGGCAAACATCCATCGGGTCAACTCCTTGATCCTGTCTTTCAACATATAAATCAGGATGACTGTGATGAAGATCAGCGAGGGATAGTTGCCCAGATATTTCGTGAACGGCATGGTCACCAGCAGCGATACCATCATCGCCAGACCCGCAGCCAGACTGAAGGAGATCTGCTTCACAGCCTGCCCGTCCTGGGTGGTATTGACTTTCAGAAACAAGGCACTCTCGATGTATTTTTTCAGCAGGCTATGGCGATACACCAGCTGCCTGTTGTTCTTCTCGTCATCGATAACCGCATGGCTGTAGCCTTGTTGAATCTTGTAAGTCTCTTCCTCCACGAAGAGTTGCTCCAGCTCCTTGCGAGCTAAATCCAGTTCAGGGTCGTTTTGCTTGTCCATAACCCGGATGATACGCAAGGCGCGTATCTCCACCTGATGGCTCATGAATTCATCGGCAAAGGCGTATTTCGAAGAAAGCTCCTCGGGAAGACCCTTCATCAAGGCCGACAAGTTCCTAAAGTCCGTCAACACCCGACGCACCTCCGAAGTGAATTGCTTGCATCGTTCAATTGTCAAGCTGTCAGTGATGTTCTTGCTGATGTTGGTGGCTGCATCACGAATCGAGCTTTTGAAAATCGAACCAAACAGTTTCAACTGAAACTCAAACTCACTGCGATGTTCCGACGAAGGGTCCGCCACCACATCCGTCACGGCCTGTTTCAGGTTCCCATAGGGCACCGCCGTCTCGCCGACGATGTCTTTCAGTGCAAAGGAGGGCGTGATGAGGCGGACATTCGACTTCATGTCGGTATAGAACCGTTCCTTGCTGTAGGTATCCTTATTGATATCCAGTCCGTTAGGGACAAAAATCCAGGTATTGACATCAAAGTGCTCATCCTTGACATCTTCCCGTCCGCTGAATCCCACCTTGAATTCGATGGCGAACTTGTCATGTATTTTCGTCTGAATATCTATCATATCAAATCAGATTAGATGAACAGTCCCGGGGTAATGCCGAGCCATTTCAAAACCGTTTCGCCCCAGATCAAAATCAATATCCAGGCAAAAGTCATCATGGTGATGCCATATTTGAAGGCATCGGTCTGGCTGTACATGTTAGTATTATAGAGCAATGCGGCAGGCTTGCTGTTGAAAGGCAGCACATAGCAATGTTCGATCAGCATGGCTACGGGCAGTGAGAGACTCATCACGGGGAAGCCGAAACGGGCCTCCACGCCAAGTGCAATGGGCACAAACACCATCGTTCGGATGGTCTTGCTTTGGAACACCAGGCCGGAATACATCATCAAGAAGGTCAAGATGACATACAACACCCAGAAGGGCGTATTGGAGGTGATGCCAAGGCTGTCGAAGCCCGCGTTGACCATGGTATTGGGAAGGTCGGTAGCGTTAAGGCCAGAGCCCAAGGTATAAGCACCAGCGGAGAACAGCATGAGGTGCCAAGGGATGTCAACGTCGTTCCATTTCACCACACCGATGCCAGGAAGCAGGGCAATGATGGCGCCCAAAAGCGCGACGATGGTTTCGTCAATGTTATGGAAGGTGCCTTTGGTAACCCACAGGAAAAGCACCAGAATAAAAATGCCCACGGCTTTGTATTCCTCAGCCTTCATCTTGCCCATGGCGTCGAGTTCCTTTTTCAGGCGTTCCAAACCACCATCAATCTGTGGTTTCTGTTCTTCCTTCTTCATGGGAAAGAAGATATGCATACCCACCAACAGGCCAACCACTAAAGTGATCACACTCATGGGACCCACGGCAACCAGCCAGTCGGAATAGCCGAAGTCGCAACTTCCCACGAACCCGGCAATCAGCGAGATTGCCAACAAGTGAGCGCCACTGCCGGTATAGAACGCATTGGCACCGACATTCACTTGAAACAGGTTTTGGATGACAAGGTTTCGTCCGAAATTGTTGCGATGGTCACCCGAGGCACCGTAAATGGCACAGACGGTCATGAAGATGGGAAGCATGATGGTCGCCTTCACCGTGGTAGCGGAGATAAAGGCCGACAAAACCAAATTTATGATCAAGAAACTCCACAACACTCCTTTGGCACTTTTGCCGAACTTGATCACAAAGGCCAAGGCCAGTCGCTTGGCGAATTGGGTCTTGACCAACATGCTGGCCAGCACAAACGAAAGGATGTTCAGCCACATGACCGGATGGCCGAGTTGTGCCAAGGCTTCTTTTTGAGATGTGACATTACAGATCACTGTGCCGAGGATGATCAGCAGGGAGGTGAGGTAGTTGGGAATGGCTTCTGTCATCCAGAGGATGAGACCCGCAATGAAGATGGCAAACATGGCGTAGTTGGAACGCAGGAAGGCCTCCATGCCGATTTCTTCGCAGCGTTTCAGCGCCTTGGCCGTCAGCAGTTCGGGATTGAGGTTGTCGATAAACCCAATCGGCACAAACCAGTAAAGCAACACAAAAGCAATGAGAGCGAGCGGTCCGCCGAGACGGGCCATCCACTTCTCGAAGGAGGATTTCTGCATCTTGGGCAGTTTTTCCACCTTGTAGTTGTTCATGTCAAGCGGGTCGAAAGTCATAGTTTAAAGTTTAGAGTTGAGAGTTGAGAGGTAGTTGAAAGTTGAAAGTTTAGAGTGTGGAAACGGGATCGTTTCCACACTCTGTCAAACAATTTCTATTTCCAGTTCTTGTAAGGATTCTTCATCAACATGGAGTTGAAGTACTTGGGGTCGCCAGTGACCTCTTCGCCAAGCCATGCGGGCTTGTCGAAAGGTTCGTTCTCGTCGGCGAGTTCCACTTCGGCGACGGTCAGACCGTCGTTGTCGCCGTAGAACTCATCCACCTCCCAAGTGTGTTTCCCGTCGGTGTTCTTGACAAGATAGCGGGTCTTGTCGATCACACCAGGTTCGCAGATTTCAAGGAGGCTTTGCACTTCCTCGACAGAAATCTCCTTCTCCCATTCGAAGCGGGCAGCACCAGAGGCGTTGCCGATACCCTTGATGGTGATGAAACCCTTGTCGCCTTTCACTCTCACGCGAACGGTGCGTTCCGGCACGCTGGAGAGGTAGCCTTGGGTGATTCGGGTAGCCTTGAAGGCCTCAGTCTTGAAGTCGCCTTTTACCAAAAATTTCTTTTCTATTTCTTGTGCCATAATCTGTCGTTTTCAAAAAAGTTACGAATGTCATTCATTGGCCAACGGCTTGTCGGACATGCCGATGACACGCTTGATGGCTTGCAGGTAGTTGATGTTCTCGACACCTTCGAGACCGACATCCTTGATGGTTTTCTTGATGTCTTCGATCTCGGTCGATTCCGAGTTGATGGTCACCACCTTGGCGCCGTTGATGAGCACTTCGCCAAACTCACAGATAGTGTCATTGACCATATAGCCGAAGCGGCGTTTGTGGACGCGGACGGCAGCCAGATCCGGATTGGCCTTCACCATTTTCATAAACTCATTGTAGGTATAAGTTTTCTTGCGCATGACGGGGGCTTTCACCATGAAGGCGGGGAACACTTCCTTCTCAAGGACTTCCTTTGAGATGGGGAACTCGCCCTTCATCAGGGGATTCCACTGCTCGAGGCCGTCAACGGTCTGGACATAGGTCTTGATGTCCATCTTGCCGTCGCGAATCTTGGTGTTGTTGATATCGTTTTTGCGGGAGATGATATAGATCTCGTCGCTAAGACGCTCCCAAACCTTCTCTGGGACAGGTGCGGAGAGGCGGGCCATGCGTTTGTGGGCCTCGCAGAAGCACTGTCCGAAGGAGCGGAACTCAAATCTCGGCTTTGACACTTCGCCGATTTTCATTTCTTCTTTTTTTGCCATTTTTATCAAATATTAAAGGGCGGACACATAGGTCCGCCCCTACCAGTTATTATTCTTGTGGGATAGGTTCACCGTCGGCTGGGTTGGCTTCGCCCGGGGTAGGATCAGCCAGTTTCCAATCGCCGCCATCGGGAGTACGGGCGTATGATTGAGGAGCCACATTGCTCATGGCATCACCCCATGTACCACCATCAGGACATCTGGTGAAGATATCAAGTTGAGTGCCGTCAGCCAAGAAGAGGGCAATACGGATGGCCTTCTTTCCGGAGAGGCCGCTACCAAAAATGTAGTTCGTTCCTTCCAATTCGGGATGATCGGCTACGACATCTTCGCTATAGAGCACCACATAGCCGTGAGCAGGCACGGTGATAGTAGCGTCGCCAATCCAAATCGGAGCGTCCTTATCGTCCTTTTCGATATACAAACCTTCCAAAGGCAGGTCAAGGTTGCCCTTGTTGTAGATTTCAATGAATTTGGTATCGCCATTCAACTCGTTGAGAATAAGGTTGTGGAAGTTGGGACCTTCAGGACCGCCTTCAAGACCCATCACCTGAACAGTACCATCCAAGTTGGCTTCACCCGGAGTAGGATCGGCATAATACCAGCTACCATCGGCGTTGAGGCTATAGGATCCAGAATAAGGAATGAATTCCGGAGCATTTTGGTCAATATCCACCAAGTTGAAGTCGTCGATGCTTTCACCAGCAGGGGTGAAGAGTTGGATGCGGACGTTTTTCTTGGCGGAGAGACCGCTGTGGAAGATCAGGCTCTCAGGATAACCTTCATGGGCGGCTGAAACATCCTCGCTATACAGCAAGAGATAGCTACCAGCTTCGATTGACACGGTGTTGTCGGCTACCCAGTTCTGTGTACCGTCTTTCTCAATGTAAACGCCGTTGAGGAAGAGGGCTTCAGCACCTGAATTGTAGAGCTCGATGAACTTGTCGTTGCCATTGAGTTCGTTGAGACGCAAGACTGAATAATCAAGGGCGACGGCGCCAACCGTGTATTCCATGACAGGCGACTTGGCCACAAGTTCACCTTCAGCAACAATATAGAAGCTTACCGTAACATCATCGGCCTGACCTGGGATGACAGCGGTGAATAGACCTTTTTCCGTTCCTTCGGTCATCACAACCTCAACAGGGGCTTGTTCTCCAATTGTATAAACCAATTTCGCAATAAAATCGTTGAAGCTGGTGATGGTAGCCATCACAGTGACATCGTTGTCGGCTTGAACGGCGGTAGGAGTATAAGTAACATTGGAGATGGTAACGCCAGGATATTGCGGATCCTTGACACAGGAAGCCATCACAACAACAAGGGCTAATGCCGCAAATAATATCTTTTTCATATTAGTTCGATTTTTATAGTTTGACATTGAGTTGGTTTAGAAAGCGACCTGGAAACGGGCCAGCAGCATGTGGTAGTTGACACCGGCATCACCAGCGTCGTTGACAACCTTGGTGTAGTCCTTGGTCTTGTTGCCGTCAGCATCAAGGCCCACATAAAGTTTACCCTTACCATTGGCATAACGGTCGTTGTTGACATATTGGTAGTTGAGCGCCATCTTCACATTCTTGCCAATGTAGAAGTTGAGGGCTGCGCCATAGAGCTCGGCAGAGCCACCAAAGATGGCTACATCGCTGCTGCGACCTTCATAGTCGTTCATATCGAGGAATTCATACTTGAGGGCCAATTCCACATCGCCCCAGCTTTCACCGCAGCGAACACGGTTGAACTTGGCTCCGTCGCTGTCATAGCTCTGCTTGCCACCGAAGAGGAGGCAGCCGCCTTCGACATACCAGCCATAGAAGTGATAGGGCTTGTCGAGGACGACCTTTTCAGGATCCATATAGGTCCAATCCGACAACCAAGCGCTTTCGAGACGGAGACCCTGATAGTGGCCAGCCAATTCAGCAGTGGCGATCAGATTGTGGTCGGTGTCTTTGATGTCGTCTGTGTCGATATACTTCTTACGGCTGATGTTGGTGGCGTTACGGCAGCTGAAACGAGTGCCGTTGTAAACACCCATCTCATCGGAGGTTTTGGGGGTGTCATACATGACAGCGCCACCAATATGGATGCCATAGTCGGCTTCGTTCATGGGGCGAACCACAACCTTGCCAAGGTAGGAAAGGCCTTCGTCCATGCCATAGTTCTTGTTGTTGTCTTCCACGAAGGTACGGGTTTCCTGGCCTTCAATTTCTTGGAACAAAATGCTACCGCTTCCGAAGAAGTACTTGTTGCTATACTTGGCGAAAACACCGAGGTGACGGCTGGGCGCGAATGCACTGACCACCATCGGGCGTTCCAAGAACTCAAGGTAACGCGAGGAGGTATTGCGCGACAGGGAGAAGTCGGGCTTCTGGCTACCCACGCTGAACTGCCAGTTCTCAAGGCCGTTGTAGCGGACGATAGCGTCTTTCAGCTCGAACGAGCCGTTGGCCAGTTCCATATCCACTTCACCGTACCAATCGGGAGTGATTTGGGTCTTCACGGCGAAACGGGCACGGCGGATGCTGGCACCGTCACCAATCGGGTCAGCCCATTCCTGAGCGCCGAAATAGTGTCCGAAATCGACCTGCACACGCGAGTCGAACCAGAATTTGTAGTCTTTGTCTTTGGATTCGAAGACAAGGATGCCATCACGCTCAGTGGCGGTTACATCCTTCACGCTTACTTTGTTGCCGTACTGGTCAACAGCTTGATCAGTCTTCTGGGCAAAAGCCGCTGCTCCGATAACGAACAGGGCGGCCATCAATAATGATAGTCTTTTCATAGTACTGATTTTTTATTGTAGTTTTTAGTAGTAATAATACATTGGTTTTCTGTTCTCGTTTTCTTCCATCCAATGGGAAAGGAATCCCTGGAGAATATTGGTGTATCCGCATTTGAAGTCGCAGTCATAGCTCTCATAGCGGTATTGGTCACCGTTGCTGTAGATGATGTCGTACATCCAAGGGGTACAACCTTCGTCGAGTCTCCCTCTGGTCTGATTCATTTTCAGACGGTCGACATTGAATATGACACGAAGGTCTTCCAGCATCTCAGGTTCTCTTTCGAATTCCTGATGCTCGCCAGTTTCCTCATTCTCATAAGTCAACAAAGCGTGGCCATCCTTACGCTCGAGGGTGTAACGTTCCTTTCCATACACATAAAGGAACGACACCACTTCGTTGGGCGCAAAAGGCAGTTCCTTCCAGTGGTCAAGGCATTGGCAGATCTCACTGAAAGCCGCTCCATAGCCTTGGGGGCCATGCATGTAACCGCCAGCACTGATGTTATAACCCGAGGCATAATCCACATCCAGGTGCCATGAAGTTCCATCCAGGACATCAAAAGGCGGTTGATAATAGCCATGGTATTTGTACACTTTGTGCTTCATGACAATGTGCTGAAGGCTGTCGAACACTGAATGGTCGTCGATGACGAACTCCTTCTCGCCAGGCAAACCCTCGTCGAAGCGGAACAACACCCGACCGTCCTCAGTTTCCTTGACATAGTAGCCGAAACCGCTGAAACGGTTCATACCACCACCTTCCGACAAAGAAAAGGAAATGATGGTATCGTTCTCGGGCCCATGCCCAGACGACTGGCAGCCAAACAGCGAAAGCAGGCTGGCGAGCACAACCATTGCCTTCATCATTTGATTCCAAGTTTCTTGGCAATATCCTTCGGGAGGGCATCCTTATGCACCACGATGTTCAGGGTCTTGTAGCGCACGAAGGCCTTAGAGACAAACCAGGTGCCGTGATACTGTCCGGCATCGCCCCAGCTGTTCTTCACGATGAAGTATTCGTTGCCAATCTGATCCTTGGCAGTACCATAGATCAACATGCCGTGGTCGTCACCTGTCTCATAGTTGTCGTAAGCAATCTGGCGTTCCTTCTGGGTGACCCATTTCTGCGGGGTGGGATGGTTCATGGCTTCCTTTTTGCGGTCGGCAGCGCTCAATCCCATCCAGTGGGCCATGTCGCTACCAGTGAGGTCCTTGCTCTTGGCTTCATAGTCGGGCAGTACGGCGATACCAGCCATCTTGCCACGGAGCCAGCCTGACTCGCTCACATCGGAGCCCCAAGCAATCGTATAGCCTTTGTCGATGGCATTGTCCATGACTTGCATCAACTCGTCGATGGGAAGGTTCCAAGCCTGTCCCCAGCGCCAGTTGTCCTGCACTTCGATGACGAAGGGCTCGTAGAAAGGATGATGGGTGAACGAGGTGAGGTTGACATAGTCGTCCATGTTGAGGCCGGTGGATTGGGCAAAGCTCATGGGCGTATATTTCTTGCCGTTGTAGGTGAACTCGGTCGGAGGCACACCGAGGTAAGCATCATAAATGCCAGCCAGGGCCTTCTTCCACAGCGGGTTGCCGTCTTTGTCCATCTGGATCTTGCGGCTCTTGATGACGCCTTCAATCATCGGGTCGGTCACAGCGGAAAGCTCGCTGAAGTTCGAGAGCGAGTCGCCATGCATGGCACCGGCAGGCATTTCGCTGTCGGGAACCAAGCCATAATGCCTGATGGCATAGAGCACATCACCGAAGGAGCCGCCTTGCGAGAAGGAGACGTCGCCATGGGTGCGGACAGCAGCATCGGCACGATCCAAATAGGTCTTGTAAACAATGTACATTTCAGAGAAATCGTATTCCGGCTTGCCCATACGGAGCAGTTCCGACTCGAAGAAAGCCAGCGAAGAATAGCACCAGCAGGTACCAGCCTGGTTTTGGTCTTTGATGGAGGTAATGGGCAACACTTTGATAGTGTCAAACTTGAAACCTTCGCCTTCTGATTTGTCATCAGGACGAGGCATTGGCGGTTGAGGTTGGGCCACGGCGGCGACGCTGAGCATCATGGCTGCGGCAGCGAGAAAATGTCTGATTTTCATGTTGTTGATTTGTTTATTTGTTGTTTTAATTGTTGAATTGTTTTTCATCTTTCAATTTTCAACTTCCCACTCATGGATTTCGAAAGTGCATCCTTGTGCAAGGTGAAGAAGATGGTATATTGGCGAAGATACTGTTCAGAGCAGTACCAGTAGCCTTTGTAGGGTCCTCTCTCGGTACCCCATGAGTTCTTGATTTTGTAGTATTTGTTGCCGTTTTGGTCCTTGGCGATACCTACCACCAGCATGCTGTGGTCATCGCCTGCATCCCAGTTGTCGTATGCTTTCTGGTGATCCTCATCGGTGACTTTCTTTTCGGCGACGATCTCTTCCCAAAGAGTGGCTTCGGGATCTTCTGGAACGATGCCAATGCCCATCTTGCCCGAGAAGCCCTTGTTGCTGACATCCTGAGCCCAGCCAAGTGTATAGCCATGCTCCAGGGCATAGTCAACAGCCTCCATCAGTTCATCAAGAGGCATGTTGTAGGCCGGTGTCCAAGTCCAGTTGTCGGGAATCTCCACCATGCAAGGCTTGTAGTTCTCCTCGCTGGTGAAAGAGCAAATCTCGATGTAGTTGGAGGGATCGATGCGATAAGCTTCCGCGAACGACTTGGGGGTGTATTTCTTGCCATCGACCGTGAAGTTCTCCGGCACTTCGCCAAGATAGGCGTCCAGCACTCCCTGCACGGCCTTGGGTCCTGCGGGTGAGATCTTCTTGTTGCCGTTCTTGGTGATGGCACGGGCCACCGATCCGACGACTTCGTTCATCTCGGCATGAACATGGCGTTCTTCGCCGATCACCTTGCCGCTATAGTCGGACTCAGGCATCATGCCGTACTTGTCGATCATGTACAACACGTCGCACACCTCGCCGCCTTGGCTGAGCGAGCTGCCGCCATGCATGCGGATGTATTTCGACACTTTCTCTGCCCAAGCGTTGCGCACCACAAACATCTCGGAGAGGTTGAACTCCTTGCCATACAGGCGAAGGATTTCCGCTTCCACGAAGCCGATGCCGGCAAAGCACCAGCAGGTGCCCGAACTGCCTTGGTTATCCACCGCGGTGTGCGGCACATTGACTGTCTCCGTAAACTGATAGACAGGTTCTTTTTCCTCCTTGTTCTCGGTTTCTTGAGCCCAAGCCATCGAACCGACTCCCAACAGGAGGGCCATTGACAAAGATACGATTCTATTCATCATGTTATAGTTTTAATGTCATTATCTCACGACTGCTTTCACGAAGCTTGTTCCATTGCCCACCAGATACAATCCGGCGTTCAGCTGGAATTCACAATGGGTTGCATTCTTTTGGAAAGCAGCCCTGCGACCCAACAGGTCATACACCGTGACATCGGCTGGCTCGGCACTCTCCACGGTGAGGTAACCCGCGCCGGAACAGACCTCGAACGCGGCCTCTTGATACTCGCCGACATTGGCGAAACCAGAATAATAAAGCGTGAATTCCGTATCGAGATTGGCAGAGGCGATGGAACACGATTGCCATTTGTTGTTGAGTGGCATCTCCATGCCCAGCACGAAGCCCATGCCTCGGCTGAGGGTGGATTTCCAAATCGAAGCAAGGCCCAAAACGGAAGCGGCATCGACTGAGAGATCGAATTGGTTTTCATACACATCCCTGACAATCCAATCCACTTCGTTGTAGATGCTGGCTACCTTCATCACTTCATTGCCATTGGCATCGAATTGGTATTCCGATTTGCTGTCCATGCTCATCCCCGAGCCAAACCAGCCACCCACATAGTAAGTTTCGGATAGGAGTTTCCCATCCTCGTACTCAAAGTCATAACGATAGTCATTCATCCATTGATTGGCAAAAGGACCCCAGCCGCCTTTGCGCTGCGACAACAGGCTGATGCATTGGTGCTGTTCGTCATATGTCAAAGTATCTTTTTGCGTCGCGTTCCAATTGCCATCGCGAACGCTGTAATAGACACTGCTGACCAACCCGCCTTGTTCATCGTAGTTGTATTCATACTTGCCGCCTGCCATCCATTCACCTGCACTGTCCAGTCTGTCATAAATCATGGTAAGCAACACATTGCAGTTGTCGTCATATTCGTAAGTGTAGCGCATGGAAGCCATCCAAACCGAATCGAACTGTTCACGGGTCACGCTTTCCACCAGACGGTTTCCGTTGCATTCCGTATATTGGTACACCTCACGATAATACGGTTCCCAGCCCTCACCGTTCCAACGATGATGCAGGGTCGAATCGCCATTGATTTCGGAAAGATAGGTCGGCACCCATACTTGGTCACGCCATTCATAGTTCGTCTCGACCATTTTGTCATCGTTAGGTTGTTCCGCCTCTTCGTTGTAGGTATAGACATTCTTCCAACGAGTCCAGTCGAAATTGTCGGAACCTACCACGCTGTCGAGTTTCAAGGTATAGTCTCCACGATGGGTTTGCGGAGCCTGGAAAGGAATGCCATCGGGATGCTCCATCCGATATGTCATGTATTCCAGATGGTTATGGAAGAATAGGGGGGATTGTGGTTGTTGCGCCTTCAAGGTCATCATGAAGGCGATCAACATTATGGTAAAGGTTATCTTTTTCATCACTGAAATCTTTAAACGTCAAACTTACATCAATACAACTTTTTGAACCCTGTTTCCATGGTCGGTACGAATGTTGAAATAATACACACCCGAATCCAGCCCCGAAAGCTCCAAGTTCATCTCGTTGCCATTTGCCTTACGGCTCATGACCTGTTGTCCGGTCACATTGAACACCTTGACCTCACGGAGGCCTTCCATGTTAACGGTCACTGAACCCTTGGTAGGATTGGGATACAAGGTCGCATCAGCCATCTCGTTTTCGCCAATGGCATAATTCCCATAATAGGCTTTGTTGGAGGGACTCGATTCCACCCCGTTCAAAACACCCGTCACTTGATACATCAAGGCCTCTCCTCTGATACCATCTTCGAATTGCGGTTCCACAAGGCCTTCCGCCACAAGTTCGCCATTGCAATATACGTTGTACGTCTCAGCCAACAGGGCAGGTTTCCATTGCAGTAACAGAGATGACGCATCTTGTTGTTCCAAGACAAGATCAAATGGAATATGGGTACGGTTCACCATCAAATAACACAGATCGGGATGCTGCAGTGAACGGGCAGGCGCCGATTCGATGTCCAGGTCCGGATAAGCGGCAACGATCATATAGTAATACCTGCTGCCGTCGGGAACTCTCGCGCTTTCAGTATATTCAGTGGAGTTGGCACCCAATTGTTTGACGCGTTTGTATTGGTCACCTTCAGCCTTGCGGAAAACCTTGTATCCCGCATGACCTTCAGTATTCTCAGGGCTCTCCCATTTCAATTTCAGCTTGCCGTTTGCCAACAACTCATAATCGAAATTGCGAGGAGCCCTTTCATCGTCAACGATAGCGCAAACCGTATTGGAAGGATCGGTCTCCCCTTCCTTGCAGAATGCGGTAACGAAATAGCTATGGAATTCCTGAGCCATCTCCACATCCGTATAGCTTGTCTCATCAACGATGGTATAGAACTGGCCGTTGCGATAGATGTTGTAGCCATAGCCAGGATCAGTGATGCCGGTCCATTGCAGCGCCACATCGTTGCCAATGACTTCTGCATGGAGAGCCGTGGGCTTTTCAACGCTCCCTTGGCCGTCGCATGTATTGACCATTTCATAGAAAAGGCCTGATGGCATTTCAGTTGACGGACCCTGATAGGAGAACAGTGCCATCTCATTGCCGTCCAAAATCTCGATTCCCAGATTCAGGCTGTCGGTCGGAGCCGTCCACAGGATGGAAAGCCTGCCTTGGGGGATCTCCACTTGATACTCCGATTCGCCTCGATCGGCTGTCAGCTCAGCAATTGCAATGCCTGCGGAATTCAAGATGGTGATGGCGCCATCGCCCCATCCTCCTTCATTGTCCGAGGTAAGTTTGATCGTCCAATCGCAAACGGGACCAAGAATGATCCCTCTGGCCCAAGCCTTACGTCCTCCGGCACCTTGACATACGGCGCGGACTGAGTAATCCACCGTAATCGGCTTCCCAACTGGGTCAACATAAGTCATGGCCTCACCCACTGCTGGGTTCTCAAGGGTGTGAACCACCTCACCGTCACGAAGGATCTCCATGGCGTCGATGGATTCGAGTGGGTGTCCGTCAAGTGTGGTGGTAGGATTGATCCACGACAGGGTGACGGAGAATTCTTCATCGCCATTGGGCACTGCAGTAAAGGCATCGGGAGCCTTGGCCGTGTGGGCGAAAACGTCAGCGGGCACAAAGTTGGTGATCACACCTTGATCCGAATTGAAAGCATAACCCGACACATCGAGACCGTCGATCACAAAGAAGCCGTCACCAGAACCGCTCCATCCCCAATTGAAATGGAACATGTCGTTGCTGTCGTAGCCGTCGCACACAAAGGCGTGGCCACCGCTGCCACCAGTATCTTGACCTGAATAATAGCAAGGCCATCCCATGTCGAACTGATCCCTCAGCAAGGCATGGAACTCTTCCAAGGAATAGCTGTCGCGATAATGCAGGCGGCAGCAGTTCGTATAGCCGAAATACTTCAGCACGGCATCCGGCACGTCTTGCGAATAGGCACCGCTGCCATCAGTGCCATAGCTCATGTCAACCGCGATGCCGCAATGATACATGAACAGGGCGATGGCATCGATGTTCTCCTCCGGCGACATCTCGCCAATGCTCGCAGGCATCAAGGAGAAGTCGTATTCCGCAGCGGAGAAGTCGGCCGACAACAAACCGAACTGATAGTGGTTATAGGAATGCTGGCCATAGCCATGGGTGGGGTGTTTCCAATAGTTCATCACCTGCGACATGGCCGTAGCCACGCAACCAGCATAAGAGCGCGCACCGTTGCTTTCCCTTGGACAGAACTTGTTGTAGGGATAGTTTTGATTCCATCGCGTCTGCACCAAATAGAAGGATTTCTTGTTCCCTTTCACCACTTGTTCTTTATCTTCCAGCAAAGCCGACCATTCCTTGGCAACTTGCCCGTCGGGATTGATGGCAGCACGCATTGCGGCTTGACGTCCCTGGCTGATGTTATCGAGATAATACATCATCTCGGGCGATGGGTTTTCCATGTCGAAAACACCTTCGTCGGAATAGCCGATGATGGGACGGAATGCATCGTCGGATGAAACGATAACGAAACCTGTGGAGCCCACATTGAACACATAGAACGCTGAAGTCGTCATGACCAAACGTAGGTCAGAGGCCCTTGAATTCAAGGTAAAGTTGGCTTGGACAAAGCTTTCACCGGCCTTGCGCGCCAGGGAGAGATCCACCGGAGCCGCTACCAATTGGCTGATGCCCAGCAGTAATAACAAAAATGTAAGTAGTTTTTTAGCCATAAAGTATGATGTTTTGTTTATCTATTATCATTAAGGTGTCAAAAGTAATAAAAATAATCTTTCAAAGTATGAAATTTAAAAAAATATAACGGTTTGCTCCCAGTCGGCATTGGTTTAAAAGAATAAAAAAGTAAATATATTTACTATTTTTACTATTTTTGTGGGTCAAAAACTTAAAACCATGGGAAAATACCAACTGATGAACGTGGCCGATGGCCGCATTTTTGAAGATAAAGGATGGACTTTAGACGATCCGGAAGGCAAGACGCCGAGCTTGGTGAGAGCCCTCTACGAACAGAAACAATTGCATGTCGGCGATGATGGTCTTGGGCTCTACAAATTTGCCGACTGGATGCCCATTAAAAAGGTGTTGGCGAATCCCTCCTGCCCTATCACCTACAAGAGCGAGAAGCTGGCGAAACGTTTGGGGCTGAACAACCTTTATATCACCTTCAGCGGTTGGTGGCCGGCCAAAGGTGCCAACATGACTACCTGCTCCTTCAAGGAGACCGAGGCCTACTCGGTTTGTGCCAGACTGGGTGAAGCCCAGAAAGACCAGGTGCTGGTAGTGGCCTCGGCAGGCAACACGGCACGAGCCTTTGCCAAGGTATGTTCCGACAACGGCATTCCGTTGCTGCTCTGCGTGCCGCAGGACAACATCAAGGCGTTGTGGTTCGACAAGCCGCTGAATCCCTGTGTGAAGTTGATTACCACGGCATCGGGCAGCGACTATTTCGATGCCATCCAGCTCTCCAACTACGTTTGCGAGCTTGAAGGCTTTCTCGCCGAAGGCGGTGCCAAGAACATCGCCCGTCGCGACGGCATGAGCACCACCATGCTATCGGCCGTGACCACCATTGGCCGCATTCCCGACTATTACTTCCAGGCCGTAGGCAGCGGCACCGGCGCCATCGCCGCCTGGGAGGCCAACCTGCGCTTCCTCGAGGACGGTCGCTTCGGAGCCAACAAAGCCCATTTGTTTGTGTCGCAAAACAAGCCTTTCGTTCCCATGTACGAAGCTTGGAAACAAGACTCACGCCCGATGTTACCCTACGATCCGGACCAGGCCCGCAAAGACGCTGCCGAAATCTGCGCTCCGGTTCTCTCGAACCGCAAACCACCCTATTCACTGGCCGGAGGACTCTACGACGCCCTGAAAGACACCCAAGGCGACATCTTCGCCATCAGCAATGCAGAAGCCAACGAAGCCAAGAAACTCTTTGAGGAAACCGAAGGCATCGACATCTACCATGCCGCAGCCGTGGCCTTGGGCTCCCTAATCCAATCCATTCATATTAATAAGGTAAAAGCCGATGATGTCATCATGCTCAACATCACCGGCGGCGGCGAAAAGCACTTCATGGAGACCCACAAAATCCACTATCTGGAGCCGAGCCACATTTTCCCGATGGGCTTTACCAAAGAGGATGTCAGCAGGGTCATGGAGGCACTGATGAAAAAATAATTCGGAAAAAATAAGAGAAATGGTTGCACAATCAAAAAAATGTGTAATTTTGCAGTCCGAAATTTTAGAGACATGTACGCAATTGTAGAAATAGCAGGACAGCAGTTCAAAGTTACGAACGGTCAAGAGATTTTCGTCAACAGACTGCAAGGTGAAGAAGGAAGCAAGGTTTCTTTCGACAAAGTATTATTGATTGACAACGACGGCGCTACCCAAGTGGGAGCTCCCACAGTTGCCGGTGCCAACGTCGAGGCGACGATTAAGGAGCACTGCAAGGGCAAGAAGGTCATCGTGTTCAAGAAGAAGAGAAGAAAAGGTTATCAGACCTCTAACGGCCATCGCCAGTATTTGAGCAAGGTCGTTATCGACAACATCATCATGTAAAAACCCGAAAAAACAGAAAAGATATGGCACACAAGAAAGGCGTCGGTAGTTCCGAGAACGGTCGTGAGTCCGCAAGTAAGCGACTCGGAGTTAAAATTTTCGGTGGACAAGCTGCCATCGCGGGCAACATCATCGTCCGTCAGCGCGGCACCAAGCACAACCCTGGCAAGAACGTCGGTATGGGCAAGGACCACACCCTCTATGCCAAGTGCGACGGCATCGTGGAGTTCGTGAAGAAAAAAGACAACAAGTCGTTTGTCTCCATCATCCCGGTGGAAGG
Source organism: Bacteroidales bacterium (assembly GCA_017549805.1). Classification (GTDB taxonomy): domain Bacteria; phylum Bacteroidota; class Bacteroidia; order Bacteroidales; family F082; genus Limimorpha. The sequence goes on from JAFYNJ010000004.1 coordinate 97,250, forward strand.
CACAATCGCCGAATAATTTTTTTTCATAAGATACATTTTTTTGCCGGCTATCGACTGATAGCCGGTTTTTTTCGTTTATTTTTGCGACAAATTTCAAACAGCGTCAAGCAATGTTAGTACTATCCTACATCCGTGATCACAAAGAAGAGGTGATCGAACGCCTGTCCATCAAGAACTTCACCAATGTCGCGCTCATCGACGAGATCCTGAAGCTGGACGACGAACGCCGCGCCACCCAAAAGCAATGCGACGAAACCCTGGCTGCGCTCAACAACAACGCACGCGCCATCGGCGACCTCTACAAGCAAGGCAAAGCCGCCGAAGCCAACGAGATGAAAGCAAAGAACAACGAGCTGAAGGAACTGGGCAAGACCCTTGCCGACCGTCTTGAGGAAATCAAGAAGGAGATCCAAGTCAAGCTCGTGGATATCCCCAATACGCCCCGCATCGACGTACCCCGTGGCACTTCATCCGCCGACAACGTCAACGTGCACCAGGAAGGCGAGATGCCCCAGCTTTACGAGGGCGCCAAGCCCCACTGGGAACTGCTCAACCAATACAACCTGGCCGACTTCGACCTCGGCAACAAGGTCACCGGCGCCGGCTTCCCCTTCTACAAGGGCAAAGGCGCCAAGTTGCAGCGCGCGCTAATCAACTTCTTCCTTGACGAGGCTTCTGCCGCCGGCTACAACGAGACCCAACCGCCCGTCGTGGTGAACGAGGCCTCTGCCTACGCCACCGGCCAGCTCCCCGACAAGGAAGCACAAATGTATGCCGTGCCGCTCGACGGCTTCTACCTCATCCCCACCGCCGAAGTGCCGCTGACCAACATGTTCCGCGACACCATCGTCAAGGAAGAGCAGCTGCCCATCAAGACCGTGGGTTATTCCAACTGCTTCCGCCGCGAGGCCGGCTCCTACGGCAAGAACGTCCGCGGCCTGAACCGCCTGCACCAGTTCGACAAGGTGGAAATCGTAGAGATTGCCAATCCTGTGGGTTCCTACGACCGTCTCGAGGCCATGAAGAACCATGTGGCAGGTTTGCTCCGCAAGCTTGAACTGCCTTTCCGCATCCTGCACCTTTGCGGCGGCGACATGAGCTTCACCTCCGCCACCACCTACGACTTCGAAGTGTGGTCGGCTGCCCAGCAGCTCTGGCTTGAGGTCAGTTCCGTGTCGAACTTCGAGACCTTCCAGGCCAACCGCCTGAAGCTCCGCTTCAAGGACAAGAACGGTAACATCCAACTTGTGCACACCCTCAACGGCAGTGCCCTTGCCCTGCCTCGCATCGTGGCCGCACTGCTCGAAGACCATCAAACCCCGGAAGGCATCCGCATCCCGAAAGCCCTCCAAAAATACACCGGCTTTGACATCATTTCGTAACCCGATAATATGCATCGTCACCTTCTTGCTCTTGGCATGTTCATGCCAGAGCAAGAAGGCTGATTCCATCCCCCAACTGCTGAAACAACTCGATAAAGACGGCATGGTGCTCGAAAGGATCGAGCAGAAGTATCCCGACAACATCGAAGCCAACTTCCATTGGTGCGACTCCATGCTGCAATTCATCCCCCAAGACCAAATCGGCGACTGTTTCGACGTGCTCAACCTCGCCCAGGCTTACCTTGGCCAATTCAACGAGATGCTGCCCATCATGAAGCACGACATGGCCTACATCAAGACACAATTGGGCAACCTTCAGAACGATATCGACACGCACTACATCAGCGACTCGCTCGCCGCAGTGTATCTCCAAGACGAGATCGCCTCAGCCGACACGCTGCACAACAGGATCGAATACTTCGAAGACCGGCTCTCCCATCAGGACAAAGAACTGAAATCGCTGAGGAAAACCATCAGTAAAGCCGCATCAAAATGAGGAGAACCGTCTGCTTCCTGTGTTTTCTCACCCTCTTCCTGACGCTGCCCTCCATTGCCCAAAACAAGGATCCGCAACTCCAGGTGGATGAGAAACTGGCCAGCAAGAAATTCCAAAGCCAAGATTACGACCTAGCGAAGGAGCTCTATCAAGAACTCTATAAAAAACACGGGCAGACCCACCACTTCAACCAATATGTGGAATGCCTGATCCGACTGAATGCGTTTGAAGAGGCGGAAAAAGAGCTCAAATCCTTCATTCGCAAGAACCCCACCTATGGAAAAGCAAGGGTTGACCTGCTTTACGTTTACATCCAAGAAAACAAGAAGGACAAGGCCGATGACCTCTTTAAACAAATCCTCAAAAACTTTCCCGACAACAAAAACGCCATCCTCAACCTCGTCAACCTACTCAAAGGCCGAATGCTGAACGACTATGCGTTGACGGTTCTCGACATAGGTGCCAAAAACAACACCGACAACGACCCTCTCTATATCGAGAAAGCCAACCTCTATTATTCCATGCTCAACTACGAGCAGGCTTTCGAGTATTACTTCCTTGAACTCGAGAACAATCCCGACCAATACAAACTCATCAAGAACCGTTTCCAAACCCTATTGCTGTACGACGTCAACAAGAGCATCGCCGACGAGATGCGCATCGCCCTGTTGAAAAAGACCCAGGAGAAGCCCGACAACGAACAGTTTGCCCAACTGCTGATGTGGTTTGCCCTCCAAGAAGAGGACTACGACATCGCGTTGGCACAATGCAAGAGCCTCGACCGACGCAACAACGACCAAGACAAACAGATCATCAACACGGCGCACATCTGTCTTGACAACGGACAATACGAATTGGCCAAAGATGCCTTCGAATACGTGATGAAAAAAGGCAAAGTCAACCCCTTCTATGGCGAAGCCGTCATCGGCGCCATCAAAACGGAGAACCAGCTTTGCAAGGTCAATCCCAAAACGGACACCAAGACATACGAGCGCTTGAGCAAAAAGATTGAGGATGCCTACAACGATGTGGGTTCCAAGGAGATTCCCGGACTGGTGGAGATCCAAGCCGACATCATGGCCTATCACCTGGGCCAGTCGGCGCAAGCCATCGACCTGCTGCAACAAACCATCGGCCAAACCAACAACAAGATCCAACAAAACCAACTGAAACTCAAATTGGCCGACATCTATCTCTATAACGACGAGGTTTGGGAAGCCACCCTGCTCTACAGCCAAGTCGACAAGAGCATGAAGGAAGAGCCACTTGGACATGAAGCCCGCTTCCGCAATGCCCAACTGCGCTATTTCATTGGGGAGTTTGCCTGGGCCGAAACCCAGCTCAACGTACTCAAGGCTGCCACATCCAAACTCGTCGCCAACGACGCCATGAGCCTGTCGCTCATCATCGGCGACAACCTCGAATACGACACCACAGGCATGGAACTCAAACGTCTGGCCCGTGCCGACTACAAGATTTATCAGCACAAGGACGACCAAGCCTTGGTCATCCTCGACTCCATCAGCGTGGACGGCAACGAGATCAGCAAACCCCACGCCCTATACCGCCTCGCCGAAATCAAAGAAAAAAACCAAGACTACACTGTCGCCGATAGTCTTTACCTGCAGATCGTCAGCGATTTTCCCGACAGCTACATGGCCGACGACGCCTTGATGCACGCTGCCCTCATCGAGCACCAAAAGTTAAAGAACAAGGAAGCCGCCAAACAACACTACGAGCGGCTAATCGACGAATATCCAACCAGCCTTTATACTGCACAAGCAAAAAAGAACTACAGGAAGTTATGAAGACAGAAGACAGAAGACAGAAGTCGGAAGTCAGACCCAAGAAAGCATTGGGGCAGCATTTCCTGACCGACCAGAACATCGCCAAAAAGATCGTCGATCAGCTCTCACCTGATGTGGAATCCGTCGTGGAGGTGGGTGCCGGCACTGGTGTGTTGACCCAATTCATGGTGAACGAAATCCTCGACAAGTTCTATGTCATCGAGATCGACCGTGAATCCATAGAATACCTTCAACAGCACTACCCCACTCTTGGCGACCACCTCATCCAAGGAGACTTCCTAAAGGCTGATCTTAGCCAATTCGGAAAGCAAAACATGGCCATCATCGGCAACTTCCCCTACAACATCAGTAGCCAGATCTTTTTCCAGGTGTTGAAATACAAAGAACAAGTAGTGGAGGTTGTAGGCATGGTGCAGAAGGAGATGGCCGAGCGTATGGCCGCCAAGGAAGGCAGCAAGACCTACGGCATTCTGAGCGTGTTGATGCAGGCATGGTATGACATCGACTACCTCTTCACCGTGCACGAAAACGTGTTCAACCCACCGCCCAAGGTAAAATCGGCAGTCATCAAGATGCGACGCAACACCGTCACCGACCTGGGTTGTGACGAGAAGTTGTTCGTAACCATCGTAAAACAGGCGTTCAACCAGCGCCGCAAGACCCTTCGCAACTCGTTGCGCACGCTACTCAGCCCAACAATCATCGAGAACGAGGTGTTCAACAAACGCCCCGAGCAACTATCCGTAAAAGAGTTTATTGATTTGACGAACCTGATCAGCTCCTCCGCATCGCGTGACGCACAGTGAGGAACGCCGAGGTGCAGCCTACCACGAGGATAGTGGCAAAGATCAGCAACACGTCCTTCATCTTCAACACCACAGGATAGGCGTCCACCACGTAATTGCCGCCATTGCCAAACTTCACAAATCCAAACTTTTGTTGCAAGAGCACTACTACAATGCCCAGCAAGAGTCCAATAATGCCGCCTGCCACTGAAATCAACATGCCTTCGTTCATGAAGATTCTTTGAATCAAGCGGTTGTCGGCTCCCATCGCCTTAAGGATCCCAGTATCTTTCCTTTTGTCGATCATCAGCATTGAGAGCGAGCCCACCACATTGAAGGTGGCCAAGATCAAGATGAAGGTAAGGATGACATAGACCGCCCATTTCTCGGAATGCATAATCTTGTAGAGGGTCTCCTGCTGTTCCTGTTGGTCCTTCACGGTAAAGCCTTCACCCAAGAGGGTTTTTACCTCTTTTTTCACCTTCTTCAAATCGGCATCAGAACTTAAAAAAAGCTCCATATTCGAGGCTTTTTCATTGTATTCAAGCAGTTCAGAAAGCCATTCGAAAGGTACCAGCACCAGTTTCTCATCCAGTTCCTGTTCCGTGGAAAACACACTCTGCACCGTCAACACATCCGAGTTGAAGCTATTTTCCAGACTCATCTGAGAGGCATTGCCCCGTTTGGGCACATAGACGCGCATCATTGCGTAGGGACTATAGGAATTGATGCCAAGATGCCATGCCACGCCCGTTCCCGGAACGGCAAAATCATACGCGCCGTCGGAGAGCAGCAACCCATCACCGCCCGAAACAACCTCATCCATGCGGTGTACATTCTGGTAATCCAAGCCCACGCCTTTCACCTGGCCGATATGCTGCTTTTCGTTGGCACGGAACAGCGCATCCTCGGTTATTGTGGGAATGGCCATCTCAACACCCTCCACGCTTTTGATTTGTCCCAAAGGGAACGCCGTCAGGTCAATGGTCTTGCCCATGACAGGCGCAATCTGCAAGTCGGGTGCAAGTCGGTTGTTCATGGAAGAGATCACCTTCTCCAAACCGTTGAAGGCCGACAATACCACAATAAGCGCAAAGGCTCCTACACTAATACCAATGATGGAAATCCACGTGATGATATTAATGAGATTGTGGCTCTTCTTGGCCAGCAGGTAACGGTTCGCTATGAACAGCGGCAGGTTCACAATCAGGAATGCAACAGGTTGTCGATGTTTTCGATATAATCCAAGGAATCGTCCTCAAAGAAGCGCAGTTCCGGGATGACGCGCATCTGATGGCGCACACGGTTGCCCAGCATGCCACGGATGGCGCGGGCGTTCTGCCCCACTTCCTCCACCACTTTCTTCTTGTCGTCAACGCCGAAGATGCTCAAGTACACATTGGCATAACCCAAGTCGGAAGTCACCTTCACATGGGTCACGGTGATCATCAGCGAAGGCACTGCGGGCTTCAGCTCCTTTTGGAAGATGTCGCCCAATTCCTTTAATATCAGCTTGTTTACTTTATCAAGTCGTTTACTATCCATATTAATGGTTTTTTCATTTTTCAGCCTGCAAAAATAGGCAATTTTATTCTATTCGCGCTGTTTTGAATCCATAATGATCGTTACGGGACCGTCATTGATAAGCTCGACATCCATCATGGCACCGAATTCGCCTGTCAAGACCTCACGGCCCGAAACCTCATGAAGACGTTTCACAAAGAGTTCATAAAGCGGGATGGCGTGTTCGGGTCGGGCGGCACGAATGAAACTTGGGCGGTTGCCCTTCTTGGTCATGGCATGGAGGGTGAATTGGCTTACGACAAGGAAAGAACCTTCAACTTGATTGATGTCCAAGTTCATGGCATCCTGCTCATCCGAAAAGATTCGGAGTTTGGAGAGTTTACCGCAAAGCCATTCCACATCTTCTTCATTATCAGCCTCTTCAATACCCAGAAGAATCATCATGCCCAAACCTATCGCCGATTTCACCTTGTCGGCGATGGTCACCGAAGCTCTCGAAACACGTTGTGCTACTACCCTCATAATCGAATTTTTTTGCGAAGATAGGAAAAAGTAGTATTTTTGCGGCCTGTTTTGCCAGAAAAACAGCATTGAAAACGAGAGATAATGGTTATTTACGACGGAACTCCGCTCAGGACTTTTGACATCCTGACGAAGCTCGAAGGTTTGTACGGAAAAGAGAAGCCTATCCTTTCTGCAAAGGAAAACGGCGAATGGCGCCTTTACACTTTGGGAGAGGCTCGCGACACCATCGACAGGATCAGTCGGGCGCTACTTGCCATGGGCATTCAGAAGGGTGACCGGGTGGCCATCTCCTCGCGCAACTGCCCCCAATGGAACTTCATCGACTGGGCCATCCAACAAATAGGAGCCGTCACCGTGCCGCTCTACACCACCATCAGCGAGAACGACTACAAATACAACCTCAACCATTCCGAGTCAAAGTTGCTTTTCATTTACGGACAGAACATCTACCGCAAGATCCAGAGCATCATGGAGGAGATCCCGACCGTGCAGAAAGTGATCTCCATCGTGGAGCTCGAAGGCTTGACCTGTCTCGACGATTTCATGGCCTTGGGCGATCAGACCGACCCGCAGTTGCTGGAGCAGGCCAAGTCTGCCGTTGACCGCTATGACCTGGCCACGGTAATTTACACTTCCGGCACCACCGGGACTCCCAAGGGCGTCATGCTTACCCACGACAACCTGACTTCCAACACCAAATGCCTCGACACGCTCTTCTATGTTGACGACCATGTCAAGTTTTTCAGCTATCTTCCCCTGTCGCACATCTTTGAAAGGCAAGTGGTGTTAGCCTACCTTAACTTGGGCGCCACGGTATATTACGCGGAAAACATGGCCACCATTGTCAACGACATCGGCGAAGTCAAGCCCCATGTGTTCACCACCATTCCCCGCCTGCTCGAAAAGATCCATGCCAACATCCTGCTCAAGGGCAAGAAGCTGAAAGGGTTCGAAAAGATGGTCTTCAACTGGGCCATCCGTCTCGGTTACCAGTTCAGCGACACGCACCAGAACAGCCGATGCTACAACTGGAAGCTACGCATCGCCGACAAGTTGGTTTACAGCAAGGTACGCGAAGGCTTGGGCAACAATATCGAAGTCATTATCCTGGGAGGCGCCACCGTCCAGACAAAGATCTCCAAGCTGCTCACGGCCATGAAGATGCCTGTCATGGAAGGCTACGGCCTTACGGAGACCTCGCCGGTGATCGCCGTCAACAGTCCCGTGACACGAAAGATCAAGATCGGCACCGTGGGACTCCCCGTAAACAACGTCGATGTCAAGATTTCAGAACAAGGCGAGATCCTTGCCAAAGGCTCCACCATCATGAAGGGCTACTACAAATGGCCCGAAGCCACCGCAGAGGTCATCGACAGCGAGGGCTTCTTCCATACGGGCGACCGCGGTGAGATCGACGAGGAAGGCTTCTTGCGCATCACAGGAAGGGTGAAGGAAATCTTCAAGACCTCGATGGGCAAATACATCAGTCCCACTTTGGTGGAGAACACCATGCTGGAATCGCCCTTCATCAACTCGATTATCGTGGTCGGCGAAAACCAGAAGTTTGCAGGCGCCCTGATCGTTCCCAACTTCGACCAGTTGGGCCTGTGGTGCCGCGACAACCATCTTACCTTCATCAGCAACAACGAAATGATTGAGGACAAGACCGTCATCAACCATATCAGGAAAGAAGTGGATCGGCTCAACAAGAACCTTGGCGACTACGAGCGTGTCATGAGGTTCAAGCTCATCGCCAACGACTTCAGCGCAGAAAAGGGCGAAGTCACCAGCACCATGAAGATCCGCCGAAGCGTCATTCAGGAACACTATAAGGAGCTGATTGAAGAACTGTTTGTATAATCAGTGTAGTAACTTGAAAATCATCTCACGGTAGAGGTCCTTCTCCGATACCTCACCGCTGTTATAGCCTTTCGATTTCATGTCGAATTCCCTTAGCACCGCGATGCACCGAACACAGTCGGCGATGGAGAAGTTGCGCGCCGCCAGCTGGTAGTCGCGAACAAAGAAGGGATTGACGCCGAGCGCCACCGCCAAGGCATTTTGCGAGGGGTCGGTGGCATAATGCACCTTCAGGATCTTGGTGAAATAGCCATACAGGCTGATAGCCGTGACCAATAATGGGTTTTCCTTGCCATTGTCGCCGAAATAGTTCACAATCTGGTTGGCCTTCATGATGTCGCGACAGCCGATGGCATTCTGCAACTCAAACACGTTGTAGTCCTTCGAGATGCCGATGTTGCGCTCCACGTCGGCATCGTCGATCTTCTTCGATTTCGGCAAGGCGATGATCAGCTTGTCCAACTCATTGCGAACCTTATGCAAGTCGGTGCCGAGGAAATCCGTCAGCATCTGGGTCGCCTTCGGCGTGATGGCATAGCCTTTCTCGGCCAAATACGACTGGATCCAGCCGGGGATGTTGTTTTCATAGAGCTTTTTCGACTCAAACAGCACGCCCATCTTGTCGATCTTCTTGGCCAAGGCACGGCGTTTGTCGAGTTTCTTGTATTTATAGTCGAAAACGAGGATGGTGGTTGGTGGAATCACCTCCAGGTATTTCTCAAAATCCTCAATGTTCTTCAGATCCTGCGCTTCCTTGACGATAACCACCATGTAGCCGCCCATCATTGAGAAGCTCTTGGCATGGGTGGCCACCGTGTCGATATCCACGTCACGGCCGTACACCACAATCTGATTGAAGGCCTTCTCCGTCTCGTCGAGCACCTCTTCCTCGATGGTATCGGAGATCACATCGATGAAATAAGGTTCCTCCCCCATCAGGAAATAGATGGGAGCGTACTTTTTGTTATGGATGTCGGAGAGAATCTGTTCGAAGGTCATCAGTCAAATCTCAAGTGTTTCACTGTAATGCCGTTATTGATGAGCTGTCGTAATGAGTCCACGCCGATGCGCAGGTGGTCGCCGACAAAGTTGCTGCTCACCAGTTTGTCGCTTTCAGCCGTCTTCACGCCTTCAGGCGTCATCGGTTCGTCGGAAACGAGCAGCAAGGCACCCGTGGGAATCTCATTGTAGAAGCCTACGGAGAACAGGGTGGCCGTCTCCATATCGACAGCCAGGCAGCGGATCCGGCGGAGGTAGTTCTTGAACTCCTCGTCGTGTTCCCACACGCGGCGGTTGGTGGTATAGACGGTACCTGTCCAATAGTCGCGTCCATAGTCGCGGATGGTAGTGGAAATGGCCTTCTCAAGGTTGAATGCCGGCAGTGCCGGAACCTCAGGCGGAAAGTAGTCGTTCGAAGCACCTTCCCCACGGATGGCGGCGATGGGCAGGATGAAGTCGCCCACATGGTTTTTCCGCACCGCGCCGCATTTGCCCAAAAACAGCACCGCTTGGGGATGGATGGCGCCCAGCAGATCCATGATGGTAGCCGCATTGGCACAACCCATGCTGAAGTTGATGATGGTAATCTCACCGTCGGTGGCACAAGGCATGGGCTTGTCCTTCCCGATCACCTCCACGTTCTGCCAAGCCGCAAAGCGATCCACGTAGTTCTGGAAGTTCGTCAGCAGGATGTATTTCCCAAATTGGTCCAACGGCAATCCCGTGTAACGGGGAAGCCAGTTCTCCACTATTTCCTTCTTCGTTTTCATGGCTTGATTTCTTTTTTTGCAAAGATAAAAAATAATTCAAGAAAAATTTGTTTCAACGAAGCGAAAAAAATAATACCTTTGCAGCACCGCTTAAAATGGATCATAATAATCAGAAAAATACAAGACAATGAATTCAAAACTGAAAAGCATCCTCATCAACATCGCGTTGTTTGCCGTTGTTGTGTTTTTAGCCATCAAGGTCATCCAGAGCATCAAGGCTCCCATTGATTTCGGTAATGAAAAGAAAACCCGCGAAGCACAGGTCGTACAACGTTTGAAAGACATCCGCGACGCCGAGATCCAATACAAGCAGGCTTACAACAAGTACACCTCCGACTTCGACTCCCTGATTACTTTCTGCCAAAACTACGAAATCCCGATCGTCAAGATGGTTCCCGACCCGAACGACACCACGTTCACCAAGTCCATCAACGACACCTTGGGTTATGTGAAGGTATTGGACTCGCTCTTTGGAAAGAGAAACAACTTTGATATCAACGACTTGAGCATTGTGCCGTTCAGCGATCCCGTCACCAAATTCGAGATCCAGGACAGCATCATCAAGCGCGGCGGTATTTCCGTTCCGGTATTCGAGGTCAAGACCCCGTATGATGTGTATCTCGCCACACCAGGCGCCAAATTCACCGAAAAGGAATGGAACACCCGTGTGCAGAATGCCAAAGCTGAATTGGAACAGCTCGACAAATATGCCGGTATGAAAGTCGGTTCACTCGAAGAAGCCTCAACCGACGGCAACTGGGAGAAAGACATACTCTAATGATCGATCCCACGAAAAGCCTTTCCTATAACATAACCATCCAATGCTCATTGGATGGTTTTTGTTTGGTCATTCACGACATCGAGGAAAACAAGATTGTCGATGTAGAATTGTACCAGACTTCCGACAACGGCGACGAGAGCATCATCTTGGATGCCCTTGAGAGAGCCGTCTTCAAGAAAGGATTGTATGAAAGGCCTTTCCGCTCCGTACGTTACATCGCGGGCAACCGCTTCAACACGCTGGTACCTGAGGCACTCTATGACGGGCAATACCTCGAAGCCCATCTGCTGTTCAACCACCGTCTCCCCTCGGGCCATGTCGTGATGTCGGAAACGCTGCCGGCACTCAAGGCAGTCAATGTGTTTGCCATATCTTCCCTGCAGGAGAAGCGCATACGCAGCTTGTGGAACAATGTCCAAATCACCCACCGCTCCAGCGTCTTCCTGAACGCCGTCATGAACGAAGACCCCTACGAGGAGAAAGCCAACGTCTATGTCAACGTCAATAGCCGCAGCTTCGACCTCGCCGTCATCAAGGAAGGCGAACTGAGCTTTTTCAACAACTTCAAGTTCGACACCAAGGACGATTTTGCCTATTTCCTGCTATTCGCCCTTGAACAACAGCAGCTGCCCGTCCAAGAGATTCCCGTGTATTTCACCGGGCTGATCACGGGCAACTCTGAGATCCTCAAGCTGTGCGAGCGGTATATCAAGAAGATCCGTTTCATCAGGCCCGATGGAAGCATCAATGTTGACATGGCCTTGAACGACACGCCGTTCCAATATTATTACATCCCTTACAAATCCCTGTCATGCGAATCATAAGAGGCCGTTACCAAAGGCGTCAGATCGTCGCCCCCAACAACCTGCCAGTGAGGCCTACGACCGACATGGCCAAGGAGAGCCTGTTCAACATCCTGGAGAATTACATGGACTTTGAGGAAGTCACCGCCCTCGACCTATTTGCCGGCACGGGCAACATCTCCTACGAGCTGGTCTCCCGCGGTTGTCCCAAGGTAACAGCCATCGATCAGGACAACGGCTGCGTCAGGTTCATCCGTGAGACAGCCAACAAACTCGACATGAAGGAATTGATGGTGGTGCGTTCCGATGTGTTCCGCTTTCTGGCCAACCACAAGATGAAATACGACCTCATCTTCGCCGATCCGCCCTACGACTGCCAGCATTACAACGAATTGGTCAGACTCGTTTTCGACAATGAACTACTGAATGAAGACGGCATGTTCGTGTTGGAGCATGACAAATACGTCCATTTTGAGGAACATCCCCATTTCATGGAACAAAGGCATTACGGCAAAGTAAACTTCAGTTTCTTTGCACAAACGCTTTATAGTGAGGAGTGAGGAGTTAAGAGTGAGGAGTTAGGAGTTAGGAGTTAGGAGTTGGAGGTATATCCGAAGCGTTTCCTGACTTCCTTTTGTTCTTCTTCGGTGCCATCCCTGAAGAGCGGCATCACCTCGTTTTCCGGAAAATCGGTAAAGGTCAAGAATAGCAGTGCGTCAAGCGTGTCGTTGAAGTCGGGATCGACATTGAAGCACAGGAACTTGGCGTTCAGCTTCAAATACTTCTTGAACAGGGTGGGCAGGCGGTATTCGCCGTTGCTCAGACGGAACATAAACTTGTCGAACTTGTCGATCGACTCCATATTCTCCTTCAACAACACCTCCGAATCCACCTTCAGGAAATCGGGATGGAATGGCGTGATAGGATGCGCCATATTGGCCAGTTCTGGATTCACGGGATGTTTCTCGGAGACATAGCGGACGATCAGGCTTTGGTAGAACTTCGGGTACCACGAGCTGATACTGACCGGACCGATGAAATGCTCAATTTCAGGATGCCTGATCACCACCACGGCCAAGCCACGCAGCAGCAGCACCAGCGGCAACACTTCACGTTGGTATTCCACGGTGACAAAAGAACGGCCGAGCTCAATGGTCTTGCCCAACGTCTTGCCAAAGGACTCGTCAAAGCCGAACAGCGTGCTGACATAGAAGCCCTTGATGCCTTTGGTTTTCATGATCTCGTTGCCGAAACCGAGACGATAGGCGCCGACAATCTGTTGTTTCTTGTTATCCCAGAGGATCAGATGCTTGTAATGACAGTCGAACTCGTCGGTATCGAGGCTCTTGCCGGTTCCCTCCCCGATGAAGCGGAAGGCCTCCTCGCGAAGGCGACCCAACTCGTGCATCAGGTTGGGAATGGCATCATAATCGGCCAAGAAACAGTCGAAGGTCGAAGCTGAGAACAGCAGACCCTTCTCACGGATGGACTCCAACTCCTGGATCAGCAGCTGGCGGTCCCTGGCCGGTTCCACGGGTGCCCATTTCCCTTCGTCCAGAACGGGTTGCTCTTTCTTAACATTCGCCTCCAAGGCGTAGGAACGGCTGCGGAGGTAAGCCGCCAAATCGGCAGGCTTTTCATACAGTTCCAGTTCAGCGGGCGGGATAGGCTTGCCGATTTGCAGATTGAAGCATTTGTCATGCTTGTTGATCAGCTCCTTGGTCAGGCGCCCTGTGCCCAGCATGGTATGGATCTTATCGACCGTATAGAACCATTTCGAGTTACGTCCATCCCAATACACCGGAATCACCGGAACGCCCGCATTTTTGATGAGACGAGCGATGGAGTTGCTCCAAGGCAGATCTTCAGGAAAGTCATGGCCATGGTAGCGCGACACCTCGCCTGCCGGGAAAACGCCCAGGCCATTACCAGCCGCAATATGCTGCACGGCACCTTTGATACCGCCCACGCTGCTCTTCCATTCAGGATTTTTCTCGAAAGGATTCACCGAGAAAAAGCATTCTTTCAGGTTCGGGATATGCGATAAGATGAAGTTGGCCATGAGTTTGAAATCGGGCCGCACCTTGGCGATGGCGCTCAAAAGCATCACACCCTCGATACCCCCGAAGGGATGGTTGCTGACCATCACAAAGCCGCCTTCCTTGGGGATGCTCTCCAAATGCTCGGGACTGACATCGATGGTGATGTGCATGTTTTCCAGCAGATGGTCGGCAAATTCACGCCCCTGATAATCGGCGGCGCCATCGAAAAGGCGGTTGATCTTTCCCAAACGGAGATAGCCGTAGGCCAATCCGGCCACACAACTACCGAAGAAGCCCTTCAGTCCTAGGGCTTTTTTCAAATCCGATTTGGTTACAACTTGCCTCATATCAATTTGGCTGCAAAAATAATAAAAAATGTTATTGTTTTAACAGCTTCCTCACACAAGTGCTTCCATTCTGATGAATCATGTCCAAAAAATAGAGTCCCGAAGGCAACTTCGACAGATCCATCGTCATCGTCTCGCCCTCGATTTGCTTTTCCGCAACCAGTTGACCCACAACATTATAAACCTTTACTTTCTGCAACATCACTCCTGAAACGGTCACCATTCCGTCCGTCGGATTGGGAGCAATTTTCCAAGTCTCCATTTCTTCCACTCCGGTAGGAGAATAATAGGCGTGCAGTTCAAAAACGTTGGGTTCGTATTTCCTATTGGCTGGCGAGGAAGTACAATCCAAAGCGTCGTAATAGGCATAGAGTTGGTAATAATAGTCGCCTTCCACATTGGCAGTGCCGTCGGTATAAGTAAGCGTCGAGGCATTCAACAGCTTGATTCGCTTGTATTCCCCATCGGCCGTCCTACGGAAGAGCATGTAACCCGCCAATCCGTCACTAATCTCAGGAGCATCCCATTTCAACTTAATCTTGAAATTGGATGCCAGCTCATAATCCAGGTTCCGGGGAGGATAGCATGGACCGGCGGTGGCGCAAGTCATGTTGGAGAATTCGCTCTCGCCGCCTTCGCAAAGCACGGTGGCTTGATAGCAGTGACCGCCCATGGTCGCGGTCTCGTCGAGGAACGAATCGCCTGAAGTGACGATACGATGCAGCAAGCCGTCACGATAGATGTTGTAGCCGTAGCCCGCATCTCCCACAGCTTCCCAGTCAAGTTGGATGTTGTCGCCGTCGGCGGTGGCAACCAGATTGCCCGGCACATCGCATATTTGATCGCTTCCGCAGCCGTTGTTGGTCTCAAAGAAAATCCCGTTCTTCAGATCGGCCGTCGATCCCGAGAACAAATACAAGCTGTTGCCTTCCGAATCCTTGATGTTGAAACTCATGGTTTCCACCGTATCGACCGGGGCGGTCCAGCCAAAGCTCAGCCTGCCCAGGGGCAATGCCGGCTGGCAAATTGACGGCGTGGCGCTGTTCAACGTACATTGCGAAACCTCATGTCCCGCAGCATTATAGATGGTGATGCAACCGCCATCCCAGCCATTGATGCTGGAGGAAGTCATGACGACTTTCCAGTTGCATGACGGCCCCACTGCGATGCGCTGTGCATTGGCATGCTTCCCGTGACGGCCGTTGGCCGACAGCACATACACCGCGTAGTGATACACATCATAACGCGGCAGCCCTGCATCCTCAATCTCGATTGTTGCACCAGGCGCAGCATTGGTAATGGTTTGGATGATCTCATTATCGCGCAGCACCACCACTTCCGCAATCGACGACAAGGGGGTGCCATCGAGCGTAGTGGTCGGGTTCGTCCAACTGAGCAAGGTACGCAGCTCCGTGTCGGAAGCAGGCACCACCGAAAAGTCCTCAGGGGCGCTGGGTGTTTGGTTATAGATTTCGGAGGGCACGAAGTTGAACATGGCGTCGGCGGGATTGGTGTAGGGAGCCTCATCGATGATGTACCAGCCATCGCTGCCACCGCCCCACCCCAAGTTGAAGTGGAACATATCCTTGTCATCGTAGCCGTCACAGATAAATGCATGGCAGCCGCCGTTATCGCAACCGCCGTAATACATGGGCCATCCCATGTCAAACTGCTCCCGCACCATGGTCTTCCATGTCTCCGTTTCAAAGTCGTTGCGCGAATACTGCACAATGGCATCGCTATAGTTGAAATAAGTATGCATGACGCCGGGGATGGGGGATGACGCGCCGCCGCTGCCATCGGGGCCATAGCCCATGTCGATGGTCACGCCGCAATGGAAGCACAGCGTACCCGTGGCCAGTTTTTCCTCTTCTGTCGAATTGTCGTTGAGCACGTATGGCATGTTGGCCCAATCGTAGGTCGTATTACCGAAGTCGGCACAAATCTCGCCATAAACCTCATGCACATAGCAATGGCTTCCTATGCCTTGCGCCGGCGATGCCCAAAAACGCATCAGTTGCGACATGGCTGTGGCGAGGCAACCCACGATGGCATGACCCCCCGATCCGTCGGGATCTTCGGGACAGCAATAGTTATAGGGATAGCTTTGGTCCCATTTGGTCTTGCAGAGGAAATCGACCCCTTTGCCGCCGTTTCGAGAAATCAGCTGGCCGTGCGAGAGCACTGACTCCCATTCGGCTGCCACCAATGGCGTAGCCGTTGCGTTGCCTCTTCTTTGCAATTGGATGCTCTTAGCGATGCCGTCCAGGTAATCCGCCAACGCCGGAGGGATGTTGTTCGCGTCGAAAGCCGACTCGTTGGAATAGCCAATCACAGGACGATAGGAGTCGTCGGCCGCGATGATCACAAAGCCCTGGGTGCCGTAGTTGAACACATAGAAGGCGCCGTTCGGCTCGGCAAAAACCATTTCAGGTGTTGTATTTCGGAGCTCAACGTTGAATTTCGCCTCGATGAATTTCGCGGCGGCCGTTTGCACCTGCGAGAAATCAACGGGATTGGCTCTCATGGCCAGTGTGCCTACAAGCAGGACACACAGGGTAAGAAAAAATCGTTTCATGGCATGCAGCTTGATTATTAAAGATGCAAAAATAAAAAAAGAATGGACTGCAGCTTGTTTTTTCTTTTTCTTCCTTTAGAATCAATTGCTTTGTCCTTTCGGCTTTTTTATTTGGAAATAAAAGCTTATTTTTGCCCATTATATCAATAATATGGACTATACTACCCTCAATCCTCACACTCAAAAGCTACTTGAGCAATACCGCCAACTACTGCCCATCTATGAGCAGATGGCTGAGGTGATCCCTGAGAAATTGAAGGGGTTTTTCGCCGAAGCGAGCATCATCGTGGCTGCCGTGGAGCATCGCGTGAAAACCGAGGAATCCCTCGCCGGAAAGCTCCAACTCAAAGGAAACAAATACAAAAGCATCCATGATATCACCGACATCGTGGGCATCCGCGTAATCACTTTCTATAATGACGACGTGGACAAGGTGGCCTCCGTTTTGGAACGCCTGTTTGAAATCGACTGGGAGAACTCTATCGACAAACGGAAGGCGCATGAAATCGACAGTTTCGGCTACCTTTCCCTGCATTACATCTGCCGCATCCCCGAGTCGGCCTACACCAATCCAGAGCATCCTGAACTGAACCAAATCCGCTTCGAGGTGCAGATGCGCACCGTCCTCCAACACGCCTGGGCCAACATGAACCACGACACAGGCTACAAGAGCGGAGTGGAAATCCCCAAGGTGTATCTGCGCAATCTGAGTCGTCTGGCGGGCATGCTCGAACTGGTGGACGATGAATTCAGCCGCATCCGTCAGGAACTTGCCGACTATCGCCGACAAGTGCAACATCTTGTGGCTTCAGGCAACCTGAGCGAGGTGCAACTTGACGGCGACGCCTTCAACAGCTATCTTCAGATTGGACCTTTCGACGCTTTGACACGCCAAATCGCCTCCATCAATCAGGCAGAGATCCAACCAGTGGACCTCTCCCCTTTCCTGTCGTTGTTCAAAGCCATGGGATTCAAGACGCTGGGGGATATCGACAAACTTATAAAGGACTATTCCGATGCGGCCTACCAAATCGCCTGTTTCCAAATCGGCTTGACCGACATCGACATCCTGTCCTCTTCGGTAGCGCCACAAGATCTCTGCACGGCCTACATCCTCAAAAAAGGAGGAGGCTGCCTTGGATTGATGTGGATGCTCGACACCTTAAACGGCCCCTCCGAAGTCAATAAAGCGATGGCCGAACTCTTGATGGAACAAACCAAAGATCTTCCCTTCATGAATCAATAAGCTATGGCAAACAATCCTTTGAATACAGAACTGTTGGACCGCGCCATCATTTTCGCTGTCCAAGCCCATGCGGGCACAGAACGCCGAGGGAAGGGCTTCCCTTACATCGTTCATCCCATGGAAGCCATGGAAATCGTGGCCACGATGACCACCGACCAAGAACTGCTTGCTGCAGCAGCCTTGCATGATACCGTTGAAGACACCGAAGTGACAGTTGAAGACATCAGGGCGGAGTTTGGCGACAAGATCGCCTCGCTGGTAGCACAGGAAAGCGAAGAGCGACCCGAAGGTGTGAGCGACGAAGACAGCTGGCACGATCGTAAGCGAGCCGCCATCGCCCATTTGGCCAAGGCATCCCGCGACACCAAGATCGTAGCATTAGGCGACAAGCTATCCAACATCCGGGCCATCGCCCGTGACTATGCCGAGCTGGGCGATGCCCTCTGGAAACGCTTTCACGCCAAGGATCCCAAAGACCACGAGTGGCACTACCGAGGACTGGCAGACGCCCTCCGTGAACTGGAAGGGACCTTTGCCTTTAAGGAATTCGAACAACTCATCAATCAAGTGTTTAACTAATGGAAGCTATTAAGATAACTCTCAACGACTATGTGCTCTCCGGCGGCGGCGCCAATGGCGAGAGCTATGACCACAAGACCGATCCATCGGTGATGTTGAAACTTTACTTTCCGGGCAAGATCCAACAGCCGCTCGACGAGATGAACTTGGCCCGAAAGGTCTATGACATGGGCATCCCCACACCAGAGCCCGGCGAATATGTGGTCACTGAGGACGGCCGCTATGGCATTCGCTTCAAGCGCATCTTAGGAAAGAAATCCTATTCGCGTGCCACGGCTGACGAACCTGAAAAGGTAGCGCAATTTGCAGACGAATTTGCCCAAATGTGCCTCAAACTCCATGCTACCCACGTGGACACCAAACAGTTCGAGAATGTCAAGGACCGCTATTACCGCTTGTTGAAGGAGAATCCTTTCTTCACAACGGCTGAAAAAGACAAGCTGTCCCGTTTCATCGCCAACACGCCCGACGAGGACACCGCCATCCATGGCGACCTCCAATACAGCAATGCCATCTTTGTTGGTAACCAACGCTATTTCATCGACTTGGGCGATTTCTGCTGGGGCAACCACCTTTTCGACACGGGAATGGTTTATCTCTGCTGCTGCCTCAGCGACGAGGCCTTCATCAAGGAGACCTTCCACATGTCCAAGGCACTGGCCATCCGATTCTGGGAATGCTTTGCAACATCATATTTCGGGAAAGACATCCCGTTAAAGGAAATTGAAACCTTGATCCGTCCCTTTGCCGGACTCAAGACCTTGATCGTGGAAAGAGACACCAAACGGCCGATGCCCGAAATGCGGGCGGCATTAAAAACCATCTTATGAAGTCCGACAAAAAAGACCGTAGAAAGCTCGGCATGGCGATGGGAGCCGGATTGTTGCTGGTGATCGTGGCTGCCCTTACACTAGAGGCCACCTCCATCATCCAATACCTCTTTGCCCAAAGGGAAATCAAAAAAGAGGCATCGCTTCGCGCAGAGAGCGAACTGAAAAGTGCCGAGAACAAGATCATGGGGGTTGTAAACCAAGCCGAAGCCGCCGTTCGCAACAGTCTCTGGGTGGCCGAGTGGTGTCTGGAATATCCCGACAGCCTGGAACGGATTCCCCAGCGTGTGGTGAGCGAAAACCCTGTCGTCGTCGGATCAACCATGGCATTGGTTCCCGGCTCCAACCCACAATATCCCCTGTATGCCCCATACGTCGCGAGAGACCTGGAGACTGGTGAGTTGAAGATGCTTTCACTGGCCACGGAAGAATACAACTATCCCGACAAGGAATGGTTTACCAAACCTATTGAACTGAACGACAGCTATTGGTCGGAACCCTATTTCGACGAAAATGGCGGCGACATCTTGATGACCACCTTTTCCATGCCGGTAAAAGACAAAAACGGCTCGATAGCAGCCATCCTAACTGCCGACATCTCCTTGGACTGGCTCACGGATCTCATCGGTGAGCTCAAGGTTTATCCCAATGCCTTCAACATGGTCGTCAGCCGTAGCGGACAGATCATGGTATGTCCTATTGAAACGCTGGTGATGCAAACCACCGTTGATCAGTTCGCCATGGAATCGGAGAACTACGAGGCACTTGACCGTGTCAACCGAGCCATGCTATCCGGACAGTCAGGCGAGATGCCCGTCCGCTATCTGGGACAGACCAACCATGTTTATTTTGCTCCCGTGGAGCGAACGGGATGGTCCTTGTCGATTGTGCTTCCTGAAAAAGACCTCTACAGCGGTGTCCGTCGGATTGGAATGATTGTAAAGCTGCTACAACTGTTGGGGCTTGCCATGCTGATTGTCATTCTCAGGGTGGTGGCCAAAAACCAAATCAAATACCAGCGCATGAACGAACAGAAGGAGCGGATGGAAAACGAGCTTCATATCGCCAGTGAAATCCAGATGGCCATGATTCCCAAGACCTTCCCACCATTCCCGGATCGGACAGACTTGGATTTCGCCGCTTCCATCGTTCCCGCCAAGGAGGTGGGAGGCGATCTATACGACTATTTC
Organism: Bacteroidales bacterium; assembly: GCA_017549805.1. GTDB lineage: Bacteria > Bacteroidota > Bacteroidia > Bacteroidales > F082 > Limimorpha. The sequence goes on from JAFYNJ010000004.1 coordinate 117,795, forward strand.
ATCCGGGACGAGAAGCTGTATTTCTGCATTGGCGACGTCTCCGGAAAGGGCATCCCGGCATCGTTGGTGATGGCTGTCACAAGGAGCCTGTTCAGAGCCACCTCTGCCCATGAAACCAGCCCCCAACACATTGTAACGGCCATGAACAACACCATGTCGGAGTCGAACGAGAGCAGTATGTTCGTGACCTTTTTCTGTGGCGTGTTGAATCTGGCCACAGGTCAATTGCATTACTGCAACGCAGGCCACAACCCACCGCTTATCCTCACCAAAGACATCCGTCTTTTGCCCGTTCAAGCCAACATCCCGATCGGCATACAACACGGATTTGTGTACAACGAGCAAGAGGCGCAGTTGCAATATGACGACTCATTGCTGCTTTATACCGACGGACTCACCGAAGCTGAGAACATGCAATCGCAACAATTCGGCCTCAAACGAGTGGAATCCGTGCTCCGCACCCGCCGCGGTTCGCAGGAGCATCTGGAGGCGTTGCAGGCGGCAGTGACAAAGTTCGTGGGCGAAGCACCCCAAAGCGACGACCTCACAATGCTCTTCATCCATTATCTTCCCAAGGAGGACGTTCAGTTTAAGGAACGCCATCTGGAGCTTCACAACGACATCCGACAGATTCCGAAATTGGCTGAATTCGTTGAGGGCATTGCCCAAGAAAAACAGCTGAACCAGAGCCTTGCCATGGGCATCAACTTGGCCCTTGAGGAGGCCGTGAGCAATGTGATGCTGTATGCCTATCCCAAGGAAATGGACGGCTTGGTTGAGGTGGATGCGATTCTGCGCAAGGACTCGTTGGAGTTCGTCATCACCGACAGCGGAGTGCCTTTTGATCCCACCGCCGCTCCCGAAGTCGATTTCAACATCCCCATTGAGGAGCGTCCCATCGGTGGATTGGGCATCCACTTGGTACGACAATTGATGGATACCGTCAACTATGAGCGGAAAGAAGACAAGAACTATTTGAAAATGAAGAAAAATCTATAGATCATGGAATTGATTATCGAAAGACAAAATGAGGTTGTAACGGTGTTTCTAAAGGGCCGCCTCGACACCTTGGCAGCGCAGGAAGTGTCAGACCAGATGGAGAGCCTGACCGAAGCGACTTCAGGCACCGTAGTGCTGGATTGTACTGAGATGACATACATCTCCAGTTCCGGCCTGCGTCTATTCCTCACACTCCGTAAAGCCGCTGCCGAAAAAGGAGGCAAAGTCATCGTCCGCGGCATCAACAACGATATCCGCAGCGTGTTTATGATGACGGGTTTCTTGAACTTGTTTGAGATAGAATCCTGACGAACTTGGGGTCATAGATTCTTTCCCAAAAATCTTTGCATCACCACGGCGCATGAGGCATCGCCGGTAACGGACATGACGGTGCGCCCCATGTCGATGATGCGGTCGATGCCGGCAGCCACTGCCACGCATTCGACAGGGATGCCCGCCGAGGCGAACACCATCGCCATCAAGGCCAAGCTGCCGCCTGGAATGCCTGGTGTGCCGATGGAAGCCACCGTAGAGGCGAATGCGATGGCCAGATACTGACTCATGGTGAGGTCGATGCCGCAGCAATTGGCCATAAACACCGAAGCCACACCCAGATAAATGGCCACGCCGTCCATATTAATCGTCGCACCCAGCGACAGCACAAAACGGCCAATGTCTTTATTGACGCCCAACTTCTCCGTACACTGCATCGTATAGGGCAAAGTGGCCACCGACGAGTCGCTGGAGAAAGCGAACAGCATGGCGGGCTGCATGCCCTTGAAAAACTTCAGTGGCGAGAGACGACCTAACAACCCAACCGTAGAGGAATAGACCACTCCTGCGTGGATGAAAAAGCAGAGATAGGCCAAGGCTAAAAGAGCCGCGTAAGAACCCAACACCGCCGGACCGTTGTCAACCACCACGGGAGTCAGCATGCAGAACACCCCTATGGGAGCCAGCGCCATGATGTACTCCAAAATCTTGCCCACCACATCATTGAAGCTGAGCGTCACCTTCCGAGCCATCTCGCCCTTCTCCCCCACATGGACCATGGCGATGCCAAAAAACAAGGCGATCACGATGACCTGCATCATCGCCATCGAACTCAGTGGCGAGAGGATATTGTTAGGGAACATATTCACCAACTGATCCATCACCGTAAGATGCGGCGTCTCGATGGCAGCCGCTGTCGCATCCGTGCTGATGTGGATGACCGGCAGGACACCCTTCAGCAAAGAGGGCACAACCAATCCCAACGTCACTGCAAAGAGAGTCGTCGCCATGAAATAGATCAAGGCACGGAGTCCCAGTTTGCCCACCTTCTTGATGTCGTTCATCGAGAGGATGCCCGCCATGATGGAGAAAAGCACCAAGGGTACAACGATGAACTTCAAAAGGTTCAGGAAGATGATGCCGATGGGCTTGATATACTGGTTGACAAAGTCCGCCTGGTTGCGCAATAGCACACCGGCTATTACCGCAAGCACCAAGGCGATGCCAATTTGAGCGGTTAGGGATGGCTTTTTCATGCAATTCACTTTTTTTGAATTTCAATTCCTAGGGCGTGTCCTCTTGATACTTTGATCATAACACAAAACTCCGAGGGAAGAAATCGCTGTAGAAACGGCCGTCAGTAGCAGTGAACTTCAAGACGCAATAGTTGGGATCGGTTACGCCGCCGGGGTAGTATTGTTCATCGCCTTCGCGCCATATCATCTCCTTACTTTGGGCATCCGTCAGCACCTCCATCGTACCCCGAAGCATCATGCCTTTGAAGCCTTCGGCATCGCAGAAATAGACACTGGCCTTGGGATTCGCTTTATATTGCGCCACGCGGAGCGAGAAGGTGTTGGTTGTAAAATAAAACACCTTGACGCCCTCACGATTTCGAGGCGACAACATCGCTTTGGTGCATGGGAAGCCCTCCTCGTCAACCGATGAGATATAGGTGATCGGCAATGTGTCAGCCATTTTAGCTATGAGATCTTTGACACCTGCCAATGCTGGATTCTCTGGAACATCATCCGCAATCGTCAGTTCCTTGCGCCAACGCTTCAAATGAGGGAAATACATCTTCATCTGGCCGATATATTCTTCCTTTGTGATGGGTTGGGGAAGCCCCTTGTTGACCTCATCGACAAACTGCGCGCAGAACTCAATCATTTCATCCATCGTGCAGTCATTGGTGAACTTGCCGTCCTTATAGCAATAGATGCAATAGTCCTCGTTTTTGCTGCCGTCGGCATTGGTGCCGAGCATTTCATCGGTGAGCGGCATCCCGCAGCTCTGACAGAATTTCATTTCTTGTTTCATTTCAGTATTTTTATTTAGTCTAGTTCTTTGTTAAATTCTATATTTCTTTCCTGGGAAATATTTGTTCACTTTTTTGCAATAGTCAGCGTATTCGGGATATTTGCCGCTGCTGATTTCTTCGGCGAGACTGGTGCTCCCCAAGAAAAGGACGATCAAAAGCAAGGCTCCGATCATGCTCCAATTGACAATTGTCCTGGTAAATGCAACTTCTCCTTCTTTGGGAAGGTGGCTTCATATTTCTCGAAAGCCTCGGGGTTCTCGTCGGCCACAAAATAGCCCTTGGGTGGGCAATAGGTGCCCTCGCGATTGCCCCAGTAACCCGGGATAAGCTCTTGGGCAAGGAAATAAGGCACCTCTGACTCTCGCGGCTCGGCGTGATAGTGTATCTTCATCTTGCTGGCCAAGTCGAAACCAGCGTGTTTGTAAAACTCAATGTTTCCCTCCATGCTGATGAGCCCTATGCCCATTTTTTTGGCTTTCTCCAGCGCATAGTTCAGGAGTCTCAGCCCATACCCCTTGCGTTTGTATTCTGGGGCGATGCTGATGGGTCCGAAAGTCCAAGAAGGAAAGTGGCTGCCGTCGTCAAGGATGATTTCTGCTTTCGAAAACATCACATGACCGATAATGCGACCTTCTTCCTCCATCACCAAATCCAATTCCGGGATGAAATCGGGGTTGTTTCTATATTGGTTGAGCACATAATGTTCCGTGCATCCTGGACGATAGACATTCCAGAACGCCTCGCGCGTCAGGTTTTCCACCTCTCGATAGTCTTTTGGTTGTTCTAATTGGATATTCATTGTGATGTTATATTTGTTCTGATAAAATGTCCTTCCTGTATCGCAGCAAAGGTAGCAAAAAAGCAAACTACTGCCGCGGTGTATCTTAAATCGATGAAGGAGATTGTCAACGGGAGGATAAACAGCAGCAATCCCGAGATTTTGTTCATGGTGCTGTGAACCGTAACGAATCGTTTTTGAACGACAAAACCAGAAATGAAATTGATGATTTTGATCAAAGCGATGACGCCTATCCAAATATAGAGCCAAAAGGGGATGTCCAGGATAGGAAGCAGCTTCACCAGACAAGCGATGACAAAAACAATATCTGCAATCGTGTCCAACTTGGCGCCCAACTCGCTCGCCGTATGAGTCCGTCTCGCTACCCAGCCATCCACCATGTCGGAAACGCCGGCGGTAAGGTATAAGGCGTAAAATGCCAGCGAAAACACTGGACAAAACAACAGGGCGATGCTACAGAGAATTCGGATCATCGTTATGCTGTTGGCAAGTGCTTTCATAGGTCATCATGCTTTCTTCTTGTATTTTGTTCGCACAATCTCGTATGAATTGGCAACCAAGTCTTTCAGCAGTTCAGTTTCAATGATTTGCGTCTCCAGCCCTATCCAATATTTGGCATTGAAGTGGCTATCGGGTGGACAAATCCCTTTGGTGGTTTCCAAAAGCTCGGGGATACAATCGGCTTGGCATTTCACGATGACGGTCTTAAAGTCGTCGATATCGCAATAGCAAAACGTGTGACCGTTGACATAAAAGGCCAGCACCGAATCGCCTCCTGGCATCTTGGCGAAGGGCAACTTTTCTTCAACCTCGCCTAATGAAAGGCAGTATTCACGAAAGGATTCAATATTCATAGTTGTCAGTTCATCAAACGACTTTCGCCCCAGGTGTACTGCGGATAGGCTTTCTTGAGGTCGTTTGCCGAACCTGTCACGCCGCTGCCGCCGCTGGTGGCAAAGACGTTGAGCGTCTTGCCGCTCAAGTCGTGGGCTTCGATAAAGGTGTTGACGATGGTCGGTGCGGTGTACCACCACACAGGGAAGCCAATCCACACCACATCATAGTCGGCGATGTTCTCGCAGCGGCCCTTGATGGTGGGACGCGAAGTCTTGTCCTGCATCTCGATGGTCGAGCGTGAGGTCTTGTCGCGCCAGTCGAGGTCGGCGGCGGTGTAAGGCACCTCGGGGATGATTTCATAAAGGTCGGCGTTAAACTCTTTCGCCAGCTTTTGAGCAGCGGCCTTGGTATTTCCAGTGGCCGAGAAGTAAACTATTAAGGTCTTCATTTCCTTGTTCTCCTTTTTGTTGTTCTGTGCGCAAGCGGTCAGCATCAGACAGCATGCGGCAATGATTAATGTGATGCGTTTCATAACGTGTTATTTGTCAATGTTTACAATCGTGTACTTCCGGCTGCCGAGCCCGATAGCTTCGGCGTGCTCGATGGTGTGGACGCCGTGTTGCTTGTTGATGCGGTTGAGCAGGTCGGTGGGGTCGTTGGTGGCCGTCACTTCCTGGTTGTTGACGATGTCAACGCAAGCCTGATCGAGGGCTACAGGATCAGTGGATGCCAAGATGCCGTAGTCTTCAAGTTTCACGGGCGCGGGATGATCCACGCAGTCGCAGTCGATACTCATGTTATTCATCACATTGATGTAGATGATGCCGCCCTTCTTTTGGAAATAGTCCACCACGGCCTGGGCAGCGGCGGCCATGCTTTCGAGGAAGCCGTCCTGGTCGCCGATGTATTCCTTGGTCCAGAGCTTCGCCATATCAAGCACTTCCATCTTACCCGAGGAGTGGATGTAGGCCTTGCCATTCTGGCTGGCGCAGCCGATGCTGAGGTTCTTCAGGGCACCACCGTAGCCGCCCATGGGGTGACCTTTGAAGTGGTTGAGGGCAATCATGAAATCGTAGTTGGCGATATGGTCGCCCACAATGTCGTACTTGAGGTGCGTCGAGTCTTGTACAGGAATACGAATCTCACCTTCCTCGTCCATGATGTCCACTTTGAAAGTAGGTGTGAATCCGTGTCGAGCGATGACTTTCCAGTGGTTGGCCGATGAATCGCGGTTATCCTGTTCATCGCCAGGACCGTTACCGTAAGCAGTGTTGCATTCCACGATGGTGCCGTCCACTTCAAAAATCAAGTCCTTGATGAGTTCAGGCTTCAGGTAGTTGGGGTTGCTGCCCTCACCGGTACTCATCTTGACGGCCACGCGCCCTTTCACCGGAACGCCTAGTGCTTTGTAGATATTGACCAGCCCTTCGGGGCTGATGTTCTTGGTCAGATAGACGACCGATTTCTTTTGAGTGTTTTCCATATTTTCAGTGATTAGTTACAACTGCGAAGATAATGGTTTTTGCTTTCATCTTGTTAAGATATTTGTATTTTTGCATTCAATCCAACTTACAAAAAAATGAAAAAAATTGTTCTCACCATCACTTTGGCGCTAATTGCTGCCTTTACATTTGCTCAAAACAACAACCCTGTCGGAATGCGGATGGAGGTGACCGAAATCACGCAAGACAACAACGAGTACTCTATCTTTACTTATAAGGATGATGATGGTACTTTTGGTTATTATCTCAGCCTTGGTCGTGTATATCGCATTTTGGAAATCATCGTTAACGATCGCAATTCCTCGACCTTGGATCATATTAGCGAGACCTGCCTCTATTTGGGCACCACCGCTGACGAGGCGTATGATGCGTTGGAGCATCTTCTGGATCTTCTGGACCAGGAACCCGGCACCGCTGTTGATATTCCGTGCAGATTGACCAATGGAAGCCCTACGCTGACCGATTCAAGTACGGCAACCTGTATTGTCGTCAAGCGATTCTTTCAGCGCAAACGTTTATGCTTCCTCTTTACCAGCGGACGCCATACCGCTCAGGTTGACTTAACCCGTTCAGCCCTCAAAAGCCTGCGCTGGAACCTTAAAATGGCTCAAAAACTGAATTGACCAACTGATTTACCGTGAGTTTCGCTCACTCAATTGGGCAATAATACCATCCAGCATCTTAAACAGTTCTGGTGCCGTCTCAGGCGTGACGCTCTCGCAGATGACGGCGTCGCCTACGGTCAAAGGCACTTCGGTCAGTTGGTCCTGAAGCTTCTTCCCCTTCTTGGTCAACTTGACAATCATCTGGCGGGCATCCTTCGTCCCTTTCGTGCGGGTCAAGATGCCTTCCTTTTCCATGCGTTGGAGCAATGGCGTGACTGTGTTGGTCTCCAAATAGAGCCGCTTGGCAATGTCGTTCACCGGTTGCGCGTCCTTCTCCCACAGCACCAGCAGCACCAAATACTGCGGATAGGTCAAGCCCTGCTCCGAAAGCAGCGGATGATAGGCCTGTGTGAGAAGGCGCGAAGCGGTGTAGAGCCTGAAACAGAGTTGGTTGTCCAACAAAAACTCAGGTCTCATTTCAGCATCTCCTGAATGTCGTTCTCCATCTCCTCAGGCTTCGTGGTAGGCGCGAAACGCTTGATGACACTACCGTCCTTCGAGATGAGGAACTTTGTGAAGTTCCAGCGGATCTCGCCTTCCTTGCGACCCTCGGACTTGCTGAGACCGTCCACGAGTTTCATCGTGGCCTTGTCCTTCAGTCCATGAACCTCCTCATCGGGCACCTGGGTGGTGAGATACTTGAAGATGGGATCAGCGTTCTCGCCAAACACATCAATCTTCTTCATCAACGGGAAGGTCACGCCGTGGTTGAGGCGGCAGAACTCGGCAATCTCTTCATCGGAGCCCGGTTCCTGATGTTTGAACTGGTCGCAGGGGAAGCCAAGAATGACAAAACCTTGGTTTTGGTACTTCTTGTAGAGTGCCTCCAGACCATCGTACTGAGGAGTAAAACCGCACTTCGAGGCGGTGTTGACAATCATCAGGACTTGGCCTTTGTATTGGGCCATATCCACTTCCACGCCCTTGTTGTTCAAGGCTTTGAAATCATGAATCGTAGCCATAATTACATCTGTTTGATGAGCCAGTTCTGATAGCCAATCTTCTCGATGAGTTCGAGCTGTTCTTCGCTCCAGTATTGGTCTTCCTCTTCATCGAGCAAGTAGGCCTTCAGCATGTCATAAGTGGTAGGGTCTTCGGCCACAGTAGCCATGCATTTGCGGAGAATATCCACGCCATTGATTTGGATGGCGAGGTCGGCCTTGACATATTCCAAAGGATCGCAAATCAGTTCACGGGCTTCGTGTTTTTCAACTTTCGGGCAACCGCCGAGGTCGATGATGCGGTCGATGAACTTTTCCACCCATCCCATCTCCTCAGTGAAGTGGCCGATGTACTTCTGCCCCAAATTGTTGAACCCTTCGGAATTGAAGATTTGTCCCTGTACCTTGTGTACGAATGCGCCTTCTGAGAGGCCAGTGACGAAGAATTGCAATGCTTCGATTGATTTCTGTTTTTCCATGATCTAATGTGCTTTTAATGGTTAATATTGATTTAAATTATATCGTTCACGATGCAAATTTACACATTTATTTTTATATCGCAAGCGATATTTTTATTTTTTTTTACGCTTCGGAAACTCCAACGAATTCAATAAGCCGTTTTAATAGTGTTTTCTGCAAAGGGGTCGGCCTTCGGGTCGGCTCCTTCTTTTACACTCATTCCAACAAATCTCCCTCAGCCACTACAGCAGCAGTGCCACCGACATAGAGGTTTCCATCGGCTTGAATCCTTGTGGCAACCACCGAAGGCCGTCCCATAGCCTCGCCTTGGATGAAGGCGCATTCCGCATCAGTGCCGAGACAGCCGCATTGTTGCAGATAATAGGTCAGCGAGGCATTGGCAGTGCCAGTAGCCGACTCTTCAGGGATATCGTAAAGGGGCGCAAAATCACGAACATGGGCTGTGTAGCCGTCGTTGCTGAAAGCGAAGACGTGGAAACTAACCGCTTCATAACGCTTTGTGATCGCAGCGATGGCCTGCATATCGGGCTGGAGTGCCTGCAGTGTGGCTACATCGGGCAAAGGAATCATGAGATCGGGCAAACCGGCATAGACCACCTGCGTGGGCAAGTTGAAAGTTGAGAGTTTAAAGTTTAGAGTCAGTTTATTGATTCCTATTGCTTGGTAAATTTCCTCCGTTTCGGCGATGGTAGCCACGATGCGAGGCTTTGCCATCTGCATCATCACCTTCTCCCCTGCTTCGATGTGTAAGTCGCCGGCTTTGGTGTGGCAAAGACAATGTCCTGAAGCCAATCCGTTCCGATGCAGCAAGAAAAACGAAGCAATCGTGGCATGACCGCACAATTCCACTTCCGCTTTAGGAGTGAAATAGCGGATGGTGAACTCTTTGTCGGAATGTCGTTGTATGAAAGCCGTCTCCGAATAGCGCAGTTCGGCAGCAATCTTAAGCATCATCTCTTCCTTCGGGAAAGCGTCCGAATCGAGCAAAACCACTCCTGCCGGGTTGCCTCCAAAGGGCTTGTCAGCAAAGGCGTCAACAATATAATATTTCATCATTTTTTCATGCTTTTTGGATGCGTCTTCATGATCTTCACCACAGCTTAATCGTCCTACGGCTTTATACTCAAAAGGATTCTTTCCAGCGCTTCCCTTACGATTTTTCGAGGACAGCCGATGTTCACACGAACGAATCCTTCCCCACCTTGTCCGTACATCGCCCCGTTGCTTAACAGGAGTCCAGCTTTTTCTGAAAAGAATTTCATCAATTCATCCTGCGAAAGTCCCATCGCACGGCAGTCCAACCAAATGAGAAAAGAAGCTTGAGGCGTAATGGCCTTGATAGCCAAATCGTTGTTGGAGAAGGAATCGATGACTTCCCGAATGTTATCTTGAAGGTATTCTCGTAGTGAACGAAGCCATGGAGCCCCTTCGGTGTAAGCGGCGATGGTTGCGACCAAGCTGGGAATGGGTGCCTCGTCGAGTTTAAGGTCTCTAAGATGCTTTAGATAGGGTTCCCTCAACTCTTTGTTGGGGATGACACAGTAGGCAGTCATCGACAATCCAGCCAAGTTGAACGACTTGGTCGGGCTGGCAAATACGAGGCCAACGGCTGCAGCATCCTCACTGACACTGCAAAACGGAATGTGTTGATAGCCCGGGAGGGTAAGATCAGCGTGAATCTCATCGGAGATGACAGTTACCCCTTTTTGGCGACAGAGCGAGGCAATCCGTCTAAGCGCGTCAGGATCCCAGACAATGCCGACGGGGTTATGAGGGTTGCAAAGAACCAGCACCTTGACATCTGTTTGGGAGAGGATCCTTTCCAGACCGTCAAAATCCATCCGATAGCGTTGACCATCGAAAAGCAAGGGATTGTCGATGACCCGACGGCCCAGCCTTTCGGCAAACATCCTGAAGAGATTGTAAACAGGTGGCATCACAACAATGCTATCTCCAGGTTCGGTTAAGGTGAGATAAGCCTGGTTAATGGAAGTGATGACACCAGGGCAATAGGCGACCCATTCCCGATCGACTTGCCAGCCGTGCATTTCCTGTTCCCAACGAATGATGCTTTGATAGAACTCATCCGGAATCGAAGTATAGCCAAATACGTCACGGTTCAGTCGTTCTTTCAAGGCTGAAGATACTGCAGGTGCTGTTCGAAAGTCCATATCGGCAATCCATAGAGGAATCTGACCCTCCGAGACCCGTCCGTACTTGATGCTCCAAGTCCCGCCACGGTCAACGATCTCATCGAAATCCCATCCATGGCTGTTCGGTCTGTCACTGGTGACAGGACGGGTACATCCAGTCATCAAGCTACCAGTAGCAGGAAGTATGGCTGCGGCACAAGCCGCAGCTGAAACACCTTTGATAAAATCTCGTCTTTTCATAGCTACAAATATACAAATAAGGATGGAAAAACCGAAATTTTAAAAGAACAACGAAAACAATGCACCGTAATACTTAAAGCCTTCCTTTGTGACATGAACCCTATCGTCGTCACTTCGGACTAATAAACCTTGCGAATAACAGAAATCCAGTGTGTCGTTCAAAGAGGCCGGGGCAATCCCCATTTCCAGTAGCTTGTTTGGGAAAAAAGAACCATGATAGGCCGAGATGGCCATGTACTTGGCTGCCAATTCTTTTGCCGGCAACAGATAGGTGTATGCTTCTGGGTAGCCATCGGTATTCAAAACTTGTCTCGGGCCGCTTGAAAGCTTTCCCAAGTTATACGAGACTCCGACGCTGCTCATGCTTTGGGCCGACAATCCAAATCCCTTGTAGGAGGCTCCGTTGAGCATCCTTTCCCTAAGATAGGAAGAAACGCCCTGGTCTTTGGCATTCACCGAAAACGTATTTTGGCCAAACCTCCCTTTGTATCCCATGCTCATCAAGCCTTCAAAATACTGCGAATACTGGGCAAACAACGCTTCTTTTGTAAAAGAAGTTCGGGAGGGGAGCATGTTGGTCCGCAACTCGTAAAGCGTCACTTGCTCGGGATGCAGGCGGTCGATCAGTGCCAGGTCCTGAGCGATGGAAGCCTCGTTTTGCCCCTTAAGGCTGTACATGAAATCAAGATTCACCTTCTCAATGCCCATTTGCCTGGCTATGGTGAGCCATTCTGCCATCTGTTTTTCGTCGCCACCCAATCGATGATGGCTCGCCGCGATGGAATGCGACGAAGACTGAACACCCAACGACAGTCTTTTTATTCCAGTCTCCACCAGTTCGGTCAACTTCATTTCTGAAAGGGTATCGAAAGTGGCTTCCACACTTGGCTCGAAATCATCCGACAGTTCCAATCCGGCGATGGCATCGCCATATATTTCCATCAGCAACGAGAAGTTCTTTTCTGTCAACGAGGTCGGGGTCCCGCCGCCGATGTCACAACCCAACAACGTGAAGCCTTGATATTGCGTCTTGAAACGTTCAATGTCGTTGGCCACCACCCGAAGATACGTTTCCTGCAATGCCTCCTCAGGGCACAACATTCTGGTGTATTCACAAAACGAGCACAGCTGCCTGCAGAAAGGAATGTGTATGTAAAACGACAAACATCGGTCTTTGTCAAAAGGGAGGGGGCCATCCACGCGATATGCAGCCCAATCCTTTGGATGCAGCGGATAAGAAGTGTTCCACCGGGGATCGTCCTTCCTTGACTCATATAGCTCAGCAATCGTCATACGCTAATAGATGATGTTGTTTTGATGAAAGCCTTGACGCAGGTATTCTCCATCATAGACCAGCGACGACTCACAATATTTGGGATTGGCATAGTTGCGCATGTAGATCTCCAGTATCTTCAAGTCCTTGTTGTAAAGATAGTTGGAGCATTTGCAGTCATCGCCCCTGTCCATCGATCGGGTGAAATAAACATGGGGAATCGTGTCAAGACAAATATCCTCCAAATCCACAAAATGCTCACGACAATATTCGTTCACCTTCATCAAAGCAACGAATCCCAACCGTGGAAGACCCAATTCCAGGGCGAAATCAAGCATGTTGGAGGCTTCTTCGGGATTGTCGATATAACCTTTGATCAAGTTGCAGCTTGCATTAAGACGTTGCCTATCGATTCCTTCAAAGTCGAACGCTTTATCTGAAATTTCACAACCATACAATTCAGAAAGCTTAAATAAATCATAGTGATGCAGCGACATGGAAATGCTATTCCAACGTGGATGACGCATGAGCATCTGCGACTGAGGCAACAACCCGTTCGTGTTCAAATGCAGGTGTAGATCGGAAAAGCCCGAATCATCCATTTTTTGAAGGATTTCCTCCACCAATGCCGAAACCACCGATGGCTCTCCACCCGTAATATTCACTCGATTCACTCCGATTCCTGCGGCCTTTAACCCCCTAATTATTTCAAGCAATTTGGGCACATTAAAAGGCACGCTTGGCATTGAAGCTTCGATATTGCTACAAAACAAGCAATGGGCATTGCAGCCCTTGGTTACCTTGACGAAAAGGTTGACCGATGGCTCGATGGGTTGTCCTGGCTCATCTAGACAGTTGCACCCAAAACGTTTAATCTGTATTTCTTTGCCAAACGCCTCCATTAGCATTGTCCTGTGTTCTTGCGTATTCTTTGCAAAAAACGCCTTTTGTCAGGAAGCAGGTCAAACTCCATCTTACCGTGCCCTTGTTTGAAAATGGGCTTTGAATCATCACCCACCGGCACATAGTATTCGCCTATCTCTTCGTAATTGCCTTTGCTGCATTCGCGCCTAATGATGCCTCCAACAAGCTCCATTTCGTACAAAGTATGATGTGCATAAGGACCTTTGCCATCGCCGCATGACTTGACAAGCATGGGCCTTCCCGAACAATGATCCAAAAAGTTTTCGTCCAGCAGATACACGGGCGCCGTACCTATCCTTTTCGGCACATACACTTCCGGATGGTCTGGTCCATCTTGCTCATAATCGTTTCTAATCACTTTTTTCAGTCCGTACTCTTCTACGCTCTCTTCGTGTTCGGTGAACATCTTTTTCTCCAAAAGTTCATTGCTCATATAGCCGTTATCTTGAATCTCTTCCCATAACAGTTCCACTCCTTGCTTGAAATAGGCAAGCGGATAACGGAAAGGATCGTTCATGAAACGGTTGTCACCACAATTAAACCTACCATACGCAATCGAACTCAAATCATACATCAAATCGTATGCGGTGGTATAATGCATCATGTCGTTGAGCAAAGCCGCAAGTCGTAGCATTTTGGTTTTCTCCCTCCGACTGTAAATGACTTCCAATGGATTGCTTTCATCCGATGCAGACAGATGATCCACCATCTCAATCAACCTGTCAAAATCCAGATAACCGTTATTTGTAAACAACGATGCCTCATTGTTTCGTATTAACGCTTCAACCATCTTGCATATCTCATAGCTTACGGTACCCCTTTCCCTATACGCTTTGATCACATCGTCAAAATCCCGCATAAAGCTTTCCAAATCAACATAATGATGCTGATCGTTAAGGGTCATGGCGATGTCGGCCAAGGTGCGGACTTGTCCTTGTTGGTACAGTCTAACACTCGTAGTGCGTGTGATTCCAGGAAAAGGTGTCAATCGTGGTCTTTCCGTGCCGTTATAACTTCTTGGTTGGTTTGTCGTGTTCATAATCTTTGTATTATCAAACGATCAGTTTCAATTCTCATAAAACCTTAATTTACTCATCCAGATAAGCGTTCAAGAAGCTTTCAGCCAAACTATTCGAACGAATATTCCTCCGGGCCTCTTCTGGTGCAAACCACTCATAAGCGTCAATCTCTCCGTTCGTCGAAAGCTCGCTATCGTCTTTCACGTATGCCGTGAAATTGCACATCAGCGTGTTCGAAGGTTCAAAAAAGCTCGTGCGGTTAAACTTGACCCGGCTGACGGTCATTCCCGTCTCTTCCTTGATTTCCCGCCCCACAGCATGCTCCACCTGCTCACCACGGTTCACATAGCCCGCTACAAGGACGAACCACGGCCTTCCGTATTGCTTAATCAGCAAAATCTCCCCTGTCTGCTCGTTGATCACAATCATGCTCACCGCAACATTATACATGGGGAAACGATATTGCTCACACTGGGGACAAAAGGGAACAATCCCTTCGTTTTCCAGCTCCTTTTCAATCAGTGCCGTTCCGCACTCAAAGCAATGTTTCTGTATCATATTGGTTATCTTTTCCACGCGCCGATCACTTCACCAATGTAAATCGTATGGATGCCTGCTTCAAAGCCATCGTACCATTTTTTGGGAGTGTCGTTACGGAAGTCCTGTTCTGTCTGGTGCCAAGCGGTCATCGTCTCGCATTCAATCACTATCCTAGCTTCCTCATAGTAAGGTGTGCCATGTTCAGTATATGCAACATGGAGGCCAAGCGCAGCAGCCTTGTCACCGTCACGCCCGCTGTTCCTGCCCATATACATCCAGATTTCGGGGTCGTCGAACTGCATGATGGTGAATCGAGGATATTTCTCCATAAATTCCCATGTAAAGCGACCGGGAGCCACATAAACTGTAATTGCCGGACGGTCATGGCCAAGGTAGTTGCCGATGCCACCCCAACCAATGGTCATAGCGTTACTGCGCGTGGTGTCACCGCTGCAAAGGATGAGGTTTTCGGTGAACCAGGTGAATCCATTCTTTTCAAACTCCTTTTGCACGTCAAAGGCCGTCAATTCGCTGCTCTCATTATTCATATTCTGTTGTTCTTGTTTCTGTTGGTTGCAGCCCGTGACTATCATCAGAGCCGCTACTGCGAGAAATACTAATTTTTTCATTTTGAATTGATTTTGGTGCAAAAGTACAAAACACCACAAATCGGAAGCCGTAATTTTTTTACTATTTTTGCCGCGATTTTTCGGGATATGTTTATCGGTGAACTGATTTCGTTGGGCGTGGCCCTCTCGTGGACCGCCACCGCGTTGTTTGCGGAGGTAGGCTCAAAGCGTATGGGCTCGCTGCCGTTCAACACCATCCGTATGACGCTGTCGCTGCTGTTTCTCGCCCTCACGTTATGGCTGGTGATGGGTGTCCCCTACCCTCGTTATACCGACGTTAGCACTTGGACGTGGCTACTGCTTTCGGGCGTGGTGGGCTATGTCATCGGCGACTACTGTCTAATGCAGGGTTATATCCACATAGGCTCGCGCTTCGGCCAGCTTTTCATGACCCTTTCGGCACCCACGGCAGCTCTCACCGGTCGGCTGCTCCTTGGCGAACAGATGCGCCCCATAGCCATCCTCGGCATGGTCATTACTCTGAGTGGTATCGCGCTTTCGATTTTGTCAAAAAGTGACGGTTCCAATCATCATGGCATACGTTTCAAGTTACCGGCAAAAGGCATTTTCTTCGCAGCGATGGCTGGCATTTGTCAAGGCTTCGGCTTAGTGCTCAGCAAGGTAGGATTGACGCATTACGATGCAGCCCTCACAGCCGCTGGCATCTCGGGCGATTCGGTCTTCGCCAATGCCGTGTTACCACTTCCCGTCAGCGTCAGCATGTCGTTTGCAGCCACCACCATTCGTGCTTATATCGGGTTGGTAGGCTTTTTCTTGGCGTTGGTGCTCTTCAATAAAGACGGATTGGCTCAATTGCATCATGCCTTGAACGACCGCAAAGCCATGTGGTGCGTGCTGGCATCCACCATCTTCGGCCCTTTCATCGGCGTCAGCGCATCGCTATTGGCCACGCAATACACCTCGGCAGGCATTGCCCAGACGCTCTTTGCGCTCACGCCCATCCTCATCATCGCCCCCGCAGCCCTTTTGTTCCATCAAAAAGTAACGCTACGCGAAGTTCTGGGAGCCATCATCAGTGTCGTTGGAGTGTGTTTGTTCTTTGTGTAGGTTTGGCGTTTCCTCCATATGTACTATCTTTGCCGCAAATTTCAAAACCGATCATCATGAATCAAAGAATAGCCATCCCCTCCAGCGAGGGTACACTGTGGCAGCACTTCGGAAAGGCTCCACAAGTCACCATTTTCAATGTCGAAGACGGAAAGATTATCGATTCAAAGGTGCTGCAAGCACCCGAACATGAGCACGGTGCCATGCCGAGGTTCCTGGCCGAACAGGGCTGCACCGATGTGCTTTGCGGCGGCTTGGGCCAAGGGGCGGTCAACATGCTGAACCAGTTAGGTATCCGCATCCATGCTGGTGCTCCAGAGCTTCCCGTGGAGCAGGTGTTGGCCATGTACCTCAACAATACCATCGTTTACGGCGATCCCAGTTGCCACCATCACTGCGAGGGGCATCATCACGAGTGAGTCTGCATAACTCACAGGTGCATTCCAAGAAGATAAGACGATAGATTCGGCCTTTCTCAACAACTAAAGTTGACCTTTAAACGATCTTCTCCAATGCGTTGAAGTCAACGAAATCCACTTGTTTGCCGTATGTTTCAAGCATGGCTTTGGTATCGGCTGTCCGTTGAGATTCCGGCGTCTTCAATACCATCTTGTTGAATAATATCATTAATGGCATTTCCAATGAATGTAGTTTTGGAAAAGAAGTGTGGATTCAATATTACGAAAACGAGACAATGAAAAACACTATTTTTTCCGTTGGGGATTCTATCAATATGATGGGAGATGTTGCCACCATAATGCTTTGTGTTGAAAATGAAGATGAATCAAATGATAAAACTTATAATGTATATCGTTATAATGGCGAATTACAAATAGATAGAAGAATTGTTGTGAACATAAAACATGATATATTACTAAACATTGATATAATCATTGACGAATTAAAAATTTCCTTAAAGAAGAAAACAAAAAAGGCACACCGTTTTAAGTATGCCTTGTGCCATCAGGTATATAGTTCCCCAAAAAACACAGTAATTCACTGTGTTAATAAGGTGATAGGGACTAATTGTATATAATTGCCTTAACAAAAAGACGGAGTCTTCTTTATTGCCGACATTATTGTTCTGATTGTTTGTTCATAATCAGTATTAATTTGCACGACTTGCTCTCCCACATTCTGAAAACCATCTATATATTTTCGATTATCCACCTTCAGACTTTCGATGGTACAATAGTCGTCATTCAGCCTTAATTCAATTTCAGAGGAATGGCTCTTTATCTGATTGAAATGCGTCTCGATATACTCGTCTGTCATGCCAAGGCAAATGAACTGGATGGAAGGCTGATACTGCTCATCAAAATCATTCCTCCAATCGAACGGGATATAGCAACCCTCTACGATTAAGTGCTGACCATTTTCAATCGCTGTCTTGATTATCTCCCGAACAATAGGCCACAGATAATCAGTAAGGGCATCATCGTCCTCTGGTGTAAGACTCGTATTCCCGCTGCGAATCAAGCCCATCTTTAGATGGTCGATGGACAAATACGGATACTTGAACTTTCCAAGCATCTGCTGGGCAAGAAGCGTTTTCCCCGTGTGGGACGCACCAGTAATCACGATTATCATAGCCTGTCTTTCAATTCTTTTTTGACTTTTTCCAAATCTCCACAAGAGAGGATGGGCATCAAATCCTCAATCTCCTCAATGCTTTTTTCCCACCATTTGAATTTGAGCAACAGCTCTATCAAATCATCGTCAAAGCGTTTCCTGACCACACGGCAAGGATTGCCAACAGCAACCGAGTAAGGTGGGATGTCCTTGGCCACAACTGAGTTGGCCCCGATGATGGCTCCGTCACCAATGTGAACACCAGGCATCACCGTAACGTTTTGGCCTATCCAAACATCGTTGCCAATGACGGTATCGCCTTTCAATGGCAGTTCCTCTTTCACTGTAGCGATTGCCGAACCCCAGTCTCCGCCCATGATGTAAAAGGGATAAGTGGTCGCACCGTCCATCCTGTGATTGGCACCATTCATGACAAACTCTACTCCCTTGGCAATAGCGCAGAATTTGCCTATTATCAATTTGTCGCCGATGAAATCATAGAAGTGGGTGACGTGTTTTTCAAACTGGTCAGCACCGTCCATGTCATCGTAATAGGTATAGTCACCAATAATGATGCGAGGATTCTTCACCACGTTCTTAATAAAACAGAGACGTGGCAGGTTGGGATTAGGAAATGCCTCGTTGGGATTGGGTCTATTAGAGATGTTCATAGTTCTAGGTTTAACGCACTGCAAAGATAGGACTTTTACCATTAGGAAAGGTTGTTGCCCACCGCACATCCAACGCAATAAAAACCGAGGGGGAAATCGGTGTTCCCTGCGTCGCCGCTTCTTGCGCCTGCCTTGGTGTGCGCAAGGGTTTAACGAGCGGCAATAGAAAAAAAATGCTGAGCTGTCGTGCGCTTTTTTTGGTTGCCGCCCTTGCGCAACACCGCCGCTTCCTTCGTCTGTCCCGCGACACTCGCTCCGCTGGCGCGGCTCCAGACGAGCGTCTTCGGCTCCAAGGCCAGCCGCTTTCGTGGCTCCTTGCTCGCTCGGGGCTTCCTTGGCCGCCCCCGTAACCCCCTAAGCGGAGCGTCCGAACGGCCGCATCTTTTTGTCGGGTGCAGCCGCGCCCCTTTAGTTTTGCGCCCCTGCTGGGTCGCCCGCCCGGCGGTTCCCTTGTCGGAGCGCTAAAGCGCATCGTGTTTCGCGCCCTCATCGTTGCCACCTCTTCCCGCAATGGCTATACTGGTGCCTGCCTCTTCGGTTGCGCCGCCGCAAAGGCACAGCCGCCCGCGCTCCTTCGTACCTCTGTCCGCGCGTCCTGTCGGCTGGGTCGGGCTCCCTGGCGCGACGGGGCGCAGTCGTTCTCATCGCAGTCGTAGTTCTTAGGCGCAGTGTTTGTCGTTCTGCTGAAACTCCCGCGTGATTTGGCCGCAGGCGCTTTTCCCCCTCGGTTGCCAACGCACATCCATGCCACCGTCACCCCCGTCCACCGCCCCAGAGTACAGGTCAGGTCGCTCCGCTGACGCTCCGCTCTGGCCAACCACCATCAAACCCC
>JAFYNJ010000023.1 GCA_017549805.1 Bacteroidales bacterium
CATGCAGTAGGCATAGCGGTTGAAGCCCATGGCACTTGTGGGATCCTGCACATAACGGTCGGCTGAGAGGAACGACGAGGTAACAGGGTCATACATCCTTCCGTTCATGTTGATCAAGCTGAAATGGCAGAGATGCTCATGGCCGGTAAAGCCACGGTCGAACATGGGTTTCTCAATAATATCATTCAGCGTGTAGTTGGCCCCATTGTTCGGGTTGCGCAAGTTGCCCCAGGCGTCGTAGCTCAACTGCTGCACCACAGCGCCGTTTTTGTCGGTGATGGCAACCCAGCTGCCAAGGTTGTCCTTCAACACATAATGATACGCTTCATCGCCAGCCATCGTCACTACGGCAAACACGCCGAACGGACCAACAAGATAGGTGTTCAGCATCTGAGTGGTGGTGTTTAGCAGTGTTTCGGTCACATACTCGCAACTCCCCACATAATCCTTTGTCCGGCTGGTCCCAATCCGCTCTTCCATGCGAATGCGTTGGTGGTCATAGCCGTAAGTGTAGCGGATGCTGTCGTTGCCATTCCTCACCGAACGGACTTTGTCGAATCCCGTGTAGGTGACAACCTGTGCCGACGAGAGGAACAGGTCTGATGTGCTTTGGATTGTGGAAAGGGCATGGACCTTCGAGGCATTGAACGTGGGTTGTGAGAAAATGGTGGATACTTGAGGGACATTGCTTACTGCCGTTACGGCCTGTTTCGAAGTCATTCGGCCAAGGGCATCATAGACGACAGCACAATTAAGGTCCTGTCCCGAAGAGCGCTTCAGGGTGATGCCTGTCAGGCGGTTCATGTCGTCGTATGTAAAGGTCTCCTCCAAGTTCTTCTTATGATCCTTTCTGGCTGCTAAGTTACCGAATTTATCGTATTCGTAAGTCAGATTCTGAAGATTTTTCTCTGTAACGATGCTTCGCAGCCTGTGCATCACCGTGTCGTAGGTGTGCCGTGTCACGGCACCATTGCCCAATTCCACTTCAAGAAGCTGGCCACTGGCATCCATGTTTTTTGTTTTCCATAGCAGCTGGTCGTTGTCGTCGAAGACACTCTTCCAATAACCATTTTGATAGCCATACCTGACTGCAACGCCGCTGGGATAGACCATGCGACTGATTCTCGATTGCGTGTCGTATTCCACATTGGTTGTATAACTGCCCGTCGCACGTTGTTCAGTGGCACTCACAGGCCGCGCCAGCGTATCGTAGCTGTAGGTGATTCGTTGTATGTCAGCTCCTCCCTGCACCCTGAAACGCATCTCGTTCAACGTGCCCTTCGTCACTCCCGTTTCATTGTATGTGTAATCGGTCCTGGTGTTCTCCATGCCGTCAGTTGTCTGGATAAGTCTGTCGAATCCGTCGTAGAAGTTTGCCGTCTCGGTTTGTGCAGCCAACTCCCTTGGAGATACGCTCTGTTTCAGTCGCCCATAGGCATCGTATGACGTTGTCAGTGTACCGTAGTCGGGATCGACAAGCGTTGCCCTTTGCCGCGCGTTGTCATAACTCGCCGTTACTGTAGTCGCAGGATTGCCGTTTACCGTGGCGGTGGCCATGAGGCCGTCGGCATAATGGTCATAAACGACATACGAGCCGCTCGCGTCGTCGCTGCGCACCGTCCACCCCATGGCGTTTACTGTCACGGCACTTTCCTGTGAAAGCCCTTGCGGCGTAGTCACCGTGGTTTCGGTTCGGAAACCGTCATAAACCGTGGTGGTGCAAGTGGTGTCGGGCGTGGTGACGGATGTCAGACGATCGATATTATCATAGCCGTAAACGGTCCACCTGACGGTCTCTCCTTCCTTGTAGGGCTCCGACACAGCCGAAAGCCTTCCCCTGTTGTCGTATTGCCTGTCGGTAAAAATGGGTTCGCCGCGCAGTCCGTATGTGACTGAACGCAGTTCGGCACCCGTTTTATGGTAGAAAGTCATCGTTTGCTTGCCATCTGAAGATCGGCTCCATCGGTAATAGGATGCACCGGAAGGCGCCAAAGGATGCCCCTGTGCCCATCGCAAGGCAGTGCACGACTTGGTGCTGTCGGCATTGTGTATCCACGAGGTAATCCCCATCGCGTCACTGTCGAAAGTCTTGGCAAGTCCGTTGGCTTCCGTCAATGTGTCGATACGGTCATAATCGTCGTATGTGTACGAAGTGGCATAGCTCAAGCCACCACTGCTTACCGTCTCGTTGGTGACAAGCCTTCTTTGTCCATCGGGTCCGTATTCATATTCGTAAGTCTTTTGCTGCTCACCGAATTGGCCGTATGGCACTAATACAACCTTTTCCCTCAGGTTGCCGTCACTGTAATACTCGTAGTCGGTTCGCAGCATCAGGGGATCGTGGTCGGAGATGTCGCTTGGGCTGTCATAGACACGGCTTGGCAGATAGGAGTTGGCAGCTGTGTATTCGTATTTTTCAAAATGACTCACATCGGGCTTCCCATTCCTTGATTGTAAACCGACAACGTCATGTGGTCTGTTGATAGTCCATGTGGAGTAGTTATTGCTATAGTAAGCAGTGCTTTTAACGTTTCTGAACTCACTAGTTCCAAAGGATGTGCTCGTTGGGCTGCCAACTCCAATCCTTGTTGAATCGCAATGATATGTATGATAGTAAAGTCCGTTATTGTAATTGTAATAATTCTCAACAAATGTCTTGGATAAAATCTGCCCAGAGTCGTCCGGGTTGTAATTTATAGTGGTTTTGTTTGTGAGCGCAGGACAGACGACCAAATGATTGGGGTTTTGATTGCCAAAACTACTGCATGCCTTTTCGAATTGATAATTGGTTACAGAAGAAAGCACTTGGCTTCCGTTGTGGAAAACAAACGTCGTATCCTTTTCGGGCAGCAGCATGGCATGGCTTGTCATGGTTTCCAATGATTGAAGACTCACCATCCGAACGGTTTCTGTATAGTTCTCGATGGTTTTTCGAATTGTTTTACGAAATCCCAGCCATCCATGGCCATCGCGATGGTAGTACGGATCGGCATAGTCAAACGTCACCTTAACTTCTTGTCCCGAGGCATTATCCGTGGCATAGGAACGCAATACCCGAAGTGGAACTGGCAATCTTTTTACACCATAATTCAAGTTCAGATAAGGTTGCATCGCATAACCATAAACAAGTCTTGTTGCGTTGCCTAATCCGTCGACAATGCTTGAAACACTGTTCAGTTCGCTTGATGGTTTTAACGAGAAAACTCCTGGTTGATTGTGGGTATTTGTGGTGTTGCGGTATTCGAGTCCAAGGAAGGAAACATTCTCCTTGCCCAAATAATAACCGGGATGAAAATACTGTGTGCGGCAATTGATATAGTTTTGCCCACTAGTGCTGCCTCCCGAATAAATCGACTGGAATTTTCCTGAAAATTGATTGTAATGGGAATAGACTGACATGGAATAATAACCAACGCGCAAATGCGCTCCGAGCACATCGGTGACGCCATCGCCATCAAAATCGGCTACGCAAATGCTATGGCTCCATACCCCATTTCTTCCATTGCTTGCAAAGGCATCCATTACTTTTCGCAAAGAGTTTGAGAACAGGTTCCATGACGGAAGTTCATAGGTGCCTATCTGATCAACAAAATCAGTCGACTGGAATGACAAGCCTGTGGAATAGAAAAACTTGTACCTAGTGTTATTATTGTTAATCTGAGCCCCATAAAGCAAATCGGTTTTACCATCACCATTAAAGTCGCCTGTGAAAACATGGTTCCATTTCCCTTGCGGATGATTAATCTCACTGGTAGCAAATATTTGTTGAAACGAAAGTGTGTTCCCTGTTATGTTTAATGAGTAAACTGTAGAACCTGTTTCCATGACGAACATCACATCCGTATGACCATCACCATCAAAATCTCCAGTTGCAATATCCAATACATCTTGAAAGAAACTGCTTGAAGGTGTTTGGGTCAGATTGCCATTTTCATAATAATAAAGCACTGGGAAAACCAATGATGGAAGAATTGGGGCAGTAGATACTGGCAACAATAACAATTGAAGATCTCCCCTGCCCATAAAGTCTCCTGTGCGAACAAGAATGCGACCACCACCAACTGGGACTGAGTCCTTGAAAACAAAATGTGTTCCTGCAACATTTTCGAATATCTTTATGCACATGGTATCCCTGCTCCTATTCGCAATGGAATCGTAGAAACAAGCTACCAAATCGTCCAATCCGTCATCATTCAGGTCAACAGGATAAAGCCAATCCAAATGCTTGTTGACATTTTGCATTGTCATGGACTGGAAAGGAGCGAATTGTCCTGGACTTGTTGGATTATTCAAGAAAAACTTAATACTAACATTGTGCGTATAAACCGAATCCATATTGGGGACAACGGCCAAATCGGAATAACCGTCACCGTTAAAATCACCTACAAAAGGATAGTTCCTATAAATGGCAGTATCCGCCTCATTCATGAAAACGCTGTTTGTAGCAACACCACTACCATTACCACTCCAATTAATAATTGTTGGGTTCAAAGACAACCCGTCCTTTTCATACAACACTCTCTCCAGACGATGATGCATCTTTGCGGATACATAAGACTGACCAAGTACACAATCGTTATACTCAAACGAATACCGTTCAAGTTCACTATTGTCATCACAGCGACAAACGGCCAGATAATCCAATAGTTTTCTGCTTTGGACAAGATTTCCGGCCACGTAACTGAAATCAAAATCTTCC
This sequence comes from Bacteroidales bacterium, assembly GCA_017549805.1. Lineage (GTDB taxonomy): Bacteria > Bacteroidota > Bacteroidia > Bacteroidales > F082 > Limimorpha. The sequence goes on from JAFYNJ010000023.1 coordinate 4,700, forward strand.
CTAAATCCAGATTTGTAATGAAAATTGATAGTAAATTCCGGTGTAACCACCACATTTCCATTTTCAAAATGTTCGGTGTAATTTATGGAACTGATATAGAACTCTCCTTCGGAGACGTTTTTATTATAATGATAGACCATCGAGTTGCCATAGCGATCCGACACACGATTGAGGAGCCAACAAAGTGCGTTTGGATTTCCGTTTTGTGGATCAATACGTGAATCCGTGGATGTTCCATATTCCATTAATACACCATTGGCTTTCCACACCTTAAAATGTTCTAATACCTTTATGGTTCCACTTCCGCCCTGCTCAAATCTGAAATATGCCATAATTCTCGACATCTCATCCTGCTCTGTCTTGAATTCTATGCTGTCGGTATAATCGGCCACTTCGATAAGCCTTTTGCCGTCAAGCATGTAACGATCCGTATTGTCGTTCAATGTTACGGCGCCCGTAGTGCCGTCGTGGTAACGCGTCCTTCCGGTCCGCTCAATGGACGACAAGCCTGTCAAGTCCCATCCCCAGCCCAACAGGCCGTTGCCTGCCTGGCTGTTGTAGGTGATGGAAAGATTGGGTTGCATCCCATTGATGCCGGCCGGAAGGTCAATAGGGATGGAATAGATGGCGGCGCCCATCGAACCGACATCCACAGTGCCTCCTATGGCTCCCACCGCCCCCGTGTCGTATGAATTGGGACCTCCCGTGATACCTGTTTCCGGTGGATTGATGCCGTATGAATCAATTTGCAGAAGAGTGCTTTTGTCTACATTCGGTGCTGAATGGAATCCCCTATTTAGGTCGATGTAGCTGCTTGCCGTAAATTCATGGCTTTGGTTGGAAACCAGCGTTTCGTTTAACTCGAAGCTGTCCCCATAGTGGATGTTCTGAGAGTGGGCTGCCGCAACTAAGGACATGGCGGCAGCAAGGACGATAAGTGCCTTGGTCTTCATGGCGACAATGTGTTGGTCAGTTTCTCTTGATGACTTTCCATGCCTTCGTCTCGCGCTCCGACGTGAGACGAAGCAGATAGATGCCCGCCGGTTTCCCGCCAAGGTCGAACGCTTCCAGGTCACTTGTCAGAAGCCGTTCTTCGATAAGCTTTCCGTCAAGCGTGCACAATGTGGCGGTAGCTTTCTCAGAGGCCTTTTCGCCCGCAAGCGACAGGATGAAACTGCCATCGGTAGGGTTCGGGAAAAGCGCCACTTCCCTTCCGACAAAAACATCGTGCAACTCGGCATGCCATTGTTCGGCATCGTCGGACGACACGCTGTCGTTGGGTGCAGGATCCTGACCGTCCAACATGCTTTTGAACTCCAAGGTTCGGCTGGTGCGGTTGCCGCAGGCGTCATAGCCGAAATGCACCGTCACCATCGTCCTGAGCGAGTCGATCTCCTCCTGTTGCCTGATGACATGCAGCGTCAGCTCCTCAATCTTGCGCAACAGGGCTGCCTGCATCGTGTTTACGTCGTATCCGTCATGTTTCACTTCGGCCTCCGAAGGGATCTCCGGGAGATGCCCGTTGGCGGCGATGTACTCTTTGGTCTCGTGGAGCGGCATCAAGCGGTAGCCATCCCCGAACACATCGTCTGACCAATCCGTCACGTCCTGGATGTGGACCTTCGTGGTGAGGATGCCGCCATCCACCGCCAAGGCATAACTTGGATAGGTGTTCTCGATGTTGACACCCACCTTGCCGTTGAGAATCACGGATCCTCCAGGCGTCACCGTGATGGCATCCACCCAATTGTTGATGATTTCACCCCTCGGATCCTCATAAACCGCCGCCCGAATCTTCATGGCCGCGTCGCCAAACTCCAAGACGTAGGAAGAGCCAAATACTCCTCGCATATAGCCTCCATTTGACGGGGCGGCATTCACACCGATGGAGGGGGCGGCACCAGAAAACACGGTAACATTTCGGTATCCACTCGCCCCCAAACTGATCAGACCGCCTTCCACATTGAAATTCGAAGAGCCGACATCCAACAAATTGCTCCCTGCACTGATGTCCATCACTCCATACTTATCCACCGCGATATGATGGAACGCATCGGCAAGCCGGATAAACGTCTCGTTTGCCGTCGGGGAGTTGGGTTCCAAGATGATGCCGGCATCCTCGTTTTGGTCGGAACGGATATGGAGTTTGGCCGTCGGCGTCACATTGCCGATAGCCACCTTACCTGTCTTCGTCGATCCTGTTGCTTTTGAAAGGAACAGCGTCGGATTGGTGCTGCCCATGCCCATCGTAATGCCAGCTGCTTTGCTGTTCAATGTACTGCTTGAACTGTAACCTGATCCAATTACGACGCTCGGATTGTATTGTGCTTTCACATACTTGCCTATGGCATAAGAGTAGGAACTCGTGGCTTGCGCATAATACCCCAATGCCATGCAATTGGAATTGGTGGCTTTGGTACGATAGCCAAAAGCGAAAGAGTTTAAGCCTTGCGCAAGGGTTGTGTCGCCTCCGGCAAATGAGTTCTGTCCTGTGGCATAGCATCTCGATCCGATGTTTGATGAAACTATCGTATCGTAAGAAATCCCTCCAGAAAAATGAATGCCTCCCTCTCTCCCGCTTTGGGCTTTGGCCTGGAAACCCATTGCAAGCAACAGCAGGCTGAGCAAGGCAATGCCATACTTCCTAATCATAGCATGAAATCCCCTTCCACAAATCCAAATGCGTTACTCAGTTCCAAGGTATAGGTTCCGCTTGAGAACCCTGTGGTAGGGATAATCACCAGCTGCTGTACGGCAGTGTTGACCACGGTGCTGTAAACCAGAGCTCCATAACCGTTGTAAATCGAGATGTTGACATTACCGAAGTTTTGGTAGAAATGGATACAAATGGCATCTCGGCCGACACTTGCCTCAATGGAATTGGGGCCTGCGTTAAGGTCCAAAGAGCCTCTTAGTTTAATCTGTTCATTGCCAACAGGCACGTCGTTCTGTGTTGCACCCACGCTCGAAACAAGCATGAGAGCCATAATGAGAATAGCCTTACATTTCATTGTGTTTGAGTTTTAAAATCGCAAACAAATGTAAGGGGTTGCATTTTCGTCCAAAACCGCATCCAAAAAATAAAGCCTATTGGTTTTTATAACGAATTGAGTGTCAGAAAGAACACGAAATACACATCCAAAAAAATCGTATTATGAATCCAAAAATCAATGCGCTGTCAGCTTTCGCACTCTTCCTCGCGCCTTGTCAAGAACACTGGTGCTCACTCCCAATATCGCTGCTTCGTCAGGTCTCGAAAGCTTAAAACGCGACAATAGGAATACTTTTTGTTCCAACTCATTCATCATAGGATACTCATCCTTGATACGCTCAAACAATCCAGGATACACAGTGTGAATCACTCCCAACATCACCTCCCAATGGTCATGGCCGCCAAACAATTGCTTTTCTAAATCGGTAAGTGCAGTAATGTCTTTGCGATTCTTCAAAAAGATATGCAATTTCTGCATCGCCTTGAGCTTTTCAGAAAGCGCAGAAGACAGCTGTTCTGAAACAATATCATTCTTTTTCTTTTGCTCGTCGTTCTGTTTTAACAGTTCCCTATTCTGATTCATGAAACGAAGCAACACCGCGCTGAGCTCAGCCTCGTGAAGCTTTTTCTGAACATAGCGATAATATAGAACGAGCGAGAATCCTAAAATAACTGCCAACACCAAAATCAAAAGCATAATGACATGTCGTTTCCGGATTATCTTCTTGTCCAAATCATTTTGGAGCTTCCCATAATCATATCGCTGTTGTATGCGATAGACATTTCTCTGCTCAATCCTATCCCTTACAATTCCAATGTATTGTTCAACCTGTTTCTCATACTCCAATGCCTTCATATAATCGCCCTGCCGTTCAGCAAAATCAGACAGCGCATCGTATGCCGTCACCACGGTTTCGTCACAGGCATTGGCGTTGTTCAATTCTCTCTCCAAATCCCGAAAATAATAGGTTGCCGAGTCCATCGCACCACAGGCGAGAAATGCCTTGCCCATGTTCATCAAGAAAAGAGTAGACTTATCGGTATCGGTAATACGGCTGACTTTCCTAAGGCATTCTATTCCTTGTTCGTGGTCGCCCAACAAACGATAGAGGACTGCGTAATTGTTCCATGTCTTTCTTCTTGCCAGGTCGGAGTTCCCTTTTTCGGCATAGTCGAGGCTTCGATCCAAACAAACCATGGCACTATCGTATTCTCCAAGCAACATGTAACAACAAGCAACAGCATTTTGTGCCAAGGCTTTTTCTTCATAATGATAGCCAAAGCACTGAATGGAATTGCTCAATACAACGATAGCATCTTCATGCATGTAGTCGTCAACAAGCATCTTCCCCTCTTGGTATTGTGCCCTTGCAACGGTTAGGCTGTCGTTGGCCAATACACCATACTGCTCTGCCATAAGAAGCGACTCCATGGCGGCTGCATTGTCAAAACCCAGTTCGGAATAGCCATAATACAATGCCGCAAGTGCCGCCTTGCCGTATTGTCTCTTTTGTGCGAAATAACCGGAAACCTTGTCCAATTCTGGAATGAACAACAATGTATCGCTTTCACCATTGCCATAGACGAGCTTGGCCGTTTCAAAGGCATCCGACATGTTTTGCGAATCAATACGATAGGGATCGCATGACGCCATGACGACGACAGCGCAACAAAACAACAAAAACCTAATCTTTCTTCTCATATTCTACCATTAAAGCGTCCCGATGGGATGCGGCCATCAAACCTAAAAACGTCAACAATCCATTTACAATCAGGATTTCAAATCCGAACTGATAACCCCACAGCAAATCCTTGGAATAGAACTTCAGCAGATAGCTGATGATGGGCGAAGCGATAGCGATAAAGGGCACCGCCTTGTCGTTGACTTTCCTGTTTTTGACGAAGAGACCGAAGGTGTAAAGACCCAACAAGGGCCCGTATGTGAAGCCCGCAATGTCAAACACCATGTCGATGAGCGACTCGTTGTGGAAAGGCTTGAACAGGATGATGACCAGCAGATACAGCAAGGCAAAACCCACATGGATCCATTTGCGGTATTTGGTCACTTGCTGCTCGCTGAAGCCTTTCTTCTCGAAATGCAGGAAATCATAGCAGAAAGTGGTGGTCAAGGCCGTCAAGGTGCCATCGGCGCTGGAATAACCTGCCGCCACCAAACCGAGCACAAAGACCACCGCAGTGAACGAACTCAACGAGAAAGCCACCGAGGGGAAGATCTTGTCGTTGACCACTACCCCATTGCTGTTCACAGGAAGCGCAAAGCCGGATTGCTGGGCGTAATAGATCAAGGCGGCACCGAGGCTCAGGAAAACGATGTTCACCAAGATGAACAAACCGCTCGAAGTCATCACGTTCTTCTGCGCGTCGCGAAGATTCTTGCAAGTGAGGTTTTTTTGCATCATGTCCTGGTCCAAGCCCGTCATGGTAATGGTAATGAAGGCACCGCTCAAGATCTGCTTCAGCCAAAACTTGTTATGCGTCCAGTCGGTCTCAAACAGCTTGGTGTAGCCCTTTTCGGCCGAAGCCTTCAGGATGTCGCCGATGCCCATGCCGAGGTTCTTGGTGATATAGACCACCGTCAGCACCGCCGCCAAAATCAAGAAAGTGGTCTGCAAGGTGTCGGTCCACACCACCGTCTTGATGCCGCCTTTGAAGGTGTAGAGCAAGATGATGACGATGAACACGATGGCCGGCACCCAGAACGGGATGCCCCAGGCCTTGAACACATATTCGTAGAGCACGAAAACCACTAAATACATCCGCAAGGCAGAGCCCAACAGCCTCGAGAGCAGGAAGAAGGCCGCTCCCGTGCGCTCGGAATGCACGCCGAAACGCATCTCCAAATAGGAATAGATGGAAGTCAGGTTGAGCTTGTAATACAAAGGCAACAACACCAAGGCGATCACGGCATAGCCGATGACGTAACCCAACACGATGCCGATGTAGGTGAAATGCCCTGAATACACGCCACCCGGCACCGACATGAAGGTGACGCCCGACAAGGAAGCGCCGATCATGCCGTAGGCCACCACAAACCATGGCGACTTGCGGTTGCCCTTGAAGAAGGCGTCGTTGTTGGACTTCCTCGAGGTGAAATGCGCGATGACGAACAGCAGCGCGGTATAGATGACGAAAACGGTGAATATGATGCCTGGGGTCATGGTTGCAAGGTTTTGGCGAAGTCATACAAAGATGGGAAACTGTCGTCCGCAGCGGGATGCTCTTCGCCGATAAAAACGGTCTTGGTGCCGGCATTACGGCCAAATTCGATGTCGAGCTGTCCGTCGCCCACCATGATGCAACGTTGCAGGTCGATGTCGGGACAGATCTCACAAGCCATGTAAGCCATGTCAGGGTTCGGCTTGCGGTAGTTGTCAGGCTCCGAAGCCAACTGTGGGCAAACCAAGATGCCATCGATGAGGCCACCGTGCATCTCGATCTCCGTGCACATCTTGTCGTGGATGGCATCCACCTGCTCCATGGTCATCAGACCCTTCCCTACGCCCTGTTGGTTGGTAATCAAGAAGATGTACTTGAACTTTTTGGAAAGGATTTCCATGGCTTCCAACACGCCAGGAAGAAACTCGAATTCCTCCCAACAGGTGACATAGCCGTCCACAATGCGGCGGTTGATGACGCCGTCGCGGTCGAGGAACAGGGTCCAATCGGGGTTGACGATATGTTTCCAATCCGGTTTCATCCGAAGAGTTCCTTTTCGATGTTCTCACAGAGGATGTGGCCGATGAGGATATGGCTTTCCTGGATGCGCGGCGTGTCGGTGCTCGGCACGTTGAGCAGCACATCGCAATGGTCGGCAAGTGCGCCGCCTGTCTTTCCCGTGAGACCAATCACCTTGACATACATGGATTTCGCCGTCTTGACGGCTTCGAGGATGTTCTTCGAGTTGCCAGAGGTGCTGATGGCCACCAACACGTCGCCTTGGCGCGCACAACCTTGCAACAGACGGGCATACACCTTGTCGTAGCCATAGTCGTTGGCAACAGCGGTCATGAAGCTCGAGTTGACGTTCAAGGCCTCGGCAGGAAGGGATTTGCGGTCGAGGTAAAAGCGACCGCTGAGCTCGGCGGCGAGATGTTGGGCGTCGGCGGCACTGCCCCCGTTGCCGGCAAACCAGATTTTACCTCCTTTGCGCAAGGCATCGACACAGATGGAAATGGCACTGTCGATGCTGCTGAGGAACAGTTTGTCGTTGAGAATGAATTGTTTCGTGACAATGGAATCGTCGATGGCACGCTTGATATCGAAAAGGTGTTTTTCCATGATGGAATTTTTCGCAAATATATGAAAAAATAGACTTATCTTTGCCGCAAAATTTCAATGGCATTATGAAATTCTATGATCTTGATGACGTCTTCACCTTTGGCAAGTACGAAGGATTGACCATTGCAGAAGTCTATGAAAAGGATCCCAAATACATCAAGTATTGCGAGGAAAACATCGATGAGTTCTATGTCTCCCCTTCACTGAAGCGCGACCTGAAGTCGCTTGGCAGAGCCGTCAGCGACTCCGCCTTGCTGAACACCGACTTCGAAAAGATGAGCGATGACGAGATCGAAGCCTTCATGCACAACATGGATGACGACGACGAGTTCAGCGAAGAGAAGTTGGATGAGGATTTCGACTGGGACAATGCCGACATCCCCGATGACAGCCCGTTCGACGAGTTTGAGGACGAGTTCGACGAAGACGAATTCAACGATTTCGACAACGAATTCGGCGATTCCTTCGGTGGCGACAGCTACGACGGAAGCATTGATGACCTTTATTAAACGGAAAACTGAAAGTGGAAAACGGAAAACTCTCCGTTCTCCGTTTTCCGTTAAATTCTTTCCGAAATAGAATAAACTCTCTTCTCCCGCTGCGTCGAGGTGATCATCTCGGCGAGGAAGCCTGTGCTGAACAGTTGCACACCGATGATCATGGCTAAGATGCCCAAATAGAACAAAGGCCTACGGGTCATGGAGATGTAAACGTGGCCGAAATACTTGGTGCAGACCAGATAGATGGAGATGATGAAACCGGCTAAGAACGACAGCGTGCCCAGCACCCCGAAGAAATGCATGGGCCTGTTGCTGAACTTCGAGATGAAGTTGATGGTGATCAGGTCGAGATAACCACGCACGAAACGGCTCATGCCGAACTTGCTCTTGCCATACTGGCGCTTCTGGTGATGGACCACCTTCTCCCCGATGTTGGAGAAGCCGTTCATCTTGGCGATGACGGGGATGTAACGGTGCATCTCGCCATACACCTGGATGCTCTTCACCACCTCTTGGCGATAGGCCTTCAGGCCGCAGTTGAAGTCATGGAGCTTGATGCCCGACATGCGGCGCGTGGTCCAGTTGAAGAACTTCGACGGGATGTTCTTCATCACCTTCGAGTCGTAACGCACCTTCTTCCAGCCAGAGACCAAGTCGTAGCCCTCTTCCTTGATCATGCGGTAAAGCTCGGGAATCTCATCGGGACTGTCCTGCAAGTCGGCATCCATGGTGATCACCACGTCGCCCTGGACGATCTTGAAACCTTCGTTCAAGGCAGGCGACTTGCCATAGTTCTTGCGGAAACGCAAGGCATGGATGTTGGGGTTGTTTTTGGAAAGGTCCTGGATCACCTTCCAAGAGTTGTCGGTGGAACCGTCGTCCACAAAGACGATCTCATAGCTATAGTTTTCTTTTTCGACGACACGGCGAATCCAGGCTTCAAGTTCGGGAAGCGACTCGGCTTCGTTCAGCAGGGGGATGACGATCGACAGGTCCATGCGCTTGATATTTTTTGCAAAGATAAACAAAAAAGGGTAAGCTACTTACATCGCACCGCTACAACCACCTACCCTTGCTACCTTCCGGTCCTGGGGGATTTCAGCAGGAGCTGGTCGTATAAGACTTACCCGATGCAAAAGTACAATCTTTTCTTGAACTGGCAAGTGATTTTCTGCTTTTTTCATTCATGCCCGTAGCTCGAACCATCGAAGCAATGGGTGCAGAGATCACATTTCGGCAGACCGATGGCATTCACCACACTCTCCAAGGTGTTGAATTTCAACGAATCCACCCCGACGTGTTGGCGAAGCATCTCGATAAGGTTGGCATATTCTTGACTCGTCGGGTCGGCGTATTTCTCGATGTTGCGGTTGTCGTCGCCTTCCATCTCCTTGATGCAACGACGCGTGATGAGCTCCATCACGTTTTTCGAGGCGGAGAAGTTAAGGAAAGGACATCCATAGAGCAACGGAGGACAGCTGATGCGCACGTGCACCTCCTTGGCGCCGTAGTCGTAGAGCATCTTCACATTGTCCCTGAGCTGCGTGCCACGCACGATAGAGTCGTCGCAGAAAGCCACCTTCTTCCCTTCCAGCTGGGCGCGGTTGGGGATGAGCTTCATCTTGGCGACATGCTCACGCTGGCTTTGGTTGACCGGCATGAAGCTTCGCGACCAAGTAGGAGTGTATTTCACCACGCCGCGCTTGTACGGAATCTTGCGGATGTTGGAATAGCCCAAAGCCATGCCGATACCTGAGTCGGGAATGGCCGAAACATAGTCGAGATCGGTATAATCCTGCTTGCCCATCTCGCGGCCTTCGTTGTAACGGGCCTCCTCCACATTTATTCCCTCGTAATCGCATGCGGGATAACCGTAGTAAATCCACAGGAAGGAACAGATCTGCATCTTGGAGTTGGGTGCCAACAGCTGTTGTACGCCGTCGAGAGTGACTTTGACAATCTCGCCGGGACCCACATTGTAGCAGGTGGCATAGTCGAGGTTGATGAAGCTGTGGCTCTCAGAGGCCACCACATAGCCAGCCGCTCCTTTGCCGACCACGATAGGCGTACGTCCGTAGTAGTCGCGTGCTGCGATCACGCCGTCTTCTGTAAGGATCAGCATCGAACAAGATCCTTTCACCTTATTATAAACGTTGCGAATGCCGTCCACGAAATCCTCACCCTGAGTAATGAGCAAGGCTACCAGCTCGGTAGGATTGGTGAAGCCCATGCTCAGCTCGGCGAAATGCTGCTTGTTGGCAAGGCAATGGTCGGCCAACTCATCCAAGTTGTTGATCTTGGCCACTGTGCAGATGGCAAACTTACCCAAGTGTGAGTTGACAATGATGGGCTGTGCGTCGGTGTCGCTGATGACGCCGATGCCGTTGTTGCCCACGAACTTGTCAAGCTCGTCGTTGAACTTGGTGCGGAAATACGTGTTCTCGATGTCGTGAATGGAGCGATGGAAAAGCTCCCCGTCGTGCGTCACAATACCGGCTCGCTTGGTGCCGAGATGTGAATGATAGTCAATACCGTAGAAGAGATCCTTGATGCAAGGATCCTTAGAAATAGTTCCGAAAAAACCTCCCATGATTGCTGCTTGTTTTGAAAGCGCAAAACTAATAAAAAATACAAACCTCCAACAAAAATGTTTTCAAATTAATGCGAGAGCCACAAAAAGTGTCGGAACAGCAACAGTAAAGCCGATTTTCAGGAACCGAAGGTACCCGAACCGCAAGCCATGCTCGTTGAGGATGGAGCTCCACATGATGCCCGCCAAGGCACCGATCGGTGTCAGGAAAGCGCCGATGTTGGACCCGATGACCGTAGCATACACGGCATCGTGGAGCGAGCTCGGATCGCACGACTTCATGATGGAGCAGAACAGCACGCTCATCGGGATGTTGTTGACGACATTTGCCGTAAGGAACGAGGTGACGCCATATTTCAAGGCAGCATATTGCGATCCGAGAAATGTTCCGATGGCGGCCGTCACCCCCTTTTCGGAAAGCACGATGGTCATGACAAACATGGAGAGCACGAACGGAATCAGCTGCCACGGGGCACGCATGGCGCAGGCGATGAGCTCGTCAGGGAGATGGCGACGGCACAGGTCGATGACCAGACAACAGAAAACGAGACTCATCACAGCTATGGCAGAGACCAGCCACATCTCCACGCCGATATAGGATGAAAGCGCCAACATCACGGTGCATACCGCCAAATGGACGATGCCCACCCAAAGGCTCAACTTGTCTTTGATGCGCACCCTCTCCGGCTCGCCATGGATAGGCCAACTCAACTTCTTGTGGAAGATGATAAACATCATCACGAAGGCAGTGATGCCAGCGCCCAGCGTAGGCAGCCACATGGTTTGGATGTATTCCACAAAGCCAATGCCGTAAGAGGTGCCCAAATAGATGTTGGTGGGGTTGCCGATGATCAATGCCATCGACCAGGTGTTGGCAGCCACAAACTCCGCCGACAGATACGGTATGGGATTGATATTGGCATTTTTGGCGAAATAGCAAATGAAAGGCGTGAACGAGAGGATGATGACATCGTTGGAAGTGAACACCGTCAACACCGACACAATAAGATAAAGATAGATGAACAGCTTCGTCTGGCTCGTCCCTGCCCTTTTCAAGGTCTTGTTGGCCAGATAGCGGAAGAAGCCCAACTCATCAAGATAGATCGAAAGGATGGTCATGGAGATGAACAGCACCAAGATCTTCAGCGGGTTGATGGCCGTATCGCTAATCAGGGCGTTACCTATAGTGGGCAATGGCACTTGACCGGTGACCAGCAGCAGCAAAGCCCCTATCAGCGCCACCATCCAGTAAGTGCCCATCCTCAACGATCCGATGCGGATCTTGGGGAAAAACAGCACGCCTAAGATCATGACCAGGCATGTTATAAAGCAAATACTTAGGGTCAACGCCATCATCGTGTTTTTTTCGGGCTGCAAAAGTAATAATTTCACGGCTTTTTGTAATTTTGCGGCTTAAAATTTCACAAGATGTTTCTCAAACTCTATCCCACGAATCCCAATCCGCGCTATGTGAAGATGATCCTGGAATGCCTTCAGGACGGTGGCGTCATCATCTTCCCTACCGACACGATCTACGGCATGGGAGGCGACATCAACAGTCCGAAGGTATTGGACCGCATTTGCCAGATCAAGGGCATTCGCAAGGAGAAGGCCAATTTCTCCTTCATCTTCCACGACCTCAGCATGCTGAGCGAGTTTACCCGCCCCATCAGCAACCAGGTCTATAAGATGATGAAACGGAACCTGCCCGGACCGTTCACCTTTATCTTGGATGCCAACAACAACATCCCGCGCATCTTCCAGAGTAAGAAGAAAACCGTGGGCATCCGCATCCCCGACCAGCCCATCATCACCAATCTGGTGGCGGAACTCGGACATCCCATCATGACCACTTCACTGGTCGATGAGGAGGACGAGATGGGCGGCTACCTTACCGATCCGGAGGAAATCAACGACCGTTACAAGGATCTGGTGGACATCATCATCGACGGCGGTGCGGGCGAGCATGTGGCCAGTACCGTGGTGGATTGCACCGAGGACGAGCCCATGATTGTGCGTCAGGGCAAGGGTGTGCTGGAATGAGCGAAAGAAACTTTTTGAATTATTTCCTTGCGGAATGAAAAAAAAGGTGTAATTTTGCACCCGCAAAACGGTAGACTTGGTAGCTCAGCAGGTAGAGCATCACACTTTTAATGTGGGGGTCCTGGGTTCGAGCCCCAGCCAGGTCACAAAAACAAAAGTAAGTCCTAATTGATTTCAATCAGTTAGGACTTTTTTCATTACCTCTCGTCAAGATCTATTTTCTCTTTTCAACATGGAGGTCACGGGAAATATACTTAGCAAGAACGAAAACCAGGTAGCATCACCATCCCGCCCTAAGCGAAACATTAGGCAAAATTCCAAACATCGAGTAGGCGTATGCCCGCATCTCGCCTGATTCAATATCGGTCTCAAACTGATAGCCGATGGGATTCAAACGGTTGTAGGCGTTGAACAAACCGACACTTGCGCTCCAATTGAAGCCGTTCCTATATTTCGGCGAATGATAGGCGCACGAAAGGTCGAGACGGTGATAGGCAGGCGTGCGGCTGGCGTTGCGCTCGGTGTAAACTGGGACGGTCTGCCCCATGTATTCGTAGAAGCCCACAGGCAAGGTGACGGGATGACCGCTCGAATACTGCCAAGCCGCACTCGCACTCCAGCGCGGCGTGAACTGATAGCAGCCGTTGATGCGGAAGTCGTGCGGGATGTCTGACAACGCCGAATAGGGATTGCCGTCGTTGATGCCGTCGATGGTATAAATCACACGTGAATAGGTGTAACTCATGGCTCCCGTGAACTTTCCGGCATTCTTCGAAAGGTTCAATTCCAGACCATAAGCCTTTGATTTTCCGCTTCTCACTTGGTTAATGACATTCGGGTTGCTGATGAGCTGCGCATGGTCGATGAAGTCGATTTTGTTTTGGCCTTTCTTGTAATAGAGTTCAGCCGAAGCGGAATACTGCCCACCGAAATCGAGGAAGCAACCACCCGAAACCACATCGGCAATGACTGGCTTCAATCCGTTGACCGCTGGGAACCAAGTTTCAAGCGATTGGTAGTCCAAGGCTGTGTTTTGCAGCACTTGGATATACTGCACATTCCGCGCATAGCCGGCTTTCAGTGAGGTGTTTTCGCTCAGCATGACGTTCATGCTCACGCGAGGCTCGGGATAGACCATCAGTTTCTCGTCGCTGTTCAAGGGCTGGAAGGCCGACAGGTGCAGGCCGTAGTTGAAGCCTAACCACGACAAGGGTTTCCAGTCGTTCAACACGTATGCGGAATACTCCATCGCCTGATAATGCGGCAGACTCATCCCGATGCTGTCGGACTCTCCAGGAGTGAAGGCATGGCGGATGGCACCTGCGCCAATGCGGAGTTCACAATCAGGGGCGATGTAATAACTCAATGCGGCTTTCAGGTTGAGGTCGGAAATGCCTGTGCGCCAGTTGAACTTGCGTCTTTTGAATTGGTAGTCGAGGTCGTTGCTGTAATCGCTGACGATGAAGGCCGTGTTGAGGAACCAGCGGCTGCCGAAGTTGTGCGTCCAGCGCAAGGTGCCGGAAGCGTTGCCCCAGGTATTGTACATGCCTTGCGATTGGTCGATGCCGCCCATGGACTCAATGACATCGTGGCCTCGATAGAACGAGAGATAAATGCGGTCGTTCTGCCCGATTTTGGTGTTGATTTTCGCGTTCAGGTCGTAAAACCTCGGGACAAGCGGCATGCTTTCATTGGGCTTCACGAAAAAGTCGATGAAACTCCTGCGTGCCGAAATCAGGTAAGAAGCCTTTTCCTTGACGATGGGGCCATTGGCGGTGAGTGTGGCGGCAAAAGGACTCAACGCCACCGAAAAATCATGGTGGTTCATGTTGCCTTCCTTCATCTTGCAGTCAAGAACGGCAGAGACGCGACCGCCATATTGAGCGGGTATGTTGCTCTTGTAGAGCGTCACCTGGTTCACGGCTTCGGGGTTGAAGATGGAGATCATGCCGAAGAGGTGCGAGGGGTTATAAATAGGTGCCTCGTCGATGAGGATGAGGTTCTGGTCGTTGGTGCCGCCACGCACGAGCAGTCCCGACGAGGCGTCGCCGATGGTTTTCACACCCGACTGCATCTGTACCGCTTTGAGAATGTCGGCCTCGCCGAACACACTCGGCAGTTTGCGTATCGAGTTGATGGTCAGCATCTCGGCATGGAACTCGTTCTGCTTTTGCGGACGCTCCACAGCTGCCGCCTCAACAGTGATTTCACCCAAACCCACAGCGTTTTCCTCTAACTTGATTTCCAAGGTTTGGTCTGCATTGAGCTGGATTTCAATCTCCTTGGTATTGTAGCCCAAATAGGCGCATTGCAACTTGTGTTTTCCTGCTGGCAACCGCAACGAATAGAAGCCGTAGCCATTGGCCGAGGTGCCTGTTTGCGACGAAGCCTCATACAAGGTAGCTCCGATCAGCGTCTCGCCTGTGGCAGCATCAATGATGTGGCCGCTTAATGTATAGGTTTGTGCCTGAAGACAAACAAAAGAGGCAAAGAATAATATGGTGATAAAGATACGTTTCATGGCTTATTCGTTTTCGGGGGTGATGGCATCGTAGATTTCGTGGTAAGTAAAAGGTTGGCGTTGCACGTCGGAGGCGAAGAAATAGCCGTAGCCGTTCTTTACATTGCCACGCACGTTGCCCGAGATGGTGGCGAACAGCCCCAGACTCCAGTCGTCTTCGTTGAAAACATCCAACAGGAAGGTGTAGAATTCGGGCGAGACCGAACAAGTGATGAAAGTCTCGCTTTGGTCGAGATGATCTTCCGTGACATGATAGGAATACCAAAACAATCTGGCAGTAAACAGTGCCGAGAGCGACATATCGTTATGGACGAACGAAACGCTTTCGATGCTGTCGATGGGGAAATCCTCCGGCTGTCGGAAGGTTAGACCGCAAATCACAGGTTGTTCCCCGACGGTGTAGATATGTTTGTCAAACTGGAATTCATGCGCCATCTTGCCCGAGTTCATCTGATAACTCCTCACTTTTGTGTTGTCCTTGATGATGGGGAGGTAATCCGTATCGCCCAAAGGCGTCAGATAGTCCTCGGCGGTGATGTCGCCCGTGGGTGTCTCGATGACAAGTTTATAGGTCTTGCCCGTTTCGCCCTTGAAGGGGTGCTCCGAAACGAAAACCATACTGCTGCGGTCAGCTTCCTTTTCAATATAAGGAATCGTGTCGTTGCCGCAAAGCACAAAAACACGGTTGATTTCAGGCAAAACAGCTTGGTTGTCGCCCCATTGATGCACAGGTGAAATGGTGACACGATGCTGGCGCGTCTCGGTGGTCACATTGCCGAACACCGCGACATGGCCATTCAAAACCTCGCCATCCGGCTGGTTGAAGCTGTTGATGTCAACCTCATCGATTCGGCTGCAGGAAGCGATAATTAAAGCAGCCAAGAAGAATAAAACGAATCTGCAAACTCTCATTATGGTTATTATTTGGTTATTTACACTTTAATTGCTAATACTTTCAACGCTCAACGGAAATATTTATTGCCCCACTTCGTTAGCACGCCAGCACGTTATCACGCATAACGCCCTCCACTAAAACCATACCTTATAACTCACCGACGGGATCAACGGGAAATAGGTCCGTTGCCATAGCGAAGCTGGCTCCTCAGGATACATCCCCCAACTGACGGGATCGCCGTTATGGTCGCCATAGAAATAATAGTAGGGATTGCGTCGACAATACACGTTGTAGAGCGAGAACGTCCATTCCACCTTGCGGTTTTTCTTGTCAGTGGTCTTGTAATGCGCCGAAAGGTCGAGCCGGTGATAGTCGCGCATCCGCTCACTATTTCGCTCACCGTAGATGAAGGTCTCATCAAACCCCACTTCACCATCGGGACTGACCACTGGGACGGTCTGCACACCCACCACAGGCGTGTAAGGCAATCCCGTCTGGTACGTCCATAAGGCACTCAATGACCAAGCCTCATCAATCTGCCAGTTCAAGTTGAGATTGATTGAATGAGGACGGTCGTACTCAAACACATAAGCCTTCCCGAAGTTAATGTCGTCGAACTGACGGGTGGTGTGCGAGTAAGTGTAGCCCAGATAGCCATCGATGACACCAAAATCAGCTTTGACCATGGTTTCAATGCCGTAGGACTTGCCTTCACCGCCGCTTTCCACCTTGCTATGCCAGTCGGTATCGCCAATGAGGATGTTGGCTCCCTCGCGATAGGTCGCTAGGTCGTGGAGCCGTTTATAGTAGCCATCCACCTCCACGTTGAAATGCCCATCGTAGAAACTGCGTTGCCATCCCAGCGACACCTGTTCCGAGGTGGCCGACTTGACACGGCTGTCGGCGGGAATCCAGATCTCGTTGTTCATGATGGAGCCTGGGGTCATCATCAGATGCGAGTTCTGCGTCACACGCATCGCCGTGGCGTTGAAAGTGCTTTGGGCAATGCGTACGTTCAAATTAAGCCTGGGTTCCCATGCCAGATGATGATAATCTTTATTAATATAACTATTAAATCTTATGCCAATACTGCCGTTGAACCAAGTGCCGAACTTGAACTTGTTGTCAAGATAAACCGAGTTGTCGAACACCGTGGAGCGGTCGGAGTTGCTCGCTGGAGCCACGCTGCTGGTGAAATGGTTGGGCTGGTAGGTCAGGTACGACGACTGCAAGCCATATTCCAATGTCCAAGCGTTGCCCACGAACAGTTTCCAATCGGAACGCAGCGAGAGGTCACCCACGCGTGAGATCGACTTGTTGAAGAAATCAGTGGTGTCAATCATGTTGACCGTGTGGGTCTTCAGCTTGTTTTTGAGACGGTAATGTGTGAACGAGAGGGTGTTGGCGGTGAAGAGCCTTGAGGTCAGAGCGCTGTTCCATTGGCCTGACATGAGTAGGTTGCCCCAGACGTTGCTGATGCTGTTGCGTTCCAAACCGAATTGGTCGCTTTTGTTTTTCCAGACACGCAGGTAGTCATCGCCCTCGTAAAGGTTGAAGGCAAACGAGTTCTTGGCATCGGGGTTCCAGGTATATTTGGCGTTGATGTCGTGGAAACCGTAGATGAGGCTGTTCTCCTGTCCGCCGCCGGCCTGGCTGAGTTGGCTTGCCCCAAAGAGCAAAGCCTCAGTCAAGGTCTTGCGTCCGGTGACGAGGAAACTGGTGTTCTTGAACCCACCGGGACCTTCCACGGCGAAGGCCACATCCGTCAAGCCTGCGCTCAGCGAGCCCTTCAGCTTGGTGGGGTCGCCTTTCTTGGCGGTGAGATCGACAATGGAAGAAAGCTTGCCGCCGAAACGCGCCGGAAAGCCGCCTTTATACACATCCATCGTGTTGATCATGTCGGAGTTGAACACCGACATGAAGCCGCCCAAGTGATTCACGTAGATGAGCGGCACGTTGTCGAGCATATAAAGGTTCTCGCCCGGATTGCCGCCACGCACAATCATCAGGCTGGAGGCCTCGGTGGCCGCCTCGATGCCGGGAAGTTGCTGTGCCGCCTTGATGATGTCAGGACGGCTGCCGATGGTGGGCAGCAGGTCAATGTTCTTGGAGGTCAGCGTCACGGTGTTGAAAGGCTTCCGCTCAATTCGTTCGGCGCTCACTTCGACGGTGTTAAGCGTTTCCGCCGTGGGGCGCAAATTGATAGACAACGGTTGTTCGGGAACGCTATTCACGGTGAAACAGGTGTCGGCATAACCGATGAACGATACACAGAGTGTGACTGGCAACTGAACGGCGAAGTTGAAGTAGCCTTTCTGGTCGGTGGCCACCCCTCGGCTGCGGTCTTGCACATACACGTTGGCCCCGATGACACGCTCCCCGTCCAAAGCATCCGAAACAAAACCTGTGATGTGGGTCTGCTGCGCCTGAGCGCCCAGGCAAGCCATCATAACAATCAAACACAATACTCTTTTCATGGCAGTCGGGTTTTAACGGAGAAACACGGTATCGCAGGTCACGGGTGCGATGGCGGTGAACAGACCTCGGCCATTCTCCACGTTGGTGTATAGGTTTAGCGGCGTGATAGTGCCAAGGAAAAGGTTGGTGTAAGCATCGGGCGCCTGAAATGCTTCCTGGCTTTTGCGATATTGGTAGCACGACTCAGCGATGCCCGACATCGACACCACTACATAGCCTCGCCGCACGATGGAATCGAACGCCACAGCCTGACCTGAAGATGAATAGCTGTGGCTGTTGAACGAGGCGTTCACCTTAAGCGTATAGGCGGTATCGGGGATGATTTCATTGCTGAACAGCAACAGGTCGGAACCCTCGTTGAGCAGCACGGGATCGTCGGTATTAATGGAATGGTTCATGGTACCTCTGGTACCAGTGGAGTTGTAAATCATACCGAGGTAGTAATAGTAGTAGAAAAATGCCGCGCCGATGCTCGACTGGTAATACTGTCTTTTGTTAGGGTCGGTCTTGAAGGTGACCATGATAGCCGGACAAGCATTCCCCTCCTCGTCGAGGGTGGCGTTTTCGATGATGTTGACATCGGTCACCACGGGTCTTGTCGGAACTTCGGTACGAGCGTATAGTGTGTCATAACCAGGAATCGCCACTTTGCAGCTATATTCGTGCAAGGCTTCCGCCACGGTGGAGCCTTTGTAGCGTCCCTCACCATGGTGGGCCAGTTGCTCCACAAACTCCCCGTCCTTGTAAAGTAGCATCTCGGCATCGGAGCAAGGTATTGGGTGTACCGAGTCGAGCCGTTGGGCCATCGACAGATACACCTGAATGGGTTCACCGTTGATCAGCACGGCGTTCATGGTCGGCTCGGGGTCAAAATCGGGGTATATATAGCCGGGCACCTGCTTTCGGCACGAGGCGAGGCATAATGCTACCACCAATAACAATAGTAGGAATCTTTTCATGATTTTATTTGACGATTGGAACACGGACATTGATGCCAAATCGGTGGATTGGCTTGGTTCTAAATTCATATGAAGCACCACTGTTGACAACGGTCTTGTTGAGGTTATCGAAAGCGTATTCGTAGAAAACCCCGAAATATTTCAAAGGGTTGATGGCCAGACCCAGGCTTCCGCCGTAAAGGAAGTCATTGCGGACTGGTTCCGCTAAATAGCCTTCATATTGGGGCGTGTATCGTTCTGTGATTGTCCTCAATCCCAACTCACCACGGCAATAGGGATCCACCCAATGGAAATCAGGAAAGAAAGCGGCCAACGGATGCAGCTCCACATCTACGCCATAATAGTAGTCTCGCTCGTCCATGGTTCCCTCATATTCAACGATTTCATAGGAACCGGGAGCAAAGTATCTCACACTTCCTTGATGCCTTCCGTAGCTACCGAAAACGCCCGTCACGCACCAATCGGTGATTTCATAACCCGCTCCGACACGGAAGTCGGAATAGTCCCAAAGGCAATCTTTGTGTAGCATCCGCGAATAACCCAAGTCAATTTTCAGGTCGTGCTGGGCAAAAGCCGCCGTCATTGGCAGCATAAAAAGTAAAAGAATCCAATGTTTTTTCATGATTTCTGATGATGATTATTATAGAACGCACATTTATCTCTACGTATTGTATTCTTATAATTCATCCGTTACCTTCATCAGCCTCCCCTCCTCAAAAAAGTAGAATTGCCCTACCAGTTCTTCCGGCACATCCCGCTCTTTCGTCTTGCGTGGCAGCCCCACCAATTCGTTGGTGAAATAACGCACATAAAGCGGCTGCAAGGAAGTTCTATAATAATCGTTGTCGATGACAAACAGCGGAAACTCCGCCGATTGTGCAACCGCATCCCCCAGCCCTGCATAACTAATCATCACTTGGTATAGCACATATCCGTTTTCTTGCGCATACTGCTGAAACGACGAAAGCGGCTTGCAGGCATTGCCCCTACAGGCTGGATTGAAGACACGCACGATGGCTTTAGGCTGTTTCTCCAACTCTTCCTTAAGCATCGGCATGGTCAGTTTGTAAACCAAGCCTGGCTGTGCGTCTTCAAAACGCTCCAATGGACGCACCAACGCCTTTTGGCTTTCGGTCAAATCTTTGTAATCGTTTCCCAATCCATTGACTTCGATGATGGCGCATGAAGGAAACGCCAACGTCATCATCAGCGCAAGCAGGGCATAAATTCTAATTGCTTTCATAGTATTATTCTTTTATCCATTTTCCGTTTTCCGCTAATTTGCCGTTTGATATCACCTTCCAAACATAAACTCCCTCAGCCCATTCCCCTGCATCAATCCCCGTCACATTCTCCGTAATATCCTGTCTATGAACCAGCCTCCCATTCAAATCATACACCTCCACCCAGGCATTTTGCAACCTCGTGCGGATATTCAGCACATTACTTCCGGGATTAGGATAAGCGATGGCAACCTTCAGTCCATTGTCATGCGCCTCCTCGATACCTACAAAAGCCTCGGCAGGGAATTTGGTGACAGTAGTCCAACATTGGTCGAGATTGTTGAGGTTTTGCGAATGGAAAACAAGCAGCAAACCTCCGTCGCGAGTCGCATTGATAGCATTGCCAACGCTGTGAATACGTAAACCTTCAAGGTCGTAATATACGGTGAAAATCGTGTCAAAAGCTGAATCCAAATGTTCTATCATCAACCAAGAGTCAAGGTCTTCCCAAAAGCCTCTGTTCAAAGTGTATGCGAAGTATAAAGTGTTATCATCCAACAAATCAACGCCGCAAGGCCAATCCAAATCATTGGAAGTGCGGGTGATATATTGCAACGAGGGGACAAACGGCTCTGTGCCATTGATGTCATCGTCAAACTCATAAAGCCTGACATCGTAATCGGTCGCTTTGTTGTTGTTTGATGCCAATTCCGCAGTAAAGTATGTTGTGTTGTGGCGGCTTCTCTTAATCCTGATGCCCTGGGTTACATCATCGGTCTGTGAAATCGGGTCAGGTTTATGGAAAGGTCTGACATTCAAGATATTCAAATCGTCATCAAAATAAACCACATGGTAACTGTTGCCATCATCAATGAAGCGGAACGGACAATAAAGCACATATCCAGTATCGGCTTTGTACAAAAGGTTGACTTCCAAGAAGTGCCGCTGACTGCCGCCACCGTTGAATATCGGCAGAGGATAACCCTTCAAATCTATAAAGTTACCATCAAAGTCCATGCGAAACATGAATAACGAATCCTGTTCCAACGGCATATTTGACGGTTTGTGGCTGTGTGTTTTGACAAAGCCACCGACGATTTGGTTGTTGTCAACTATCGGCGATATGAGCGCCAGCGCCCCACAAAACTCAAGAGGTGAGACATTAAACTGAGCGTTATGCCATTCAAAGGTATCAATTTTGAAACGATGCTCATGGTTTTCCAAAACATTAAGCTGGTCATCGAGCTTGTATAACGCAAGGATGCAATCGTCTGGTGGATTGTCATAGTTTTGAAAATAATTGAAAGACGAATTGTCGTGGTCGGGAGTGTAGGTGGTCATCATGAAAAGCTCGCCATTATCGTTTTCTAACATAAACGGACGGGTTCCGTAATAAGCCTCCTTGAAAAACGATTGTTCGGCCACCTGTTCGCCGTCAGCCGTGAACATTGTCAAAAAAGGATGCGGAGCGTAGAAATCGCCGTAACCACATTTGAAGTATTGAAACGTTGAAACGGCGATATTTCCTGAAACGGTTTCGTAAACGTCATTATATCCTATGGATTCATCACTGGATTGAAAATATTCGTGGGAATGTTCCCACTCCTGAGCAACGGCCTTGCCCCCGAAAACCAGCACAAGCGCAACCAGCATGTAAAGTCTTGCTTTTGTCATAGCACAGAAGTTTTAAACTTCCAAAACTATAACAAAAATCCATGAAAAAAGCAACTTCTCGGGCCAATCCACTATTTTCTCAAAGATTGACTTT
The DNA here is from genome assembly GCA_017549805.1 of Bacteroidales bacterium. Taxonomy (GTDB): domain Bacteria; phylum Bacteroidota; class Bacteroidia; order Bacteroidales; family F082; genus Limimorpha. The sequence goes on from JAFYNJ010000023.1 coordinate 26,968, forward strand.
GAAAATCAATAGATTACAACAATCCCATCCACTAAATAAACCGCTGCATCAAGTCCTTTACAGCCTCAATTTGGGTCTTTTTCTTAATGTTGGAGCGGTGTTTTGCCACCGTATTCTCACGCAATTCAAGGATGTCGGCGATCTCTTTCACGCGGAATGCGAAATGAGAGAGTACACAGACATCAACCTCCGTGTCGGTCAAATCAGGATAAGCCGCTTTCAGTTTCGCTACAGCTTCAGGATGTGCCTCGCTGAATGCCTCAAAAATGCGTTTCGCCTTGTTGCTGAGTTTGTCCTGATAGATGGCCGTCACCTTCGTCAAAAGAGCATCATGCTCCTTCGCCTTCAAGGCATCCTGTGCCGCCTCCAGCTGTTTGCTCGATTCTTCTTGTTGAAGCTTTAGCCGTTTGCCATAGCCCCGCCGTGCCACCACGAACGCAATGGCCGCCAGCAACAGCAGTCCCACAATCGCCATCCAAATCCACCGACTATGTCTTGCTGCTCGTTGGCGTTCCACTTCCTTGGCTCGATCCTGTTCCCATTGCAGATGCTGCTGATACAGTTCGTTGAGCGTTGAGACTTGGGCGTTGCTTTCGCCCTCAGTGGACGTGTTGTCCGCAATGTACCGCGCGCACAGGGCGGCTTTCACCGTGTCGCCCGTGTTCAGGTAAATCTCGTGCAAATACGGGGCGACAACCTTTTGCCTGTAAGGATCCTTCTCGTTCTCAAACACAGGGGTCAGATATACCAAAGCCGAGTCGTACTGGTTGTAGCTGTGATAGATGCCGCCGATGGCCAGATAACTGCACAACCTTTCGGTCTCGTCGAGGGTTTGGTCCGCCATGCGTTTCAAGACGATGATGGAGGGCTCGAAATCTTGTCCCATATTGATTTTCAGCAGTTCCCGCTGCGTGACCACATCGATGAAGAGCCGGTTGTTGGTGTCGGGCAGGTGCCTCAGGGCTTCGTTGAAATAATACTCGGAGGTGTCCGCCAGATACGGTTCTTTATTCAGCTCGTACAGTTTGTTATACTGTAGTCCAAGGTTGAGGAATAGCGAAGGAGTGTTGTAGGGATCGATGGAACAGATGGTGTCGATGGCGAGGGCTCTTTTGCAGCAGACAATGGCCGGCTCCTGCATGAACTGCCTGGAGAACAGCCCTTCGAGGCGACAGTAGGTGAGATCCATGAACCAGAGGAGGCGGTTGGATGGCAGGGCGGTGGTGCCATACGTTGCTGTATTGCGCTGTAGGGCTAGGTCCGGGAAATGCGTCTCCATCAGCTCCAGGGCTTTCAGATACGCCTTGCAGGCCGCGATGATGCTGTCGCGCTCGTAGCAGCCCACACCATTCATATAATGCGCCCGGGCGGACAAAAACGCATTGTCGCTGTTGTCAAAGTAATCCACCGCCTTCAGCAAATCATGTCGATTACTTTGTGCATAATTATTTTTATACAGCAGCTCCGAGATCAATAGCTGGCAATAATGCCCGTTATACTCATCCAGGCTATCCGCTGCCGCACTTGAAGCAAACTCCTGAAGCATCGCAAAAGCACTATCCGGCTGCTGCCACATCAGACTATCGATGTTCTCCAGCATCCGTGAGGCCACTCCCTCTCCTCCAGGAGAGGGTCGGGGTGAGGTCGTCCCCCTCTGAGAGGGGGTGGCCGCAGGCCGGGGGAGTCCTTCCCCCTCTAAGAGGGGGTGCCCAACGGGCGGGGGAGTATTACATCCCGCTAACACTGCCACCAGCAAAACAATCCCTATATAAAACCACCGTTTCACGCCACAAAATTACTCAAAATCCATCAAATTCAATCAAAAATCTCCCCCTCTTCCCCCTTTTAAGGGGGCCAGGGGGATTGGGGGTGGCCGCAGGCCAGGGGATTCCTACCACATCAAGAATGCATGTTTTGTGTCCCCAAATTCATAATAATTGCGAATACCATAGAAAAATAGCAGCAACCACCATCCACTTTTCAATCGGAAAAATCGGCAATAATTCCGACCAAAAAGTTCAGTTTTAACACGTCACAACTTTTTCATGTTGTCACGGCGAGGATAATTCTTCACTGGCAAGCTTTAGAACATGTGACAATATTCATTAGTATTTCTCACAGCTGCCACCTTGGTGACTTAACCAAAATCAGCACATCACTACTTATTAACTATCATTCAAATAATAATGTCAGATTCAAGCAAACTCTGATATTTCCTATACAATCGAACAAAAACTTCATCGATGAGTATCAACAACACAAAACGATAGAAATAATTCTGATTGCTGAATCCTTTATCAGCAATGGTTTTCAAAGAAGGTAAATCAGTTTGATAAGAATTGGTATTATGAGCGCAGCGATTACGATGAACATAAACCACTTCTTCATAAAATTTTTGTAGTTTTGTTTCCAACAACCGGACATCGTTCATTGCTATCCATTCTGGTTTTAATATTTTGGGCCAACAGTTGCTAAACGCATCAAAATCAGCCTGCTTCCATAATACTATTTGAGTTGATGCCAGTCCGTTTTGAATAGAATGAATCAAACTATTAATAATAGCTTTCTTTTTCACACTAGCAATATGCTGGCGAAAATCCTCTTCAGGCAGGGATCTGCTTTTTAATCCGTTAATAATTCTATCCTTCTCATCTTGGTTAATGCTCTTTCCCGTTTCTTTTTCTTTCTTTTTTATAATGGCTTGCGCTTGCTTTTTATTATTCTCCTCAATTTTCTTTTCCCATTTTTTTCTTTCCTTTTCCCATGTTTCCTGTTCGATTGTTATATCTTCCCAAAGTTGATACACCGAAAAGCCGGGCTGCATTTTTTGAATTAGCTCTATAAGATCTTTGTAAATACTACATTTTTCATTGTAATTCGAGCATTCGCCGTAATTCTTCTTGTGCAACAAATCATAACGATAAGTATAATCGTTTGTAGCCAATTCCCAGGTAATGCACTTCATCTTCTGCTCCTGAGCTCCGGTCATACGGAGGAATAGCGACTGAAAAAAATACTCCCCTAACGGATAAGTTTCTACTCCTGTCTTAATTGAGGCACTTGCATTTATACCGTCACGCAGAATTTCTTTTAATGGCGTTGATATGAACTTGCCATGAACACTATTGTACATGCTTTCCAACAATTTCAATTGATTTCAACAATCTTTCACGCAGATTCCCAAGGCGATTGGGTGATTTGGAATACTCCGCAGTATCACGTTTCTTTTTAATCTCTTTAATCATTTGGTCAATCAATAAAGTTTTATCATCTTTAAGTTTTTTGCCGACAAACACCAAATAATAAATAAGCCCAAACAACCAATAATCGGCATCAATCCACGAGGTGAAGGCATTGTCTTTATTCAGACCTAAACTTGGACTCAATGTGGAAATCGCATCATGAAGTTCAATAAAACGCTGTTTCCAGCATTCATCAGGGAATGTGGTTTCAAAATTAAATCCATCGAATTTCTTTTCATAGCTTTCTTGTTCCACACCAACAATGTACGATACATAGTCTGAATAGAATGATTCTCGGGAAGAATAGGATGAATACCACTTCAATACTTTATCCTTATTCTTGGCATCTAAAATAGTGTATTGTGAAAGCACCGCCAAATACCTTACGAAGTCAATTTTTGTAAGTCTCATCTTTTCAAGCAATGTGATACCGCAAAGTACATCGGTTTCATCTTCAAGCTGACCTTCAAAATACTTCTGGTACTGCGACTTCATGTAATATAGCGATCGTCGACTTTCAACCACTGAAAGATGAGCACCTAAATAATTAATATTACGGAACAGTTGCGTATAGCTATTTTGTATTTCAACCTCGTTATTACTTTCGGGAATAATATAGGAAAAGCCCAAATATGTTTTGTCGAAAAAATCGTCATTAAGACCAGCATAATTAAACTCATAGTATTTATCGTCAGAAGCCAGCCTTGCCCTTATTCGCTCAACTGTGTTCTCTGAAGGTTTATTTTCAAATAGTTTTCTAATAGTCCACTTGACTGGAATTTTCGACTTTGGAGCCGTTTCGGTCTCATCCACATCATCTTCAGAACTATCATCTCCAGATGCAATAACGTCATCTGTTTCGAACTTATCCAAATCAGGAACATAACCAAGAAACAGCAATAGAATAGTTGTAAGACGCTGTTGGCCATCGATAATCAAATTTGTGTGGACATTTTGAGCCTTTGAATTAAAGAGTGCCAAAGTAACTGGTGGAACAAACTGTTTCTCCGCAAATGACTTAATGAGTCGTTTCATGTCTGGCTCTTTCCATACAAAGCTTCGTTGGTATTGCGGCAGCACAATATTCTCGCTCAACATCAGTTGTAGCCAATGTTTCAATGAGTATTCTCCATAGTATGTTCTACTATTCATATCAATTTCAAATTTAATACTATATATGTCCCCACGTTGAACTACTTATGTTTTTAGGTTAAATAGGCTCACACTTTGTGTGTTAATATGGCAAAAATACAAATTGTTTCTCATCTGGTAATGTTTTACCTGTTTTTTACGTTTTAACTTTTAATGTGAAACAACGGCTTACCAGTACCTAGTTATAGACAATTCTCACGAGAATCTCAAGTTTTAGGATAACAGAATTGCCAAACAATGGTTTATTACTATCTTTGCGGTCGGAAAAATCTGCATTACTCCGAGCAAAAATGACCAAATACCCCTTAAGAAAAGTTGGCTTGAATAATAAATGAACAACTTATTTGACAGAAACCTGTATCCCATAATAGTATGACCAAGGAAGAATTACTTGACGTTTTGGTTTCATGGGTATCCTCCACTACCTCAAAACATATTGCCCATCAATCCCTGCGCGCGGCATTGGCGGCGATTCGCAACGGAGAAAAGAAGCAGGATATTCTACGTATGCGTGCTTCGGTAGAGGCCAATCACGACGAATATGACCGCATAAAAAGCACCCTGCCAGCAAATATATTCGCAGGCAAGTTCGCAGGCGGCCATGCCGTCACTGACATTGTAGAGTACAATCGTCTGATGACACTCGATATCGACAAACTGGATGCCAAGCAACTAATCTCGGTAAAGCAAAACCTTAAAGAAGATCCTTATGTGTTTGCCTTCTGGCTGTCGCCATCTGGCAAAGGTTACAAAGGGCTAGTGTTGCTTGATTATGGCAATATTGATTTAATGGATAAGAAATATTGGCACCGAGAGGCGTTTAACCAGCTGTCAAAATACTTCAAGGGACATTACAACATTGAACTTGACATCAAGTGCAAGGATGTGCCGAGGCTTTGTTTCGTCTCCTATGACCCTAATTTGTGTGTGAAAGACGAGGTGGTGGCATTCCCTGTGGAGCCTATAGAAGAAGTGAAGGAAGCAAAGAAAGAGGCCGAACATCACCGCAAAGCCTTTAGAACATATAATGGGAACAACTATCGACGTAACGAACCCGGACGTAACAATCAGTTTGCCCGAAAAACAGTGAACTCAATTATTAAATATCTTGAAAAGCGCAATATCTCCATCACCCATTCTTATTATGAATGGTTCAGCGTAGCTATGGCCATAGTGTCGGCCTTTAACTACGATGTGGGCGAGAACTACTACCTCCGACTATGTCGCCTCGACGGGCCTCGCCACGACGAGGAGGCAAGCCGTTCAATGCTGCGCTACTGCTACGAGCACAGTAATTATGAAATCACAATAGGAACACTCATTTATTTCGCACAATGTAAAGGATATAAAATGGCACAGAAGGCAGTAACCATAGAGGATACCACAACGGATGATTAGTATCTGTTGAGGCCTACGTACGGGCGGGGTCAGCAAGTTTCTTCCACTTCTCCGCCAACAAAGGAAGAACATTTTTTGTTTCGGATTATCTCTTTTTTCGGTGATGTCGTCCTTTTGTGCCATTCTTTTCAAACATGCAAGCATTTCTTGATTACATATCATTTATGGCCGTTGCTGAAATCCTCATCAGCAAACGTGTTCAGTTGGCTGACAAGCGCCATAAAAAGCACATGCTTCACCTTATGTCGCCCAAGATGAGTTTGGGAATTCTTACAGAGGCTGATCGACAATTGCTGTCGTTGTTGCCATCAAGGAAACATTGGGTGACTCTTGGTGAAAAAGGTCGTTATCGCAAAACTGAAGACGGTGCTCATTTACAGCGTAGGTCTGCGTCGCAGTGTAACAAGATGGCCATCCAATGGACAATTGAAAAGGATATGTCTAGGGCAGTAAAGCCCGCTTATCTCCTAAAGTTGGAAACTTTTGTGACAAAACTTCAAAACCGCGTGAAGGACATTGAATTTAGGTTTGATGCCCCTATGGTGTTCCCCGAAAAGAAAGACGAGTCGAGTTGCCGCCCTTTGTGCAAGTTTACTAATTTGGAGGATTCAGTTATTATCATCTTGGCAAACAAATACCTCACAGAATTATTCAATAATCAATTCTACGATGAGTCACTTGCATTCCGCAGCAAACGCACATATCACGGCCAAAAGGATTATGTAACCTCTCATCACGATGCCATAGCCCGCATCAAGGAATACAGAAAGCAGATGTCGGATCGCAATCTTTATGTTTCAGAGTGTGACCTCAAAAAATTCTACGATACAGTGAGTCACAACGTGGTCCGTAAGTGCTATCACATGCTGTTGCGCAAAGTAGCAAAAGAAAATCCAGGGCTGCAGTTCGATGAGATCAATCGAGTTTTTGAGGCGTATCTCAGATGTTACACCTTCCCAAAAAATGTATATTGCAAGAATCATTGTCCCGATTTTTGGGAAGAGAACCATATCGATGGAAAATGTCGTAGTTTCAAATGGGTGAAAGATGAGTTGCTGGACAACGGCATTGCCAAATCGCAGAGTGGTCTAATGCGAATGGGAATTGGCGTACCGCAAGGCGGTGCACTTTCGGGTCTGATAGCCAACATGGTGCTCAACTCCGTTGACCACGAAGTGATGAGTCACACAAAAGAGAATGACTTGTATCTCCGCTATTGCGATGACATGATTATTGTTTCCACTTGTCGCCAACGTTGCCACAAGTTGTTCTTTACATATTATAACGGAGCCAAGAAACTTAAGTTGGTGCCTCATGAACCAGAGAAACGACTTGAGTTCAATAATCCAGAGTTTTGGAAAAGCAAAAGCAAAAATGCCTACCTGTGGGCAATGGGACAGACTGATGCCGCCGAGTGGATTGGCTTTGTAGGTTATGAGATGCGACGTGATGGAATGATCCGTATCCGACACAAGTCGTTCCGTAAAGAGCTAGACAAGCAGAAGAGTGTTGTGTTTGAAAAAGTGTTGGATAAGATAAATGGGAAAGATCGCGTTTCGGACGGTTCCTTGTATGGGTCACTTGAACGCAAGCTTGTATCAATGTCGGTGGGAAAAGTGGCTGTTTGGAATGCCAAATTTATGGAAAGTGAAATGTGTTGGACTGACGGTTTTAGGGAATTAGAAATGAACCCAGTGCTTTCAAGGCAGTTGCATGAATTAGACC
>JAFYNJ010000024.1 GCA_017549805.1 Bacteroidales bacterium
CTCCTACCAAGGCGACGGCGACCTCGCTGCCATCGGCACCTGCGAGACCATCCACACCTGCAACCGTGGTGAGAACATCACCATGATCTTCGTCAACAACGGTATCTACGGCATGACCGGTGGCCAGATGGCTCCCACCACCCTCGTGGGCATGAAGACCGCCACCACGCCTTACGGCCGTATGCCGCAGTGGCCCGACGGAACCCCCAACAACGGTTTCCCGCTCCAGATCACCCAACTGCTGGCCCAACTTCCTGGCACACGCTACGTCACCCGTCAGGCTGTGTTCAGCCCCGCTGCCGTGCGCAACGCCAAGAAGGCCATCAAGAAGGCTTTCCAGAACCAGATCGAAAACAAGAACGGCGTGAACTTCGTCGAGATCGTGTCGAACTGCAACTCCAACTGGAAGATGAGCGCTGTCGATGCCAACAAGTGGTTGCAAGACAACATGCTGCCCGTGTATCCGCTGGGCGACCTCAAGGACAACTTCGAGCTGATTAAGAAATAACTAAAACCTACAAAGCAATGACAGAAGAAATTATTATAGCCGGTTTCGGCGGACAAGGTGTCTTGTCAATGGGTAAGATCCTTGCTTACAGTGGTATCATGCAGAACAAGGAAGTCAGCTGGATGCCATCATACGGTCCGGAAATGCGTGGCGGTACCGCCAACGTGACGGTCATCGTGAGTGACGAGCGCGTGTGCTCCCCCATCCTCAACGCTTTCGACACTGCCGTTATTCTGAATCAGCAGTCGCTCGACAAGTTCGAGAGCAAAGTAAAACCCGGTGGTTATTTGATCTATGATCCGAACGGCATCACGCACAAGCCAACCCGCAAGGACATCCACATCTACACCATCGAGGGTGCTCAGCTTGCTTCCGACATGGGCAACAGCAAGGTGTTCAACATGATCATCTTGGGTGCTTTCCTGAAGCTCCGCCCCATCATCGACAACAAGAACGTCGAAGAGGGCCTGCGTCACTCCCTGCCGGAGCGCGCCCACAAGCTCATCCCACTTAACATGCAAGCCGTTCAGGTCGGCATGGACAACGTGAAAGAAGCTTAAATCCCAGGCTTATGAACGTGAAAAAAGCCGCTCTTCGGGGCGGCTTTTTAAATGGGCCAACAAAAAAGGGACGAGTAATCGTCCCTTTTTTGATTCCTTGATGGAACCGGATTATTTTAAGCCATTCCAAGTGCCATAGATGTTCTTGCACTGGGTGTAAACAGCAGGGCAATTGAATACTTTATACATATCCGAGCCCATGGGCTGCCAGATTTCAACTTGACGTTGGAAAGTGTCCCAACCACCAGGAGCTAAGATATAGATGTAATATACCATACCATAGCCCGTAAAGGTAGTTTCTTGAGGATCATTTGCAGAGCGGCACATTTCCAATGTATATGGTTCCGAAGGATTATAGCCGTTGTTCCAAGCTGCGCCTTTCATGGTAACAGCTGGCAAATAACGCTGTACATACTGGTCACCTTCGGGGCTGTAAGTAGAATAGTTGAATTTGGTCTTCAGGATACGAACGATACCTGCGACTGTAGCATCGCTATTGCAAATCAGCTTGAAGCAGCGTTCACCAAGTTCAGCGTTGCGAGCATAGATTTCCATGGCCATAGGAATCATGGCAGCAGTACCCTGAATGGATTTACCGAGAAGGTTGTTGTAAACAGCCTCAAACTCAGTGTAACCTGAAGGGATGTTCGTAAATGTGACTAAAGCGGTGGGCTCAGTTAATTGACCCGTGACGGGGCTTTCAAAATCAAATTCACCGCTCACAGTGTAGGAGTGGGCGCCGTATGTCAAAGTGTTGCCATTAACAATTGCATCGTGAGGCGTCTCGTTGATAAGATAGGCCCAGGAGTCACCAGAAGTTGTCGGATTGTCCGGTGTCGGGTTGTCTGGAGTTGGATCATCCTGAGGAGTGCAGGAAGTGAAAGCCAAGAAAGAGACACTCATAAGAACCAACATGAAGGTCTTAATAGCTTTTGTTTTCATGATACTTGTTTTTAAACTGTTAATAATTATGTGTTTATTAGATTGATTCGTCCACGAACAAATGCTTTTGCAATGCAATAATACACTATTTTTTGTTAACCAGCAATTCCATTTAAAGAAATGTGGAATTATGGCCTGGAATAGATCATCTCCACCGACGCCACCGAAGCGGCATAGAACCAGCCGACGGCGGAGCCCGATGGCTGGATGTTGGTGATCACATTCGTGGGAGGACCCATCATCGGGTTGCTGCCCATCGACATGCTTAGGTTATAGACGAAAGTCATGTAATCCAGGGGAATGCTCAACAAGTCGAGGCGGAACACTTCGCCGTCGTGCAACTCACTGCTCCTGACCATTCCCACGGCAATCTCCACATTTGTGAGCAGGAACTCGGGACCGTTCACATAGTATCCCGCATAACCCGCCATCGGGATGGCCAACACCTTGGTCAACGTATCCGACTGACAGATACTATCCTCGAAAAGACGAACCAAATAAACGATAGAAGGATCGGGCAGACTCTGGAAATAAGGATAAATGGCATAAATGGTGTCTTTCATCGGCAAGCCCGAGAACAGGGTGAAAGGCTTCAGCACAAGCGAATCGATCACCTCGATATTGTCGTTCATGTAACTCTCGGCAGTAAGATGCACAAATCCATCGGTCTCCGCCTCATCAGGCACATCCAGCAATAAACGGTACAAAGTGTTTTTCCTTCCCGCCACCGAATCGGTAAGATAATGTCCAGGCCGATCTGCTTGTTCCCAATAAGGTATTGTGTCCACACCGTCAGTCACGGCAACCTTGGCACCAGTGATCATTTTGATCTCATCGCTATTGTAGAAATCAGCCGTATAGCTCAAAATCACTTCATGTTGCTTTAACTCATCGGTAAACGAACCTTCCACGCCAATCAACGGACTGCCTTCCTCCAAATCAACGATGATGTCTTCCCGACACGAAAGCATCGCGAAGAGTAGCATCAATGGAATTAAAAAGATCAGTTTCTTCATGGCGTTCAGAATTTGAATTGATACGAAATGGAAGGCACTGCTGAAAACAGGTACATCTTTTCAGTGGTTACGCCACCCGTGTCGGCCTGTTTGAAAGTGACCGCCCAAGTATTGTGATGGGCGTAGGCATTATACACCGACACGTTCAACTCGCTGTCCCAGCGCTTCCAACGACGATCGGGCAGCTGCCACGTCAATGACAGATCCAAACGATGATAAGCCGGATAGCGGCTCTCATTCCGACTACCGTTGTAAATGGCGTAGGTTACCCCTCCCAACGTATATTGTCCGAAGGGATACGTCACCGGCTGGCCCGTGTTGTAAATCCAGTTGGCTGCCACACTGAGCCTCGGATTGATATCGTAATTGGCCACAATGACGAAGTTATGCGGACGATCGTATGGCGAGCGATATTCTTTTCCGAAATTGATACCCGGGATGGTGCGATAAGAACGTGAGTAAGTGTAAGAAATCCATCCAGTGAGTTTCCCTGTATTCTTCCTGATCAAGAACTCCGCTCCAAAAGAGCGTCCCTTGCCTGTTCGCAACTCACCGTCGATCAACAGATTGCCGTAGGTCATGGCGTTATCCTTGAAATCAATGACATTGTTCAAGTCCTTGTAATATAGCTCCACCGAAGTCTCAACGGCATCGTTCATGAAATTTCGGAAATACCCAACTGCAAACTGGTCGCACCGTTGCGGCTTGACATTGGGACTGATCGGGAACCACACGTCGAAAGGCAAGCCGCCTGTAGCCGCCGATGCCACCTGAATATATTGATAGGTTCGAGAGTAGGATGCCTTCACCGAGGAGACCTCGTCAATACGATACATGGAAGCCAGTCGAGGTTCGGCATGAATCTCCGTGTTGAAGATCTCTCCTTTCCCGTAATGGATGGTATCGGCAACTTGATAGTTGTCGTCGAAGACAAAAAGGTCCTCAGCGCCGATGTTTTGGAAGCAGGAAAGTCGCAGTCCGTAACGCATCGAAAAGCGTGGACTGATTGTGTGGTCATGCGTGAAATACAAGGCGTGCTCAAACCCTTTGCGCCGCACCACAGTCATGCTGTCAATATTCAGGTATTGTGCCAATGCGCCACCACGGTCTTCAAGCCGACCTTGCTCAAGAGACAAAAATGAGGAAGACAAGCCCCATCGCGAGGTATGGTCTTCGTTCCACAACATGCTGAAATCATAGTTTACCGCTGCACTTTGCGATCCAGCAGTAAGCGTAAAATCGTACGGATCGAACCAGATATCAATATTATAATTGTATTTTGTCCCAACCAGGGTAAGGTTCGACGTAAGTCTGTCACCGAAGATATGGTTCCACCGCAAGGTGGCACTTGAATTGCCATAACCGAGCCCCATCATCTCCTTCACTTTGAAACGATCCCTGCCGTGATAGGCGGAAAGATAGAGTCGGTTGTTGTCGTTGATCCGCTGCGTCACCTTGGCATTGAGATCATAGAAATAGATGTCGGAGCCTTTCACTTCATCGCCAAGGAATGGAATGACCAGACCGGCATAAGTAGTACGGCCACCCAACAGGAAGGAAGTCTGTTGGTCGAAAGCGGGGGTCTCCAACGTCAGACGGCTGGTCACCAACCCGATGCCGCCTTGTCCCGACAACTTCTTCGGCATCTCGTCCTTCACTTGCACGTCAAGCACTGACGACAAGCGACCTCCATAATTGGCGGGAATATCGCCTTTGTAAAGCTTGGCTTCTTTCACCACATCGTTGTTAAACACCGAAAAGAATCCCAAAAAGTGCGATGCATTGTAAATAGGCGCATCGTCAAGCAAGATAAGGTTTTCATCTGTACCTCCACCACGGACGCTGAAGCCAGAAGAACCCTCGGAGGCAGCCTGCACGCCCGGCAAGAGCTGGATGGTCTTGATCACATCCACCTCACCCATCAAGGCCGGTATCTTCTTGATGGTGATCATGTCGAGACTTTGCACACTCATCGCCATCTCGCTGACGTTGCGGTCAGGCTTCTGGCTGGTAATCTGCACTTCCGATAACTTGGTTACATCGGGTTGCAACTTCACGTTTAAGGTCTTGGGCTTCTGCCCTACTGTCACGCTGGTCTCGAAAGTTTCAAAACCCACGTATGAGAACTGCAGCTGATGGTTCCCAACAGGAAGATCAATCTCATACTTGCCTTTCTCATTGGTGGTGACACCCACTTTCAACTTGGCTTCATACACCGCCACACCAATGAGTGTTTCGCCCGTTTCAGCATCACGCACAATACCTGAAACGCGCCCCTGTTGTGCGCGAAGGCCCATTACTGCAACGAGCAAAAACACGATTGAAAACAGCGCTTTTTTCATGAATCGCAAAGATACATCATTTTCTCGGCTTATAGGGCATCTTGGCCATTTTTTCCACTTCGAGCGATGGTTGTCCGAACTCCTCTGTCACTTTTCCAAGGAGCAGATACACGCCGTCGCCTTGGAACGGCCAAGTCTTGTACACTTGTGGGAAATGCACCGTGTCGAATGCCTCGCCCGTAGCATCCACGAAAGCACCCAAAGCCATCGGCTCGCCTTTGCAAGTGCGAACATATTTGATGGTGACCAACTTACCCAACATCCGAAAACGACGCCCCACAAAACGCAACATCTGCGAGGCCATCAGCTCACCACGGAATGAAGTCTCCAACAGGTCGAACCAAGTCATCGTGACAGGAAAACCATACAACTCAATCTCATCGTAGGCGTTTTGCAAGGCGTTCGACTTGAAATCAGGAAATTCTCCAACGTCATTGCGAGGAACGAAGTGACGAAGCAATCCAACCTGATCAGACTTTGACAATTCAAGTTGGATTGCTTCGCTACGCTCGCAATGACGTGCCTTGCTCAAATGCGCCTGCCATAGCAACTCGGCCTTGGTCTTTTTCATGAAGTCAAAAGCCCCGCCACGGATGAGCAGCACCAGTTGCTCGATATGGAACGGAACTCTCGCAATAAAGTCGTCCAAATCGGCAAAAGGCCCTCGAGCCTTGCGTTCCGCAATGAAACGCTCCACAAAATGCCGCTCAATCCCCTGAAGATGGACAAATCCCATATAGATAGTCTTCCCCTCCAAGGTAGTCAGATAGTCGCTATGATTGACACACGGCAGATGGATCTTAGCCCCCATGCGTCGCGCTTCGTTGTAATAGAACCAAGTCTGGTAAAAGCCCCCGAAATTGTTGATCACCGCCACCTGAAACTCCAAGGGATAATGGCTTTTCAGATAGAGGCTCTGATAGCTCTCCACGGCATAAGAAGCTGAATGCGCCTTGGAGAAGGAATAACCCGAAAACGACTCGATCTGCCGCCATAGCTCCTGTGCCAAGGCATCGGGATAGCCTTTGACCTTGCAATTGTCGAAGAAGCGCTTCGTCACCGCCTCAAACTCCGACTTGTCACGCATCTTGTGGCCCATCATCCGTCGCAGCACATCGGCTTCAGCCAAATCCAGACCCGCAAAATAATGCCCCACCTTGAGTACGTCCTCCTGATAGATCATCACGCCGTAGGTCTCACCCAGCAATTCCTTCAGCAAGGGATGCTTGTAATCTACCGTCTCGGGATGATGGAAGCGATGGATGTATTCGCGCATCATGCCCGAACGGGCCACGCCGGGACGGATGATGGAGCTGGCCGCCACCAAAGTCTTGTAGTCTGAACAACGCAACTTGCGCAACAGGCCTCGCATCGCCGGACTTTCGATGTAAAAACAGCCGCAGGTCTCAGCCTTGAGCAGCTGCTGCTTTACCAATTCGTCCTCTTTCAGCGCCTCCACCTGATGGATGTCGAGGTGCACACCATGGTTGCGTTCCACCATCTCCACGGCGTCGCGAATATGGGCGATGCCACGCTGGCTGAGGATATCGATTTTGATGAGTCCCAGCTTCTCGGCGGAATACATGTCATATTGCGTGGTGGGAAAGCCTTTGGGGGGCAGGTCAAGGGCGGCATAATTGGTGATGGGTTCCTCCGTGATCAACACGCCGCCGGCATGGATGGAGCGTTGGTGTGGAAAGTCGCGGATGCGCTCCATCGGGTCGGCTTCGCCTTTGGGCAGACCGAACACCTTCCCCATCTCGCGACTGATGGAGTCTTCCTGAAAAGTGACTGTAGCGCCCAACAAGGCTACATGCTCCGAGCCATATCGTTTGAAGATGTATTCAATAACCTTGTCGCGATCACGCCAGGAGAAGTCGAGGTCGAAATCGGGCGGACTGCTCCGCATGGGGTTGAGGAAACGCTCGAAATACAGGTCCAATTCGATGGGATCCACGTCCGTGATCTTCAAGCAATAGGCCACCACGCTATTGGCACCGCTACCTCGCCCCACGTGATAGAAGCCTTGCGAGATGGCAAAACGCACGATGTCCCATGCGATGAGGAAATAGGCACAGAAGCCCATATTTTCGATGATCTCCAATTCTTTTTCAACACGGCGATATGCCGCTTTGTTGGCCTTCCCATAACGATAGACCATGCCATCGAAAGCCAGCTTGCGCAACAGCTCGCAATCGTCATACACATTGCCAGTAAAGCAACGCTTGTTTTTCGGGCTGTCGTCCAGATTGATTTCGCAGTTGTCCATGATACGTTCCGCATTCTCGATGAGTTGCGGATACAAGGCGTAGGTGGTTTTATAGCGTTCAAGTGGGAGCAAAATCTCATTGGGAGCGGCACAGGCAGCGGAATCGAGGCGCGAGATCAGCACATTTTCATCGATGGCCCGCAAGCATTGATGCAACTTGAAATCGTCCGTCTCGGCAAAGGTGACAGGCTGCATGGCCACCAGTTTGTCAAATGAGGTGCATCGATACAACTTGGTCTGTTGGGAGAAACGCACGCCCAAGAATTCATTCTCCCTCAACTGGGCCGGTTTTCGCTTCCCAAAGGGATAGATCACAAAGACATTTTCCCACTCAGGTGCCGTTTCGGGATAAGGCTGTTTGATGATGTTGTGTTGCGTCAAGAATCGATTGATCTCAGCAAATCCCGCATTGTTTTTAGCCAACGCCACATACAGCAGTTCGTTGCCATTGCGTACCTCCACTCCCATCGCTGGCCTCACCCCTTGTCTATGGCATTCCGTCACAAAATCAGCGGCCCCCATGGTAGTGTTGATGTCAGTCAGCGGCAAAGTATGATACCCCAATGCCGATGCCCTTCCCACCAAGTCTTGGGTGGGCATTGTGCCATAGCACAGGCTGTTATATGAATGGACAGTGAGTAGCATTTGATTAGTTTTTAATCAATATATTCGCCGTAAATCTAATCAATAATTTTAATTGTTACACACAAAAAATATTTTTGATATAATTTCTATAAAAATATAAAAACGTTATTTGTATCAATAATTAATTCATTATTTTTGCTACAAATTAAATATAATGAAAGATAAAACAAAAACACAAAAGCAAAGTCCTATCAAAGTGGGGCGTTTAAAACTAACTGTGGCACGAAAAATCAATCGCAAATGTGCCGATATATTCCTAACGCCCAATTATCTAAAACATATTGAACGCCGCCATAAAACAGAGTTGGAAAAAGTGGGATTGTCGGCTATTGATTTTGTTAAGGCCGTTGTAAAGGGCTACAATCAAATACGTGAAGGTTCAGGCGATTCGATATTGCTGATAATCTTTAACGGAGATCTGAACTATATCGCAGGAATCGACTTATGCTTGTCTGGTGATTACTGGGAGGTGAAGACCGCCGAGCCGAGAAAAACTGAGGATATCTTAAAAAGAAAACTTCTATGGGAGAAGTAGCACACACTTTTCAACGGATAGCCGCCGTCCGTTTCCTTAAACATCTCAGGCCATTTCGGCGGTTTGCCTGAGATTAGTGCTTGGAACCATAGAAGTTTTCTATGCTGCAAAAATACATATAATATCTAATATCGCAACAGAAAATTAAAGTTTATTTCAGGAACAAAGATTAGTTCTGAGGCGCCGAGCGCACTGCTCGAACTGATAGACCGTTAAACCGGCGGTAGTCGTTCAAGTCGAAGAGGCCCGGACTGATGTCGAAATGCCTCGCACGGAATGGGTGGTCTATGTCGAGCAAACTCGACCAGTAGTAGCCGTAATCACCAACGTTATAGAGCTCATCATACCAACGGATGCCCGCTGCGGGCAGGAAGATACTGGCGCCGTTACTCGCAGAAAACAGCATTCCATAAGCACCATTTTGGAAGGTAAAAATTTGGGCGGTGTGCTCAAACAATTCCTCCCATTGCTCTTTCGTTGGCATACACCATCCGTCTCCCCAGTTAGCTGTAGCGGCATCATCAATAGCTTGTAAAAAGAACAAATTATCAGTGAAACCGTTATAACCATAATGTGTATCATTACAATACTTGGTCAACTGTTTTAAATCACCATTGTTGCAGTACTTGTAAGCACTCCAGTTATAAGTGGATTTTGTTGCAGTCTCGCCCCAAGCGAAATAGTCGCCATAGCCCTCAGGTTTGGTTGCACCCACATTGCAAGCGGCCCACAAGGTGCCGCTCGGCAAGCCAAGATCAACATAAGTATGCCCATTGACAGTACCGTCTCCATCAGCTTTGTCTTTCTTACATCCCATGGCGAACGTCACCGCAATCATTAGCATTATGGGTGCTAAGGCCTTCATAATTATTTTCATATTAATTGTTTAAACGTTTCGACTACAAAGATAAAAAAATTCAAATATGCAAACTAAAAACAGTTGATTTTTAAAAATCAACCAAATTTAGTTGAAACTATCCCGCCACCAAATGAACACTCTGTTCACCAAACCTTCTTTTGATCTTATCCATCGCGGCATACAGTTGCGTCAACTCGATGTTGTCGTCAAACAAGGCCAATTGCGGCATGCCGTTGACCAGCTCGCTCAGCCGCACGCCTACCAGTCGAATCATCATGCGACGGTTATAGAGTCGGTCGAAAATGCCGTTGACAACATCACGCAACACATGGTCGAAAGCCGTGTAAGGAATGCGCTGCTGCATGTCGTGCGTATCGAAGTTCGAGTAGCGGATCTTCACCGTCACGCAACCCGCCAACTTGTGCTGTGAACGCAAATCGAAGCCTAAGCTCTCCACCATCCTGGCCAAATAGTGCTTGATGGCCACAACGTCGATAGTGTCCTGCTCAAAAGTGCGTTCTTTGCTGATGGATTTCCTTTCTTGATAAGGACACACGGGTGTGCTGTCGTGCCCGTTGGCCTTCTTCCATAGATCCATGCCATGCTTGCCGAGTACCTGCACCACCGCTATCGAAGGCAGTTGTCGCAACACGCCGATGGTATCCACCCCCATCGAATGCAGCAACGCACAAGTCTTCACGCCTGCCATGGGAATCTTATGTATCGACAGCGGATCAAGGAAACTATTTATATAAGGTACAGGAACCTGTTTCTCCCCGTTGGGCTTGGCCTCTCCCGTGGCAATCTTCGCCACTGTCTTGTTCTCCGACAGCCCGAACGAAATCGGTAGTCCCGTCTCGCGGATAATCTTCTGTCGCAACTCGTGCGACCACAGCTGGCAGTTGTGGAAACGGTCCATGCCCGTCAAATCAAGATAATGCTCATCGATGGACATCTTTTCATACACCGGTGCGCTGTCGGCGATGATCTCCGTCACCAAACGCGAATAACGGCTATAGAGCTCCATGTCACCCCGGATGAACACCGCCTGCGAACACAATTGCTTGGCCATTCGCATTGGCATCGCCGAATGCACCCCGAAACGCCGCGCTTCATAACTGCACGTCGAAACCACCCCACGGTCGCCCATGCCGCCCACTATCACCGGTTTGCCCTCCAACGAAGGGTTCACCAGCCTTTCCACCGACACGAAAAAGGTGTCCAAATCCAAATGCAACACTGTTCGTTCCATATTTTTTTCCTCCTTTTACTTGACAATTCCAAAATTCATCGTATCTTTGACGAGTTTTTAATCAAAATATTCGCCGTAAATCTAATCAAATATTTTTAATTCGCCATAAAAATCTCTAAATTCTTAATTCTAAATTCATTAAAATGTACTTCAGTTCCAACATCAAATACCTTAGAAAGCACCGCGGCCGCACCCAAGACGATGTCGCTTTTGCGCTCAACATGAAGCGATCCACCTTGAGCGGCTATGAGAACGAGGTCTCCGAGCCCAACCTTGAAGCACTGATTGCCTTCTCGAAATACTTCAACATTGCCATCGACACCTTGGTAAAGGTTGACCTAAACACCATCAGCCCCAATCAACTCTTGCAACTTGAACGCGGCTATGATGTACACCTTCGCGGCAGCAACCTACGCGTGCTGGCTACCACCGTCAACAACGACAACGACGAGAACATCGAGCTGGTGACCGAAAAGGCCAAAGCCGGCTATGCCACAGGCTTCGCCGACCCTGAATATATTAAGGTGCTTCCCACTTTTACCATGCCTTTCCTCTCGCGCGACCGCAAATACCGCACCTTCCAGATCAGCGGCGACTCGATGCTACCCATCCCCGACGGAGCCTACATTACCGGCGAATATGTCCTCGACTGGACCCATGTTCGCAGCGGACAACCCTACATCATTCTTACGCAGGACGACGGCATTGTCTTCAAAATCGCTGAAAACAAAATCGAAAGTGAAGGCAAGCTCACCTTGAGTTCTCTCAATCCGCTTTACAGACCCTACGATCTAGCAGCCACCGACATCAAGGAAGTGTGGAAATTTGTCCATTACATCAGTGCGGAAATGCCACAACAAAACGAGAATACGCTCCGCGAGGAACAATTGGTCAAAGTGGTCCAAGACCTACAGAAAAAGGTGGAAGAGATACAGCTCAAGCTGAATCTTTAATTTGGAATGGCACACTATTTGTCCGCGATTCTCGTTTGTATAATATGCAATCATTAAATCTCATCAACATGAAAAAATCAATTTTATGTATGATGCTCCTTTGTGGTATTGCCATGATCAGCACCAGTTGCAACAAAGACCCACAACCCGTCGACCCTGAAACCGAAATGGGATCCATGATGGTTGGCAACAACACCATCAACATTACCACCGCCGATGCTGTCAACTACGGTCAAAAGAACGCCATCGTCCTCGCTTCCAAAGCCATGACCGCTGCCGACAACGAAGGCATCGCCATCATTTTCAACGGCGACATCACCCCCGGAACCTATAAGTTGGACGATTCCAAAGCAGGCACGCCACGTGTAGTGGGACTGAAAGACTTCAATATGGGCGAGATTCAGTTTGTTATTGATGCCGACACCATCTTCTTCGGAGATGCCTATTTCTGGATCAACGGCGAACTCTCCATCACCGAGAACAATGGCACCTACACTGTCATTTTGTCGCAATGCACCGCTACCAATGCCAACAACACCAACATCAACCTTTCCGTCAATTTCAACGGCACCTTGACGCCCTTTGTCGTCAATACGGATAACAGGTTTGTCATTGACGGTTTTGTAAGCCCCATTGGTTTGGCAGGTGTCACCACCCTTGGCGGAATGAACAGTATCGGCGACTATCAGGGCATCGTCTCCATGCTATTCATGTCAGCCGACCACAAGCGTTCGTTCATCGTCAGCTATGTCGGCAACGGAACCCTGGAAGGAGAACACCAGCTGGGTTATTTCATCACACCTTATTTACCCACACTTCCTTGTGTCCATGTTGCTCTTGATGCCGACTTCTGGACGCTCACTCCTCAAACAGGTTATGTGGCCAAGAGCGGCACCTTGAAAGTCGTCACCAACGATGATGGCACTAAGACCGTCACCATGAAGAACCTGAAGTTGAAGAACGTGGAACATGAAAACGAGTTCTTCTTCCCCATCCTTGATGCCGAGCTCACTTATCACGGCATGATGTTCGAGATTGGAGAATAATCCATCGGACTCATCCCTATTCAAAAAATAGGAGTATCTTTGTCATAAAATCATCTTTATGAAAAAGCTACTCCTATTCTTTTTATGCCTATATACCTCGGTCACTTTTGCCCAAAACACCCATATCTTGCCCACCCCGCAACAGGTGGAATGGCAAGACGGTTTCTTTGTTTGGAACGAGAAGGCCATTGATTTCGCAGTGGTGAATCATCTTGATGTTCCGAGAAACGAAGACCAGGCTTATCGGCTGACCGTCACCCCAAAAGGCGTGTTGATGAAAGCCACCACCGAAACGGGTCTGTTCTATGCTCGGCAAAGCTTGAAACAACTGTACCGTTACGCCTCACTAACCGCTAACGACGGCCCAATCCAAATCCCCTGCATGACCATCCTCGACTGGCCCGATTTCAAGCTGCGCGGCTGGCAAGACGACATCAGCCGAGGGCCCATCGTTTCGATGGAATACCTCAAGCGGCTCATCCCACAACTTGCCGAATGCAAACTCAACGCTTTCTCGCTTTACACCGAGCACACTTTCCGCACCGAGAGCCATCCTGACATCGCTCCGCCCGACGCGTTCACTGCTGAGGAAATCAAGGAACTGGACGCTTTCTGCAAGCAATATCACATCGAACTCATTGGTAACCAGCAATGCTTTGCGCATTTCGAAGAAATCTTGAAGAACCCATCTTACGAATACCTGGCCGATGCGCCTGACAACCTCAACCCAAGCATTGAGGCCACCTACGAGTTTTTGGAAGACATCATCAACGAAGAAGCACAGGCCTATTCCTCACCTTTGTTCAACATCAACTGCGACGAGACCGAGAGCTTGGGCAGCGGCAAAGCCAAGGCCTACGTGGACTCCGTTGGCAAGGAAACGGCCTATTACCGCCATATCAACCGCGTGAATGAAATCGTGAAGCGGCATGGCAAACGCACCATGATGTGGGGCGACATCGCCGACCAACATCCCGAGATTCTCGAGAACCTCGACAAGGACATCATTCTGTTAGCCTGGACTTATGCCGGCCGTGATAGTTATGAGGATTTCCTGAAACCATACGCGGAGTCGGGTCATGAATTCATGGTTGTACCCGGGGTAAGCCTCTCCGAACGAGTGTCGCCACAATACGGCGAGTTTAAACGCAACATCCCCAACCTTTGCCGTGACGGATTCCGCGCTGGGGCTTTCGGCATGATCAACACCTGCTGGGACGACTTTGGCGAATCCTTGACTGGAAGCGCCCTCTACGGCCTGGCCTTAGGAGCGGAAATGAGTTGGAACGCACTGGGCAATGGGAATGCCTCCACGAATTTCTCCATCCAGTTCCTGAATCTCGAATCCGACCGTCCTATACAACTCTTCCAGCAGGTTTCCCGTTTGGCACAGATGGATGGCATCGGCAAGTTCACCTCCCTGACGGAAGGAATGGTTCCTTTCTATCCTTCTCAAGTGGAGGACACTTATGAAAAGGACAACCTTACAGCTTTGGCCGAGCTGACCGCTTTGGAACATGAGCTCAATGATGCCAACGCCCTTTATGCAGTCCACCGAATGCAGTGGTGTGCCCAGCGCAACATCGCTCGTTGCCAGCTTTACCGGACTTATCAGAATCCTACTGACGAGAACATCCGCGAATCCCAGCGCAAGATCGACAGTTTGCTGGCTGACCTTCCTCGACTGAAGGACGAATACATCCCTTTGTGGGAGCGCGAGTGCCGTCCCTATTGGCTGGACGTCAACCTGCAGAAATATGACGATGTCGCGAAGGAGTTGCTGGAGTTGCCTTACCTACCCTTCATCGAAAACGGCAGCGATGCCGAAGGCCATGTATTGGTCACGCTCCGTACCGTCTATAGCGACAAACCCATTCACTATACCTTAAACGGGAAAGAAGTCTCCCTTTCCGATCCCGTTTATGAAAAGCCCCTCACCATCAACCATTCGGGAACCGTCAAGGCTGCCTGCTTCGACACAGCAGGCCATGCTGTCACCAGCGAGCGTTATTTCCTTTACCATAAAGGCATGGGCAAACTTTACAAGCTGAACAGCGTCCCTGGCAACTACCGCCCCGAGTATTCTGGTGGCGGCGACAACGCCTTGTTGGACGGGCAATTGGGCAGCACCGACTACAAGGACGGCCATTGGCAAGGCTTTTATGGCATCGATGCCGACATTGAGCTGGATTTCAAGCGGAAAGAAGCCCTCAATACGATTGAAATTGGGTTTTTGGTCAACGCCCACGATTGGATTTTGCGCGCCAGCCAGGTGGAGATCTACGCCGCCGACGATGGGAAAAACTACCGGCTGATCCAAACCCACGACATCGCCACCGAAGTCAATGCCAAAGGCAATTTCATCTTTAGGGAACGCATTCCCGTGGATTTGCGCTTCCGTTACCTTCGTGTAGTGGTCAAAAACCCCGGACTGATTCCAGATGGACTGCCAGGAGCTGGGTATGATTCGTGGATTTTCATGGATGAAATATATATTAATTAATAGGTATAGTTTAACGAATTCATATAACCTCTTAATTAAGAATAATTTAATAAATTTTGTTGATTTTTTTTGATTTTTTTCATCAAAAAGTATTGACTTTTGGTTTTTACGGTTGTATATTTGCTCACGAATAGATACAATAGTATTAAACAAATTAATTTAAAAATCAACATTATGAAAAACAAACTCATTAAAGCCGTGACATTATGCTGCGTTGCTACCCTTTTCGCTGCATGCAACAAGGACGAGACCTCAGGGCAAAGCGAAAACCCCGCGCAGTCAAAGGATCCAATCGACCAGTTGCGATCTTTCAGGCAAAAGCTCGATGAGGTCAACGCCAATCCCGAGGCAAAAGATGGCGAGACCATCCCTCTTTCAGAAGCGTTGTGGGGCGTTGAAAACAACTTCAACCTCACATACGCCGATGCCGAACAGTATTACTCACGAATCAACGAACACGAATTCATGTTGGACCTTCCTGTCAACCAAGACCAACAGGTGTCGATGAATGACGTGGCAAATCTTTATTCAGATGTCATCATACAAGCTCGCGATGCCTTTGCCTCTGATGAGTTCATCGACAAAGGCTTCATTTCCTTGACCATCAAAGAAACCCAAGAAGAAAACGGCAACATGCACATTACTTTCTCGGGAAAGACTGGTGAAAGAACCAACTACGATCCCCCGGTATTCCACCAATCCGGCCCATTCGGCGTTGACGACAACTGGATGTTTGCCGCACCCATGGGGAAATGTGACGATCCCGATATTCCATCCGGCGCCGACGAACAGCTTCAGGAAAAACTGTATAACGAGTTGATCGAGCCCTACATCGAAGCCTCGCCGGGATATAGGAACATTTACGTTGACCGAATTTGCATTATCTTTGACGGGACGAACAATCCCGGCATCTACTACACTGCCGATCCGAACAAGTTATGCATTGAGTACGAATACATGAACGACTATTACCATGGGGAGAAAAACATGATTACACGAACCATTCCGAATAATTATCACTTGGAAGGTTACAGTCCCATCTCCATTTCCATCCAAGGCATCCCGATTGACGAATATTCTGCAGTGACTCATTACAACGAGATAGAATACGGCATCCGAACACAAGTGCGCATAGATGAATTCGGAGAATTGGAAGACCTGCTTCAATAATAACCATGTGACACCATCCAAAACAACATCAATTATGAAGAAAAAACTCTACTTTTCCATTGTTTTTTGTCTGTTTCACATCCTATTGTCCGCACAGGAATGGAACATCAATTATCATGGAGCCCACCCCTCGGGCAAGACACACTTCCGCGACGGGTTCATCGATGGCGATGGTGTCACTTTTTTTGCAGGACAGGAAGGACCCAATGCCGACACCCCCGATGCGCTCTTCATGCGCATTGAACCCAATGGAGACTACTCGACATTCATCTACAAAAAGGAAGGATTCCACTCAAGGGCGACTTGCATCCTTGAAATGCAGGACCACAACCTGTTCGTAGCCGGGAACCTCTATGGCGACTCGGCCGATTATGTCATGGTGCTGATTCTTGACAAACAACTGAATCTACTTGAAGAACGGCAGTATGAAAAAGAAGTCGAGGCCTATTCTTTCGGTTTATGCAAGGCAACCCTCGACAGTCATGGGAACATCATTGTCTCCACTACTGTCCTGCAAGACAATGGGACAATAGGGACGTATGACCATGGTGTTTTCTACAAATTCGACCATCACGGCGACACAATTCGCCACCGCTACCTCATTGAAGACTATCCGAGCCCATTGTACTACTTCATGGATTTCCATGTGCGACAGATGTGGTATGATGCCGATGAGGAGACCTTATTGTGCCTGGCTCCAGGATTTGGGAACGTCCCTTCGTTCATTACCTTCGACTCGGCATTCAACTATATTGAGGAGTATCCGATTTGGAGAGACGACCCCGAGAAATCCGACCACACCCTGTCACAAGACTGTTTTACCGACCACTGGTATTCGAAGGACGAAGCCTTGTTCTTTAGCAGCTTTGGGGACTATCATCGCAACAAGCTAAGAGTTTCCCGTATCAACACGCACGGAGAGTATCTGGAATACATTCACCTCAACGAGAGGACCGACACCATCGACGACCCTGCCGCACCCCGTTGCATGGCTACCGCCAACGACAGCACCTTTTACTTCAGTTTCTTCTATCACGTTTGGGAGACCTATCCAGGTATCGCCTGCATTTATATGCTCAACGAGCATTTGGAGATCATCGGAAGACATCTGGACGATGAGCACGACCGTTATCGATCCAATATCATCCTTCCCACTGCGGATGGAGGATGCATCTCGGTCATAGACTCCTGCAACTATGGCCTAAGTGCATCGGAAAGCCATCCTATCATCAAAAAACTGAAACGAGAGGATTTCGAACTAATTCCCTGTTCCGTCACACAAAACGATCACAGACCGTCCCGCCTCGGGGCATACCCAAATCCATGCGAAGGAATGCTTCACATCCCTTTGCCCAGCATGGATGGCACCGGCATCCGATGTCAAGTCATCGACAACCTAGGGAGAACCATTGCCAACCGAATGGTTCCTCCCTCAGGCGGCACATTGGATCTTGACGTGTCAAGATTGAAACCGGGCATCTATAGCTATCGTATCTATTCCGACCAAGGAACCCTTCTCACAGAGAGGTTCATCAAAAAGTAGGACGCTATTTATCTTTCCATAACAACGGCTTGAGCCAGCCCAAGGTTTACACGACCAAAAGGCTGGCTAGTGGCCTAAAATGCGCCATAAAAAGCAAACAATAAGAATATAACATATTTAATATCAATTAATTATGAAACAAACTACAACCATTATATCTTTATTTGTATCCATCTTATTTGGTTTCGTTGTCCAAGGTAGCGCCCAAGTGCAATACAACAATTGCACGACAACCGGAACCTATTCATCGGCCATTGGAAACAAGAGTACCGCCTCAGGCAACAATGCTTTCGCAGGAGGCTACACCTCACAAGCCTCTGGAAGCAACAGTTTCGCTTTCGGCTATAACAGCAAGGCTACACAATCCACCGCCGCAGCTATCGGTAACACTGCCACTGCCTCAGGCGCTGGGAGCGTCGCCATCGGCAACTATGTCAAAGCCACCGCCAAAAACGCCTACACCATCGGAGCAGGCACCACATCCAGCTATCCCCTCACCAACAATACGGCCTACAGCATCGCATTGGGTGTCAACAGCAACAAACCCACGATGCTCATCACAAAGTCGATGAACAACAACTATACAGGCAAGGTGGCCATAGGAAATGTCACACCCACAGCCAAACTCCATATCAAATCCGACAACAACGAAGATGCCAGCGTATTCATTGAGCCAGCCAATAAGAACGACTGGAAAGCCTACATCAATCTTTATGACACCGAGCACAGCATTACCGTGGACAACACAACATCAATGAAACTCAATTCAGGCTCCGGTTCCTTGGTTTTTCAAGGCGATCATTATTGTTTTGGAGAGGAGAAGGAAATGAAAACCAGATTTTACACCAAGGACAAGGCCGCAATTTACTATAATGCCCGACGCGACTACGGTCTGGAATTCAGAGACGGCGAGGGATCTTCCTATGCCATTGACTTCAACAATTCCGAATTGCAATTCCGAACGGCGACGAACCAACTCCCAAGAAACACTGAAATTACCAATTGGAACACTGCACTATCCATCTCGGTCGATGGGAAAATAGGCATCGGATCAAAAGACATCTACCTCAAAAACAACTCAAACACCCAACTCATCATCAACAGTCCAAAAGAACTTGGTCTAAACGCCTCCAACATCACCCTCTCGGGAAAGATTGGCATCAATACCATCAACAACACCAACGGCTATGCCCTTGCCGTTGACGGAGGCATCATCTCCACCAAAGTTTACATCAAAGAAGTCAACCACTGGCCTGACGATGTCTTTTCAGACAGCTATCCTCTGATGGACCTGTCCGAACTAAAAACCTTTCTGAAAGAACACAAGCACCTCCCTGGCATACCATCCGAGAATGAAGTGCTCGAAAACGGCTACGATGTCAATGAGATGCAACAGATTCTGCTGGAAAAAATCGAGGAAATGACATGCTATATTCTCTTGTTGCAAGATGAAATCGAGGTTTTGAAAACAGAAAGGGAATTACAAAAAGACTCTATCGTATTTTCTTATGATGCCAACGGAAATCGCATTTCCAGAGGTATTTCTTTCAAAAGGATCCTTCCTCCTGAGCAAAGCCCAACGACACTTCAACATATCTCATACGACCTCTTTCCAAATCCAACCAAAGGGCAATTCTCCATTGTCATGAACGAGCCCGACAAAGCCGGGGTGCTGCACGCCACACTTCTTACTACAACAGGGGCGCGCATTGAGGAAAAAATCATGAGCGGAAGCCAAATGACCTTCGATTTGTCATCACATCCATCGGGCATTTATCTCCTCGAAGTCGATGGTCCCGATGGGCATCAGTCATGGAAAGTCATCAAGCAATAAAAGAAAAGAGGGAAACACCATGAAACACTTCCTGTCAACCATCATCATGTTGTTTTCGTGCCTGGTGATGCACGCTGAACACAGTCATTATCTAATCAACACATTGAATAGCGAAACAGATTATCACTACACTGCCAACAGCCACATCACGCTTGCCAACGGTTTTTTCTCCAATCCCCAAAACGGGCACGAAGTCCTATTCGAGATTGACAGCTACGACATCTCCCCTCCCACTTTTGGAACCACCGGAGGCGCTTCAAACAACAACACCTACGGCGTAGTGGGCACTCTTGGCGGAAATCTGGATGTCAGCCTAATGGGCGGAGCCGTCTATTCCATTCCCATTGAGCTTCCCGACGGATTGGGAGGCATCAAGCCACAATTGGGCATCAATTACGATAGTCAAGGAAGAAACGGCTTGTTGGGTTGGGGCTGGGACCTCTGCGGCATCTCTTCCATTACTAGAACAGGAGGTACACAATATTACGACGGCTACATCAGCGCGGTCAACTACTACGATGACCGCTTCTGCCTTGACGGCCAACGCCTATTGATGGTCGGCAATGGCAGCTATGGTGGCCATGGGGTCTCATACCGTACCGAGATTGACCAAATGAGCAAAGTTGTATCCTACCACGAATCCGGCATCACCGGGCCATCCTATTTCAAAGTCTGGACCGCCGACGGAAAAATAATGCATTATGGCTCTTCTAACGATTCCAAAGCATTGATCAGCGACCAGAACCATGTAAACATCTGGCTACTCAAAAAAGTTGAGGATCGTTATGGCAATCAGATGGTATATCACTATCTCAACACGACAGACTCGTATAGAATCGACAGAATCACCTACTCCGGTAATAGCAACGAAGGCATCGATCCCGCCTTTACAATCGAATTCCAATATGAAGAACGTGACGATGTCGAGATTTCATTCGCAGGCAATTGCATCAAGCGAAACAACGCCATCCTCAAAAGCATCACAGTAAGCAACAACGGCGCCACCATGTATTCGTACGGATTCACCTATCAACAACCGCAACCACAAAACGGATACCCATACCCCCTCCTCACCTCTATTCAATTCTCAGCAGGACAAGAGCACTTCAATCCCACCAAAATACAATGGGGAGCAAACAATTACACCAACAACACCTACTCCAATCTAGTAATGAATGTGACTACCGAAACCATTGAAAACGCATTCAACAACGCAATAAAATTCAGCGGTGATTTCAATGGAGACGGTTTCACCGACGTCATATCACTCCAACCAAACTGGTTCGGAGCCTATCCATGGGCCGATGTCTTTATCAACAAGGGGAAAGGAAGCGACGGCAAATTGAAGTTCGAACTTGCAACTTCCATTCAACTCAACACCAATATCAGCCTGATCCATGTTGCCGATTTCAATGGCGATGGAACGGATGATTTTCTGTTTTCATACAGGACTCGCAGAAGCTTCCCCTTCCCTGACACGATCGACACCGAAGTTTTCCTAAGTGCCTCCTCCTCTTCGGGCAATGTTACATTCAACAGATACCAAGCTCCATTCTGCAAGGTTCACCACGATATGGTCGAAGCACATATCATTGGTGATTTCTTTGGAGAAGGAAAATGCTCATTCTTGATACAGACAACCGATGACGACAGCTATTTCCAATACTCCATTTTGTACACATACAACGAAGAGGAAGATCGGTTTCAGCAGCAAACCTTTGGGAGCGACCTGAAAGCCAACCGGTTCTTTCCAGGCGATTACAACGGAGATGGCATTACCGAGATCCTTTACAAAAAGAAGAACGGATCCACCTGCATTGCCCAACTCATTGAAGAAAATGGTGTACTTCGATTTTCGGAACAATATACAGGATCCCCTGAAAATTGGGACGATTGTTTCCCAGGAGACTTCAACGGAGACGGCCTTTTGGACGCCATGTTTTTTACCGATGGCCTGTTACAACCTTGGACCATACGGCTTTCCAATCGAACCGGATTCAGCACAAATTGTTATACCCTACCTGCCAGCTTCCCATACGGGTCTCCTGGCAATTACATGTTTTCCTTGGACCAGCCCAACCATACCAGCCAATACATCAAAGTTGGAGACTATGACGGCAACGGATGTTCCGACCTCTCCCTTTATTATGACAACAAATTCTATGTTTTTTATGGACCAATCAGAGAAAACGGCAACTACACTCCATTTACAAACATCCAAACTATCAGCACCCAACAGTTCGATTTTTACGACAACATGAATGTCTGCATCGGCAACTTCTTAGGTCAAGAAGGATTGTCGTTCCTGGGAAACATCACTTTGTCGCATCTTCCCCAAATGTCATGGAGACATGAGGTAAAATGCATCACCAATGGAATGGGGCGGAAAACGGAATTCACATACGATTATCTCATGCCCAATCCCGATAATCCTTCCGAGGACGATTTTTACAAACTATCCGGTTTTTCTTCCAACCATTCCATGCAGATCTTTTGTGTCAGCATTCCCATAAGGGGTTTGAGCACGGTTACCACCTACAATATCCACGACAAGCCTGTCAAAACCCGTTGTTTTTACGAAGGGGCTTTGTTGCACAAACCAGGGAAAGGTCTTCTCGGTTTCAACCAAACCCGACAAGAAGATTATTGCAACAGTCAGCTGCAAAGCACCACCACTCGCCAATACGAGGTTTTCTACACCAACGACATCGTGCACCCCATGTTGACAGAGGAAGATGTGTATGACAAAAACAACCGCCTCATGGCCAAGTCAACCTATTCGAACTATCTTTTTACACATCTTAGAAACAACAAGGTGTTCATCCCATTAGCCTCCGAAACCAAGGAGGAATATGATGTCAAGCAACCGGACAGACTGGTAAAAAAGGAAATCAATGAAATCACCGTTTCCACCCATAGCTCCAATCCATTGAAATATGACAACATCCTTAGTATTACCCAGAAAGCAAAAGGCGTGACAGACCATCAAAACTACAACTTAGTCAGCAGTTGCGAGTTTCAGGAAACCACCCAAACGGTTTATGCTTCCGACAACCTGAACACTTGGCTTATCAACAGGCCTTTAAAGATCACCCATATCACCCATCGCAATGGCGATTACGATGATATTTGCAACCAAAGAAACATCAGTTACGACAACAACAAACCCTACCAAATAGCATCTTTGCTCGAGTTGCCCAACGATGGATCCCAGCCCAACGATCCTCTATCGAAAAGGACGGATTATCTTTATGATCCTGTGGGAAACATCATCTCTCAAACCATCAGCACGCCAAACGCCAGCCTCGAACCTCGACGGGAACTGTTTGAATACAGCATGACCTACGGACGACGTCTCCTCACCATGTACACCAATGCCTTGAATGAAGAAAGCCATTACACGTATGATCCCGTGTATGGCTATCGTAATTCGAGCACCGATTGCCATGGACTTGTCACCCAACACGAACAAGATCCCCTAAACGTCACCTCCATTACCCACCATCCCGACGGGACCATGAGCTACACAGCCATTCGTTGGGGCAATGATTTCTATTCTTCAGAAGAAAAGAAAACCGGACAACCGACAAAAACCACCAAATACGCCTTGACTGGAGAAGCCATTGGTTCTCTCAGCTATGATATTAACGGAGAAACACTTGTCACCGAAACCAAGTATGACGATTTGGACAGGATCACAGGGAAGACACTCCCCCACAGATCGGGAGAAAACGAACAATGCATCGTCTATGAATACGACGAGCACAACCAAGTCAATAGGATCAACCATCCCGACGGAACCTACGAGACTATTGAACAGGATGGGAATGTAAAGAACACAACATTTTACACTATCGATGGCAACACACAAACGGAATCCAAGACTTTTAACGTCATGGGGTGGGTTGTCAGAAGCACCGATGCAGATGGCAACAGCGTCATCAACGACTACTTTGCCGATGGAAAACCCAAGTGGTACCAAGTAGAAGGAAACGACGAAACAAAAATTGAGATGGCATACGATGCCTTGGGGAACCGCCTCTCCCTTTTTGACCCCAATTATGGATTGACAACCTACGAATACAACGCTTACAACGAGTTGACGAAACAAACCACTCCCAAGATGGATGAAACAACCTATTTCTACGATGTTCTTGGCAACCTCATCCGCCGTGTTGAAACCGACAAAAAGAAAAACAAGTCTGAAACCACCGAATGGCTTTATGGACAAGAACAGGAGAGCCATGGCTTGTTAACAAAAATCACCTCGCCAAACCAAGTCATCGATTATGAATACGACAGTTTGCTTAGATTGAGAAAAACAATTGAGAATTGTCTTGGAGACACTTATTGCACTTCCTACATTTATGACAATGCCTCAAGAGTGTCAAGCATCACCTACCCCTCAAACTATACCGTCAACTATGCCTATACTTCGGAGGGCTACCTGAGAAGTGTCATGGATACGGAAGGGAAGACTCTTTGGAAAACTTTCGAAACAAACGCCATGCACCAACCTACCAAATATAGGACGGGAAACGGATTCGTTACCCTTATGCAATACGACGAGAAGACCAATCGTTTGATCTCCATCCGCACCACTCACGAGGACGATATCGTTCAGGATTTCCTTTACGATTATGATGATTTCTCCAACATGACCCTTCGGAACGACTTGAAAAATGCCTCGATGGAATCTTTCACATACGATGCTTTAAATCGACTAACCCGTGTCACCGACAACAATGGAACCAGCAGTTTCAGCTATGACCCACTAGGGCGAATGATTGCCAAGACAAATCCCAATGGCGTCGTTTTTTCCAACGCGGACTATTCGGGACCCAAACCGCATGCCATCAAATCCGCCCAATCGCCATCTGGAGTGTTTCCACAGGAACGCATGGATCTCGTTTTCAATTCATTCGACAAGATTTCCTCCATCAATGAAGGAACCTATCAAGTTACATTTGAATATGGTTACGACCATCGACGCATTCGCACCTCAGAGCTTATTGATGGAAAAACGCGCATCAAAACCTACGTCGGCAACTGCGAATTCATCCATCGGCAAGGCAGTGACCCCATTGTCTGGACCTTCCTTTCCAGTCCAGCAGGCGTATTTGCCGTAGCTGAAACCGCCAACGGCACCACCAAGCTGCATTATATCCACAAAGACCACTTGGGCAGCTGGACCACGATCTCAAATAGCACTGGTTTGATTGAACAAGAAAAGCATTTTGATGCTTGGGGTAATTGCAATATCGAAGACGGTTTGATGTTTGACAGGGGATTTACTGGCCATGAGCATATCAACGGGATGAAACTCATCAACATGAATGGAAGGCTGTACGATCCGGTCACTTCCTCCATGCTCAGCCCCGACAACAATGTCCAACTGCCCGACTTCACCCAAAACCTCAACCGCTACTCCTATTGTCTCAACAACCCGCTCAGTTATGTGGACCCCGACGGCAATAGTTTCATTGGATCCGCCTTAGTATTCTATTGTCTTTTTGGAACTGATTGGGGATATGAGTTACAGAAAGTCCTATCGCCTGTTGCCTTTCATCTTGACTTCCATTTAAGTACACAACAGGTTGGAGTCGGTTTCGACATGTCGCTGGGTGTTCCTAAATCGTCGCCACTCAGTGCCCGTGCACACTTTGGAGCCACTTATTATTTCTACTCTTATGACAATAGTTACTGTGGGGTGGAATACAGAGCGGGAATGGAACTCTATGCACTCGGCTTCATTGGCATCTCGGGCACATATTATGATTCAGGCCAGACCTCACAAATTACCAATTCCATCATTGTCGGAAATGAAAACTGGGGAATCGTCTATGAGAACGACTACATGTTCCATGTTGGAGACAAAATGCTCAGCATCTTCGCATCCGACAATGGGGACCGTTACCGTAGCGCTGCCGCAAAGATCCGTATAGGTTTCTTCCAGACGGGCGTCAATCTTTTCACTGGCGACCCTGGAGCCAGCCACTACAACCGCAATGTCTATTATGATCCACGCAACAACAAGGCTACTTACGGCAGAGGGAGAAACGACGACAACCCCGACGAATTCAGGGCTGGAGTATTCTATATAGGCTATGGCCCCATAAGAATCGGACGCAACAGCGAACAGATACGGAATCTCTTCCAGAATCGTTTCGCCCATGACTTCCTATGCAAAGGCGACTCGCCCTATTTCAAGGTGCTCGACAGGCCTGCTCAAAACTATTTCTATTTTGGAACGGGGACAGGCAACTCGCTCTGGTAATGGCATGCAGAAGAGGTCGCCTTAATACCGGCCTCTTCTGCTTCTTTGATGCAACTTCAGTTCAATTTGTTGGTCGACAATGTTGTCGCCCATGAGGGTCATTTGTAACAGGGAACCCTTGCCTACCATGTACTTGAAACGAACCATTTGGCTTTTTTCCACACCCTCTGGCATATCGTCCAACAAGAAAGCGTCGCTCATCAAAATCTGGTTGTTGTCACCCACAACCCTGACAACCAGCTGCAATCCAGTAGCCGCATGAGGGCCGATGTTTTGCAAATCCAATTTCAGTGCGCAATCCGCCTTTTGATACATGAGTGCGGGATCCGACTCAAAGTTCACACTTTTCACGATCAGCACCGGATCCAACCTCACGGGAACTACTTCAAACACAGACGAGGCATATTTATCTGGAATCTGCCCAATCTCCCATCCGGGAGCCGTTGTCTCCAGATAGCAATACTTCTTGTCGTCAAACTTAAGATACGACGATGTCTCAACCGCCTCGCAACAGACACCGATGGCAACATGATCGGGAAGCGACAGCAACACGAAATCGACGTTCATCTCATGCAACAAGGCGCCCAAAAGTATCGCCTTGTCCTCACAATCCCCTCGCCCATCCGCCAAAGTCTCGACGGGATATCGCACATACTCATTTCGGCCTTTTGAAAGCTTGTCATAGGCATACGGCAACGACTGCACAAACGCCAACGTCTCCTGGATCTTATCCACATCCGACATCTTTGCATTGACAAGCTGGGCTGCCAACGCTTTCACAGCCCCACTCCCAAGTTCCGAAAACATGAAACCGAAATAGGCCACCAGACCTCCGGCATTTTCAGCTGCCACACCCGAATAACGATAAGCCAAATGATCACGATGGTTTCTGTAATAATTGAGCACTTCATTGTCGATCAACAAGGAACATTCTCGCTCTTTTCCCCCGCTGGACCAAGAGAAGCGATACATCTGCTTGTCGTTTTCGGATGCCGAAACCGACAGGCCAAGGAAACAAATGGTCGTTAAGATGAGGATTCTATTCATGCTCAATAGAACTCCCCAACGGCAAGTTTTATTTTCCCCAGTAATGGAATTTTTTCACTTCCTTCTTCAATTCCTTCACGGCAGCTTCCAACTGCTCATCCACGCCTGTCGCCATTTTCTCAGGGGTGTTGCGCACTTTCACATCGGGTTCCAACTGGGTGTTCTCCAGCCAATTGCCCTGCTCCGTGCGGTAACCCACCACAGGCAAGCCGAAATACAGGGACGGATCCTGCAAAGTCTCCCAAGTCACGCTCGACATGGTGCCTGGCACAGGCATACCTACCAGGCTCCCCATTCCTTTGTGCTTGTAAACCCAAGGCGTGCCATGCGCGTTGCTGTAGTTGGCCTCCCCGATGATCATCACCGAAGGTTTGTTGTAACGACGCGATGGCATTACACAAGCCACACTGTCGTTGACGACCTGTTCGAGGTATTTCTCGCCGCTGAAAAGAACTTCGATATCCTCGTGCAAACGCCCACCACCATTGAAACGCGTATCGATGACAATGCCGTCGCATAGGTTGTATTTGCCCAAGATTTGCGAATACACATCGCGGTAGCTGGCATCGCCCATGCTGCGGATATGGACGTAACCCAGCCGTCCGTTCGACAGTTTCTTGACGGTCTCTTCGTTATGTTTCACCCAACGGTTGTAGAGCAACTCGTTCATCGCACCATGCGTGATGGGTTTCACGGTCTCCTCCCATTCATTGCCACCTTTGCTGATCGTGACCAAGACGGTCTTGCCAGCCTTGTTGTTGAGCAAAGGATAGTAATCCATGCCTTTCTTGATCTCCACACCGTCAATCTTCTGGATAACACAACCTTCGGTCACTTCCGATTTTTTCTTGTCGAAAGGACCGCCTTCCACTACCTCGGCAATTTTCAGCCCGTCGCCTCTATAGTCCAAATCGAGCAGCACACCGAACTCAGCCGTCGCATCTCCTTTGCTTGATGGACGGTAGCCCGATCCCGTATGCGACACATTGAGTTCACCTAGCAACTCACTCAGCATCTCCGAGAAGTCGTAGTTGTTGTTGATATGTTGCAAGAAAGGATGATAGGCCTCTTTCATCGCTTCCAGATCCACCCCGTGATGGTCCTTCATGAAGAAACGCTTCTCGATCTGAAGAAACACATGGTTGAACATGTATTCGCGCTCCTCAGCCAGGTCAAGATTCATAGTGGCGTCATACTTGATGTTGGTGGACTTGCCGCCCTTGGCTTCCACCTTCTGGAGATTGCCTCCCGAAAGCAAGAAAATGTTGTCGCCTTTCTTGTCCATACGCAACCGTGCTCCGCCTTGTCCCATCTTTTTCAGGATTTTCATCGATTTTTCGCGCACATTAAGTTCCCAAAGGTCGAAACCCTTCTCGAAGGAAGCCATGAAATAGAGCTTCTCGCCATCTTTCGACAGGGCCATGCCGCTTAGACCCGACGACATCGGCGTCAACCTTACCACACGGTCCTGCAAGTGTTCGAGATCCACCTCTATTTGCTTGGGTTCGGCCGATTTGTCATCCTTCTTTTCGTCTTTCTTGTCATTTTCCTCTTTCTTAGGTTCGTCTTTTGGTTTATCCTTGCTGCCTTTCTCCACTTCCTTCAGCAAGGCATATTCTTCCTTATTGAGACGAAACTTGTCGTAGGCATCTTGATTCAAAAAAGCGATGAAAGCATCACGCTGGCTGCCCCAAGAGGCATGGGAACGCATGCCGTAGCGGTCGGACGAGAAAAGGACGGCGTTGCCGTCGAGAACCCATTGCGGATCTTCGTCGAAGTAGGCACTCTCGGTGATGTTGTAAATCTTTTGGGATCCGTCGGCTTTTACGATGCCGATATCAGAATAGGGGTCGTGCCGATGCGTGATGAGCGTCACAGCAAACCACTTCCCATCGGGCGACCATTGGTAGTCCATACTGCCATAATGCTGTGTGCCATCCGTAATCTGGCGCACCTCTTTGGAGGCGATGTTATAAACCTTCAAAATGTTGCGATTCTCAATGAAAGCAATCTCCTTGCCGTCGGGCGAGTATTCGGGATTGCTACGCTCAACACCGTCCTTGTCGAACAAGGGTGTCTCCTCCACCAAAGTGGCGTACGCGAAGTTGTAGTCGTCCTTGCGAACGATGGTGGCCTGATAAAGGTTCCAATAGCCATCGCGCTCGGAGGCATAGACCAAGGTGCGTCCGTCCTTGGAAAACGAGGGAGAGCGCTCCGCCTGAGCGGTATGGGTGATTTGCTTGGTAGTGGCGTATTCGTCCACACCCGTCACGAAGACCTCACCGCGCGACACAAAGGCGATCAGCTTGTCATCATCGCTCAAGGCAAAACTGCCCGCGCCCTTGAAGTCCTGTTTCACCAATTGCTCTTCAGGCTGGTCGTTGACGATTTCAATAGGTATCCTCTTGGGCTTTTCACCGATATGGTGCGCATAAATCTCACCCTTGTAACCATAGCAAATCAATCCGTTGTCAGCCACGCTCAGGAAGCGCACCGGATGGGTCGTATAACGGGTGATCGCCTCAGCCTTCTCAAGGTTGTCAACAGGAGCCTTATACACATTGAAGCTGCCTCCGTCGCGCTCGCTCAGGAACACCACCTCCTTATAGCCGGGCAGGTAACGCGGGTCGCGGTCTTCACCCACGTTTGTGGTCAGGATGGTATGGGTTTTCTTTTGGGCGTCATAATACACGATGTCGCGGGCAACCGACGAGGTGTGGTGCTTGCGCCATACATTCTCGCTACCTTTTCGGTCGTAATAAAGGAACGACTTGCCGTCCTTGGCAAACGACATGCTGCAAACGGGCACCTCCACTACCTGTTCGGGACGACCACCTGCAACGCTTACCTTATACAATTCGGTAATCCAAGAAGCAGGAAACTGAACGTTTTCAACTCCCTTTTGGACTTGGGAAGAGAAGTGGATTTCCTTTCCGTCAGGCGAGAAAGCCAATGGGATTTCGTATGCTGAATTGGTGGTCACACGCTGGGCAACACCGCCTTCAGCCGAAACGGTGTAAATATCATAGTTGCCGTTGCGGTCCGATGCGAAAGCCAGCATTTTGCCATCTGGCGACCAAATCGGTTGTGTTTCATATGACGAAGAGGTGGTGATTTGCAAGGCTTTGCCGCCACCTATAGGCACCACATACACGTCGCCCTTATAGCAAAAGGCAATCTTGTCGCCCTGAGGCGAAATCACATTGTAGCGCATCCACAAAGGCTTGGCAAGCAGCTGGACGCCCAACAGCAAAAATACAATGGTCAGTAATTTTTTCATATCGATTAGTATTATTTCACTCTAAACCAAAACACCGGATCGCCTTCCAAAAACAGTTCCAGCTTGTCGCCGACATGCACTTCCCCGACACCCCGAGGCGTACCCGTGAAGATGTAATCCCCTTCCTTCAAGGTCACAAAACGCGAAACGTATGAGACAATCCGATCGAAGCTGAAGATCATGTCTCGGCTGTTGCCCTGTTGCGCCCATTCATCATTCAGCTTCATGCCAAAAGTGATCTCCGTCGGGTCTTTCAAGTCGGCAATCTTCTTGAATTCCCCAATGGGTGCCGAGCTGTCGAATGCCTTGGCCATCTCCCAAGGAAGACCCTTCTCGATGCATTGGCGCTGCAGGTCGCGAGCCGTGAAATCGATGCCCACCGTAATGGCATCATAGTATTTGTGTGCAAAACGCTCCTCGATGGATCGTCCAGGTTTGCAGATGCGAATGACCAGTTCCGTCTCGTAATGGATCTCCTTCGAGAAGTCAGGATAGAAAAACGGGTTGTGCGGTAGTAGCAAGGCAGAAGCCGGCTTCATGAAAAACAGCGGCTCAGACGGCAATTCATGATCCAACTCGGCGATATGCGCCAGATAGTTCCTTCCAATACAGATAATCTTCATAACAATTCAATATCAAAGACGCTTAGAGAATTTCTCTGCCAACTTCTTCAGTTTTTTCTCCTCAAGCACTCTCTCGTTGATTTCCGTGATAAGTTGCTTGGTATAAAGCGGGAAATCGCTATTCATCATCCAGGAATAGTAGGCGGGTTCCACCCTGAAGACATCCTCCACCCGACGGCCCTTGTGCTTGCCAAACAGGAACACTTCCTTTCCCTCTTCGTCATAGATGATCTGTCCCGAGAGGTCGGCATTTTGATGGTGTGCTGAAAAACGCGACAATTCCTTCATGTCGTTGATCGGTCCTTGCGACCTATTGCCTTTTCCATCCTCATACATGACGCCGTCATACTTGTCGAGCATGGCCTTCAACACCTCGTAGGTAGCCTTGGTGTCGGCACCGGCGCCATGTGCCCCTTCCAGTTCTGAATGGCAGAAGAAACGGTATGCGCCTTTCAAGGTACGCGGCTCCATCTTCATGAAGATGTTCATCACATCGATGAAATCACGGCTCTTCAGGTCGAACTCACAGCCCACGCGCAGAAACTCCTCCATCAGCATGGGAAGGTCGAATTTCAGGATGTTGTAACCCGCCAGGTCGGCATTGCCGATAAAGGACGCTATTTCCTCGGCCTTTTCCCGGAAAGTAGGTTCGTTTTTCACCATCTCGTTGGTATAGCCATGCACCGAGGAAGATTCCGCCGAGATGGGAATCTCCGGATTGAGCAGCCAAGTGCGTTGTTCCTCGCTCCCATCCGTGTTGATCCTTAAAATGCTGATCTCCACAATGCGGTCATGCGTCGTATTCAGCCCTGTCGTCTCCAAGTCAAAGAAGGCGATCGGGCGTTTCAAGTTTAATTCCATAAAGTCAAAAAAAATGTATCTTTCATGCAAAGATAGCAGAAATAATCTTACCTTTGTGCGATTTTTCAAACTTTAAAGATATGATGGAAGAAAATGAAATGAAGAATGAAAAGGAAGATTTGTTCTCGAAAGCTGTCAGGGCTGGAAAAAGAACTTACTTCTTTGATGTGAAAACCACGAAAAGCGATGAGAAATACCTTACTATCACGGAGAGCAAGCGCCGTTTCGACAACGAACAGAACCGCTTCTTCTTCGAAAAGCACAAGATCTTCCTCTATAAGGAGGATTTCGTGAAGGTTTCCAAAGCTTTGAATGATGCGATCAATTTCATTGAAACTGGTGAGTATCCGGAAGACTATAACGAGGAACCCGTTCCGACCAACGAAGACGGCCTCGACAAATGGTTTGACGATCTGGACAAAAATCTTTGATGAATCAACAAAAAGACTTAAGAGGCCGCCCCGAAATGCGGCCTCTTTTTTTATCAACAAAAGAAATGGTTGTTGATAACTTTCATTCGACCGAAACAACAAAAAACAGGCAAATAGCGTACTTTTGCTATCCGTTAAAAAAGACTACTATTTATGGGTAAAATCATAGCAATTGCAAACCAAAAAGGAGGCGTAGGCAAGACCACCACGGCCATCAACCTTGCAGCCAGCCTTGCCGTCCTCGACCATAAAACCCTACTCATCGATGCCGATCCACAAGCCAATGCCACCTCGGGAGTGGGTTTCAACCCCAAAGAAATCAACACCAGCGTTTACGAATGCATCATCGACAGGACCGATCCGCACGATGTCATCGTGGAGACCGAGACCCCGAACCTCTTCTTATTGCCCGCCCACATCGACCTCGTAGGTGCCGAAATCGAGATGATCAATTTGCCCGAGAGGGAGCAGATGATGCGCAAGACCTTGGCTTCCGTTAAAAACGAATACGAATTCATCATTATCGACTGCTCGCCCTCGTTGGGACTCGTCACCGTGAATGCCCTCACCGCTTCCGACTCCGTGATCATCCCCGTGCAATGCGAGTATTTCGCCTTGGAGGGATTGGGCAAGCTGCTCAACACCATCAAGATCGTGCAAACCCGCCTGAATCCGAACTTGGACATCGAAGGCATCCTGCTGACCATGTTCGACACACGTCTGCGCCTATCCAAACAGGTAGTCGAAGAAGTCAAGATGCACTTCCAGGACATGGTGTTCAACACCATCATCAACCGCAACACGCGACTCGGCGAGGCCCCCAGCTTCGGCAAGACCATCATCATGCACGATGCCGGCTCCATCGGTGCCATCAACTACCTGAACCTGGCAAGAGAAATACTTGAGAAAAACAATTTGAGATAAAAGATAAAAGATAAAAGATAAGAGATAAAACATGCCTGACAACAATAAGAAAAGAGGATTGGGCCGTGGATTGGACGCCATCCTCCAAAGTCCCGAGACCGACATCACCAGCCGCGACATCAGCGGTGACTACGTAGCCGGCGCCGTGGCCGAGATCGACATCAATCTCATCGAGGCCAACCCCTTCCAGCCCCGTACCGAATTCGACGAGGCCGCGTTGGAAGAGTTGGCACAATCCATCAAGGAACAAGGCGTCATCCAGCCCGTCACGGTGCGCAAACTCGGCTACAACCGCTACCAGCTGATTTCTGGAGAACGCCGTCTCAGGGCCTCCAAGCTTGCCGGGCTGTCGAAGATTCCGGTTTTCATCCGCATCGCCAACGACGAGCAAATGCTAGAACTCGCCTTGATCGAGAACATCCACCGTGAGAACCTCAACGCCCTCGAGGTGGCCATCTCCTACCAACGGCTCATCGACGAGTGCAATCTCACCCAGGAACAGCTGAGCGAGAAATTGGGGAAAAACCGCTCCACCATCGCCAACTTCCTGCGTCTGCTGAAACTACCCGCCGAAATCCAGATCGCCTTGCGCGACGGTCATATCTCCATGGCCCATGCCCGCGCCCTGATCAACGTCGAGGACAAGGAAACCCAACTCAAGCTCCTCCAGCAGATCATCGAAGAGGAACTCAACGTGCGCCAGACCGAAGAGCTCGCCAGCAATGCCAAGAATGCCATCAATCCCGTTGTCAGTAGCGGCGACAGCAAGGAACAACGCAAGCAAACCAACTACCTCCCCGACCACTTCAAGGCTCAGATCAAGACCCTTTCGCAAGCCTTGAACACCAAGGTGAAGGTAAAACGCAACATCAAAGGACAAGGCAGTGTCGTGATCGACTTCAAAAACGAAGCCGAATTCGACCGCATCATCGAACTCTTCAACAAGCACTGAATGTCACGCCGCGCCTCACACCTCTGCCTTCTGCTCCTCGGAGCCCTGATGCTGCTTTCGGCGGCATCGGCACAGGCACAGGATGTGAAGAAGGAACACAGCGCCAAAAAGGCCGGATATCTGTCCATCCTTCCTGGAGCGGGTCAGATTTACAACGGAAAATGGTGGAAAGTACCCATCATCTATGCGGGATTTGGCGGCATCGGATACATGGCCTACAGCAACTATTCCGACTATAAGACATTTCTCACCGCCTACAAGATCAAGACAGGCAACCTTGATGTGGGAGACACCCAAAACGAGACCGCCATCCAACTTACCGAATACTACCAAGCCAGCCAGTTGCAGAGCTACAAGGACTCCTATCGCCGCGACTTCGAGCTGTATTGCATCATTCTTGCCGCTTGGTACGGCCTCAACATCGTCGATGCCATCGTTGACGGGCATCTTTACACCTACGACATCAGCGACGACTTAAGCCTTCAGATCGACCCGTGCCTACAATCCAGCCAAGCACCCTATTTACCTATAACCCAATACGCTCAAGTCGGCTTATCCTTTAACCTTAATTTGAAATGAAAATCGCACTTTTAGGATACGGAAAAATGGGCCACGAGGTAGAGAAAAACGCCCTCGCCCAAGGTCATGAAATCGTAGTCACCATCGACAACGAGCAGGAATGGAACGAACGCATCGACCTTCTGAAAAAGGCCGATGTGGCCATCGAGTTCAGTCAGCCCGACCAGGCTTTCGCCAACATCAACCGTTGTTTCGACCTGCATCTGCCCATTGTGGTAGGCACCACCGCCTGGTATGACCGTCTTGACGAAGTCAAACAGCGCTGCAATAGCGAAGGCCAGAGCCTGTTTTACGCGCCCAATTTCAGCATTGGGATGAACATGGTCTTCATGTTGAACAAGCAGCTTGCGCGTTTTGCCGAGCAATACGGCTATTCCCTCAAAGTAGCCGAAACCCATCATATCCACAAGCTTGACAAACCCAGCGGCACAGCGGCCAAGCTTGCCAACGACATTCTTGCCGAGAGCGGCCGTTACCAGCGCTGGAGCATTGAAGAGCCCTTCCCTTCCGACACCCTCCCCATCGAGGTCACCCGTGAAGGCGAAGTGTTCGGCATCCACAGCATCACCGCCTTATCCTCCGCCGACCGCATCACCCTTACACACGAAGCCTTCAGTAGAGAAGGCCTGGCCAAAGGCGCTCTTGCCGCCGCTCAATTCCTCATTGGCAAAACTGGGGTGTTTACTATGGTAGACTTGTTTTGTTGAAAACTAATAGCCGTCAAAACTAACCCTGACGGCTATTTTTATTATTTTTGCAAAATAATAACCGCGATGGTTATTCGTTAGTATTGAAATAACTCATCAAAACATGTCACTCATACTTTTCATCATCCTTGTCCCGGCCCTGTTCACCATCCCGATTGCATTCACTTGGAAACAGTTCAAAGCCGCAGGACAAAAGGGCTGGCAGGCCTTTATCCCTTATCTCAACATTTTTGTGCTGCTGAAGATCATCAAGAAACACAAGAAATTCTGGTGGTGGTTCTTCATCATCTTCCCGTATATCAACATCTTCATGCTCTTCCTGATGCTCATCGAGTTAGGCAAATGCTTCGGCCGGTTCAAGGTTTGGGAGGAGTTCATGGCCGCCGTGTTGCCTTTCATCTTCTTCCCGCTCATCGTAAAGGATGACCCGTATCAAGACCCTGCCACCGCCAAGCGGCCCAAGAAATCGACTGCCCGCGAGTGGTTCGACGCCATCGTCTTTGCCGTAGTGGCCGCCTTGATCATCCGCACCTACGTATTCGAAGCCTTCACCATCCCGACCTCCAGCATGGAGAAATCACTCTGCGTGGGCGACTATCTTATAGTAAGCAAAATCCATTACGGACCCAAGCGTCCCAACACACCTTTGTCGTTCCCCTTCGTGCATAATACCCTACCTTTTAGCACTACCAAGAAATCCTACCTTGAATGGATCAAGTTGCCTTATCACCGCCATCCCGGTGTCTCCACCATCAAGCGCAACGACCCCATCGTGTTCAACTATCCCGCAGGCGACACCGTATGCGACAAGTTCCAGAGTAGTGTGAGCTATTACGACCTCATTCGTGAATACGGCCGCAAACGGGTTTGGACCGACCATGAAGCCT
Source organism: Bacteroidales bacterium (assembly GCA_017549805.1). GTDB lineage: Bacteria > Bacteroidota > Bacteroidia > Bacteroidales > F082 > Limimorpha. The sequence goes on from JAFYNJ010000024.1 coordinate 36,546, forward strand.
TTGGCAACGTCATCGCCCATCCCGTGGACAAGCGCGAGAATTATGTGAAGCGCCTCATCGGCATGCCCGGCGACAAACTCCAAATCATCGACGGCGTTGTGTATATCGACGGAGAGAAGGGCTTCCAACCCGAAAACATGCAATTCAGTTATACCGTCACCACCACCGGCAATGGCATCAACAAACGAATCCTTGAGAAATACAACATCAGCGAAGGCTATCGCGGTGCCAACCCCAATGAAGCCATCCTGAACATCAGCGAAAAGGTGGCCGAAGAGCTGCGTCAGCACTCCTTCATCACTTCGGTGGAGCGCAACATCACCCCTGCCGGCGCCGACCTGCGTCCCGAGATCTTCCCACACCGTCCCGACCTCTATCCCTGGAATGTTGACAACTACGGTCCCATCGAGATTCCCAAGAAAGGCCAGACCGTGAAACTCACCTTGGAAAACCTGCCTCTTTATGAAAGGATCATCCATGCCTACGAGCTCCACGACCTGCAAGTCAAAGGCGACCAAATCCTGATCGACGGACAACCTGCCGACAGCTACACCTTCGAAATGGACTACTACTGGATGATGGGCGACAACCGCCACAACTCCGCCGACTCTCGCTACTGGGGCTTCGTCCCGGAAAACCATATTGTCGGCAAAGCCGTGTTCGTATGGCTCTCCCTTGACAAGGAAAAAGGCGGCATCCGCTGGAAACGCATGTTCCGTATCCCAAAATAACCAATTCTTTGAAGACAAATCACAATGGCAGAAAACAAGATAAAAGAAAACACCTTCAAGCCCAAGCCGCAGCCGACGCCTGTGATTGAAGAGCCCGTCGAGAAAAAGCAACTCCCCGAGAAGAAGACGGAAAAACCCAAGAAAGAGAAGACTGTCAAGGAGAAAAAGGAAAAGAAAGCCAAACAACCTCGCACGGCAGATCCCCGCATCAAATACATCGTGGGCTTCCTGTTGCTGTGCCTCGCCTTCTTCCTGGGCATCTCCCTCCTCTCTTTCTTTATCAGCTACTTTAACGGCTCCTATCATGAAACGGGTACCACGCTCTTCGGCAAAGCAATCCAATTTGACAACATCACCGGAAAATTCGGGTCCTACCTTTCCCAAGTTTTGGTCAAGGAGTCGTTTGGACTGGGTTCTGTTTTCTTTGTGTATCTGCTGACCATCATCGGACTGTATTACACCATCGGCACAAAAATCAAGATGTGGAACATCTGGAAATGGGCTATCATGATGCTGGCTTGGCTGCCGTTACTGTTTGGATTCATCAACTTTGTCGCCCCCAACAAAGCCTGTGAGATTTTCGGTGGTGCCGTTGGGAAATTCTTGAATGCCAACATCTTCAACTTCATGGGCAAGTCGGGTGTGATCCTCACCATCGTCTTTGTCTTCCTGCTTTATCTCCTCTTCGAGTTTAACCTGAACATGGACGCCATCAAGGAATGGCGCGAGCGCAGGGCGGAACGCAAAGCAGCCAAACAGAATCCCGAGAACGACCCATTCAACAATCCGTACGATTTCGACGACAATGACGACAACCATTTTGGCGATGATGAAACCAACCCTGACGACAACGAGATCGACCCGAATGATTTCAATGATGACGATGACCTTCCACCCATCACGGTGATTCATAGGCCTACAGAGAATACCATACGCGACAACGAGAACAACAGTCCCGTCGAAGGACCCGAGGGCCAAAACGACGACACTCCCATGGAAGTGGTCAATCCAACAACCGACAATGTTGAGTTGGTCATTGAGAAAACACCTGACGAGAAGACCATCGTGGACGGGAAAGAACATCACACCATCGACACACCTTACGATCCGCATTATGAGCTCAGCAACTTCCAGTTCCCCACCCTCGACCTGCTTACCGACTATGGCGACAAGCGTGCCGAAGTGAGCAACGAGGAATTGGAAGCCAACAAGACCAAGATTGTGGAGACATTGGGCAACTATGGCATCCAAATCGACAAGATCAAGGCCACCATCGGTCCAACGGTTACGTTGTATGAGATTGTTCCTGCTGCTGGCGTCCGTATTTCAAGAATCAAGAATTTGGAGGACGACATCGCCTTGAGTTTAGCAGCCTTGGGCATTCGCATCATCGCCCCCATTCCCGGCAAGGGAACCATCGGTATCGAAGTGCCGAACAAGAAGCCAGAGACCGTCTCTATGAAGAGCGTGCTGAGCTCCGAGAAGTTCCAGAACAACAAGTTTGCCTTGCCATGCGCTATCGGCAAGACCATCTCCAACGAGACCTACGTCTTCGACTTGGCCAAGATGCCTCATATCCTGATGGCCGGTGCCACGGGACAAGGCAAATCGGTCGGCCTGAACGCCATCATTGCCTCGCTGCTCTACAGCAAGCATCCCTCCGACCTGAAGTTCATCATGGTGGACCCCAAGAAGGTGGAGCTTACCCTATACAACCGCATCGAACGCCATTACCTGGCCAAGTTGCCCGACAATGAAGACGCCATCATCACCGATGTGAAACAGGTGGTACGCACGCTCAACTCCCTCTGCATCGAGATGGACCAGCGCTACGACCTCCTCAAGGCCGCCCAATGCCGCAACATCATCGAATACAACGAGAAATTCAAGAGCCGTCGCCTGCTGCCCACTGAGGGTCACCGTTTCCTGCCATACATTGTATTAGTGGTCGATGAGTTTGCCGACCTCATCATGACGGCAGGCCGCGACGTGGAAGCCCCCATTGCTCGACTGGCACAGCTGGCACGCGCTATCGGCATCCACCTCATCATCGCCACCCAGCGGCCTTCGGTGAATATCATCACCGGCTCCATCAAGGCTAACTTCCCGGCCCGTATCGCTTTCCGCGTCATCTCGCAAGTCGACTCCAAGACCATCCTCGACCAAAGCGGCGCCAACCAGCTCATCGGACGCGGCGACATGCTGCTTTCCACAGGCAATGACCTGGTGCGTCTGCAATGCGCTTTCATCGATACACCCGAAGTGGAGAAGATCACCTCCTTCATCGGTGAACAGCGCGGCTTCAGCGAGCCGTTCCTGCTGCCTGAGGTGCCCGAAGAAGACAACGGCGAAGGCGGCGACTTCGAGGACGGCGACGAACGCGATCCATTGTTTGAGGATGCCGCACGCATCGTGGTGCAGACCCAGCAAGGCTCCACTTCCATGATCCAACGCAAACTCAAGCTCGGCTATAACCGCGCAGGCCGTATCATCGACCAGTTGGAAGCCGCAGGCATCGTGGGACCCTTCTCCGGAAGCAAGTCGCGTGAGGTAAAAGTGGCCAACGAATTCGCTTTGGAACAGATTTTGAAGGATATCGAGCTCAAAGACCAGGGAATATGAAAAAGCACCTTCAAATCATCGTTGGCATCCTCATCATGTTTGCCACAAGTTCATTGTTAGCCCAAAGCAACAATGCAATCAAAAAGCTCACGCAATCCATCAGAAGCCACAAAAACATGGAGGTGAGCTTCACTTACCAAACCGTTGGCGATCCTAACGATACGGAAGAAGTCAAGGAAGGCAAGGCCTACTTCCAGGATAAGGCTTACAAGCTCCTCATGGAAGACCAACACGCCATTTCCAACGGAAAGACCACTTGGCATTATATCATCGAGGATAAGGAGGTCATGGTTGGCGATGCCACCGACGACGACAATCCTTTCACGATTCTTGACAACCTCGAAAGAGACAGCTCGGGTATCACACCCGTCTTTGACCAAAAAGGCAACCTCAAAAAGTTGGAGGTCGAAATAGACGAAGGCGTCAAGATTATCCTGAACAACATCGAGATGAAGTTCGACCAAGACCTGAAAGACAGCTTCTTCACCTTTGACGAGAAGGCCTATCCCGACGTGGAAGTCATCGACATGAGATAGTCACCAAACCGAGTGAGAGGCATGTTCAAGAAGATCATCAACACCTTCGGCACCAAGATCACGGCAGCGGTCATCAATTTCCTGATTGTCGTCCTCCTCTCACAAGTCCTCGGCGACACAGGCAAAGGCACGCAAGCCCTGCTGTTGGCCACCATCACCTTCATTCTCATCTTCTCAGACATCATCTGTGGCGCCAGCATCATCTACCTTACCCCTCGCCATTCTTTCAAGAAGATCTTGGTGGCATCCACCGTTTGGGCAGCCCTCATCGCAGTGGTGATGGGCTTCGCCATCTGGATGTTTTATCCCGATCTGGAGCCCAATCTGGTCCTGCATGTCGCCATCCTGTCGTTCATCTCCTCGCTCAGCAACATCAACTTCCGTTTTTTGGTTGGCAAGGAGGAAATCAAGAAGGCCAATTACAATACCTTGCTCCAACCCGTGTTGATGATCCTGACCTTGATGGTCTATTACCTCGTAATAAAGAGAACAGACATTTATGGTTATATCATCGCCCTTTACATCGCCTACGCAGGCACCTTCCTGCTGGGCATTTGGATGTTGCGCGGCGAGTATGCCAAGCTTGGGCAAGACAAGGACAGACAATACGCCCCTGTACTGAAGGACCTCTTCAAATACGGATTCCTCAACCAGACAGGACATTTCGTGCAGTTCTTCAACCTGCGTTTGAGCTACTATCTCCTCAAGAACTATATGGATGAAGGCCGCGTAGGCATCTTCTCCAACGCCGTCTCCCTGGCCGAGGCTATTTGGATTATCAGCAGCAGCATCGCTCTCGTGCAATATGCCCGCATCGCCAATGCTGAAGACCGTAGTTATTCCCAAAAGCTCACCTTGGATCTGAGCAAGATATGCCTTGTCGTATCTGCGGCAGCTATCGTAGTATTGTGTCTGTTGCCACCGGCAGTTTACACCTTCGTTTTCGGCCCCGAGTTCGGTGAAATGGCCGGCATCATCCGCATCCTCGCACCCGGTGTCCTGTTCTATTGCATCTTCCTGATCTTGGGACACTATTACTCTGGCATCGGACGCTACCAGATGAACACCTTCGCCGCCCTGTGCGGATTGGTTGCCACCTGTGCCCTGGGCTTCACCTTGATTCCACGCTATGACATCACCGGCGCAGCCATCACATCGGCTGTATCCTATACCGTCAACGCCATCTTCCTGTTCGTCTTCTTCCTGAAGGAATCCCATTTCAAAGGCAAGGATTTCATCCTCAGGAAAAGCGAAGTGCAGAACTACCTTGGCGAACTCAAGCAACAATTCTCGAAACAAAGCACTGACCATGAATAAAATACAGAAATTCACCAAAGCCGTTGGGCGCATCATCAGGCACCCCTACCTGCTCAACCTCGTCCTACAGGATGAAAGCAGCAACAAGGAGGAGGTCATCCGCAAGTATGGCTTGAACGACGGGTTGCCCCTGCTGGAGATCAACGAGCTGTTTCCCGATTTCACGGAGGTTGCCAATCCATACGCCTACCTTTCGGGAGCTACCATGCCCATTGACATTGCCTTGTTGCGTGCGCTGGCGAAACGCTATGAGGTGAAGGACTATTTCGAAATTGGCACTTGGCGCGGCGAGAGTGTAGCCAATTTGGCCGAAGTCGCCCAACATTGCGTCACCTTCAACCTGCCGAAAGAAGACATCGTCAAGCTGACTGGCAACCAACAGTATGCCGACCTGCATGGTTTCTTCAGCAAAGACCTGAGCAACGTTGAACAACTTTACGGCGACTCCCAAACCTTCGATTTTACACCGCATTTCGGCAAATACGACATGGTTTTTGTGGATGGCAACCACCATTATGAGAGCGTGAAGAAAGACACCGAGACCGCCTTCAAGCTACTGAAAGGCGAACGCAGCATCATTGTTTGGCACGACTACGGCCTCGATCCTGAAACCATCCGATGGGACGTGATGGGTGCCATCCTCGACGGTGCACCTGCCGAGAAACGCAAACACATCTATCATATCTCCAACACCCTGTGCGCCGTGTATCTGCCGGAGGATTTCCCCACCCATAAGCTTGTCCCATACGAGACACCACATAAATACTTCGAAATCGAAATCAAAACCCATCCTCTCATTCCTAATTCCTAACTCCTAACTCCTCATCCAAGATGAATGTCCTGCACCTGCTAAGCTGGTTCCCCACTCCCGACGATCCCACCCTGGGCAACTTCTGCGTCCGCATGATTGACGCCCTGCCCGAGGATTGCCATTCCGTCATCCTTTCGGTGTGCGACGGCAAGGACATGAAGCAGTCCTTTGAAATCAAGGAGCTTAAGGGACAACACCACACCCATGTGCAGATCTACATCCGTCCGCCAAAGAACAACACCTTGCGCAAGCTCGAGATGTTGCGGATGTACCAGGTTGGTCTGCGTTATGTAAAAAAACATCTCTTCAGGCCCGATCTGATCCACCTACATGTGACCTATCCTCTCGGGCAGGTGGCTTTGCTTTGGCACAAACTCTATGGCTATCCATACGTCCTCACCGAACATTGGACCATTTACCAGCCTCAAAACCAAGACGTTTTGGTCGGTCAATTGAAGAAGAAAATCGTCAAGATTGCCAACCATGCCGAGCTTATCATGCCCGTCAGCCTCGACCTTCAGCATTGCATGGAGCGCCATGGCGTTCACAACCGTTTTCAGGTGATTTACAACTTGGCAAACACCGACTTGTTCCGTCTAGGGGAAGGCCATCAAAACGGCAAGAAACACCTACTGCACATCTCCACCTTGCGCGACGAGGCCAAGAACTTCAACGGCATCCTTCGCGTGGTTGAAAGGCTCAGGCAACAACGCGACGATTTCGAGCTGCACGTCATCCACGACTACGAGGCGCCCGAGTTTAAAGCTTTTGTAAAGGAGCACAACCTCACGGATTGCGTCGTTTTTCACGGCAAGAAGACCTCCGCCGAGGTGGCTGAAGCTTTTGCAAGTGCCGACGGATTCGTATTGTTCTCCAACTTCGAGAACCTGCCTTGCGTCATCGTGGAGGCCTTTGCCTCAGGCGTTCCCGTGCTGACCACCGATGTGGGAGGCATCGCCGAGATTGTCAACCCCGAACGCGGCATCCTCATCCATTCGGGCGACGAAGATGCTTTGCTGCAAGGGATGAACACACTGCTCGACCATTCCGACGAGTTCGACAAGACAGCCATCAGGCAATATGCCTTAAAGACCTTTGCCGTACCCATCATCGGGCAGCAAATTGCAGATGCCTATAAAACAGTGGTAAAAAAAGCCTAAGCTTATTCTCCAACGGTATTCTTCATTATACCGATCTTGGAGTCTTCAATGAATTTCACGATCACATCGAGATCCTCGGAAGCGGGAAGGTTGGCCTTGATGTACTGAACGGCCTGGGAAACATTCATCCCCGCACTATAGATCACGCGATACACATCCTGGATTGCATTGATGCGTTCCTTGGTGAAGCCCCTTCTGCCCAAGCCGATATAATTCACGCCAGCATAAGAGACTGGGTAGCCCGTACCCGTCTTGACAAATGGCGGGATGTCCTTATTGATCATGGCACCGCCGGAAATCATGACATGGGCGCCGATGCGGCAGAACTGGCTCACTGCAGCCAAACCACCCAAGATGGCCCAATCGTCAACAATGATGTGTCCAGCCAGGGAAGCCACGTTCGACATGATGACATGGTCGCCAAGATAGCAATCGTGTGCCACATGCGTGAAGGCCATCAGCAGGCAATCCTTACCCACAACGGTCTTCCCAGAAGCAGCCGTACCTTTGTTGACGGTGGCTGACTCACGCACCGTGGTGCCATCGCCGATATAGCAATAGGTGATCTCACCCTTGTATTTCAAATCCTGTGGAATGGCTGAAATGACCGCTCCAGGGAAAATCTTGCAGTTCTTTCCGATACGAGCCCCATCCATAATGGTGGCATTCGGACCGACCCAGGTACCGGCACCAATCTCAACGTCTTCACCGATCCAAGCAAACGGTTCAATCTTAACATCATCGGCAATACGGGCGTTCGGATGGATATAGGCTAAAGGCTGATTCATAGTTCGATTGTTTTATTCTTCTTGGAGCATCGCGTGCTTGATCTTCCTGGCAAAGGACGTATTGGAGAAATGTCCAGGCTTATAGGCTTTCACATGACCCTTGATCGGCTTTCCAACCAGCGTCAAGTCGCCGATGACATCAAGCAATTTGTGACGAGCAGGTTCGTTGTCGAAATAGAGATCGACGTTGTTCAAGATACCGCCTTCCTTCACCAACACTTTTGGCTTTTTGAAAAACGCGGCAATATGGTCAAGTTCCTCGGAAGAAACATTTTTGTTGACAAACACGATGGCATTGGTCAAGTCGCCACCTTTGATGAGGTTACGGCTGAGGAGGGTTTCCAGCTCGTGGAGGAACACGAAGGTACGGCAAGGAGCGATCTCCGTCTCGAAGTCCTTCATGTCGTGCAACGAGGCGCTCTGTTTGTCCAAGACCTTGGTATTGTATTTTACGGTAACGTCAACTTGGAAGGTGTCACATGGCTCGATGGAAAGCTCGATGCCCAGCACTTCGTTGCGATAAACGATGGGCTCCTTGATGACATAATAGTCGCGCAAAGCCTTTTGTTGCACGATACCCGCTTCTTTCAGCACCTTGACAAATTCCTTTGCACTTCCATCCATGATGGGCGTTTCTTCCACATCGATGTCAATCAGGACATTGTCGATGCCCATACCTCTCAACGAGGCGAGCACATGTTCAACGGTATATATTTTGACGCCACCTTTTCCCAAGGTGGTTCCTCTGGTCGTATCAATGACGTTATCGACATCAGCCTCGATGATAGGCTGGTCTTCAAGATCAATGCGACGGAAGCGGATTCCCGTGTTGACCGGGGCCGGATTGAAGGTCAGGGTGCCACATTGACGCGTGTGCAGCCCTGCTCCCGTAACGCTGACCTTTCTTTTAAGAGTACACTGTTTTTCTTCCATAAAAAGCCAAACTTGAGTTCAAATTACCTCAAGAAAAACGGGCAAAAATAGGGAAAATTTCATTAAGTACAAAAAAAAACGCCTCAATGCTCGGATTTAAGTCTTTCCACCTCTTTTTCAAGGGCGTCGAGTTTGCGTGCCATCTCGTCGATATGGCGGAAACGGGCGTTGGAGACAAGGTATTGTCGTAAAGGCTGGATCGGGGTTCCCATAAACTCTTGGTTCTCTTCCTTGATGTTGCCCATGATGCCGCATTGGCCACCGAACTTCGAGCCGTTGGCGATATGCAGGTGTCCGACAAATCCCGATTGGCCGCCAACCACACAGTTCTTGCCAAGATGCGTGGAGCCGCTGACGCCCACCTGAGCCGCCAAGGCAGAGTTCTCTCCCACTTCGACGTTGTGTGCCAAATGAACCAAGTTGTCGAGCTTGACACCTTTGTGAATATGCGTGGACCCCATGGTGGAGCGGTCGATGGTGGTGTTGGCACCGATCTCCACATCGTCGTCGATGACCACATTGCCCACTTGCGGGATTTTCTCATAATGGCCATCCTCCTGCGGTGCGAATCCGAATCCATCGGCACCGATCACAGCCCCTGAATGGATAATGCAACGCTGGCCGACCACCGTGTTGCGGTAAAGCTTCACGCCGGCATATACCGTAGTGTTGTCGCCGATGACACAGCCGTCGCCAATGTAAGCTTGGGGATAGATCTTCACGTTGTTGCCGAGGGTGACGTTCTCCCCCACAAAAGCGAACTCCCCGAGATAAAGATCCGTGCCGCATTGGGCGCTCGACGACATGAACGCCAACGAAGAAACGCCTTTCTTGTCTTGCGACATCTGGTCATAGAAAGCCAGCAGCTTCGCAAACGAGGCGTAGGCGTCCTCAACGCGAATCAAGGTGGCAGCGATAGACTTTTCAGCCACAAAGCTCTTGTTGACAATCACCACGGACGACTGGGTTTCATAGATATAGGGCGTGTATTTGGGGTTGGCCAGAAAGCTCAACATGCCCGGGGCTCCTTCCTCAATCTTGGCGACATTCCACACCTCGACATTCGGATCGCCTTCCACAGCACCACCTATCAAGGCTGCGATTTGTAATGCAGTAAATTTCATGTTGTTACATCAGATTTCGTTAAATTCCTTTTTCAACAAGGCGACGGCCTGCTCCACGAAAGGATTCGGCAAGGCCACCAAAGCCTGGGCAATGAGAGCAACATCCGTGCCAGTCTCGGTCTTGTCGAACGTGGCGTTGATCTGGTTCACCAGTTCCTCCTTGGTGCTCTTAACAGCCGACCAGGCATCGTTGCTGACATAAAGCTGTTGCGCCAAATTGTGCTCAAACTCGTCCTCGATGCTCTGCAACAACGCGATATGGAAAGCATCTTTCGTCAAGCCCGGCGCATAGACCCGCTTGACCAACACCGGAAGTTGGGAACGTTCCAAAAACAGCAGGAAACGCTCGTAGGCCTGAATCTTGAGCGGCGTCACCATCTTGGCAGTCGCGACGCGCATTTCCATCCTGGTTTTCATTCGAAGTTCCAGTTCCTTCAACCTCAGTTTTCTGTTGAAAAAGTAACCCATGGTTATCAGATTTTGCGCAAAGGTACGATTTTTTAGAAGATAGAAGGCAGAAGAAAGAAGAAAGAATTGTATTTTTGCAACCCTAATTATGAATTATTTAATCTCAAATAAAGAATCATGAGCGAAATCATCCTCTCGAACAGAGTATTGAACATGGCCGAATCCGCAACCTTGGCCATGACCAACAAGAGCCGCGAGCTGAAAGCCCAAGGCATCGATGTCATCAGCCTGAGCATCGGCGAGCCCGACTTCAACACGCCCGTATCGGCCAAGCAAGCCGGTATTGACGCCATCAACAACAACGACACCCATTATCCGCCTGTGCCTGGCACACCCGCACTGCGCAAAGCCATCGCCAACAAACTGAAACGTGACAACGACCTCGACTACAAGGATACCGACATCCTTGTCTCAAACGGTGCCAAGCAAGCCATCAACAATGTGTTGCTGGCCATCGTCAACGACGGCGACGAGGTCATCATCCCCGCCCCGTTCTGGGTCTCCTACCCTGAGATGGTAAAACTGAGCGGCGGCGTACCTATCATTGTCAAAAGCGACTTCGCCCACGACTTCAAGATCACGGCTGAACAGCTGGAGAAGGCCATCACGCCCAAGACCAAGGCCTTGCTCATCAACACGCCCTGCAACCCCAGTGGTAGCGTTTTCACCAAGGCTGAGCTCACCGCCATCGCCGAGGTGCTGAAGAAATATCCGAACATCATCATCATCTCCGATGAAATCTATGAGTTCATCCAATATGAACAGAAGCACGAGAGCATGGGACAGTTCGAATTCCTGAAAGACCGTCTCGTCCTTGTCAACGGCGTTGCCAAGGGTTATGCCATGACGGGTTGGCGTATCGGCTACATCGCCGCTCCGCAAGCCATCGTGAAGGCTACCAACAAGATTCAAGGCCAAATCACCTCCGGCATCTGCACCATCGCCCAAGCCGCCGCTGCCAAGGCCATGGAACTGAGCCCCGAGAACTCGAAGGAGATCCAGGAGATGCTGGCCGCCTTCCGTCACCGCCGCGACACCTTTGTGAAGCTGTTGAACGAGATTCCAGGCGTGAAGTGCAACACGCCCGCCGGCGCTTTCTATGTATTCCCCGAAGTGAAGTCATACTATGGCAAGACCGATGGTGAGACCGTCATCAAGGGTAGCGACGACCTCTGCATGTGGCTGCTTTACAACGCCCATGTAGCCTGCGTGGCCGGCAATGCCTTCGGCAACGACGATTGCATCCGCCTCTCCTATGCCACCTCCGAGGACAAGCTCGTGGAGGCTGTAAGAAGAATCAAGGAAGCGCTGAAGAAGCTGAGATAAAAGATAAAAGATAAAAGTTAAGAGTTGGTGTTAGACGAATTCAACGGTTTGAAAGCCTTGGTGGTCGGTGACGTGATGATCGACGCCTATTCGAAAGGCGTGATTGAGCGCATGTCACCCGAGGCTCCCGTACCCATCGTCAATCTTCGCGAACATTTCAACCGACTCGGCGGTGCTGCTAACGTGGCGCTCAACCTCAAGGCTTTGGGAGCCATGCCCTTGGTATGTTCCGTCATCGGCGACGACAGCCATGCCGACGAATTGTTTGCGCTACTGCGCGAACACGGCTTGGCAACCAACGGTCTGGTCAAAAGCGGCAAACGAGTCACCACCGTCAAGCACCGCATCTTTGACGGCGACAAGCAAGTGCTCCGCATGGACGAGGAAGACACCTTCGACCTGGATAACGAAGAACACCAAGACCTTTGGAAGGTCATCGTGAAAGCCCTCGACGAAGAGCATTTCGACGTCATCATCCTGCAGGACTACAACAAGGGTGTCCTTTCGGAAAGGATGATCCAAGCCATTGTGGCCGAGGCTGGGAAGAGAGACATTCCCGTTGCCGTCGATCCCAAAAAGAAGAACTTTTTCTCCTATCAAGGCGTGACGCTCTTTAAGCCCAATGCCAAAGAACTTCGTGATGGTCTCGGCGTGAACGCCGAGACCATCGACGAGCTCCGACAAGCCGCCATCGCGCTTCAAGAACAATTGCATTGCCAATACCTCATGGTCACCCTTTCCGACAAAGGCGTGATGATTCTGCACGACAGCATTTTCCACCATCTTCCCGCCCATCCAAGAAACATCGCCGATGTGTCGGGCGCTGGCGACACGGTATTGAGCGTGGCAGCCTTGTGCGTGGCACAAAAAGCCGATGCCGAGACCATCGCCGCCCTGTCGAACCTCGCTGGCGGGCTGGTCTGCGAAGAAGTCGGCGTCGTTCCCATCGACAAGGATAAACTATCCCAAGAGGCCAAACGCATCAGCCATGAGTGATCAACAGGCCGTCACCGAAATGTTCGACGACATTTCGCCCCGATACGATTTCTTAAACCACCTGCTTTCCTTCGGCATCGATAAACGATGGAGAAGGAAGACTTCGCAATGGATTGCCAGGCAACAGCCCACGGCCATCCTCGATGTGGCCACCGGCACGGCCGACCTGGCCATCCGCATGGCCAAGGATATCCCGTCGGCAAGCATTGTTGGCGTGGATCTTTCTGTAAAAATGCTTGAGATCGGAAAACAAAAAATCCTCCAAAAACAATTGGACCAACGCATCCATCTTGAAACCGCCGATGCAACGCACCTCCCTTTTGGCGACAATAGTTTCGATGCCGTTACAGCAGCGTTTGGCGTACGCAACTTCGAACATCTTGAGCAAGGGGTCCGTGAAATGCTCCGTGTCGCCAAAGACGACGGAGCCATCGCCATCTTGGAGTTCTCGCATCCCCAGAAAGGCTTCATCCGAATGCCTTACCACTGCTATTCAAAGCATATTCTCCCGCGCATCGGTCGCAGCGTGTCGAAACATCCAAGCGCATACCGATACCTCCCCGAGTCCGTCGAAGCCTTCCCTGATGGTGAAACCTTTATGTCGCTGTTAAAGGAAACAGGGCTAACAGCCGTCGGGATGCGACGATTCAACGGCGGCATTGCCACCTTATACTATGGCTGTGTCCAAAAAAAGCCCGTTACATTACAATAAAAAGGCACCTCTTTCCGTTAAAACAAACTAAAATGCATATCGTGAAAAAAGTCATCAAAACCGCCATATTCCTGATTCTCGCCATGGCCTGCGTCAATGGAGCCCAAGCTCAGGGAAGAAAAATCACATACCTCCAAACCTACGATTGGGCACCCTATCATTTCGGGTTCCTCGTCGGCACCAATTTCATGGATTACACCTTGATTTTAAAGGAAAACTACCAGAATGACGAGCATACTGATTTTAACGAGCTTCCCGATGATATGAATATTACTGAGAATGGTTTCAACAACTACTATATTACTAATGTTGCTAGAAAATCTCTCAATCCGGGCTTTACTGTAGGGGTTGTTGGCGACCTGCGCTTGGGTAATTATTTCAATCTGCGGTTCTGCCCGACTTATAGCTTTAATTCCATCAATATCGAATACACTTTGCAGATCAATAGTTACGATGAGCCCAAGCCTTATCTATCGAAGCACCAAAACGTAAATTGCCTGGAGTTCCCATTGCATATCAAATACAGATCAAAACGCTACAACAACATTGCCGCCTATCTTTTGGGCGGCCTCAACCCAAAGCTGTATTTCACTTTCCCAAAAATCGCCGATGCCAATTGGATTCAAACCAAGCCTTTCGATCTTGCTTTGGAATTCGGCAGTGGATTTGATTTTTACAACCAATGGTTTAAGATGGGTATTGAGGTAAAGATGGGATTCGGATTGTTTAATATCTTACGAGAACAACAGCCGTATTTTTACGGACATCCGCTTGAAGGACTGAGAAACAAGCAGTTACAAGTATCACTCACCTTCGAATAAAAATTTTTACCCCATTTTGTTGCGGGTATGAGAATTTTATCTAATTTTGCAGCGTCAAAAATGACAGATGGTCTCTTCGTCTAGTCTGGTCAGGACGTCAGGTTTTCATCCTGGTAACTCGGGTTCAAATCCCGGAGAGACTACGGAAGCCCGCTGAAAAGCGGGCTTTTTTCATATCTTTGCAGCATGAAAAAAGTACAAGTCGTTATCAGCAACCAATTCAACCCTTATTTAAATCTGGCTGTGGAGACCTATCTCACCGACCATCAGGAGGAGGGCGTGGTGACGATGTACCTTTGGAAGAACGAGCGCACCGTGGTTATCGGACTCAACCAAAACCCTTTCTCGGAATGCGATGTGAAGCGTTTAAATGAGGAAGGTGGGCATTTAATGCGCAGGCGCACAGGCGGTGGTGCCGTTTATCACGACCTCGGCAATCTCAACTTCTCTTTCATCGCCGACAAAAACGATTACGATGTTCGGAAACAACAATCCGTCATCCAAGAGGCATTGAAGACCTTTGGCTTGGAAGCAGAGATCTCCGGTCGCAACGACCTGCTTTGCCAAGGCAGGAAATTCTCCGGCAATGCCTTTTTCAACGGAACCGACAACAATCTGCATCACGGCACCATCTTGATCAAGACCGATGGCGAAATGATGCAGCGCTATCTCACTGTGAACAAGGCAAAACTGCAAAAACACGGCGTGAAGTCCGTCGCCAGTCGCGTGGTAAACCTATCGGAACTGGCTGATGTCACCTCCGAAAACATCGTGGAACCGCTGATCCAAGCCTTTGAAAAGGTTTACGGGATGAAGGCTGTATGTGTTGACTTTGAGACCTTGGCCGACTTGGACGAAGTAAAGGAAACCGTTTCAAGGATTTCTTCACATGATTACCTCTATGGCAAGTGGGAGCATTTCCATGCTGTCAAGAAAGCCCAGTTCCCATGGGGCAATGTGGAAGTCGGCTTCGACATGGATGAAAACACCCATGAAATCAAGAATCTCGTCATCGCCACGGATAGCCTGAATACTGAAATTGCCGACATTTGCAACGACATCTTCGGAATGTTAGACTTTAAGATTTAACTTTTAACTTTTATCTCTCATCTTTTATCTATGAAATACTTTCTCCTCCCCTTCGGATGCCAGATGAACCTCAGCGACACGGAACGCGTGCGCACCGTATTTCAGCAAATGGGTTTTGAGCCCACCGACAACGAAGCGGAGGCCAACATCCTTGGCATCATCGCCTGCTCGGTACGACAAAAGGGCATCGATAAGGTGTATGGACGCATCGAGAAATGGAACGCCATGAAGAACCGTCAAAACGTGATCACCTTCGTGTCGGGCTGCATCCTGCCTGCCGACCGCGTGCGTTTCCTGAAGCTGTTCGACTTGGTGTTCACCATGAACGAGCTGCCACAGTTGCCCGAGATGATCCGTCAATACGGCGTTGTCACCCCAGCGTCATTGAAAGAGGTAAACCCTTCGGCCAATATGGAACCCTTCTGGGAGATCTGCCCGATGAGGGCTTCCAAATTCGAGGCCTATATCCCCATTCAGAACGGCTGCAACAACTTCTGCACCTATTGCGCCGTACCTTACACCCGAGGACGTGAGGTCTCAAGGCCATCGGAGGATATCTTGAACGAAGTGAAAGAACTGGTGGAGAAGGATTACAA
The DNA here is from genome assembly GCA_017549805.1 of Bacteroidales bacterium. Lineage (GTDB taxonomy): Bacteria > Bacteroidota > Bacteroidia > Bacteroidales > F082 > Limimorpha. The sequence continues at coordinate 52,576 of JAFYNJ010000024.1, forward strand.
GAGCATCACGCTGTTAGGTCAGAATGTCAACTCGTATGGACTGGATAAAAAAGGCGAAGAGATCAACTTTGCTGAATTGCTCAGAAGGATTGGCGAATACGGCAAGGCTTCGGGCAAGGAGTTCTGGGTGTATTACACCGCTCCGCATCCGCGTGACATGGGCGATGATATCATCGAGGTGATGGCTCAGTACGACTGCCTCGCCAAGCAGATCCACATCCCCATCCAGTCGGGCGACGACACCATGTTGCAACGCATGAACCGTCACCACAACATAGAGCGTTACCGCCATATTATCCAGACCATCCGCCGCGTGTTGCCAACGGCCACCATCTTCACCGACATCATCGTGGGCTTCACCCATGAGAGCGAGGAGGAATTCGAGAACACCCGCAAGGCCATGGAGGAGTTCAAATACAACATGGCTTATATCGCCCAATACAGCGTCCGCGAGGGTGCCGTTGCCTCCAAGTGGGAAGACGATGTCCCCAAGGAAGTGAAACGCCAGCGCTACCACCGTCTCACCGAGGAGCTGATGAAGCATTCTTTAGTCTATAACCAAGCACTTGTCGGCACCACCGTGAAGATGCTGGTGGAAGACTTCGACCGGAAAAACGGCTATCTCACCGGACATACCGAAGGGAAGATCGTCATCAGGTTTGCCTCCAAAGACACTTCGTTGATTGGTCAGATTGTAAACGTGAAAGTGACTTCGGCTTCGGCATTGTCGATTGAAGGAGAATTGGTATGATCACCATCGCATTCAAAACCCTCGGTTGTCGCGTCAATCTCTTTGAAACCGATGCCTTGGCGTCGCGGTTCAAAGCGGAAGGCTATACCGTGGTTGATGGCGGAGAGGCCGACGTGTTTGTGGTGAACACCTGTACGGTGACCAATACCAGCGACCAAAAATGCCGACAAGCCATCCATCAGATCAGGAGGAAGAATCCCGAGGCGTTGCTGGTGGTCACCGGCTGCATGGTCAACCACCGCAAGGAAGAACTGATCCAGGAAGGCATCGCCGATTATGTCATCGACAACGAGCGCAAAGCGGCCATCTTCGACATCGTGGATGAACACTTCAAGAAAGGCCACAGCGACCCCGAGGGTTATGACCGCGACCTGTTTAGCTACCAGCCTGCCTACGACACCTTCCACACCCGAAGCCTCATCAAAATCCATGACGGATGCAACAACTTCTGCTCCTACTGCATCATCCCCATGGTCAGAGGAAGATCTACAAGCAGGCCTGCCCAAGACATCTACGATAACATCCGCAGTGTCGTTGACCATGGCTTCAAGGAAATCGTCCTGACCGGCGTCAACATGGGCAGATACAAGGATGGCGACACCAACTTCGAGGCTTTGGTGGAACACATTATTAATATAGAAGGCGATTTTCGTGTCAGGGTCTCCTCCATTGAACCCGACCAATTCAGCGACCGTTTTTTGGAGCTATTCCAGCATGAAAAGCTCGCCCCACACATGCACATCTGCTTGCAAAGCGGCTCAGAGGACACTTTGAAACGCATGCATCGCTTCTACAGTGCGGCACAATTTCGTGAGATGTGCCAGCGCATCAAGGCCTTCCGACCCGACTTCAACCTGACCACCGACATCATCGTGGGCTTCCCCGGAGAGACCGAAGAAACCTTCCAGGAAAGTTGCGACTTCGCCCGTGAAATCGGTTTCAGCCACATCCACACCTTCAAATACTCGAAACGCACGGGTACAAAGGCGGCAGCAATGCCAAACCAAGTGCCCGAAAGCATCAAGACACAACGCAGCGAAGTGATGCGTGCCATCTCATTGGAGAACAAGCTCAAATACTACGAGATGATGAGAGGCAAGACACAACGGCTTTTGGTCGAACGCATCGATGCCAAAGGATGGGCCAGAGGCTACGGTGAGAATTACATCCCCATCCAGATCCCAGGAGCAGACATGACCAAAAACAGCTTTATCAATGTGATACTCAATGAAATAATCAATACAGACAACGAGGACAAAATGTTATTTATCGGCAAATTTTGAAAAAAATATCTTCCAGATAATTGTTTGTATCAAGAAAAGTTGTAATTTTGCAGCCCGATTAGAAAAGAAGAAACAAAAAGAGATATTTAGAAAATGGCAAATCACAAATCTTCACTCAAGAGAATTCGTCAAACCGAAAAAAGACGTCTGCACAACCGTTACTATGCCAAGTCAATGCGTAACGAAGTCAGAAAATTCAGAACTATTACCGACAAGTCAGAGGCTGAAAACCAACTGCCCAAGATGTATTCTATCATCGACAAGGTGGCCAAGCGCGGCATCATCCACAAGAACAAGGCCGGTAATCTGAAGTCAAAGCTTTCGAGATACACCGCCAAGTTGGCTTAAATAAGAGTTTTTTCATCATAATGTTGACCTCCTCTATTCTTTAGGGGAGGTTTTTTTGGTATGATCAGCAACGAACACAAAACCATCAAGCATTGGGCTGCCGACGACCGCCCGCGCGAAAAGATGATGGCCAAAGGCAAAGGTGCTCTCAGCAACGCCGAACTCATCGCCATCCTGATCGGGTCGGGACCCGGCGGACAATCGGCCGTGGAACTGGCCAGGGAGGTGCTAAGTGCCGTGAACGACAATCTCTACGACCTGTCGAAACTCAGCATCGACGAATTGAAACAGCACAAAGGCATCGGCGAAGCCAAGGCCATCAGCATCATGGCCGCCCTTGAACTCGGTCGGCGATGGAGCATCACCTCCCCAGATGAGCGCCACACCATCGTAAGCAGCAAGGATGCCTATGACTGCTTCCTTCCCCTCATCGACGATCCCTCCAAGGAACATTTCTTGGTGGCCTACCTCAACCATGGCAATAAGATCATCAAAGTGGAACGTATCAGCACGGGCAGTATCACCAATACGCTGGCCGATCCCAAGGTCATCTTCAAGAAAGCCCTCTTAAAGGAAGCCACCGCCATCATGCTATGCCACAACCATCCATCAGGCGTTGCCCGACCAAGCACCGATGACAAGCAACTGACCCAAAAACTGGTGAAGGCGGGAAAAATAATGGACATCGCGGTCATCGACCACATCATTATCGGAGAAAATTCGTATTTTAGCTTCGCCGAACAAGGATTGATGAATTATTGACAACATGAAGATAGTAACCATCATCGGAGCCAGACCGCAGATCATCAAGGCGGCGGGACTGAGCAGAGCCATCAGGACACACTATGCCGACCGCATCAAAGAAGTCATCGTGCACACTGGCCAACACTATGACGAAAACATGTCGCAGGTGTTCATCGACGAATTGGGTATTCCCAAACCCGATTATAATCTGCATGTGGGTTCAGCAAGCCATGGTGTGCAGACCGCACGCATGATCGAGGGCATCGAGCAGATCCTGCTTGACGAAAAGCCCGACTACATCGTGCTCTACGGCGACACCAATTCCACCTTGGCCGGTGCCGTGGCCGCCTCCAAGATCCATGTGCCCATCGTCCACATCGAGGCGGGACTGCGATCTTTTAACAAGAGCATGCCAGAAGAGATCAACCGCATCGTGTGCGACCATTGTTCCACACTACTCTTCTCACCCACCCAAACCGGATTCGACAACCTGGTCAAGGAAGGCTTCAAGTCCAACAACCAAAGACCTTACACCATCGACAACCCCAAGGTGTTCCATTGCGGCGACATCATGTTTGACAACAGCCTGTTCTTCTCGCAAATCGCCGATCAAAAAGTCGATGTGCTGAAACGGTTGGGATTGAACGACAAGCCTTTTATCCTCTCCACCCTGCACCGCAACAACAACACCGACGACAAGATGCGGTTGACCAGCATCGTCGAGGCCATCATGGAAGTGGCGCAAACCATCGCGGTTGTGCTGCCCATGCATCCAAGAACGCGCAAAATGACGGAACTGCTAATGGAGAAAGACCTGCTGGACCGTTTGTTCCACCACGACAACATCCAAATCATCGAACCCGTCTCCTTCCTTGAAATGATCCAACTTGAAAAGCATGCCAAGCTGGTGATGACCGATTCGGGAGGCGTTCAAAAGGAGTCCTATTTCTTCAGAAAACCCTGTGTGATTCTGAGACCCGAAACCGAGTGGGTGGAAATTGTGAAGACCGGAGCCGCCACCTTGGTGGATGCCGACAAGGACGGCATCATTTCGGCATGCCGACAGTATTTGCAACATCCACCCGTTGACTTCCCAGAGATCTTTGGTGACGGCCATGCAGCAGAGTTCATGCTGGAACAGATGATTCAGAATAATTGTGATTGACATGAAAACAAGGCATTTTCTATTTGCAGCCATTCTGCTGCTCTGCGGAATTTCCCTGACAGCACAGGAAAAGACCACTTATCCTTTCGTTGAACGCGACTCCACTCTTTATCTGGACGTTTACCGTCCCACCGTGCAACGGGCCGACAAAGCCGCGGTAATCACGGTTTTCGGCGGCGGTTTCATCATCGGGACTCGCGACGACAAGTTACAGCAAACGACCGCTGAGCTCCTTGTGGAGCGTGGCTTCACTGTCATCAGCATCGACTACCGATTGGGATTGAAAGACCAAGCCATGGTGGAGAAATACCAAGGCCTGACCAAGTTGGACAAACTCTTCCAATACTGCATTGACATTGCCACTGAAGACTGTGCCGAAGCCGTTGCTTGGGTGTGCGCCCACGCCGAAGAGTTGGACATCGACCCCTCCAAGCTGGTGTTGGAAGGCTGTTCGGCGGGTGCCATCACAGTGCTACAGCTGGACTATTGCCGTTCCAACGGCTTAAAGCAAGCAGCAGCCCTCCCCGAGGGATGGAAGCCAGCTGCCGTGGTACCCTATTCCGGCGGAGTGATGTGCCGTAAAAGTGAATTGAAATACGCCACGGAGCCCGCCCCCACTATGCTAATGCATGGCACAAAGGACAAGATCGTGGCTTACAACAGTTTCGGTATTCCCTTTCATTCGAAACTGTTCGGTGCCAACAAGGTGTCCAAGGCCATGGATCGCCAGGGCATCCCCCACTGGATTATCCGCTTCGAGGGCATCGGTCACGAGGTAGCCACCTGGCTTCCCGGCTCCGTAGATCTCTTCTGCGGCTTTGTGGATCAGGCCATCTCCGGTCGCGTCACCCATCTCGATGCCACCATGACCGACAGCAAGCTCCAGCCCACCGAGTGGACCGACATGGGAGTCCTTAAGATGTACAAACAATCCTCCAAATAAAAAATTGTTGCAACCTCTTGTTTATTAGAGAAAAAGCATTATCTTTGCACTCGCTTTTCGAAGCAAGTGTAATAAATATTAAATCATTAATTATCAGTAAATTATGAATCAGTACGAAACCGTTTTCATTTTAACTCCCGTTTTGTCTGACGATCAGATGAAGGAAGCGGTAAAGAAGTATGAAGATTATCTGGCCAAAGCCGGCGCAGAAATCGTTCATGAAGAGCACTGGGGAATGCGCAAACTGGCATACCCAATCCAGAAGAAATCCACGGGCTTCTATCAATTGATAGAGTACAAAGCCGAAGGAAACGTTATTGCCGATGTCGAGACCGAGTTGAAGCGTGACGAGCGCATCCTCCGTTTCTTGACCGTGAAACTTGACAAGCACGCTGTTGCTTACAACGAGAAGAAACGCAAGAAAGCTCAGGAACAAGCTGAAGCTCAAGCCTAAAGTTTAACCTTTAAAATTCTAGAGAAATGGCACAACAACCCAATAACGACATCAAATACTTGACTCCTATCGCAGTCGATACCAAGAGAAAGAAATACTGCCGCTTCAAGAAGAACCGCATCAAGTATATCGATTACAAAGACGCCGACTTCTTGCTGAAGTTTGTGAACGAGCAAGGCAAAATTTTGCCCCGTCGCATCACCGGTACCTCAACCAAATATCAAAAGAAAGTTGCACAGGCTATCAAGAGAGCTCGTCATCTTGCCCTCATGCCGTTTGTTGCCGATATGTTGAAATAATAGGAGGATTGGAAATGGAAATTATTCTGAAACAAGACATTGCCAATTTAGGCTACAAGAACGAAATCGTCACCGTTAAGAACGGTTACGCTCGCAATTATTTGATTCCTAACAAGATGGCCATCCTGGCAACGGAAAGAAACCGCAAGATGCTTGCTGAAGAGATCCGTCAACAGGCTCACAAGGAAGAGAAGATCAAGAATGAGGCTCTCGACAAGGCCAAGGCTCTCGAAGGCCTGAAGCTCACCATCGGCGCCAAGGCTGCCGCTACCGGCAAGATCTTCGGTTCTGTCAACTCCATCCAGATTGCCAACGCCATCAAGGAAGCCTGCAATCTCGAAATCGACCGCAAGCAAATCGTGATGAACGAAGAGGCTGTGAAGGAACTCGGCAACTACAAGGCCAAGATCAAACTTCACAAGGATGTCCAAGCCGAAATCGAATTCGAAGTGGTTGCTGAGTAATACAGCAAGACATCTTCAATATTTTAATAAGACTGCCCTGTGGGGTAGTCTTATTTTTTTATCTTTGCGTCATGATTACGAAAAATACCGTCAAGGCCATCCAATCCCTAAAGCAAACCAAGTACCGGAAAGAACTGGGACTTTTCGTTGTTGAGGGAAGAAAATCAGTTGAGGAGCTTCTCCAGTCATCTTTGGAGACCACTGCAGTGTATGCCACCGAACGATTTCAGCAAGAGCATGGTTTTCACGATGAACGTTTGGAAACGGTAAGCGAAATGCAGATGGAACAGATGAGCAGTTTTGACACTCCTCCAGGAATCCTTGCAGTGGTTAGGATCCCGAAACAGGACAACATCCAGCATGAAGGCATGATGTTGGCTTTGGACGGCATTGCCAACCCGGGCAACATGGGCACCATCATCCGCACGGCGGAATGGTTTGGCGTGAAGAACATCGTTTGCAGCGAGGATTGCGTGGAGATCTGGAATCCGAAAGTAATTCAGGCCACCATGGGATCCCTCTTCAGGATGAATGTGGTTTCAACCGATTTGGAAGGCTTTCTGAAAGAAGCCAAGGACAAAGGGAAAGCAGTTTATGGTGCTTTGCTGGAAGGAGAGAACATCTTCAAGAAGGATAAATGGGAAGACGGCATCATCGTCATCGGCAGCGAGTCGCACGGAATTCGAAGCAACATTCTGCCCCTGATTACGCATCCCATCACCATCCCCCGAGCCAAAAATAGCATCACCGAGTCGTTGAATGCATCCATGGCTACAGGAATTATTTTAGCCTCTTGGGCTTCGAAGTTATCCTAATTTTTCTATTTTTGCATTGAAACTTCTAAACAATAACTTTTATGGCAACACGTTTTTGTACTCAATGTGGACAACAACTTCCTGAAAACACTAGATTCTGTACCAATTGTGGCGCTCCCATTCCTGAAGAGCCACAGACCCAACAAGCATACAGCCAACCAAAACCGCAACCAGAGTTTCAGCCAGAACCACAACCTGTGGTCAATCCACAGCCGACTGGACCAAAACCAACGAGTTATCTGGCCTTGGCCATCCTCGCCACCATCTTTTGCTGTCTTCCTTTCGGTATTGTTTCCATTGTGAAGGCATCCAAAGTGGATAGTTTGTGGAACGCCGGCAGATACATGGAATCTCAAGATGCTTCGAGGAAAGCAAGGAATTGGGCAATTGCAGCTATCCTGACTGCTGTTGTAATTGCAATTCTTTACTTCGTATTCATCTTATTGGTTGGAGCCAGCGCTTTGGGAGGTTGGAGAGAATTACTTGAAGAATTGTCATGAAAACCAGTTACAAGCTAATCCTATGGATCGTAGGATTAGCTTGTCTTGTATTGATCTATTTCCTTTTTGATCCCACCCACAGCCATTTGGCCCCGAAGTGTCCCTTTTGGTTGATGACGGGATATTCTTGTCCCGGCTGCGGCTCCCAGCGGGCTATCCATGCTTTTTTGAATGGCCATTTTTGGGAAGGTATCCAATACAATTATCTATTGTTGCCTTCACTGGCATATATCATCTTGTTGACCGTCGCTCCCAAGGACGGGAAACTGATCCAAAAACTGACAAGCAGCACAGCTTGTTGGATTTTGTTTTCAGTGTTTATGGCTTGGTGGGTGGTAAGAAACCTGATTGGGATTTAAAAGGTGAGAGGTGAAAGGTGAAAGGTAGCACCTCTCAACTCTAAACTCTAAACTCTAAACTAAAAAAGCCCTCTCGCCGTTGGCGGAGGGCTTTCTCGTAGGGGTGGGCGGCGACCTACTTTCCCACACGGATGCAGTATCATCGGCACTGCCGGGCTTAACTTCTCTGTTCGGAATGGGAAGAGGTGCGCCCCGGCGTCATAGC
>JAFYNJ010000025.1 GCA_017549805.1 Bacteroidales bacterium
AACAACTAAAAATATGAAAATAGGTATCATCAAAGAAACCAAGACCCCGATTGACAATCGCGTGGCCTTGTCGCCCAAGCAAGTGGCGGAACTGAACAAGAGATTCCCCCAACACGAAATCGTAGTGCAAGCCAGTGACATCCGTGCCTTTTCGGATGACGAATATCGCGCCGAAGGTGTGAAGGTGGTGGATAATCTGCAAGACTGCGATGTGTTGTTCGGTATCAAAGAGGCTAAGATTGAAAGCCTGATTCCGAACAAGCATTACTTTTTCTTCGGCCATATCGCCAAGATGCAGGAATACAACCGTCCGCTGCTGCAGGCTTTCATGCAGAAGCATATTACCTTCTGCGATTATGAATACTTGGTTGACGACAACAATATCCGCGTTTGTGCCTTTGGCTGGTGGGCTGGCGTGGTGGGTGCCTATTACACCCTGCGTGGCTATGGCTTGAAGCATAAACTCTATACCTTGCCTAAGCCCGACCGTCGTTTCACCCTTGACCAGTTGCTGAGTGCACTGAAAAGCGTTGAACTTCCCAAAGTGAAACTGATGGTGACAGGTGCAGGCCGTGTTTCCCAAGGTGCACAATATGTCTTGGATAACATCGGTGCCCAAAAGTTGACGGAAGAAGAATATCTTGCAACAGACAAAGTTGATAAACTATCCTATTGTTTCGCCGATGTGGACCGTTTGGTGAAACGCAAGGACGGTGGTGCCTTCTCTTGGAACGACTTCACGCACAATGCCAAGGCGTATGAAAGCGACTTCATGCGTTGGGCAAAGAAAACCGATGTGTTGGTGTGCGCCCATTTCTGGGGACCAGAGGCACCGGTTTATCTGAGCGAAGAAGACTTGCGCAACAAGGACATGCACATCCGAATGATCGGTGATGTGACCTGCGACATCAAGGGTAGCATTAAATCGACGGTGCGTCCTGCCACACACGATGATCCGTATTACGATTACAACCCGATGACGGAACAAGACGAGCCCGCTTTCTCGTCGCCCAACAACATCTCCGTGATGGCTGTGGACACCTGCCCGAACGCCTTGGCCATGGACACCAGTGCCTATTTCGGTGAAATGTTGACGAAGCATGTGTTTGAACCCTTGCTGAAAGGCGAGCACTCTGATGTGATTGACCGTTCCATGATCCTGAAAGACGGTGTTTTGACTCCAAGATTCGATTATTTGACCGATTTCGCAAAGGGTAAATGAGACTATTTAAGTAGTTCTGTTAGAACGAGGGGAACGTCAAAACAAATCAAATCACAACCTTCTAATGATTATTAAGGAACATATCAATGTGGACGATGATCGGTTGTTGGATGGACTGATACCCGTGGTTCGTATAATGTCTCGAGTGGAAGGGTTGTTGGAGGAAGAGACGGTAACCATTGATTTTAGTGACACGGTTTTTATTACTCCTTTGTGTACGTTGTCGTTGGTGGTTTATCTTTCTGGATGTGGAAGAAAGGTTTTGTTGAGAAATGTACCTGAGTATCTTGGAATAATAGGAATAACCAGTGGCGGAATCAGATCTGACCAAATGCGTCAGACAGAGTTCCTAGCCACAATGGAAAGGTATTCAACGAAGACATACCTACCCATCATTAGTTTTGCATCAGGCAAGAACATGGATGATAAAGAGGCTGTTTCATCCGTTGTAGAGAACATCCTAATACGACAGTTGAATATTCGTCCGAATGTGGCTATGGGTTTGAAGTATATGGTGGAGGAGACCCTTGACAATATTACGGAACACTCTGAGTCCGAACGAGGATACATCATCGCTCAGGCCTATCCAAGAAAAGGCTATCTTGATATTTGCATGGCTGATAATGGTGTTACTTTGTTGGGAAGTTACATGAAACTTGCCGACAACGAAATTGTTTCTGACCTGGAGGCTATTAAAGCAGCCAATAGGGGAATTTCAAGTAAGAATTTGCCTGAAGCCGAGAATCGCGGATATGGTATCCAAACCTCAAAACGAATGTTGGTGGAGGGTCTTGGTGGGCAGTATTTGATGATATCGGGTAGTTGTATCTATGTGAAGAGCCCAGGACATGATAACGTAATCAGTGTGCCTGATGGTTTGCGTTGGAATGGAACAGTTGTTGCGTTGCGAATACCAGTAAATTCATCTAGGTTTAATTATATCAATTATTTAGAGTAAATGAAAACAATAGATATTGCCCAAGTTTTTTCTCCTGATTTGAAGTCGAGAATGCGGGCGCAGGATTTGAAGTTGTTGATAGAGAACAGCGAAGAGACAGAGATTGAGCTGGATTTCCAGGGTGTGAAGTTTGCCACACGCAGCTTTATTGATGAGTTTTATAATCTTTTTCTGAAGAACCCGAAGGCAAATGCCTTTCAAGTATTATTGAACAATGTGCCTGAGGATATCAAGACTATGCTTGACACGGTGAGTCGTACCCAGGTCCGAGCCCAAGTGATCCCCTCGCAGACGCAGGAAATATCGTTTAAGAACGTGAAAGATTTTTTGAATTATTTAAGTTCGATAACATTGTAACAATAAACCAAACTTCAAACTCTCTCAACTCTAAACTTTTTGAACAGTTATTTGAAAAAAAATAATGGCTGAAAAAAACTTAAAACAGAAAGCTACTTCTGGCGTAATATGGACCGCCTTGCAGAAGTACTCGACGATATTCATCCGATTCATTTCGGGAATTATTTTGGCACGTCTGTTAACCCCGTATGATTATGGTTGCATTGGCATGCTTGCCATATTTATGACATTGGCCGAAGCATTCATTGATGGTGGTTTTGGTTCGGCTTTGATACAGAAGAAACGTCCTACCCAAGAAGACTATTCAACGATTTTTTATTGGAACTTGGGAATGGCTGTTATAATGTATGCCATTTTGTTTGTTTGTGCTCCTGCGATTTCACGATTCTATAAAATCCCGTTATTGTGTGATGTTTTACGAGTACAAGGTTTGGTGCTTTTTATCTATGCTTTTAATGTTGTTCAACGTAACCAGTTAAGAAAAAATCTGAATTTTAAAGTGTTATCAATAGTTACGATAGCTACTTCTATTATTGCGTTGGGTGTTACTATCTATATGGCTTACAAAGGCTTTGGTGTATGGGCTTTGGTGGCACAAAATCTGATTACAGCGGCAATCCCAGCGATTGTATTCTGGTTTTACATCAAATGGAGGCCGATTCGGGTTTTCTCGTGGAAATCATTCAAGGAATTATTTAGTTTTGGGTTTTATATGTTTTTGACCCATTTGTTGAATAATTTTTCAATAAAAATACAAGGATTGTTAATTGGAAAAATCTATAGTCCTGTAACAATGGGTTATTATTCAAAAGCCCATAGTACGGAAAGTTTGGCTTCAGAAAGTGTTTCGTCTATTATGACACAGGTGACTTATCCACTTTATGCAGAGGCTCAAAATGACCTTAAGCAATTGGCTAATATGATTAGAAGAGTGACTACGACAATAGCCTATATTACATTTCCTTTATTGTTTATTTTGTTGCTACTTGCTAAACCTATCTTTATCTTGTTGTATTCGGAACGTTGGTTGGCTAGTGTGCCCTATTTTCAGGTGTTGTGTATTGCGGGCATGGGCATTAGTTTAACAGCAGTAAATACTCAAGCGATTGCTGCTATTGGTAAGAGCAAGTTGATGTTTGTTTGGACTGTGGTTAAAAGAACAATTGGACTAGCGGCAATTGTGGGAGGGTTGTTTTGGTTTGGTATGAAAGGACTTCTTGTTGGAGTGGTTTTTAGCAATTGGTTTTCTTATTTTGTCAATATTTGTTTGGTTTCAAAGCATGTTGGATATCATTTTTGGAACCAGATTCGTGATTTAATTCCTGTTACATTGGCATCTGTAATTGCAGCCGCGATAGCTTACGGAGTTGGCTATTTGCTTCATTTGAATTTATATATGGATGGTTTGGTGAAATTAGTCGTATATGTAGCTGTTTATTTGGGCTGGTCTTTTGCTTTTAAACCTGAGGCATATTCCTATTTTTTAAGCGTCATGCCTAAGAAATTCAAGTTCATGAAAAGGTTTAATAAGAAATAGGTTTTGAAGGTGAATATGTGTTAAATAATGATACATGGATAACACATATCATATGTAATGACAGAAAAACAAAAATCATAAAACAAACAAAAATTGGAAAAAGATGATAAAAAGAAAACTAATGGCTTCTATTAGAAGATTGATGGCAAAAAGAAGTAAAAGGAAAGCCTGTCGTCGTTGGGATAGAACTATTGAGAAAGGTTTAAAGGGCTTAAAAGATAGAAAAGAACTAACAAAAGAGCAAAAGCAAGAAATTGAAGACTTTTATGTGAGTATGATTGGGAAAAAAGTTCCATTGTCTTCTCACGAGTATTTTTATTCACGAACTGGAGTATATTCAAAGGAATATGTCCCCAAAGGATTCTATACTGTCGAATTATTACCAAAAGCAAATATGGTAAAGTATAGGGATGCCTATGCTGATAAAAATATGGTTGATGTTTATTTGCCTAACGTAAAGCATCCACATACAATACTGAAAAGAATGAATGGTTATTATTATTATGAAGGGAATCCGGTTTCGGAAGATGAAGCAATTGAAAAATGCTTGAATCTCCAGGATTGTATTATTAAGCCTACTCTAGAATATAGTGGTAAAGGTGTCTGTGGGTTGGAGGTTAAGGATGGAACAACTAATATTGATGAGTTGAAAGTAGGAGATTTATTTAAAAAATATGGTAAGAATTTTCAGATACAAAAGCGATTAAAGCAACATGAAAGAATGAACTTACTCAATCCTACTTCGGTAAATACGATTAGAATATTAACGTATCGATCCAAGATGGAAATTTTGGTCGTTTATTCGGTAGTAAGAATTGGAAGGAAGGGACAGGTTATTGACAATCAGTGTGCTGGAGGTATTAGTACTATAGTTGGAGAGGATGGCAGATTAGGTAAATATGCTTATGGAGGATATACCGAAAATGATGTTTTGAAAACTGATGTAGGTACAGTTCTTGAGGGTTTTGAAATCCCCTCATACAATAAAGCTATTGAAACAGTAAAGAAACTCCACTTCCAATTGCCATTTTTCGATTTAATTGGCTGGGATGTGGCTATTGACGAAGAAGGAGACCCTGTTGTTATAGAATGGAATGTAAACACAGGGTTGAGTCAATCGGCTTTCGGTCCGGGGTTTGGAAAATACACTGAACGAATTATTAGAGAACTTTGGCCAAGAGAAAACTCGAGGAATCGTTTGTGGTAATTGGAATTTCTATATTAATCACTTTTGCGGCATCCATTAGTTAGTTTGCAAACATTAATAAGCATAGAGCAAAGTAATAAGGCATAATAAGAAGTTCATTAAAACTCAAAAAAATGAATATAAAACAATTAAAAAAGATTCCAGTGGTCGATAAGATTATCTATAAGTGCATTGTTGATAAACGAACATTGCCAATGGAGAAACAAGTCGAGAAACTGATGAACAAGTATGAAGAAAATATGGGATATAGGATGGACATCCAGCATCCTAAAACTTATACTGAAAAAGTTCAATGGTATAAATTGTATTATGAGGGAGATGGTCATCTTGATCGGATTGTTGATAAATACCTAATGAAAGAGTACGTCAAAGAGAAAATAGGCGATGGGTATACAGTACCGCTCATTGGAGCTTGGACGGATGTTGAGAGTCTGGTTAAGGATTGGGACAAACTACCTAAAGAATTCTGTTTAAAATCAACGATTCATAGCCAAGGAATGTGCATAGATTTCATTCACGACAAATCAAAAGTTGATCTTAAAACAAAGAAAAAAGAATGGGCAAATTGGTTGCTTCCAAAATATACCTTAATTAATAGTTTTACTAAAGCTTATCACAATTGTGTTCCAAGGATTATTGCAGAGCAATATTTGGAGAATATTAAGGATCAATTGTTTGATTATAAAGTTTTTTGTTTTGACGGGCAGCCATTTTGCATAGAGTCAGCCATGGAGCGATTTGAGGGAGGAGTTCCGACGTTCACATTTTATGATTTGGAATGGAACAAACTAGATGTGACTTCAGGTCATCATCCGAACGGGGATGTTCCCAAGCCAAAACATTTGGATGAAATGTTGGAATTGTCAAAAGTTCTTTCGACGGGTTTTCCGCATCTTAGGGTTGATTTTTTTGATACAGATGAAAAACTATACGTTGCTGAACTGACGTTATATACCGGCGGAGGGTATTCAATATACGATCCACAAAGTTTTAATGAAAAGATGGGAGCGCTGTTCAAGCTGCCTATAGATAACTGATTTCAGACAATTTGAAGAGAAAGACAAAATATGAATAGTGTAAAGTTGTTTTTTGCTGGCGACTTCTGTTCCAAGCCATCTACTTCAAGAATTGTAGTTTCGAAAGAATTGAAGGAGTTGATTCAATCATGTGATTTAAAAGTAGTGAATTTTGAAGTGCCGTTGAAACCTGAAATTAAATTGCCTTCGCAAAGGAGAGAAAGATTCTTTCAAAATGATGATGCCCCAGATTTCCTTCGCAGTTTGGGTTTCAATTTGTTCTCACTGGCCAACAATCATGCCTTTGATTGGGGTGATGAAGGGTTTAAGAAGACCAAAGTTGCGTTAGGTGATGACTCTTTTGGTGCTGGAAACTACGAAGAAGCATTTAAGGTGAAAGTGGTTGAGGTGAATGGTGCGAAGATTGGTTTTATGGCATTATCGTTTGCCGCTTACACTGGTGTGTTTGATGATGTGACCAAACATGAAGGTTTAGGTTGTGCTTATATCAACGACCTGCGTGTGAACCATGATATCATCGAGGCCAAGAAACACGTGGATTATCTTTTTATTCTTCCGCATGATGGAATAGAGTATATTGATGTTCCGATGCCTGAAACCATTGCTCGTTACCGTGATTTTATTGATTATGGGGCTGATGGCGTAATAGCAGCTCATCCTCATTGTCCGCAAGGTTGGGAAGAATACAAAGGGAAACTTGTTTTCTATAGTTTAGGCAATTTCTTTTTCAATAGTAAGGAAAGCTACGATTTTCGCGCTGACAAACCCCATTGGTACGAAGGATTGTGTGTTGTGATGACAATTGTAGACGGACGTGTATCATGGGAAGTGGTGAATACAAAAAATGTGGATAATATTGCGATAGAGATAGATCATGATAACAAAAGAATTACCCAAAATGAAAAGCTTTGTCTGTATTTGAAAGACAAAAATGAGTATGATTTATATCTCAGAAAAGTGTGTGCAGAATTGGGACTTGGAAAAGAAATGAATTATATAGATAATACTTTTCATCCTAATAGTTTGTCTAAAAGTACATTAAGAATTATAAAGAATTGGTTTTATAAGATTAGAGGGAAGGATTTTACGGATGACAAAGAGTTGAAAAACTTAATTAAAAATGACCAAAGAAGGAATCTAGTCTTGCGGTCCATCAAATAAGAAAGCATTTATATAAGAAAATAAATAATAGTGGAAATACTCAAGCCGAAGAAGCAGCCAATGGGACTTGGGCGGTCTGTCGGTTATTATAATCTTGTCCCGTTAATTCAACACTAATTGCCATGGATGTTTCAAAATCTTTATTCAATCGGTTTGACGTTTTTATTAATAAAATGAAAATGAAGCATGCTTACAAGCAGTCCGATAAGGTCTTTAAAAACAGCATGAAAAACCTGCCGGCCGAGAAAAAACTCACCAAAGAACAAAAAAAGGAGATTCAGGATTTCTATAAAGGCCTGATCGGGAAAGAGATCCCGCTTTATTCACATGAGTATTTCTATTCCCGAACGGGTATTTATTCAAAGGAATATATCCCGAGAAGTCTTTACTATGTTGAACTGCAGCCCAAGGCTTGCATGGTTCCTTATCGTGATGCCTATGCAAATAAGAACATGGCAGATACGTTGCTTCCGGATGTAAAGCATGCCCATACGATTCTTAAAAGAATGAATGGCTATTTCTATTATGAAAACAAGCCTGTCACCAAGGAAGAAGCAATAAAAGCATGCAGTAACCTCAAGAATGCAATCATCAAGCCTGTTTTGGAGAGTAGTGGTAAAGGCGTCCAAGGGCTTGAAGTTACTAATGGTAAGACTAGTATCGAAGGTTTGTCTATTGAACAGTTGTTTGATAAATACGGCGATAACTTCCAGATACAGGAAAAGCTTAAGCAGCATGCCAAAATGAATGAATTGAATGCTACTTCGGTCAATACATTAAGAATTCTCACGTATAGGTCTGGCATGGAGATACTGCTCATTTATTCCGTTGTTCGTATTGGAAGACAAGGACAGGTGATTGACAACCAAAATGCCGGTGGCATGAGCACGATTATCGGTGAAGATGGCAAGTTGGGTAAATATGCCTTTAGCGGTTACACTGGAGAGCGAGTCGAAAAGACCGACTCGGGAACGGTATTGGAAGGCTTTGAGATCCCCTCATACGCCAAGGCTATTGAAACAGTAAAACGTCTGCATTTTGAGTTGCCTTTCTTTAACTTGATTGGTTGGGATATTGCCATTGATGAAGTTGGCGATCCAGTGCTTATCGAATGGAATTCAAATCCCGGATTAAGCCAATCGGCCTTTGGTCCTGGATTTGGCAAATACACTGAAAGGATTATCCGTGAGTTGTGGCCAAGAAAGAATACAAGGTACAATCTTTAATTTGTAAACAATAAAAAATCAATCATCATGAAATACTACACCATGCCTGAAACGCGTGCGTTTCTTGAAAGTATAGGTATGCCTGGCGGCGACCTCTACGACTTGCCAACATCAGAAAAACGTTTCCCCGACGGAGGCCAATACCGTTTTGAGGTTCCCGGCATTCAGGGACCTGGCCCAATGAAGGCCCTGCTTGAGGCTTTGGACGAATACGGCATCCAGATTCACCGTGTCACACAGACCAAAGGTATCATGTTCCTTACGGATGACGAAATCAGCAAGATGGTGGAATACGCCAAGAAGTGGAATGTTCAATTGGTGCTGGCCTGTGGGCCACGTGCCACTACCGACACATCTGCTTCAGTGAAGACCGAGGAAGGCCAACGTATGGGTTACCGCTTACGCGGCGAAGAGCAAATTGCCCGTGGCATTGAGGAAATCCGTCGTGGTGCCCGCCTGGGCGTGCGTGGCTTCCTTGTCTATGACGAAGGTCTGCTTTGGGCCTTGGGCGAAGCCCGCAAGAAGGGCTTTATCCCTGCCGATTGCCACTTCAAGGTGAGTGCCCACTCGGGTCACGGCAACCCATGCTCGGCCCATGTGCTTGAGACCTTGGGCGCCGATAGCATCAACCCCGTGCGCGACATCCAGGTGCAGATGCTGGCCGCCATGCGTGCCGCCATCGACGTGCCGATCGACCTCCATACGGAAAACCCGAAATCGAGCGGCGGCTTCATCCGTCACTATGAGGTGCCCGACTTCATCCGCGTGGCTGCTCCCGTGTATCTGAAGACTGGTGGCAGTGTGGCCGCCAACCACAGCTACGACACCACTGAGAAGGAAGCCAAGCAGCGTGCCAAACAAGTCATGCTGGTGAAGCGCGTCATCGACGCCTACTATCCTGAAGCCATCGTCTCCCCAAAATAACTGCTAACATAAAACTGCAAATTGTCAACGTATATGCGTCATCACAACTACAACCCAAACTTCAACTTCGTAAAAGCCCCCGTTGAATTCAACAAATACACCGACCGCGACACACTCCAGTATTGTCTCGGTGCCACGCTTTACATGCCTGGCACCAAGGACATCAAAGACAAGGTGTTGCACCATCAACTGGATGTCACTTCCTTGGTGATGTGTTGTGAGGATGCCATCAAGGAAGAGGATTTGCCAAAGGCAGAACAGAACATCCTCGACCACATGGACTTCTTCGCCGACAAAATTGCAGCTGGCGAACTCACCCACGACGACATCCCGTTGATTTTTGTCCGTGTCCGTAACCCCGAACAGTTTGAGCGATTTGCCGACCGCATGACGGCCAAGCAGGCCTCGGTGCTGACGGGATTCAATTTCCCAAAATTCAGTAGCAAAAATGCGTTGCATGTGCTGCAGACCTTGGTGAAAGTCAACAATAGGATAGGGGTGGTGTTGTATGGCATGCCCATCTTGGAAGGTCCAGAGGTCGCTTTCCGTGAGCTTCGTGGACAGGAGCTGTTGTTGTTGCGTAACATCCTTGAACCCTATAGGAATCTGATTCTGAACATCCGTGTGGGAGGAACAGATATGTCTTCGCTGTTTGGTGTGCGTCGTGGAATCAATTCGACCGTTTATGACATCATGCCTGTACGTGACGCATTGAGCGATGTACTTAATTTCTTTAACCGTTACAACGACTATTGCGTTTCGGCTGCGGTATGGGAGTATTTCCGTGCGTATAAGGACGATGATATCAACGATGTCATTAAGCGAAATTTCCATAATGCCCTCATCAAGGGTCAGGACATTGTGAATCCCGCTATCGACGGTTTGATGAAAGAGGTCCTTATTGACCGTGCCAACGGTTTTGTGGGCAAGACCATCATCCATCCGACACACGCCCGGTTTGTGAATGCCATGTTTACCGTGGTGGAGGAGGAATACAACGATGCCGTGCAGGTTCTGAATACATCGGGTGGTGTCGTGAAGAGTGCCCATGGCGACAAGATGAATGAGATCGGGCCGCACCGTCGCTGGGCGGAGAAAATCGTCAAGCGGGCTGCTGTTTATGGTGTGGTCAAAAATGAGGACTCAGTGTTAAGCCTCGTTCTGGGTGAAAAAGAATAGTAGAGACGTAGCGCGCTGCGTCTCTACAAAAATGTCATTATAATGAAGATTGTATTAGGAACCATGAACTTTGGTCCCCAGCTTGACCTTGAGTCAAGCCGCACGATGGTAAAGGCGTACCTTGCCACTGGTGGTCGCGAATTGGATACGGCATACGTCTATAATGACGGAACGACGGAGAACTATCTTGGGGAGATTCTGCTGGATATAGATCCGTCAAGCTACGAAATTGCGACGAAGGTGCATCCCCGTATCACAGGGAAGCTTGACAGGGCTACCATCATGATGGAGTTCCCCGAATCATTGCGACGCATGAAACGCGACAGCGTGGATTTGCTCTATTTTCATTTCCCCGATGGAAAAACTCCTATAGAGGAGGCCTTGGAGACCGTGGCGGAACTGCATGAGCAGGGCAAGGTCAAGGAACTTGGCCTTAGCAACTATCCCGCTTGGCAGGTGGTTGACATTGCCTACAAATGCGACAAAATTGGCTGTCCGCGCCCCACAGTGTATCAAGGCATGTATAATGCGCTTTGTCGCAATGTGGATCCCGAACTGTTTCCAGCGATAAGAAGTCTTGGAATGCGTTTTTATGCGTTCAATCCCTTAGCGGGAGGCTTGCTTACCGGCAAGCACCATCATTTTGAGGACAGTCCTGAACCTGGTCGGTTTGCCAGACTGAAAAGCTATCGTGACCGCTATTGGAAAAACTCCTATTTTGATGCCATTGAGGAAATCCGTTTGGCCTGCGAAAAGGAAGGCATTGTGATGGTTGAGGCAGCCTACCGATGGATGGTGAACCACTCTTGCATGAAATCGGAGTTGGATGACGGCATCCTATTGGGTGCATCGCGTCAAGAGCAGATGGAACAGAATCTGGCTGCTGCCACAAAAGGTCCGTTGCCCGAAAGCATCATTGCCGCCATGGACGAGGCCTGGGAGATAGCCAAGCCTGATAGTCCGGCTTACTTCAAATTCTTTTGAAAACCATGAATGTCTCACAGTCGTTTTTTTACGAAATCGACAAGATAGCCCATCAGGAGATTCCTTCTGATGTGATGGCAAGAGCTCGTCGCTCGTTGCTTGACTATTTGGCGGTGACTTGTGCGGGTACTGCTTTCCAAAAAGACAAGCTAAAAAACTATTTTGGTTTTGCTTGTCCTGAAGCAGGTGGCTTCAAGGCCATTGGTACAGGCAAAAAACTGGCTTTGAAAGAAGTTGTGTTTCTTAACGGCCTTAACGCTCATGCTTTGGACTTTGACGATGGAACCAATTCGGGTATCATTCATTTAGGATCTCCCATTTTTTCGCTTCTGTTGCCGCTTTCCCAACGCTACAACAAAGGAATAGAAGAAATGCTGAAAGCGGCTATCGTTGGCTATGAGGCTTCCTATACCTTGGCAGTTTCCATTCAGCCACAACACAAGGCCCTTGGATTTCATGCCACGGGAACATGCGGTACGATAGGGGCAACTTTGGCCGCGGCCTACATGCTTGGTTTTACTGAAGAAGAACGCTATCAGGCTTTTGCCACGGCATGTGTGTCGGCATCAGGAATGCTGAAGGTGCTTGACGACGGATCGGAACTGAAGCCATACAATGTTGCTAAAACGGCGCTTTTGTCGTTGACCAGTCTTCAGTTAGCCAAGGCTGGTTTCAAAGGCCATGTCGATCCCATGGGTGGCTATCGTGGTTTTCTGAAGATGATGACGGGTGATGAGCATACACCCATAAAGTCGACCTTGCTGAATGGCACATACGCCATCATGAAAAGCTATACCAAGCCTTACGCTTCCTGCCGTTATACACATCCTCCCGTGGAAGCTGCAATTCATTTGCGGAACCAATTTGGCTTGAAGCCAGAGGCAATAGAGAAAATCAAAGTGGAGACTTATAGTCTTGCCGTTTCTGGTCATGACCATACGGAAATTGCAAGCCCTTATTCGGCCAAGATGAGTACCCCCTATAGCACGGCTGTTGCTTTAATCTATGGTAAAGCGGGTTTGAAAGAGTTCGAGCATGCATGTTTGACGGATGCAACAGTCAAGGCATTGACAAAAAAAGTTGAAGTAGTGTCAGATGAAGAAATGAGTCTCATTTTTCCAGAAAAGCAAAGTGCGACACTTACTGTAATGGCCCAAGGCAACACTTATTCTGAACGAGTTGATTTTCCAAAAGGTGAACCGGAGAATCCGATGAGTGAAGAAGAGTTTCGTGGACGATACGAAGACTTGATGACATACGGGCAAGTTGACAGAGCCGTGTTTGAGGCAATTTATAAAATGGTTAGTAAACCGAACACCAAGGTTTCGGAATTAATTAAAGACTTGTAAAAGAATGGTAAACCAAAAAGAATTATTTGATGCATTGAGCGAAATGGGTGTTGACTTTTTCACAGGTGTGCCCGATTCGCTGTTGAACGACTTTTGTCTATATATGACCAACAACATGACTGCCAAACAACATGTGATGGCTGCCAACGAAGGCAATGCCATTGGCATTGCTGCTGGTCACTATATGGCCACGGGCAAATTGCCTTTGGTCTATATGCAGAATTCTGGTATTGGCAATGCGACCAATCCTTTGCTTTCGCTCACGCACGATTGCGTGTATGGCATCCCGATGTTGCTGGTCATCGGTTGGCGCGGCGACCCGTCCATCAACGACCATGCCCAACATAAGAAACAAGGGGAGCTGACCCCTGTCTTGATGAAAGATATGGACATCCCTTACGAAATCCTCGACGATGAGAATACGGTGATTGAGAAGTTCCGTTGGGCAGCCGACAAAGCTCGTGAGATTTCCTCACCAGTTGCCTTGATTGCCAAAAAAGCCATATTGACGCAAAAAGAAAAGAAACAACAGTATCCCGAAAGTCCCTTGATGAATCGTGAGGAAGCCATATCAGCCGTTATTGATGTGTTTGGCGAAGATGCTATTTATCTCGGAACCACGGGTCGTGCCACACGTGAAGTGCACGAACAATTAAAAATGCATGGCATTGGAGAGGGGCACGAATGGCAGAATGTAGGTTCGATGGGCCATGTGTCGTCCGTGGGTCTGGGCTTGGCCTTGGGAAGACCTGACAAGAAGATAGTCGTTTTCGATGGTGATGCCGCAGCGGTGATGCATTTGGGTGCTTTTGCCACCAATTGCCGCTACAAAGCCGGTAACTTGATTCATATCGTGCTCAATAATGGTGTGAACGAATCGGTTGGAGGACAGAAGTCATCGGGTCAGCTTATCAGTATTACGGATGTGGCCAAAGCTTGTGGATATAGAACACCGGGTCATGCCGTGAAAACAAAGGAAGAGCTTCAGCAGGTGCTAAAAACCATGTGTGAAGGCGAAATGCCGTTGTTAATCGATGTGTATGTTCGCCAAGGCATCCGTAGCGATATGCCGAAACTGGCCATCGACCATAAGGCACAGAAGGAAGCCTTGATGAACCAAATGAAGAAATGAATATGAATAAAAAGTGTCTGTTTATAGTAGCTTTTTTGGCAGTGGTGATGTGTGGCTCTGGCCAGATTAAAATTAACCTTTCCCAGCCTAATAATGATCTGGTGGATGATGTAGGAACTCCAGGAGCCCAGTGCGCGGTTAAGAAAGCGCATCAGTTGACTGATTTGGAGTTTGTTATACTCGACACGCTCAAAGCCAACTCTAAGAAAACATATTCCCCGAATAAGCAATACAAAGGTGTCATCTATTCGTTTCCTCAGGAGATCAGCACTTTTGTCGGATTAGACGTGAGTATTCATACTTTTATGACTGCTTTGAACAATCCAAGAAGTGTTGTTTATACTGAACACTTAGACAAATTGCCTTATTACTCTGACCGAATTGCATCGTATTATGGGACGGTTTGTAGTGGTTTTGTTTCATACGCCTTGGGCTTTAAAGCCTTTCAAACCACTTATGACATTGATGAACATGATTTCATGACATATCTTCGGGATCAGTCTGCAAAGGGAATCCAATTAGCCGATGTATTATGGCAAAAAGGGCATGTAGCATTGATTACCGGAATACGAAGAAATAAAAATACTGGCGAAATTGTTTGGATAGAAATCAGTGAAGCATGGCCTTCGGGAGCCCGACGCAGAGTGGTAGAAGGTGAAGTGGCATTCAATAAGATGCTGAAGGATGGGAAGTGGAAGATTTATCGCTACAATAACCTTGAAGAAAACACATACACTCCTTGGACGGATTTTGTTGCGGTTGAAGGCGAACAACGTACGCCGTTCCAATATAATGATGCGATATGCCCTAACAAAGGTGACAAGTCGTGTTACATTACAGGAGAGGATGTGGTTTTAAACATTGCTGATGGATATAGAACCATAGAGGTATATAAAGATAATAAGCTATACCAACAGATAGGAATTGGCGGTAGCTTAGACATTGTATTGAAGGATCTGCCATACGGCGATTATAAGGCTAGGGTGACAAATGGTAAGGAAAGCAGTGATTTTGCCTATTGGAAAGTGATAGATGTTCAAGTTAGTGTCAATAAAGGAAAAGTCGTGTTTCATTCCGAAAATGCTACTCCAATATACATGGAGTTTTGTACTATTTCTGGATCCAGACCTACTTGGGCATGGTATATCTTCACACAGAATGACGTTAAAAATGGCTATGTGAAGGTTTCGAAACGATCTCTGTCTAGATTGGACAAAAAGAAGTCAAATATGTATGTAAAGGTGCATTTTGAGTGCGATTATGGCAGGGTGATTAACAAGTTGGTTCCTTGGAATAAAAAATGAAATTAGAACGACAATGATAGCGCTTACAACCCCATTTAGTGAAGAAGCAATCCGTCAGTTGAAAGTCGGCGATGTGGTGACCATTACGGGCAACATCTACACGGGCCGTGATGCGGTGCTTCCCAAGATTGTGAAGGCAGCAGAAGAAGGTACTTTGAAAGACTTGGGCATTGATTTGCAAGGCTCGGTCATCTTCCATACGGCTGTCAGTCCCGCAGGTGTAGGACCTACTTCGAGCAATAAAGTGGAGATAGAATGCACCTTTGAGCCATTGTCAAAAGCAGGTGTGAAAATGCATCTTGGCAAAGGAGCCATTTCAAAGGAAACGGTAATGGCTTTGGCTAGGCAGAATGCGGTTTTTGCCATCATTCCGCCTGTCACTGCTTTGCTGGGTAGCCAGACTGTGGAACAGGAAATTGTGGCCTTCCCTGAGTTGGGAATGGAAGCTTTCAATCGTTTGAAAGTGGTCAAGTATCAAGCTATTATCGCCGCAGCGAAAGGAGAATCCATCTATGACTAGTATCAAAGAAAAAGTGGCTGATTGCCTGGTTAGGGCTGGATCGACATTCCGGGAAGACCAAAAAGATGCCTATCGTAAGGCAATAGCAGATGAAATCAATCCTCAATCCTGCTGGGTGATGCAACAGGTGCTCGACAATGCGATTGTCGCCGAAGAACGGAGAAGTCCGCTTTGCGATGACACTGGCATCCCGCATCTTTTCCTTGAGGTTGGAAAGAACCGTTCCGTTTCGGGAGAGATGATGCAGGAAATCATGGAAGGCGTAGAGATGGGGCTTCGCAAGTTGCCAGGTCGTCCCATGGCCATCATGGGTGACGACTATGCAAGGATAGACCAAAGCGGTGGCTTGAATCCCGATTCTGGCGCCTTGAAACCGTCTCCATTTTTAATCAAACCGGTGGATGAAGATGTCGTTCGTTTGACGATCTTGATGTTGGGTGGAGGCCCTGCCATTCGTGGTATTACCCAACGGGTGTTCCATAAGCATAGTGTTGAGGTGGTGATCGACGAGATTGTCAACCGAGCCAAGGAAGGCGTTTCCAAATTGGGTTGTAGCCCTTGTGTCTTGGCAGTTGGCATCGGCCGTTCGCAATTCGAGGCCACCAGCATGATGATGGAAGCCATGGCGTATGGTGATTTCGGAAAACAATCGGATTTTGAAAAGAGAATCACTGAAAAAGTGAATGAAGCCAATATCGGTCCTCTCGGATTGGGTGGCAAACATAGTGTGTTGGCCACTTTTGCAAAGATAGGCCCTCAACGTGCCAGCGGTGTTCGCATTGTGGCATTGAGACCTTGTTGTTGCTTTGAGCCGAGAAGAGCAAGCGTGGTATTATAAATTTTAGTTTTAAAAATGGAAAGGAAACGTATTTACCTCTGCCTGGCCCACATGTCGGACGCAGGCCTTGAACAAAAGTATATCCAAGAAGCTTTCGACACCAATTGGGTGGTGCCGCTTGGACCGAACGTTAACGGATTCGAGAAAGACCTTGAGGACTTTGTCAACGACACTTCTCAATTCTCACCTCTCAACTCTCACCTCTCAAAACGTGTAGTTGCCCTCTCTGCCGGTACTGCCGCTGTGCATCTGGCACTGATCGGCTGTGGCGTGAAGCCTGGCGATGAGGTGCTGGTACAGAGCTTCACCTTCTGCGCAAGTTCCCATCCGATTACCTATCTCGGCGCCACACCCGTGTTCATCGACTCGGAGAAAGACTCTTGGAACATGGATCCTGAGCTTCTCGAAGAAGCCATCAAGGATCGCATCGCCAAGACGGGTCGCAAGCCCAAGGCCATCGTTCCAGTTGCGCTCTATGGCATGCCCTACGATGCGGACCGCATCATGGAGATTGCCAACCGCTATGGGATCCCTGTGGTGGAAGACGCCGCCGAGGGCTTTGGCAGCCGCTGGAAAGGCCAGGTGCTGGGCACCTTCGGCAAGTATGGCGTGCTCTCGTTCAACGGCAACAAGATGATCACCACCTCGGGTGGCGGTGCACTGATTACCGCTAATGAAGATGAGTGGCGTGAAATCATGATGTATGCCACGCAATACCGCGAGAGCTATCCCTACTACCAACATGAGAAAATCGGCTACAACTACCGCATGAGCAACATCTGCGCGGGTATCGGCCGCGGTCAGATGACCATCGTCAACGACCATATCAACCACCACAAGCACGTCTTCGAGCTCTACAAGGAACTGCTGAAGGACGTTGAAGGCATTGAGGTGCACGGAAATCCCGACGAACGCTACGATTCCAACTTCTGGCTCAATACCATCACCATTGCCCCGGACATCCGCATAAAAGGGCAGGAGAATGCCTATAAGACGGTGGTCCAGGGCGCCGTCGGCGGTGCTGCCGGTGTCATCCATGTGGCTGAGTCGGCCGTTACCGATTGTCAGCCCAACGACAACGTGGAAGCGCTGCGTGTCATCCTCGACCAAGCCGGTGTGGAGGCCCGTCCGGTATGGAAGCCCATGCACAAGCAGCCGGTCTATAAAGATGCTCCTGCATACGTCAACGGTGTTTCGGAAAGCCTGTTCAAGGTGGGTATGTGCCTGCCTTCGGGACCCTATGTCAGCGATGACGACGTGCGCTACATCGTGGATTGCATCAAGGGAGCCATTGTGAAGGATTGAGCCGTAATGAAAGAACAAAACGACATGAACAATCACCATGTGGTCATTATGGCAGGCGGTATCGGAAGCCGTTTCTGGCCGTTGAGCACTCCCGAGTTTCCCAAACAGTTCATCGACATCCTTGGCTGCGGACGCACGCTCATCCAACTGACGGTGGACCGCTTCCAAGGCGTTTGTCCTAAA
Source organism: Bacteroidales bacterium (assembly GCA_017549805.1). Lineage (GTDB taxonomy): Bacteria > Bacteroidota > Bacteroidia > Bacteroidales > F082 > Limimorpha. The sequence continues at coordinate 18,424 of JAFYNJ010000025.1, forward strand.
GAGAACTTCTGGGTGGTGACCAATGCCGCATACGTGGAGATTGTGCGTCAGCAGCTGCCCGAGATTCCCGAAACGCATATCCTTGCAGAGCCTGCTGCACGCAACACGGCGCCATGCATTGCCTGGGCCTGCTGGCGCATCAAGGCGGAAGACCCGAACGCCAACGTGGTAGTCACCCCATCCGATGCGGTGGTTATGAATCCTGAAGAATTCCGCAGGGTGATCGGGAATGCCTTGGATTTCACGACAACAAACGATGCCATCGTCACCATCGGCATCAAACCGACGAGACCTGAGACAGGGTATGGTTATGTGGAGATAGTTGAGAGTTCAGAGTGTAGAGTTGAGAGTCAGTTTAGAGTTGAGAGTGGTGAGATTAGGAGAGTGCGTGAATTTAAAGAGAAACCTGACCGTGATACTGCTGAGAAGTACCTCAAAGCAGGTAACTATCTGTGGAATGCCGGCATCTTCGTGTGGAACGTCAAGACCATCACGCAGAGCATTACAACCTACAAACCCATCTTGGCTTCCCAAATGGATCAAATTGTCACCTCTCACCTCTCACCTCTCACCTTGAAACAATATTCCCCCAATGCGAGAAGATCTCCATCGACTTCGCCGTGATGGAACCTGCTGCCGCCGATGGTAAGGTATATACCCATCCCGCTGATTTCGGATGGAGCGACCTGGGCAACTGGGCATCGCTGTATGACAAGCTTCAGCACGATGACAACGGCAATGGGGGTGTGGGCAACATCCATTTCCACGAATGCCATGATTGTGTGGTGCATGTCGAGGATGCCGAGAAGGTGGTGCTTCAGGGCTTGGACCACTACATCGTGTCCATGAAGGATGGAAGGCTCTTGGTTTGCAAGCGTAGCGAGGAACAGCGCATCAAGGATTTCTCGGTGCAGTAAAACACCCTCGCTTGGATTTTTAAAAACGGATTCGACGATTTGTCGGGTCCGTTTTCTTTTTGTATGAATGATCTGAAAATTTCGTATATTTGCAACATGGAATAGTAAACAATGAACAATATGAAAAAGTATTTATTGCCCCTTTTAGTGCTCTGCCTGCTGGCAGCTTGCAACAGAAACGCAACGAAACTCGATGATTTTTCGGTAAACACCTTGACGGTAATCGACAGCGTCCAGTTCCCAGAAGAATACCTGGAAGGATGGGAACTCTCCGACATGTCGTATTACACCATGGAAGTCGATGAGCCGATCACCAAGAACAAGGCGCTTCACGACAGCATTATGGCATGGATGACCAAATATATGGTTGACCCTGAGGAGACTGGTTCGAAAAGCCTCTTGGCCATTATCGAGAATGACAAGGACGTCTCTCTTGCCCTGGATAACACCGGACCGGGTTATTCTTCGGAGACTTATCGTAAGCTGTTAGAGGTGACCGACCGCTATGTTACCTATTCGGATGACTCATATCTCTATTTCGGCGGCGCTCACGGCATGCCATTTTATTGTGGCGTCACCTTCGATAGGATGACCGGTAAGCGGTTTACGTTCAACATGTTCAATACGCTCGAGGGTCTGAACGAGCTGGTTAAGGAAGGCATCATCGAACAGCATTTTTTCGAGGTGATGCCGGAAGATGCCTTCGATTTCGATCTGATGTTGCAAGTTAGCGAGGATGAACCCTTCCCGTTGCCCAGTACCGATCCTTGGATTGAAAACGACAGCATCCATTTCGTTTACGGCCCCTACGAGATTGCTGCTTTCGCCGCTGGCATGCCTGAATGCGCCTTCCCGTATTCGGTGATGGAGAAGTACTTGACTGAGGAAGGAAAGAAGTTCTTCCAGTGATGACGGCGACATGGGTCTTTTCGGACGCTGCATAAAATTCATTTTCGACCGGGTGATGGCGCTCCTGGGGCTGCTGGCCTTGGGATGGCTGCTCATCGCCATCGGCATCTGGATCAAGGTCAAGATGCCGGGATCGCCTGTCTTGTATGTCCAAGACCGTATTGGACGTCACGGGAAACGTTTCAAGATCCATAAGTTCCGCACCATGTATGAGGACAACGAAGGTCCCAGTGTGGCCTATCCCGTGGAAGGGAGGGTCACGCCGCAAGGCGAGAAGCTCCGACGTACCAAGCTCGACGAACTGCCTGAGCTTTGGGACGTGCTCATCGGCAATATGAGCTTCGTGGGGCCGCGTCCCGACGTGCCAGGCTATGCCGACATGCTGCAGGGCGACGACCGCGTGGTGCTGGAGATGCGTCCGGGCATTACGGGACCGGCAACGCTGAAATACAAGCACGAAGAGAAACTGCTTGAGGATTATGTGACCAAAGCCAAGGCGGAGGGCGACACACGCTCCGAAACGGAGATTGCCCTCTGGTATAACGACAATGTGATCTATCCCGATAAAGTGCGAATCAACTGCGAGTATTATCGGAATTATTCATTTTTCAAAGACATCAAGCTGATTTTTAAGACCGTTTTCTGATTCCCAACAATCCCAAGACTATGAAACTGTTACATACCAGCGATTGGCATTTGGGTCATCTGTTGTATAACTTTGACCGTAGGGAAGAGCAACTGGCCATGCTGGAACAAATGGCGGAAGTGGTCCGCGCGGAACAGCCCGATGTGTTCTTGCTGTCGGGCGATGTGTATGACAGCTCCCAGCCGTCGGCGTCGGTGCAGACCCTCTTTTCGGACGGACTCCTGAAGATCCATGAGGCGTGCGAGGACATGCAGATCGTATGCATCGCGGGCAACCACGACAGTGCCAGTCGCCTGACCATTTTCCACTCGCCGTGGGCCAAGATGAACGTTGCCATTTTGGGTGGCGTGAACCGCGAGGTGGAGAACCTGTCGGACTACATCGTGCCAATCGAGGGGAAAGGCTATGTGGTGGCTGTCCCATACGCCGCCGACCGCAACATGCCTGCGGATTTCTTCAAGCAACTGCAGGAAGAGGTGGCTCGACAAAACCAAGAGCAGTTGCCAGTGGTGCTGATGGCGCATCTGGCTGTGAGCGGTAGCGATTTCAAGGGTCATGAGAATGTCAATGACATGATGGTGGGAGGTCTCGATTGCCAGCAAGCGGAGATCTTTGGCGAGGGTTACGACTATGTGGCTTTGGGCCATATCCACAAGGCACAATACATCTTCAACACCGACCATCGTGTGCGCTATAGCGGCACTCCCATCCCGATCAGTTTCGACGAGGCGATGGGCGCCGACGAGCATGGCGTGACGATGGTGGAACTGGAAAAACACGGCGACTTGCCTCAGATTCGTACTATCCCCATCACGAATCCCCGTCCCTTGGTGAACCTTCCCGTAGAGGGCTTCGGGGAATGGAAAGCGGTAAAAGAGCAGTTTGAGGTTTTTCCGGATGACATCCCTGCCTATATTCGGTTGAACGTGCTCGTTGACGGACATCTTTCTGTTGCGGCAAATAGTGAGGCAAATGAGATCGCCTCAAGGAAACAGTGCCGTTTCTGCCTCATCAACCTCAAACGCAGGGTGCAGCTACAACAAAGCAACGGATACCAACAGTTTTCCACCTCGGAATTCCAGAAAATGACACCGATGGAGGTGGCAAAGATGGTTCTGACCACCAAGCAGGAAGAGCAAACGGAAGAATTGCTGAAATTGTTTGAAATGGCTATGAAGGAGGTGGGTGATGAAGATTAGGCAGTTGGACATCTTGAATATCGCTTCCATTGAGAAGGCTACTATCGACTTTGAAAAAGCACCGTTGAAAGACAGCGATGTGTTTCTCATTACAGGCAAGATCGGCGCTGGAAAGTCAACCATCCTGGATGCCATCTGTTTGGCCCTGTATGGCACCACGCCGCGTATCAATGTGGGCATTCGCGAAAAGATTGAAGCCAACGATGACGGACTCACCGGCCGTGATCCAAGGCAGTTGATGCGACAACATACCGGTGAGGCATGGGCTCGCTTGGTGTTTGATGGAACCGATGGCAACAGCTATGAGGCGGAATGGCAAGTGCAACGCGGAACGAGAAAGAAACCCACTTCGGCTATGGATGCCGATGTGTGGACCCTCAAGAACTTGACTACAGGTGAAGTGCTCGCCGGTAGCACCAACAAGGACAAAGGCGTCCGTGAAGCCATCCAAAAGGCTGTGGGACTGGATTTCGACCAGTTCTGCCGCACCACCATGCTGGCCCAGGGCGAGTTTACCAAGTTCCTGAAAAGCGACGAGAAGGAGAAAGCCGCCATCCTGGAGAAAATCACTGGGACCAAAATCTATTCGAAAATTGGTGTCAAGATCTATAACATCACCAAAGAAAAGCGGGATGCCTTGAAGCAGCAAACCGACAAGATGAGCGGCATCAAGCTGTTGACACAAGAGGAAATCCAGGAGAAGAGCGACAGGATCAAGGAAATCGGGGAGAACAGCAAGGTGCTCGACAAGGAGTTGGAACAGGCCTTGGAGGCGCGTCGCGACTTGAAGGAAGTGGAAGAATGCCAAGCGGAAATCGATCGTTTGGCCAAAGAGATTGGCGTTCAGCTCAAAGAGCAATATGTTGTGGGCCTTAAGGGCAAAAAAGGCCTGGAAGATGGTATTCAACGCCTGAAAGACCAGCAAAAAACCGTTTCCGACAGGTTGGAACTTCAGAAGGAGAAGTCTGGCGTATATGAACAAAGCCAGACCATCATCCAATTGCTGAGGACCATCTATTCGACCCAACAGCAAATCCAGCAGAAGAAGCGGGGTTTGCCTGAAGTGTCGTGCGCTGAGCAAGAGACAGCCTTGAAGGCCGACGAGGAACGGTTGAAAGCCTTGAACCTGCCTGCCTTAAGGACGCAGAAAGAAACACTGACCAAGACCGTCAATGAGTTGCATAACCTTCAGATCCGGTTGGGATCACTGTCAGTTCAAAACGAGAAACTCCAAGAGTCTGAGCAACAAAACAAAGAGCTGTGGACTGAGATGGAGCAGCTTGAACGGGAGTTGCCGGTTCATCAGGAAAAGCTGAAGGCAGGGAAGGAGTTGCTGGCTTCGTTGGAGACGCTCAAGAACATGAGTGCCCAAACCGTGGATCAATGGGCCAAACAAATCCGAGCCACCCTGAAAGAGGGTTGCACATGCCCGGTTTGCCAACAAACGCTAAAACAGGCGCTTCCCGTGGAATCGGAGTTGGACAAAGCCTATCAGGACCATCTGAAGAAATACGATGATCAGAAACTTGCTGTTAACGACTTGGAAAGCGGGATGAACAAGGCGAATGCCAATCTTGAAGCCAAGAAACGCCAACATGGACTGAATGATGCAAACCTGACGAAATTCCGCGAGGACTTGCAACGGGAAGTACAGAAGTTCTTGGAGGATGCCGCCAAGCATGGGATACAAACGATGCCCGAAGCGAAAGAAAAGCTTCAGACGCTCAAGCAGGCCAAAGAAGACGAGGCCTTCCAGCTGGGGCTGCGCATTACCGACGCCGAAGGCTTGGAGCGACAGGTCAACGAGAAACGGACACAGTTGAATCAGCTGGCTGCATTGGCTGAGTTGGAGAAGAGTGTCGTTGATTTGGGCCATGAGGTGGATACCTATCTTGGCAAGGATTTAACATGGCCTGTGGATTGGCACACTGACATAACCGCCTTTGCCAATCATCTGAAAGAGCATGCCAAGCAGTACACGGACGACAAAGAATTATCCAAATCGCTTGAAAACCAACTGAGAGAGAAGGATAAAATGCTTCAGGAGGTGTATGAGATCCAGTCGAGGATTGTCGGCATGCAATCGGATTGGAGGGACTTGGAAACAGACGAGGTTCAAGCCATGGAGCGTTTGGAGACCTATTGGAACGGCCTTCATGCCCAACTGGACACCAAACGGCAGCTGAAAGCGGCTTCCGAACAGAAGAAATTGCAGGCCCAACAGCGTTTGGAGGCCTTGCAGGTGAAAGATACACCTGAGGCGTTGGATGCCAAGATCGACGATGTGAAGGCTCGTAACAACGCCTTGAAAGAGGAGGGTACGCTGTTGGTCAAGGCCTTGGAGGATGACGCTGCCCAAAGGAAGGACAAGGAGGCCTTGCAGGAACGCATCGACAAGATGAGCGAAGAAGTTGCACAGTGGAAGACCCTTGACGATTATTTTGGAAGTGCCGATGGCAGTAAGTTCCAGAAGATCGCCCAAAGTTTCATCTTAGGCAACCTGTTGCTCTCAGCCAACAACTATCTGCAATCGCTGCATCCGCGCTATAGTTTGGAGGTGGTGCCGGGCACCCTGCACATTTCGCTGGCGGATGCCTACCAAGGCTATGCCACCCGATTCGTCTCTACCTTGAGTGGTGGCGAGAGTTTCCTGGTGTCGTTGGCATTGGCATTGGCCTTGGCCGATATCGGGCAGAACCTCGCTGTGGACACTTTGTTTATTGACGAGGGCTTCGGCTCTTTGAGTGGCAATGAGCTGACAAACGCCATCAACACCTTGCGCGCCTTGCATCGTTCCAATGGACGCCGTGTAGGCATCATCAGCCATATCGATGCCGTAAAGGAGAACATCCCTGTACAGATTCAAGTGATACAAGAAGGGCATCACTCGAGCAGTCTGGTGAAAGTTGAAAGTTGAGAGTTGAGAGTTTAGAGGGTTACTAGATGTTCTTGGCCGTCATCGACTAAGTCGATGGTGGTAGGTTCGACAGTTTCCTTGCGTTCATACTTGATGACGTAGGTGCTGCTGCCAAAGCGGTAGCGGACGGTGAAGCCGTTCCAGTCGGAGGGCACATGCGGCGTGATCGTAAGCTTGTCGCCTTCCTTGTGGAAGCCCAGGATGTTCTCGATACCCGTCTTGTAGGCCCATGAGGCCGATCCCGTGTACCATGTCCAACCGCCGCGGCCTGGATGCTGCGGATTGCTGTAGATATCGGCTGCGATGCAGTACGGCTCCACTTTGTATTTGAGCACATCGGCTAGCGACTGGGTGCGGTGGATCGGGTTGATGAGTGAGTAGAGGAAGTAAGCCATGTCCTTGCGGCCTTCCTTGACCTGGGCCATGATATACCACATGGCGCCGTGGGTGTATTGGCCTCCATTCTCGCGGACACCTTCAGGATACTGCATGATGTAGCCGGGATCGTCGGCCGAGTTCTTGAAAGCGGGCGTGAGAAGCTGGATGATCTCGTGCTCGCGGTTGACGAGTCGTCCGTCAGTCTCGCGGAAGATGGAGTTCTTCTGCTCGGGTGTGGCGACATCTGTGAGGATACTCCAAGCCTGAGAGATCAAGTCGATTTGGCACTCGGTGTTGTTGCGTGAACCCATCGGGTCGCCGTTGTCGAAGAAGGCGCGGAGGAACCAGAAGCCGTCCCAGGCCTTTTCTTGCAGCGCCTTGACCAGCTTGTTGCGGAATTGTGACAACTCCTCGCAATAGCTGAGGTCGGCATCGGGCATCTTTTGGGTGATTTCCTCCATCTTTGGCAGGAGATCGCACAGGAAGAAGGCCACCCAGACGCTCTCGCCCTTGCCTCCGACACCGACGCGGCTCATGCCGTCGTTCCAGTCGCCACAGCCCATCAATGGGAGACCATGCGCACCTATTCTGCTCATGGACCTGTTGATGGAACGGCGCAGGTGTTCAAACAAGGAGGCTTTGTTCTCGGAAGTCGTGTAATGGACGCAACGCTCTGCATCGCCTGCAGCGAGCTGTTCGGCTTGGCAGAAAGGCACCTCTTCCGTGAGGATACTGAGGTCGCCCGTGATGCTGATATATTGGTAAGTCACATAGACGAGCCACAGATAGTCGTCGCTGAAGGTGGTGCGGGCACCGAGTTTCATGCTCTCATGCCACCAATGCAGCACGTCGCCTTCGGCGAACTGGTGTGCTGCATGGTCGAGGATCTGACGGCGTGCGTAGCCCGGATCGCTGTAGAGGCAGCTCATCACGTCTTGCAGCTGGTCGCGGAAGCCAGTGGCGCCGCCGACCTGGTAGAAGCCGGCGCGGGCAAAGAGACGGGAGGCATAGACTTGATAGAGATACCAGCGGTTCAGCATGTAGTTGAACGACTTGTCGGGTGTCTCCACCTGGATCGTGCTGAGCTTGTCGTCCCAGAAACGTACCACCTTGTCGAATTCAGCGTCAATCATCGCTTTGGTATAGTGGCTCGATTGGCGTTTGCCATCTTCTGGCACTGCGATGATGAAGGCGATGGCGCTTTCGCCGTTGGCCGGTACTTTCACCGTCATGCCAAGACGTTTGCGGTTCGGGTATTTCAGCGAATAGTCGAAGCCCTTGCCGTCCATGGCATCGCTGACCGCCGTGAGTTGCACCCATGTGTCGCGGTACAGGTCGTGATAGACGTTGCGGACGAAGATGCTGTTGGAGGCCTCATCCCATTCGGAGTAGAGGTAACGGGCCGTCTTCTCTTCGTTGTTGCCCAACACGAGCTTATAGACCATGTCGAGTTGCACATCGAGTTCTTCCTTGGTCTTGTTCTCAAGGATGATCTGGTAGTATTTCTCAAGGCGTTCGGTGGCGACAAACACACGGACTTTGACATTGAGTTCGTCATACTGTGCATCGAAGGCGGAGAAACCTTGACCGTGGCGTGCCGTGGCGGGAACAAACTGTTTCTTGTTGATGAGCAGCATCTCAGAGGCGTTGTCGCGGACGATGTCGTTGCTCCAGCTTGTGAGCTTGAACTGCTGGGCGTTGTGGGCAAAGGTAAAGCCTGCCATGGTAGAGCTGACGATGCATCCAAAGCGTGGGTTGGCGATGACGTTGATCCACGGCATTGGAGTGTTGGTGTTGGTCACCACATAGTCGCGTCCCTCATTGTCGAAACCTCCATATTGGTTGTAGAAGTCGAGCGAGCTCCATACATGGAACTGGGCGCTGGGCTTCATCACAGGGTATTCCACCTTATCCTGATACTTCTGGTTGACGGTCTCCAGCCGTTGCAGCTGCTGCTCGATGCGTTCGTGGTTGTTGAAGTCGATGCGTGCCACGGTGCGGAGCAAGATGCGCTCTTCCTCGCTGATTTCGTTGCCGTTGAGGATGAACACTTTGCCGGTTTGCTCATGTGAGACCCAGAGATGCTCCGTATTGGCCATGTTGCGGATAAAATGGGTGAGGCCGTCGTGGTCGTTGCCAGGCACGTCGTTGATAAAGACGAGATCGAGCACCATGCCGTGCACCTTGTAGTATTCGAAAGCGCGCAGCATCTCCTTGGCGAATCCCGACTTGTTGATGTCGTCGATTTCCATCAAGACGATAGCATGGTCGCCGCTGATGCCGAAACGCCACAGGCCGTTCTGCGAGAGGGTGTTCTTGGCCAACAGCTCCTGACGCTGGTCGCCGAAGGTGGCCGTCTGGAGGATGTATTTCGAGATGCTGTTGTAGAGGCGCATCTGCGAGCCTTTCAACAAGGACATGCCGGTGCGCATGTTGTTGAACACGGAGGATTTCTTGAAGGCGTCTTCGATATCCACCGAGTTGCGGTATTGCTCCGCCAGTTGGAAGAGCTGTTCCTTGGCTTTGGCAAATCCTGTGATGATGAAAGCCGAGACGGCTTTGCCTGCCGGGATATGGATACGGCGCCGCATGCTCATGATCGGGTCGAGGGTGGTGCCAACGGTGTTGCTCAAGGTTCGATGGTTGTCGATGACGTGGGCATGGCGAATGCTGCCTCCACGGCCAAGGAACTTGATTCTCGACGTCTCATATTCCACCAAGTTGGAGTTGACGATATTGAAATTGGATGTTTCGTTAGAGAACTCTGGTTGGTCCACAAAGAGTTTGTGGAGTACATAATAGTAAACGTCCTGTTTGTCTTGCGACGGCTTGCTGAAGATCAAGGCCTCGTGCTCGTTGTCGTATTCGCTGAGGATCTTCATGCCGTTGAACACACGGTGTCCGGCATCCACTTCGCGCGGTGCCATGACAACTTCACCGTAGCTGGTGATTTCAAGATCGACATCCACATCGCTGGTGTTGGTGAAAGTGAAGCGGCGGATCTCGGCGAAATAATCTTTGACGACGGTGACTTCGGTTTTGGTCTCGATCTCGTCATCCACACGCATGAAGCTTACCTTGTCGGAAGCGAAGCTGACACGGTATTGCGACGGCATCACGTCGAGCGGGGAGTAGGTGTTGCACCAAAGCTTGTCGTTGCGCAGATTCCTTATATAGAGATAGGTGCCGTGATGGTCGGCAGTGATCTTTCTGTAACGGTTGATGAGGATATTGCGGTAGCGTGAGAAACCTGAACCGCGGTCGTTGAGCAGCACGGTGTAGAGGCCGTTGCTGACGACACCGATCTCCGGCACGTTGGCAATGCCGTCATAGTCGCGTGCGTCGCTCTCGGTTTGCACCTTGGAGTATTGGTAACGCTTGTATTGTGTGACTTTCAAATCGATATAAGGCTGAACCTGTGCCTTTTCTTTCAGCAAGGTCTCCATGGACTTGAAGACGGGCTCCTGCATGAAGAAGCGTTGTAGGCAATGGTCGCCGAGATAGTTGGCGAGGGAGGCCAGAATCATGCCCTGATGGTGTGCGTAGTGGGCGTACACCGGCACGTGGTCGTCTTCGTCGTAGCTCTCATAGAAGCCCATGTCGTCATACATATTAAGCTTCTTGAACCGCTGTAGGTTGTCATACACCGCCTTGTCGTTGACGCTGATGGATAGCAGGGAACTGTATGGCGAGATGACGATACGGTCGGGCGTGGTGTTCTGGAACTTGAGGTATGGCACGCCAAAAGCATGATACTTGTAGTTCTGGGCATCATCCAGCTCGTTATATGCCGTCTCTGAAATACCCCAAGGCAATTCTTGCTTCTTGCTTCTTCCTTCTAAATTCTTAATAAACGCCTTCTGCGCTCTCACTGCGAAACTGTACGTCTCGTCCATGAGGGTGTGCTTGTAGGTGGGCAGGAAGATGAGCGGCATGAAGTATTCGAAGAGGGTGCCGTACCACGATGCCACGCCCTTGTAGCCCTTGTACTGGACAAGGGTCTTGTCGAGGCAGAACCAATGCTTGTAAGGCGCATCGCCTTGGGAGATGGTGAGGAAGCTGGTAAGACGGGCCTCCGATGCAAAGTTGTTGTAATGGTAGGGCAGTAGGGCATGTGCGCCATAGTCGTAGCCGATGCTGAACACATCCAATTCGGGATTATACAGTTTTGAGAAATCCGTCTCCTCAATCAGCTTATTAACCCTCTCAAGCAACTTTCCGTTTTCCGTTTTTCGTTCTCCGCTTAAAAATCCCTTCAGCGTATAAAGGCACGCCACGAAGTTGCCGCTATCACAGGTGGAGATGAAGAAATTCGGCAGCGCTTGAAGTGTGTTGACATGGTACCAGTTGAACAGGTGTCCGTTCCATTTTTCCAACTTCTCAATGGTGTCGATGACATGGCCGAGTCGATCCACGGCTTCTTCTTTGGTGATGAAGCCAAGCTCTGAGGCGGAAATGATGGACGTTATGGAGTAACCGATGTTGGTCGGCGAAGTCTTGTAGTCGGCCTTCTTCTCTCGGTTGAGCTGATAGTTGTCGGGAATCAGGTAATGGGTCTCTTCAGTGATTTGGCTGTCGAAGAAATGCCAAGTGTCTTTGGCCAGTTTCTTGATTTCCTCTGTCTCGTTGGCAGTAAGGTTCTTCTTGTCTTGAGGGAATTTCTTGCCGAGCCAGAACATGAGGAAGGGGGCTCCGCACCAGGCCACCACACAGAAGATCAAGGCGATCAGTCCGAGGACGCTGCCGGGGCCGAGGATATAGAGCACAATCAGGATGGCAGAGGCGACATAGTTGAACCAGAATTTGCCGAGATAGTCGCCGAGGGTGCCTTTGGTGCTCTTGGCGGCTTCGTCGCTGGTGATCCAGTTGAGGAGGTTCTTATGGCTGAACCATAGGCGGTAGCAGGCGCGCACCAAGGCGTCGGTGTACATCCAGGCTTCTTTGGGAAGCAACGCGAACTGCACGAAGGAACGGTAGATGATCACCCGGAAACCACGCATCAAGGTGGCGTAGTAGTGATATCGTTTGCCGAAGCTGGGCAGTTTGGTGATTTGTCCTAAGATGAAGAACACGATAGGGCTGGCCACAGCGATCAGCGCCACGAGCACATACCAGAAGGGGGAGATAGTGAGGAGTGAGGAGTTGGGAGTTGGGAGTTGGATGGCGAAGCCGAAAAGGATGACCACCATCAAAGCCAAGCTCAAAACGGAGCGGCGCAGGTTGTCGAAGATCTTCCAACGGCCGATGGTGTTGACTTGATTCTTGACTTTTTCGCCTTTCTCGTTGCGCACCTTGTTGCGCAGCCATCCGATGATCTGCCAGTCGCCGCGGGTCCAGCGGTGGTGGCGCTTGGCATCGTCGATGTAGTTGGACGGGTTGTCGTCGAAGAGTTCAAGGTCGTTGATCAATCCGCAGCGGATATGGCATCCCTCGATGAGGTCGTGACTGAGGATGAGGTTTTCGGGGAAGGTGCCTTTCAAGACCTTTTGGAAGACCTTCAGGTCATAGATGCCCTTGCCGCAGAAACTGCCTTCGTTGAAGATGTCCTGATACAGTTCAAAGGAGGCGGTGGTATAGACGTCGAGACCACCCAAGCCGGCGAAGAGTTGGGCATAGCGGCTCTTGTTGGTGACTTCCACATCCACGTTGACACGAGGCTGCATGATGCCATATCCGGCGTTGACGCGTTTGCCGTCGGGCGATAGCTGGGCGCGGTTCAGAGGGTGTGCCATGGCACCGATGAGTTTCTGTGCGGAATAAAGCACCAACTCCGTATCGGTGTCCAGGGTGATGATGAACTGGATTTCCGGCACGGCCAACTGCTGCCATGCACTGATGGTCTCGCAGCGGAAGCGTTTCTGTTTTTCGGCTTCGGTAGTGTTGCCTAACACGAGGTCGTTGAAGTGCAGGATGGCACCGCGTTTGCGCTCATGTCCCAGCCAGCAGTTTTCACCGTCGCTCCAAGCACGTTTTCTATAAACGAAGTTGAAGATGGGAGCGCCGTATTTCTCGTTGAGTTCCTTGACTTTGGCAAGACCTGCCTCTACCACTTCATTGTCCCAAGGCATGTCTTCGTTGGGACCGGCTGCGGCGTCACCGATAAGGGTATAGTATAGGTTTTGTGGACGGCTTTCCAAGCGTTGTCCCTCGCTGGCGCGGTTGATGTTGGAGAGGTAATAGACTTCCAGCTGTTCCAGTAACTCCACGGTTCTTGCCTTGTTCTTCAAAATGGTCGGCATGATGACCATGGTGGCGTATTCCTTGGGAATCAAGCCGTCCTTGAACTTAATCTTGAAGGTGTTGACGGGTTTGTGGATCTTATAAAGCAGCTGGTTGAACAGGTCGATGATGATCTGGCTCATGGGCACCCACATCAAGATGGTGAGGATGATGGTGAGCCAAATGTCACGCGTGGAGCCGAGTCCGAAGGCCCAACAGGCAAAGCCGAATGCCAAGCCAAGCGATGCCAGCACCACAATCCAAACATACCAATGGGCACGGGCGTTCCATTTTTTGGGTGGAAACAGCTGCCATCCCACATGTTCGCCTTTCTCGTCGGCCTTGGCCACCAGTTCCTTCACTAACTCATATTCCGTCTTCCGTTTTCCGTCTTCCGTCTTCCGCTTTGCCAGTCGTGTAATCTTGGCCCGGTAGTCGTCCTTGGTGCGGTCATACATCTGGTCGTACATGTCTGCCTTCTCTTCCTTGAGCATCTTCTCAGAATAGCTCACACTGTCGATGAGTTCCGATACCGGCAGTTTGGTCATCTTCTTCAAGGTGTTGAAGAGATTCATCATCATCAGGTTTTGACGAGCGGCCAAGTCCAGTTTCTCCATATCGGCCTGGGCACGGTCGGTGGGAGAGTAGTGGTAGGCATTATCAGCCTTCAGCTGTCGGCACAGCGTTGCCAGGTCGTTCAACAGGGTGCACTTCATCAAAGGGAGCAGCGCGCAAACCTCAGGATAGGAAAGGTAGTCTTTTTGTTCGTCCTGCACCTGAAGCAAGTGGTTGAACAGCATGGTCTTGTCAAACTGATAATGGCAGCGGATCAGGAAATCATGAAGTAATTGCTCAAGATACTTCATGCGGGGACCTTCCAATCTCTTGAAATCCTTGCTTTGAAGGTCGATCTTCAGCACTTTTTCCTGTTCGCTGATCATGTAATAATTGTCAAGAACCCATTCGTTGGTGCTGCCCACGAGGCGTTGCGACTTGGTTTCTTCAACAAGTAGGAGATAGTAATCAGTAATGGTCTTTATGCTTTCCTTGAAAGTCTTGTAGGTGCTTTTCATAGGGCGGTATTTTGTATCATGTTATATTGGCAGACTTGCAGCTTGCCGTCGCCGTCGCGTAAGTGGAATCCGTTGCCTTGGCAATAGCGCCACATCTTACAGTGCGTGCATTGGTCGGTCTTCATCCACTTGCGGTTGCGGTAAACCTGGAACTGGTTGGTCCAGACGTCCCAGAAACTGTCTTGGTAGATGTTACCTTGGTGGTAGTCGCTGCGGATGCTTAGGCATCCTGAGATGGAGCCGTCCGCCAGCACGGAGGCCACATTGATGCCGGCACTGCAGGAATAGTAGTGGTTGCGAACCTCGCCTTCGTATTTCCCGAGGAAGCCGTCACAGCCATAGTCAGCACGGATGCGTCCTTCCAGGCGTGTTTTCTTGATGAACTCCATCATCTCGACGAATTGGCTGTTGGAGAGCTTCAGGTCGGGGTCGTTGGCGGCACGGCCGAAGGGGAAGACCGTAAACAGACGCCAGCGTTTGATGCCCAGCGAGATCATATAGTCGCGGAACTTGGGCAGGTATTGTATGGTGCGTTGGTTGACGCAGGTGATGACATCCCAGGTGAGGGAAGGGTGCTGCTTCAGGGCTTCCACGGCAACCAGCACATTCTTGTAGCTGTTGGGGTTGCCGCGCATCCAGTTGTGGTCGTCCTCGAAGCCGTCGAAGCTGACCGCGATGGATTTCAGACCGGCGTCCACATATTCATTGAGCGTTTCGGGAGTGAGCAGCATGCCGTTGCTTACCATGCCCCACACGAAGCCGCGTTGGGTGATCTCGCGCCCGCATTCGGCCAAGTCGTGCCGCACGGTAGGCTCACCACCTGTGGTGATGACCATCACTTTCGAGGGGTCTTCGTGTTCCTTGATTTCGTCCAATACCTTGGCGAAGTCGGCAAAGGGCATGTCGTCCTTTTCTGACAGCATGCGGCAATCGCTGCCGCAATGGCGGCAGTTGAGGTTGCAACGCAGGGTGCATTCCCAAAACAGCTGGTGCAGTTCATGCTCGTCGATGCGCTTCTGCAGCACGGCGTGGTTGAGTTCCAGCATCAGCTTTTTGTAAAAGCCTAGCCGATCACTCATTTTCGAGGGCTTTGAGCTGTTCAATAAGGTCGGCAGCTTCTTTCCTGATGCGCTCGGTCTCTTGGCCGTATTTCTTGATGATCTCGGGTGAGCCGTACACACAGGCGCCTTCACGTTTTCTCAGAATCGTGTTGAGGGAGTCGATCCGTTGCTCCAAATCTCGCCTCTCCTGGTCCTTCTTGAATTGCAGATAGCCGGGGTCGTTGACCGGTGGGCCATAGACGCAAGGAGGTATGTTGGCTCGAATGACTTGTTTCAGGGAGTCGATTTCCCGGTTGATTTTTCCCATCTCGTTGTTGTTGTCGAGAGTGGCTTGCTTGTCGCCAAGGAGGTTGTTGATCTCGTCCAAACGTGAGCGGAATGCCAGCTCGTCTTGCTTGGCGGCCATCACCTTTTCGGCGTCACTGTAAACAATGGCATCCTGTTTTACCTGTTCAATCTGGTCAAGGATGACAGCGCGCTCTTGTTTCAATTGTTTCTTTTCCGCTCTTGAGAGCTTGTTCTGGCAGGAGCAGGCAACCAGGAATGCCAATCCTGAAAGGAGGCTGATCCAAACGGTTCTGACGACTTTTTTCATGGTATGTTGTTTTTATGTTAATATTCGGTTTTGTCTTCCTTTTCCGACCAAAGACGGAAGGAATGCAAGGCTTCCTCGTTGAGCAGATGGATGAAGGGTACGGAGCGGCGGTCGATGGGTTTGTCGAGTTCCTCGTAGATAAAGTCATCAGCAAAATCGATGTCACGGGCGTCCTTCTTCGTGTTGCCATAATACACACAGCGCAGGTGAGCCCAATAGATGGCGCCGAGGCACATGGGGCAGGGCTCGCACGAAGTGTAGATGACGCAGTCGGAGAGGTCGAAGGTGCCCAGTTTTCGGCAGGCTTGGCGGATGGTATTGACTTCAGCGTGGGCAGTAGGATCGTTGTCGAGGGTGACGCTGTTGGAGCTGCCGGCGATGATCTCACCGTCTTTGACGATGACGGCTCCAAAAGGGCCGCCGCCGTTCCGCACGCTCTCGTCGGCCAAGCGGATGGCTTCTCGCATAAAGGCTTTATCTTTCGCTGTAATTCTCATCATTGCAGAAAAATTCAAGCAAATATAATGTTTTTTTTCAAAAACGATATTTAAATCGTGTATTTTTGTAAGGTGAAAAACGAAAAAGTAATCTTGATTACCGGTGCCAGCAGCGGCATCGGTTTCGATGCGGCGGAAACGCTGGCCAAACAAGGCCATCGCGTGTATGCGGTTGCCCGTCGGGTGGAACGGATGGAGCCCTTGAAAGCCTTTGGAGTGCATGTCATGCCAATGGATGTCACCGACGATGTTTCAATGCGGCAGGGTGTGGGTGCCGTGCTGCAAGCTGAGGGACGCATCGACGTGTTGGTCAACAACGCAGGTTACGGGCAATTGGGTGCCATTGAGAATGTAAGCCTTGAAGAGGCGAGGCGTCAGGTGGAGGTGAATGTGTTCGGCCTAGCTCGCCTGACCCAGTTGGTGCTTCCCGTGATGCGCCAACAGGGGAGTGGCCGTATCGTCAATACCTCATCCGTGGCAGGCAAGATGGCGATTTTTCTCGGTGGTTGGTACAACGTCACGAAATTCGCCGTGGAGGGCTTCAGCGATGCGCTTCGCATGGAAATGAAGCCTTTCGGCATCGATGTAGTGAAGATTGAGCCAGGTGCCATCAGGACCAACTGGGGCACCATTGCCGTGGATAGTTTGAAGAAATCGTCGGCAGGCACAGCCTACGAGGACATCGGAAACCAATGGGCCGATTCCATCAATTGGTTCTATGCGACGAGCATCGGTTCATCGCCTGCAGTGGTCACTCGAGCTATCAGCCGTGCCGTCAACAAACGGCATCCACGCGCCTGTTATCGCGTGGGACGTTTCGCCGGACTTGGGGTGTTTTTCCATTCCATCCTTCCTGCCCGTTGGTGGGATGCCATCATGTGGCGGATGGGAAAAATCAAGGTAAAAAGTCGTTGAACAACTGCCTGAGCACTTGTTCGTCGTCGATCATATCGCGTAGCTTTTCCAGTCTCGCAGCGTTGGGCGAATCGGGAAACCATAGCTTCAGGTA
Source organism: Bacteroidales bacterium (assembly GCA_017549805.1). Classification (GTDB taxonomy): domain Bacteria; phylum Bacteroidota; class Bacteroidia; order Bacteroidales; family F082; genus Limimorpha. Next base: position 35,844 of record JAFYNJ010000025.1, read on the forward strand.
GCCGTTGCGGCCGTATTTCTCTTTCAAATGTGTCACCATCCGCTGAAACTGTTCTTCCCGGTCGAGTTCGGGATAATGGTCCAGTCCGTATTGGATCGTGCGTTGCGTGATGGTCACAGGGTCGATGAAGCGGTCTGCCTCGGCCACGATGCGTCCGTAGATGGTGCGCGAGGCTTTCTTGGCCGAGGCACGATGGTCTTCGGCGGCATCGGCCATGGTCTGGATCTGCTCTTCAGTAAACCATTCCCTCAGCTTCTGGTCGGCCTTGATAATCCGAGCCGACACCACATGATGGAGCTCGCGGCCTTCGCACAGCCCCGTGTCGTGATACGCGGCAATGGCATAGACCATATCCTTATCGACATCAAGGCGCGAGGCGATGTCCATGCTCTGTTGGATGACCATGAGGACATGGTCGCGCTGGTGGGCCTTGTCGAAATGGTCGTAGCGGGGGATAATCTCCTGCTCGACATATTGTTTCAAAGCTGGTTTGACTTCCATGGCTATAAGGTGTCGCCTGTTTCGCCGTCGCCCTCCTTGGCTTGGTTTTCGAGTTCCAACTTGCCGAAACGCAAGGTGACTCCGGCCGAGATGTATCGGCTGTTCATCATCTTGTTGGTGGCATCCAAGAGATAGTAGGGGTTGGTGTTGGAGGATCCCGAACCGATCCTTGCTCCCCAGTTGAAGAGGTCCTGCACGTTGACGAAAACCGACAAGCGACGTTTGAAGAAGTCGCTGCGGGCGCCGAGATTCAGGAAATAGCGTGCCTTGCGTTCGCTCATCAGGCTGAGGGTGGGGGAATTGTAATTGGCCGAGGCGGTGAGCTGCAGCTGGTTGAAGACTTTTGCCCAAGCGTTGACCCGCACACTCCACGACCATTTGTCGCGCTGGTCGATTTGGTGCACGCCGTCGCGGTCATATTCCATTTTGTAGCCGTAGTTATAAAGGTTGGCATACATCCTCACGTTGAAGAATCCCGTTGGACGGTAGGTCATGTTGAGCGAGGTGCCGTAGCGCCATGAGGTGCCCATGTTGTAAGGCATGGAAAAACTGACGATACGTTCCAAGTAGTCGTCGTATTCGGCATCGGTTAGTGAGCTGATCTCGTTGGTGCTCCAACGACCGTAGGTTTCCAATCCGATGTTTCCGAAACGTTCAAAGAACTTTTGCCACCCCGCTTCAATGCTGTGTGTGTATGAGTCTTTCAATCCATTGGGATTTCCGACGGAGTAGTTGTTCTCGCCATAGTTGCGGAAGCTGGTAAGCTGGAAATAATCAGGTGCGGACATGCGCATGGTATAGTTGAGCTTCCAGTTGTGCATACTCTCTGTGCGGTAGGTGAGGTGGATGGAAGGACGCAGGTAGATGTTCCAATAAGTGCTGTCATCGGCAAAAGGCGTGTTGCTAAAGGCATAACTCGTGCGTTCCGATTCCACTCCTAATCCTGTGCTGAGGGTGAAGCCGCCCCAACGACGGGTCCAGTTGACATCGCCTCCTATGTTTGCTTCCGTTGCCTGCAGGTGATAGGTTCGTAAGGAATCCACCAAAATGCCGATCGTGTCGTTGTATCGATCGTAATTGTTGTCGGTAGTGTGATGCTCGGCTCGAAGACCGTAACTCAGCTCGCCATGCTCGCTGTACGGACGGTTGTAACGTGCATCAAGGTTGACTCCGTAACTGTAGGCTTTCGTGAGTAGATAACGGTGTTCATCAAGGTCCGAATAGGTGTCATAGAAACGGTTGTACCATTGGTCGTTGGCGTTTTTGGAAAGATTCGCATTGAGTCCGAGACGTAAGTTGTGGCCTTCATTGTCGAACTTTTTGGTGTAGTCTGTGCCAAAACGGCCGAAAACCGATCGGTTCTCATATTCGCTGATGGTTTGGTCGGTATAAAGCTGCGAATAGGGAGGAACGGAGTCCAGATAATAATAGGTTTGCCGTTCGTAACGAAGCATGTCGTTATTGTTGAGGTTGTAGAAGCCGCCGCCGTCAACAGAGATTTCGCTTGTTGAATCGATCTCATAGTTGATGTTCATAAAGAGGTTGGCATTCGTGCTGCGGTTCTCGTTGTTTTGGCTCGTGGTATCGGCCCAGGTCACTTCATACTCCCCGGGAATAGCGGCATCGCGGCGTTTCAATGCCCACGATTCAGAGGCGTTTTTGCGGTTGCTGTAACGTCCTGAGCCGAACAGGTTGATGCTCAGCTTTTCCTTCTTCCACATGTAGCTGATCCAAGGCGAGACGAAGGGCTGGTTGGAGCCGTTGACGCCGAAACTCACGAATTGGTTGCTCTTGATGTGGGCCGAGGTGACGATGTTGATGACCGCCTCGGAAGAAGTGGCGTATTTTGCAGATGGGTTGGTGATGGTCTCAATGCGCGCGATGGCATTGGCAGGCAGGGTTTGGAGATAGGTCTTGAGGTTCTCCTCGGTGAGTTTCGAGGGCTTGTCGTTGATCCAAATCTCCACGCTCGAGACACCGCGCAAGGTGATGTTGCCTTCCACGTCCACCTCGACGCCGGGCGCGTTCTGCAAGGCATCCTCGGTGGTGCCCGTTTGGATGGACGGGTCTTCGCTGACGTTATAGACCAACTTTTCACCGTCCATGGCATAGATGGGTTTCTCGGCGGTGACGGTGACCTCGTTGAGCGAGGTGACGCCTTGTTTGATCCGTAGGGTGCCTAAATCGGTGTTGTTGGTGACATTGAAAGGCAATATGAAGTTTTCGTAGCCAATGGCCGAGACGCGTAACAGGAAAGCGCCTTGCGGCACTTCGTTGATCTCGAAGCGGCCATCCATGTTGCTGATGCCACCTTTGACAAAACCCTGGTCGATGGAGTCGAGTACCGCCACGTTGACATATGGCAGGTATTCGCCGTTGTCGGCATCGCGCAACACGCCCACCACCGTGAAGGTGTCGCCTTCGCGCACCCTTTTTTTCTTCCTGATGGGCATCTCATTCTGTTCAGGGTTCCATCCACCAGGGGGACGACCTCCTGGAGGCCTGCCACCGGGTGGTCTTCCGCCGGGAGGCGGACCGCCGCCGGGGAATTGCGCTTCACAAACTACCGCCAACATGAAAAAAGCGGTAAAAAACAAGGATCTGAACAAAAAGGATTTCTTCATTGCAAAAAGGATTATTGTAACCGTTCAAACAGTTCGGGCAAGCGCTTTGAGATGACCACGGGACGCCCGTTTTCGGTGAAACAGTGGGTGCTTTGTCCAATGCACACAACCTTGTCGCCCACCCGCATCGTATAGGTGAATTCGAACTTGAGATCCTGCATCTTGCTGATGGATACGTCAATTTCGATGACATCCTTGAAGGTGGTGGGATGCTTGTAGTTGCAGCTGATGGCGATGACAGGGGAAAAGACCCCCTCGGCCTCGATCCGGTCGAATCCATAGCCGATCTTGTCGAGGAAGTCCACGCGTGCCTCTTCCATGAAACGGACATAGTTGGAATGGTGCGTGATGCCCATTCGGTCGCATTCGTAGTATTTTACTTCGTGCCGGTAGGTGTGCATGCTGTTGAATCGTTATGTTATCTTACCACCTGAGTGAACACTGGGGCTTCACCGTCCAAAACCGTCACATAGACTTTCATTTCACCCGCAGGAGGCATGTTCGGCATGTCCTCGCGAGGAAGGTCTTTGGCGATGAACAGGTATTCGATGCCGCCGGGAATGGCGCGAGACGAGGCAAGCTCGGCTTTGGCATGCATCATCGGATAGTCGCCCGTGGCAGCGTCGAAGATGGCTTCTTCTTCCGAAGTGACGGCTGTTGGTTCGGCAAACTCTTCCAGTTTTACAAATTCGCCTTCAATGAAACCGTTGGCTTTCAGGAACTGGTCGATTTCCTTGGGTATGGCATTCAAACGGGCTGCACGGACGCCGTAGCCGGAATCAACCCTTGCTTTGGGTTGCTTTTCTCTCAAGTCTTTCATGCTGGATTCCAATCCACCGCTGCCAAAGGTGCAGAACGGAACAATCTTCTTGCCGCTCAAGTCCACTTGGTTGAGGAAGGTGGCGATGGGCGGTGCGTAGGTGCCGAACCAAATCGGATAGCCGAGGAAGATGATGTCGTAGTTGGCGACATCGGCTTTCAGGGGCTGGATTTCGGGGGTGATGCCCTGTTCGCGCTCCATGGCGGAACGTTCGATGGTGGCTTGGAAGTCGCCTTCGTAAGGTTCTACAGGAATGATCTCCTCCATGTCGGCTTCAAGCCGGGTGGCGATTTCCTGGGCTACAGCTTTGGTGTTGGAAGTTTGGGAATAGTAGAGCACCAGCACCTTGGGTGTCTCTTCCTTTTGGGCTTCTTCTTTCTTTTCTTTCTTTGGACCGCATGAAACGGCGGCCAGGGTTACGGTCGCAAGGACCAACAAGTTGACAGTTTTCATATTGATAGTTTTAAGAATATTCAAATCCAAATGCAAAGGAAACAAAAATTGATGAGAAGCACAAATCATGTCCCAAAAAATTGTTAGTATTGCATATTCTTTTTCAAATCATTATTTGCCATGAAGAAAATAGCAATCGTACTTGTCTTAGGTGTTTTCGCTCTGGCGTCCTGCACCAAGGCCATCCAAACCATCGACCAGGTCCATGAACAATGGCCTAACAAAAGCATCAAGGCTCCCAAGAACGCCAATGTCGTTCAATTGGTCGAAGCTTTCAACAAGGCTTTCCCGACCTATTCCGTCGAGCAGTTTCTCAAGGATGTCCAACTTCCCGAAGAGGAACAGCAGTTCATAGTGGTTACGGACTTGAACAACGGTTCATTGAGTTTTGCCGAAGGCAGCGACGACCAGTCGTCGGAAAGCATGAAGGCCCATGTCTGGAACCGCAACGACGGTCATCAGCTTCTGGTCATCGTCTTTGACCAACTGTCCTCCCAAGTGGGTACCTTTGCAGCTTTCTATGACTATGATCCGGGCAAGGGTTTGCTGAAGCCGGAAGCAAGTCCCATCGAAGGCTTCTCTCCTTCGTATCCCAATGCCATGGTCGGCATCAGGTTGCCGGAAGAGGGCAACGACCTTGTCGTCAGTGAGTATTTCATGAACTGGTGGTCGTCCATCGAGCATGTGTATGCTTGGAACGGCCAGGGTTTTGACCAGCCCAAGGTGGATATCTTCATCATGGATGAACTGGAGCGTTTGGAGGACTTTGACTCCTATTTCACCAGCAGTGATCCGCCGGTCAAATATACGTTGATCGACATTGACGGCGATGACGAGCCCGAGCTTTGGCTCGCTTCGGAAAACGAGGAATGCCAGGAGGTGTTCTCAGTGGTGGAGGGTAAGCCGTATTACCTTGCCGGGACGGACTTCAGGCGTTCGTTGTGTTTCTATGACGGTGTGGTGGGCGATGTCGGCGGTTGTGGAACGGGTTGCTACTATACCTATTACACAAAGCTGAAAAACAGCATTCCGGAGTTTTGGATGAGCTGTATCCAATCCAATTATTATGACATGGATACGGATCAACAAGTGGACGTGTCAGAGTATGTCAAGAACGAGGAAGAGATCAGCGTGGAGGAAGGCGAAAGCATCCACGCATCCTTTGGCGAACCGAAAGAGGTTGTGCCCAATTGGATTTCGTTATAATCCAGTGAGCTTGTTCAGGCAGGCCGCAGTGCGGGCAGCCAGACGGGCGTTGTTCAGCACCAGCTGGATGTTGGAAGCCAGGCTGTCACCGCCGGTAAGGTCCTTGATGCGAGCCAACAGGTAAGGCGTAGTTTCCTTGCCGTGGATGCCAAGACGTTTGGCATCTCCAACGGCTTCGTCGATGGCTGCGTTGATGCGGTCGGCGTCCATGGAGTATTCCTCAGGGATGGGGTTGGTGACGAGCATTCCGCCGCCGAGCCCCATTTCTTGTTTTACATGGAAGATGGAGGCCAGCTCTTCCGGGCTGTCGACGCGGTAGTCCACCTTGAAGCCGCTTTTCCTGGTGTAAAAGGCGGGGAGTTCCTCGGTGCCGTAGCCGATGACGGGAACGCCTTTGGTCTCGAGGTATTCCAAGGTGAGGCCGAGGTCGAGGATGGACTTGGCGCCGGCGCAGACGACCATGACGGGGGTGCGGGCGAGTTCTTCGAGGTCGGCGGAGATGTCCATGGTGGTTTCCGCGCCGCGGTGTACGCCGCCGATGCCGCCGGTGGCGAACACGCGGATGCCGGCCAACGCCGCGACGATCATCGTCGTCGTGACGGTGGTGGCACCGTCCTGCCCGCGCGCGACGAGCACGGGCAGGTCGCGGCGCGACGCCTTGGTCACGGCGGTTCCTTTCTTGCCCAGATACTCGATTTCATCGGCGGTGAGGCCAGCCTTCAGCCGGCCGCCGATGACGGCGATGGTGGCAGGCACTGCGCCATTCTCGCGGATGGTCTGTTCCACACGGAGCGCCGTCTCCACGTTTTGGGGATAGGGCATGCCATGGGAGATGATGGTCGATTCGAGGGCCACCACGGGCTTGCCAGCCTTCAGGGCGGCGCTGACTTCGGGGGAAAGGTCAAGATATTCCTTCATAAAGCTCTTTCAGTTGTTTGTTGACCGTGTCGGGGCTCTCGCAGGTGAGTTTGGCACAACGGAGTCCCACTTGTGCGGCTTCCTCGATGCTGGCATTTGCTCCGGCATGGATGATGCCCGCCATCAAGGCATCGCCAGCTCCGGTGACATTAACCGTGTCGCAAGGCAGGGCGGGGAAGATGCAGGTGTTCTTTTTCACTGTCACCTCCAAACCGTCGGAACCCAGGCTGACGAAGCGCCTGTCAATGCCTTTCGCCTTGGCGAGCAAGTCGCCTTCCATCCGGTTGCACTTCAGGGTGTGGATGTGCTTCTTCTTGGATTGCTTCAAGGCATCCAGGATCTTGGGTGCCTTGGGACCTGAAACGGCATCTACATAAAGCGGCTTGTTGGCATGGTCGATGAGGAATGCCAAGGACTCCACCGAGAGGTTGGCATCGGCCACAAACACGTCAACAGCGCCGACTTCCTCAACCTTCTGCAGTTTCAGCTCCAGCCAATCGGGTGTGACACCGTTGATGGCATTCATGTCGGAAACGCCGCCGATCATCTCGCCGTCGGCATTGTTGATGCTGAGGAAAATGGACCGGCTGCCGAGCGGTGCCGTGTCGCACAGGCTGATGTCGATGCCGGCTTTGCGGCAGCTGTCGGCGGTAAACCATCCGAAGGTGTCGCCGGCGAAGATGGTCAGGAAAACCACCTCATGGCCGAGCAAGGCAAGGTTATGGGCGATGTTGCGCGCCACTCCGCCAGAAGAGAGACGGATGACTCCTGGGTTGGAGTCGTTCGGGACGAATTCTTTGGTAGTTGTGGCGGTAATGTCCGCATTGGCACCGCCTATCACACAGATTTTCATAGATTGTAGGAAATGTGTTATTCATGGCAAATATAACAAAAAACAATAAACTATGCCGTTCATGTCAAAAAAAATCAGTATCATTGCAAGGAATAACAACTAAAAAACAATTCATTATGAACAAAAAGACTCTGATTTTAGCTATTGTGGCGACGACCACGGTAGGCGCAGCCAATGCGCAAAACAGCATGAAGTATGGTTCGCATTCCTACGAGGTCAAGGGTGAAATGTTCACCGAAGAGGACAACAACTATTATGGACCTCGCAAGACCCCGACGGCTTGGGTGACCTTCACGAACATCCCTTCGGACTACGAAGAGTTCGAGGCAGTCTATAAGGGATTGTTAGGGAAGTCGATACAAGGTACGGTTGCCATGATCCCTATGGCAATCGAGCTCTATGCCCGTGACAGTTCTGTGGGTGAGCGTTGTTTCAACTTGATTTGCAACGGTCCTGCCACGGTGAGCGAGATGCTCCGTATCTTGAAGACCAAGCTGGTCCCGTCGCAATACGGACCTGCCAACGATCCTTACATCCAGCGTTACATGGCCGCCGCCTTGCTCAAGGGTGCCCAGGCCAGCAACGCCTACACGCCCACGGAGCCATACACCGTTGAGATGTGCTCGTCGGCAAATAGGCCGCGTGGAAGTATGAACGGCACGGTGTATTATGTTTATATTCTGGCCAAGGGCTGGGATACGGAACAGCGCCAAGTGGAAATCCTGGAGTCCAGCGACGGCCTTTACAAGGTGTTCAACTGCCCGTCGTGCTATGTTCAATGCAAGAACATCCAGGGTCAGTGGGGCGGCTTGAAATAAGGTAGTTCGCCATGCACAAAAAAAGAACTCAGCCCGAAAAGGCTGAGTTCTTTTTGTTTTCGTGATCCGGTTGGGATTCGAACCCAAGACCCACAGCTTAGAAGGCTGTTGCTCTATCCAGCTGAGCTACCAGACCATCTGAATTGCGAGTGCAAAATTACGCTTTTTTTCTGAGTTGTCAAGTGGTTTAGGCGAAAAAATTGCGCTTTTGGTTCCCTCCGGGCCTGTTGTGGCTGGGTTTTTCGTTCTGTGGGCGCGATTTCTTCACCTGCAGGACGCTCCCTTGGAAATCCATGTCATCGGTTTCGACGATGGCTTTATAAGCCTCGTTATCGTTGGGCATCTCAACGAATCCATAACACTTTGAACGACCGGTTTCATGATCCATGATTACCTTGCATTCGTCAACTTGTCCGAACTGTTCAAAATAGGCGCGCAAATCATCCGCCGTGGTCTTAAATGCCAATTTGGCAACGAAAATTTTCATGTTATTTATTTTTAATAAAATATGTTTCCGCAAAATTAAACAGATTTTGCAATTTTGCAAAAAATATTAAAAAAATTTTCATGTTATACAATTTTGATATTGTTATCGACCGTTCCAACACCAATTGTGTGAAATATGATTTGCGGCATAAGGTTTTTGGGAATCCTGACGTGCTGCCCATGTGGGTGGCCGACATGGATTTTGAGACGCCTGACTTTGCCCGCGAGGCCGTAATGAAAAGGGCAGAGCACCCCATATATGGCTATCATTTCAAGGACGAGCCGTATTTTAACGCGATCCGCGGTTGGCTGCTGCGGCATCATCAATGGGAGGTGCCAACGGAATGGATGTCGTTTGTGCCGGGCGTGGTTTGCGGTTTCAACATGGCTGTGATGGCATTCACCCAAGAATGGGACGAGGTTGTCATCCAGTCGCCTGTGTATCCGCCATTCCATCATGCAGTGGCCAGCCATGGTCGGAAGCTCGTGTATAACACGCTGAAGCAAGGCGAACAGGGTTACGAGATGGATTTCGACCTGCTGGAGAAACAAGCTAAAACGGCAAAGATGCTGATCCTCTGCAATCCCCATAACCCAGTGGGGCGCTGCTGGACCAGGGAAGAGCTGCTGCGATTGAGCGAGATCTGCCTGCGCAACGACGTGTTGGTCATCTCCGATGAGATCCATTGCGATCTGGTGCTTCCTGGCTATAAGCACACGCCGTACGCTACGTTGAGTCAAGATGCAGCCGATCATTGCATCGTGTTCCATGCCGCAAGCAAGACCTTTAATTTAGCGGGATTGGCGACTTCCACTGCCATCATCCCGAACAAGGCGATGCGCGAAACCTATAATAACTATGTGGAAGCCATGGAAGCCCATCTCGGCAACATTTTCGGGAAAGTGGCCACCCAAGCCTCCATGGAACAAGGCGATGAATGGCTGCAACAACTGCTGGACTATGTGCAGGGCAATATCGACTATGTGTCGGATTTCCTTAGCGAGCATTTGCCGAAGGTGAAGTTTTTCAAGCCTCAGGCTACCTATATGATGTGGCTCGATTTCAACGGCTATGGCCTTTCGGAAGAGGAACTGTGGCGAAAGATGACGCAAGAGGCAAGGCTCGGCTTCAACCGAGGCAGCGATTTTGGCCAGGAAGGCACAGGCTTTTTCCGGATCAATTTGGCATGTCCGAGGGCGACGGTGGAGGAGGCGATGAGACGATTATTGGTATTCTATTAATTTAATAACGAATCATCTAAAAAAAAGTTGAAAATAAAAATATTTATTTGTTGGTAGAATTAATATAATATTAGTATCTTTGCTGGCTGAAACCATAAAAACTGCCAGCTATGAAAAAAAAGACCCATCTCCCAAAACAAAAATCGAATACTGGAATGAAAAAAAGAGAGCCGATAAGTGAAGCGCGTCGTTATGTGGATAACGCCCGAGAAATCTTAAAAGAACGAGGAAAACTTGACGATGAGGGTTTCCAGTATGAGGATGAGAAATATGTCCGTGCTGCTGGCAACTACCTCTGGCTTGGTGTATTGATGGCTCTTGACGGAGTGTTCCATGTGAGGGAAGACCGCCGTACGCGTGTTAATATCGAAGCCTATCAGGAAGCTGTGAGCAAACGAGACTTAAAACTGCTTTCATGGCTCACAGATGGTTACAATATTATCCATCTTTATATGACTTACGATGGCGTTGCTAGCAAAGACCTTTGTGACTTGGGCTTTGAATATGCTAGGCGTATCATCAATCGCTGCGAGTCTATGATGCCTTCGGCATAATTAAAACAAAGATAACTGTTCGTTCAACGTTTTATCGTCTTCTGTTTTTGGCTCTGTTTTCGAGCCCATCTCGGTTTTCCCGATCATCTTGTAAAAATCGTCCTCCGAAATAATGGGAATACCTAGCGTTTCGGCTTTCTTGCGTTTTTCGGGCCCCATGTTGTCGCCGGCAAGTACATAGTCGGTCTTGGAGGAGATGCTGCTGACGTTCTTGCCGCCGTAGTCCTCGATCAGCTGCTTCAAGGCATCGCGTTCGATGCTGAACTTGCCGCTGACGATGATGGACTTGCCAGCCAACACTTGTTCCTTGTCGGATTTGGCGGTTTCCTCCTTAGAGAACTGCAGGCCAGCGGCTCTGAGCCGTTCCACGATGCGCATGTTGACGGGGTTTTCGAAGAAGGCCTTCACCGACTGGGCGATGACTTCGCCCACCGTGTTGATGGCACTCAACTCCTCGACGCTGGCGTTGATGATGGTGTCGATGTCGTGGTATTCGGCCACGATGGTCTTGGCCACCACTTCGCCTACATTGCGAATTCCCAAGGCAAACAGCACCCTTTCGAACGGCACCGACTTGGATTTCTCCAAGGCGTCGATGATGTTTTGGGCGGTCTTGTCCTTGAAGCTGACTTTGTCGTTTGAAAGACCGAACAGCTTGTCGTAGGTAAGTGAATAGAGGTCGGCCACATCCTTGATCAGGCCTGCATCGTAGAGGAACTCCACCTTGCCTTCGCCGAGACTCTCGATGTTCATGGCCTTGCGTCCGATGAAATGCTCGATACGGCCTTTCACTTGAGGCGGGCAGCCTTGTGCGTTGGGGCAATACCATGCCGCTTCGCCTTCTTTTTGGACCAGTTCCGTGCCACAGGCAGGACAGGTCTTGACGAACTCTACTGGCAAGGCGCCGGCTTGCCGCTTGTCGAAGTTGATGCCGATGATCTTGGGGATGATCTCGCCGCCTTTCACCACGGTGACCGTGTCGCCGTAATGCAGGTCGAATTGCCGGATGAAATCCTCGTTGTTCAAGGTGGCGCGTTTGACGGTGGTTCCAGCCAACAACACAGGAGAGAGGTTGGCCACTGGCGTGATGGTGCCGTGGCGTCCCACCTGGAAATCGACGCTTTTCAACTCGGTCTCCACCTCTTCGGCCTTGAACTTATAGGCGATGGCCCATTTCGGCGACTTGGCCGTATAGCCCAAGACTTGTTGTTGGTCGTAACGATTCACTTTCAGCACGATGCCGTCGATGGCGAAGGGCAGTTCATGGCGCTTCACATCCCAGTAATCGATGAACTCAAAGATATCTTCGATGGTCTTGCAAATCGCCATGAAGTTGGAGATGTTGAAACCCCACTTACGGGCGGCTTGCAGGCTCTCGTAATGGGTTTGGTAACGGTCCTCCAAGTCGTCCATCATCATATAGTAGCAGTAGTTGTCGAGACGGCGCCGAGCCACTTCCTTGGAGTCCTGCAGTTTGAGCGTGCCGGCAGCGGCGTTGCGCGGATTGGCGAAGAGGTCCTCGCCAGCCTCGATCCTTTGTTCGTTGAGGCGGTCGAAGCTCTCAAAAGGCATCACGATCTCGCCGCGCATTTCGAAGAAGGAAGGATAGTCGCCATGCAGCTTCAGCGGCACGGTGCGGATGGTCTTCACATTGGTGGTGACGTCGTCGCCTTGCATGCCGTCGCCACGGGTGACAGCCCTCATGAGCACGCCGTTCTCGTATTGCAGGCTGATGCTCAGTCCGTCGAACTTCAGCTCGCAGCAAAACGCCACTTCCTCATCAATGCTTTTCTTGATGCGGTTGATGAAGTCTTCGATGTCCTCCTTGCTGTAGGAATTCGATAGGGAGAGCATGGGATAGCGGTGCTTGACGCTCTTGAATTCCTTGGTGATGCCGCCTCCAACGCGTTGGGTAGGTGAGGTGGGCAGCAGAAACTCGGGAAACTCGTGCTCCAAGCGTGCCAGCTCTTCGAGTTTCATGTCGAACTCGTAGTCGCTGATAGTCGGCTTGGCAAGGATATAGTAGTTGTAGTTGTGCCGCTCCAACTCATCGCTCAAGGCGGCGATACGCTGACGGGCCTCTTCTTGGGTCATAGGGCAATGTATCTCCAAGGATTGACGTTAACGATCATCAGGAGGGCCCAAACGAGCAGCAGTGCAATGACGATGCCGATGAAGGTCATCAAGGCACCTTTGTAGTTGCGTTTCAGGCAGAGCATGAGCAGGATGGATAATACCACCAAGGCACTGGCGTACCAGATGCAGATGGACCATCCCAGCATCAAGCCTGCGATGAGGAAGGAAGAACGGTGTACGTTCTGACTCAGGTTGGCGTCACGGAGCACCTGCTGGCGCAACACCACGTTGGAGCCGTAGAGCAGGAGAGGAAGTCCCAGGAAAAAGCTGACATTGTCGATGATGCCGAACGACGGCATGATGACGCAGATGGCGGGCAACAGGGCAATGTTCCATGCTTTGTCCTTGTTGGAGAGCAGGTCGCAGATGCGATAGACCATGGATACCGTAAAGATGGAGATGGTGGCGTAGAATGCCCTGCTGAGGAACATCATGCCTTGCGAGTCGCCCATGCCCACTTTCGACTTCAGCCATTCCAGAAAGACCTGAATCAGGCTTGGCTGTTGGATATCATGGTTGGATCCGAAGCCGGGAACAAAGATGACGGCCAGTATTCGAATAGCAATGGCAACCAGCATCAACGAGGTGAATGGATGCTTGGCCTTGAATTGTTTGAGTTTTTGTAGCATGATGATTCAGTTTATCGTACAAAAATACAAAAAATTCGTAAATTTGCCTCTAAAATACTTAAAACATGCATTCTTGTCCCATCCAAATCCGCATGAGCGACCTTGACCCCTACAACCATGTGAACAACGGGTCGCAATGCAATTACTTCGACATGGGTCGAAGCCGCTTTTTCGAAGATGCTTTCCAAGAGAAGATCGACTGGCTCACCTTCAAGTATGTGCTGGTTCATGTCGACATGGACTTCAGGCTGCCGATCCATTTCCACGACGAGCTGGTTTGTGAGTCGGCCATCCTTGAGGTCGGCAATTCGAGCTTTAAGATGGTCCAACAGCTTGTGGATCAACGTACTGGAGAGATAAAGACCCTCTGCTATGCCGTGGTGGTCTATTTCGACCGCGATGCAAATAAATCGGAAAGGATTCCGGATAGGGACAGGAAGATGCTGGGGAAGTGGAAAACGGAAAACGGAGAACGGAGAACGGAAAGCTGAAAGTTTAGAGTTTAGAGAACCCCCGTAGGGGGTGCGAGCTCGGCAGCCCAGGGCAACGCCCTGGGTGACAATAAACGATAATAATAACGCCCTGCAAGGGCAAAAGCAATATAAACCATGAAACGGATTTTATTTATCATTCCATTTGTTGCGTTGTGGTTTGTGGGTTATGCCCAAACCGAAGCTGAATTGAACGCTTGGAACGACGTTAATATCTACGAAATCAACAAGCTCTATCCCCGGACCAATGTGATACCGGAAGGAGAGGAGTGGTCGCAATGCATTAACGGCGACTGGAAATTCCATTGGGTGGATAGTCCTGAGAAGGCCCCTGAAGGCTTTTATAATGCTGATTTTGACGCCAGTGGCTGGAACACCATCAAAGTGCCCGGCAATTGGGAACTCTACGGCTACGGAGTGCCGATATATGTGAATGTCGATAATGAGTTTAGACCAAACGAGCCTCCTTTTGCACCCACTGTTGATAATCCAGTTGGATGCTATATCCATGAATTTGCCATCCCAAAGGATTGGAAGGACAGAAGGGTCTACGTCAACTTCGGCGCGGTGAAATCAGCCTATTATCTATGGGTCAATGGCCAATTCGTAGGCTATGCCGAGGATGCCAAGACCAACTCCGACTTTGATATTACCGAATTTGTCCATCCAGGCATTAACAAGTTGGCGATGAAGGTGTATCGCTTCTCCAACGGATCCTATTTCGAATGCCAAGATTTTTGGCGTCTGAGCGGCATTGAGCGTGATGTGATCCTTTATTCGAAACCACAGGTGAATATTGCTGATTATGAGGTGCATGCAGGTCTGGATGAGACTTACCTAAACGGAACATTCGGTATTGATGTTACTATCGACAATCCCACAGGGAAAACCATAAAATACGGCAAACTTGTGGTGTCGGTTTTTGATGGTGAAAATGAGATGGTGAAGTTGGAAAAGGGCTTGGATCAAGCGGTGGGGAAGAATTATTTGAAACTCGACCACAACCTTCCGGAAATCAAGCCTTGGTCAGCCGAACATCCTAATCTTTATCGCTTGGAGATCAAGATTTTGGACAGAAGAAACAATGTTTTGGAGCAACTTGCAACCAACATCGGTTTCCGCACTTCCGAAATCAAGGACGGCAAACTCTTGATCAATGGACAATATGTACTGATCAAAGGCGTCAATCGTCACGAGCACGATCCTTACACCGGCCATGTCATCAGCCGTGAGTCGATGGAGCAGGATATCGCCTTGATGAAGCAAATGAATATCAACACGGTACGCACCTGCCACTATCCCGACGATCCGTATTGGTATGAACTCTGCGACAAATATGGACTTTATGTTTGGGATGAGGCCAACTGCGAGTCGCATGCTCAAGGCTACGAAGAGAAGAGCCTTGCCAAAAACCCCTTGTACCGCGACATGATTTGGTCGCGCAACCGCAACATGCTGGAACGCGACAAGAACCATCCTTCGGTGATTATGTGGTCGATGGGCAACGAGTGCGGCAACGGTGTCAATTTCGAATATACCTACGACTGGATGAAGAACCGTGACCATTCGCGTCCTGTGACCTACGAGCGTGCCATTTATGACCGCAATACGGATGTCATCGGTTTGATGTATGCCGGCACCAAATACCAGCAACGCTTTGTGGATGAAGGATTTGACAGCATGCACCGTCCTTTCATCATGGTAGAATACTGCCATGCCATGGGCAATAGCATGGGCGGCTTGCAAGACTATTGGGAAGGATTTGAAAAGAACGAGCAACTCCAAGGCGGCTGCATCTGGGATTGGGTAGATCAAAGCTTTATTGTCCATGACGATGAAAGGCATGTTGATTGGCTGGCAGTCGGTGGCGATTTCGGCCATGCTTACGGGGTGGGCGACGACGATGCCTTCTGCGCCAATGGTGTGGTTTCATCGGATCGTACGCCGCATCATCATGCAGCCGAGGTGAAGAAAGTGTACCAGCCTTTCAAGTTCAAGATGATTGATCCCGTTGGGGATGGTTTTTCGGTAACTAACTGGTTCTCTTTCACCGATTTGAATCAATTTGATGTGGATTATACCATCTATTCCAATGAAAGAACGCTGTTGAAAGAGCGTCTGGATATGGATTTGAAACCCTTTGAGACCAGGCGTTTTCGTACCGAACGCCTGCGCATCTACGGCCATCCGGGAGAGGAGTTTTTTGTGCGTTTCTCGGTTCGGTTGAAACACGATGAGCCTTTCCGTCCAGCGGGAACGGAGATTGCCTATGACAATTTCAAGCTCAACTGGCCCTCAGAGGAGAAATGGGTGAAGGAGTATAAAGGCAAGGTGACGGGAGATCCTACGGATAATGGTTTCTTCGGCGTGAGAGGTGAAAACTATTCTTTGAAGATAGATGAAAGGACTGGATTGGTCTATTCCTATATCTATGATGGTCAGAAAGTTATTACGGATTATTTAAAGCCAAACTTTTGGCGTGTTCCTACCTTGAACGATGAGGTGGATGCCCATGGAAGCAAGCTTTGGCGGCAGGCAGGATTGAACCATCTGACTTCGGAAAAAGTGAGTTCCTCATCGGAAAAAATGGAAGATGGCCGTTTGAAGTACAACCAGACGTTGAACCTTCGTGATGAGGATGGAAAACTGCAAATCGTTGTCAATCAGGAATATCTGTTTGCAGCTGATGGCGAGATTGCCCTCTCGAACCATGTGGAAGTGGTGGGCGATGCCACCTGTTTGCCCAAGGTGGGCATGCAATTGCGGTTGTCAAGGGACTTTGAAAACGTCCAATATTTCGGAAAAGATGCCGAAAACTATCCTGATAGGAACGCTGCCGGCACCTTTGGAGTATATTCAAGTAATGCTTTAGATTTATTTGAACAACATGTTGTACCACAAGATAATGGAAACCATAGTGAAGTGCGTTGGTTGGCTGTTGAAAGTCCCAAGAATCCCATCGGGTTGTTCATCACCTCTTCGGTTCCTTTCAATTTCAGCCTATATCCCTATACGGATGAAAACCTTGCCAAGGCGCGTCGTATCAACCAGCTTCAAGACCTTCCCATCATGACCTTGAATGTGGATGCCTTGCAATCCGGTTTGGGCACGGCTACCTGTGGTCCGGGCGTGGACGATCAATATCTCATTACCGAAAAAGTGTTTGATTACGACGTTTGCATCCGTCCTTATCCTGTCGGCAAACAGGATCCTGCGGAGCTATACCGTTACCAATCCACAGCTTGGCGTTGAACCGGCATGGTCATGCATCTGGCGCCGCCGCCACCGCGTGAAAGCTCGTTGCCCTCAAAGGTCACGACGCATTTCTTGTAGCTGTTGATGTTGACCTTTCCGTTGACCACGTCAGCTGCCTTAAGCACCTCGAAACCAGCATCGTTGATGGCTTGGATGGTGTGTGTGTTGCGTGCGTAGCCGAGGAACTTGCCAGGGGCGAAGCAGAAGAAGTTGGTACCGCTGTGCCATTGCTCACGGGCGGGGAAGAACGAGTCGCCACCGCCGCCACAGAAGATGGGTTCCACAGGCACGCCGAGGCCGTTCAGGGCCACCACGAGGTTGGGCTCTTCCTTGCCGACGGCTTTCTGTCCGTCGATGGTGATGTGGAAGGTCTTGTATTGGCTGCTCATGATGACCGGCTCGTATGCCATGCAACGATCCACATCCAGCATGGTGAACACCATGTCGAGGTGGATGAAGGATTCGGGCGTCAGAGGCAATTCCTGGAAGATGAGGTGCTTCACGCCGGGCTTGGTCTTCAGGTGCTCCACGAGGGCTTGGATGCCGTGCATGTTGGTGCGGGCACTCATGCCGCTCAGCACGATGTCGTCGCGGACGATATGGATGTCGCCTCCTTCCATGATGCCAGGCTCGGTGGCACTGTATTTTATGGCGGGGTTGATGACTTCGCCGTCGAACAGCGGATGGCATTTGTAGATGGTTTCCAGGATCATGGTCTCGCGAGCGCGCACCTTGGTGGCCATGTTGCTGATCATCAGGTTGTCGAACATGGTGAACGAAGCGTCCCTCATGAAGAAGAGGTTGGGCAACGGCAAGAGTGAGAAGTAGTTGCCATCGACCGACTTGATGTCGTTCAGGTGAACGCCTTCGATGAGGGCTTTGGAAAGGGTTTCTGCGTCCATGTCCTTCAGGTAATCCGAAAGATAGGCCACATTTTCAGCTTTGCAGATGCGGTCGACAAGGTTGTTTTTGACATTGTCGTTATGCAAAATGTCAGACAAAAGATCGCCGATTTCGTGAACTCTGGCAACCTTTTGCAGCACGCCTTTGAAATAACTGTGTTCTTTTTGTGCGACTTGAAGATTGAGGATGTCGCTGTAGAGATAGTGACGAGCCGTCTCGGGAGTCATGTTCTCCAATTCGGGGCCCGGGGTATGTACCAACACGTGCTCCAACTTACCAATCTCGGAGTTGACACATACGGTTACTCGGTCTGAATCCATAAATGAAATATTAGTGTAACAAGGCTGCAAAAATACAAAATTATTTGAATCGGGTCAATACAATTCAAGAAATTCGTAAGTGTTGCCCATCGCATCTAGGAACTTAATGAAGTCCTCATTTTTAATGACAATAGTGGCTGTATTGTCGTTAGGATGGAAGCTCAACCTTGGTGCATTCTTCAGGTTTTGATCAATGAAAACGTGAACGTGATGCTCGGTGTCGTTGATGAGACCGAATGGGGAGACGCTGCCGGGTTTCAGGCCTAGATACTTCTCCATGCGGGCTTCGGAAGCGAAGGTCAGCTTGCCTTGGTGCAGGCGATGCTCCAGGTCGTGGATGTCCATCTGATGCATGCACTCGAAGAGCACCAGATAATGCCTGTTGCCCTTGTGGTTACGGAAAAACAGGTTTTTGCAATGAGTGGAGTCGAATTCCTTCCAGTAGTTGATGGCCTCCTCGATAGTGGGAATGGGCGGATGGAAGTGGATGTCGAATTCGATACCTAAGGCTTTCAGCGTGTCAACGACCTTTTGTTGACGCTCGCTCATGGGATGTGTTATTTCGGTTGATTTCATATTCGAGTCAGGTTGGATTGCCACGTCGCTACGCTCCTCGCAATGACGTAGCTGTATAGGATTTATCGCATTTCATTAAGTCTTCAGGGGTGCCTTCAAACACGATGTAGCCGCCTTCCTTGCCGCCTTCGGGGCCGAGGTCGATGACCCAGTCGGCGGAACGGATGACGTCGAGATTGTGTTCGATGACGATCAGCGTGTGACCGTTGTTGATCAAGGCGTTGAACGAATCCAAAAGCTTGCTCACGTCGTGGAAATGCAAGCCCGTGGTGGGCTCGTCGAAGATGAACAAAGTGGGCTTCTCAACACTGCCTTTGATGAGGAAATAGGCCAGTTTGACGCGTTGTGCCTCGCCGCCCGAAAGGGTGTTCGACGGCTGGCCGAGCTTGAGGTAACCCAATCCTACATCCCGCAAGGGTTTGAGTCTGCTGATGATACGATTGACGACAGAACTGTTGCGGTCGCTGGAGGTGTTGAAGAAGTCGATGGCCTGGTCGACCGACATGTCAAGGATGTCGGAGATGTTTTTGCCGTCGTATTTGATCTCCAGCACCTCTTCCTTGAAGCGTGTGCCGTGGCACACCTCGCAAGGCAGATAGAGGTCGGCCATGAACTGCATCTCGATCTTGGTCACGCCTTCGCCCTCACAATTGTCGCAGCGTCCGCCGGGCATGTTGAAAGAAAAGTAGGCCGGCTTGATGCCTCGCAGCTTGGCCAGTTTCTGGTCGGCAAAGAGCTGTCGTATCTCATCGTAGGCCTTGAGGTAGGTGGCGGGGTTGGAGCGCGACGACTTCCCGATGGGGTTTTGGTCGATGAACTCAACGGCCTGGATCTGTGAAAGGCTTCCTTCCAAGGAGCTGAAACTGCCGCATTTGTCGGCTGTCTCGCCCAGATGGCGCCGCATGGCAGGGAAGAGAATGTCCTTGACCAAGGTGGATTTGCCCGAGCCACTCACGCCGGTGATTACCGTCATCACGTTGAGCGGGAATCTCACTTCGATATTCTTCAGGTTGTGCTGGCTGGCACCTTTCACGACAATGGCGTTATGCCAGCTGCGGCGGTGTTTGGGAACGGGAATGGACTTCTCACCCTTGAGATATTGGCCTGTGAGGCTGTTGGGACATTGGATGATTTCGTTGTAATCGCCTTGGCATACCAGCTCGCCGCCGAATTCTCCAGCCATGGGGCCGATGTCGATGATGTGGTCGGCATTGCGGATGATCTTCTCGTCGTGTTCCACCACGATGACGGTGTTGCCGATGTCGCGGAGCCGTTTAAGCACCTTGATGAGCCGGTCGGTGTCGCGTGGATGCAGGCCGATGCTGGGCTCGTCGAGGATATAGGTGGATCCTACGAGGCTGCTGCCCAGGGAGGTGGCCAGGTTGATGCGTTGCGACTCACCTCCAGAAAGCGTGTTGGAGAGCCGGTTTAGGGTCAGGTATCCCAGACCCACGTCGAGGATGAAGTCGAGTCGGTTGTTGATCTCCACCAACAATCTGGAGGCGATTTTCTGGTCGGTCTCATCAAGCTTCAGCTGGCCGAAGAACTGCTTGAGTTCGTCGAGTGGCATCAGCACCAAATCGGTGATGCTCTTGCCACCCACCTTGACATATTGTGCTTCTCGCTTGAGCCTTGATCCATGACATTCGGGGCATATCGTCTTGCCACGGTAGCGCGAGAGCATCACGCGGTATTGTATCTTGTAGGAGTTGCTTTCCACCATCTGGAAGAAGGCGTTGAGCCCCTCGAAGTATTCGTTGCCGGTCCACAGCAGCTCCATTTGTTCCTCGGTAAGCTCGAACACAGGCTTGTGGATGGGGAAGTTGAAATGATGTGCCGTTTGGATCAGGGCGTCCTTCCATTCGCTCATCTTTTCGCCACGCCAGCAAGCAACAGCGTTCTCATAGATCGACAGGCTTTTGTTGGGAAACACCAGGTCGGGGTCGATGCCGATAACACTGCCGAAACCTTGGCAGGTAGGGCAGGCGCCGTAAGGGTTGTTGAAAGTGAACATGTTGACCGAAGGCGATTCGAAAACGATGCCGTCGGCCTCAAAACGCGAGGAGAATTCGGCCGTGGTGTGGTTTCCGTCCAATTCGGCCATCACCTGGCAGCATTCCTTGCCTTCGTAGAAGGCGGTCTGCACCGAGTCGGAGAGGCGGCTGACTTCCCCATGCACCTTCTCGTTGACTTTTACGCGGTCGATAAGCAGCTTCACGTCCTGTGCCTGTACCTTTGGCTTTGAATGCATGAAATCCTCGATGCGCTGGATGCTGTCGTCGGCCATCACCCTGAAAAAGCCCTGCTGGAGAAGGATCGCGAGATGGTCTTCCAAAGATCTTCCTTCGGGAAGATGGAGTGGGGCAAGTATGTAGGCCGTCGTGCCCAAGGGCAGGTTGAGGATGTGCTCGACCACGTCGCTGACCTGATGTTTTTTCACCTGTACGCCAGAGACGGGGGAATAGGTCTTTCCGATGCGGGCGAAAAGCAGTTTGAGGTACTCATAGATCTCCGTGCTGGTGCCCACCGTAGAACGCGTGTTGTGCGAGTTGACACGCTGTTCGATGGCGATGGCGGGAGAGAGGCCGGTGATCGATTCCACATCCGGCTTGTTCAGTCGTCCCATGAACTGACGGGCATAGGAGCTCAAACTCTCCACATAGCGCCGCTGTCCTTCGGCGTACAAGGTGTCGAATGCCAATGACGACTTGCCCGATCCTGACAATCCCGTGACAACGATGAGTTGGTTTTTGGGAATCTTTAAACTGATGTCTTTCAGGTTGTTGACCTTGGCGTGACGGATGTCGATATATTTATTAGGAATCTGTTCCAACTTCGGTTTCTTGAAAAAATTGCACAAAATTACATGATTTTTCTTGACTTTATGGTTTTTTGCACTATCTTTGCATAAAAATTCATGTATAACCAACAATAGGAGGACAGACTATCGATCGCTATTTACCCTGATTAACAGGCACTAGTGCCATAAAAAACAGGGCCGTATGTCCGAAATAAGAAAAACTGATTACGAGCTGATAGAGGGCTATAGAAAAGGTCGTCTATCAGATTTTGAATTGTTGGTTAGCCGTTACCAGGAACAAATATACAATTATGTCTTGTCGTTGGTGAAAGACAAGCAGTTGACGGATGATATTTTCCAGGATACCTTTGTGAAGATCATTAGGGTGATCAAGTCGGGCGTCTATAAGGACGAAGGCAAGTTCATCCAGTTTGCCATGAGAATCGCCCACAATCTGGTCATCGACCATTTCCGCAAGGAAAACAGGATTCCGTTGGTGGAGTCGTCCAGTGAAGACTATAGCTATGTGGACAATGCGCCCATCACCGACCCGTCGGTGGAGCAGGGGATGATCATCGACCAGATACACAGCGATCTTCGGAAGATGGTTGAGATGCTTCCTTTGGAGCAAAAAGAGGTGCTCCGCATGCGAATCTATGACGATCTGAGCTTCAAGGAGATTGCCGATATCACCAATGTGAGCATCAACACGGCGTTGGGTCGCATGCGCTATGCGCTGATCAACCTGCGCAAGATGGCCGAAAGCAACAGGGTTTGCTTAATGTATTGATAATTAACTATTTATAAATTATTTAATAAAAAATATCGCGAGAATAAAATAAAATGCGTTCGATTCCGTTTTGAAGGTGTAAGTTAAATGAAACAAACCGCCTATGATCGGAAACGCTACTCTAAATTGCAACGAACCCTATCTTGATGAAATCCTTGTGGCGCAACTCAGAAATGTGTTTGCAGCCGAAAAAAGCAAACCGGGCAAATCGGTTATGAGTTTTATCTTGGGCTACGCTGCCTCGTACGAATCCATTGAGAACGAAATGATCGGGACCATGGGGTTCATGAAGAACTAAAACACTAAGTTACAAGCAACAAACATTTGTTATTTTCGATGGAAGACGCGACGTGAGTCGCGTCTTTTTTTTATTAAAAAGTTCGCGCGTTTTTAAATAAAAAATAATATAGGTTTCGTTTGTTTTCCCAGACTAAAATCACTACCTTTGCAGCCAAATTTCCAGACAAATTCACAAATTCAAAACATAACAAATTATGAACAAACAGATTACATTAGAGCAGGCCGTTGAGAAGGTTCACGACGGCATGACCATTATGATCGGTGGTTTCCTCGGCGTGGGAAGTCCAGTTCAAATTATCGACGCTCTCGTCGCTAAAGGCGTGAAAGATCTTACCATTATTGCCAACGACACCGCTTACGATGAAGTGGCTCACGGCAAGTTGGTGACCAACCACCAAGTGAAGAAGGCCATCGTGTCGCACACTGGCACCAACAAGCAGACCGCCCTCCAGAAGAACGAAGGCACTTTGATCGTGGAATACGTACCTCAGGGCACCCTCGCAGAGCGCATCCGCGCCTACGGTGCAGGTCTCGGTGGTGTGTTGACTCCCACGGGCATGGGCACCATCATGGCTGACGGAAAGCAAGTGGTCAATGTGGACGGCAAAGATTACCTCCTCGAGAAGCCTCTGAAGGCCGACATCGCCTTCCTGCGCGCCAACATCGTCGATGAGTTCGGCAACATGGTGTTCCTGGGCACCACCAACAATTTCAACCCGCTGATGGCTACCGCCGCCGACTATGTGGTGGTCGAAGCCGAAAAGCTGGTTCCCGTTGGCGAAATCAAGCCCGAGTGCGTGCATGCCTCCGGAATTTATGTTGACGGAATCTATGTCGAGAAATAACTCCTAACTCCTAACTGCTAACTCCTAACTAAACAAAATGGAATACAGAACAAAGATCAGACTTCGCATGAGTGCGAAGGATGCCCACTATGGTGGCAATTTGGTTGACGGCGCCCACATGGTTCACCTCTTCGGTGACGTGGCTACCGAGCTTTTGATTATGCGTGACGGCGACGAAGGCCTGTTCTGCGCATACGACATGATTGAATTCAAGGCCCCTGTCTATGCAGGCGATTTCATCGAAGCCGAAGGTTGGATCGACCGCGAAGGCAACACCTCTCGCCACATGATGTTTGAGGCCCGCAAGGTGGCCGTCGCTCGTCCCGACATCTCCCCGTCGGCCGCCGACGAACTGGATGAGCCCATCCTGGTTTGCCGCGCTTCGGGAACCTGCGTAACTCCTAAGGATTGTCAACGTAAGAAATAGTCAAGTTGGATTGCTTCGTCGCTGCGCTCCTCGCAATGACGTACCCGACACTAAAAAGGACAAAGGGCGCTTTGCGTCATTGCGAGGGAGGAACGACCGAAGCAATCCATAAAAACCAATAAAAGAAAATGGATAAACTGATCATCACTGCCGCCATCTGCGGCGCAGAAGTCACCAAGGAACAGAATCCTAACGTGCCTTATACCGTTGAGGAGATCGTGCGCGAGGCCAAGTCGGCCGTCGACGCCGGTGCCGCCATCGTGCACCTGCACGTCCGCTGGGACGACGGCACGCCCACCCAGGACCGTGGCCGTTTCCAAGAG
>JAFYNJ010000026.1 GCA_017549805.1 Bacteroidales bacterium
GAGTGAAGGTTTGTATTCAATGGAGGCCAAGGATTACGACAAAACCCTAGACCTCACCAAGATAAAGCCCTACGGCGACACCATGAACGACGGCAAGATGCAGTTGAGTTTCACCTTGCCCGTACCTTGCGGCGCAGAAGCCATCGAAGCGGCTAAACTGCTGCTGAAGAAGATGGGACTGGAAAACCCCAGCGTGGTGTATTACAGGGAACTGACGCCCGGTTTCACCTTCGTCAACTGCTACGGTAGTTGCACCCACACGGTTGACTATTCGACCATCTACGTGCCCAAGGTGGAATCGACCACGATGGACATGTATGAGACCGACAAATACATCAAGGAGAACATCGGACGCAAGATCGTCATCGTTGGTGCTTCAACAGGTACCGACGCCCACACCGTGGGTATCGACGCCATCATGAACATGAAGGGCTACGCTGGCCACTACGGACTGGAACGCTACGAGATGATCGAGGCCTACAACCTCGGCTCGCAGGTACCCAACGAGGAGTTCATCGCCAAGGGCATCGAACTCCACGCCGACGCCTTATTGGTTTCGCAGACCGTGACCCAAAAAGACGTCCACATCCACAACATGACCAACTTTATCGAGTTGATGGAGGCCGAGGGCCTGCGCGACAAGATGATTTGCTGCTGTGGCGGTGCTCGTATCACGCACGAACTGGCCAAGGAACTCGGTTTCGATGCTGGTTTTGGAATGAACACTTATGCCGACGATGTGGCTTCGTTTGTCGTTCAAGAAATGGTTAAGAGAGGAATGAAGTGATGGAATACGTCATTGCGAGGAGCATAGCGACGAAGCAACTCGAAGACTCATTGAGCGAAGCGAAATAATCCAACCTGAACTATCATTGTTCGGGTCAGGTTGGATTGCCGCGCTCCACTTCGTTCCGCTCGCAATGACGTAGTCGACGCTATGTTAGACACAACATACTAACTAAACAATAAAACAACAAAAACATTAAACAATGGAAAAAAATGAAATGAGAGAAGTGATCGCCAAGCGCGCAGCCAAAGAGTTGCACGACGGCGATGTTGTCAATCTTGGCATTGGCATTCCGACTTTGATTCCCAACTACCTTCCTGAAGGCGTGACCGTGACCCTCCAGACCGAGAACGGTGCCATGGGCATGGGCCCGACCCCCGAGGAAGGCAAGGAAGACAAGAACCTCATCAACGCTGGCGGTGGTGCCATCACGCTGCTGCCCGGTGCCTGCACTTTCGACTCGGCCACGTCGTTCGCCATCATCCGTGGCGGCCATGTGAACGTGTCGTTCCTCGGCGCCCTGCAAGTGGATGAGAAGGGCAACCTTGCCAACTGGATCATCCCTGGCAAGATGGCTCCCGGTATGGGTGGTGCTATGGACCTCGTTGTGGGTGCCAAGCGCGTCATCCTGACCATGGAACACACCCAGAAGGGCGCTCCCAAGATCTTGAAGGAGTGCACGCTGCCGCTGACCGCTGCTGGACAGGTGAACATGATCATCACCGAGATGGGTGTCATGGACATCACCCCCGAAGGCATCGTGGTGCGTGAAATCCATCCTGAGTTCACCTTCGAACAAATGCAGGCTGCCACTGAGGCCAAGCTCATCCTTGACCCCAATTGCAAACCTATGGACATCTAAAAACTTACGACCATGGAATACAGCTTTTTAAAGATCGAGAGCAAAGACGGAATCTGCATCATGAAGGTGTCGGCTCCCAAATCTTTGAATGCTCTCAATTCCACGATCTTGAAAGAAATCGATGACTTCGTCAGCAACCTCGACAAGTCAGTCCGTGTGCTGATCATCACCGGTGACGGCGAGAAAGCCTTTGTGGCTGGTGCCGACATTGCCGAGATGGCCAACCTCAACGAACAGCAAGGCTATGAGTTCAGCAAGTTAGGCGCTCTGGCATTCCGTCGCATCGAGACCTTGGAGATCCCTGTCATCGCTGCGGTAAACGGCTTCTGCCTGGGTGGCGGCTGCGAATTAGCCATGGCCTGCGACATCCGCATCGCCTCCAACAAGGCCAAGTTCGGTCAGCCCGAGGTGGGACTGGGCATCACGCCTGGCTTTTCCGGGACCTACCGTCTGGCCAAACTCGTTGGACAAGGCTATGCCAAGGAGATGATCTTCACCGGCAAGGTGATCAAGGCGGATGAAGCTTTGCGCATCGGCTTGGTGAATGCCGTCTATGAGCCCGAAGAGCTGATGGACAAAGCCATGGAGATGGCGCAAACCATCAAGGAGAAGGCTCCGCTGGCCCTTCAGTACGCCAAGGAATGCATCAACGAGAGCTATGACCTCTACGCCGATGGTGCCATCGAAATGGAGAACAAGGACTTCGGCCGTTGCTTCGCCACCGAGGACCAGAAAGAAGGCATGGCCGCTTTCTTGGAGAAACGCAAACCTAACTTCGTTGGAAAGTGAAACGGAAAACGGAGAACGGAAAACGGAAAACTGAATAATAAGAAGTATAAACAATCTAAAAATAATCAAAACATGAAAATCTGTGTTATCGGAACCGGAACCATGGCTAAAGGTATTGTGAAGGCTTTCGCCGCCAAGATGCCCGTCGTCATGAAGAGCCGTACCCAAGCCAGCCTCGACAAGGCTATGGCTTCCATTGCCAAAGGTTATGGCAAACTGGTGGAAAAAGGTAAGATGACCCAAGAGGCCGTCGATGAACTGCTGAAGAACATCGCCACCACCACCGACTATGCTACCTTCGCCGACGCCGACCTCGTCATCGAGGCCGCTGTGGAGGAGATGCAACTGAAGAAAGATGTGTTCATGGAACTTGACAAGATCTGCAAGCCCGAGACCATCTTCGCCACCAACTCATCCTCATTGTCGATCACCGAGATCGCTGCTTGCACCAGCCGTCCCGCCCAATTCATCGGCATGCACTTCTTCAATCCCGCCGACCGTATGGCCCTCGTTGAAGTCATCAAAGGCCAGCTGACCAGCGATGAAGTCACCAAGTGCATCGTGGATCTTGCCACATCCATCGGCAAACAGCCCGTGGAGGTGAAGGAAGCTCCCGGATTCGTCGTCAACCGCATCCTCATCCCGATGATCAACGAGGCAGTCGGCATCCTCGCCGACGGTATCGCATCCGCTGAGGACATCGACAAGTGCATGATGCTGGGCGCCAACCACCCGATGGGTCCCCTCGCTTTGGCCGACCTTATTGGCAACGACGTCAACCTCGCCATCATGGAAGTGCTTTACAAAGAGTTTGGCGATCCCAAGTACCGTCCTCATCCCTTGCTCCGCAAGATGGTGAGAGCCGGTCTCCTTGGCAGAAAGACTGGAGAGGGCTTTTATAAATATTGATTAAAGCATCCCGCAGGGATGCTAGCTCTGTAGCCGATGGATTCCCCCCATAGTATTTGCCCGAGCGAAGTGAGGGCTAGCATCCTGCGGATGCGGATGATTTTGGGCGTATTTATTCTACAAAGCTAACATCCGCCAAGGCGGATGTCTATTAAGATAATAAATTCATAAACTACAAAATATGGACTTTAGTTATTCAAAGACAGAACAACTCTTCCTGCAGATGATTAGATCGTTTGCGGAGAACGAGGTAAAGCCTTTGGCCGCCGAAGTCGATGATCAGGAGCGCTTCCCGATGGAGACCGTCGAAAAGATGGGCAAACTCGGTATCATGGGCATCCCGATCCCGAAGCAATACGGCGGACAGGGCGGCACCGTCCAGATGTACATCATGGCGGTGGAAGAGCTCTCGAGGGTGTGCGCCACCACCGGCGTCATCGTCTCGGCCCATACCTCGCTGTGCATGGCTCCCATCTTGGAGAACGGCACCGAGGAACAGAAAATGAAGTATCTGCCTAAGCTCGCCAGTGGTGAATGGATCGGCGCTTTCGGTCTGACCGAACCCAATGCCGGTACCGATGCCGCCATGCAGCAGACCACAGCCGTGGATGCCGGCGACAAGTGGATCCTCAACGGAACCAAGATCTTCATCACCAACGCCTCCTACGCCAACGTGTTCATCGTGATGGCCATGACCGACAAGTCGAAGGGCACCAAGGGCATCTCGGCCTTCATCGTGGAGAAGGGCATGAAAGGCTTTAGCATCGGTAAGAAGGAGCTCAAGATGGGTATCCGCGGCAGCGCTACCTGCGAGCTGATCTTCGAAAACTGCGAAGTGCCGAAGGAAAACCTCCTCGGACCTCTTGGCAAGGGCTTCACCATTGCCATGAAGACCTTGGACGGCGGCCGTATCGGCATCGCCTCCCAAGCCTTAGGTATCGCCCAAGGCGCCATGGATGAGACCGTGAAATACACCAAGGAACGCAAGCAGTTCGGAAAGGCCATCGCGCAGTTCCAGAACACCCAGTTCCAAATGGCCGACCTCAAGACCAAGGTCGAGGCTGCCCGTCTGCTGGTGCGCAGCGCCGCTTGGAAGAAAGACAACGGACTGCCGTATTCAGTCGATGCCGCCATGGCCAAGCTGTTTGCCGCAGAGACCGCTATGGAAGTGACTACCAAGGCCGTCCAGTTCCACGGTGGCTACGGTTACACGCGTGAGTATCCCGTCGAGCGCATGATGCGTGACGCCAAGATCACCGAGATCTACGAAGGTACCTCGGAGGTCCAGCGCATGGTCATCGCCGGTCAATTGTTCAAGAAATAATAGGAGGGAAGCAGTATGAATATCATCGTTTGTATCAAGCAAGTTCCGGATACCACTGAAATCAAGATCGATCCGGTAAAAGGTACGTTGATCCGTGAAGGTGTGCCGAGCATCATGAATCCCGACGACAAGGGCGGTCTCGAACTCGCCCTGCGCCTGAAGGACCAGTTCGGCGCCAACGTCACCGTGGTCTCGATGGGACCTCCGCAAGCCGACGTCATCATGCGCGAAGCTTTCGCCATGGGCGCCGACCGTGCCATCCTGCTCTCCGACCGTAAGTTCGCAGGCTCCGACACCTTGGCTACCTCGTATGCCTTGGCTGGCCTGTGCCGTTCGTTGGACTATGACCTGATCATCGCCGGCCGTCAAGCCATCGATGGCGACACCGCACAAGTGGGTCCTGAGATGGCCGAGCACCTCGGTCTGCCGCAGGTCACCTACGTATGCGACGCCAAGCTGTTGCCCAACGGCAACCTGCAAGTCCACAAGGAGAACGAGGACAGCGTCCAGGTTCTCGAAGTGGAAGGCAAGTGCCTGCTTACCGTGCTGGCTTCTGCTTTCGAAGCCCGTTACATGACCGTCAGCGGCATCGTCGAGGCCTACAACCGTGAGGTTGAGGTTTGGGGTGCCGATAAGATCGACTACGACGAAACGAAACTCGGTTTGAGCGGTTCTCCCACCAAGGTGTTCCAGAGCTTCCCGAAGGCCATGAAAGCTCCGGGCGAGGTGCACGAGGTGAGCGAGGAAGAAGCCGTTGAGCTGATCGTCAACAAACTGAAAGAAAAACACATCATCTAAAAGTTACAGCCATGGAATTGAAAGATTATAAGAACGTATTCGTTTTCGCAGAACAGCGTGAAGGTAACATCCAATCCGTTGCTTTCGAACTTTTAGGAAAGGCTCGCGACTTGGCCGATGCACTCGGCGAGAAGGTTGTGGCCATGCTGCTGGGTTACGGCGTGAAGGCCCAAGCCCAGAAGCTGATCGAGTTTGGTGCCGATGAAGTCATCGTCGCCGATGTGCCTGAGTTAAAGGACTACCTTTCAGAGCAGTACTCACAGGTTGTTGACCAGATCATCAAGGAACGCCATCCCAACATCGTGCTCTATGGTGCCACCACCATTGGCCGTGACATGGCGCCGCGTATCGCTTCGCGTCTGAAGACCGGTTTGACCGCCGACTGCACCAAGTTGGAGGTCGTGGCCGACGAGAAGAGCAACGGCGAGCTGCAGTTCCGCATGACGCGTCCCGCTTTCGGCGGCAACCTGATGGCTACCATCATCTGCCCGAACAACCGTCCGCAGATGTCAACCGTGCGTCCTGGCGTGATGCAGAAGCGTCAGCGTGAGGAAGGCCGTCAAGGCGTGGTCACCGACTTCATGCCGAAGTTCGACACCAGCAAGTTCAAGGTGAAACTCGTTGAGACCATCAAGGAGGACAAGACCGTGGTCGATATCGCCGATGCCAAGATTTTGGTTTCCGGTGGCCGTGGCGTCCAGAACAAGGAAGGTTTCGACAAGCTCCAGGCTTTGGCCGATGTCATCGGTGGCGTGGTTTCATCCAGCCGTGCCATGGTGGATAACGGCGTGATGCCTCACGACCGTCAGGTGGGTCAGACGGGTAAGACCGTCCGCCCGAACCTCTACATGGCTTGCGGTATCAGCGGTGCCATCCAGCACTTGGCTGGTATGGAGGAGTCCGACTTCATCATCGCCATCAACAAGGATAAGTTCGCACCGATCTTCAGTGTCGCCGATCTCGGCATTGTGGGTGATTTGCATAAGATCGTCCCGATGTTGACAGAAAGGCTGAAGAAGGAAGTCGAAAAATAATCCTTTGATGTATTGAAACGAAAGGGCTGTCACAGTGTGGCAGCCTTTTTTCTTTGTCGCACCTTGCGGGTGCTCGACTTCTTACTTTTCTTGGGCAGAAAAGTAACAAAAGGCCTTTGGCCAAAAACATCGGCCCACCGCACAGCCTCTCTAAGTGTGTGAGCCTCAAGGCGGGGAGTGCCTTCCTGCGGAAGGCAAACGCTCCGTTTCACTTCGCGCCCCGCCCTGAGTCTCAACCTACTTAGCTCGGCTCTTGGGCAGGTGCTGCTCCGGTTTTTGGCCGTTGCCCACGCGCCCGGCCCGGTGAAGTGTCTCGTGCTTAATAGATGGGTGTGATGGAATAATATGAAATGCCTATCTTTGCACATCGATAAATCAAACCTCTATGTTACAAAAAGGAACGAAAGCCCCTTATTTCGAGGGCAAGGACGAAAACGGAAACACCGTGAAACTCACTGACTTCGCAGGAAAGAAGCTGGTGCTTTACTTTTATCCCAAGGACAACACCCCGGGCTGCACCGCCGAGGCCTGCGATTTGCGGGACAACTACAAGCGTTTCTTGGCACTGGGCTATCATGTGTTGGGTGTCAGTCGCGACAGTGCCGCTTCGCATCAGAAATTTATTGCCAAATATGAGCTGCCTTTCCATCTTATCGCCGATACTGACCTTGTCATCTTGAAGGCATACGAGGCTTGGGGCGAGAAGAAGATGTATGGCAAGGTGACGGAAGGTACGTTGCGAACCACATACGTCATTGACGAAAACGGCATCATCGTTGACGCCATCGGCAAGGTCGATACGAAGAACCACACGGCGCAGTTACTCCAATAATATCTTCCTACGAAATCTATAACAGTTTTGCTTTGGAGATTCTTTTGTTTTTCCGGAAGCTATTTCAGTATTTTTCGATGAAAATGTTGCGAAATCAAGAATTTGATGTATCTTTGCAGGCAGAAAGCATTCTGTACAAGCGATTGTTTTATTACAATGACGACTTTATTACAGGATGCCTTTTTTATGTCACCTCCACTTTGTTCACACTGTATTGAACGTGCCTCCTTTCACTTTTGATTCCTAGCACTAGCTTGATCCTGAAGTTCATATAATCACGATCGTTTGAACGACACTCATAATAAAGCGTAGCTATATTCACGTAGCCGAATTCTTTTTGCTTTCCTGTCGCCTTAGGAAGCGTATATATAGGTTCGCCTTTTTGTGGAGTGGCTTCTCTGATAATGGTTTCTAAATGCTTAACAGCCCATGTTGACTGCCAATTGAAAGCGGCACTGTTACTCGCTTTTTTCTCGCTCTCACGCATAATGATAAACACCTCTGCTTGAAGACATTCGTTGAATACAGCTTTCTTGTTTCTGCTGTTTTGAAGGTGCTCGATTAGTCGGATATATTCGCGCTTGATGATCTCACGTCTTTCTCTTGAGGCTTTTGTATTCGTGGGTATGCCCTCGATGTATTCAGGTAAGTTTTCCATGATGATATATCTTTATTTCGCCTGTAAAGATACTACAAATTCTTTTAAACATGTGCTAATAAAAAACATTATAAAATATCAATCATTTTACGGAATTATTATGTATCTTTGCACTTATTAGAATAGAAACAATGGATGATACATATAATCCCGACTGGCGATATGCCAACATGACGCAGACAGAAATTGAGGACCACGTGAAATCCCGAAGTACAATCTTGCTCACGCGTCAGCACGTGATTCCTGAAAGCAGCGGGAAAAAGATCAAGTTCCGTGTTACTGAAAAAGATCTTGAACACCTTGTAGCCGATGCTCTTCATAGGTCAAAAGGTGTGCTGCTGATTAGCGACATTGCCGATTTGCCAAGACATTTCAACAGTGCAAAATACATCCAGTCGGCTAACGACAACAAAAAGAAAAAGAAAGGCGTAAAATACCAGTATTACGAGATTAGCATTGCTGGGAGGAGGATGTATCTGAACATCAAGGTGGATAGGATCAAGAAAGAGATTCGGCTCCATTCCATCACCTCTACAATACAAACGACCGCTGCCAAACGGTAGCGGTCGTAGGTAAGCTAAAGGTGAGCGTCCTGTGGGTTCGATACTCCCGGTGGTCTGCCTCAATCCTTTATTCATTGAAAAACAAGCGTCCGGGCGGGTTTGATACTCCCAATCAGTCTGCCTTGTTATTTCACGGTGCAAATATACGAATTTTTTTGCTCCCCGCAACATTTTTCTGTATTTTTTCCACTTTTCCGTTATTTGCTTCCTAACGCTTTAAACCTAAAAGTATCTTCAACTGAAGAAATGTTTCAAAAAAACCGTTTGAAACCAATGGCGTTTTGCGTATCTTTGAAGCCTATTTAATGTCGAGATACAAATGAACCATTCTAATGCGAAACCGGACGCCGGCAGTCCGGGCTATGTTTATATATTGACCAATCCCAGTTTCAAGGAGGATTGGGTGAATTGACATTTTTTTTCTTAGTTCTTTTTGTATGGGGCGTTATCCAAATGCAATGAATCAAATGTTATGTTAGAACTCACAATAGCCAAGTCAATTAATAAGGCGTTTAGACAGGTCCCAGTTGACCGCCCAATGTTCGAAAACTTCAAAAGTCAGTTGCATGTCCTTTTTGAACAAATCTCTTCCATCAACACTGAAGAGAAGCTCAAAGGCGACCTTATGGATTTTTTGAAGCTGTCGTTTTATGGGCAAGACTATAAAGTGTCCCCCAACGGTGATATCGACTGTGCAATCCATCTCGGCGACAGCATCGATGACCCTGTTGGCGTTATCTTTGAAGTGAAGAAGCCAACCAACGTATCTGAGATGATTACGAAGGACGATCTCAATCGGAAGGCCTTGCAGGAACTGCTTCTTTATTACCTTCGCGAACGCCACACGAAGAAGAATTTCCAGCTCAAGCAACTTGTGGTCACCAACGTTTATGAGTTTTTCGTTTTCGATGCACAGGAGTTCGAACGCTTGTTCTATTCCAACAAGAAACTCATCAAACGGTTTGAAGAGTTCAACGCTGGAGAACTGACCTCCGAGAAGACGGACTTTTTCTATAAGGAGATTGCCGCCGACTTTATCGCGCAAGTGGTTGACCAGCTGACATTCACTTGGTTCGACATCCGTAAATACCAGTCCTATCTTGATATGGGCAACGACAAGCGCCTCATTGAGTTGTATAAGTTCTTCAGCCCCGAGCATCTTTTGAAGAAACGCTTTCAAAATGACAGCAACTCCCTTAATACCAAATTCTATAGCGAGCTCTTGTACATCATCGGTCTTGAAGAAGTTGAAGAAAAAGACAGCCACAAACGGATCATCACTCGTCGGAACAAGAGCGAGCGCAACCCAGCATCCATCCTCGAAAACGCCATCAATATTTTGGATGTTGAAGACTGGATTGACAATGTGGAAGGTCGCTATTCATACGGAAAGATCCGAGACGAACAGCTTTTTGGAATCGCCCTTGCCCTGACCATCAACTGGGTGAATCGGGTGCTTTTCATGAAACTTCTGGAAGCCCAACTTGTCAAATACCATAAAGGCGACCAAGCCTACGCTTTTATGGGGCCGTCTGTTATTCCTGACTACGACGAACTGAATAAACTCTTTTTCCAAGTCCTTGCCAAACGTGTGGCTGACCGTCCTGACAGCATCAATGCGAAATACGGCAAAGTGCCCTATTTGAATAGTTCTCTGTTTGAAATCAGTCCGTTGGAACGTCAAACCATTCGCATCAGCAGTCTTGACAACGGCGAGCTTCCCCTTTTTGCAGGCACGGTTCTCAAGGATGGTCCCAAGCCTCGATACAAGCAACTTCCAACACTTCGCTATTTGTTAGAGTTTCTTGACGCCTACGACTTTGCAAGCGAAGGCTCCGAAGAGGTTCAAGAGCAGTCAAAGACGCTTATCAATGCATCCGTCCTCGGTTTGATTTTCGAAAAAATAAACGGACACAAAGACGGTTCGGTGTTCACTCCTGGTGCGGTCACCATGTACATGAGCCGCGAAGCTATCCAGCAGACGGTGGTTCGCCGGTTCAATGAAGACATGGGGTGGACTTGCAAGGACTACGTTGCACTCAAAAACAAGGACATTGAGGATATTGCTCAGGCCAACGCCATCGTCGATTCGCTGCGTATCTGCGACCCCGCCGTGGGTTCGGGTCACTTTTTGGTATCGGTCCTTAACGAAATCATCCGTACCAAATACGACCTCGGCATTTTGGTTGACGGCAACGGCAAGCGTATCAAAAAGCAGGATTACAGCATCGACATTGAGAATGACGAGCTTCTTGTTTCAGATGAAGACGGCAATCCGTTTTCATATATTCCTGGTAACCAAGAAAGCCAGCGTATCCAGGAAACTCTCTTCAACGAAAAACGCAAAATCATTGAGAACTGCCTCTTCGGTGTGGACTTGAATCCTAATGCCGTAAACATTTGTCGTCTTCGCCTTTGGATTGAACTGCTGAAAAACGCTTATTACAACAAGGAGAGCAATTACACCGAGCTTGAGACGCTTCCGAACATCGACATCAACATCAAGGTGGGCAATTCTTTATTGCATCGCTTTGATTTGAATCAGGACATCTCTGGCATCCTTCACAAAAACGGCATATCCATAGGAGAATATTGCCAGGCTGTCAACGACTACAAAAACGCTCACAGTAAAGAGAAGAAGCGACAACTTGTGGTTTTCTTGAAGCAGATCAAAGGGAATCTGAAAACCCAAATCGGACTGAATGATCCCAAACTGAAGAACAAGCTTCAGTTGGAACGCGAATTAAACGATCTGATTGCGCCACAACTCTTTGAAATTAGCAAGAAAGAACAAGCAGCACGTGACAAAAAAGCAAAGGATTTGCAGAACAAGATAGCCAAAATCCAAAAAGAAATTGATGAGATACGCGATAACAAGGTTTTTGTAGATGCCTTTGAGTGGCGCATTGAATTCCCTGAGGTGTTGGATGAAAACGGCAAGTTCATTGGTTTTGACTGCGTCATTGGTAATCCGCCGTATATCCAGCTTCAGAAGATGGGTGCTGATGCCGATGCGCTCCAAAAGATGAATTACCAGACATACGAACGCACTGGCGACATTTATTGCCTGTTTTATGAATTGGGTATGTCGTTGCTGAAGCATGGAGCGTTGTTGTCATTTATTACTTCAAATAAGTGGATGAGAGCGGGATATGGTGAATCCCTGCGCAGCTGGCTGACAACACAGAATGATGTGTCTTTACTCATTGACTTTGCTGGTTATCAGGTGTTTGATTCTGCGACCGTTGATGTAAATATCTTAAACATCTTCAAAGGGAAGCCTTCTGGTACTTGTAAGGCTTGTGCCGTTGTCAAAAATGAATTTGATATCAACAAATTGAGCGATTATGTTCAGACGACATCCGTAATTACAAGTTTCTTATCTGAACCATGGACGATTCTATCTGATTTAGAATTATCAATCAAAAGAAAAGTTGAAGCCAATGGAAAGCAACTAAAAGATTGGGATATTCTGATCAATTATGGAATCAAAACTGGCTTTAACGATGCTTTTATTATTACAACCCAAAAGCGAGATGAAATACTGGATCGATGTGCTGATGCTGAAGAGCAAGCCCGAACGGCAGAAATAATACGACCTATTCTTCGAGGCAGAGACATAAGAAAATATAATTATGATTGGGAGGATCGGTGGTTAATTTGGATTCCGTGGCATTTTCCTCTACATCTTGACAATTCTATTCAAGGTGCATCAGAGGAAGCAGAGAAATTGTTTTCATTGTTATATAATTCTGTATATCAACATCTTATGGAGTACAAAGAACCACTCTCAAAAAGAAATGTGGCTGAGACTGGAATCCGATATGAGTGGTATGCCTTACAGCGATGGGGCGCAAATTATTGGGACGAATTTTCCAAGCCAAAAATAGTATGGATTGAATTATCAGATGAATCAAAATTTGCATTATGCGGAGATTACATTCCGCTTAATACGGTTTTTTTTCTTACAGGTAATAATCTGGAGCATATTATTGGTTTACTCAACTCAAAACTGATACATTGGTATTTCACCCATTGTTTAGGAGCAAGATCAGGGGTCGGAACAAACAGATGGTTAAAATATACGGTTGAACAAATTCCGTTAATTCCATTTTCAAATGATACATTGTCGCAATTAGTTAAGGATCGATCCAAAACAAATGATCCAATGTATGATGAAATGATTGATAATGAGGTATATGCGTTATATCATTTAAGCAAGGATGAGATGGAATATATCAATTCTGTTACCTAATTTCAATATAGCCAATAGTATTTCTTTCTGTTTCTGTTAGTTGATATAAATCAAAGATGCGGTTATCAATAATAATTGCTTTCTCTTTGGTGTAATTCTCCTGAATATCATCAACCAACATCTTGAATTCTTGATTGACGGCATCTGTCACTTCAATTACTGGTATCTTTTCAAAGAAAATTTTTCTTAATTCTCTTGTCCCACCTTGAAGTTCTGGAAAACTGTTTAGGAAACAATACTTGAATAAAGACGAATTAAAGAATGCTGTTAGAAATTCAACATGGTTCCCAGTTATCATAAACGCTTTATCGTTCTGATAAAATCCTTTTTTGTCATAGTAAAATGGAATAAATTTTGTCATATTAGGGTACATGATTTTTGGCTTGGAAAATTCGTCC
>JAFYNJ010000027.1 GCA_017549805.1 Bacteroidales bacterium
ATACAACGGCACCTCTTGGAGAGGCAACTTGACTTGGGATCTGTCAAAGATGTATTTGATTACTGTTGAAGATGCCTGCGAGATCACTTTGGAAGGCGAACTCATCAATCCCGAAGATCACCCCGCCACCATCTTGGGCGGCCAATCCAACTGGATTGCTTTCCCGGTCAACGAGGAAATGACACCTGGCGTGGCCTTCGCAGGCTTTGATGCCGTCAATGGCGATGTGGTCAAAGCCAAGACCGGCAATGCCAAATACAACGGCTCCACATGGAGAGCATCGGGGCTCAGCAAACTTGAACCTGGAAAGGGCTACATCTTCAATTCGGCTACAACAACGGAAAGAACGTTGATCTTCCCGGCAAGCACAAGCAAAGGATCCATGAATGGAATTGGCAAAAAACCAACAACCATTAAGGGAATGACGAATGAAGATTCCAGAATGACTGATGTTTTCATTAACAGATTCACAAAAGAATATTATAAATAATAAGTTAAACAATAAAAAATTCAAACCATGAAAAAATTATTATTGACACTGATCGTTTCCCTCGCATTCTGTGGATCCATTTTTGCTCAAACATCACATTGGGCAGAAGAATTCGACCCGGAAACCAACAATCCCTATGAAATGCAGGGTTTTCTCTCCGCCTTTATCCAAATCGATGACAACTTCGTTACAGGAGATGACAATTGGGAAGCCTTAGAAGTCGCTGCTTTCGACGAAAGTGACAATATCAGGGGCGTGCAATTCCTCTCCAACCACATGGAAGAATACGGCGATCCCTATCCAGTCGTCGAAATCTGTATCTTCTACAACTTGTCGAATGATTCAGGTAAACCTATCCATTTCGTTATGTACAACCACGAAACTGGGACTACCTATACTGACTGCAGCATTCTCTATTTAAATGAAGGTGGAGAATTGACATCTTATGAAATCGTTACCGGTGAAGATTATTTTGATCAATGGGACTTAGTTGATTATGGTCCTGTTCTGAACTTCACTTCACCTGCAACCACTGGCATCACCAAGGAGATCGAAGCCTACACAGAAGAAGGTGGCTACTACCTCATCGCCTCTCCTGTCGGCACCATCACCGCTGACGTCGTCGAAAACTTGCTCAGCAACACCTACGACCTCTATGCCTTCGACCAGACCGAGGATCTTGAATGGCGCAACTACAAGAACGAGAACTTCGACCTCGAGGTTGGAAAGGGCTACCTCTACGCCAACAGCGGCACTGACGACGGCCAAAGCGTCACCCTCACCTTCCCCGGTGAAGCCTACAACGGCGAAGGTGAAGTCCCCCTCGTCCTTGACAACAACGCTGAGCTCGCAGGATGGAACCTCATCGGCAACCCCTTCAACCAGAATGCCACGCTCGCTGACGGACGCGACTTCTACGTCATGAACGGCGACGGTTCTGAAATCATAGCCGCCGAGGAAAGCGTTATCGCACCTATGGAAGGCATCTTCGTCATCGCTACCGAGGAAGGCGAAAGCGTTACCTTCGTCCCCGATGAGACCAAGGGGAGAAGCGCCAACATCGCCCTCAACCTCAGCAACGGACGCAACGTCATCGACCGCGCCATCGTCCGCTTCGGTCAGGACAAACAGCTGCCCAAGTTCCAGATGAAGGAAAACAGCACCAAGGTTTACATCCAGCAGAATGGTAGAGACTACGCTGTCGTCTCCAGCGAAGCCCAAGGTGAGATGCCCGTCAGCTT
The DNA here is from genome assembly GCA_017549805.1 of Bacteroidales bacterium. Lineage (GTDB taxonomy): Bacteria > Bacteroidota > Bacteroidia > Bacteroidales > F082 > Limimorpha. The sequence continues at coordinate 1,732 of JAFYNJ010000027.1, forward strand.
CAAGGCCTCCAAGAACGGCACCTACAACATCAGCTTCAACAGCGATGTTGAGTTCAGCTACCTCCACCTCATCGACAACCTCACCGGCAACGATGTCAACCTCCTCGACAACCCGAGCTACAGCTTCGATGCCAACATCTCCGACTACGCCAACCGTTTCCGCCTGGTGTTCTCAACCGGCACCGCTTCTGACGACAACTTCGCCTTCTACAACGACGGCAACATCATCGTCAACAGCAACGGCAGCGCCATCCTCAACGTCATCGACGTCCTCGGCCGCACCATCAGCAGCCAGAACATCAACGGCACCCAGAACGTCAGCGTCAACGCCACCAGCGGCGTGTACACCATCCAGCTGATCCAGGGCGAAAACGTCAAGACCCAAAAAATTGTGGTTGAATAATTTTATAAACTGAGTATTAATTATAAAAAATATGAATATGAAAAAGTTAGCATTGACAATCGCAATCGTTCTTGGCATGGGTATCGCAGCTTCCGCTCAAGGAGGCCTCTTCCAGTACGGATTTGAAGACGAGTACGGACTGAACCGCGACGGCGGTTTGCTCACGCCCGGTCTCCCAGGCGAACACGGCTTGCCTGACAACCAGGACGCTCCCCTCGCTGGAGGCGCTCTCCTGCTCATCGGCTTCGGCGCTGCTTACGCACTGAAGAAAAGAAACGAAAAGTAAGTAAAGAATTCAGACTTCTGAATTCTTATAAAAAGGTGGCGACGCAATGTCGCCACCTTTTTTATATATAGTCAAAAACAAAATTTTTTTTTCATTTTTTAGCGAACCAAGCAAAATTTGTTGTAATTTTGCAGCCGTTTTGGAGTGTATTCAAACAAGAATTTTGATATAATTAATTAATAATCAATTGTTTAACCATTAAAATGAAAAGAAAATCTTTACTTATCGTTTTGCTGATGGCCCTCTTTGCGCCTTTGGCAATGACCGCACAAAACACCGTGACGGTTTGTGACGGTACAACAACCAACTCAAACATCCCTGTGTACGGCTATTCTGGCGACACCCAAGGAACTACTTCGGAGTTCGTCATCCCCGCCAGTACAGAGGGAATGCGTGGCATGACTGGCATGGCCATCACAGGCATGCAATTCTATGTTTCTTCTGCAGCTGGAGCTGCATGGACTGCCACCTTCCAGGTTTACATCACAGAAATTGATGAAACGACCCTGAGCGGTACCACTGGACCCGACAACTGCACCGTGGTCTATACGGGCACCTTAGATGCCACTGGTACAACGATGGATGTGGTGTTTGATGAAGCTTACACCTACAATGGTGGCAACCTCCTCATTGGCACTTACGTTCAAACGGCTGGCAACTGGAAATCTGCTTCTTTCTATGGCATTGAAGCAACAGGAGCCGCCTGTCAGTCGGGTGGTTACAACAACAATGGTGTCAAGAACTTCTTGCCCAAGACCACCTTCACCTACAGCACACCTTCCAACTGCGCAAAACCAGCCGATTTGGCTGTAAGATACACTGAAGGCGATGCCACCGCCAGGGTAATTTGGAGTTCAGAAGCTACCAATTTCAATATTGATGTGAATGGCACCATTACCGCCATTACTAGCACAACTTACACCATTAATGTTGAGCCTGCCACCACTTACGACATCAAAGTGCAGGCCGACTGCGGCGACGAGCAGAGTGCTTGGGCTACCACCAGCTTCTTCTCTGGTTGCACTGGCATTTCCGTGCCTTACACTTACGGCTTCGAGGATGCTGCTGCCCTTGACTGCTGGACGGTTGAATATAGTGACGACTCTTACGCTGGTATCACCACGAATCTTCCGAGAACTGGTGACCAATGCTTCTGGTTCTATTACACAGCAACACCCGGTCAATACCTCATCTCCCCTGCAATGAGCGGCTTCACCAACGGCTTGCACGTGGAATTCTGGTACCGTGGATATAACAATGGTGTAGAAACCTTCCAAGTGGGTTATTCCACCACTGACAATGATACTGAAAGCTTTACTTGGGGAGATGTTATCACTGCAACCCCGACCTACACGCAATTCAAGGCCAACTATCCGGCTGAGACCAAGTATGTGGCAGTGAAACACCTTTCCGACGACCAATACTATCTCTTCCTCGACGACTTCCTCTTCGAGGAAAGTTCCAGCTGCCTTGAGCCTTCAAGCGTGCAAGTGGCCGATATCACCACCACTGGTGCCACCATCAGCTGGACTGCCGGTGCTTCGGAAACCGCATGGGACATCTTCGTTACCGACGATGCCACCATCGAACCTGACGACACCACAATGCCTACCGTTGCCGGTACGGAAGACAATCCCTACAGCTTGACGGATCTCACCGCTGGCACCACCTATTATGTGTATGTCCGCGCTATTTGCGGCGAAGACGAAGTTAGTGCATGGAGCAGCTACGCTGTCTTCAACACCGAGTGCAACGCCATGGCACTGCCTTACAGCTACGACTTTGAGGATGCAACGCTGCCGGTTTGCTGGAACACCATCATTGAAAACACCTCTTACACGGGCATCAATATTATGGCTCCAAGCTCATCCAGCACCAACCAAGTTCTCGCATTCTACATGGGCACTTACCAAAACCCCGCTTTGGTTGCCGTGTTGCCTGAAGTTGACCCAATGTATCCTCTGAACCAGTATCAGATCACCTTCGATGCTTGCTATGCCAATACAAGCAGCAGCAGCATGACCGCTGGAAAACTCGGCATCGGTATCATGACCGATCCTACCGATTTCACCACCTTCGAACTGATTGAAGAAGTTGACATCACCGATGGCTTCTCCACTTTTGGCACTCATAACGTTTGGTTCAACAGCTACACCGGCGAAGGCCGTTATATCGCCATCCGCGACATTTACACCCAAGGTGGATATGTCCTTGTTGATAACATTGAAGTGACTGAGCTTCCTTCATGCTTGCAAGTTACAGAACTTGGTGTCAGCAACATCGGCGACACTTCAGCTGATTTGAGCTGGACCGCCAACAACGGCGAAACTGAATGGACTATCTATTACAAGGCTGAAGGTGCCGAAGAATACACCGAGGTGGCCAATGTGACCGAGAATCCTTACACTCTGGAAGGTTTGACTGCCGCTACCAATTATGAATTCTATGTAGTGGCCAATTGCTCCGAAACTGCACAAAGCACTCCTTCTGAGGTCTATAGCTTCGCCACTGCCATGTGCGCTGTTGCAGACCAATGCGAAATCACTTACGCTCTCACCGACAGCTATGGTGACGGTTGGAACGGCAACGCCATCAATGTGGTGGATGCCAACACCGAGGAAGTGCTTGCCACCTGGACCATTGCTTCTGGCAGCACAGCTAGTGGCTCCCTCAGCATTTGCAATGGCCGTGTCATCAATTTCGTGTGGGTTGCCGGCAGCTATCCTGGTGAGACTTCTTACACCGTTTACGACAGAAATGGCGACGAAATCTTCAGTGGCAGCGCTGGTAACGGTTTGGTTACCGACTACACCGTTGACTGCTCCGTGCCTTCATGCCAGAAACCTACCGAGCTTGCCGCCACCACCACCGCTACCTCTGCTGTGTTGAGCTGGACCGCCAACAACGAAGAGACTGCATGGACACTCTATTGGAAAGAGAATGGTGCCGAAGAATACACCGAAGTGGCAGTGACTGAGAATCCTTACACTTTGGAAGGTTTGACCGCCGCTACCAATTATGAATTCTATGTGATTGCCAACTGCTCTGCCGACGATGCAAGCGATGCTTCAGCAGTGTACGAATTCGCCACCCCGTGCGATGTCGTCACCGTGGCCCAAGGCTCAGCCTATACCTATGACTTCGAGGACGAAATGCCTTGGAGCTGCTGGACCAACGTTGCTGGTAACAATACTCTTACTACAGGTAATAATCATACAACAGATGGAAGCTATAAACTCCAGTTCGCAGGTACCACAACGGGCAACATCGTTGCCATGCCTACCTTCACACCTGACATCAATGGTTTGATGCTCACCTTCTGGACTCGTCCCGAAGGATACTCCTATGCCAACTGCGGTACCTTTAGCGTAGGCTACATGACTGACTTGAACGATGCCTCAACGTTTGTGGCCGTTGACACCTACAACTACAACGACTGGACTTCAAACACCTATGTTGAGAAGACCGCTACCTTCACCGATGCTCCTGCTGGCGCATACATTGCTTTCTGCCAAAATGCTGGATCCTCATACTATTATTGGTTTGTCGATGACGTTGAGGTTGCGCTGATTCCTTCCTTTACCAAGGAAATTGCAGCCTACACCAACGAAAGCGGCTATTACCTCATCGCTTCACCTGTTGGAGAAGTTGCAGTTGAGAATGTAACCAACCTGCTTGACAATAGCTTCGACCTTTACTACTTCGATCAATCCCAAGACAAAGAGTGGATCAACTACAAACAAGGCGAAGGAAACAACGCTGGTTTCAACACCCTCGAACTTGGCAAGGGCTACCTCTATGCCAACAGCGAAGATGTTGTTCTCACCTTCACAGGTATGCCTTTCAGCAGCGATGAACCTGTCGAAATTGAATTGGTCAAGAACGATGATGCCGAATTCTCGGGCATGAACCTCATTGGCAACCCGTTCGCTGAAGAAGCTTACCTCGTCAGTGAAGATGGAACAGGTCAAGCTTACTACAGACTGAATCCTACCAACAACACGTTTGAGACCGTTGATAACAATGCCGCCATCGCAGCTATGGAAGGTGTCCTTTACAGCACTGCAGATGGAACTTCCGTCTATTTCAGCACAACGGCTCCTACTACCGAGAAGAGCAACCTGAACATCATGGTCAGCCAAGGCCGCGGTATGGTTGACAACGCCATCGTCCGTTTCGGCGAAGGCAACACCCTCAAGAAGTTCAGCTTCCGCGAGAACAGCACCAAAGTCTATATCCCGCAGAACGGCAATGACTATGCTGTGGTCAACGCTGGCGAGATGGGCGAAATGCCTGTCAGCTTCAAGGCTGAAAGCAACGACATCTACACCATCAGCTTCAGCAACCAGAACGTTGACTTCGACTACCTGCACCTCATCGACAACATGACTGGTAACGACGTTGACCTGCTCAGCACTCCTAGCTACAGCTTCGATGCCAAGACGACCGACTACGCCAGCCGCTTCCGCCTGGTGTTCGCCGCTGGAAACAACCAGAACGACGACAACTTCGGCTTCTACAGCAACGGCGAGATCGTCATCAACAACAACGGCAATGCCACCCTGCAAGTCGTCGATATGCTCGGCCGCATCATCAGCAGCCAGAACATCAACGGCAGCCAGCGCGTCAACTTCAACGCCAACACTGGTGTGTATATGCTCCAGCTGATCCAAGGCGACAATGTCAAGACTCAGAAAATTGTGGTTGAATAATGCTGATTGTCAATGTTTTAAATAAAAAATCAAAGAAAATGCAAAAAAAATGAATGATTTTTGCTTGACCTATCAAAAATATTTGTAATTTTGCATCCGATTTGAAAAGAAACAAAACAGAACAAAAAACATAGAAAAATGAAAAAGTTAGCTTTAACAATCGCAATCGTTCTTGGAATGGGTATCGCAGCTTCCGCTCAAGGTGGTATGTTCAAGTACGGTGAAGAACCCGAGCAAACCCGCGAAGGTGGCATCATGACCCCTAGCCTACCTGGCCACGGTGCGACTGGCGACCAACCCGCTCCTCTGGGCGGAGGTGCCCTCCTGCTCATCGGCTTTGGCGCTGCTTACGCCGCTGCCAAGAAACGCAAATAATTTAGGCAACTGAATTATTGAGATTGACAAAGTAGAGCCGCAACATTGCGGCTCTACTTTTTTTATTTTTTCCCTCCACAAGAAACAATTTTTTGATACCTTTGTTGTTTTGAGTGAAAAGCACTCGAAGCAATAGGAAACCATGTCAAAAGAAATCAAAGGACACATCACCCAGATCATCGGCCCCGTGGTGGACGTCTATTTCGAAGGCGGTGAAAACGACCTGCCCAAGATCCACGACGCCCTGCAGGTGACACGCCCCAACGGCCGCACCCTCGTCCTGGAATGCCAACAACATATCGGCGAGGACTCGGTGCGCACCATCGCCATGGACTCGACCGACGGCCTCATGCGCGGCATGGAGGTGACCCTCACCGGGAAGCCCATCTCCATCCCCGTCGGCCACCAGATCAAAGGACGCCTGCTCAACGTCACGGGCGACGCCATCGACGGCATCGGCGCCTTGGACCGCAGCCAAGAATATCCCATCCACCGCAATCCGCCCAAATACGAGGAGCTGAGCACCTCCAAGAAGGTACTGTTCACGGGCATCAAGGTCATCGACCTGCTGGAACCTTACCTCAGAGGCGGCAAGATCGGCCTCTTCGGCGGCGCCGGCGTGGGCAAGACCGTGCTCATCATGGAGCTCATCAACAACATCGCCAAGGGCCATAACGGCTATTCGGTGTTCACCGGCGTCGGCGAACGCACCCGCGAAGGCAACGACCTGCTACGCGAGATGATCGAATCGGGTATCATCAAATACGGCGACGAATTCCGCAAGTCGATGGACGAAGGCGACTGGGACCTTTCCAAGGTTGACAAGGAACAGCTGGCCACCTCCCAGGCCACCCTGGTATTCGGTCAGATGAACGAGCCCCCCGGAGCCCGCGTCAGCGTGGCCCTCTCAGGACTCACCGTGGCCGAATCGTTCCGCGACGAAATTCAAGACGGCGTGAGCGACATCCTGCTCTTCATCGACAATATCTTCCGCTTTACCCAGGCAGGCTCCGAGGTGTCGGCCCTGCTCGGCCGCATGCCCTCCGCTGTGGGCTACCAGCCCACCCTGGCCACGGAGATGGGACAGATGCAGGAACGCATCACCTCCACCAAGACCGGCTCCATCACCTCGGTACAGGCCATCTATGTGCCTGCCGACGACCTCACCGACCCGGCACCGGCCACTACCTTCTCACACCTCGACGCCACCACGGTGCTGAGCCGTAAGATCGCCGAATTAGGCATCTACCCCGCCGTCGATCCCCTCGACTCCACCTCGCGCATCATGGATCCCAACATCATCGGCGAGGAACACTATAACACCGCACAACGCGTCATCCAATTGTTGCAACGCAACAAGGAACTACAAGACATCATCGCCATCCTCGGCATGGAGGAACTCTCCGAAGAGGACAAGCTTATCGTCCACCGCGCCCGCCGCGTGCAACGCTTCCTCTCGCAGCCCTTCCATGTCGCCGAACAGTTCACCGGCATGAAAGGCGTCATGGTCCCCATCCAGGAGACCATCCGCGGCTTCAACATGATCATGGACGGCGAAGTGGATCAGTACCCCGAGGCAGCCTTCAACTTGGTGGGCACCATCGACGAGGCGATTGCAAAGGGAGAAGAACTGATGAGGAGAGCGGAGAGGTGAAAGGTGAAAGATAAAAGATAAGAGATAAAAGATAAACGATAAAAGATAAAAGATAGACATCCCGAAGGGATGATAGCTCTGTAATGAAGATCGAGATTATCACACCGACATCAAGCCTATTTAAAGGCGAAGCCTCCTCGGTGACAGTGCCCAGCCAACAAGGGCCCTTCACCATGCTGGAGAACCATGCCGCCATCGTGGCCATCCTCGAAGCGGGTCCCATCACCGTAACAGGTGCCGACGGGAAAAAACGGGTATTCGATATCCAAGGCGGCTTCTGCGAACAACACGACAATACAGTTATCATCTGCGCGGAGAAATGAAAAACGAAAATTGAAAGGTGAAAGGTAATCAAACAACATATTATTTGGCGTTGTTCCTGCTGCTCGACCTGCTGATCGTGGGCGTGCTGCTCTGTTTCTTCAGCCAGAAGGAATGGTGGAACAACTGGATGGTGACGGCACCCAACCTCTACATGATGCTCGGTGCCCTCTACTGTCCGATGATGAAGAAGAACCTCGACGCCCAGGTGAGCCGCCTGACGTGGTTCTACGTGTATAAAGGCATCAAGATGCTGTTGACCATCGTCATGCTGGTGCTTTACATCCTCTTTGTCGAGCAAGGCGCCAAGGCCTTCGTGCTCATCACCGCCATCGCCTACCTGCTCTTCCTCATCCTGGAGACCTATATCTTCATGCATTATCTGAAGCATCAAACCAAATGAAGCACAGCCTTCGGCATATTATCCTGTTTTTCTTGCTGACCCAAATCAGCATCGGGACGCTTCATGCCGAAGAGCCAACGTCGATGGATGTAAAGTCGTTCATCTTCGGCCACACCAGCGACAGCTACTGTTTCCATATCACCGAGATCAAAGGGAAGCCCGTCTGCATCTGGCTGCCCGTCATCGTCCACAGCAAGGAGACGGGATGGCACTGCTTCTCTTCGAAACACATCTGCGAACTGGCCGAAGGCAAGACCTACCAAGGCTTCTACATCGCCCCGATGACCGATCCGAAACACCCCGGCAAGCTGGTTGAAGTCGGCAGCACAGGCGAGATCAAGCGTCCGTTCGACCTGTCGTTCACCAAGAATGCCTTCGGCATCTTCCTGGTGTGCGGCTTCATGCTGGCCTTCTTCCTTCCAGCCGCGAGGAGATACAAGAACAATCCGGAGGGCACACCTACGAAATACCAAGGCATGGTGGAATGGCTGACCTACATGGTGCTCGACGGCATCATCAGCCCCTCCATCCCGAAGAACAAGGTGCCGAAGTTCGCACCGTATCTGTTGACGGTGTTCTTCTTCATCTTTTTCAGCAACCTCTTCGGCCTCATCCCCTTCTTCCCCTTCGGCGCCAACGTCACGGGCAACCTGTCCATCACGCTGGTGTTGGCCCTCTGCACCTACGTGGCCGTCAACGTGCTGGGCAACCGGCACTACTGGAAGGACATCCTCTGGCCCGACGTGCCGTTGTTCCTGAAGTTCCCCATCCCCCTGATGCCCATCATCGAACTCGTCTCCACCCTCACCAAGCCTTTCGCCCTGATGATCCGTCTGTTTGCCAACATCCTGGCCGGACACATCATCATCATGGTGCTGATGGCCTTGATCTTCATCATCGGCGGCATGTACGGCGCAGGCTTAGGCAGCGCCACCTCGGTCATCTCCATCTTCATGATGGTGTTCATGACTGCGCTGGAATGTCTTGTTGCCTATATCCAAGCATACGTCTTTACCATGTTGTCATCTATCTTTATAGGAATGGCACAGGAGGAGCCGGAAGAGATAAAAGATTAAAGATAAGAGATAAAAGTTATTATAAATAGTAAAACCTTAAATTCATAAGCTATGTTAAACGTCATCTTAACAACCTTACTGGAAATCGGCGCATACGTTCCTGGTATCGCCGCTCTCGCCGCTGCCATCGCCGTCATCGGAGCCGCTTGGGGCATTGGAGGCATCGGTAAATCAGCCATGGAAGCCATCGCCCGCCAGCCCGAGGCTGCCGGCAACGTCCGCTCCAGCATGATCATCGCCGGCGCCCTTGTCGAAGGTGCTACCCTGTTCGCCGTCGTCGTTTGTATCTTGGCCGTTGTCAAATAACCTGAACGATGGAACTATTTCTTCCTGAAAGCGGCTTGATGATCTGGATGCTGATCGGCTTCCTGGTCGTGCTGTTCATCCTGGCGAAGGTCGGATGGCCCATGATCATGGAGTCAGTCAACAAACGCAACCAGAAGATCAGCGACTCGCTGACGGCGGCACAGGAAGCCAGGGACTCCCTGGCAGGCATCGAAGCCGCCAAGGAGAAGGCCATCGCCGAGTCGAAGGCCGAACAGATCCGCATCCTCAACGAGAGCCATGAACTGAAGAAACAGCTCATCGATGAAGCCCGTGAGGAAGCACGCAACGAGGCTGAGAAGCTCATCGCCGACGCCCGACTGAAAATCCAAGAGGAACAGACCGAAGCCATGAACCAGATCAAGGCCGAGGTCATCACCCTCTCCGTCGATATCGCCGAGAAGATCCTTCAGCGCGAGCTCAGCGACAAGGAAGCACAAACCGAATACATCGAGACCCTGTTGAAAGACCGCCCACAGATAGAAGCCTAAAGCATGGATAACGGAAAGATATCGGTACGGTACGCGCGCGCGTTGCTCGACACAGCCTTTAAGCAGCAATGCGAGACGGAGGTGTATGAAGGCTTGGTGAGGCTGACCCACAACTACAGCCTTGCCATCAACCCCTTCAACGAAGCGCTTTCCAACCCCATGGTCACCGACGACGAGAAGCTGAGCCTGCTCAGGACCGCTGTCGGCGAGCCTATCCATCCCTGCTTGGACCATTTTCTCCAGTTCGTGATCGCGAAGAAACGCGAGAACAAGATCCATCTCATCGGTCTCAAATACCAGGAGATGTACCGCAAGAAGAAAGGCATCATCCTCGCCAAGGTGACTACCGCCGCCGTGATGGATGAAGCCACCTTAGAGAAGATCAGCGACTACCTGAAGGCTACTTTCCACTGCGACGTGGAGATGCATGTCAAGGTCGATCCCGCCTTGGTCGGCGGCTATACCCTTGACATCGAACACGACCGTATGGATGCCAGCATCGCCGGAAGGCTAAAACAATTAAAAAAAGAATTGCTATTATGAGTGAAATCAAAGCGAGCGAGATATCGAGCATCCTGCAGATGCAGCTCCAGAACCTGAACAACCGTGCCCAGTTTGAAGAGATCGGCAAGGTGCTACAAGTGAGCGACGGCGTGGCCCATGTATATGGCCTTGATCGTGTGCAGGCCAACGAGCTGGTGCAGTTTGAGAACGGCACCATGGGCGTGGTGCTCAACCTTGAGGAGGACAACGTCGGCGTGGTGCTGCTCGGTCCCACCGAAGGCATCAAGGAAGGCGAGAATGTACGCCGCACCCAGCGCATCGCCTCCGTGTTGGCCGGCGAAGGCATGCTGGGGCGCGTGGTGGACGGCCTGGGCCGCCCCATCGACGGCAAAGGGCCCATCCAAGGCGCAACCTACGAGATGCCGCTGGAACGCAAGGCTCCAGGCGTCATCTTCCGCCAGCCCGTCAACGAGCCGCTGCAGACCGGATTGAAGGCCATCGACGCCATGATCCCCATTGGCCGTGGACAGCGTGAGCTCATCATCGGCGACCGCCAGACAGGCAAGACCGCCATCGCCATCGACACCATCATCAACCAGAAGGAGAATTTCCTCAACGGCAAGCCCGTGTATTGCATCTATGTGGCCGTCGGACAAAAAGGCTCCACCGTGGCCAACCTCGTGAAGATTTTGCAGGACCAGGGCGCCATGGATTACACCATCGTGGTCTCCGCCACCGCCTCCGACCCAGCCGCCATGCAGTTTTACGCTCCCTACGCAGGCGCCGCCATCGCAGAGTATTTCCGCGACTCGGGACGCCATGCCTTAGTGGTGTATGACGACCTCTCCAAGCAAGCCGTGGCCTATCGCGAGGTTTCGCTCATCCTCCGCCGTCCCCCAGGACGCGAGGCCTATCCCGGCGACATCTTCTACCTCCACAGCCGTCTGCTCGAACGCGCCGCCAAGATCATCAAAAACGACGACGTCGCCCGCCAGATGAACGACCTGCCTGAATCGATGAAGGACATCGTGAAAGGCGGCGGCTCCATGACGGCACTGCCTATCATCGAGACCCAAGCCGGCGACGTGTCGGCCTACATCCCCACCAACGTCATCTCCATCACCGACGGTCAGATCTTCCTGGAAACCAGCCTCTTCAACGCCGGCATCCGTCCCGCCATCAACGTGGGCATCTCCGTGTCGCGTGTCGGCGGCAACGCTCAGATCAAGTCGATGAAGAAGATTGCAGGCACCCTCAAGCTCGACCAGGCACAGTTCCGCGAGATGGAAGCCTTCTCACGCTTCGGCGCCGAACTCGACGCTGCCACCCTCGCCATCCTCGACAAGGGACGCAAGAACGTGGAGCTGCTCAAACAGCCCCAATACAGCCCCATGCCCGTGGAGAAGCAGGTGGCCATCATCTTCTGCGGCACCAACGGCCTGCTCAGCAAGATCCCGATCGAAAAGGTACGCGACTTTGAGAAACAATACCTCGACCTCCTCGAAGTCAAGCACAAGGATGTTCTTGAACAACTACGCCAAGGCGTTGTCAGTGACGAGATTCGCAATACGCTGAAAGAAGAAGCCCAACTTTTGACTTCTAACTTCTAACTTCCGTCTTCTCCCCCATGCCTAACCTGAAAGAAATACGCGCCCGCATCAACTCCGTGGCCTCCACGGAGAAGATCACCAGTGCCATGAAGATGGTGTCGGCAGCCAAGCTGAAGAAGTCGGAAGGCATCACCACGAGCTTCCTCCCCTATCGGAACAAGCTCAACGAAGCCCTCGCCAACTACCTCGGCTCACTGGAAGGCGAAGTCACCATCCCTTTGGCCGAACGCCGCGAAGTGAAACGCATCGCCCTGATGGCCATCAGCTCCAGCAGCGGGCTCTGCGGCGTATATAACTCCAGTGTCATCAAGCTATTCAAGAAGACCTACGACGAATACACCGAAAGGCTCGGCACCGAGGCCATCGACGTCTATCTCTTCGGGAAGAAAGTCAAAGAATACGCTCAACGGGTCGGCATCGGCATCACCAAGACCTATGAGAGCCTAAGCGACCACCTGTCGTTTGAACTGGCCATGGAGATTAGCGACGGCATGGCGAACCAATTCCTCGAAAAGAAGATCGATGCCGTGGTGCTGATCTACAACCATTTCAAGAACTCCGGCGTACAGGTTCCCACCAGCGAAACCGTGTTGCCTCTGGAAACGAAGGTCGAGGCCACGGGCACGACGTTCGACTACCTCGTGGAACCCTCCAAGGAGGAGTTTATCAACAAACTGGTACCCAAGGTCATTCGCACCAAGTTCTACTCCATCATGCTGGATGCCTCCACTGCCGAGCACGGTGCCCGCATGACCGCCATGCACATCGCCAGCGACAACGCCAACACGCTGCTGCAGGAGCTGAAGACCCAGTATAACAAAGCCCGACAGAACGTCATCACCACCGAGCTGATTGACATCGTAGGCGGAGCGGAAGCGTTGAATAGGTGAAAGGTGAGAGGTGAAAGGTGAAAGGTGAGAGTTAGCATTTTTGACGATATGGAGCAAATCACGAAGGAGGAGATCCAACGGTTGTTGCCATTGGTCTCCGACCAACGTCGTGAGCAAGCCATGCAATACAAACATCTTTTTGGCCAATTTGCCTGCTTGAAGTCGTATGTGATGTTGCGGGAGATACTGGAAGAGATGGGCTTGAACCATCCTTTCGTCTTCGGACAAAACGAGCACGGAAAGCCGTTTTTGGTGGATTATCCCGACGTTTGTTTCAACATCAGCCATTGCAAGGCAGGCATTGCCGTGGCGGTGTCAGACGCGCCCGTAGGCATCGATATCGAGAGCTATCGAAAGGTCAGTGACAGTCTCATCCGTTATACCATGAACGAGGAGGAACAGCATGTCATCCAAACGAGCGAAGATCCCGTCAGAACCTTCACGGAGTATTGGACCAAGAAGGAGGCGGTCTTCAAGCTTCGCGGCACAGGAATCACCCGCGGTTTACATGGGTTGCTCCAAGGCGACGAGCAGGTCGAAACCTGGGTTAATCCCGAGAAGCGATACGCTTATTCAATAGCGATTTAGATGTCATCCCTACGGGATGCTCTATCAACAAAAAAAGGCTGACCTTTTCGGTCAGCCTTTTCCTTTTGCTCCATCAGAGGGATCATTCACCCAACTTCACGCGGAAGAAAGCATTCACGGTAGCTTCCTTGTCGGCGTCCTGGATGTACTGTCCAACAGTCTTGGGATCGGCTACCAGAGAGACCTGGTTGAGGAGGCAGTTCTCCTTGAAGAACTTGCCCAGACGACCCTTGGCGATGTTTTGGACCATGCCTTCGTTGAGGTTCACGGTACCGGGAACGGTAGCCTTAATTTCACGGGCCTGGGCGCCCTGTTCGGCGGTGATGTAACCCTTGGTGATGTTGGAATCGATGTGGTCGTCGCTATCGACGTGGTTGGGGTTGATGCCAACCTTGCGGAGAGCCTTCTCAACTTCCTTGCCGATGAGCTCTTCCTTGGTCTTGTCGATGGCAACAGCCAGCTCGCGATCCTTCACCTCTTGCGAGATGGCGGCTTCGCTAACGGCCATCGGGTTCATGGCTGCGACGTGCATGCACACTTCGTGGCTCACTTCCTCGACGCCGTTGAATTCCTTGTTCATCTCCACGATGGTGGCGAGACGGTTACCGGGGTGGTTGTAGTTGGCCACGTAAGCACCTTCAAGGACTTTGAAGGCACCGAGTTCGGTCTTTTCACCCGTCACGGCGCTCTGGTTGGCGACGAGGGCCTCAACGGTCTGGCCGTTGAGTTCCATGGCCTTCAGTTCGTCGATGCTCTTCACACGCTTGGCAACGGCCATGTCAAGGACTTCCTTCGTGAACTTCACGAAGTCGGCGTTGTTGGCGACGAAGTCGGTCTCGCAGTTCACCATCACGATGGCTGCATATTTATGATCTTCGGTGCTCTTGGAGAGGACGCAGCCTTCGGAGGCGTTGCGGTCGGCGCGCTTGGCAGCCTTGGCCATACCCTTCTTGCGAAGGATGTCGATAGCGGCTTGGATGTCGCCATCGGTCTCGACGAGGGCCTTCTTGCAGTCCATCATGCCTGCACCGGTCATTTGTCTCAGTTCATTGACTTGAGAAGCGGTAATATTCATTGTATTCTGGTTTTAAAAGGTTATTTCTTAGCGACGGGTTTACGGGGACGGCGGGCAGTACGGGGCTTGCGCTCATCCTTGTTTTCGTCTTCTTCAGCCTCGACAACGGCTTCTTCCACGACTTCCTCGGGTTCCTCAACATTGTTTTCCTTGTTGAGTTTGCGCTCGTTGAGACCTTCCTCGATGGCATCGACCATCTTGCCGACGATGAGGGCAATGGATTTGCTGGCGTCGTCATTGGCAGGGATCGGGAAATCGACGAGGTTGGGGTTGGTGTTGGTATCGACGATGGCGAAGACCGGGATGTTAAGCTTGCGGGCTTCGGCGACGGCGATGTGCTCCTTCATGATGTCAACCACGAAGACAGCGGAAGGAAGACGGCTCAGGTCGCTGATGGAACCGAGGTTCTTCTCGAGCTTTTCACGTTCACGCTCGATTTGGAGTTTCTCACGCTTTGAGAGGCTCTTGTATGCATCGCTGACCATCATCTTGTCAATGCTCGTCATCTTACGGACGGCCTTGCGGATGGTGGCGAAGTTGGTCAGCATACCACCGGGCCAACGCTCGGTGACATAAGGCATATTGACTTTCTGGACGAGCTCAGCAACAACGTCCTTAGCTTGTTTCTTGGTGGCGACGAAGAGGATCTTCTTGCCCGACTTGGCGAGTTGGCAGACAGCGGCAGCAGCCTCGTCAACCTTGGCCTGGGTCTTGTAAAGGTCGATGATATGGATACCGTTGCGCTCCATGAAAATGTAAGGAGCCATGGCGGGATTCCACTTTCTCTTGAGATGGCCGAAATGACAACCGGCATCCAATAATTCTTCAAAAGTTACTTGTGTCATGAGTTTTCTTTTTAATGTTTACATTCGCTAAATACAATCACTGAGTAGTTCTCGCAAAGAAAAATCTCAGCAATTTGGATACTAAACAAAATCGCTCGGCTGAGAATAGCTTAACGTTTGCTGAATTGGAACTTCTTACGGGCACCTGGCTGACCGGGTTTCTTACGCTCGACCATACGCGGGTCGCGGCGCATCAAGCCTTTGGCCTTCAGGGTAGGACGATACTCGGGATCGATCTCGCAGAGCGCGCGGCTGATGGCGAGACGCAAAGCCTCGGCCTGGCCGTTGATGCCGCCACCGTCGAGGTTCACCTTGATGTCGAACTTGCCGAGGTTGTCGGTAAGCATCAGAGGCTGCTCAACCACGTAGTGGAGGATGCTCGTCGGGAAGTACTCCTTGTAGTCGCGCTTGTTCACCGTAATGTTACCATTGCCGACCTTCATGTAGATGCGGGCAACGGCGGTCTTTCTTCTACCTAAAGCGTTGATTACTTCCATGATTATTTCTTAATAGTGTTAATTTTGAGTTCAGTGGGTTGTTGTGCCTGATGCGGATGCTCTGGACCGGCATAGACATAGAGGTTGCGATAGATCGCATTGCCTAACTTGGTCTTGGGAAGCATGCCCTTGATGGCGTGCTCGAGGACGGCTTCGGGCTTTCTCTTCAGCTGCTCGCTCACATTGCGGAAACGCTGACCACCCGGATAACCCGTGTAGTGCACATAGTACTTTTCAGCCATCTTGTTGCCGGTGAGTTGGATCTTCTCGGCATTGATGATGATCACGTTGTCACCACAGTCGCTGTGGGGAGTGAAGCTGGGTTTACGCTTGCCACGGAGAATCATGGCAACCTCGGAGGCAAAACGACCGAGAATCTGTCCTTCAGCGTCGATAACATACCATTTCTTGTTGGCATTTTCCTTGTTGACGCTTGCAGTTTTGTAACTTAATGTATTCATTTTCAGTTTAATATGTTTATCCGATTAATGATCGCGCAAGAACATCTTCGCCCATGTTTTTACGCTTGATGCAAAAATAGATAGAACAGTTTTTTACTAACGAGGGCGCAAAAGTACGAATAATTTTAATACCTTTGCACCCAGATCGAAAAAAAATGTCCATAGCGATTCAAAATATCACCAAACAATATGGCGAACAGCTCGCCCTGAACAACGTCAACCTCAGCATCGACAAAGGCATTGTGGGCTTGCTGGGTCCCAACGGCGCCGGTAAATCCACCCTGATGAAGATCATCACCTGCTTCATCCCGCCCACCTCGGGCACGGTGAGCGTGAACGGCTTCGACGTGATGGACCATCCCATGGAGGTGAAACGCATCGTGGGCTACCTCCCCGAGCACAACCCGCTGTATCTCGACATGTATGTGCGGGAATACCTCTCGTTTGTAGCTGGCATCCACCACATCACCGGCAACGACGCCAAGCAACGCATCGAACAGATGATTGAGGAGACAGGCCTTGGCTTGGAAGCGCACAAGAAAATCGGGGCGCTCTCAAAAGGCTATCGTCAACGCGTCGGCCTCGCCCAAGCCATGATGCACGACCCCCAAGTGCTCATCCTCGACGAACCCACCTCGGGCCTCGATCCCAACCAACTCATCGAGATTCGCAACCTGATTTCCAGCTTAGGCAAAGAGAAGACCGTGCTGCTCTCCACCCACATCATGCAAGAGGTGGAAGCCATCTGCGAACGCGCCATCATTATTAATAAAGGTGTGGTGGTCGCCGACGACAAGATTGAAAACCTGAAACAAACAGGCTCTTCAAACAACGTCATCATCGTGGAGTTCGAAAGCGAAGTAGGACAGCAACAGCTCCTCAGCATTCCTCAAGTGTGCAAGGTGCAACGTATCAAGGACAACCACTGGATCCTCGAACCCGAAGGGGACATTGACATCCGCGCCAACCTCATGAAGTGGTCATTAGATAATAATTTAATTATCAAGACCTTACAAAAGGAAGACATCAGCATCGAGGAAGCGTTCCAGAAGTTGACGAGGGGGAATTAATAATTTAGGATTTATAGATAGACGGTAAAAAATCTCTAAATTCTAAATTCCAAATTCTAAATTATTCGTATCTTTGCAGCGCTATTCGTGGAAAGATTTGTTTTGATTGCAACCACAAGAAAAAATGCTAAACCAATGCTTTTTCCTTCCCTTTCAGTCAACGACTTCCCACACAAATTCATTATTAATCAACTAATAAACAATTTGTTATGGGTTACTATTTTACATCGGAATCGGTCTCTGAAGGCCATCCCGACAAAGTATGCGATCAGATTTCAGATGCCGTATTGGATGAGATTCTCCGCAACGATCCTAAATCGAAAGTAGCTTGTGAAACCCTGGTGACCACCGGCCTTGTCGTTGTCGCCGGAGAAATCCGCACCAATGCCTACGTCGAGATCCAGGACATCGCGCGCCGCGTCATCGACCGCATCGGTTATAATAAATCAGAGTATCAATTCGACGCCCAGTCGTGTGGTGTGCTGTCGGCCCTCCATGGCCAGTCGAACGACATCTACATGGGTGTTGGTCGCAAAAAACCTGAGGAACAGGGGGCTGGCGACCAAGGCATGATGTTCGGCTTCGCCACCAAGGAGACCGAAAACTACATGCCCTTGACCATCGACCTGGCTCACCTCCTGTTAAAGGAACTCGCCGCCATCCGACGCGAGGGCAAACAGATGAAATACCTCCGCCCCGATGCCAAGTCGCAGGTCACGGTGGAATACGCCGATGGCTGGAAGCCTTTGAGAATCGACACCATTGTCATCAGCACACAGCACGACGAGTTTGACGAGGATCAGCGCATGGTGGACAAGATCGAGGCCGACGTGCTCAATATCCTCCTCCCAAGGGTGAAACGCAAGCTGCCAGCAAAGCTCCGCAAGCTCTTCGACCAAGACATGAAGATCTTCGTCAACCCGACTGGCAAGTTCGTCATTGGTGGTCCCCACGGCGACACTGGCGTCACGGGTCGCAAGATTATCGTCGATACCTACGGCGGTCGTGGTGCCCACGGCGGCGGCGCCTTCTCGGGCAAGGACAGCTCGAAGGTGGATCGTTCCGCAGCCTACGCAGCACGCCACATCGCCAAGAACATGGTGGCTGCCGGCATTTGCGACCAAGCCTTGGTACAGATTGCCTACGCCATTGGCATCGCCGAACCCGTGGGCTTCTACGTGAACACCGAAGGCACTGCCCATGTGAAAGGCTCCGACGGCAAAGTGCTCTGCGACGAAGCCATCGCCGAGAAGATCCGCAAAATGGTTGACCTACGCCCCTACGCCATCGTGAAGCGCTTCGGTTTGACCAACCCGATCTTCGAGGAAACCGCCTCCTACGGCCACTTCGGTCGCCAACCTGAGACCCACAAGGTCGAGGTGTTCTACAAAGACAAAAACACCTTCGTAGAAGACGGCAAGACCTACAAGAACGTGGAGTTCTTCGGCTGGGAAAAGCTTGATTTGGTGGATCAGCTTAAAAAGAGCTTCTTTTAAGCTTTCAATTTTCAACTTGCGCTTCGAACATGCGAATTAGCTCCTCCGGGGTCATCCCCAGTTGGGTGATGGAGATTTCGGCGTCCTTGGCAAACGGACTTTCAGGATAGTTGTCGATGACCTGCTGATAAGCCTCACGGGCCTTGTCAAGGTCGTGCTGTTGCTCGTCATAGACAAAAGTGGCCAGCATGAACAGGGCTACGGGATTCTTATCGAACTTCGGATAGTCAGCCACCAGCTTGTTGACCAAGCCAATGCTCTGCTGAGGGTCCTGTCTTGTGTTGATCGACACCTCAACGGCCTTGAACAGCACATCGGGTGCATCGGTGGCCTCCGGGTTGTCTTCAACATATTTGCCGAAGGTAGCGATGGCATAGGGCACCGCCTCAGCATTGGCAGTCATGTCCTCATTGAAAAGGGCGGCTTCAGCCTTCTTCACGTCGTCTTGGGTGGTTTTCACGGTACGGTTGCAACCTACCGTCACAAGGATTGCCATCAGGGCAATGAATAAAATGTTTCTTTTCATGTTTTCTTCCTAACTATAACCCTAACAGGTAACTTTTATCTCTTATCTCTTATCTTCTATCTCTTATCTTCTATTTCTCTTTCTCGGAAAAATCATCCTGTAATCGGCATCGCACTTGCCTTCCGAGATGTCGCGCAACTTACCTTGGAGCAAGAACTTGCGCATCGGCGCGATGCGATCCACGTGCACATGGCCTTCCAGATGATCGTATTCATGCTGGATGATCCTCGACTTGATACCCGTGAATTCCTCCTCGTGCTCCACAAAGTTCTCATCAAGATACTTGATGCGGATGCCATCGTGACGCATCACCTCCTCATAGATACCCGGAAGACTCAAACAGCCCTCCTTGAAAGGCACCTCGTCGCCGAATGTGTCGAGCAGTTGTGCATTGATGAACACCTGTTTGAAGTCCTTGGCGTCGGGATAATCAGGATAAAATGGGTTGGCATCCACCAAAAACAGGCGGATCGACTGGTTGATTTGAGGAGCCGCCAAGCCCACGCCTTCGGAGTGTGCCAGCGTCTCCCACATATCGGCAAGCAGCTTTTCCAACCCAGGAAAATCTTTGTCGATGTCTTTTGCCACTAATTTCAAAGTTGGATGGCCGTATGCCACAATAGGTAAAATCATAACTTTTATCTTTTATCTCTTATCTTTTATCTAGAAGCCATATACGATTGAAGCAAAATCGTGGCGGCAACGGTATCAACAAGAGCCTTGTCTTGCCTTTTCGACTTCTTAAGGCCCGCATCGATCATGGTTTGATGGGCCATCACCGAGGTGAAACGCTCGTCGTAACGCACGATCTTCATGTCGGGAAGCAACTTGCGAAGCCGGTTTACGATAGGTTCGATATACTTGGAACAGTCAGAAGGGTTGTTGTGCATGTCCTTCGGCTCGCCGATGACGATGGCCTCCACCTCCTCGTTATGCACATAGTCCACCACCCAATCGGCCAGCTTGCCACTCTCCACGGTGGTGAGGCCGTTGGCGATGATCTGCAGGGGGTCGGTGACCGCCACGCCACAGCGCTTGCGTCCCAAATCGATTGCCATGATTCTTGCCATAATCCTTTTTTCAGCCCGCAAAGATACAAATTTTATTTATTGTCGATTGCAGAACGCAAGGCATTCCCCACCAGCATGAACGCCAACACCAGCAACATGATGGCGATGCCGGGAAGAATGGCCAAATAGGCTGCATCCAAGATGATAAAGGCATAGTTTTCCTTGATCATGCTGCCCCACGAAGGCATGGGGGGCTGTACGCCGATGCCAAGGAAGCTCAAGCCCGCCTCCAACAGAATGGCCGAGGCAAAGTTGGATGCCGATACCACGATGATAGGGTTGACGATATTAGGCAGGATATGTCGCCATATCACCCTCACGTTCTTGAACCCCAAAGCCTTGCCAGCCTCCACGTAGGTCATCTCCCTGACGGAGAAAATCTGTCCGCGGACGATGCGCGCCACCTCCACCCACATGGTAAGACCCACTGCGATGAACACCTGCGCGATGCCCTTGCCCAAGGCGAAGGTAATGGCGATGACCAGCAAAAGTGTCGGGATGGACCACACCACGTTGATGAGCCACACCACCACATCATCGACCTTACCGCGGAAAAAGCCGCCGAGACTTCCGATGACGATGCCGATCAACAGGCTCAATGCCACGGCAATGAAACCCACGGTGAGGCTGATGCGACTACCAAGAACCAAACGGCTCAAAAAGTCGCGCCCAAACTGGTCGGTACCCAGCAAGAACTTCTGGTGCTTGGTGCCTGCAATCTCGCTGTTGGGGATTTCCTGCACACGCACGCTGCCACTGTGTTCAGGATTGAAGAGATACACCAAGGTATGGTCGTCGAATACTTGAATGCTATCGTAGGGCAGATAAGTGCAATCGTCAGGCCTGCCCTTGATAAGGCGTTGGAAAAAACTGGGTTCCGCCGGAGGGTTCTCCTTGGGCAGCACCAACAAATCCACTTCGAAGCCGGGCTTGCGGGTGCTGAGCTCCAGCAGCTGACGGTTGGCATTGGGCGTCGGGTCAGGGATGATATAGTAGGCAAACAGCGCCAACACCGCAATGACGAGGATGAAAAACGCCGCCGCCATGCCCAGCTTGTTCTTGCGAAACCGCTGCCATGCCAATGCTCTTGGTGACTGTTGATCCCTCTTCGCTATCATACTGCAAAGATAGATTTTTTTTGAAAAAAGCCTTGCATAATTGAAAAAAGCTGTATCTTTGCAGCCGCAACCAAGATGGTGGATTTAGCTCAGCTGGTTAGAGTACCGGATTGTGGTTCCGTGGGTCGTGGGTTCGAATCCCACATTCCACCCTCAGAGAAAAAAGAACGGCATGCCGTTCTTTTTTCTTTTTTTTTCATATCTTTGCAGCCCATTTGCGGGTGTGGCGGAATTGGTAGACGCGCCAGACTTAGGATCTGGTTCCGAGAGGAGTAAGGGTTCGAGTCCCTTCATCCGCACGGTCATTAAAAAGAAAACAACTATAGAATGAACACGACACAAACCCAGAAGGGAGAACAACTGATCTCCATCCAAATCAATGTGGTCAAGGACGACTATGAACCACAGGTCAAGAAAGAGCTGAACAAACTGCAACACAAAGCACAGGTCCCCGGCTTCCGCCCCGGCATGGTGCCCTTTGGCATGATCAAGAAGATGTATGGCGCACAAGTCACCATCGAAGTGCTCAACACCCTCGTCTCCGAGACCCTCAACAACTATATCCTTGAAAACAAACTCGACCTGATCGGCTATCCGCTCAGCGACCCCGATCACCAGCAGCCCGTTGACTTCGACACCCAGGACTCGCTCGACTTCTTCTTCGAAGCCGCCCTCCGTCCCGAGATCAAGGTCGATTACAGCAAGGCCAAGGTCGATTTCGCACATATCATTGCCGACGACGCAGCCATCGACAAGACCATCGAGGAGATCGTCGAACGCAATCCTAACATCACCCATCCTGAGACCGTCGGCGAAAACGATGTCCTTGAACTGAAAGTCCGCGAAGCCGAAGACGGCAAGGAGCTGGAAGACGGATTCCAAAAGGATTTTGTGGTTCTCGACCTGAAGGAAATCAAGACCAAGACCAACAAGAAGAAACTCGTTGGCAAGACCACCGGCGATGAGTTCATCATTAACCTCGCCACCATCCTCGGAGGCAAGGAGAAAGCCGCCAAGATCCTTGGCAATGACGCTCCCGCCGACAGCGACTACAACATCATCATCGACGATATCCGCCACGAGGAAAAACCCGAACTCAACGAAGAATTCTTCAAGAAGATCTTCCCCAACAAGGAAATCAAGGATCTCGATGCTTTCCGCGCCAACGTCAAGGAAGAGATGGAGAAGCAATACACCAACGAGACCGACCGCATCCTCTTTACCAAGATGATCGACGCCCTTGTTGACAACACGCCTTTCAAGCTCCCCGACAGTTTCCTGAAGCGCTGG
This sequence comes from Bacteroidales bacterium, assembly GCA_017549805.1. Lineage (GTDB taxonomy): Bacteria > Bacteroidota > Bacteroidia > Bacteroidales > F082 > Limimorpha. Next base: position 24,817 of record JAFYNJ010000027.1, read on the forward strand.
ATCCACGAGAACAACCAAGGCAAGCTCACACTTGAGGACATCGACAAGAACTACGAAGAAAACTACAGCAAAGGCCTCCGCTGGCAGCTCATCGAAGACAGCATCGTGAAGGACAACCCTGACCTCGCCATCACCGACGACGAAGTCAAAGGCTTCCTCCGCAGCCAGATCTTCCCCGGAATCGACTATGACAACATGGAAGACGACATGAAGGCCCGTCTCGACAAGATCGTGGACAACTACCTCCAGAACGAGGAACAGATCAACAATGTCAAGAACCAGATTGCCGATGTCAAAATGACCAACTTCCTCAAAACCAAGATGAAGATCAAATACACCGACCAGACCTACGACGACTTCATCAAGTCACTTGAGAAAGAAACCAAAAAGACTAGCAAGAAAAAATAACTATCAATTCTCACCTCTCATCTCTCACCTCCCATGAACGAATTCCAGAAATACGCAACCAAGCACTTGGGCATCAACCCCCTAGGACTTGAGAAATACATCTCGCAAATCAACAACGGCGGCGGCTACATCAGCCCTACCGTCATCGAGGAACGCCAGCTCAACGTAGCCCAGATGGATGTGTTCTCCCGCTTGATGATGGACCGCATCATCTTCTTGGGCACTGCCATCGACGACTATGTCGCCAATGTCATCCAGGCCCAGTTGCTCTTTTTGGAGTCAACCGACCCAAAACGCGACATCCAGATCTACCTCAACTCTCCTGGCGGCAGCGTGTATGCTGGCTTGGGCATCTATGACACCATGCAGTTCATCGGTCCCGACGTAGCCACCATCTGCACAGGCATGGCCGCCTCCATGGCCGCCGTCTTGATGTGTTCAGGCACCCATGGAAAGCGCTCTGCCCTGCCCCACTCCCGCATCATGATCCACCAGCCCATGGGCGGTGTCGAGGGACAAGCCACCGAAATCGAGATCACGGCACGCGAGATCCAGAAACTCAAGAAGGAACTCTATGAGATCATCTCCAACCATTCGGGTCAGCCATACGACAAGGTGTGGGCCGACTCCGACCGTGACTACTGGATGACTGCCGAGGAAGCCAAGGCTTACGGCATGATCGACGAAGTGCTTGTAAGAAAGAGATAAGATGGCAAACAACAAGAAATCAGAGCATTGTTCCTTCTGCGGCCGTCCAGCCAGCGATACCCTCATGATGATTCAAGGTATCGATGGCCATATCTGCGAGCGCTGTGCCGAACAAGCCTATCTGATTGTCAAGGAAGAACTTGGAACAGCAGACGAGCCGAAAACGAAAGACGGCTCGTCTGCTTTGTCCTTGAAAAAACCCAAGGAGATCAAGGACTTCCTCGACCAATACGTCATTGGCCAAGACGAAGCCAAGCGCACCCTGGCGGTGGCCGTCTATAACCATTACAAGCGCATCAGCCAGAAGGTTCAGGACGACGAGGTGGAAATCGAGAAGTCGAACATGATCCTCGTCGGCGAAACCGGAACGGGCAAAACCCTCATGGCCCGCACCATCGCCAAGATGCTCAATGTGCCCTTCGCCATTGCCGATGCTACCGTGCTCACCGAGGCCGGTTATGTGGGCGAGGACGTGGAAAACATCCTCGTCCGTCTCCTCCAAGCTGCCGACTATAATGTTAAGGCAGCCGAACGCGGCATCGTCTTCATCGACGAGATCGACAAGATCGCCCGCAAGAGCGACAACCCAAGCATCACTCGTGACGTGTCGGGCGAAGGCGTGCAACAGGCGCTCCTGAAACTGCTGGAAGGTTCGGTGTGCAACGTGCCGCCACAAGGCGGACGCAAACACCCTGAACAGAAGATGATTCCCGTCAACACCAAGGACATCCTCTTCATCGCAGGCGGTGCCTTCGACGGCATCGAACGCATCATCGCCGCGCGCAAGAGCACCAACATCATCGGTTACAGCACCAATGCCGACCAGGTACTCGACAAGAGCAACATGCTGCAATATCTCGCCCCCGCCGACCTCAAGAAGTTCGGCCTCATCCCTGAGATTGTCGGCCGCATGCCCATCATCACCCACCTCGACCCGCTCGACGACAAGGCTCTCAAGCGCATTCTCACCGAACCCAAGAACGCCCTCGTAAAACAGTTTACCAAGCTATTTGACATGGACGGCATCCAACTTTCTATCGAAGACGAAGCGCTCGACTTCGTGGTGGAGAAAGCCATCGAGTTCAAACTCGGCGCACGAGGCCTGCGCTCCATCATGGAAGCCATCCTTAACGACGCCATGTTCGAAATGCCATCCACCAAAAACCCGAAACAACTCGTCATCACACGCGCGTACGCCGAGGAGAAAATCTCCAAGAATACCAAATTGGCACAATAGTTGTTTCTGACCGCTTGGTTAATTAAAAAAGGAATCCAAGCCATGAAAAAAATCGTGCTCGCCATCCTGCTTCTGGTGGCCTCAACTACAGGATACTGCCAACTCGTCCCCAAAGGCAAAAGCATCAAGCCGGTGATGATGAAAACGGCTCACAGCCAGGCCGCAACCCAACAAAGCACCACCTCCTCCAACGACAAGATTCATGTGGTGTACGGCCGCATCGACGGCAGAGACACCATCCTCGTTGTATATCTCCCCGAAGTTGACATCGACCTCATGAGCCGTTATTACGAGATTATCGACAGCCGTCAGGGCCGCCGCCTCGTCAGCAACGTGCGCAAGGTATTCCCCTACGCCAAACTGGCCGGTGACAAGCTGAAGGAGTTCGACACCATGCTGGCCGACATCCCAAGCGAAGCGGAACGCAAACATCTGATGAAAGAAGCCGAGAAACAACTTTCCGATCAATACACGGAGGAACTAAAAAAGCTAACCTTCTCACAAGGCGCCATCCTCATCCGCCTCATCGACCGCGAGACAGGCAGCACCTCCTATAAACTCGTCCAGGAACTGCGCGGCAAGCTTAGAGCCTTCTTCTATCAGGGATTCGCACGCCTTTGGGGCTACAACCTCAAGACCGAATACGATCCGAAAAACAATCCCGAAGACGAAGAGATCGAGATCATTGCAACCTTGTTAGAAAGAGGACAGATTTAAGCTGAAAGCTACTTCCCGCGTCCTTGGATAACAATCAGCGCGGTGTAAATCAAAATCTTGAGATCCAAGCTGATACTCACATTCTCGATATACAGAATGTCGTATTTCAACCTTTCGATCATTTCATCCACGTTCTCGGCATAGCCGAACTTCACCTCGCCCCAGCTGGTAATGCCCGGCTTGACCAACAGCAACATGTTGTAGTAAGGCGCCCGCTGCACGATTTGGTCGATGTAATACTGGCGCTCGGGACGATAGCCCACGATGGACATGTCGCCCTTCAATACTGTCCAAAACTGTGGAATCTCATCGAGACGCACCTTGCGCATGAACTTGCCGAACTTGGTGATGCGCGGATCGTCGTCGCTCGAGAGTTGCGGCGTACTGTCGGCTTCCGCATCGACGCGCATACTGCGGAACTTGGCCATCTTAAACGGCTTGCCATTCTTCCCAATACGTTCCTGAACATAGAAGACCGGACCGGGAGAAGTGGCCTTCACGATGATTGCCGTAATCAGATACACGGGCGACAACACGATCAGCACCACGATGGAGACCACAATGTCGAACACACGCTTGATGACCTGCTGCCAGATAGGCATCAGCTCGGGACTAACCTGAACCAAAGGCGTACGCCAGATAGCCGACTGCCTCACATTACCGAAGACCAAGTCCTGCATCTCAGGGATGATTTCCACTTCGGCATCCGTCTTGTTGATCACAGGCAGGATGACATTCATGCAGTCCTTCTCGGAACGCTCGATGGCGATAATCACCTCTTCCACATCGTATTGCTTCACAATCTCCACCAAGTCCTTTACTGAACCTAAGTGCGGAAGATAGTCGCTCAAACGGTACGACTCTTTGTCATACACGCTCGCAAAACCCACAAATCGCTGCCCCGTAGGCTTCTGCGGTTCGGCAATCTCTTTATAAAGGGCAATGGCATTGTCGTTGCTGCCCACTATCAAGGTGTTGAACCAAATCTTGCCCGTCTTGATGTTATGCTTCACCACACTGGTGATAATCAGACGTCCCAGGTAGGTCAGGCCGAATTGCAAGGCAAACAGCGTGATGAACGACTGGTAATACATCTTGTAGGTGAAGATCTGGTCGTCGAGGATGGCAGCGAAAAACAGCACCGTAACGCCCAACAAGGTGATGAAAAAGGTTTGCGAAAGCTCTTTCAAACGCGATTTGGAATACACGCTCTGGTAGGCACCCGTGATGCCGTACAACACGACCCAGCAGACTGGAATGACGGCCACAGCGGTCCAGAAGCTCTGATCGTGGAAGGCAATGCCGAAACGTTGCCAAGTGTTGACATTGGGTATTTCGTAGGTTTTCCTGAAATAGTAGAACAGGGTCCAGGCTACGACAGAAAGCAACCAGTCAACGGCACCGTACAGGAAAGGCAGTCTGCGTTTGTTTTTCATCGGTCGCGATAAATAATCTTCAAATTGTCATAATAGAAATACTGGGGACCGTCGTTGCGGTCATACCAAGAGGAGATATACAGCTTGAAATAGGTGGCATCCTCGAAATCCACCAGATAGGGACCGAGGTTGACATAGATCTTCTTCCACTGCTCAGGTTCTACACCCGAAGCCCCAGTGGGACGAAGACGAAGTATCTGGAATTGTTGGACGGCACCATCCAAATAGAAAAGACCCACGGCACAAGTATCGGAACACTTGTAGTCCATTTCCAGCATGCAAGCCGATCCCGTGGTGGGCAGGTCCTCAAACTCTTCGTTGGTGGCAATGCAGAACTGCATCGTATCAGAAGTCAGCACCACCTTGCCAGAATAGGTGGAGTGAACGCCTTCGGGATCATGCCAAGCCAAAGGACCTCCAACGCGAAGGATGGAGGTATCGCTCTGCGGGGTGGGCTGTATGGAAATCGAACCGCGGTCGAAGTCCTCCATCCAGCGCACATGCAGGTTCTCGCCGTTAGGCCAATAGTTGAAAACCGGAAACACTCTGATGATGCTGTCGGGCACCAAGTCAAGCTCGACCTCCACCGGTGCGACGAAAGGATAATAGGGTCTGTAGTAGCTGATGCCGTCACGGGCAATGCCCGGCAAGAAGGATACCGTATGGCGTCCCTCCTTTAGCACGGGGATGGTGGCGGGCAATTCGAAGCAACCCAAATCGTTGCCGTCGATATATGCCCAAACATCGATGAAAGCATGCGTGTTGGCCCCATAGGTATAGTAGTCGCAACTCAGCCCAACCGTGTCGATACGGATATAGGAAGGCACTGTCTGCGACCCTTCGAACTTCTTGCAAGAAGCAGGCAGCAGCAGAGCAAAAACGACAAACGAAACAAGCGAAAAAAGGGTAAACTTTCGAATCATAAAAGAACTTTTAATATTAAACGATTCTGCTATGGAATTATTGTTTCAAGACTTGATTTTATTCCCCACTCAATTTATGGAACGACGCTTCGGACGCCTTGATGATTTCGTAGGCGAGATTCAGCACCTTGACGCCGTCCTGGATGGAAACTACAGGCATGGTATTGTGGATGATGCTGTCGTAGAAGCTCTCCAATTCGGTTTGAATGGCGTTGAGCGGCTTGATCTCTAGTTTTTCAAGGGTGATCTGACGCGTTGCTCCATTGGCCAAGTCGAGCGTCAGGGAATAGGGATAGCCCGAGGTCTCATGGTCATGAATACGGGCAATCTCGGATTTCTTCTCCAAAAAATCGACGGTAATGTAGGCATCCTTCTGGAAGATGCGGGTCTTACGCATATTCTTGAGCGAGATGCGGCTGGCTGTGAGGTTGGCCACGGAGCCGTCCTCGAACTCAATGCGGGCGTTGGTGATATCGGGTGTGGGACTCACGATGGCCACGCCACAGGCGCTGACACGAGCGACGGGCGAATCGATGATGGTGAACAGGATGTCGAGGTCATGCACCATCAAGTCGAGCACCACGGGGACGTCGGTACCCCGCGGGTTGAAGAGGGCAAGCCTGTGGGCCTCAATAAACTTGGGTGCCTTGATGAAAGGCTCGGCGGCGATGAAAGCGGGGTTGAACCGCTCCACATGACCCACCTGCACCTTCACGCCAGCCTCCTCGGCCAGTAGGACTAGCTGAGATGCCTCTTCAGGCGTGGCCACGATGGGCTTCTCGATAAAGACATGCTTGCGGAGCCTCAAGGCCTTCGAGGCACAGCTGAAATGCTGCACCGTCGGGGTCACAATGTCCACCACGTCAACCGCTTCGATCAACGCCTCCAGCGTAGCAAAACACCGGATGCCCATCTCCTCCTCCACTGCCTTGGCCGTAGCAGGATCCGGATCGTAGAACCCCACCAGCTCATAACGGTCGATCTGCTTGATGCATTTGATGTGGATCTTGCCCAAATGACCGGCTCCCAAAACACCTATTTTCAACATATCGGTAAATTTGGGCAAAGGTAAGAAAGAAATGAGAATTTAGAATTAAGAATTGAGAATTATCTTAACTTTGCGGCATAAAATGAAGATCCTGGAAGACAATTACCGGCACAAGGGCTTAAGGCAGCAGCTCGTCAACCAGCTGCGCAGCGAGGGCTTCAGCGACGAGCGCGTGCTGGCCGCCCTCAACGAGGTGCCGCGCCACGTCTTTCTCGACTCCTCGTTTGTGGAATTTGCCTATTCCGACCAGCCCTTCCCCATCGGCGCAGGACAAACCATCTCGCAGCCTTCCACCGTGGCCTGTCAAACAGAGCTGCTCTCAGTGGAGAACGGCATGAAAGTGCTGGAAATCGGCACCGGATCGGGCTACCAAGCCTGTGTACTGGCCGCCCTGGGCGCCAAGGTCTTCACTATCGAGCGGCAACGCAGCCTCTTTTTCCGAACCAAGGAGATCCTAGAACAACTGCCCTACCGCGTCAAGACCTTCCTCGGCGACGGCTTCGAAGGACTGCCCACCTACGCGCCTTTCGACCGCATCATCATCACCGCAGGGGCACCTGCCATCCCACCCAAACTCATAGCCCAGCTGAAACCCAATGGCATCATGGTCATCCCCATCGACGAAGGGGAGCCCGGGCACCAGACGATGCGCCGCATCACGAAAAACCCCGATGGCACGCTCCATGAGGAGGTGTTCGGGGATTTCACGTTTGTTCCGATGTTGACAGGTACGGCGAGTGATTAAAGCTACTTAAAGATTCCTCCAAGCAGCCCACGGAAAATGCTCTTTCCGAGCTGTCTGCCAAAGGTCGTCGCCGTGGTGTTGATGGTCTTCTCGATGGCTTTTCGGCCTGTCGATTTCTTCTTGCTCGAAGACTTGGAAGACTTTGCCTTTTCCTTCTCCTTGGCTTCCTTGGCCTTGCGTTTCTCTTCCTCCTCGGCCTCCTTCTGGGCACGCTTCTCGGCCTGTTTCTGTTCCTCCACCAACATCTCGTAGGCGCTCTCGCGGTCGAAGGTCTTCTCATACTGGCCATAGAGGCGCGACTGGCGGATGATTGTCTCACGCTGCTCGTCGGAGATGGCACCGATCTGGCTCAAGGGGAACAATATCTTGGCACGTTCCACGATGTTGGGAGCACCCTTCGCGTCAAGGAACGACACTAGCGCCTCGCCCGTTCCAAGCTCGAGGATGGCAACTTCGGTGTTGAAGTTCGGATTGGTGCGGAAGGTTTGTGCGGCAGCCTTCACCGCTTTCTGTTCCTTGGGAGTGTAAGCCCTCAAGCCATGCAACACACGATTGCCCAACTGACCGGCGATGGCCTCCGGAATGTCGTCGGGGCTCTGGGTGACGAAATACACGCCTACGCCCTTGGAACGCACCAGGCGGATCACCTGCTCGATCTTGTCAACCAAGGCCTTCGAGGTGTCCTTGAACAGCATGTGGGCTTCGTCGAAGAAGAAGATCAGCTTGGGCAGCTCCAAGTCGCCCACCTCGGGCAACTGGGTATAGAGCTCGCTCAACAGCCACAACAAGAAGGTGGAATAGAGCTTGGGGTTCAGCATCAGCTTGTCGGCGGCCAGCACGTTCATGATGCCCAGTCCCTGCTCGGTCTGCAGGAAGTCATACACATTGAACGATGGTTCACCGAAGAACTGGTCGGCACCCTCAGCCTCCAGGGCCAGTAAGGCACGCTGGATGGCACCCACGCTTACCGAGGTGATGGTGCCGTAGGTCGTGGTGAACTCCTTGGCATTCTTGGCCACATAGTCGAGCATCAGGCGAAGGTCCTTCATGTCGATGAGCAGCAGGCCGCGGTCGTCGGCGATTTTGAACACAATGTTCATGATGCCCGTCTGGGTTTCGTTGAGGCCGAGCAAACGCGACAACAGCTGAGGTCCCATCTCGGAGATGGTGGCTCTCAGGGGATGGCCCTGCTCGCCATATACGTCGAAGAAACGCGTCGGACAGCCATGGAAGAGTTGAGGGTTGAAAGTTGAAAGATGAGAGGTGTCCTCACCTTCAACGGGTTCTACGGGAAAAAATTCCGGCAGGCGCTTCTCGATGAAGCCGCTCATCTGGCCGGATTGGCTGATACCCGAAAGATCGCCTTTCATGTCGGCCATGAAACACGGCACGCCGGCCTGGCTGAACGACTCGGCAAGGACTTGAAGGGTGACGGTCTTGCCCGTACCGGTGGCACCACAAATCAAGCCGTGACGGTTGGCCATCTTACCTACCAAATAAAGGGGACCGTTGTCGCAATGCGCGATGTAGAATTGTTTGTCTTCTGTAAACATAGCTTTATCTTTTATTTATTGTCTATTAATTCCAAATCTCAAATACTTTATCGTAAGTCCTTGGTCAAGCCACATCTGTTCATAGAAGGTGCGGATCGATTTCACTTCAAGGTCGTCGGTGTTGGCATAAAGATCGTCGGAGGCATACAACAACGGCAACCCCTGTTTCTCGATCACCTCATGCAAGGTGAATTCATACATGATGGGGCTGTCGGTCTTGAGGTTGAGTATGCCATCGGGACGGACAATCTGGCGGTAACGCTCTAAAAACTCAGGCGAAGTGAGCTTATGCCTGGCGTTGCGTTCGCCTTCACCGGGATGGGGATCGGGGAAGGTGACCCAAATCTCGCTGACCTCGTTGGGTGCAAAGAAATGGGCTATCTGGTCGATACGGGTACGGATGAAGGCCACATTGGCCAAACCTTCCTCACGGGCTTGGGTCAAGCCACGCCACATACGGGCGCCCTTGATGTCAACGCCAATGTAGTTGACGTCACGATGGGCACGGGCCAGTCCCACAGTATATTCCCCCTTGCCGCAGCCGAGCTCCAATACGATGGGATGGTCGTTGTGGAAGAAATCGGAATGCCACTTCCCTTGCAGGGGAAAGCCCTCCTCCATGATGCGCTCGTAGGAATATTGGAACAGGTTGTCGAACGACCTGTTCTCCTCAAATTTCTGCAGTTTGTTCTTCTTGCTCATGCCTTTATTTCTTGAGGATCCAAGCTTTCTTGTTATAATTCTCGAGGACGGTGCCCAATGCCGCCTTTGCATCTTCCATGGTTGGGAAGTGGCCATAGCAAACATAGAACATGGTGCCCCTCCTCATGACAAAGGCATCGGCGCAGCCCTGCTCCCTCGCTGTCGCAGCCATGTTCAAGGCATTCTGCTCAACGGAGAAGCAGCCGCCCACGATAAACACCTTGGCAGTGTCGGGCGGGACAATCACCTCCATCGCAGATTTTGGCAGGATCACAGGATCGGTTGGAATCGCCAAGGTATCTGGCATCTCCAAAGTGTCCGATGGGTTCTTTAGGGTGTCGGAGATGATTGCCATGGTATCAGATATCATCGGCACGGGTTTCGGTTTTACCACGATGGTGCCAAAGGGTTTGGTCGGCACCGGTTCAGAAGTCACAGGCCTGAACTTGAAGTACCACAACGCCACACCAGCGGCTGCGAGCAATAGCAGCAACCACCAGATCCATCCGCCATGGCGTTCATTGTGCTTGTCGCCTTCTTCACGGAGCAGTTCCACCGTCATCGGCGTGTTCTGATCCTTGATCTGCCGCTTCACCTGTTCCTTCCAGTCCTCCTGACGCTCGGAGCCATACACCGGCTTGGGATTCAGGTCGCTGAGTCCGAAGGCGTCGCCGTTGAAATTGGAGGCATCCACGGCTTCGAAAACCAACTCCTGGTTACCATCGAACGACAGTGTACCCACTTCGGGGATCTCCATGGTGCCGCCCGACCTGAGCTTGGCGAAACAATCGGAAACAAACAATGCCAGTTGTTGCTTGGCCTCTTCCTCGGATAAGCCCTCGTGGTTCACCAGATAGCGTACCAGCAGGTCGTTTTCCTCACGCTGCTGCGGATCAAAACCGAGGGTGGAGGAAGGCCTCTCAAACTGGTTGGTGATGACATTGGCCTTGGCACCCTCTGCATGGCGCAAAAAGGCACCCAAGCCGGGGACGATCACCGTTTCGTGATCATAGAGAAGGGCTGCTATGGCATTGTATATCGTATTCATCGGAGCATTTCTTGAGGGATGTTCAAAAGGTCTTGTGGCGTGTCGATGGCGATGTTTTCGCCGCATTCGGTGACGGCTACGCGGATGCGCAGGCCGTTTTCAAGCCAACGCAGCTGCTCAAGTCTTTCAGCCTGCTCGAGACGGCCCATCGGCAAAGCGGCGATGGCATGAAGCGTCGCGGCTTTATAGGCATAGATGCCGATATGTTGGTAACTATCAATGGGATGACGGCTGAAATACAAGGCGTTGCCTTCCTTGTCGAAGACCACCTTCACGACATTGGGGTTGTCGAGCTTGGAAGGATCCGTGATTTTTTTCGCCAGCGTGGCGAGACAGGTGTCGTCGCGACGGATGAGCTCGGCAACCTGGTCGATCTCCTTGGGATTGATGAAGGGTTCGTCACCTTGTATGTTGACCACGGCATCGTAGTCTCCGCCCAACAAGTCGAGCGCCTCGCAACAACGGTCGGTGCCGCTCTTATGGTCGGCACGGGTCATCACCGTTTGTCCTCCAAAGCCCAGCACCTCGTCATAGATGCGCTGGTCGTCGGTAGCCACCACGACGGCATCCAACGACGACTTCAGGGCCTGTTCGCAGGTCCTGCGGATCATCGTCTTTCCCCCAATCATGGCCAAGGGCTTGCCGGGAAAACGCGTGGAGCCGTAACGGGCGGGTATGATGCCAAGCACTTTCATCAGAACAGACCGTTCAGGGACGCTTCAATCTTCTCAATGATGGTACTGAGGTCCTCTGGGTTCTCCAGTTCGAGCTTGTCGCTCTCGATAATCAGGAGCTTGCCCTCCTTGTAGCCGCTGATCCATTCCTCGTAACGCTCGTTGAGGTTGCTGAGGTAGTCGAGACGGATCGACTGCTCGTAGTCACGGTTACGCTTGGCAATCTGGCGCATCAAGGTCGGCACCGAGGCACGCAGGTAGATGAGCAGGTCGGGTGCCTGGAGGAACTTCGACATCAAGTCGAACAGCGACCGGTAGTTCTCGAAGTCGCGCGACTCCATGAGGCCCATCGAATAGAGGTTGGGCGCAAAGATCATGGCATCCTCGTATATGGTGCGGTCTTGGATGACGTCCTTCCCGCTGTTGCGGATGTCGATCACCTGACGAAAACGGCTATTGAGGAAAAAGATCTGGATGTTGAACGACCAGCGTTGCATGTCCTCGTAGAAGCTGTCCAGATAAGGGTTATGGTCCACCTCCTCGAAATGGGGTGTCCAGCCGAAGTGTTTGGCTAACAGGCGCGTCAGGGTGGTTTTCCCTGAGCCGATATTTCCAGCGATAGCAATGTGCATAGTATGTGTGTTTTTCAAACTGCGAATATAAGAAAAATTCTTAATTCTTACTCCTAAATTCTAAATTCTTATCTACTTCGGCGCCTTGGCAAGACAATAGGCAGCAAGCAATGCGTACAGGATATTCGGGATCCACGCGGCCAACGCCGGCGAGGCCACGCCATTGACACCGAAAGCCTTGGCAACCTGCCCTATCAAAACATAGGAGAACGCTATGGCGATGCCAAAGCCGAGATGCATGCCCATGCCGCCCTTGATCTTGCGGCTCGAGAGCGCGGCGCCGATGAGCGTGAGGATGAGGATGGCGGCCGGTTGGGCCATGCGCTGGTGCATCTCCACCTCATAGCGCAAGATCCCCTCCGAGCCACGCTGTCGCATCGTCCTGATGTGGTCGCGCAGCTCAAAGAAATTCATCTCCTCAAAGTCCTCCTTCATATTGTAAAAATCGCTGGGCGAAAGCTTGTCGATAATGGTGTCGATCGTGTTCGAGTTTACGATGTATTCACGGTCGCCGTCGATGAAACGTTGCGTGGCAAAATCGATGCGCCAATGATGGTCGTCGTCGGGCTTGTGATAGATGACATCCGACATCATCTTGTAAACCAACTCATTGCCGTTGTAACGCTCCACGGCGAACTTGTAGCCGAGATCCCGTTTCAAGTCGTACATCGACACATAGACGAATTCATCCTTGTCGGTCTGGATATGCAGATTCACGCCGGAGCTTTTCGTAAGATGCTCGATATACTCGTCCTTGAACTTCCTGCGGATCTCGTTCATGTTGGGAATCATGAAGTTGCCGAGATACAGCGACATCATCGTCAGCAGAGCGGCGCCCACCACGTAGGGATAGAGGAAACGCCAGAAGCTGACACCGCTGCTCAACACAGCCACCACCTCGGAGTGGTTCGCCATCTTGGAGGTGAAGAATATCACCGAGATGAAAGCAAAGAGATGAATAAACTGGTTGGTGAAATACGGGATGGAGGTCAGGTAATGGTCCACCACCACGCGATGCCAAGGAGCGTCGTGTTTCAGGAAAGAGTCGATATTCTCGGACAGATCGAAGACGATGATGATCATCATCAACAGCGAGACGGCAAAAAAGAAGGTGCCGATGAATTTCTTCAATATGTAGAGATCGAGCCTTTTCACAGTCTGCGCGTTATTTTAGGCATCATGTCGGCCTTCCAGCCGGTGAAGTCGCCATCCACGATGTGCTTCCGGGCCTCCTTGACGAGCCACAGGTAGAACCCGAGGTTGTGAAGGCTGGCGATCATGGGACCGAGTATCTCGCCTGCAACGAAAAGATGACGCAGATAAGCCCTTGAATATTGTGCATCGACGAAAGTTTCCCCATTGGGATCCACCGGCGAGAAATCGGTGCGCCATTTCTCGTTTTTCAAGTTGATGACGCCTTCCGAGGTGAATATCATACCGTTGCGCCCGTTGCGGGTGGGCATCACGCAGTCGAACATATCGACGCCGCGTTCGATGCCTTCCAAAATATTGGCAGGCGTGCCCACACCCATGAGATAACGTGGCCGGTCCTTGGGCAGGATGCTGTTCACCAACTCGATCATCTCATACATCTTTTCCGTAGGTTCGCCCACGGCAAGCCCTCCGATGGCGTTGCCGTCGGCATTCTTGGCAGCGATGTATTCCGCCGACTCTTCCCTGAGGTCGCGATAGACGCAGCCTTGCACGATGGGGAAGAGCGTCTGCTCATAGCCGTACTTCGGGTCGGTAGCCCCAAAGCGTTCCACGCAACGGTCGAGCCAGCGGTGGGTGCGCTCCATCGACTGCTTGGCATAACGGTAGTCGGCCGTGCCTGGCGTACACTCGTCGAACGCCATGATGATGTCGGCGCCGATGCTCCGCTGGATGTCCATCACGCGTTCGGGCGTGAAGAGATGCTTTGAGCCGTCGATGTGTGAACGGAACTCCACCCCTTCCTCCTTCATTTTTCGGATGCCCGTGAGCGAGAACACCTGAAATCCACCGCTGTCGGTAAGGATGGGACGGTCCCATCCATTGAAGCGATGCAAGCCGCCCACCGACTCCAACACATCGAGGCCGGGACGAAGATACAGATGGTAGGTGTTGCCGAGGATGATCTGCGCCTTGACCTCGTCGCGGATGTCGCGGATATGGCAGGCCTTGACCGACCCCACGGTACCCACAGGCATGAAAATCGGCGTCTCCACCGTCCCATGTCCAGTATGCAACAAACCCGCCCGGGCATCGCTTTTGGGGTCGTTAGCCGACAAGGTGAATTTCATGGTCAGAATTTTTTGCAAAGGTAAAAAAAATCTCTATTTTTGCACATCTATTAGGAGGATCCGCCGTGAGCATCGACTTTTTCTATAACCGCCTGTCATTTTACATATTAGCCCTTTTCGTCCTCATGCTTGCCATCCAGCTTGGCATCCATTGGATCCGTTTCTCGAAACTCGCATTCTACAAACGGCAAGTGCGGATGAAAGTTGACGACGAGCTGGAGCCCGTCTCCATCGTGGTTTGCGCGCGCGATGCATACGAGCAGCTTACCGAACTCATCCCCGCGTTGCTCCGACAGGATTATCCCCAGTTTGAGGTGGTGGTGGTGAACGACTGTTCCGACGACGAGACCGAGGAATACCTCAAAGACCTGGAACGTCGCGAGCCACGTGTCAAACCCGTGCAACTCAGGCAGCATCTCAACTTCTTCTACGGCAAGAAATTCCCCCTCTCGATGGGCATCAAATCGGCCTCTTATGACCTGATGGTGCTGACCGATTTCGACTGCATGCCCACCAGCGACCTGTGGTTGCGCAGCATGGTCAGCTGTTACGACTACAACACCGAGGTGGTCATAGGTTACTGCCGCTTGAACAACACAGGCGGACTGCTGAACCGTTTGATGCGCTTCGACGCCTTGCAAACCGGTTTCCTGTATCTCTCTTCCGCTTTGGCAGGCAAGCCTTACATGGGTATTGGCAAGAACCTCTCCTACCGCCAGCGGCTGTTTTTCCGCAACAAGGGATTCACCTCGCATTACGGCATGACGGCGGGTGAGGACGACATCTTCATCGGACAGGTGGCCACCAAGAAGAACACCAAGGTACAGATCGACGCAGAGGATGCCATCACCTGCACCCCGCCCAGTAGTTTCGGGACATGGGCCAGAGAGCGCTGCAACAAATACTCCACCATTCCGATGCACCGCATCGGCGTGCGATTCATGATGGCCCTGCATTACTGGTCGCAGTTCCTGTTCTATGCCAGCTTCATCGCCTTGTTTTTCCTCCGCCCCGCTTTTTCGTTGCCGTTCAATATGTCCTACGCGGCCTATTACTACCCCATATTGGCCTTCCTTTTCCTTTTGCGTTATGGTTCCCAGATGATCCTCTATCGTGGCGCCTCCAAACGTCTCGGTGAGCACGGTCTGTTGCCGGGATTGATTTTGTGGGACTTCATCTTTGCCTTCTTGACGCCTTTGTTCAGGATCACCGGAAGGATGACGAAGAATTGATTCACATTCTTAATTTTTTTATTAATTTCTTGCAATAAAAAAAAGTGTGTATCTTTACACGCTTAAACAATGCTGTAAAAAAATCTAAAGAATTAAATATCAATCATTAAAAAACAAATCCTCAAATCATGAAAAAAAGAATTACTATTTTGATGGCAGCCATGCTGTTATTGAGCGGCCTTACTTGGGCGCAAACAACGCTGAACATCTCCGACTATGCTTCAGCGAACAATTGGACCAACGGGACCCAATACCTCACTGCTACCATGGACGATGTTACTTTCACTGCTGCTGGCGGTGGCAATACCGGAAAGTATTATACCAACGATCAGACTTGGAGATTCTATGCGAATGAAGGTGCCACACTTACGATCTCCGTTCCATCTGGCAGTTCACTTGTTACCGTGACGCCTACTTTCACCAGTAAGGACAATGGCACATTGCTTTACGCTGATTCAGCCATTGAATCAGGAGCCGATGTAAGTGTTAGCGGTGAATCCGCTGTGTTTGCCATCAGCCAATCAAGTGGCAACAAAGGCAAGATCTTCTTTACCGAAATTGAAGTCACTTACACATCTGGTGGAGCACCTACTCCTTCCATCACTGCAGCTAATGTTGACATTGCTTACGATGCCACTTCTGGCGCCATCGAATACACCATCAACAATGGCGTTAGTGGCGGTGTATTGACAGCGACCACTACAGCCGAATGGCTCACCATCGGCACAGTTGGCACAACGGTTCCTTTCACCTGCACAGCCAACCAAACCACAGCTCCCCGAACAGCTTCTGTCACCCTTACCTATACTTACAACACCGACCATACTGCGACCAAGAACGTTACGGTGACACAAGCTGCCAACCCCAATGCGGTGAACAACATCTCCGACATTACTGCCGCTGGAACCTATTCCGTGCAAGGCACCATCGTTGCAAAGAGTGCAAGAGGCTTCATTGTTGGTGACGGAACAGGTTATGTTTACTACTACAACCAAAACTACACCCAAGCCGACTACAACATCGGTGACATGGTGAAGCTTTCAGGTAGTGTCGTTGTCTATGGCGGCGTGTTTGAGTTCAATAGCTCTACCACCATCACCGCTGCGACAAGTTCGAACTATGTGGCAGAAGACCCCACTGTTCTTACCGGCGAAGACATGGATGCCAGAGTGGCTTCCACCACACCTCCCGATTTGTCCAACTATGTGCAATTTGAAGGTTCGCTTTCTGTCAATGAAACGCATTACAACATTTATCCCGAAGGTGCAACAACTGCCATTGGTAGCATCTCGTATCCTCTCAACACTGAAGATATCACAGCCTTGGACGGGAAGACTGTCAAGGTGACGGGTTACTATGTAGGCATATCCTCCAGCACCTATTACAACATCATGTTGGGCAACATCGAAGAAGTGGTAGGCAGTGTTGCCATTCCCACCTTCAACCCTGCTGCTGGTTCCTATTCAGAAGCTCAAAGCGTAACCATCAGCTGCGCCACCGAAAATGCAAGCATTTACTATACCCTCGATGGTACCGATCCTGATGATTCAAGCACACTTTACAATGGTCCAATCACCGTTTCGACAACAACCACCATCAAAGCCATCGCATACGACGGAGCAGGTAACAGCAGCGCTATCGCAACGGCAACCTACACCATCCTTGTTCCAATAACCATCGCCGAAGCGCGTGCTCAAGCAACGGGCGATGTGTATACTATGGGTACAGTTACTTCATTTAGCGTTAACAATAGCAATAAGACTACTGCATACATTCAGGATGCCACCGCAGCCATTGTCGTTTTTGGTGAATTCACCGTTGCTGTTGGCGATGAAATCAGTGTCACTGGTACTTTAAGTGATTATAACGGCCTGCTAGAAATTACCAATAATCCAGAAGTTACGGTGCTTTCAAGCGGCAACACCGTAACACCTACCGTCAAGACGATTGCCGAAATCAATGCTGACGATTTCACATCAAGCAACTCTATTCAAGGTTTGTTTGTAACCATTGAAAATGCAACAGTTACTGCAATTTCCGGACAAAACACGACTATCGCCCAAGACGAGAATACCATTGTGGTGCGTGGCATTTCCGGTGTTGAATACGCCGTGAACGACATCCTAACCTTGGATGGCAACATCGGCTGCTACAACGTTGCCCAAATCGCCAACCCACAAAATGTGATCGTTACTGCGAACACCACTCCTGTCATCCATGCTACTGAAACGGTTTCCTTGGCATACGATGCCACATCTGGTCAATTTACCTATACCATTGACAATCCTTTGGAAGACGAAACCCTTGCTGCCATTTCTACAGCAGAATGGATTAGCAATTTTGTCATCGACAATGAAACCGTTACTTTCACCACTACGGTCAACGATGGCGAAGCCGATCGCACTGCCACCATTACTCTTACCTATCCAGGTGCTTCAGATATTGAGGTTACCGTCACCCAAGGCCATTACGTGATCCCTCCCACTCCTGGCGACTGGGTATTGACCGATCTTGCCGACTTAACCGAAGACGATGTGTTTGTCATTGTTGGCACCTATGAGGATCTTGAGCATGATTCCTACGCTATGTCAAACAATAATGGCACCTCTAAAGCTCCTGACGCAGTTGGTGTCGTCGTTGCCGAAAACACACTTTCTGGCGAGATTGCCGACACCCTCCAGTGGAATATCAGAATCACCGACGATGGCTATATGTTCTGTCCGAATGGCGATACCACAACTTGGCTGTACTGCACCAGTTCAAACAACGGCGTACGTGTGGGTGTCAATACCAATAATGTTTTCAATTTGACCGAAGAAGGTTATCTGCAAAACGATGCCACCGGACGTTACTTAGGCATCTACAACACCCAAGACTGGAGATGCTATACCACCATCAACAACAATATCGCTGGCCAATCCTTTGCTTTCTACAAGAAAGTCACCTCTTCAACTGCCACACAAACCATTGCTTTGACAGAAGGCGCCAACTGGTTCTCGACCTATCTTGAAATCACCTTGGACGACCTCAAGGCCGCCCTTGTGGCAGCTTTGCCTAACGCTACTAGCATCGTCATCAAGTCAAAGACCCAAAACACCAAATACAACGGCAGCTCTTGGAGAGGCGCCTTGACTTGGGATCTGTCGAAGATGTATTTGATTACTGTTGAAAGCGCCTGCGAGATCACTTTGGAAGGCATGCCTGTTGATCCTGCCGAGCACCCAGCAACCATCTTGGCCGGCCAATCCAACTGGATCGCATTCCCGGTCAACGAGGAAATGACGCTCAACGAGGCCTTCGCAGGCTTTAATGCCGTCAACGGCGATGTGATCAAATCCAAGACCGGCAATGCCAAATACAACGGCACCTCATGGAGAGCACAGGGGCTCAGCAAACTTGAGCCTGGAAAGGGCTACCTCTTCAATTCGGCAGCAACAACGGAAAGAACTTTGACCTTCCCGACAAGTACTAAATAACACATTGGATTCATCATTTTGAATCCTGAATAAAAAAGTGGAGACTCGACAGTCTCCACTTTTTTTATGCCTAATTCCCCCGGTAGCACTTGTTTATTCCAAATAAAAACCGTAATATTGAACCCTCTATTTGAAACAAACAAAAAAAAAACTAATACCATGAAAAGATCCATCCTCGCCAACAAATGTGTTTTCACCCTGCTTCTTGCCTTCTTCTTAGGCATGGGAACGGTGCACGCCTACGACTTCTCCACGGTTTATTCGGGGAATACCCTGTACTTCAACATCATTGATGCCACCAACCACTATGTGGAACTGACCTCCGGCGATTACTATCCCTCGGGGAATCTTGTCTTGCCAAGTAGTGTCACCCATGATGGCATTGTTTATACGGTGACCGAGATACGGTCCTATGCTTATAATGGATACGATCAAATCACATCGTTGACCATACCGAATTCCGTGACCACCATAGGAAGTTATGCTTTTTTTAATTGTACCGGTATTACAGGTTCTCTGAACATCCCGAATTCAGTGACAAAGATTGACGACCATGCTTTCTGTAATTGCACTGGTTTCACGGGAACACTGACCATCCCGACTTCCATGAATTGGATAGGCGATGCCGCCTTTGCGAATTGCAGCTTCTCGAAAGTGCAATATAACGCTGCCGATTGTTATGCGTTACACTCTGCTTATACCGCGCACCCTTTTGAGAATGTTGGGGGCACGCTTGTCATTGGCAATACTGTTCAGCATATACGCAATTATATGTTTATGAACGCCAATTTCACAGGTACGTTGACCATTCCCAGTTCCGTGGAGTCAATTGGAAGCTATGCTTTCTATGAGTGTACAGGCTTTTATGGCGACTTGACCATCCCGAATTCAGTGACTACTATTGGGAGTTGTGCATTTAACAGTTGCACCGGCTTTCATGGCAATTTGACCATTACGAACGGCGTAACTACGATTCAGTCATACGCCTTTGGCAATTGTTCTGGTTTCACGGGCACGTTGACCATCCCTTCGTCTGTGACCGACATCGGCAACGGTGCTTTCTATAATTGCAGTAGTTTTTATCAAGTACGATACGGCGCCCTCAATTGCGCAGATGTTACTGAAAGCGCCCATCCGTTTTACGGCTGCGGAGGGGCACTGGTCATCACCTTGAACACACAAAGAGTCCCCGCCAATATGTTTCGCAACGCCAATTTCACGGTAGTTACCATTCGAGAATATGTGACATCGATAGGAGCGCACGCTTTCAAGGATTGCAGCAACTTGACCAATGTGTATTACCTCGCCACCAATTGTGCGGATGTTACTGCTGACGACCTTCCCTTTGAAGGTTGCGGAGGGACACTTGAGATTCAAGAGGACGTGGAGGAAGTCCCTGCCTGCCTATTCCGAGAGACAGCCTTTACACATGTGAATTACAATGTCACGAATAATACTGCGGCTTATATCGATGCTAATCATTCTCCTTTTTATGAGGCATCAGGCACGCTCACCATCGGCGAAAATGTTCAGATCATCCCTGATTATATGTTCAGCTATGCCGACTTTACAGGCACGCTGACTATCCCGAATTCAGTAACTTCGATAGGTGCTTTGGCTTTCTGTGGTTGCGATGGCTTCACGGGAACGCTAACACTTGGCAGTTCCGTGACGAATATAGGAAACTATGCTTTCTATCATTGCAGTGGCTTCACAGGCTCGCTGACCATCCCGAGTTTAGTGACTTCGATAGGTCAATATGCTTTCTGTGGTTGCACTGGCTTTAATGGCACGCTGACCATCCCAAATTCCGTGAAATGGATTAATAATTTGGCTTTCTATGGCACTGGCTTCACCGGCACGCTGACCATTCCGAATTCCGTGATTAGGATTGGTGGCATGGCATTTGAAAATTGTATCGACTTTACCAGTTTGTCTATCGGCAGTTCCGTAACCAATATTCAAACTAGAGCTTTCTATGGCTGTACCAATCTTGCTTCCATGACGGTCCTTCCCGAGAACCCACCCACTTTGGGTGAAAATGCTTTCTATGATGTGCCCAAAACCATCCCTGTGATTGTGCCATGTGGCTCCATAGAGGACTATCAGGCGGCTTCGGGCTGGAACGAGTTCACCAATATAACATGTATGAGGACGGTGACCGTTAAGGCGGTGGCATTCTATAACAATATTTCAACAGGTGGAGGCACAGTAACTGGTGGGGGAACCTATCCTGATGGCACTACAGTCATTGTGACGGCAACACCCTACTCAAACTATCTGTTCTTGCATTGGAGCAAGAACGGAGAAGTAGTGAGTTGTAATCCTTCCTATTCCTTCAACGTATATGAGGACACCGACCTTGAAGCTGTTTTCATGGCCGAATCATACGCGGGCACCATCATCGGTGAGGGTACGGAGGAAAGCCCCCTTCTCCCCAGCTATTCATTGTATAATTATTCCTTGACAGAACAAATCTACACATCCGATGAATTGGGGGGAAGCACCACCATCACCAGCATCTCCTTCTTCAACACAGGTGACACAAAGACCCGCACCTATGACATCTACATGAAGCACACTAGCAAGACGAGTTTCGACAGCACATCGGACTGGATCAGTGCGACGTCGTCAAACAAGGTGTACAACGGCAGCGTGACCATGAGAAAGGGCTTATGGACCACCATTGTTTTGGACACGCCTTTTGAATACGATGGCACCTCCAACCTCGTTCTTGTCGTGGATGACAACACGGGAAATTATTCTAGCGGACCCGACATGTCGTGTCGCACGTATGCTACCAGTGGCTACCAAGCCATCCGCATTTATAGCGACGACACCAACTACAACCCATCAAGTCCTTCCTCCTATGTAGGGTCGCGCTTGAGGAAAAAAAACCAAATAATGCTCAACAGATCGGTGTGTAGCATCACTGCCACTTCATCCAATACAACGGCTGGAACGGTGAGCGGAGGCGGTCAGTACGGCAAAGGCGACTATTGCAGGCTGACAGCCACACCCAATACAGGCTATATGTTCATGGATTGGACCGACGATTCGGGCGTGGTGGTCTCGACGGATGCCAATTATTCCTTCACGGTGTTCAAAAACAGGACGCTGACGGCGAATTTCCTGCCTATAGGCGACTATTGCAGCCTTACCTTCAATTTGCACGACTCCTATGGCGATGCCTGGAACGACAACTATCTGGAGGTGGACTTCGGCAATGGCTTTGTCCAACGGCTTGCGGTGTTGGTGGGATATGACGCCACCTTTACGCTGCCGGTGGAGAACGGGAGCTATGTTGAATTGCATTGGATTACGGGTAGTTATACCGAGGAATGCTCTTTCGAGGTGAATTATTCGAACGGCAATGAGCTGTGCTCGAGTCAATGGTTCGACTTTGATGATGGCTTTGCGTTTGTCATGGATTGTGAAGGAATGCTTAACTCTATAGTCTATATTGGCGACCATGGCACTACGTCTAATGTATATATTCCAAGCCATTCTCATTACAATTACTCGCTGACACAACAGATCTACACCGCCGATGAGATTGGCCAAGCAGGGATGATCTATAGCATCGCTTTCTATAACCAAGTAACGGAGACGAAGACCCGTACATACGATATTTATCTGAAGCATACTACCAAGACGGCTTTCAGTAATTCTACGGATTGGATCAGTGCGTACGAGAGTGACAAGGTGTTCAGTGGAAGCGTGGAAATGGTTTTTGGCAAATGGACTTACATTACCTTCGATACCCCATTTGACTACGATGGCACGTCCAACCTCGCGCTGATTGTGGATGACAATACGGGGTCGTACACCAACCAGCCACACATGGCATGCCGTGTGTTTGATGCCGATGGCAATCAAGCACTCCGGATCTATAGCGATGGCACGAACTACAATCCCGCTAGCCCTTCAAGTTACAAAGGCACACTCCTGACAGTGAAGAACCAAATCATGCTTGGATTTGCGTCAACCTGTCCCGCTCCATCCGACCTGACTGTAGCCAATGTCACTTCCAATTCAGCCTCCTTGCAATGGACAGGCTATTATGATTTCTATCATGTCAGATACAGGACGGCTCCTGATGGCACTTGGATTGAGACGAGTGCCGGTGCGGATGATTTCGAAGATGGTCTCGGCAATTGGACCCTGATCGACGCAGACGGCGACGGCAATAACTGGGTATTGTCCAATGGGAGCACCAACACATCTCCTCATAGTGGAGGAGGTATGGTGTACTCTTATAGTTGGAAAAACAATGTCGTATTGTATCCCGACAATTATCTTGTCTCGCCGCAAGTTGTCTTGGGTAATTCTGTCACATTCTGGGCATGCGCCATGGATCCCGTATATCCAGCCGAACACTTTGGCATCGCGGTTTCAACAGACAGTAACACCAATGCGAGCGACTTCACCACCATCCAAGAATGGACGATGACCGCCAAGGGTGAACGTCACGGAGTCCCTCGCGGCACCCGAAGCCAAGGTTCATGGTATCAATACACGGTTGATCTGAGCGCATACGCCGGACAGGACGGCTACATCGCCCTCCGTCACTTTAATTGCAGCGACCAATACATTCTTTGTGTCGATGACTTCACATACGGCGAAACAGGGACCACCCCCAATTCCATCACCCTTGGAGGACTGGATGCCGGGACTACCTATCAGGTGCAGGTGCGTGGCATCTGTCCAAACGGCCTTACCCCATGGAGCGAAATGGCCACCTTTACCACTGAAGGACCCAGCACCACCACCCAGACGGTCACCTTGTCGGCAGGCACAAACTGGTTCTCATCCAACTTGGAGATTACTCTCGACGACCTCAAGGCCGCCCTTGTGGATGCTCTGCCAGGAACTACCAACATCGTCATCAAGTCAAAGACTCAAAATGTCAAATACAACGGCAGCTCTTGGAGAGGCAACTTGACTTGGGATCTGTCAAAGATGTATTTGATTACTGTTGAAAGCGCCTGCGAGATCACCTTGGAAGGCATGCCTATCAACCCAGCAGATCACCCCGCCACCATCTTGGCCGGCCAATCCAACTGGATCGCGTTCCCGGTCAACGAGGAAATGACGCTCAGCGCGGCCTTCGCAGGCTTTAATGCCGTCAACGGCGACGTGGTCAAATCCAAGACCGGCAATGCCAAATACAACGGCTCTACATGGAGAGCAACGGGGCTCAACAAACTTGAACCAGGAAAAGGCTACCTCTTCAATTCGGCGTCATCGCAGACAAGAACTTTGACCTTCCCGACAAGCTCGAAATAATCAACTTAATAACCAAACTTCTTTTTTCATACAAATGAAAAAACACCTATTCATCATTATTCTTCTGGCCTTCGCCAGCATCACTATTCAAGCCCAGATTCCTAACGGCTACTATAACAACGCCAATGGCAAAACCGGCGATTCGCTGAAGGTGGCTTTGCATGATATCATCAAAGGACACAATGTTGTGAGTTACGGAGGGCTCCTCGATGCCTATGCCTACACCGACTGCAAACCCAACGGCAAGATCTGGGACATCTACTCCAATTACGAATACAATCTAAACCAAAACGGGAGTTCCTTCTCCCAAGAAGGTGATGGCTGGAACCGTGAGCACACCTGGCCGCAGAGCTGGTTCAACGAGAGCTCTACGCCCCGCAGCGACCTCTTCCATGTATATCCCACCGACGGCTTCGTCAACGGACAACGTAGCAACTACCCATACGGCGAGGTCAATAACCCGACCTACACTTCGGGCAACGGCTCCAAGCTGGGTCCTAGCGTCACATCAGGTTATTCAGGAAAAGTGTTCGAGCCCATCGACGAATACAAAGGCGACATCGCACGCAGCTATTTCTACATGAGTGTGCGTTACTACAGCGAAGATGAAAGCTGGGGCACCAGCGGCATGACCAACAAGTCGGAGATCCTTCCCTGGGCCATGACCATGCTGCTCCGCTGGAGCGACGAGGATCCCGTCAGCGAGAAGGAAATCGCCCGAAACAACGCCGTTTACGGCTACCAGAACAACCGAAACCCTTTCATCGACCATCCCGAATACGCCCGCATGATCTGGGATGAGAACTGGAGCGGTGGAGTCAGCTACAACATCACTTGTGCGACCGGGCTCTCACATGGCAGCGTATCGGCTCCAGAAAGTGCCATGGAAGGTAGCACCGTGGCCATCACCGCCACGCCCTCTCCGGGTTATATGGTAAACTCCTATTCGGTATTTAAAACAGACGACGCCAACACCACGGTTGCTGTAAGCAGCAACGGTACCTTCACCATGCCAGGCTATGCCGTCACGGTGAGTGCGACCTTCGTTCAGAACAACACCCTCTACAGTATTGCTTTGGGGACTGTCAGCCACGGCAGCATCAATGCCAGCGCCAGTAGCGCCAAATCGGGAACCACCATCACCCTGACGGCAACGCCAGCAAGTGGTTACGGCCTCTATTCGTGGTATGTGTTCAAAACAGGCGACATGAACACAACGGTTGCCGTATCGGGCGACAGCTTCGTCATGCCCGCCTTCAATGTCACGGTAATGGCCACCTTCGTACAAGGCAGTGCCAACGGCGACTTCGTGAAAGTGACCAGCGCACCAACGGACTGGAGCGGAGAATACATCCTGGTCTATGAGCCGAACACTACTACAGGTTACATTTGGACAGGCATTGACAACACAAATTGCTATGTTTCGAAATCCATTTCCAACAACACCATTGAAGATGACGGCTTTGTCACTGTTACAATTGCCTCTATGACGGGCGGTTATTCTGTAAAGGTCAATGGCGGTACGAATAACGGGAAATACATCTCTGGCACATCTGGGAGTAACAAAATCAACTTTGTCACCAATCCTGCCTTGAACACATTCTCATACGAGTCCAATAGCGTGAAGATGGTTTCCAACACCTCGGTGATGCGGTACAACAACAACTCTGGACAAGACCGATTCCGCTATTTCCAATCAAGCACCTACAACAATCAGCAACCCATTCAGCTTTATAAAAGAACATACGCCACGCAAACCCACACCATTCACTTCAATTCCAACGGCGGCGAAGGCTCAATGAACGACCAAACCGTGAACGAATTCGAAGCCACAACCTTGGAGACAAGCACCTTCACAAGGCAAGGTTTTGTCTTCGAAGGATGGAACACAGAAGCCGACGGCACAGGCGACTATTATGCCGATGGTACCACCGTGAGGTTGCTCGACGATTTGGAGTTGTTTGCCCAATGGAACCAATTGTTCAATATCACCTTGGTTCAGGCGAACCACGGAAGTATCAGCGCCAGTGCCTCGCAAGCTTTCGAAGAAACCGAGATTGTGCTGACTGCCACGTCCGACCCTTGCTATGTCTTGGACCATTGGACGGTCACCGACACGCAAGGCAACTCCATCAATGTTACTGAAAACCAATTTGAGATGCCCGCCAGCGACGTTACCGTAAGCGCCGTTTTCAGCTATTCGTCACAGAGTTTCGTACGAGAATACCAGCTGGTTACCTCCACCGACCAGCTGATGGCAGGACGCACCTATCTGATTGTCAACATGGCCAATGGCAAGGCCTTGGGAACGACCCAAAACAGCAACAACCGTTCTGCTGCTTCAGTTACAATTAGCGAAAACATCATTCCCGAAATCAGCGAAACGGTATGTGAGCTTACTTTGGGAGGCAGCGCTGGCCAATGGACATTCAAAGATGGCAACAAAGGATACCTCTATGCTGCTGGAGGAAACAGCAATAACTATCTCAGGACACAGTCCAACCTGACTGATGCAGGGAAATGGACCATCACGCTGGGCAACAATGCGAAAGCAACCATCAAAACCATAGCAAATTCCGTAACACGGAACACCATCATGTACAATAATAGCAACGACATTTTTTCGTGTTATGCATCAGGGCAATTGGATGTGTATCTTTTCCGTCGCACAGAGCTATCCGATTATCCCGCCGAGCAGACGTATGAACTCGCTGAGGGTTGGTCGTGGTGGTCGCCAAACATGGACATAGCCATTGAAGATTTGGAATCCGCTCTGGGCACAAACGGAATAAAGATCAAGTCCCAACAAGGTTCCCTCGCTTCATATTCCACCTATGGTTGGAGCGGAACCCTCACATCGTTAATGGTCGGCAGTATGTATATGATCCAGACTCAATCGGCCTGTTCAATCACCTTGATTGGGTCAGGTGTTGATCCGGAACAATGTCCCATCACTTTGAAACCTGGTGCCAACTGGATTGGCTTTGTGGGCTATGAGAGCATGCCTCTCGATGAAGCATTGATAAACCTCACCCCGTCCAATTTGGACAACATCAAGTCGAACCACGGATCGGCCACCTACTATCAAGGCAAAGGTTGGAAAGGAAACATCAGCACTCTTGAGCCTGGCAGGGGCTACATTTACAAATCGAGAGCGTCCGTAAACAAAACATTCACATTCCCGCAATAACGGAATGAATCCGTAATATCTGCTCTTTCAAAGCCTCATCTTCGTCATCTTCCTCGTGAATGACAACGAAATCGGCTTTGTTGAGTTTTTCGGACTGAGGCCATTGCATGGCCATACGGGAACGCACCTGCTCCTCGGTGCAATGGTCACGCGTCATCACCCGGCGGATACGGGTAGGCTCCGAGGCTGCCACCACAATGACGGCCTCGAACATCGACTCAAGATGCTTTTCAAAGATCAAAGCGGACTCATAGAGCACGTATGGTGCGTCCTGAAGCTCAGCCCACTCGGCAAACCATCCATTCAAGACAGGATAAAGCACCGACTCCACATAGCCCAAAGCACAGGCATCGGAGAAGACACATCCTGCCAATCGGCTACGGTCGAGCGTGCCATCCTCATGATAGATTTCGGCACCAAAACGTTCCACAATCTTCTCCCTGACCTCGGGCCGGTAATATAGCTGCTTGGCCTCATAGTCGGAATCGAACACGGGAATGCCCAGCTGCTTGAAAAGGCCACAAACGTAGCTCTTTCCGCTACCAATATTACCCGTAATCGCAATAGTCCGCATTCCGAATTCTTAATTAATAATGAGGTATTCCACCTGTGCCGGCTCGGTTTTCAACACATGGACATGGTCGGGAACCTGAACGAGCTTGATATCAAGCAGAGGCTGAAGCCGATGCAGTTGGGCAGTATCAGCCAACACCAAGAACGAAGTCCCTGTAATGCCAGCGTAATCCCTGATAGGCACCATGCATTTCACCTTCATCGTCTCAGGGAAAAAACGCAGGTGCAGCGAGTCGGGCACTTTCACGGGCACTTCGATATCAATCTCCGTGAACTGCTCCACCTCCACCAACACCTCTGCCGTCTTCTCCTCAGCGCGAACCGCGCCACCATAATAGTCGATTGCCAACGTCCGCACAATATCCTCGCTGACATTGGCGGCATGAAGCGTCTCGGTATAGACCGCCGTCATGGTGTCGAGCAGGTTCTTAGGGCCATACACCGTGACTGAAGCCGGTGTAACCTTGGGTTTGCCATATACATCATATTGGCGCTGGGTATAGACATCAAGAGGAACCAACACTGGAACTTCCTTCGACTGCAAGTCTTCCATGTTGAAATACTGCTTGTCGTCGTTCATGGTGATGTTGCTCGCCGAAATGCCCAGCCATCCTGCAATCTTTTCAGCGACATACTGTGTACTGTAGGAATAGGTAACACCGCCTTCAAGACGATAGGGAACCTCATCCAACGGAATCTCGACAATACGCCGTTGTTTCCGCACCATTTTATAGCGCAAAGTGGCAAAGCCATCCGCAACAAACGAGCACTTCACCTGTTGTTCAGGCGTGGAGACCCATTTGTTGACAGGCACTTCGGAATAAGTGACCGTAAAATCGGTTTGCGAGGAATAGTCCTTGGTGAGTTTGATAAGAAACCATAAAGCGGCGGAAATCATCAAAAAGATCAAGAAGGTCAAGAGCTTAGTCTTGTCCTTCTTCTCAATCTCCTCCGTAATCTGGTCGGGTTTCATGTCAACCTTGTCCGCCAACCTGGGATGCGTTCTGCACCAAAGCCGACTTCTCAAGCTCCACCTCTACATCAGGAGCCAGCGACACCATAACGGTGTGCTCCTTCACCTCAGTGATCTTGCCGTGGAATCCACCTATGGTGACAACCTTGTCGCCTTTCTTCAACTCATCGCGGAACTTTTGCTGTTCCTTGGCTTTCTTCGACTGCGGACGAATGAAAAACAGCCAAAACACAACGATCAACAATAAGATCCAAATCAGGCTGGACCACATACTTTTTGGCGCTTGCTGTACTTCTTGAAGCAAAATAATCAGTGTATTCATATTATCTCTCTAAACTTTAAACACTAAACTCTAAACTCACAATTGATTCGGCGTCCTCACTTCGGCCTTGATGCGAAGTGCACTTTGCGACGGCAAGGTGTTCGAGTTCACAATCAGCACCTTGGATTGGAAGCCATGATGGCCCTTGCTGTCGTAGGTGATTTTAATTCCTCCTGATTCGCCCGGCTGGATGGGTTCGCGGGGATAATCGCTGGCCGTACAACCGCAACTCTTATCCACGCTGGTAATCAGCAGAGGGGCATTGCCAGTATTGGTGAAATGGAAAGTGTAGGATACCACCTCCCCTTGCAAGATCTTGCCAAAGTCGAATTCGTTCTTGTCGAACTTGATCACGGCTTTCTTATCGGAAGGAGCCTGTGCCGACTTAGGGTTGGTCACCAAATCACCGGAAAGTTGTTTTTGCCCATCGTTCTGGCATGAAACCAACATCAAGGACACAACCATCCATATCAAAAACAAAAATATTCTCTTCATCCTATTTTCAGTTTTCAACTACCTTGACTTCGTTAAAATCATCACCGCACCCTCATACTGAACTTCTTCCTTCAAGCCCCTGCATTTCAACACATAGAAATACGTTCCATCGGAAAGACCGCCACCGTCCCAGTCATTCTGGTAATCAGTGGAATGGTAAACGATGTGTCCCCAACGGTTCATTACCATCAGCTCGGCCGATTTATAATAATCGTTGAGCGGCTTCACATCGGGATTGCTTCCTTTGATGTGACGGGGAATGTCGCCGCCTCCCGGACTGTCGTTACCCGACGACAGGGTAATCTCAAAGACATCGTTGATACCGTCGCCATTGGGCGTAAACACGCTCGGAATCTTCAATTTGACAGGGTTGACAAAGATATCCTTGATATACAACGTATCGCAACCGAAATCGTCGTAAATGGTCAAAGTGGGATGATAGGTACCCGATTCGATATAGGTGAAAACCGGGTGCTCCTGCGTGGAAGTCAAGTCGTGCTCGAAGGTCCAAAAGAAATGGTCAATGCCAATGGAGTCAGCCGAAAGGTTCTCAAAAGAGAAGGTGGCATCAGGATTCTGGAGGTAGACCGTATCGCCCGGATCGCAGTAAATCTCAATAACAGGTGTAGGATAGGCTCGGGTGTGGATGCTATCAAGCGCAACACAGCCGCGACCGTCTTCGATGGTGACACGATACCACTCGTATGCCTGCAACCCGATGGCAACCGAACGATCGGTGGGTGAGATGTGCATGGGACTAAGCTCGTTCCAATGACCCGGCATACCTTTTTCCCATGCATAAGTATAAGGCTCCACGCCATTGGATACGTTCACCTTTACCTGAGCGGTATTGCCATTGTCAGCGTTACCATTGTTACAGGTAAGCCTTAACTGAACCATCTCGGTGTGAAGCTGACAGGGTTCCTGAGCCCACATCAAGCCTGATACGGCCAGCAACGACACCAAAATGAAAAATGACAATATGCTTGAATGTGTTTTTTTCATGGACGATTCTTATTTCAATAAGATTGCAAAGATAACACTTTTTTGTCAGTCCAATGAACAAAAATCGTAAATTTGCCATTTCAAACTCTAAATTCTAAATTCTAAATTATGATAGAGTACAACGATTTCCAGAAAGAGATCCTCGCTGGCATCCCCGATGAGCTGCCCGAGGTGAAACCCTACGATCCGAATATCAACCATGCACCCAAGCGCAAGGACATCTTGACCAAGGCAGAGAAAAAACTCGCCATCCGCAACGCGCTGCGTTACTTCCCCGAGAAGTGGCATGCCACGCTGGCTCCCGAGTTTGCCGAAGAACTGGAGAAATACGGCCGCATCTACATGTACCGTTTCCGTCCTTCCTATAAGATGTACGCCCGTCCGATCGAGGAATATCCTGCTTTGTGTCCGCAGGCTGCAGCCATTATGCTGATGATCCAAAACAACCTCGACCCCGCCGTGGCACAGCATCCCCATGAGCTGATCATCTACGGCGGCAACGGTGCCATCTTCCAGAACTGGGCTCAGTACCGCCTGGTGATGCAATACCTCGCCAACATGACCGACGAGCAGACCCTGGCCATGTACAGCGGCCACCCGATGGGACTGTTCCCCTCGCACAAGGACGCCCCGCGCGTGGTGGTCACCAACGGCATGATGATCCCGAACTATAGCAAACCTGATGACTGGGAGCGTTATAACGCCCTCGGCGTGACACAATACGGCCAGATGACCGCCGGTTCTTATATGTACATTGGACCCCAAGGTATCGTTCACGGCACTACCATCACCGTGCTGAATGCCGCCCGCAAGCAAGGCGGCGGCACGGCAGGTAAGCTGTTCATCACCGCCGGTTTGGGAGGTATGAGCGGCGCCCAACCCAAGGCTGGCAACATCGCCGGTGTGGTGAGCATCACCGCCGAAATCAACCCTGCCGCCACGCAGAAGCGCTATCAACAAGGCTGGGTGGATGAGGTCTATGACAACATCGAAGAGCTGTTCAAGCATGTCAATGAAAGCCTCTCCAAGAAGGAAGCCCGTTCGTATGCCTACCAAGGCAATGTTGTCGATCTCTGGGAATACGCCGCCGAGCATGACATCCACGTGGACCTCGGCTCCGACCAGACCTCGCTCCACAACCCCTGGGCAGGTGGCTACTATCCTGTTGGACAGACCTTTGAGGAGTCCAAGACCATGATGGCCGAGAACCCAGAGCTCTTCAAGGAGAAAGTGCAGGCTTCGTTACGCCGTCATGTGGCTGCCATCAACAAGCTCACCGCCAAGGGCATGTACTTCTTCGATTATGGCAACGCTTTCTTGTTGCAGTCATCACGCGCTGGTGCCGACATCATGAAGGAAGACGGAACCTTCCGTTATCCTTCGTATGTGCAGGACATCATGGGTCCGATGTGCTTCGACTATGGCTTCGGTCCCTTCCGTTGGGTTTGCGCCTCCGGCAAGCCTGAAGACCTCGCCGTCACCGACGACATCGCCTGCCAGGTGCTCGAGGACATCGCCCGCACAGCGCCCCATCAGATCCGCCAGCAAATGCACGACAATATTCAGTGGATCCGCGGTGCCCAAGCCAACCACCTCGTGGTGGGTTCCCAAGCCCGTATCCTTTATGCCGACTGCGAAGGCCGCACCAAGATCGCTGCCGAGTTCAACAAGGCCATCGCCGACGGCCGCCTGAGCGGCCCGGTGGTCTTGGGACGAGACCACCATGACGTTTCGGGTACCGACTCGCCGTTCCGCGAGACCTCCAACATCTACGACGGCTCGTCGTTCACCGCCGACATGGCCATCCAAAACGTCATCGGCGACGGCTTCCGTGGTGCTACCTGGGTCTCCATCCACAACGGTGGTGGCGTAGGCTGGGGCGAAGTCATCAATGGTGGTTTCGGCATGGTGCTCGACGGCACGGCCGAGGCTGACCGTCGTCTGCACTGCATGTTGCATTGGGATGTCAACAACGGCATCGCCCGCCGCAACTGGGCCCGCAACGAAGGCGCCATGTTCGCCATCGAGCGCGCCATGGAACGTGAACCCAAACTGAGGGTCACCATGCCGAATCTGGTGAAGGACGAAATCTTGGAAAACCTGTTTTGAACATTATAAACCTTAAATTTAAATACCCATGAAAAAAGTTATTTTATCTGCAATTGCAGTGGTCATTATGGCCTTAACCTTTGTTTCCTGCGGCAATAGCGGCAACAACGGTGACAACAAAGGTGGTAAAGAACAAGGTCTCGTTGGCGAATGGTACTACAACGACAACACCTTCTACACCTTCAACGCTGACGGCACAGGCTCCTACACGGCTTTTGGAGCTTTGGTCGGCGACTTCACCTACACTGAAAAAGATGGCAAACTCACCCTCAACTACGAAGGATTCTCCATGCCCACCGTGTTTAACTACAAGGTGGAAGGCAAGACCCTGACCATCCTTTCCGGTGAAGGCAACATCGGTAGCGACACGGAATACAAAAAGAAATAAACGGTATTCTGCAACTTTTATTAACTTTAAAAAGAGATTATAAGGCAACCTTTCGGGGTTGCCTTTTTTTATTACCTTTGCGCCTCGAATGGAATCAACCGAAACCCATATTATCTATTCCGGCCTCGTGGGTTCCGCCAAGGCATTCGCCGTGGAGGAACTGTTTCGCGAGAAGGGCGGACAGCATTTGGTGATCTGCGCTTCGAAAGAGGATGCAGCTTATTTCTATAACGACTTAGAGGCGCTGTTTGGCGAAAGGGAGATGGATTACAGCAAAAAGCAGATTCTCTTCTATCCCACTTCCTACAAACGCCCTTACGAGCCGGAACGGCCTGACAACACGTATATCCTCTCACGTACCGAGGTGCTGCAACGCCTCTCCACCAGCGAAAGGAGAACGGTCATCGTCAGCTATCCAGAAGCACTTTCAGAGAAAGTCTTTACCCGTAAGCTGTTAGCCAAGAACACCTTCAAGGTGAAGCAAGGCGACCGCATCAACCTTGATTTCCTCACGGATCTGCTCTACGAATATGGCTTCGAGAACGTGGATTTCGTGGTGGAGCCGGGACAGTTTGCCATCCGTGGCGGATTGATCGACGTGTATTCGTTCGCCAACGACAACCCCTACCGTATCGAGTTCTTCGGCGACGAAGTGGACAGCATCCGCAGCTTCGATATCGCCAGCCAGCTCTCCATCGAAAGGCTCAACAATATCGTGTTGCTTCCCAACATGCAACAGCAGGCCTTTATCGAGGAACGCGAATCCATCTTGGAATACTTGCCCAAAGCAACAACCATCTGGATTGAGGAGATGGGGTTTTTCGCCACACAAATCGACAAGGAATACGAGAGAGCGGTGGAAGCTTGGGAGGTGAGAGGTGAGAAGTTAGAGGTGAGAGGTGAAAGTAATGAAAATATTATTACACCTGAGAAACTATTTTCCAAATCGGAGGAATTGCTAAAAGCCCTGGAAGCGCATCCGACCATCGAATTTGGTGCCTCCGGCCAACTCTCAACTCTCAACTCTCAACTCTCAACTAATTACCACACTACTCCTCAACCAATATTTAACAAAAATTTCAACCTTCTCATTGAAAACCTCAATGATTACAAGGCCAAAGGATACCAAATCATCCTCTATTCGGAGAGTTCCAAGCAGTTGGACCGTATCCAAGCCATCCTGAACGATATCCAACATCAC
Source organism: Bacteroidales bacterium (assembly GCA_017549805.1). Taxonomy (GTDB): domain Bacteria; phylum Bacteroidota; class Bacteroidia; order Bacteroidales; family F082; genus Limimorpha. The sequence goes on from JAFYNJ010000027.1 coordinate 59,183, forward strand.
GATGAACTGCACAGCGACTTCGAGCGAAAACTCATCGCCATCCATGCCGGCTTCATCGACCATGATAAAAAGGTGTGCCGCTACACTGACCACCAAATCTTCGAGCGTTACCACCGCTACCATCTGCGCGACAACTTTAGCACCAAACAGGCCATCACCCTGAAAGACCTCTACGACCTCAAGCCGGGCGACTATGTCACCCATATCGATCACGGCATCGGGCGCTTCGAAGGACTGATGACCATCGAGCTGCACGGAAAGGAACAAGAGGTGCTGCGCATCACCTACAACCATGGTGACACGCTCTATATTAGCGTCCACTCGCTCCACCAGATCGCCAAATACAGCTCCAAGGACGGCGCCGAGCCAAGCCTAAGCACTTTGGGTTCCAACACCTGGAATCGGTTGAAGACCAAGACCAAGAGCAAAGTCAAGGACATCGCTCGTGAACTCATCAAGCTCTACGCCGAGCGCAAGCGCAGCAAGGGCTTCCAGTTTGCCCCCGACAGCTACCTACAGACCGAACTCGAAGCTTCCTTCATCTATGAGGACACCCCCGACCAGCTCAAGGCCACCAACGATGTCAAACGCGACATGGAGAGCGAGAGCCCCATGGATCGACTCGTCTGCGGCGACGTGGGCTTCGGAAAGACCGAAGTGGCCATCCGTGCCGCCTTCAAGGCTGCTACTGACAGCAAACAAGTAGCCGTGCTGGTGCCCACCACCGTCCTGGCCTTGCAGCATTACCAAACTTTCAAAAACCGTTTGGACGGTTTCCCTGTCAACATTGAATACCTCAATCGTTTCAAGAGCGCCAAACAGCAGAAGGAAATCCTGAAGAAACTCGAAGAGGGACAGATTGACATCATCATCGGTACGCATCGTCTTACGGGTAAGGATGTCAAATTCAAGGATTTGGGTCTGCTCATCATTGACGAGGAGCAGAAGTTCGGCGTTGCCGTGAAGGAGAAGCTCAAGGAGATGAAGGCCAATGTAGATACCCTAACCCTCACTGCCACTCCTATTCCGAGAACCTTGCAGTTCTCCATGATGGGTGCCCGCGACCTCAGCGTCATCAACACGCCGCCCCCCAACCGCTATCCCGTGCAAACCGAGCTCCGCGCATTCGACGGCGAGCTCATTCGCGAAGCCATTCTTTTCGAGATGGCCCGCAACGGCCAGGTATTCTTCATCCACAATCGCGTGCAGAACATCATGGATGTGCATGACCTCATTGCGAGTTACGTGCCAGGATGCCGCATCGCTGTGGCACACGGCCAGATGGAAGGCTCCAAACTGGAAGAGATCATGCTTGACTTCATCGGAGGCGAATACGACGTGTTGCTCTGCACCACCATCGTGGAGTCGGGTCTCGACATTCCCAACGCCAACACCATCATCGTCAACGACGCCCACCGCTTCGGTCTCAGCGACCTGCATCAGCTGCGCGGCCGCGTCGGACGTTCAAACAAAAAGGCCTTCTGCTACCTGCTTACCCCGCCGTTCAACACCCTTACCGAAGAGGCCCAAAAGCGTCTCCGTGCCTTGGAGGAGTTCTCCGACCTCGGCAATGGCATCAACATTGCCATGCGCGACCTCGACATCCGTGGTGCAGGCAACCTATTAGGTGCCGAGCAGAGCGGATTCATCAACGACATCGGCTTTGAGACCTATCATAAAATCCTCGACGAGGCTATCGCCGAGCTCAAGGAGAACGAGTTTGCCGACCTTTTCGACAAGGAAACCGAATTGGTCTATGTGACCGACTGCGCCATCGAGACCGACATGGAGGTGATGCTGCCCTCCGATTACGTCAACTCTACGGCGGAGCGTATCAGCCTCTACACCGAGCTCGACCACATCAAGACCGAGGAAAGATTAGTAGAATTCACCGGCCAACTCATCGACCGCTTCGGTCCGTTGCCCAAGCCCGTCAACGACCTACTCAATACCGTTCGCTTACGTTGGATCGCCAAGGATTTGGGATTCGAGAAGATTACCCTTCGCGACAACTTGATGACCGCCCATTTCGTTAGCAACCAAGAGTCGCCCTACTACGAAACCGAGACTTACCATCAGGTGATGCAATACATCATCAGCCACCCCAAGCGTTGCGCCCTCAAGGAAGCTCATGCCAAACTCATCCTTACCATCAAGGAAGTATCAACGGTGACACAAGCACTTGACATCGTCAGAGCGATGACAGCGGTTCAAAACGAAGGATAATCCCAAAAATAATTCGACAACAAGATCAAAGCCACCAACCAAATCACCGTCCAAAGCGGCACAACGATCTTGAACTTGGTATGTTTGGTCTTGTGATGGAATAACATGATGCCCATCCAGCTGCCAACTCCTCCACCAATTCTTGCCATCCATAGCAGCGTTTTTTCAGGAATCCTGAAAGACTTTTTCTTGGCTTTTCTCTTATCAAAGCCATAGAGGGCGAAGGCCAAGATATTGACCAGCAAGAGGTATAAGGCGATAATTATTGGCGTTTGAAGCATCATGAAATAAAAAAAGGAACTATAGTTCCTTGATTTTGTGGAATGTCCTGCCCAATTATCGAACTTCTTCGAGGATTTTAATAAGGTTGTGTGTTTCATCGAAAAACACTATGCGGTTAATAAGTGGGTATAATATAAATAGTGGGTGTTTGAGGATTGTAGAATTGTAATTGATAAGTTGAAGTTATGTTATAAAAGAGATAATGAGAGCCAGTTTTGGCAGATGATGGCAGAGCAACCCGACCATCTTCAAGTGGGTGATTTTGATTTGGTCAGAGGTCAAGCCGATGGAATGTTTGAAGGTATCTATGGGGTGTTCTATGCTCAACATGAATTTGGCACATTGCTATTTGATAGGTTTTCGGATAAGGAGAAAAGATATTGTTGGTTGAGCATAAGAAATCAAGTGTTTTATTCCGATGTGATGAGCATTGCCATGCTCAACGAGTTTCAAGATGCAGTTGGATTTGAGTGTATCAATAACATCACCCAATTGGAATTGGCTTGCGATTTGCCATTTAACCCAGTGCCGAGGATTAAGAAGTTGCTGAAACGAGACGATGTTTCAGTTGTACGATGCGGAACGAAGATTGAGGATAAGAAACAGGTGATTGATGGCTTGTTTTTTCTCCATCCCACCAGCGGACTGAAAGAACTTGCACCGACCATGTATTTCAGCGATAACGACAAACGAAAATCTTTTGTGGTCTATGATAAGAAGAAGGAAATTCAGCGAAGCAATAAGACTTATATTGCCGACTACTATGGCAAGCCAAAGCACCTGTATAGGATGGAAATAAGGTTGACCTCCGATGAACTATTCCGTTACTTCAAGAAAAATGATATATCACCTTCAGTTGATTTGCTTATCGACCAGTCGTTTTTGAAATCCATGTACGATGAATTTCTGTTTCGATTGCTCCATTTCAGTTACAGGCGAAAATCCATTGGCTTATTGGATGCGGTGTTGGCGATGAAAGAAGGGTATGATTTAGATGTGAAGATGCACCATTAGGGATATAACCATAGTCCCCACCGATACACCAATCATATCCCTGTGGATGCAAGGTTATGTATCAAAACCAAGTGTGTATCAGTATAATCTTATTTTGGTATTTCAAAACTATCAATTTTTCATACCTTATAATCATTTAGATTTGATTGATTTCTTGTTGGACTATTTTCCATTTTTGTATCTTTGCATCAAATAAACCTAAAGAATAAAACTATGAAAACAACAGCAATTATTATTCTAAGCACTTGTTTATTGGCCTTAATTGTTTGCTATCTTGTGTTCAAGTTAAAAGGGAAAGCGAAAGATGCTCTGTTAGACCAGCCATTATTTGCAATCTCAAAGAATGGTTTTCTTGGTTTTGTTATTGGCGACCAGTTCGATTTCGTATGGGCAAGAATTACGCATCTTGGTTTAGCGACCCAAAAAGAAATGCTTGATTATAAAAAGGACATGGAAGCAAAGCAAATGTTTGGGATAGGCTCGAACACCATTAAAGTTGCAACAAATAAGTTTGAAGAGATAGACTATATCTCCTTAGGCTTTGATGCAGGAAACAATCTCAATAGTATTATGGTTTATGTAAACAACAAACCAAACACAATGATTAAAGACTACTTGATGGAAATCCGTGATAAATATGCGAAGATATTAGGTGAACCAAATATGGTTAATAGTGACATTACATGCCAATGGATGTTCAAGGGAGTAATGATTGTGTTGTTCTATGCAAACAACCAGATAACACTTCACATTCATAATTAAGATAGTCTTATCATTTTATATCTATCAATTGTTCCCTTTTTAATCCAAGATAATTCTTAGACTTGTTTTCAGTTTCTTTCAAGATGATTTCGCCTTTACGAATGATGTAGCCAGTTTTGGTGACATATTCCAATGGCTTGTTTTCTTTCCGTAACTTGCAGAAGGCATTGTTTAGTGAATGAATGTTGATGCCGAGTTCTTCATCCGAGTGTTTGTCATACATGGATGCAGGTGAACCGAAAAACTCAAAGCCAGTTTTCCATTCAAGATAGATTACATTTCGTGCCATACATGGTTTAGATTTGGTGCAAAGATAACCTATGTAATCGGAAAAAATTATTATTTGTATCAAAAAATCTTTCAAAATTATTTGGTGTATCATATAATAATCGTATCTTTGTGTTGTAATTCAATAAACACGCATCACTATGGAAAACGCAGTCATTTACGCAAGAGTTTCAACGCAAGGTCAAGACTATGACAGACAGGTCGAAGAATTAAGAGCCTATGCTCAACGCAATGATTATCAAATTGTTGCAGAGTTTACCGAGAAAATCAGCGGAGCGAAGAAGGTGGATGAGCGCAACGCCATGACCGAAATGCTTGATTTCGTGGTCGCCAACGATGTGAAACGAGTTCTTGTTTACGAGTGCAGCCGTATCAGCCGCCGTGCCGCCGATTTCTTGAACATCATAGACTTTCTGACCGAACATAAGATTTCGCTTTACATTCACCAAAATGGACTTGAAACACTGCAAAGAGACGGCAGCATCAATCCCATTGCTCAACTTGTTTTGGGTATCATCGGCCAGTTCAACCAAATGGAGCGTGGTCTAATCCGTAGCCGTATGGAAAGCGGCTATAACCATTATCGTAGCAACGGAGGCAAAGTGGGTCGCAAGGTGGGTTATAAGAAATCCGATGAGCAGATGAAGGAAGAGTACGCCGAGGAAATCCGCTTGTTGAAGAAGGGAATTTCGTTGCGCAATGTGCAGAAAATCAGCGGAACATCCATAAACACCCTTCGAAAACTGAAGGAAATGCTCTGAAAATGAGCATTTTATCTATGTTCGTTTTGATTTTAATGTGACGGAGAAATTACCCACAGAATAGAATATGTAATTATTTTATAATCAATGAATTACAACCAAAATAAAGATGCTTTTATTGCCGTTATCCGCCTCCCGAAAAGGGGGGTATATGGTAAGCACAATAGGGGGCGAACAATTAGCCATGAAAATTTTTCTCCAGTTCCGACCTGTTTTTTATTGACTTTCTACCCTTTCCATACTATTTATTTTTTGGTAATGAAAACTACCAAAAACTATAACTCAAAAAAGTGAAACGATTGAGATTGTAAAAAGTGAAATGGAAATAATTGGAAAAATTGAAATGACTATGGAAAAGAACTACAAAAGGCAGTACAGGGAGTGCCCTGTGGAAGTAAGAAAGAAAATCAGCGACAAGATGAAAGGCAGGAAGAAATCAGACATGACCAAGCAACGAATTTCGATGGGAATGAAAAACTATTGGCGTGATGTGCCATCAATGAGTGGCAGCGATTTCACCAGCACAGGAAGGATAGTGTGACTTGTTTTTTTCAAGTTTTTTCTATATATTATCTTCTAATAATAAAGGGTATCATTTAGTTATGGATGCTTAATTATCAAGATTATGACGAAGATTTTAGAAGATTAGGAATTGACGAAAACGAACAGAAGGTGGTATTAGACTTTTTCCACCAGTTGGGAGAAATCCTGTTGTATAATAACATTGAAAAACCTATAAACGATGGCTTGGAAACGGAAACAGAAGAGGAAAGAAGCAAAGCAAGTTGAATTTGCGAAGTTAGAGCATAAGGTTGCTGCCTTATGGACAAGGGTATCAAGTGGCGAACAAGAGCAGAACAATTGCAGTTTGGAAAGCCAAGAAAAGATATGCCGTGAGTATGCGGAGCGTAACGGAATAACCATTAAGAAACACTATGGAGATACACATGAGAGTGCGAAAACAATGGGTAAATTATTTAATCAGATGATTTCAGAAGTCACACGAGACAAAGAGATAAACATCATTTTGGTTAGTTCTTATGGACGATTTAGCCGTACAGGGTCGGAGGCATCAGTGTTGAAAGCATTATTGAAATCGAAAGGCATTTATGTTGTCAGTGCCACACAGCCAGTTGACCCAGATAGTGCAACAGGTGAGTTTATGCAAGACATTCTTTTGCTTTTCTCCAAGTTTGACAATACGATTAGAAAAGACAAGTGCGTGGGCGGCGTTAGAGATTGTTTGCTCCGTGGAGAATGGGCTTTTCGTGCGCCATTCGGGTACGACCATTATAAAACGGATAAGACACACCATTTGAAAGTGAATGAAAAGGGAGAGATATTGAGAAAGGCATTTTATTGGAAGGCTTACGAGGGGTTGAGCAATCCCGAAATATGTGACAGATTGAAAGCCCTCGGAATAACCATGAACAGAAAGAGATTGTCCGAAATTTTCTTGAACCCAGTTTATTGTGGCTACATTAAAAACACACTACTTGATGAAGGTGTGTTGATAAAAGGCAATTTTGAACCCTTGGTGGATGAAGAAACCTTCAAGATAATCAACGGCAAGTCAAGGGCAGGGTATGACCAAAAAGAGGAAACGGACAAGTTCCCACTAAAACGCCATGTCAGATGTGCCGATTGTGGTGGGTATCTAACAGGATATACGGTAAAAGCCAAAGGTAAAGACTATTACAAGTGCAACAAGATTGGTTGTAAGCATAACCAGTCCGTAGTAAAGATGCACAATAAGTATATCGGTCTGTTGGAAAGTTATGGCATCCCAAAAGAGTTTCACCCCATATTGAAGAAGGTGCTAACGAAATTGTTTGACCAAAGCAACAAGACCAGAGTTGAAACAACGAACCTGCTCAACAAGCAGAAATCCGAAGTGGAGAATAAAATCAAGACTGCGAAGTATAGACTTGGAATTGGTGAAATCAGTAAAGATGTGTATGAAGTCACCATTTCAACATTGGAGGATAAACTTTCTGAAATCAAGGTGCAGTTGGGAAGTTTGTCGGAAGATTTATCGAACCAAATGAAGTATATTGACAAGGTAATCGTAATGTGTTGTAAATTAGGAGATTTATGGAAAAACAGTGACTTTCGTTTAAGGCAAAATCTTCAATCTTTGGTGTTTCCCGATGGAGTTTTGTATGACAAGAAAATGGATGGTTATCGAACCGAAAATGAGAACGAAGTTTTTGATATATTTCGCAGATTTTCAGATGCTTATAAAAACAACAAGGGGGCAGCAGTTGACCTGTTGTCCCCTAAAGTGGAGATTACCGGACTCGAACCGGCCACCTTCAGATTGCGAACCTGACGTTCTACCAGATGAACTAAATCCCCTTGTTTTGCGCTGCAAAAGTAAGAAATTATTTAGAATAATGGATTCAGAACTAAGAATAATCGTACTTTTGCGTATTAAAATCCATTCAAATGAAACGCATCGCACTTCTTATCCTCTTAGCCTTGTTTACTATAAACTTACAAGCACAACGACCTATAACCATAAAATTAAAAGGAGCCGATGGCAATCCGCCTTCACGGCCCAAGGTAGGCGTAGTACTCGGCGGAGGCGGTGCAAGAGGTGCCGCGCATATCGGCGTTCTGAAATACATTGAGGAACTGGGGATCCCAGTGGACTATGTTGCAGGTACCAGCATGGGTTCCATCATTGGTGGCCTTTATGCCATGGGCTATGATCCCGACGAGATGACCCAACTCATCTCCAACATCCCTTGGAATGAATATATTGGCAACAAAATCGACCGCACCACCATGTCGGCAGAAAACCGTAAGCGTAGCAGCACTACGATGCTCGACATCCCCTTCAGCTTGGAGAGTCTCAAGAATCCCCAACAGAACACATCTGTCCTCAGCAGCCTGCCAGGCGCATACGTCAACAACAGCGGACTCATCAACCTGTTCAACGACCTGTGCGTTGGCTATCAAGAAGAAATGGACTTCAACGACATGCCCATCCCCTTCGCTTGTGTAGCCACCGACCTTATCACAGGCGAGGAAGTGATCATGCGAGAGGGCATCGTGCCCCAAGCGATGCGAGCCAGCATGGCCATCCCAGGTGTATTCTCTCCAGTGGTCATTGGAGACCACGTCATGGTGGACGGAGGCTTGGTCAACAACTTCCCAGCCGATGTGCTCCGTGAAATGGGTGCCGACTATATCATCGGCGTAGAGGTAACCTCGGAAAAAACCTGGACTCCCGAAACGCTCAGGTCACTGCCTCAAGTGATGGCGCGGCTGATCACCAATATCACCAATGCCAAACGCAAGACAAACAGGGAATTGTGCGACATCCATCTCGTTCCCAACACCACTGGTTTCGGCATGCTCAGCTTCACGCCAAACGCCATTGAGACTCTTGTCAACAGGGGCTACAATATAGCCCATGAAAACCACGACCAATTGATGGTCGTGAAGCAAGCCGTGGATAAGGCGGCAGGACATCCTGTCAGCAAGGAGCTCCACGCCCCGAGGTCGCTTAACTTGATGGAATTCCCCGTGCGTATCGACGACATCCACATCAATGGCATCGACACAAAATACCACAGCTGGATGATTCGCAAAAGCGGACTGAAGCTGGGTGGCAAGTATTCGAAAGAGAAGATTGAAAGGGCCATCAACATCTTCCGCGGCACAAACTGTTTCGATGACATCACCTACAACATCATCGAGGCTGATACTGCATACGCGTTGGACATCAATATGAGTCCAGCCACCCCAAATGTAGTTGGCCTTGCTGCGAGATACGACACCGAGGAAGGCGCCGCCTTGCTGTTCAATGTCGGGTTCAATGAGAAGGCGTTCGAAGGCCACAAGTTCAATCTGACAGCCAAACTCAGCTACAATCCCCACATCAGCGCCAAATACACCTACTCCCGTCATTCCCTTGCCAACTTCAACCTCTTTTACGACTTGAGAAACGAGCATTACAAGGACAGATACAACTATGTTGATTTCATCAATTTCCACTATTATCAACAAAGAATCGGAGCCTCCATCTCCCAGTTCCATTTGCTCAACCTGAATGCATCGGCAGGTGCTTATCTCATGTCAACCACCTATGATAAACTAGGCATTTCGGGAGAAGATTTCGAAGTCTATCTCGCAAACAACAAGGAATTCGTCCCCTTCCTTGAATTCCAATATGACAACCTTGACGACGCTTATTTCGCCAAACATGGCATTAGTGGCAAGGTGAGAGGAGAATTGCTGTTCGACATCGACTCAAGCCAATACAACACCAAAAGTGTCAGCATGGCTTTCCAAGGTTACATTACGCCGATGAACGGAAGGATCACCCTGATTCCTCAAGCTTACGGAAGATACATATTTGGAGATCCGCAATACTATAACCTAACCAACTACTTTGGAGGTGAAGTGGCAGGACGCCATTACGAACAACAATTGCCTTTCATTGGCATCAACTACGCACAAGACGGCGCTCCCGTGATGGGCATCCTACGTTGCGATGTAAGGTACAACTTCTATGGGAGCCATTATCTCACGGCGATGTACAACGTATTATTCGAGCAATACTCCTCTTTTAACTACTACACCCACGGCGCAGGCATCAAGTATTCCTACAACAGCGCATTGGGTCCTATCTCGCTCACTGGACAATGGGAAAGCCAAACCAAAAAATTCAGTGGCTATTTCTCATTCGGATACACATTTTAATGTTATCTTTGCGGCCTTGTAAAAACGCATAAAACCATGAACGTCGAAGAATACATCATCGCAAGAGTAAATGCACTATTACACACCCAAGATGCCAAGATTGTCATGCGCCTTGAAGGCGGCATGAGCAACTATACCTACGTAGTGGAAGCCCTCGGCAAAAAATACACCTACCGTGTTCCCGGTAAGTTCGCCGAAAAGTTTGTGGACCGCGTGGACGAATGGCACAACATCCAGGAAGTGGACAAACTGGGTCTCAACAATGTGACCACCTACGTGGAGATCCTCTCGGGCGAAAAACTGGCCGAATATGTAGAAGGCACCATCATGAGCACCACCGACATCGTTTCCTACAACGAGATGTCAGTGAAAGCCCTCAAAAAAATCCACGGCAGCGACCTAAAATTCAAGGACTACAACGCTTTCGGCCGTCTCGATGACGACGAGCGTTACTGCCGCGAAACAGGCTTCACCCATCCACAGGAATACCTCGACCTCCGCGCCAAACTGGAGGAGCTGCGCAAACAATACGTGAGCGTGACCTTGGTGCCTTGCCACTGCGACTACCAGCCCACCAACCTCGTCATCAGCGGCAACAAACTCTATGTATTGGATTGGGAATTCGCCGGTATGAACGATCCCTTCTACGATATTGCCTGCTATGGCAATGCTGGATTCGACAAGGCACTGGCACTGCTGGAATGCTATGTGGGACACAAACCCACCGAAGACGAACTGCATCGTCTTTACTTCCACCGCGCCTTCCAATGCCTGCAGTGGTACAATGTGGCCATCTTTAAAGACCGCGTGGGACTGAGCAAAGACCTTAACATGGACTTCAACGCAGTCGCACTGATGTTCCTCGGAATGGCAAAAGATTTATTGGAGCGTTAATAAAGAAAGTCGGTAGCGGAAAAGTTGCCGTAATCACCGTCAAGACCCAACTCGGCCTTGGCTTCGTCAGATAACATGCTGATATCCCAAACGGGGTCGAACGTCAGTTCGACCTCGACTTTATTTACTCCCATGATGGCTTGAACGCGCTGCTGAACCTCTCCAGGCAGCACCTCGGCCACGGGACAGTTGGGTGCCGTCACCGTCATCACGATCTTTACATTACCTTCCTCGTCCACATCAATGCCATAAATGAGATGCAAGGTCCAGATATCGACAGGTATTTCCGGATCATAGATGGTCTTCAACACGCTGATGACCGTCTCTTTCAACTGGGTTCTTTCTTCTTCATTCATAACTGCCAACTGTTAACTGTCAACTTCCAACTGTTTAAAGGCTTCGGCGTAAAGCATCATTTGTTTTACCATCGAGACCAAACCATTTGAACGAGTGGGGCTCAAATGTTCTTTCAATCCAATTTCATCCAAGAAAGAGAGGTCGGCTGACAAAATGTCCTCTGGTGTCTGTCCCGAAAACACCTTGATCAACAGATAAATGATGCCCTTGGTGATGACCGCATCGCTATCGGCGGTATAATACACCTTGCCGTCCTTGAGCTCGGCATGGAGCCACACCCGCGACTGGCATCCGTTGATTAGGTATTGGTCGTTGCGGTATTGGTCATCGATGATCGGGCACTCCTTCCCCATCTCGATCAGCATGGCATAGCGGTCCATCCAATCGTCGAACATCGAGAAGTCCTCGATGATGTTTTGCTGTATTTCTTTTATGGTCATTTCAACTTTTATCTTTTATCTCTTATCTTTTATCTCAACATGGTCGCCGCTCGATTCACCGCCTTCACCAACACATCCACCTCCTCCAAGGTGTTATACATCGCGAAAGAGGCACGCACCGTGCCGGGGATGCCGAAACGGGTCATCACGGGCTCGGCGCAATGGTGACCAGTGCGTACGGCCACGCCCATCTTGTCAATAATCGTACCAAGGTCGTATGGATGGATGCCATCGATAATGAAACTCACCAAGCCACTGCGCTCGGGAGCCTCTCCGATGAAACGCATCCCTTCAATCTTTGACAAGCCTTCTATCGTAGCAGCTACCAAAGCATCTTCGTGTTTGGTCACTTCTTGACGGTCAAAACTCTCAATGAACTGAATGGCTGTTTCCAACCCCAAGGCAGCACCAACATTGGGCGTACCCGCCTCGAATTTGAAGGGCAACTTGTTAAAGGTGGTCTTCTCAAAACTCACCGTGTCAACCATCTCACCACCAAACTGGTAAGGCGGCATTTTTTCGAGCAACTCGGTCTTGCCATACAAGCCGCCGATACCCATGGGGGCGTACATCTTATGGCCAGAGAACACAAAGAAGTCGCAGTCCAAGTCCTGCACATCAATCGGCAAATGGGCCATCGACTGGGCACCATCCACCACGACCAATGCACCATGCTGATGCGCCAGGCGGATCATCTCCTTAATGGGATTTACCGTACCCAAGGTGTTCGAGACATGGGTCATGGCCACAATCTGCGGACCTTGTTTCAGTTGCGCTTCGTAGGCATGAAGATCCAGCACACCGTTGTCGTCCATGGGAGCCACCAGCAGTTCGCCTCCTTGACGCTGAACCATCTGCTGCCAAGGCACGAGGTTGGAATGGTGTTCCATGGCGGTCACAAGGACCTTAGTTGAGAGTTGAGAGTTGAGAGTTGAGAGCGAAGTGGCAAGAAGATTCAGCGATTCCGTGGTGCCTCTCGTGAAGACAATCTCATGGGCTTCGGGGGCGTTGATGAAACGTGCCACGGTCTGCCTGGCATGCTCGTAAGCCTCAGTGGCCATCTGGCTGAGATAATGCACCCCACGGTGAATGTTGCAGTTCTCGTGTAAGTAATAGTCACGTTCACGCTCAATCACACAAAGGGGTTTCTGGGTAGTCGCGGCATTGTCGAGATACACCAATGGCTTGCCATAGACCAGCTGGTCAAGGACGGGGAACTGCTTCCTTATTTCGTTGACATCCATTATTTTAGTGTTTTATGATGTCCTACAGGATTTTTGCATTGCAGCACACAATGGTCACAAGCCGAAAGTTCGCCACGCAAACGACGTTTGATCATGTCGTCGATGGTCACATGGAGACTATCGATCTTGATGTGATTGCTGATTTCCGCCGCAAAAGCATACATCAGCAGCATGCGGGCATTGGCCTGGCTGATGCCGCGCTGACGCATATAGAACATGGCTTCCTGGTCGAGTTGGCCGGTGGAGGTACCGTGCGAGCATTTCACGTCGTCGGCATAAATCTCCAAAAACGGCTTGGTGTCAATCTTAGCCGTGGAGGTCAAGATGATGTTGGCGTTGTTTTGCTGGGCATCAGTCTTTTGGGCACCCGGAGCCACATACACATGACCGTTAAACACCGCCGATGCCTCGTCATCGATAATCCCCTTGAAACGGGTATCGCTCGAGCAATGCGGCACGTTGTGGTTGATCTTCAGGTAGTTCTCCACATGCTGTTTTTTGTCCACCAGATAGAGGCCATATACCTGCGTCTCACAACCCTCACCGTCGATATCGACCACAATGTTGTTGCGCAACTCACCAGCATTGAAACTGATGACCACGAAATGCACCTTGCTATCGCGTTGCTGATGGATGTGGATGTTGGTCACCAGGTTGGCATCATTGTCGAGATTCTGGATGCGATACATCTCCAAACTGGCATTCTCACCCACCACGATGTCGCAATGCTCCTCGTGCGCCTGCAGATGCTCCGTATCGTCGATCACGACCAGTTGACGATACTGGTTGCGTTCCACTACGATATTGTTCTCGAGATATTCCATCGTCGTGTCCATTACAGGTTCATTTCCTTGATCCATTCGTAACCCTTCTCCTCCAGTTCGATGGCGAGGTGTTTGCCACCGCTCTTGACGATGCGGCCATCGTACATCACATGCACAAAGTCCGGCACGATGTAGTCGAGCAAACGCTGGTAGTGGGTGATGACCACGAAGGCGTTCTCCTTGTTATGAAGTTGGTTGACACCGTTGGCCACGATGCGCAAGGCGTCGATGTCGAGGCCAGAATCGGTCTCGTCGAGAATGGCGAGGCTCGGCTCCAACATGGCCATCTGGAAGATCTCGTTTTTCTTTTTCTCACCGCCGGAGTAGCCTACGTTGACGAAGCGATTCTGCAACTTTTCAGTGATCTCTACCATGGCTTGCTTCTCCTTCATTTGCTTCATGAACTCGATGGTGGTCAAGGCAGGAAGTCCTTGATATTCACGCTTCGCGTTGACGGCGGTGCGCATGAAGTTCTGGATGCTCACGCCCGGAATCTCCACGGGATACTGGAAACTCAGGAAGATGCCTTCGTTGGCACGGTCCTCAGGGGACATCCCCACGATGTTCTTGCCTTTGTACCAGATTTCACCTTCAGTAATCTCATAGCCCTCACGGCCAGTGATGGCTGCGGCCAAAGTGCTCTTGCCCGTTCCGTTGGGACCCATGATGGCATGAACCTCACCTTCGTTGACACCCAAGTTGAGGCCTTTTAGGATTTCCTTGCCTCCGACGGAGACATGCAAATTCTTAATATTCAGTAACATATCTTATCTCTAAATTCTTAATTCTTAATTCTAAATTATCCAACGCTTCCCTCCAAAGTAATTGACAATAGTTTCTGGGCTTCAACGGCAAATTCCATCGGCAGACGATTCAACACGTCTTTGGCGTAGCCGTTGACGATGAGGCCGATGGCCTTCTCGGTAGGGATGCCACGCTGCTGGCAGTAAAAGAGCTGATCTTCGGAGATCTTAGAGGTGGTGGCTTCGTGTTCGAGGATGCTCGACTCGTTGCCACACTGGACGTATGGCCAAGTGTGCGCGCCGCATTTGTCGCCCATCAGCAGGGAGTCGCATTGTGAGTAGTTGCGTGAGTTGACGGCCTTGGGAGCCACCTTCACCAGACCACGATAGCTATTCTGGCTATGGCCCGCCGAAATACCCTTCGAGATAATGGTGCTCTTGGTGTTCTTGCCCAGATGGATCATCTTGGTACCCGTGTCAGCCTGCTGGTAGTTGTTGGTGAC
>JAFYNJ010000028.1 GCA_017549805.1 Bacteroidales bacterium
AAAACGAATACTGCGTGAGAGTGGTTTATGGCGGTGAGCTTGATTCCACTTACTTCGCCATGTCATGCCCGGTTTGCGAGACTGTAACAATCGGCGACGTACCGTGCGATCCTGTTACCAACACAAACGGTTACTATCTGAACTACAACCAGCAAGAAGGTTTGGTGGTTGAATGGGATGATCCTGAAGGCGCAACGCAGATTAAGCTCTATGCCGATGGAGATTACCTCGGTGCCGTTACCGCAACAGGTGCACATCATGCCATCTTCATTAGCTTCGACGGACCAGCACCTGCCGGTACTTACACGATCGGTTTGGTAGCCGTACATCCGGATTGCGAATCAGAAATGGTTGAAGTTCCGATCTACTACGATGAGGTTGGCGACAACGACATCGTCAATGCCATCTATCCTAACCCGACCTCTGACAACGTGACCATTGAAGCCCAAGGCATGAAGCACATCACTGTGGCTAACGCTCTCGGTCAAGTGGTTTACGATGCCGACGTCGAAGGCGACATGATCCAGTTGAGCCTTGGCCAATTCAAGTCAGGCCTCTACATGGTTCGTGTCAACACCGAAAACGGTGTTAGCGTGAAACGCGTGACTGTTGTCAAATAAACCTTGACAACGTCCATGAAAAAAGGGTGGTCGATCGACCACCCTTTTTTATAATCTTTTTTTTCTATTCTACCATTAAAACCAGCCCCTTTAAATATCCGCCTTCAGGATGGAAAATGTTAATGGGATGGTCGGCTGGCTGTGAGAGCTGATAAAGAATCCTCACCTTGCGTCCTGCCTCAATGGCGGCAGCGGTCACAATGCCTTGGAAGGTGGTCTTGTCAACCGCTTGCGAACAACTGAAGGTAAACAACAAACCGCCTGGAGCCAGTCTTCTGATCGCCTCAGCGTTGAGGAAACGATAACCCTGCAAACCGCGATGCCGATCCAAATGCCGTTTTGCAAAGGCTGGAGGATCCAAAACAACCAGGTCAAACTCCCCTTCTTTCATGTCCTTTATAAAATCCTTCATGTCAGTCGTGATACAGGGATTGTCAGACTTGGAATACCCATTGAGTTCCAGATTGGCCTCTGCGGCTTCCATGGCCTTATGCGAGGCATCCACGGTGACCACTCTTTTGGCGCCGCCTTTAAGCGCTGCCACCGAAAATCCACCCGTATAGCCAAATGCATTGAGCACGGTTTTATCCTTGGAGAATTGTCGTACCAAGTCGCGATTGTCGCGCTGGTCGATGAAAAAGCCCGTTTTTTGACCATTCTCCCAGTCCACCAAAAAACGCATATCGTTTTCCAAAACAGGCTCTTCTATACGGGATCCGAAAAGATAGCCGTCGTCGATGGCATCGTCCTTGCCCATGCGTTTCATGGCCTCGGCACTCTTGTTATAGATGGCCTCCAATTTCAAGTCAGGCACCAACTTCAGCGCCCTCACCACCTCCTTCAGATGCAAGGCCATTCCTTCGGTTTGGGCTTGAACAACCGCCGTGTGTCCATACATGTCGATAATCAAGCCCGGCAATCCGTCGCCTTCCGAATGAACCAACCGATAGCAGTTGGTGTGGGGATTATCGGTCAACCCCATCGTCTTGCGCAATTCAAAGGCGCTTTTGAGCTTCTCCAGAAAGAACCATTCGTCAATCTTACGGTTCTCAAAACAAAGCAGCTTCACGGCAATGCTTTCCGACTCGCAAAAGCCTGTTCCTAAGATCTTGCCTTGGAAATCGGTCACAGTAACGGTATCGCCAGCTTGGAGTCCTTCCGGGCCTTTGGCGATGGCACCAGAGAAAATCCAGGGATGAAAACGGCGCACCGCCATCTCCTTGCCCTGGTAGAGACGGATGACGGGATAAAAAGGAGTGTCGTTCATAGAATCAGTTTTTGCAAAGATACGGAATTACACAGGAATGACTATCTTTGCTGTCAGAAATAATCCTTCCATGAAAAACGACAACACCTTCTCCTTGAGCGGACAGATCATTGATCTGGTCCATTCCCGCATCTTTCCCGGACGCATCACCGTCAACGACAGCAAAATCACCGAGATTGAGGAATTGCCCGTGGCCGAGCAGCGCTACATCATGCCCGGATTCATCGACGCACACATCCACATCGAGAGTTCGATGGTGCCGCCTTCGGAGTTTGCGAGGATGGCGGTTTGCCATGGCACGGTGGCCACGGTGAGCGATCCACATGAGATTGCCAACGTGATGGGTGTGGAAGGCATCGACTACATGATTCGGAGCGGTAAACGAGGCCATTTCAAGTTCTATTTCGGTGCACCGAGTTGCGTGCCCGCCACCCCTTTCGAAACCTCTGGATTCACGCTGGATGCCCAAGCCATCGAAGCCCTGATGACCCGTGACGATATCTATTATCTCTCCGAAATGATGAACTATCCCGGGGTGCTTTCCGACGATTCCGACATCCTAAAGAAACTGGAAGCCGCCAAGCGACACGGGAAGCCCATCGACGGCCACGCACCCATGGTGACAGGTGACGACATCAAAAAATACATCGCCTCAGGCATTAGCACCGACCATGAATGCTATGCCATCGAAGATGCTTTGGAGAAGGTGCATCTCGGCATGAAGATCCTGATCCGCGAAGGCAGTGCCGCCAAGAACTTCGATGTACTGATTCCCTTGATGGCCCAATATCCCGAACAACTCATGTTCTGCTCCGACGACAAGCATCCCAACGACCTCATCAAAGGCCATATCAACCTGTTGGTGAAACGCGCCTTGCAAAAAGGCTACAAGCTGATGGATGTTCTACGAGCTGCTTCACTCAATGCTGTTCGGCATTATCATCTTGATGTGGGAATGCTCCAAACGGGCGACGATGCCGATTTCATCGTGGTGGACAACCCCACCGATCTCAATGTGCTGCAAACCTATGTCAAAGGCCGGCTGGTGGCCGAGAACGGCGTGTCGTTGATGCCCCGACGCAAGGAAGAGGCTTGCAACAACTTCCATGCGACGACCATCACACCGGAGGATCTTCAAGTGCCCGACGAAGGAAAACGCATCAAGGTAATCGCCTGCATGGACGGCAACCTGATCACCAATACCATCATCGCAACACCCAAGGTTGTGGAAGGCAACTTGGTGAGCGACACCTCACGCGACATCCTGAAGATGGTGGTGCTGAACCGCTATACACCTGCCAAACCTGCCATCGGTTTTATCAACAACATTGGCTTGAAACGCGGTGCCATCGCCACTTCCGTCTCGAACGACAGCCACAACATCGTGGCGGTGGGCTGTAGCGATGAAGACATCGCCCGTGCCATCAACCTGCTGGTCTATACCAAAGGTGGCATGGTGGCTTGCAGTGAAACGGAGTTTGCCCTCTTACCGCTGCCGATTGCCGGACTCATGAGCCTGGAGGAAGGCAGCCGCGTGGCAGAGGATTATGAGCGTGCCGACAAGTTGGCGCATGAATTCGGCTGCACACTATACAGCCCCTTCATGACGCTGTCGTTCATGGCGCTATTGGTAATTCCTGAATTGAAATTGAGTGACAAGGGGCTCTTTGACGTGACCCAATTCAGTTTCACGTCGTTGACAGCCTGATCATTCACTCATGAATGACTTTGGTCTGCGAGGCCTGAAGGTCGGCTTGGTGGCAGCACCCTTTGAAAGTGACTTGGTGTTGAGACGCTTCAGGAATGCTTTCTCAATGTAGTTTTCATCATATTCGTTGTAGTAAACGAACGAATCGTCTTCGAAATTGCTGACCTTCATCGAGAACGTGCGGGCGTAGTCCATCATCATGAACAGCGTGGACTCGTCTTCGTCGAACGAATAGTTGAAATACGTAACCAAAGTGGTATCGGGATTGATGATGGTATCATAAATCACTGGATCCACGCTGATTTGATTGTAAATCGTATCACGGCTGCGGTCGCGCATTTCTCCTGTTTTATCAGACCTGAAAATCAAGTCGATGCCGTCTTTGGCATCACCCAAAGGAAATTCATAGACTTCGAGCGATCCAGGGATGGGGTTCCCTGCATAGTCAATGTTGTAATACTCAAGGCGTTCAACTCCCCAAGTACCTACAAAATCCTTATAGGTACGATCCTTGGAACATGAAAACAAACCTAAGACAATCGTCAACAAGGTTACAAATAATGTGAGTCTTTTCATGGCATTAATAATTATGACACAGCAAAAATAACTATTTTTGCATAAAAATAGCATTTTGATGAAACGTTTTTTCATAATTATAGCATTTTTACTGATAAGTTGGGGGGTCGGAGCCCAGGACACCATCACCGTGATGCAATACAACCTCTTGCAATACGGTAACTACAACAGTGGTTTTGCCGATTGCTATGAGACCAACAACAACACGCAGCGCAAGGACGAATGCATCCGCACCTTATTGGACTATGTAAAGCCCGACATCTTCACCGTTTGCGAGTTTGGCAAGCCACAACAGCTGCAATCCGACTTCTTGAAACACAACCTGAACACCAATGGCATCGACTATTGGAAATCCGACAATATCGTCAATTACGCAAATAGCAGCATCATCAACCATATTTTTTACGATTCCCGCAAGATGGAATTGAAAAAGCATGTGGCTTTGCGCACCTCCCCTCGCGACACCGATGTATATGAGCTCTATTTGAAGACCTCGAGCCTGCTCTCGGGTGATACCATTAAACTGGTTTGTATCGTAGCCCATCCCAAGGCAGGCATGAACTATGAGGCCGACCGCCGCGCGACGATGCAAACCGCCATGGATTACATCAACCAACACTACCAAAACGACAATGTGCTGATCATGGGCGATTTCAACATGTATCGCGCCAGTGAAAGCGGCTACCGTTTGTTGACGCAGACCTACAGCAACTCCAACGTATTGTTTGTCGATCCCTTAGCCAACCAAGGCGGCGTGGGCGAATGGAACAGCAACAGCTCCTTTGCTCCCTTCCACACCCAATCCACCAGAAGATGGTCGGACGAGTGTTTTTCAAGCGGTGGCTTGGACGACCGATTCGACTTCATCTTAATGTCGGACGAGATCTATATGGGCTTCAACAAGCTGAAATACGTCAACAATTCCTATTTTGCGGTAGGTAACGACGGGAGACATTTTGACCAAAGTATCAACCAAAACGGCAACAGCGCGGTGCCCGACATCGTTGCCGAAGCCTTGTTTGATGGTTCGGACCACCTCCCCGTTACCATGAAAATGAAGGTTTATGGAAATTGGGATGTGGAAGAGATGGCCTTGGATGCAATGAGGGTTTATCCCAATCCCACGGATGGGATCATCCACATAGAGACAGGGCGCGCTACATCTCAACAGGAATTCCGCATCACCAACGTGATGGGACAGGTCTTGATGAAAGGACAGATTGCACAAACCATTGATGTGTCGGGGTTACCTGCCGGTATCTATTTCATCCAGATCGATGGGATAACAAGAAAGTTTGTCAAGAATTAATGCGTCAGGATCTCCAATCCTGTTTCCGTCATTAGGAAGGTGTGTTCCCATTGGGCGGAAGGCAACTCGTCCTCGGTGATCACCGTCCAGCCGTCAGCGCTGTCGATAAAGACCTTCCAGGTACCCATGTTGATCATCGGCTCGATGGTAAACACCATGCCTGGAACCAGCAGCATACCCGTGCCTTTCTTTCCATAATGCAACACCTCCGGATCGTCGTGGAACTTCAAGCCCACGCCATGACCGCAGAGGTCGCGGACCACGCTGAAGCCGTTCTTGTGTGCGTGACGCTCAATGGCATTGCCGATGTCGCCCACAAAACCGAAAGGCTTGGCGGCCTCCATGCCAATCTCCAGGCATTCCTTGGCTACATCCACCAACTTTTGCTTACGGGGCGTGGTCTCGCCGATGACAAACATGCGTGAGGCATCGGCATAATAACCGTCGAGGATGGTGGTGCAGTCCACATTGATGATATCACCTTCCTTTAAGATCTCTTTGGCCGAAGGGATGCCGTGGCACACCACCTCGTTGATGGAGGTGCAAACGCTCTTCGGATAGCCTTCATAGCCCAAAGTGGCTGGGATGGCGCCATGTTCGATGGTATAGTTGTGAACGAGTTCGTCGATTTCCAACGTACTCATGCCCGCGTGGATTTTCTCTCCCACCAAATCCAATATGGCCGTGTTGATCACGCCGCTGCGCTTGATACCTTCGATTTGTTCAGGAGTACGGATCAGCGTACGTTTTGGCACCAAGGCCCCACGGCTTTCCATAGCCATTACCCTGCGATCCAACGCAGTTGGTTCCACACCGGCTGGAACACGCCATCTCTTGCGATTGTTAAACATTCCCATTTTGTATCTCTTTTTTTATTTGGCAATTACGATGCCCAACATCTTGTTGATTTGCACCCTAAGGTCGTCCCAATGCTTTTTTTGCTTCAGCAAAATCAACTGGTTGTCGGGATCTTGTTCTTCTTTTATTTGATCTTGTATTGTTTTCCTGCGGGCATCGATGATCAAGTCCTTATAGCGCAGGATGGCATATTGCACAGTCAACTTCAACTTGCTTTCCTCACTTTTCACATAAATGCCGTGATTCTCCCAATGGTCAAGCTTGTATGGCGTGCTCAGCAAATCGATGGCCAGCTGCGAGACCTGCTCATCCTCGTTGGAGATAAAGAACTGATCGTCGGGGATGTCGCCCGAATTGAGCGCTTGGTCATAGACATCGAAGATCTTCTTGTTGACCGGATCGTTGAAGACAATCTCGTCATTGATCAAGTCATCAACAATCATCTGGGCTACCGAGATCTCGGTCTCTACTTCCTGACCGTCTTCATCCTGGTGGATGTCATTGAGCATCTCCGAGCCGTAAACCAAGAGTAGTTTCACCAGTTCGCGTTCCTGGTAATAACCGGGAGGCAGCGTCTCTTCTTGGGGCTGTTCCTGTGGGGGTGCCACCACCGGCTCGTCGGGAATTACCTCCCCTTCCACGCCCAGCGATTTCTTGAATTTGGCCCTAAGTTGCTTGTTGAGTTCCACCATCAAGGTCTCCTCGGGCATGTCAAGCAGACGGCTCGTTTCCTTCACATAGGCAATACGGAAGATGGCGTCGGGCACCACCGAGATGGTCTCCACGATGTTGCGCACCACCTGTCCTTTCTTGATCGGATCGCTGGCAGCATCTTGCAATAGCAACTCCGTCTTGAAGCGGATGAAATCCTTGGCATTGTCCTTAAGGTATTTGTTTACCTCTTCGGTAGAATAGGTCTTTCCGAAAGTGTCAGGGTCATGTTCGGGAGGCAGCACCACCACACGGACATTCATGCCCTCGGCAAGGATCATGTCGGTGCCGCGCAAGGCCGCATGGACACCTGCGGCATCACCGTCGTAAAGCATGGTGATGTTCTTGGTATAGCGCTTGATAAGGCGGATCTGCTCCGTGGTCAGCGAAGTACCCGAACTGGCAACGACATTCTCAATGCCGATCTGGTGCATCCGCAACACGTCGAAATAGCCTTCCACCAAAATGCATTCATCCTTGTTGACAATGGCTGACTTGGCGAAATAGATGCCGTATAACGTCTCCTTTTTCTGATAGATCTCCGACTCGGGTGAGTTCTGGTATTTGGCCAGTTTCTTTTCAGGATCCGATTGCAGGATACGTCCGCCAAAGCCTATTACTTTGCCTGTAAGGTTATGGATGGGAAACATCACACGGCCATGGTAACGGTCGTAGTATTCGCCGTTTTGCCGTTTGATGGAGAAGCCCACTTTTTCGAGGAATTCCGGATCGTAGCCATTCTTTTTGGCATATTCCGTAAAAGCCTCCCACTTGGAAGGGCTGTAACCCAAATGGAACTTCTCGATGATGGGATTAAGGTAGCCGCGTTCACGGAAATACTCCAGTCCCACCGACTTGCCTTCGTCGGTATTCCAAAGCGTATCCACGAAATACTTGTCGGCAAAGGCGTTGATGTTGAACATCTTCTCGCGTTCGGTCTGGGCCATCCGTTCTTCGGGAGTCAGTTCTTTCTCCTCGATTTGGATGTTGTATTTCTTGGCAAGATAGCGCAACGCCTCAGGATAGGTGATGTGCTCATGTTCCATCAGGAACCTTGCCGAGTCGCCACCTTTGCCGCAGCCGAAGCATTTGAAGATATTACGAGCCGGATTGACGCTGAACGATGGCGTTTTCTCATTATGGAATGGACATACTCCCCACAGGTTCGCCCCGCGTTTCTTGAGCGAAACGAATTCTCCCACCACCTCCTCGATACGGGCGGTTGACAGGATCAGATCGACGGTTTCCCTTGGGATTGGCATAGCGGTGCAAAATTAAGAATTAATGTGCTTCCAGCCAATTATTCCCTGTGTTGATTTCCACAATGACGGGAACGGAGAGTGGCATGGCGTTCACCATTTTGTTGTTGACGATCGTTTTCAGTTCGGAAAGCTCGTCAAGATGGGCATCGAAGACCAATTCGTCATGGACTTGAAGAATCATTTTGGACTGCATGTGCAAACGTGTGATTTCCTGCTGGATGCCAATCATGGCAATTTTGATCATGTCGGCCGAGGATCCTTGGATGGGCGCGTTGATGGCGTTGCGTTCGGCAAAGCTGCGCACGGTGCCGTTAGCGGCGTTGATGTCGCGTAGATAACGGCGGCGACCCAAGATGGTTTCGGCATAGCCGCGTTCCTTGGCCAGTGCAATGCTGCGGTTCATGTATTCCTTGATGCCGGCATATTCCTCAAAGTATTTCTTGATGATGTCGGCAGCCTCACCGCGTGATATCTCCATCCTTTCGGCCAGTCCGAAGGCCGACATGCCGTAAATGATGCCGAAGTTGACCGCTTTGGCACGGCTGCGCTGTTCCTTGGTGACTTGGTCGAGCGGCACATGGAACACCTTGGCAGCCGTGGCAGCATGGATGTCATGGCCAAGGTTGAAGTCGGCAATCATGGCTGGATCGCCGCTAAGATGGGCGATGATGCGCAACTCAATCTGAGAATAGTCGGCGGCAAGTAAGGTGTATTCGGAACTGCGCGGCACAAAGGCGCGACGGATCTCGCGGCCGTTGGCTGTACGTACCGGGATGTTCTGCAAGTTGGGGTTGTTGGAACTCAAACGTCCCGTGGCGGTCACCGCTTGGTTATAAGAGGTATGGATGAGCCCGTCGCGCGGATTGATCAAGGCGGGAAGCGCATCCAGATAAGTCGATTTCAGCTTGGTGTAGGAACGGTATTCCAGGATGGCATTGATGATGGGATGCCTGTTAGCCAGTTTTTGAAGCACCTCCTCCCCCGTGGCATATTGCCCCGTCCTGGTTTTCTTGGCTTTGGCGTCAAGCTGCAGCTTTTCAAACAACACCTCGCCTAACTGTTTCGGCGAAGCGATGTTGAATCGAATCCCTGCCATGCCGTAGATGCTTTCTTCCAGTTGGCTGATATGACGTCCGAATTCTTCGCTGATGTTGCGCAGATTTTGACTGTCGATCTTCACACCGTTTTCCTCCATGATGCTTAGTACCGTCACCAAGGGCATTTCGATCTCATAGAATAGTTTCTCGAGACCGTTGCTCTTCAACATGGGGAGAAATACTTGGTACAACTCTTTTACAATCTCATCGCCCTCGTCGGGATTCCAAAGATTGCCCATGGGAGAGAAGGTTTTGTGGAGATAAACCTCGGAAAGGTAATCCAGCGTATGTCGTTGTTCCGGCTCGATGAGATAGTGGGCAATCATCACGTCGAAAAAACTGCCTCGTGGAACGATACCATGTTTGCGGAGGCCCGTGAGGATGGGTTTGAGGTTATAGCCGACTTTGACAATGTCTGGGTTTTCGATTGACGAGCGTTGTGATTCCCATTGGAATTCGTCTTGGTTTAGAATGACCATATTGGTAGCATCCCCTTGTGAGGATGCGGAGGTGGACGGGGCCGCTTTTTCTACAGAGCTAGCATCCCCTCGGGGGGATGCCGTCACCCCATAATCCCGAATGAACCTCTGTTTAAACGTCCTGAACTCCAATTCATCGAAGAGTTCCATCAAGGCCGGAACATCGGGTTCGTTCAACTCCAACTCTTCTTCGTTGAACTCTACAGGGGCATCCAGTAGGATGGTGGCGAGGTGTTTCGACATCAGGCCTTGCTCAGCAAAATTCCTCACGTTTTCTTGTTGTTTTCCCTTGAGTTCATCCGCGTGGGCGATCACATTTTCCACGCTGCCGTATTTACCAATCAGCAGCGAAGCGTTTTTCTCGCCAATGCCAGGGATACCAGGGATGTTGTCGGAGGCATCGCCCCAAAGACCCAAGATGTCGATGAGTTGGGTTGGAGTGGAAATGCCATATTTCTCACATATTTCCTTGGGACCGCATACCTGGGCTGGCATGCCGAACTTGGCCGGCTTGTAAATGAGCACCTTGTCGGTGACAAGCTGTCCGAAGTCCTTGTCAGGGGTCATCATGTAGGTGATGAAACCTTCTTTTTCCGCTTTATGGGAAAGGGTTCCGATGACATCGTCGGCTTCGTAGCCCTCGGCGGCATAGATCGGGATGTTGAAGCCTTGAATCAGCCTGATGATATAGGGAATGGAAGCCCGAAGATCGTCGGGCATGGATTCACGATTGGCCTTGTATTCGGTGAACTCTTGCGCCCGAACGGTTGGCGCCGACAGGTCGAAGGCCACTCCGATATGAGTCGGTTTTTCGTTGCGAAGCACATCATACAAAGTGTTCAAAAAACCCATCACCGCAGAGGTATTGAGTCCCTTTGAATTGACGGCCGGCTTTTTACTCAAGGCAAAGAAAGCCCTGTAAATCAATGCATAGGCATCGAGTAGAAACAATTTTTTGACAGGTTGATCCATAAAATGAAATTTGGTGTAAAGATAAGAACAATGTCGTTTTCATCTTCCAAAACCATGAAAAAAAAGAAAAATTTGCCTTGTATGGAAAAAATGTGGTATCTTTGCTGCGATTTTAGAAAACGAGAGAATTTATTTGACGCAAAAAAGTTTACTATTTAAGTGAATTCTTTGCGCCTTTGTCAAACAAAAAAATTGAAAACTATGTCAGAAATTGCAGAACAAATTGTGCCTATTATCGCTGAAAAATTAGGTGTCAATCCTTCAGAAGTCACCATGGACGCCAGCTTCACCAACGACCTTGGTGCTGATTCACTGGACACCGTTGAGCTGATGCTGGACTTTGAAAAGAAGTTCAACATTGCCATTCCGGACGATCAGCAGGAAAACATCGTCACTGTTGGCGACGTGATCAGACTGATTGAAGAAGAACAGAAGAAAAACCAGGCATAATTAAGCTAGCATTATGGAATTGAAACGGGTAGTCATTACTGGCCTCGGAGCCATCACCCCTGTCGGAAACAACGTCAAGGAGTTTTGGAAAGGGCTGACCCATGGCAAAAACGGTGTTGGAGCGATTACTCGTTTCGATTCCACCAATTACAAGACGCATTTTGCTGCTGAAGTCAAGGATTACGATCCTTTGAATTACTTCGACAGAAAAGATGCTCGCAAGCACGACCTCTTTGCGCAATTTGCCCTCATCGCAGCGGAAGAAGCCGTTCAAAGTTCACACATCACCCCTGTCAACACCGACCTCGACGAGGTGGGAGTGGTGCTTACTGCCGGCATCGGCGGTGTCACCCATTTCTACAACGAGGTGATGGAGCATGCCAAGGGCGATGGTGTTCCCCGTTTCAGTCCGTATTACATCCCCAAGATGATCCTGAACATTCCCGCGGGAGTGATTTCGATCAAATACGGCTTCAGGGGTCCCAATTTTGCCACTGTTTCGGCTTGCGCCTCCTCGTCACACGCCATTGTTGCCGGTTTCGACCTAATCCGTTATGGCAAGGCCATCGCGGTGTTGGCTGGCGGTGCCGAAGCAGGCATCTGCGAGGCTGGCATAGGCGGATTCAACGCCATGCACGCCTTGTCACTCCGTAATGACGATCCTTCGACCGCCTCGCGTCCGTTCGACAAGAACCGCGACGGCTTCGTCATGGGCGAAGGCGGCGGTTGCGTCGTTCTCGAAGACTTGGATCATGCGCTGAAGAGAGGTGCCGACATCTATGCCGAGCTCGTCGGCGTGGGCATGTCGGGCGACGCCTACCATATCACTGCACCGCATCCCGAGGGCTATGGCGCCTGCCTCAGCATGGAACGCGCCATCAAGGACGCCGGCATCGACAAGTCGGAGATCGAACACATCAACACCCACGGCACCTCGACGCCACAAGGCGACTTGGCCGAAGTCATCGCTATCAAGAAAGTGTTTGGCGAGGGTAGTTATAACATCAGCCTCAACTCCACCAAATCCATGACCGGCCACCTGCTCGGCGGTACCGGCGCCGTGGAAGCCATCGCCACCATCATGGCGCTGAACAAAGGCATCATACCCCCCACCATCAACCACTTCGAAGACGATCCGCAAATCGATCCAAAACTCGATTTCACCTTCAACAAGGCACGCAAACGTGACATCCGCTACGCTCTTAGCAATGCCTTCGGCTTCGGCGGACAAAACACCTCGCTGCTTTTCAAGAAATACACGCTTTAATTTTCTTGGCAATGGCATTTAGGGATTTTTTTGCACATTGCACTTCAAAAGACAAAGCCCTGTCGGACTTCATCAAGAACGATTTTGGCTTCTATCCCAAAAACATCACCCTTTACCAGCTGGCCTTCACACATAAATCGGCCTCCGACAACAGCTTGGGCAACTTCAAGCTCAACAACGAACGACTCGAATACCTCGGCGACGCCATCTTGAGCGCCGTAGTGGCCGACTATCTCTTCCGCCTGTTTCCGACCCGAACAGAAGGCTTTCTCACCGAGATGCGCTCACGCATCGTCAGTAGAGCCTCGTTGAACAAACTGTCGCAGAAACTCGGCTTCGACAAGATGATCCACTACTCGCACGACAGCCACTCCAACTTCAAGTCGATGACTGGCAATGCTTTCGAGGCTTTCGTCGGTGCGCTGTACCTCGACAGGGGTTATGAGTTCTCAAAACACATTCTCATCGACCGCATCATCAGGATCCATATCGATTTGGAACAACTGGAGCAAACCGACGTGAACTTCAAGAGCAAGCTGCTGGAATGGTCACAGAAAGAAAAGAAACACGTCGTGTATAAAATGGTCAATGAGAAAAGCAACAGCCACGAAAAACTGTATCATGTGGTAGTGGTGATCGACGACCAGGAGTACGGCAAGGGTGCCGACTTCAACATCAAGGGAGCGGAACAACTCGCTTCCGAAAAAACCTGGAACATGCTGCTGGAACAAAACCTCGTTCATACCGAAAAAAGCTGACCATGAAAAAGAACAAACTGATCATATCACCTTTTGATGACATCCACATCATCGGTATCAACTCGGCACTTCCAGATTACAAGTTAGCCTATTATATTGGCAATACATTGAAATTCAATTTCATCCGATTGAAAGAAATCTCATTGGACCATGTTTTGCCATACGCTTTCTTCTACTATAACGCCGGTGAAAACCGCAATGCCTACAACTTGGTGTCTTTGAAAAACAAAGATCACCTTTGTTTGAAACTCAATCCGCGCATCGACTACCTGTTCATCATCCGCAACCACATTACCGACGAGCGTTTGGGGCAAGTCATCAAAAGCATCCGCGACATCAAGGATGTCGTCCATGCCTACGTGATGAATCTCAGCAACGTCCCGGCCATCGACGTCATGTTGGAACAGATCGAGATGCACGAACGCCAATGTCTCGAAGAACTCCTCAATCCGAAAAAAGACTATGAAGCAACCGCCTAAAAACATCTTCAACATAAACGCTTTTTGGGGACATCTCATTGGCATTCCCTTGTTTGCTCTTGGGCTGTTTTTGCTGTTTTGCCCCTTTACCTTCAAAAACTTCGACATTACTTTCTCGAGATATTCCTTCCATGCCGTAATGGTGTTTTGCATCATTCTCGGCATCCTGTTGACTTCAAGGCTCTCCATGATGTTCATCGGCAGAAAAACCCAGATCACCCAACGGGTGTACCTGTTTCTGTGCCTGTTTGAGATTGTGCTTTCGGCAGGTTTTTCCGCTTTGTACCTGTGGCTCGTCACACATAAGATCGAGGCGTATTTCATGTTTTTCGGCTATTCCTTCGTGTATCTGGCCATGGCGATGATCAGCCCTTACATCATCCTTTACCAACACTTCACCATCCTGGAGAAAGAAGAAGCCTTGGACGATGCCAACAACCAGTCGTTCAATGAAAAGATCCGTTTCTACGACGAGCGCGGCAACATGAAACTGATCGTCGCACAGACTTCCGTGCTTTACATCCAATCGGACGAAAACTATTTGCGCATTTACTATATGGACGAAGGCAAGATCAGTACCTACATCCTACGCAACTCCATGAAACGCATTGAGGACATGTGCGCCAAAAACGGCCTGATCCGTTGCCATCGCTCCTATTTCGTGAATAAAAACAGAGTGGAAGTCCTCCAAAAAGAGAAAGACTTCACATACGCCGTCCTGGATGTGCCCAACGCAGCACACATCCCAGTCAGTAAGAACTATTACGATCAGATTTCGGCACTTTTATAAACGGAAAAATGAAAACGGAAAACGGAAAACTACTCGTTCTCCATTTTCCGTTCTCCGTTCTCCGTTTTCCGTTTATCCGACGTGAATATTGTCCTTCACGAGCTTCATGATCTTCTCAGTGTCATCGCCCAATTCCTTGCGGAGGTTGGCATCCTTGAAGTTACTGAGGTACTTGATCATATAGTCGATGATGGCATCTGAGAACACGCCCTTGTCGGTGTAGATCTTGCGGTCCTTCTTGAGTTCCTTGGCGGCAGCCACACAGCTGTCGGGCAGTTGCTCAAGGGCTTCCTGCACCTTCTTGTTCTTGGCATCGTGGATGTTCACGCCGAGGCCTACGTAGGTCTTCTCGGCCACCTTGAGGGCGTCTTTCATCTCGAAGCCGTGACGTGCGGCGGCGCAGAGGGCGGCCATCAGCAGGTACATGTCGGCGCAGCCGTCGGAGGCACGCCATTCGAAGGTCTGCTTGTCGCTGAAGTCGCGGTTCGACTTCTTTTCGAGCGGGTTGGCATTGGCCACCATGTCCTTGCCGTTGTTGATCCAGCCTAACGGCACACGCACCAGGGCGCTGCGGTTGCTGTACGACCAGCACAGTGAGGTCGGGGCTTCCTGATGAGGCACCAAGCGGAGGAACGACAACGGGTTGGGGTTGCCGAAGGCAGGCAGCGAGGTACCGGCATCCATGTAACCGGCAATGGCTTTTTTGCCGTAGTCGCTGAGCTCGCCCTTTTCCACCATCACGCTCTTGCCGTTCTTGGTGAACTTGCAGTGGACGTGCATGCCGGAACCAGCCTTGCCCACAGAGATCTTCGGAGCGAAGGTCAGCACCACACCGTACTGGTAAGCCAGCTGGCGCATGATCCACTTGGCGACGACCAGTTGGTCGGCGGCATCTTCGATGTTGGTGGGCAGGAACTCGATCTCGTTCTGCTCATAGATCTTGCCGTCAAGGGTGAAGTTACCCACCTCGGAGTGACCATATTTGATCAAGCCACCAGCCTGGGCGATGAGGCGCATGGCCTCCACGCGGTACTCGGTAAACTTGTTGAACGGAGCGCTCTCATGGTAGCCGCGCTGATCCGGCACTTCATAGATCTGCTCATCGTCGGCGATGATATAGTATTCCAGCTCGCCCATGGTCTCCATCTCGAGGCCTGTGGTCTTCTTGAAGACCTGGTGGGCCTTGCGGAGGATGTACTCCGGTGAGCTCTCGAAGGGCTCGCCGTCGCGGTTATAGAACGAGCAAAGGATGTCAAGGGTAGGCACCTCGGTGAAGGGGTTGCGGAAGGCGGTCTTGTACTTCGGCACGACGTAGAGGTCGCTCTTGCCCGCTTCGATGAAGGGGAAGAGGCTGGAGCCGTCCACACGCTCACCGGCGGAGAGGATGTTCTCCAGATGCTCGGCACTGTGGATGACGAAGTTCAAGGTTTTGAGTTTGCCGTCCCATCCACAATAGTGGAAGTTGATGAATTCGATTTCATTGTCCTCGCAATAGCGGATGATGTCGGCGCGGGTGAATTCTGCTGCGGGCTTTTGAAGGTAGCGCACCAGCAGGTTGGGGTTCATGGCAACGTGTTGATCCATATATTTTTAGAATTTAGAAGTCAGGAGTAAGAAGTAAGATTCTTATTTTAGGGATGGCAAAGATAACAAAATTATCGTTTCAGCATGTTAAAATACGCATCCAAAAGTTTTTGTGCGCCGATATAAGCGCTCATGCGCTGGTTGCGCACATCATTCTCGACCAAAGGAAGCAGGTCGGTGACCAGCTGGTTTTGGTAGAAATCCGATTTCAGCGCCGATTCCATCGTGTCAATCATCATCTGGACATCCTGTTGGGAGCGTTTTTGTTGGAGGTAGCCATTTTCGCGGATGGCTTGGACATGGTCGTAAACCATCTGCCAGACGGCATCCACATTAAAGCCTGTCAAGGAAGAACAGGTGAGCACTTTGGGTTCCTGGCCCGATTCCGGCATGGGGAACAAATGGAGGGCGGTACGGCATTCAGCCGCGGCACGTTCGGCACGCAACACATTGTCGCCGTCGGCTTTGTTGACGGCGATGCCGTCAGCCATTTCCATGATGCCGCGCTTGATGCCCTGAAGCTCATCGCCGGCACCGCTGATCAAAATCAACAGGAAGAAATCGACCATGGAATGCACAGCGGTCTCCGATTGGCCTACACCTACGGTCTCGATGAAGATGGTGTCGTAACCAGCCGCCTCGCAGAGGATGACCGTCTCACGGGTCTTGCGCGCCACACCGCCGAGGGTTCCTGCCGAGGCGGACGGGCGGATAAAAGCATTAGGGTGAACGGAGAGTTCCTCCATGCGGGTCTTGTCACCCAAGATAGAACCTTTGGAACGTTGACTGGAAGGGTCAATGGCCAATACGGCTAATTTATGGTCATTACGGCAGAGATACATGCCCAAGGCTTCGATGAAGGTGCTCTTCCCCGCTCCGGGGACACCCGTGATGCCCAATCGCAACGCTTTCCCCGAGTGGGGCAGGCAAGCAGCGATGATCTCTTGAGCCAATTCCTGATGTTTCGGCAGAGCGCTTTCCACCAAAGTGATCGCTTTACTCAAGGCCACACGGTCGCCCTTGAGGATGCCGTCAATATACCAATTAAGCGGCATCAACTGCTGCTGGTTGCGGCGCAAGCGCTCCAAGGCTTGAGGATTCACCTGCACGGGTTGGTCCACACCATCAGCCACTTTCAAGTTGGATTCCCACTCATGTTCTTGATTCTCAAAGTGTTCAATATCCATAGAAACGATAGGGTTTAAAGGGCAAAGATAATGTTTATTAAATATTTTTCTCTGTGTTTCAGATTTTTTTTGTAACTTTGCATTTAATCTCTAACTGCACACTATGACTAACAAGCATCGGGTACTCTTTGTACATCAAGAAATCACCCCCTATCTGCCGGAAACTCCCATGAGTTTGATTGGGAGGAACCTGCCCCAAGCCACTCAAGAACACGGAAAGGAGATCAGGATCTTCATGCCGCGTTACGGCAACATCAATGAACGTCGCAACCAGCTGCACGAAGTGATTCGGTTGTCGGGCATGAACCTCATCATCAACGATACCGACCATCCCTTGATCATCAAAGTCGCCTCGATCCAGAAAGCCAGAATGCAGATTTATTTTATCGACAACGATGACTTTTTCACCAAGAAGAAATATACCGTATATGACAACGACGGCGTCTTCTGTGAAGAAAACGACGACCGCACCGTGTTTTTCAACCGCGGTGTCATCGAGACGGTTCGCAAGCTCAACTGGTCGCCCGACATCATCCATTGCACGGGCTGGATGACCTCCTTGATGCCGATTTTCATCAAGCGAGCCTTCAAGGATAACCCCTTGTTCAACGAGTCAAAGATCGTCTATTCCATTTATGACGACGATTTCCAAGGCGTGTTGAAAGAAGGCTTCGAGAAAAAAGTGAAGCTCCCCGGAATGACCGCAAAGGATCTCAAGTATTTCAAGGAAGCTTCGTTCGTCAATATCACCAAGTCTGCCATCGACTACTCCGACGGCATCATCCTGGGAAGCAAAACCATCAACCCCGAAGTGGCCGAATACCTGAAAGGCTGCAACAAACCCGTGCTGGAGTACCAAAGTATGGACAACTATGCGGAAGCATACAATGCTTTCTATGATCAGATTTTAAACAAGTGATTAGCAAATTGAAAACACAATCTTTTAGTTCAAAAGTATTTAAAGCGCTATTCTTTAGCGCTTTAGCTATTTTTATTGTATCCTGCAGCAAGACCACGGAGAAAATCGGGAACGGCCTGTTGCCCGAAATTGACAACATCAATGTGTTTTATACCGATTCCGTCCAGATCCTATGCCATTCCGTGACTGTTGACAGCATGGCGACCAAAGGCATGACGAGCGTATTGCTTGGTTCCATGATGGACCCCGTGATGGGCAGCACCAACGCCAATCTTTTCACCCAGCTGCACCTCTCCTCCACCCATCAACATTTCGGTTCCAATCCCGTCATCGACTCCATCGTGTTGCAACTGGCCGTCAACGGCTATTACGGCGACACCACCACGCTGCAGACCGTTCACGTCTATGAACTCGCCGACTCACTGGTCTCCACCAATCTTTACTATCAAGTCAGCGAAGTGGCCGACAAAGGCATCGACTTGGCCAATGGATTCCAATTCCGTCCACATCCCCGGACTTACGGCACTGTGGTTGGCAACGACACCCTCAGCCAACCCGTCGTCAGAATCCCCTTGGCAAACAGCTTTGGTGAACAGCTTGCCCTTGCCGACAGTTCCGTTTACAGCACTCCCGACAACTTCAAGCGTTTTTGCTACGGCTTGAAGATCTGCTGTGAGAGCGTCAACCAAGGTGGCGCCATCTGCTATCTCAACCCCACCAGCAACACCGTAACCCAGTTGAAGATTTACTATCGCGAAACCCCGGATGCCGAGACGCAGATGCGGTACGACTTCTATATCACCTCCGACGATACCTATTTCAACCAATACCAGCACGACTACAGCTTAGGGTCGGCTGATTTCATACAACAAGTGCTTCAAGAAGACGCATCCTTGGGCCAACAGCAACTGTATCTGCAATCCATGGGCGGCGTCAGGTCCGTTATTTCTTTCCCTGGCATTGCCGATTGGGCAGAGAGTCGCCTTGAAAATGGCGCCCACATGATTATCAACGAAGCCAAGCTCATCCTTCCTGCTTCGGCAACTTTGGAGGACTCTACCGTCCTCACCCCACCCACCTCACTGGCATTGCTCAACATCAACGCCGATGGCAGCACTACCATCATACCCGACTACCTGGAAGGCACCTCCTACTACGGTGGCTCGTATTCCCGTGCCAAGAAAAACGTCACCTTCCGCATTTCGGAATACTTGCAAAACTTGATTCAAAACCCAACATCCAGCCAAGGGCTGTATCTCAGCATCACCGGTGCCGCTTTCAATGCCCAACGATGGATTGTCGCTGGTCCCGAAGCCGACCAGGAGAATCAATTGAAATGTGAAATCACCTATACCATCCTCAGAGAATAACATCAAAAAATATGAAAAAGCTTATCCTTATGACACTCATCCTCGCCGGCTTGTCATGCCAGGCGCAACAGAAAGAAACCGTCGTTGTCATCGAGACCAACTACGGTACCATCAAGGCCAAATTGTACAACGACACCCCGCTACACCGCGACAATTTCATCAAGTTGGTGAACGAAGGCTGGTATAATGGCTCGCCCTTCCACCGCGTCATTAAGAACTTCATGATCCAAGGCGGCCAAAACGCCGACGGACGCATGGATCCAGGCTATACCATCCCTGCCGAGTTCCGCGACAACCACTTCCACAAGAAGGGTGCCCTTTGCGCCGCGCGTCAAGGCGACCAGGTGAACCCTAAGAAAGCCTCCAGCGGATCGCAGTTCTATATCGTCCAAGGCCAGGTCTTCGACGACAAGAAACTGGAGCTTTATGAAGAGCGCTTAGGGAAGATCTTCAGCGCTACACAACGTCAGGCCTACAAGACCGTGGGCGGCACCCCGCACCTCGATGGCGACTACACCGTATTCGGCGAGGTTGTCGAAGGTCTCGACATCGTCGATAAGATTGCAGCCGTGAAGACCGGTTATATGGATGTTCCCGTGGAGCCCGTGACCATCAATAAGATTACTATTGAGCAAAGTGCTGAGAAAAGCTGCTGTCACTAACCCTTATCCCCATGAAAGAAAAGATTGAAAAAATACTGAACGAAGTCAAGAACTTCCAAGCCGACAGCAAGGATGCCTTGGAAGAGTTCCGCATCACCTATCTGAGCAAGAAAGGCGTCATTCCCGCCCTGTTCGCCGATTTCAAGAACGTGGCCCCCGAGCTCCGCAAGGAGATGGGCATGATGCTCAACGAGCTGAAAAACACCGTGACCGCCAAGGTCGAGGAACAGCTGGAACGCTTTGAAACACAGAGCAGCTCCGATGCCGGCTTCGACATGACCATGCCCGCCAACGAGATGAAGGGCGCAAGACATCCTTTGTCCATCGTCCGCCGCGATATCAACGAGATTTTCTCCCACTTAGGCTTCACCATCGCTGAGGGACCGGAGATTGAGGACGACTACCATGTGTTTACCGCCCTGAACTTTGCCCTCGACCATCCGGCACGCGACATGCAGGACACTTTCTTCATCCAGAAGGATCCCAACGAGAACAAGCCCACCGACATCCTGCTGCGCACCCACACCTCCAGCGTTCAGGTGCGTGCCATGGAGAAACAGCAGCCGCCCATCCGCATCATCGCCCCTGGCCGCGTGTTCCGCAACGAGGCCATCTCGGCTCGCGCACACTGCATCTTCCATCAGATCGAGGGCTTGTACATCGATGAAGGCGTTTCGTTTGCCGACCTCAAGCAGACTCTCTACCACTTCGTGCAGGAGTTCTTCGGCGAAGGCACCAAGGTGCGCTTCCGTCCCTCCTACTTCCCCTTCACGGAGACCTCGGCGGAGATGGACATCTCATGCAACATCTGCGGTGGCAAAGGCTGCAACATCTGCAAGCATACTGGTTGGGTGGAGATCTTGGGCTGTGGCATGTGCGACCCCAACATTCTCATCGCCAGCGGCATCGATCCTGAAAAATACACGGGATTCGCTTTCGGCATGGGCGTGGAACGCATTGCCATGCTGAAATACGGCATCAACGACTTGAGACTGTTCTTTGAAAACGACCTCAAGTTCTTGGAACAGTTCGAGTTAAGTTGAAAACGGAAAACGGAGAACGGAAAGTTTAGTTTTCCGTTTTCCGTTCTCCGTTTTCCGTTTCCTCGTCTTTGCCGTTCATGCCGTCTTTGAAATTCTTGACACCCTTGCCCAAACCGCGCATGAGCTCCGGGATCTTCTTGCCACCGAATATCAGCAGTACGATCAAAGCAATGAGAAGGATTTCTTGGTAGCCGATAAATAAGATTGTCATGACTTGAAATGTTTATTTTGATGCAAAAATAACAAAACTATGAAAAACAAGGTCTTATTTCTTTTATTTCTCGTGCTGACGGGCATAAATCTCTTGGCACAAAAACAATACACCTTGCAATCGCCCAATGAAAAGATCACCGTGACGATCAACACGGGCGACCAGCTCAGCTATTCCGTCCAGCATGACGGAACGATCGTACTTGCCGATTCGCCCATTGGCATGGAACTCGACAACGGTGTCGTCCTGGGCGGTCCCGCCAAGGCACTTGCCGACAAAGCCACATCGGTGGACCAGACCATCAAGGCTGATTTCTATAAGAGAAATGAGATTCAAGACCAGTATAACGAGCTGGTGCTTACCTTCAAAGGGCTGTATAAGGTGATCTTCCGCGCCTATAACGAAGGTGTTGCCTATCGTTTCCAGACCGGGATTGCCAAACCCTTCAATGTGGTTAGAGAGATTGCCGATTTCAATTTCGACAAGGACTACACCGCATGGATTCCCTACGTAAACGCCCGAAAAGGCGATGGCGACTTCATCCAGCAGCAGTTCTTCACCTCGTTTGAAAACACCTACACCGTCACGCCGCTGAGCAAGATGGAGCCTGAGAGACTCGTGTTTTTGCCGGCCATGGTGGAACTGGAAAACGGCAAGAAGGTCGTCATCACCGAAGCCGACCTGGAGGATTTCCCCGGCCTGTTGCTTCGCAACGAGAAGGGCAAGACGGGCTTCACCGCCGTTCACGCCGGCTATCCCAAGACCGAGGAACAAGGCGGGCATAACAACTTGCAGTATGTGGTGAAAGAACGCGAGAACTATGTCGCCAAAATAGACAAAAAAAGATTCTTCCCCTGGAGATGCCTCTTGATCTCGGAGAACGACAAGGATTTGGCCGACAGCGACTTGGTCTATAAACTCGCTTCCCCCTGCCGTGTCGATGACCTCAGCTGGATCAAGCCCGGCAAGGTGGCTTGGGATTGGTGGAACAACTGGAACATCTATGGCGTGCCTTTCAAGGCCGGCATCAACAACGACACCTACAAATATTACATCGACTTTGCCGCCAAATACGGCATCGAATATGTCATCTTAGATGAGGGCTGGGCTGTGAACAAGCAAGCCGACCTCTTCCAAGTAGTGCCGGAAATCAACCTGAAAGAACTGGTGGCCTACGGCAAGGAACGCAATGTAGGACTGGTGCTGTGGGCTGGTTATGCCGCCATCGACAAAGATATGGAACACGTATGCCAGCATTATTCCGATATGGGCATCAAAGGTTTCAAGGTTGATTTTATGGACCGTGACGACCAAAAAGTGGTGGACTTTTACTACCGCATGGCAGCCATGGCAGCCAAATACCACCTGTTTATCGACTTCCACGGCGCCTATAAACCCACTGGGTTGAGCCGTACCTATCCCAACGTCTTGAATTACGAGGGTGTCTATGGCTTGGAGCAGGCCAAGTGGGACAACGAAGGCGACCTTGCCACCAACGAGGTTACCATCCCCTTCATCCGCATGGTGGCCGGTTCGTTCGATTACACCCAGGGTGCCATGAAAAACGCCCAGAAAAACAGCTTCGCCGCCAACTGGGGTGAGCCGATGAGTCAAGGCACCCGCTGCCGCCAGCTGGCCGAATACGTGATTTTTGAGTCGCCCTTCAACATGCTCTGCGACAGTCCGAGCAACTACTTGAAAGAAGACGAATGCACGAAGTTCATCGCCAGCGTGCCCACCACTTGGGACAAGACCGTGGTGTTGGACGGCAAGGTGGGCGAATATTTGGTCATCGCCCGCAAAAAAGGTTACAAGTGGTATATCGGTGCCATCACCAATTGGGAGGAGCGTGATTTAACAATCGACCTCACTCCTTTGAACGGTGGGGCCAAGTCGGGACACATCTTCCGCGATGGCCCCAATGCCAACCGTGTGGCACAGGATTATGTGTCGGAACACTACCAAGTGATGGGTAACACCGTGAAGGTGCATCTTGCCAAGGGCGGAGGAATGGTGCTTGTGTGGTGAGGAGGTGAAAGGTGAGAGGTGAGAGGTGAAAGTTAAAAACGGAAAGATGGATATTTCGGATAGGGTATTATACGAAGACAATCATTTGATCGTGGTGAACAAACTTCCCTCAGAGATTGTTCAAGGCGACAAGACGGGCGACGTATGCCTTTTGGACGATGTGAAAGCCTATATCAAGGAAAAGTATGATAAGCCGGGCAATGTATTTGCTGGATTGGTGCATCGCATCGACCGACCCGTGAGCGGTGCCGTGGTGTTTGCCAAGACGAGCAAGGCCCTTTCACGCATGACTGTCAAGGTAAAGGACCGGGATTTCCAGAAGGTGTACCTTGCCATCGTGAAAAACCGTCCGCCAAAAGATGCCGATGTATTGGAAGACTACATCGTGAAGAACGAGAAGCAAAACAAGTCGTATATCGTTCCCGAAGGCACCAAAGAGGCCAAGTTGGCTCGGTTGAGCTATCGGTTAGTGGGGAAATCCGACCATTATTACCTTTTGGAAGTGGAACTCTTCACGGGGCGCCATCATCAAATCCGTTGCCAATTGGCGCATATCGGCTGTCCCATCAAGGGCGACTTGAAATACGGTTATCCGCGGAGCAATCCCGATGCTTCGATTTGCCTGCATGCCTATCGGATTTCGTTCGAGCATCCAGTTCAGAAAACCCTGATTGACATCACCGCACCCCTACCCAAGACCCAGCCGTGGCCTTCGTTTAGGGAGGAATGAGGAGTGAGGAGTGGCGTTGGTTACGTCATTGCGAGGAGGAACGACGAAGCAATCCACACTCGTCAATTTTGGATTGCCACGCTCGTTCCTCGCTCGCAATGACGCTTAGCGTTCCTCCAAACTTTTTTCCACTATCACTCCACTGCCGATCACGTAAGGTTCCGTTTCGTGATATAGCACCCCGAACTGTCCCGGGGCGATACCTGAAATGGCCACATCCGAGACGATGTCGGCACCTTCAGGCGTGATATGGATGGTGCCCATGGTGAACTCTGGTTGGTGACGGATCTTATAGCGCACCCGCATGCCTTCGGTAAGGTGCAAGGTGGGATTCATCATCTGAAGGTCGCCCAAGGGGATGATGTTGGTGTATTGCGCAATGGGGTCGTAGCCCTGCGACACATACACGATGTTGTTCGGGATGTCCTTTTTCACCACGAACCAAGGACCGCCGCCGAGGCCTAAGCCTTTACGTTGGCCGATGGTATGGAACCAGAAGCCTTTGTGGCATCCCAACTTCTTTCCCGTCTCCAACTCCACGATGTCGCCCGGCATCTCGCCAAGGTATTCACGGATATAGTCGTTGTAGTTGATCTTGCCAAGGAAGCAGATACCCTGGCTGTCGTGTCGTTCGGCCGACGGCAGCTTATATTGTGAAGCCAGTTCGCGGACTTTAGGCTTGGGAATGTCGCCAATGGGGAAGATCACCTTGCTCAGTTGGGCATAGGTGATACGGCCGAGAAAATAGGTCTGGTCCTTGAAGGTGTCGGCTGCGGTGCCAAGCCAAAAGATACCGTTTTCGTCCTCCCACGAGCGGGCATAGTGCCCTGTCGCAATCTTGTCGAAGCGATGCCCTTCCTTTTCCTCGAAGGCACCCAACTTGATCCAGCGATTACACATCACATCGGGGTTGGGTGTGAGACCCTTACGCACCATCTCCATGGTATAGCGGCCGACTGTCTCGAAATATTCGTGCTGAAGATCGACAATATCGAAGGGGCAGCCGTATTTCTTGGCGATGTAGGTGGTGATTTCGATATCTTCTTCCGATGGACAGCTTGACAGGTCTTCCTTGCCTTCCATACCTATCTTTATATAAAAGATATGCGGGGTGATGCCCTGTTCTTTAAGCAGCGGCACCACCACGGAGCTATCCACTCCTCCTGAAACCAAAGCGGCGATATTCATAGTGCAAAAGTACTCATTTTACGCTAATTGGAGCACTTTGAAATTTATTTTTCAGGTGCCGTCAGGCATTAAGAATTTTTTACTAATTTTGCAGCCGTTTTAAGAGCTTACTTGAATAACAATTAATAGGCTGAAAAACAATCAAATAATATATTATCAAATCGTTAAAAAAACAAAGTTAAAAAGAAATGAAAAGGAGATTTACAATCCTAATGACCGCATTACTGCTTATGTTCAGTTATGTTGGTCTTGCACAAGTAGTGAGTGGCACGACTTACTCCACTCCAAGCGTAGATAATTTGCCTACGGGCTGGAGCGGCGAAGACGGTGGTGGAACAAGCTACGTAAAATTAATTGCCGATAGCCATTACATTCAGACTGCTGAATTTGAGCAAAATGGTTTCACTTCTATTACCATTAAAGCTCGTAAATTTGGTGGACCTTCCGCAACACAAGCACAAATCACTGTGTCTTGGTATGATTCAGACAATTCAGAAACGGTTCTTGGCACGATTGACCCATCGAATACGACTTTATCGAACTATACCATCAACAGTCCTGCTACTTCTGAAAGTGGCACTGGTTACATCATGATTCAATGCAAAGGTGCGTCTTCAAGCAAGGGCTCGGGCGTTTCTGAGGTGACCATCACTTATACTGAACCTGGCGGCACAACTCCCACCACATACACCGTAACTTATAACTCAAATGTTACAGGTGTTTCACCTGTTGTTGACACTTATGCCGAAGGAGCAGATGTTACCTTGCGTTCCGCTAATACCTTTACAAACGATGGTTTCACTTTCAACGAATGGAATACTCAAGCTGATGGCGATGGCGATCCATACGACGCGGGCGATGTTATCGAAAACATCCAAGCCAATATTGAATTGTATGCCATTTGGGAAGAAATTCCCACGGATGAGCATTGGGTACTTGCCGAACTCGCCGAACTCACCGCAAACGATGTGTTTGTCATTGTGGGTAACAACGGTTCCAACTATGCCATGTCCAATGGTGTTAGTACAACAACAGCTCCGAGCGCAATCTCTGTAACTGTGACTGGTAATGAAATCACTAGTGCGGTGGCAGCTAGTATTCAATGGAACATCAGCGGTGATGCCAACGATGGCTACACCTTCTATCCGAATGGTGATAGCGAGAATTGGTTATATTGCACCAACACAAATAATGGTGTCCGCGTGGGAACGAATGATAACAAGACTTTTGTGATTGATGCTACTTCTGGTTACTTGAAGCATAACGGCACTAGTAGATACGTAGGTATTTATAATTCTTCGGATTGGAGATGTTATACTTCTTATACTCAAGCTAATATTGCCAATCAAACCTTCGCTTTCTACAAAAAAGTGACTGGTGAAGTTCTTCCTCCGAGCATCACTGCCAACAATGTGAACATTGCCTACGATGCCACTTCTGGTGAAATCGCCTACACGCTCAACAACGGTGTTGAAGGTGGCGCATTGACCGCTTCTACTGAAAGCGATTGGCTCACTCTTGGCGAAGTTGGAGAAACAGTTCCTTTCACCTGCTTGGCCAATGAAGCCACTGTTGAACGTACCGCTACGGTTGTCCTTACCTACACCTTCGGCGACAATGAAACCGTGAGCAAAGACGTGACCGTCACTCAAGCTGCTGCTCCTTTGATTTACACTACCATCCCGGCCATGTTTGAGGCTGCTACAAGCACCGCTACCGATGTCAATGTTACCTTCGGTAGCTGGGTAATCTCAGCAGTAAAAGGCAGCAATGCCTACCTCACCGACAACCAAGGCAATGGCTTGATTATCTATGCAAGCAATCATGGCTTCCAAGTTAATGATATCCTGACAGGAACGGCAAGCTGCAAACTTCAAACTTATCGTGGCTCAGCTGAATTGACGAACCTCACCACTTCAACCGAA
Organism: Bacteroidales bacterium; assembly: GCA_017549805.1. Taxonomy (GTDB): domain Bacteria; phylum Bacteroidota; class Bacteroidia; order Bacteroidales; family F082; genus Limimorpha. The sequence goes on from JAFYNJ010000028.1 coordinate 27,451, forward strand.
GGACTTACCGTTGCTAACAACGGCACTGTCACTGAACAAAACATCGCCATTAGCGAACTCGGCGGTGTGAACACAGGCGCTTTGCTGGCTTTCCAAGGTCTGACCTACAATGGCACTGCTCTTGTTGATGGCAATAACAATACTATTACTCCTTATAATACACTCTATTCCTATACTTTCGAAGAGGGAAAGACTTATAATGTCAAAGGCATTTACCTCCAATATAACCAAACCAAGGAATTATTGCCCCGCAGCGCTGCTGATATTGAAGAAGTTGTTACCACCGAGACCCACACCCTCACCATCGACGGCTACACCGATGACAACGTCAAAAATGGTTATTACCTCATCGCTTCGCCCGTCACTGTGAATCCGGCCGATGTTGAAGGCTTGACCGAAGGCACTTTCGACCTCTACTATTATGATGACACTCAAGACCTCGAATGGATCAACTACGAGACCCAAAACGGCATCAATGCAGACTTTGGCAACCTCGTTCCTGGTCAGGGCTACCTCTATGCCAAGAAGGCCATGACTGAAAACCAGACCTACAGCTTCAACCTCACTGGTGTGCCTTACAATGGTGATGGTGAAATCGACCTTATCGCTGGCTGGAACCTCGTGGGTAACCCCTTCGGCCAAGAGGCTGAAATCAGCATGGATTACTACGCAATGAATCAAGATGGCAGCGAACTCACTCCTGTAACTGCTAGCACCAATGTGGCCGCCATGCAAGGTGTGTTCGTTTATAGTGCAGAGGCTGGAACCGTTATGTTTATGCCTGCTGAAACCGGCACCAACACTGGTGATGACAAGCTCGTCCTCAATGTCACCGGCAACCGTGGCAACGTCATCGACCGCGCCATCGTCCGCTTTGGTCAAGGTGGCATGTTGCCCAAGTTCCAACTCCATGAGAACAGCACCAAGATCAGCATCGCCAAGGACAACAAGGACTACGCAGTGGTCAGCAGCGAAACCCAAGGCGAAATGCCCGTCAGCTTCATGGCTAGCGAGAACGGCACCTACACCTTCAGCGTCAACGTCGAGAACGTCGAGATGAATTACCTCCACCTTATCGACAACATGACCGGTGCCGACATCGACCTCATCGCCAACCCGAGCTACAGCTTCGTGGCCAAGACCTCTGACTACACCAACCGCTTCCGCCTCGTGTTCAACGCCAACAACGGCATCAACGAACTGAGCAACGAAAACTTTGCCTTCTTCAACGGCAGCGAGTTGATCGTCAACAACCAAGGTGAAGCCACCCTGCAAGTTGTCGATATCCTCGGTCGCGTCATCAACAGCCAGAACATCAACGGCAACGAGAACATCAGCTTCAACGTCAAATCCGGTGCCTATATGATCCGCTTGATCAACGGCAACGATGTGAAAACGCAGAAGATTGTTGTGGAATAATCAAGAATTCAACCATTGAATTCAGAGAGAGCGGCCCTCGGGCCGCTCTCTTTTTTTTGTTCACTCACGATCACTCCGTCATCGAATAAGGCTTGTCCCCGGCATTCATTCCTCGAGAGAGATTCGGCTCTGGACCCATCTCGAAAACCAGTTCCCCGCCTTGCATCAGTTGCTCGTGCGTCAAATAAAGCTTCGTGATTTCTTGACCGTTAAACCTGACTTCCTGTACATAACGACAGGAGTCGTTCACTTCAGGTGCCTTGATCTCCAACGTCTTGCCATTGCCCAAACGCACCTTTAGATAAGGCAGATAAGGAGCCCCTAACACATATTGGTCGCTGCCGGGACATACCGGATAGAAGCCCATCACGGAAAAGATGTACCAAGCCGACATCTGTCCGCAGTCGTCGTTGCCGCAGAGACCATCGATGTTGTTCTTGTAGAAGCGGTTCATGATCTCGCGAAGCCAATATTGGGTCTTGTAAGGTTGCGAACTCCAGTTGTAGAGGTAAGCGATATGATGCGCCGGCTCGTTGCCGTGGTTGTAGCATCCCATCAGGCCTTCCTCGGTGACGTCTTCGGTGTTTTCAAAAAACTCCTTGGGCAGCTGCATCACGAACAAGGTGTCGAGATTATGGATGAATTGTTGGTCACCACCCATGGCTTCAATCAAGCCTTTCACATCCTGAGGCACATAGAACGAATACACCCAGGAGTTACCTTCCACAAAGCCCTCGCCTTCCGTGTCCATCAAGCTGAACGGCTCTTTCCAACAGCCATTGCTCATCCTTGGACGGGCAAACCCCAACGCAGTGTCGAAGGTGTTGCGCCAATTGGCAGCGCGTTGCTTATAAACCTCCGCCATCTCCGTGTCTCCAGCTTTCAAGGCGGCTTGATAGATAGCCCAATCGTCGTATGCATATTCCAAGGTCACCGAAACACAACCACTATTGCGATCGAAAGGCACATAGCCGAGACGCTGATAATCCGAAAGATTCACATAATAGGGACAAATGGAGCTGCGTTGCATGGCATCCAATCCGCAATGACGTGTTATGCCTTTAACATAGGCGTCGGCAAGTACCGAAGTAGCATGGTAACCGATCATACACCAGTTTTCGTTGCCGTTATGCGACCATACCGGCAGCAATCCGTGAACGCTCTGTTCGCTGTGTTTCAGCATCGACTGCACCATATCGGCATTACGCTGGGGTTGCAACACATTAAACAAGGGATGCAAGGCGCGGTAGGTGTCCCATAACGAAAACACCGTGTAGTTGGTGAAACCTTCTGCCTGATGGATATTGTGGTCGATGCCGCGGTATTGACCATCTACGTCCATATAGATCGACGGATTGATCATTGTGTGATACAGTGAGGTATAAAGCATGGCTTTCTGGTCCTCGGTACCTTCGGCTTGAATTATCGAAAGTTCCTTATTCCACTTTGCTTGGGTCTCGGCCAGCAGTTGGTCGAAACCACGGCCATCCGTCTCGGCATGAAGGTTCTTCAGGGCTCCTTCCGTACTGGTGGCCGACAAGGCCACCTTCACCTCTAAAGTCCGTGGATTCTCAAACGTGAAATAGGCCACAATTTTGCGTCCAGTCATCTCAGGGAAATTGTGCTTCACATCGAACTTGCCCCACATGCCGTTGTATTTGGGCCGCTCAAGCTCCCGATAGCCATAGTCAACAATGGGCTGATTAAAACTGATGGCAAAATAGGTATAGTTGGTCCTCGCCCAGCCGTTGGTGATACGATAACCCGTCAACAACGTGTCGTTTTCCACACGGAGGTTGGCCCAAAGCGTCTTGCCATCGTAGTTGTAAATGGCATGTTGCAAATCAAGGATAATGCTGCCGTGTTCACCTTCAGGATAGGTGTAACGGTGCACGCCCACATGCTCGGTTGCCGTTAGTTCCGCCTTAACGCCGTAATCATCAAGCACTACCTCATAATACCCAGGACTGGCCTTTTCGGTATCATGACGATAGCGTGATCGATAGCCCGCATCAGGATTGGTTTGCGTTCCAGGATTGAACTTGATGGCACCCGTGATGGGCATTACCAAGATATCGCCAAGGTCGGAATGACCCGTACCGCTGAAATGGGTGTGACTGAAGCCTACAATGGTACTGTCTTTATGCTGATAGCCGGCACAATACTCATATACCCGGGGTTGATAAACGCCATCGATATCATGCGGCACCGTGTCGGTATCTGGACTTAATTGCACGATGCCAAAAGGCGCACAGGCACCAGGAAAGGTATGGCCCATGCCGTTGGTTCCGATGATAGGATTGACATATTGGATGTAGTTCCCCTCTGATGTTTGATCGCATTGAAGCAACTTTTCCGTGGTTTCGCCGCACCCGATACACAACAGGCAAAGGGCTGAAAACAAAAACAGACGGTTTTTCATAGTAATGAATTTTTTTGGTTACAAAAGTATGAAAAAAACTATATTTGCGAAATAATTTCATCTTTAATGGATGCTCACGAACTTGGAATAATAGGCGAGGATCTCGCTGTTAACTACCTGATTAATAAAGGCTATCAGATTCTCGAACGCAATTGGCGCTCGGGACATAAGGAAATCGACATCATCGCCAGGGAGGGCGACACCTTGGTGATTGTCGAAGTGAAAACACGAAAGTCAAACACCTACGGTGAACCCGATATCGCCGTCGGCGTGATGAAACAACGCATGCTCATCTGGGCAGCGGATGCATACGTCCGCTACAAAAACCTGGATGTGGATGTTCGTTTCGATATCATCTCAATTGTGATTACCGACAAAGAGCCGGAAATCGAGCACATTGAAGATGCTTTTGTTGTCACCTACCATTAACCCACCGAGCAACCCGGAGCAACCAAGTCGCTTGGAGTGAGCAGCACGAGACGGCCGTCCTTGTCCTCGGCGGAAAGGATCATGCCCTCGCTGACCACGCCTTTCAGCTTGCGCGGCTCGAAGTTGGCGATGAAACAGACTTGCTTGCCCACCAGCTTCTCCGGCTCGGTGTAATACTTGGCAATGCCGCTCACGATGGTGCGCTTCTGCATTCCGTCGTCAATGAGGAACTGCAACAGCTTATCGGCTTTCGGCACCTTTTGGCATTCGAGGATGGTACCCACACGGATATCGACCTTCATGAAGTCGTCGAAAGTCACAACAGGCTTCACTTCGGCAGGCTTCCAAGCATTGAGTTGGTTGGCTTTCTTGGTGTCTTCCAACTTTTTCAGCTGGGCCTCCACCACGCTATCCTCCACCTTCTCGAACAACAGTTCCGGCTGACCTATGACATGGCCTTCCTTCAACAGCACCGTCTCCGAAGCATCGTTCCAGCCTTTTACTTCCAGACCTATCATTTGCTGCAGTTTCTTCGCGCTGAAAGGCAAGAAAGGTTCGCTCAAAATGGCAAGATGGGCCACAATTTGCAGCGACAAAGCCATGACGGTCTTCACACGCTCGGGATCGGTCTTGATTTGTTTCCAAGGCTCATTGTCGGTGAGGTATTTGTTACCGAGTCGGGCCAAGTTCATCAGTTCGGAGAGGGCTTCGCGGAACTTATAGGTGTCGATCAGACGACCGATCTTGGCAGGATAGGCGTTCATCTCTTCGATGACGGCTTTATCCGTATCGTTCAATCCACCCAAAGCCGGCACAGTACCTTCATAGTATTTGTGCGTCAGCACCAAGGTGCGGTTGACGAAGTTGCCGAAGATGGCCAACAACTCGTTGTTGTTGCGATCCTGGTAGTCCTTCCAGGTGAAGTTGTTGTCCTTGGTTTCAGGCGCATTGGCGGTCAACACATAACGCAACACATCCTGTTTGCCAGGGAATTCTTGTAAGTATTCATGCAGCCAAACGGCCCAGTTGCGCGAGGTCGAGATCTTGTCGTTCTCGAGGTTAAGGAACTCGTTGGCGGGCACATTGTCGGGCATGATATAGTCGCCATATGCCTTCATCATGCAGGGGAAGATGATGCAGTGGAACACGATGTTATCCTTACCGATGAAGTGCACCAACTTGGTCTCAGGGTCTTTCCACCACTTCTCCCAATCTTCGCCGCGTTGTTCACAGATTTCCTTGGTGTTGCTGATGTAGCCGATGGGGGCATCGAACCACACATACAGCACCTTGCCATCGGCACCCTCCAGCGGGACAGGCACGCCCCAGTCGAGGTCGCGGGTGACGGCGCGGGGTTGCAGGCCTCCGTCGAGCCAGCTCTTCACCTGGCCGTAGACATTGGATTTCCACTCCTTGTGGCCTTCGAGGATCCACTCACGGAGCCAACCTTCGTATTGATCAAGGGGCAGATACCAGTGTTTGGTCGGCTTTTTCACCAAGGCCGCACCGCTCAATTGTGAGTGAGGATTGATGAGTTCGTCGGGGCTCAGAGAGCTGCCGCATTTCTCGCACTGGTCACCGTAGGCGCCTTCGGCACCGCATTTCGGGCAGGTGCCCACGATATAACGGTCCGAAAGGAACTTCTGACGTTCGGGATCGAAGTATTGCTCCGTTTCCTTCTCAATAAACTTCCCTTCGTCGTAAAGCTTCTTGAAGAACTCCTGGGCTGTGGCACGATGCATCTTCGAAGAAGTGCGCGAGTAGATGTCGTAGCTGATACCTAATTCCTCGAACGACTTCTTGATGATCTCATGGTAGCGGTCCACGATGTCCTGTGGCGTACAGCCTTCCTTCTCAGCCTTGATGGTAATCGGCACGCCGTGCTCGTCGGAACCACCGACAAACAGCACTTCCCGGCCGCACATTCGCAGGTAGCGGACGTAAGTGTCGGCGGGGATATAGACGCCGGCAAGGTGACCGATGTGAACGGGGCCGTTGGCATATGGCAAGGCCGTAGTTACCGTGAAACGCTTGAATTGTTTGTTGGTTGATTCCATGATGACATAAAAATTTGGATAACGGGTGCAAAAGTATGTTTTTTTTCCGTTATTTGCAATTTCTTACTCAAACGCCTATGAAAAACTTCAACTTATTCGGAAACCTCGGGCTATTTGCCTTGGTTTTGATGGTTTCCCTTCCTGTTCGCGCCCAAATCACTGGCAAGTATGGCACCTACTATGACCAGCGCGAGCTGCTCTTCGAGGCCATGCCGACATCGGAAAACGACATCATTTTCTTGGGCAACAGCATCACCGACGGTGGCGAATGGTGCGAGCTGTTCCAGAACCCCAACTGCAAGAACCGCGGCATCAGCGGCGACATCACCCCAGGGGTGCTCAACCGTCTTGAAACTATTACCAAAGGCCATCCCGCCATGGTGTTTCTCATGATTGGCACCAACGACATGAACTGGGGCATCGATAACGACAGCATCGCCCGTAGCGTGCGCGAGGTGGTGCAACGCATCAAGCAGGAGTCACCGCGCACCCAAATCATCGTGCAGAGCATCCTGCCCACCAACGACTGCTACGGTCTCTTCACCGGCCACACCAAACGTTACACCGACGTGCCCATCATCAATGGCATGATCAAAACCATGACGGAAGAGGAAGGTGTCGATTACCTTGACCTTTACAGCCGTTTCGCCAATGCCGAGGGCAAGATGAATCCATACTATTCCAACGACGGACTGCACCTGAACGGCAACGGCTACCTCCTCTGGAAGGAAATTATCGAGCAGACCTATGGCAAATTCAACTCAAAACAAAAATAAAATGTTATCTTTGCAACTGATCAACTGAATAACTGAACAACTTAAAACTATAAAAAATGGATCTTAATAGCATTTTAGGCGCTTTGACGGCTGGTAACGCTGTCAGCGACATGGGTAAACAATTCAACTTGAACAGCAATCAGGTGAACTCGGTGATTTCAGCGGCATTGCCGACCCTTCTCGGTGCCATGCAGCAGAACACATCCACCGCCAGTGGAGCTTCGTCGTTGGAGAAAGCCTTGATGAGCCATCTCGGCGACGGCATCAACCTGAACAGTGCCAGCTTGACCGACGGCAGCAAGATCCTGGGGCATATCCTTGGTGGCGATTCCAATTCCATCTTCTCGGCCTTGGCCAAGAAGACCGGCACCTCCAACAGCCAGGTAAGCGGCATCCTTTCGGCCATCGCTCCCGCATTGCTCGGCTTGTTGGGTAAAGGCCAAAAGAGCACCAACACCAGCGCCGGAGGTCTGGGCAGCTTGCTCGGCGCCCTCCTCGGTGGCGGCAGCATCGGCGGCAGCTTGGGTGGCAACTCAGGTGGCGGCCTGCTGGGCGACAAGAACAAAAACGGTATCCCCGACATCATCGAGGGTTTCATGAAATAACTGTAAACTGTTAATGTTAACTGAAAACTAATGGATATAGTCATTGCTGGAGACGGTGAAGTTGGCCTGCACTTGGCGGAAGCCCTGGTGCGCGACAACCACAACATCACCATCGTTGACCCTCATGAAGAGCTATTGAAGATGGTGGAGTCGCATTCCGACGTGATGACCATCACGGGCGACTCCACCTCCACTTCGGTACTCCGAAGGGCCAATGTGGCCAAAGCCGATCTCGTCATCGCCGTGCTGCACGACGAGCACATCAACCTGCTTACCGGTATCATTGCCAAGAAACTCGGCGCCAAGAAGGTCATCGCCCGCGTCAACACCATGGAAAACCTGAGTTCCGAGGTGTGGCGCATGTACCAGGACTTGGGCATCGACGGACTGCTGTCGCCTGAAGACATCGCCGCTCAGGAGATCATCTCGCTGCTGAAGCAGAACGCCTCATTAGAGACTTACGACTTTTCAGGAGGCAAGCTGCAGCTGTTCATGGTGAAGCTCGAGTCGGAAGCCGAGATCATCGGCAAGAGCGTCGAGGAAGTCACCGAGCAATACCAGCACATCGACTTCCGTATCGCCGCCATCCACCGCAGGCAAAACACCTTCATCGCCCAAAACGACACGGTGTTTCAACTGGCCGACATGGTGTATGTGGTCACCAAGCCCCATGCCATAAAGGACATCATCCGCCTCAGCGGCAAAAAGCAGATCAACATCCACAATGTGATGATCGTCGGCGGCGGCCGCGTGGGTCGTATCACCACCAAACGCCTCGAAAATGACCTCAACATCAAGATCTTGGAGAAGAGCAAGGAACGTTGCATGGACCTTACCAACTACCTCTCCAACGCCTTGGTGGTCAACGCCGATGCCCGGAACCTCGATATCCTGGAGGAAGAGGGCATTGCTGGAATGGATGCCTTTATCGCAGTCACCGAGAACACCGAGACCAACATCCTGACCTGCTTGCAGGCCAAGGCTTTCGGCGTGAAGAAGACCATCGCCTTGGTGGAGAACATCGACTATATCGACATCTCACAAAACATCGGCATCGACTCCATCATCAACAAGAAGCTCATTGCGGCCAGCTACATGGTGCGCTACACCCTCGGCGCCAAGGTGTCGTCGATGAAGTGCCTCAGCGGCATTGACGCCGACATTGTGGAGTTCGAGGTGCGCCAAGGCTCTGCCGTCACCCGCAAGATGATCGGCAAGCTGCCCATGCCTTCCGACGCCATCATCTGCGGCATCGTGCGTGACGGAGAGAGTTATATCGCCACCGAAGACTTTGAGATCCAAACCGACGACCGCGTCGTGGTGCTGGCCCTGCCCAATGCCATTCCCGCCGTTGAACGTCTGTTTCATTAATCCCATTTTGCGATGAGCGCAACTGGCAAGATCAGCATTTCCGTTTTGCTCCGTGTGCAAGGCTTCCTGCTGCTCATCGAAGGCTTGTTCATGCTGACCGTCTTGCCCGTGACCTATTTCCATCACGGCATCAACACGTTCAGCATCCCCTTCTCTGCCCTTATCACCGTCCTGACGGGATTCATCCTGTGCATCGCCACCCGCAAGAAAAAAGGACAGAAGATCAACCATCGCGAAGGCGTCATCACCATCTGCATCTCATGGGTGATGCTGTCGGTTTTCGGGGGACTGCCCTTCCTGCTCAGCAAGAGCGTGCCCAACTTCACAGACGCCTTCTTTGAGGCGCTGTCGGGATTCACCACCACCGGCGCTTCCATCCTCACCCATCTCGAAACGGTGCCCAAGGACATCCTGCTGTGGCGCAGCATGACACAATGGATTGGCGGATTGGCCATCATCGTGTTTGCCGTGGTGCTCATCCCCTTCCTAAGCGTCGGCGGCATGCAGCTGTTCATGACCGAGATGAACGGCATCAACTACGACAAGCTGCATCCCCGCATCATGCACACTGCCAAGCGACTCTGGGGCTTGTACCTGTTTTTCACGATATTGGAGACCGTCTTGCTCTATTGGGGTGACATGGACCTTTTCGACGCCGTGTGCCATTCCATGACCACCATCTCTTCAGGAGGCTTCTCCACCCGAACCAGCAGCATCGCCGGTTATTCCAACTACACCCAGATCGTGGTGACTTTCTTCATGGCCTTGTCGGGATGCAACTTCACCCTGTTGCTTATCGCCATGGTACGTAACCCCATGGCCTTGTTCCGAAATGAGGAGTTCAAGCATTTTTTGATCATCATCCTTACTGTGAGCATCGCTTTAGCCTTGGCCTTGATTTTCATGGTGAAAACCAATGTGAACTATGCGCTTCGAGCCTCGTTTTTCAGTGTGGTGTCGACCCTTTCCACGACTGGCTTCTTCGTTTGCGACTATATGGTGTGGCCGGTGGGATTATGGGTGATTCTGCTGTATCTGATGTTTATCGGCGCGTGTTCCGGCTCCACTGCAGGCGGTGTGAAGATCATCCGTCATCTGATTTTCACGAAGAACGCTTTTTTGGAGTTGAAGCGCATCATCCATCCTAATGCGGTCATCCCTGTGAAGATCAACAAGAAATCCATCTCTCGGAGCGTGAATTTCAAGACAATGACCTTCGTCTTCGTCTATTTCCTTATCTTTGTCATCGGCGTGGTCGCCCTGCTTGCCATGGGCATCGACTTCAACACCTCCGTCGGGGCTTCCATCGCTACCTTGAGCAACCTCGGCACGGGCATCGGCAGCGTGGGACCCTTTGGCACCTACGCCTTCCTGCCTTTGGCGGCCAAGTGGGTGCTGGTTGTGTTCATGCTATTGGGAAGGGTTGAGTTGTTTACGTTGATTTCCATTTTTTCAAAGAACTTCTGGAAATAAGGTGGGAGGATGAGCCGCGAAAAAGAAATCTACAAAGTAACCCTTTTGGGCAGCGTCGTCAACGTGGTGTTAATGCTGTTCAAGTTTGTGGCCGGCATCTTCGGCCACAGTGCCGCCATGATGGCCGACGCGGTGCATTCCTTGTCGGATTTCGCCACCGACTTGGTGGTGTTGGCTTTTGTACGCATCAGCAGCAAGCCCAAGGACAAAGGCCACGACTACGGCCACGGCAAGTATGAAACCCTGGCCACCACTTTGATTGGCGCGGCTCTGTTTGCCGTGGCGGCGGGTATCTTGGTGGAAGGTGCCAGAAAAATCGCCTTTTGGGCAAAAGGCGGCACCCTGACGCAACCCGGCATGTTGGCACTTTGGGCCGCTTTGATCTCCATCCTGTTGAAGGAAATCATCTTCCAATATACCCGTCGCAAGGCCAAGAAACTCAACTCTCAGGCCATGGAAGCCAACGCCTGGCATCATCGCAGCGATGCCCTGTCGTCGATCGGGACGGCCATCGGCATCGGGGGTGCCATCATCGGGGGGGAGCGATGGGCTGTGTTGGATCCCATCGCTTCCATCGTGGTGGGCGCCTTTATCGTGAAGGTGGCCGTCGATTTGCTCCGCAAAGGCGTGGGCGAGCTGATGGAACAGTCGTTGCCCGATGAAGTGGAAAACGAAATCCTGGAAATTGTCAAGTCAGTCCCCGATGTGGTAGAACCGCATGATCTTTGCACGCGGCGCATCGGCAACCATTACGCCATCGAGATGCATATCCTCATGGATGGCGAACTGCCCTTGAAAGAGGCCCATGACAAAGCCACAGAAATCGAGCAACGGCTGAAGGAGCGCTACGGTGAGGAGACGCATGTAGCGATCCATGTTGAGCCGGTGGAAAACATTTGATCAACGGTGACGACTTGAAGACACAGAAGATCGTTGTGCGATAATTTGATTATTAGTCCATTATATTCAAAATAAGTGGAGATAGTCTGCGGATGGTCTCCATTTTTTTTGTAATTTTGCAGCCTCAAAAAAACCAGAGGGCTTTTCCCTCTAACTTGCAGATTATTAACACATAATAAAATACAAAGTAAGAATGAAGAAAACATTTATCCTCATCCTCCTCGCCCTCCTCGCCTTTGCGCCGATGGCGTGGGCACAAATCAACTACATTGATGCCAATGGCGACCCGGCAACATGTACAAATTACCAGATTCTTGACGACATCATTTCTGCCGCCCCTAATTCCGATAAAATCATCGGTTACGAAAACATGGACAACTGGTTTGTCCTGCAAGGCAGTAATGTTGTTTTGAACGGCAGGCTTGGGTACCAAGGGAACTTGCATCTGATTCTATGCGACGGTGCAAAGCTCACCATCAACAATGCCGATGGCAATGCTATCAAAAGCCTTGACGAAACCGAGACCATTACCACGCTGACCATTTATGTTCAGGAATATGGTACCGGCCAGCTTGTGACTAACGCCGCTATCCAGACAGAAAATATCACCATCAATGGTGGTGTCATCAGCGTTACCAGCGGCGGTGCCGGTATCTATGCTCCAAGCAACGACATCGTTATCAACGGAGGTACCGTCACGGCCTCAGCCCCGAACGGGGATGCCATCGAAGGCTACAACGTCACCATCAATGGCGGCATTGTCAGCGCCACTGGAAACGGTGGTATCAAAAATGGTCAGACAGGCAAGACCATCCTTGGCTACACCAACAATACTGACCGTATCACAGCCACTAATTATCAAAACGGCTATACGGCGAGTACGCGTATCAAAGACGGCCAGTATATGATTACCGACAACGGAGTTATTGTTTATGGCCCACTCAACCAAAACAAGCTGAACGCCATTGCTGGCCACACCCTCAGTCCTTACAACCCAACGGAATGGGAAGGCAGCGGCGATAGCGCCGATGATCCCTACATCATCGCTTCGGTCGATGACCTCAACCTCCTCTCCCTGCGTACCAATGGCAGCGATAATGACTACAGCGGCAAGTATTTCAAGCTTGGAGCCAACATCACCTACACGCCCAGCACCACATGGAATGATGCCACTAGTACCGAGAACAACTTCACTGCCATCTCAGGATTCAATGGCCATTTCGACGGCGACGGAAAGACCATCAGCGGCCTCCGCATCTTTGCAACCGATAATTACCATGACCAAAACGGTTTCTTTAGTAATCTTGGTCCGAATGCCTATATTGAGAATCTCACCATCAGCGATGCCCGCATCGCCGGTCAATCGCAAGTGGGCGCCATTGCTGGTTATGTTAATGAAGGTGCAGCCGTCACGAACTGCCACGTCACTGGCACTGTCGCTGTTCATGCCTGGGGTCATACGCTCCAAAATCACGGCGGCGTTGTGGGTATCAACTACGGTACAATCTCGGATTGCATCAGCGAAGTGACCATCAGAAGGAATGATAATTACGCTTATGGAAGTGAAAAAGTTGGTGGCATTGCCGGCACCAACTCTGGCACCCTGTCGGGTAACAAGGTTTTCAATGCCAATATCACTGCTGCTGATCATTACGGTGCCATCGCCGGTTTGAACGACGGCGGTACCTTTACCAACAACTACTACCGCGCCTGCACCATAAACGATACTGCCAACGTTACCGACAAGGGATGCGACGGTGCCGATGTCACCACTGGCGACGGTGCAATGAGCATTCACACCATCACAAAGCCCAACGATGTCACCATCAACACCGAACCCACTTTAGTATATGGCGAAACCAACTACTGGAAGCACGGCGCAACAATCACTTTGAACGGAGGCTTGGACGATACCCCAACCGATGGCTGGCAGAAGGCCTATTATATCAATGGCGTGGCGCTTCAAGAAAACAGCACCACTATCAAAAACAATTTCGATATGCCCGCCGAGGATATTGAAATCACTATCGGCGAAATCCATGCCGACTGGGCCACTTCAGGAGCCCAGGGTACGGAGCAGGACCCCTACCTGATTTACTTTACCGACCAACTTGACCTGTTGGCCACCCGCGTGAACAACGGCACCAGTACCTACAGCGGTAACTATTTCAAGTTGATGGACGATCTCACATACAGCTATAATGGCTTAGGCTCAGACGAAAGCAACTATACCCCTATCGGTTTTGGTTATGAGAACAACATGTTCATGGGTCACTTCGACGGTAACAATAAGTCCGTCAGCGGCATCCGCATCAGAAAGACGGGTACAGGCACTGACGCTTGCTACTTGGGTCTTTTTGGGAGTACTAAGGAAGCTGAGGTGAAAGATGTCACCATCAAAGACACCGAAATCATCGGACACAGATATCTGGGTGGCGTGGTTGGCCATAGTTGGGCCAGCATGGTTAGCGGATGTCACGTGTGGAACAACGTCTCCATTATCCTAGCAAATAATGACTCTAATACCGCTGGTGGTATCGTGGGTCACAACGATTTTTACCATACAACCACTGTCACAAACTGTACCAGTGAGGTTCATATCCATACTAATACCAATAGTCAATGTTACAATATCGGCGGCATTGTAGGTCTGAATGATGGTGAGGTATCAAACTGCTTTGTCATGTCAGCCAATATCGGCGGTGGAAGTCAAGTGGGTGCCATTGTGGGACTAGGTCGGTACCAACACGCTCTTTCCAACAACTACTACCGTAACTGTGTCGTGAACAATGCGTCCACCAACGTGGGATACAATGGCGCCGATGTCACCGATAACGACGGAGCTGTGGGTGTTTACACCATCACCATCAACGCCCAGGATGTCATTTTATCAAGTTCAAACGAGCCTATGGTTACCTACCAAGGAACAGATTATTGGAAATCTGGTCAAAACATCACCCTTGAAGGAGGCTTGAACGGCACTCCTACCCCCGGCTACCAAAAAGCTTATATTATCAATGGCGAAGCACTCACAGAAAACACATTTGTCATGCCGGCAAACGATGTGACTGTCACAGTCGGTGAGATTCACGCCGACTGGGAAACTGCAAACGCTGGTACTGAAGTTGACCCCTACCTGATTTACTTCACCGACCAGCTCGACCTTCTCGCCTCCCGCACGAACAACGATCCAACCAAACACGGATACGCCGACAAATACTTCAAGTTGATGAATGACCTGACCTACAGCTATGAAGGCCTCGACGCTACCGAGAGCAACTACACTCCCATCGGCGGCAATACAAACCATTTCTATGGCCACTTCGACGGCAACAACAAAACCATCAGCGGTATCCGTATTTATAAAGGTGGAACATCACAAGCTGTGGATGATTTCCAAGGTCTCTTTGGCTACATGGATTATTGGTACCAACATGAAATAGGTGATGTGAAGAACCTTACACTCGACGATGCCGTGATTACAGGAAACGATTGTGTGGGCGGCATTGTGGGACGTTTGTATGGCGGCACGGTGGACAACTGTCACGTGACCTCCTCTGTCTTTATCAATACGGTTGTCGATGGCACCTATGGTCATGGTGGTATCGTTGGCGATCTCACCAACCACACAGCTACCGTAAGCCACTGCACCAGTTCCGTCACACTCACCGTCGCCCCAGAGATTAGCAATCTCAGTGAATATGGTGGCATCGTTGGCTGCTGCTATTCCTATTGCACGCTGACTGATAACTTTGCCATCGGTGCAACCGTTCCTGGATTAACGGGGAGTTACAGTAATGGTGCCATCACTGGAGCTGTCAGCTACGGCATCCTTGAGCGCAACTATTACCTGGGTTGCAAAGTGGGAAGCGAAAACGTCACTCCTTCTGGTGTTGGCTGCGGCGGTTACAATGTTGACCCATACGACATTATTGAAAACGACGGTGCTGTGCCGGTGTTTACCCTTAGTGTGGCCTCGGGCATCACTGCCGAGGCCACAGTCACCCTCACTCATAACGAAGTGGACTATTACAAACTCGGCACCTCGGTTTCTCTCTCTTACGTCACTCCGGCGGCCCCTGGCTACCGTCACATCTACTCCGTAAATGGCTGGCCCATAGAAGGCAACATTTTTTACATGGATGACGATGCCGAAGTCACCGTTGCCCCGAATCAACTCATCGACTTTGAAGAACACCAAGGCTCCGAGGACGACCCCTATTTGATTTATTTTAAAGAACAGTGGGATCTTTTGGCAGAACGTGTGAATGGAACCAATGCCGCTCCCAAAACCTACAGCGGCAAGTTCTTCAAGCTGATGGAGGACATCAGCATCACCACCATGGTGGGAGCCAATACAACCGACAAGTATTTCGCTGGCACCTTCGACGGTAATGGGCACAAACTGACTGTCAGCTACAACAACACCACTGACCAGCATACTGCAGCGTTCCGCAATGTTATAGGCGCCACTATCAAGAACCTTCATGTGGACGGTACCATCGAAACATCCACGTATGGTCCCGGCGGTATTGTAGCCAACAACTACGGTGTCACCCTCATCAACTGCCGCAGCAGCGTCAGCATCACCAGCAGCCGTAGCGATGCCGCCGCTGGTGGCCTTATCGCCTACACGAAAGGTTCTGTTCACACTACCATCGAAGGCTGCGTCTTCGATGGCACGCTCACTGCCACTGGTAGCGCCAATAATTTTGGCGGTTTCATGGGTTGGGTCAACTGCAATGATGGTGCCACTGTGAGTATCACTAACAGTTTATATAACCCTGTAAGCACCAATGTCACTTCGGGTTGCATGACTTTTGTCCGTGCCTCTGAAGCTGACCTCAACAACAATATCAATATCACCAATTGCTATTACACCCAAACCCTCGGCACCGCCCAAGGCGACAAGGTTTACACCATCACCCCTGCCGAGCCTGTCACTGTGCAACTCTTAGGCGATGCCGAAGTTTATGATGTCAGCGGTATCACCATTTATGGCACAGGAGACAAAGGTCTCAAGTTCGACGATGTGTTTTATGCCGCCAGCGGAAATGTGTTGGACCTCAACCTTGGTGTTACTGTTCCTTTCACCGTCGCCAACTATCTCGCCAACGGAGAGGTCATTACCTCCGACAATACTGGGAACAACTACATCTTGACCATGCCTGATGAGGATGTCACCATCACCGCCACCTTCTCTGATGTTGCATGGGACGGCGAAGGAACCGAGGAATCGCCATATCTTATTTATTATAACGTCCAGTGGGACCTCTTGGCCACCAATGTGAATGCCGGCAACAACTACAACGGTGTGTATTTCAAGCTGATGGACGACATCAGCGTCGAGACTATGGTGGGCAGTACTAACAGACCTTTCCGTGGCATCTTCGATGGCGGTGGACATACACTTACCTTCAACAAAGGTACCGAAGCGTCGCCTTACGATCAGAACTTCTGCGCCCCGTTCAAGGCGGTGGAAGCAGCTACCATCAAGAACCTCCACACCACTGGTGCCATCTACACCTCGAAACAACATGCCGCCGGTTTTGTGGCCCAGTTAATACCCAATACAGGCAACTTCACGCGGTTCATCGGTTGCCGTTCCAGCATGAAGATCAACAGCACGGTGGCTTCCGATGCAAGAACCGGAGGCTTCATTGGTAGTTGCTCCGACGCCATACCAGATTTTACCCATGTACCCGAAAGATTAAGCATCTTTTTTGAGGATTGCCTTTTCGACGGCGAGTTCAGTGGCACTGCCACGGGCTGGGGCGGCTTTGTCGGTTATTATTTCCACTGCGAAAGTGAGGGGGGGAACTCTGGTATGGTAGATTTTACCCGATGCCTGTTTGCCCCTTCGGCCATGAACATCAGCACTACCGATGCCTATAATTTTGTACGCTCCGATGTATTTGGTTGGGACGAGGTGTCTGGTGAGTGGCACCATGCCAATTATTCGTATCCCGAAGATGTAATGACGATAACCAAACTCTACTACACCATCACTTGCGGCGATTTGGAGACTTATCTAGATGAGGTTCAACCTACCCTAGTGGGCAATATGACCAACGTGCAGCTCCGCAACGCCCTCGGCGACAACTGGATGATTGTCACAGAAGACAACGTCGAAAAAGTGGTGCCGACCATGGGGAATGTGGTTACTAAGACGATTGCTGGCTACGGCGACAGTGACGGCGGCTATGTGCTCATTGCCTCACCTGTCGGAATAGTCAGTCCCGGGAATGTGACCAACATGCTTGCCAACAGCTACGATCTCTATCGCTTCAACCAAGCCGCTGATATGGAATGGGAGAACTACAAGGCCAACACTTTCGACCTTGAAGTTGGTAAGGGCTACCTCTACGCCAACAGCGAGGATGTCACCCTGCTTTTCCCTGGCACACCATATAACGGAAGTGGTGAGGTTACGCTGAGCAAGACCGCTGGTGCTGAGTGGGAAGGTTGGAATCTCGTGGGCAACCCCTTTACTGAAACTGTCTATATCGAAGATGGACGTGGGTTCTACACCATGAATGCTGATGGTAGCGAGATTATTGTTGCTTCAAACCCCAGCATCGAAGCGATGGAAGGCGTGTTCGTCATTGCCAATACAGATGGCGAGGCTATGACCTTCACCACCATCGAGCCTCAGAACAACAACGGCAAGGGACTTGCCCTTAACATCAGCAATGGCAGGAGCGGTGTGATTGACCGCGCCATCGTCCGTTTCGGTGAAGGAAGCCAACAGCGGAACCTGCCCAAGTTCCAAATCAACCGTAACAGCACCAAGGTCTATATCCCGCAGGACGGCAACGACTATGCCGTGGTAAACGTTGGTAGAGACGGTGTGCACACCGTCTCTACGGAGATTCCCGTGAATTTCAAAGCCAAGGAGAACGGCAGCTATACGCTGAGCCTCAGCAGCGAGGAAGTGGCGTTCAGCTACCTCCACCTCATCGACAACATGACGGGTGATGATGTGGACCTGCTGGCCACCCCGAGCTATTCGTTCGAGGCCAAGACGACGGACTATGCCAGCCGCTTCAAGCTGGTGTTCGCCACGGGCAATGTTTCCGACGAAAACGACCACTTCGCCTACATCAGCAATGGGGAAATCCGTCTGCTGGTAGAGACGTGCCATGGCGCGTCTCTACAGGTCATCGACATGACGGGACGCATCATCGTCGACCATAGAGACGGTGTGCACACCGTCTCTACCGCAGGAATGACTCCTGGCGTTTATGTGTTGCGCCTCATCAACGGTGACGACTTGAAAACACAGAAGATCGTCATTCAATAAGATTACCTTCATGGGATTATATTATTGGGGCGGACTTGTGTCCGCCCCAATTTTTTGTCGATTTGTGATCATCAAATCAAAAGAATTCCTATTTTTGCAGAAAAATATGAATTTTCATACAAATCACACAAATAATGTTTAAAGAAAACGACAAATACATCTTCGGAGTTGTGAAGGTGGGCGATCGTGGACAGATCGTCATCCCTAAAGAAGCCCGCGAAATCTATGGCATCAAGGCCGGCGACAGTCTGCTGGTGCTGGGTGACAAGAAAGGCATGGCTATTTTGAAAACGGAAATTTTCCAAGACAAAATCGATGAACTCTTAGACAAGGATTGATTATGGAACGCAAACATTTTTTGGACAACATCCGTTGGGTGACGGTGTTGTTGGTGTTGTTTTACCACGTCATCTATTTTTATAATGCCAAAGGCGTGTTTGGCGGTATCGGCGGCTTTTATGAAGACCAGCCTTGGGACGCCATCATGTCGCTGCTCTATCCCTGGTTCATGATGCTGCTGTTTTTGGTGGCCGGCATCAGCTCAAGATATGCCTTGGACAAGCTTTCGCACAAGGAATTCATCAAAACCCGCACCCGTAAGTTGCTGGTACCCGCCACGATAGGCTTGCTTGTCTTCCAATGGATGGTGGGCTATTTCAACACGCATGTGGCAGGAACCGATGTTCTGGCAGCCGTGCCCCAACCCGTCAAGTTTTTCCTTTGGGGGCTGCCTAGCGGCATCGGGCCACTTTGGTTCATCCAGGACTTGTGGCTGTTTTCGCTGTTGCTGGTATTGATCAGGGTGATTGAAAAAGACAAACTCTACAACAGTGTCGGCAGACTGTTCGAAAAAGAATCCGTTGGCCTGACCATCGGTTTGGTTGTCATAGGTTATCTTTTGGTTTGGGCTGGTGCCCAAAGCACCATCTCGCATCCCAATCCCGAGTCGCTCGAAGGCCTTTGGAACCTCTATCGTCCCTTTGCCTACCTCGTGCCTTTCCTAATGGGATATTTCGTCTTTTCACACGACAGCGTGCAAAACCGTATCGCCAAAATGCACCTGCCCTTGCTGATGCTCGCTCTGGTAACAGGGGTTTATTTCACCATCGTGATGTACGGCAAAAACGACACCGACCCCATCGTGTTGAAAAGCTGGCTTTGCAACCTCTTCGCTTGGTTTGCCATCCTCGCCATGCTGGGTTGTTTCAAGACATGGGCCGACAAAACCAGTCCTTTTGCCACTTACATGACCAAGTCGAGCTACGGCGTCTATATACTGCATTATCTGGTGGTCGCTTCCTTGGGTTACATGATGAAGAACTACACCGATTTGGCTCCTTGGATGCAGTATGTAATCCTCTTCGTGGCCGTAATGACCATTCCGTTCCTTTTGAACGAGATCATCAGAAGGATTCCGTTTGTCCGATGGTGCGTTTTGGGAATGAAGAAATCCTCTTGACCAAGCTTCCGGCCACAATCAGAATCGGATAAAACTCCAATCTTCCGAGCAGCATCAAGGCCGTACTGAAGAGTTTCATGAAGTCGGAAAGACCGGCGTAGTTGCCCATCGAGCCGATGACGCCGAAACCGGGTCCCACGTTGCCAATACAGGCGATGGAAGCCGACATCCCGGTCAGGAAGTCCATGCCGCTCAAGGCAAAGACCACCATGCCGATGGCCATTGTGACCATATAGAGCATGATAAAGGAAATCACCGAAGATACCTCTTCTTCAGTCTTGGTGTTACCGTCCATCCTCACATAATCATACTTGTTGGGATGCGACAAAGTCTTGATCATCTCGACAGTCCCCCTCAAGGCAAACCATACGCGGTCGATCTTGATGCCGCCCGCGGTCGATCCCGAACAGCCGCACACCATGCCCCCCACCAGGAGGATGGCTTTGGTAAAGGCTGGCCAGAGGTTGGTGTCGGTGGTGGCAAAACCCGTAGTCGTCGTGATGGAACACATTTGGAACGAGGCCATCCTGAACGCCTCGCCAAAAGAGCTATAGGTCTTGGTGATCAACAGGTTGGCGGTCATGCAGAGTGTTCCCAACAAGACGGAGCCCAAAAAGACCTTCACGATTTTGGTGTTGAACAGGTTCTTCCGGTTGCTGCCACTGGGCCAAAAAGTCGAGAAAATCAAGCTGAAATTGATGCTTGCCAACAGCATGGAGACGATCAAAATGGCCTCAATGACAGGGTTGTCGAAGGCGGCAATGCTGATGTTTTTCGTGCTGAAACCACAAGTGCTACATGCCGACATGGCGTGGGTGACCGCATCGAACCAAGTCATGCCAGCCAGATGCAACCCGTAGGTCGAAGCCAAGGTCAGGCCCACATAAACGGTCATGATGCGATAGATGAACTGCTTTCGCCGACCGCGGTAATACTCCTTGGCGATGGACGAGAGCTCCATGCAAGCCAGCTGTGATTTCATG
The DNA here is from genome assembly GCA_017549805.1 of Bacteroidales bacterium. Taxonomy (GTDB): domain Bacteria; phylum Bacteroidota; class Bacteroidia; order Bacteroidales; family F082; genus Limimorpha. The sequence goes on from JAFYNJ010000028.1 coordinate 48,648, forward strand.
TCGTTGTGCGTGGAAATCAAAATGGAGATCAACGACACCACCCCGATGCCTCCTATCCACGCCGTGGCAATCCGCCAAAACAACAAGCCTTTCGGAACCGCCTCGATGTCGTTCAAGATGGACGCTCCCGTGGTGGTGAAGCCAGAGACGCTCTCGAACAAGGCATTGACGAAATTGAACTCATGCCCATACAGAACAAACGGCAAGGCACCGAACAAACAAGCGGCGACCCAACAGCCCGTGACGATAAAGTAACCTGCCTTGAGTTCAATTTTCCGCTGAGGTTTGGTGAAAAGGATGCATCCCAAACCGGCTGCCAAGGTAATGCCCGCAGAAATCAACAAGGGAAAGAAGCTGGCGTCAGAATGGTCAAGAAAAGCGATCAAAGCGGCAAGCACAATGAGCAAAAATAGGCTTAGTAGCGTAAAACCTATGAATCGTATGGTGATTTTAAAGATGCCCATTCTATGATTTCCCTTGAATTCGGCAAAAATAATGATCTTGTGCTTATTTATCAAAAAAACTGCTTATTTTTGTTTTTTATATGAAAACCAATCAATTATACGATTCCATTCTTGCCCAACGCGACCCTTCGCAGGTGAAAGGTTTGATGCGCTTCTTCAAGACCGGCAAAGGCCAATATGGGGAAGGCGACCAATTCTTAGGCATCAAGGTGCCCGTAACCCGAGAAGTGGTAAAGCAATGCTGGCAAGAGGTCGGTTTCGACGAACTGGAGACCTGCATTGCCTCTGAATACCACGAGATGCGCTTGGCCGCCCTGCTGACCTTGATCCAGGTCTTCAAACACGCGAAGAAAGACAAGGCCTTGCAGCAGCAATGCATCGACTTCTATTTGGCTCATACCCAATACATCAACAACTGGGATCTGGTGGATCTATCCTGTTACGAACTGCTCGGAAATTGGCTATTGGACAAGGATCGCAGCTTGCTTTACGACCTCGCTCGCAATGGCAAGACCATCTGGGAACAGCGCATAGGAATGGTGAGCACCATGCAGTTTCTCCGTCATGGCCAACTTGACGACACCTATGCCATCGCGGAGATCTTCCTGGCCAAACCCAAGCCCCTCCACGACCTGTTGCAAAAGGCCGTCGGCTGGCTGCTCCGCGAAGCCGGCAAACGCGACGAAGAACGGCTTAAGGAATGGCTATCGACACATCATCAAGCCATGCCGCGCACGATGTGGCGCTATGCCATTGAGAAACTGCCTGCCTATTCTTTCCGTCACGCCACCATGGCCGACCTGCCCTTGATGCTCCGTCTTCGCGACCAAGCTCGGGAAATCATGCGTAGCTATGGCAACGTGAACCAATGGCCCGAAGGCTATCCGCCACAGGAGAAATTTGAAAAGGATATCGAACTCGGATGCAGCTATATGATGAACGACCTCTGCGGTACCACCGTGGCCACCTTCGCCATGCTCCCCGGTCCCGATCCGACTTACGCCATCGTCTATGACGGCCAATGGCTGAACGATGCGCCCTATCTCGTAGTGCATCGTATTGCCAGCACGCCCGAGTCACATGGCGTTCTGGATGCCATCTTGGACTTTTGCGAGGCACAAGCCACCGACATACGCATTGATACCCACGCCGACAATATCGTTATGATTAACGGATTGAAAAAGCGTGGGTATCAGTACTGCGGCATCATCCACCTGCTCAACGGCGATGAGCGCTTGGCTTTTCAGAAGACCATCTCTACTTCACTATCTTGAAAACGATAGGAAGCGCTTCGTTGCCATTCTCGAAGTGGTAGTAAGTGTCGCTCTCACCGGTAACATTGGTGCTAAGCGTCATCACATAAGTCTTCCCCGACGAGAACACCTTGAAGAATTCTTCATCTTTTTCGGAGATGGCATTGGCATTGGTCAAGGTACGGGTGGCCAACACCTTGTTTGAAACAGCCTCTTCCAAAGTTTGTCCAGACTTCAGCTCATAGACGGTCAGCTCATATTCCACCGTATCACCCTTGGTCACATTCTTGACAGAAGTCCAGGAGACAGGGAACGATTTGGCCTTCTTGATTTCAGGCACCGAGGTGGGAAGCTTGTGATTCACCGGATCAAAGATATCGTCGCTTGAACGATCCACGGGAGCTTTCCATTGCGGTGTCGTGAAGCTCGGCACATCGGGATCGTCGCCCCATTGGAAAAAGACGCCGTTGGAATATTCCAACTCATCCTCCATGAATTCACGGGAGACGGTATCGTGGATGTGCTCTGCCAACATTTCGTTGACGTAGAAGCTGGTGTCGGCAATCATGTAGTTCCAATAACTGGCCGTAAAGTTACTCGTCAGTTGCAGATAGTAGAGGCTGCCTTGCACCAACTCGCTACCCCATCCGGCAAGAGTACGGTTGATCATTTCATGGCTATCCATTTTGTTGAAGCGCTCAGGAAGCGTTTCAACGGTCTCACTAAATAGCGGCATGTAAGAGGTAATGCTGTCGACGCCACCCTCCATATAATCGTACAATTCAATGGTGTAGGAGACTTTCTTTAGCGAATTATGGCGCAAAGGCATGAAACCAACCTCCAAATCATCCGTCATGGGGACGGTGTAGTAGCCGTCGCTCTCAACATATTGACGCTTGGGAGTAGGCACATATTTTCTTTCTTCGGGATAGGTTGCCGTCAGGCTGGCTATTGTGGATGCGTCTTGGATAAAACCAGTGAGGTATTGCTCTTTCATCTCGTCAACAATGCTCTCCAATCCCGACACTTCCTCAACTCCGCCTGTCCATAGGGTCAGACCGGCAATTCCTTCAAGGACTTCGCCTTCTTCGTCTTCATCATCCACGGTAAAACCGTATTTTCTCGAACGCCTGTTTGTAATGTCATTATTCAAGCCTGGCGGGACGGGATTGTTGATATCATACTTGGAACCGATAATATCGTCAATAAAGCCCCAATAGAAGAACATCGGCTGGCTGACGCCATCGTTGGCGATGATGTATGGGTCAGATACACTTGTGGGCTTGATTCGTTCGGCCTTTACTTGGGCCACATAGAGCGCACCCCTTTCCATGCGCACTTTGACGTCGCGCAAGGTGTCGAGCACTGCGTATGACTTGTTGCGCACCTCGGTGGAAAAGACGGTGGGGTTGTACCTGATGGCGTCCTGATAGTTCTGACCTTCAAACACCTTCACCATCTTCAGACTGTATTTGAAACGGGCATTCCTTCCTGTACAGTTGGAGATGACAGGAGTCCAGAAGAAATTGATTCTCCTGGTAGGAGGCACCACCATGGTACCATTCAAGGCCAGCTGCGCACCTGCCAAGGGAGTCGCCAGTTCAGGAGCGGAACCTGAATAGCAGATATCGAATGAAGGACAAGGTCCGATGGTAATCGAGGGGCGGTTCGGATTGTCCCTGTCGTCCCAGCGGTAAATGTCCAAGCAAACCTCGTATGTGCCTTCGGGCAATTGTTGTGCGTTGACGGGATTGCTGTAATCGACATTGGTTTCCGTACGGTTCCAGACCTGGGTTTGCAACACATCCGACTTCAAGATGTTGACTCCCTCGGTAAGGTGGATGGGCTGCAAAGGAATCACTTCTTTTTTGGTGCGGACATAGAAGGAGCTGGTGTTGACCGTGAATTCCATGTCGAAGAAAATATCCAAACCATCGCTTCCGGCACCGGTCAATATGAACTGTACGTTGAAATAGTGAAGGGGGTCGTCCAAATAGCTGGTCACCGTCACCGGCAAGGCAGCAATCTTGGGGGTCATCAGTACCTGCACTGTCTGTGCCGACACACTCGTCAGTCCAGTAACAAGCGCAACCGCCAAAACAAGAATTCGAATAATGCGTTTCATATCAAGATGTATTTTATGATTCAGTATGGTTATTTTTTACTTTTTTTTGACTTAATCAAACGCGAAGCGAAACTATAGCTGTATTCCAACATGAGACGCACATCGGTATTGACAGCGATGTGCTGGCCGATGATGATGTTGTCGCTATAGTTACTGATGGAGAAGTAAAGGGACGCATTGTGGCGGTCCTTGTAAGTCAGCGAGGTACCCAAACGTGCGGCGAGAGAGAGGTCGTTGGTCATTTCGGTGCCGGCCTCTGCGCCTGTGCGGTGGGCGAGATATCTCAGCACCTGCTTTTCCGTGTCGCTCAGCTCTTCGGCTTCCGACTTTTCAACATTATAGGCCATTGTCAACCTGGCGTTGCCGGTAAGGGTCAGGTTCTCTTTTTCAATAAAGATATTGGTGATGCCGCCCGAGAGGCAGTGGGAGTTGTAGTCATTGCCCACGGAGCGTGACAGCGAGTAGTCGTAATTGGCATCCAGCGAGATACGCGAGCCGGTAAGATAGACCTCATAACCGGCACCGAAACTCGTAGTGGTGACATCGAAGCTTACCCCTTCCATCTTCTTGTTGCGGTTCTTGTTCTGCAAGAGATTGAAATTCACCCCGAAAGTGTGATCGTTATCAAGCGACAAGGTGTAGCTGGGCGAAATGTCCAACGAGCGGGCAATCTGGTTGATGCGAACGGGTTCGGGGACGACCATTACACCGTCGGACTGTTTCTGCGTCACGGCATTGTACATGAATCCCAAGGCTATGTTGTCGCCAAAATAATTGGTCCAGTTGACGGAATAAGAACCCACCTGGTTGGTGAATAGCTGTTTCTTGTCTAAATTGTCACGTTGCAGATAGCCATTCAAATTCAGGAAAGCGGTGTTTTCCAACAAATAGGTGGAGAAGTTGCCACCGAAAGTCTGGGCGTTTTGGTTGAATCCGTTGGCGCCCAAGGATGTGTAGTCGGGTTGCACAAAGCGGTAGGTCAATGTAGCGGAAACAGGCTTGAAGTTCAGATTCAACAAAGCGTCACCGGCAAAGCGAACCTCACTGCCGTAACGGATATTGTACAAGCCGGAATTACGCAATCTACCCATGAGTCTGTTGGCCAACTCGACATCATCGCCTCCTTCCAGCACGATTTCCTCGCGCGTGATGTCGGGCGTGAACAAGCTGGCGCCCAAGTTGGCTTCAAACATCACCGATTTGCCAATGGTGAAATGTCCTTTCAAGCCCAACGCCAGGTTTTCCTTGCCTTTGATCGTCGAGTCGCGCACGATGAGCGCAGTGTCAACTACATTGGAAGAAAACACGTTGTACATATACCATTCCGAAGGCAAACTGTTCAAGTCGTCGGCGGCATGGAGGACGCTGAAGTCCACATAGTTGCGCATGCTACCAACAGCGACGTGGGCGGCATAGGCCTTGCGTTCGAACTGCGGGAAGGTGGTATAGGCCACATTGTTCAAACCCAGCAACGAGTCGGAAAGGTATTGGATGGCATCACGGTCATCGAGTTCGATACGGAAGGTGGTGGCATGGTTGAAATTGCCGTAGAAGCCTCCGAAACGGAACTTGTTGCCTTTATATTCCATACCCACACCGTCGAATGAAATGCCGTTATACGTGTAGTTGGAAAAATTCATGGCGGCCGTGCCGAAATAGAAAGTGAACTTCTTCCATGTAGGCCTGAAGTTCATCGTGAAACTCGGCCTGGAAAAGGCAAATTGCTCGGCACTCACATTGATCAGATTGACACTCATCGGGATGCTGATGCCGTATGCATTAAACGTCATGTTGGCGTATGCAACGGTCGAGAACGGTGAATTGTAATGCAGGTCGGCATTATTCCACGACGAGGTAATCTGGGTTCCGACCGTACCGGACACAGTCAGAGGGTCAACTAAGGTTTGCAGTTCTGAATACTGTGCCATCGAGGTGAACGGAAGACCGAACAACAACGAAAAACAAAGGAAATACAAAAAGTGTAAACGACGTTTCATGGCAAGGATATTCGTTATTATTGGATTTGTTTTGCAATAATACGAATTAATATGATAAAATCCTTACTTTTATAAAAAAATGTATTTTTGTGTTCAGTTTCTTTTGAAAGGACAAAATCCATGATTTGCTATTTCTCCGGTTGCGGCAACAGCCGCTATTTGGCCGAAACCATCGCAGCAGGCCTTCATGACACATTGGTTTTCATCCCTGAAGCGGCGCGTGAAAACCGTTACGAATTCACCTTGGCTGAAGGCGAAAGGCTCGGCTTTGTATTCCCCATTTATGCCTGGGCTCCACCGAAATTGGTTCTTGACTTCTTAAAACAACTCCAGCTGGCATCCAAGCCCGATTACCTCTATTTCGCCTGCACTTGCGGCGACGAATGCGGCAAGACCGAGGAGATCTTCCGCAAGGCCTTGCAGGAAAAGGGTTGGGAGTTGTCGGCATGCTTCAGCACGAAGATGCCCGAGACCTATATCGGGATGCGTGGATTCAATCTCGACTCGGAGGAAAAAGCCAAGCAGAAGATCGAGGCTGCTGGAACCAAGATGACCCGCAACATTCCCCGCCTGTTCAACAAGGAACACTTCTCGGAAATGGATCTTGGCAAGGGCGCCTGGTTGAAGAGTTACGTAATCAACGGGAGTTTCAACAAGTTCGCCACCGACGATCGGAAGTACCGTTTCACGGACAAATGCATCAGCTGCGGCAAGTGCGTGGAGGTTTGTCCCTTGCAAAATGTCACCTTGGAAGACGGTCACCCGAAATGGAACGGCCACTGCACCATGTGCATGGCCTGCTACCACCATTGTCCCGTGAATGCCATCCAATACGGCAAAGCCACCGAGGGGAAGGGACAGTACTATTTTGGAAGACAGAAGAAGTTAGAAGACAGAAGAAAATAAAGAATGATGAAGAAGCATTTATTGGCGGCCTTTCTGTTGCTGCCCTTGTTATTAAGCGCACAAACCTCAGCCAATGATTACACGCAATATGTGAATCCTTTTATCGGCACGCAGACCGACGAGACGGGCGCCTTGAGCGGCAGCACCTTCCCTGGGGCGACGATGCCTCAAGGCATGGTGCAGCTCAGTCCCGAGACGGAACAGATGGTCACTTGGGATCCCTGCTCGGGATATGATTATAACAAAGACATAATCTATGGCTTTACCCACACCCACCTCAGCGGCACGGGTTGCACCGACCTCATCGACGTGAGCCTCATGCCCATGACCTGGAAGCCGACACCCGATCGGCTCAAAGCCGGTGACTTTGGCCAGCATTATAGCCACGATACTGAATCGGCCCGCCCAGGATACTACCAAGTATTGCTGACAGAAAAAAGAGCGAATGTCGAACACAACGTGAATGTAGAACTCTCGGCTACCATCAGGACGGGCATCCATCGTTACACCTTCAGAAAAGGGGATCCCCAATTTGTGGTCCTTGATCTCGACCGTGGCCCCTTCCGTGGCGAGGCCTATTATTCCAAACGTCGCACCTACGACGTGATACAGTCCCAGATCCGCATCATCGATGACCATACCATCGAAGGATATCGGATCGTCACCGGATGGGCCAAACTACGCAAGATCTATTTTCGGGCAGAGTTCTCCAAACCGTTCAAGGAACACCTGCTCATGAATGGCGATCTCAACGTCGGCAAGAGCGATGTGGTGAATGGCCGGACGCTTCGTGCCGCATTCCGCTTTGACCAAGAAGGAGGCCAGGAGCTGATGGTGAAAGTTGCCATCTCGCCCGTGGACATCGAAGGTGCCAGGAAAAACATGGAGGCTGAGGCCAGTAGTTGGAACTTCGATGACTATGTGCAAGCCGCCCACGACGCCTGGCAGAAAGAACTCAGCCGTATCGACGTGGAGGGCACCGACGAGCAGAAGACCATCTTCTACACAGGTCTCTACCATGTGCTAATGCAGCCCAACACCATGAGCGACGTGGATGGACGCTACATGGACACCAACTTCGAGATCAAGCAGATGCCCAAAGGCCAGACCTACCATAGTACCTTCAGCTTATGGGACACTTTCCGTGCCGCCCATCCGCTATATACGCTCATCGCTCCCGATATCGTCGCTCAGTTTGTCCGCGACATGGTGTTACACCACAAGACCTACGGCTATCTTCCCATCTGGGACCTCTGGGGACAGGACAACTACTGCATGATCGGGAACCACGCCATTCCCGTGTTGGCCGACGCCATCATGGCTGAAATTCCAGGAATCGATGTGGAAGAAGCCTATCAAGCCATGGTGGAGAGTAGCACACGGAGCCATTTAAACTCGCCTTTCGAGATATGGGAACAATACGGCTATCTGCCACAGACCTTGCAGAACGAAAGTGTGAGCATCACCATGGAGCAGAGCTTCGACGATGCTTGTGTTGCCTTGGTGGCCAAGAAATTAGGTAAGACCGAAGATTATGAGCGCTTCTATCGTCGCAGTCTGTTCTATCGTAATTTGTTTGATCCCGAAACGGGTTTCTTCCGTCCGAAGGACGAACACGGCAACTGGCTGGAAGGCTTTGATCCGCTCAGCTATGAGCAACCTTGTTTCGTGGAGGGCAACGCTTGGCAATATATGTGGTTCGTGCCCCAGGATCCTCAGGGATTGATCGACCTTTTCGGCAGCAAGAAAGCGTTTTTGCAAAAACTCGACGAGAACTTCAGTCTTACTGCCACCTCGGGCGAAGTCAATGGAAATGCCAGTGGTTTCATCGGACAGTATGCCCATGGCAACGAGCCAAGCCATCACACGGTGTATCTCTACAACTTTGCCGGCAAACCCGAGCGCACACAGGAGCTGGTGGAGCAGGTGCGCAGCGAGTTCTATCGTGCCACGCCTTGCGGTTATGCCGGCAACGACGATTGTGGCCAGATGTCGGCTTGGTACATTTTCTCCGCCCTTGGATTCTATCCTTTCCATGCCGGTTCAGCAGAATATGTCATTGGTACGCCGCTGTTCACCAAGGCCACTTTGCATCTTGAGAACGGCAACGATTTCGTGATCACTGTGCCCAATAAAACGCCAGATCGCATTCACGTCAAGAGCGTGAAATTGAATGGCAAGCCCGTGAAAGACCTGAAAATCACAAATCAGCAAATCATGGAAGGTGGTACCTTGGAATTCAAGATGAAATAACCATGACGCTTGAACATCATCCGCTGGAGCCTTTCTTGCCCAAAAACGCCCAACTGCTCTTTCTTGGCAGCTTCCCGCCTCCGAAGCAACGCTGGTGCATGGATTTCTATTACCCCAACTTCCAGAACGACCATTGGCGCATCGAAGGGGCGGCTTGGTTCAACGATCGCAACTACTTTGTGGATGTGGAGAAAAAATGTTTTCTCAAGGAGAAGATTGTGGACTTCCTGCACCAGAAAGGGATTGCCTTGTATGATACTGCCCAAACCGTCAGACGGTTGAAAGACAATGCCTCGGATGCCTTTTTGGAGATTGTGGAGCCGACAGACATCAAGGCTTTGCTGCAACGCATCCCGCAATGCCATGCCATCGCCACCACGGGCGAGAAGGCCACGGGAGAAGTGTGCCGTTATTTCGGCATCAACACCGTCCCTCCATTGGGTAGCAAGACGGATCTGGAAAATGGGCTGTTTCTCCACCGACTCCCCTCTTCGTCAAGGGCGTATCCCTTGGCGTTCGAGAAGAAAGTGGCGGCGTATCGTGCGGTGTTTCAGGAAGTCTATTCTTTATAGGACTTTGCTGACAGCTTCTTCGATCTGAGCCTCTCTTAAGCCTGCCGCCACGATGTTTCCTTCCGGGTCGAAAAGGATGATGTGGGGAATACCCTCCACATGGAACTTGTCGGCCAATGCCATAGAGGGGTCGATCAGCTGAGGATAATGGATATTCAGATCCTTCATAGCTTGTATCATGGCATCCTCCTTGTCGTTGATGGGGATACCGATCACAACCAGTCCTTTGTCACGGTACTTTTCGTAAACCGCCACCACGTTAGGCGTTTCTTTCCGGCACGGACCGCACCAAGAGGCCCAGAAATCTACCAAAGTGTATTTTCCGGCACCCACAAAATCCTCAAAAGTACCTTCTTCCTTGGTTACTTCACCGTTATTAAGCAATGTGATCACACCACTTTCTGGTAGGGACTTCAGGTGTTCGTAATAGCCTCCAATGGCTGCGTCTTCCTTGACAATTTTTTCAGCCTGATCGTAAAGTTCGATGAACTCGGCAGGTTCAATAAAACCCATTAATAAATTCATCGCCTGAAGACCAATGGGATCGGCTTTATGCTTCATATAGACCTCTCGGCTGTGGGAAGCCATCTGTTGTTTCAACTCCTCATGAACCTTTTCAGCACCAATGGTGTCGCCAGTATCCATCAGCTCCATGGATTTTTGGGCGTGTTCGATATAAGTCGTCATGGCCCATTGTGTAAACTCTAGTAATTCCTGCGACATTGGGCTGCCCGTCACCACGGGAGCGCCGTCAACAATGGAAACCGTGATCTTCTTTGTATCCGGAATCAGCGGGATGGGATCGTACTCTTCACCCCTGATGATGCTGACACCGGTTTGAGGGTTGATTTCGCATTGCAAGGTAAAAGCACCATCCTTGACGGGAGCGGCATCCAACAAGGCACCCGTCATATCCACCAGACGCACGGTATCTACCGGGTCCGTAATAGTTCCACTGATTTTACACACCTGATCGTCGCAGGCGTAAAACATCGCAAGGGTTAGTAAAGCAAGAAATAGTTTTTTCATAAGAGCTTATTTTTTAAAATTATTACCAGTCCATTTAAGCACAATGTCATCATAGACGAAATCGTCCTCCGGGGTCCACTGCACGGCCGAAACTTCAATGTCCTTGCCTTCTTGCGGCAGCCTGAAGAACAGCGAGCCTTTGTGTTTACTCAAGATATCCATGACGGTTTGGTAGACCTCGGTATCCGGGATCATCCGTTGTGTTTTGGGGTCGAAATCGTAGAACAAGATCGCCGCGTCGCATTTTTCACCTTCGTAGCCCACTTGCATCAAGACGCCCACCAACTGATGTCCGTTGGAACGGTGCCAGTAGCACATCTCGGTCATATAGTCGAATTGGCCGCCACAATCGCACTTGATATAGCCATTTCGAGGGTCATCCACTGCATAGTAGTGTTTTTCCTCCCAGGTGTAATCGCCAGGTTTCTTCAGATAGTCAATCATCGCCTCGTTCGGCCTATAATCTGGATATTGGCTAGAAAACGCCTTAGCGAAATTCCTAATCTGGGCTTGAGGGAAGGTGTTTTCCACTTTGAGCGGGGTTTCTGCCCATACTTTTTGGATTTCAAAGATATAAGTTTCGGGGTTCAAATCCCGATCCGACGACTTTGCAATTTGTCCCCGAGTAGTTGTTATCATTGCAAGGCATGCCATTGTCAACAGAATTAAATGCTTTTTCATATTCTTTCGTTTTGGTAAGGCAAAAATAACAAAAAACGAATAATTCAATCAGGGTTCTCGCTAAAAAGCAAAGCTTCAGAGGCGGCGTCAAGCAAGGGCTGTGTTGACACTTCGTTGCCCACGGCGTGACGCATCCAGTGTTGTGGCGTCAGACGGCCAACGGGATAGATGCGCTCGATCTCGGCGGCCACCGACTTGCCCTTGAGCTGCTGCTCCAACTGGAACTCGATGATGTGACCGTATGGGTAGTTGGCCAGATAGAGCGGAGAGTCGATCATGTGGCTATAGATGGCCAGGATGGGCGAGTCTTTTTCTCCGAGGTATTGCGCGTAGTATTTGTTCCAGACCTCCTGCGCCGTGCGGATGACTTGCTCTTTCAGCTGCGCCACAGTAGCATCGGGATGCTCATAGAGCCAGCGCCAGCTGTACATATCCACCAGAGCCACACCCATGATTTCGTAGCAACCCCAGAAGATGTCGAGGGTCTCCATGGCTTCGCGGGTGGGGTCGTCGTTCTTATAACCCAGAAAGTCGAGGTCGCGCACCTGAAACACAAAAGCGAGCGCCTCAGTGAAAGCAGTGTTCGGCACCCCTTTCATGATATAGTGATCGACATCGTGGAGGGTGATGGTCTGCTCAACATTGTGACCGAACTCATGTACAGCGATGTTGTAGCCTTTGTAGTCCATGCCGTCTTTGCCGATGCGCGTACGCAAACGGGCGTTGTCCGTGCGCATGTTCGATTCCCAGGCGTGACCGGCGCCACGTGACGGATCGACGGTGATATGCGAGCAGATGAAATCGATCTTCTCCTGGCTGAACCCCAGCTGGTTAAGGATCGATGGCATGCCTTTCGTGGCGAAAGCCTCGCGATCGGGATAGAGCTGGCGAGTCTGAGCGGAGAGGTCATCTTCATTCAGCGTGCTGCGGCTTTTGAAACCATCGTACCAGATATCGAAAGGCTCCAGTTTGCGTCCCAGACGCTGCTCGATGAGCTTGGCCACCTCTCCCACTTGTGGGGCACTGCAGAAGTCGTCGAATAGTTTCTCGATTTCGTCAAAACTCACCTCCATGTCCTCCTCAAAGGCGCGGGCAATGGCCGTGGGGTAGCGCGGATTGAATCGGTCCAGCTGCTGCATGGCGTGAAAATTGCCGAGGAAATACTGGTAACGCGTGTCGGGTTCGGGTTTTACATCGATTTCCTTTCCGTCTTTGGTGACTGTATTGGCGTATGGGTTCCATTCGTATTCGGGGTTGTTGATGACGCACTCGGGTATGCTTTGGTCGATAATGCGGCGCATCACCTGGTAGATCATGCGTTGCTTGGCCAAGCCCTCTTCGCCTTCGTTGTAGTGCGTCTTCAGCTCATCGCGCAAACCCCAGTGGGTAATCAGCGACAGGTCGGGAAAGATGTGTTCGCCTTGATCGTTCAGCAGATGTCCCATCTGGATGTTGTAGTTCGAGATGTAATTGTCGGCGGCCGAAAGCTGTGCCGACAATGCTTGCTGGCATTCGGCCGGAACGCGAGCGGTAAAGACGTCGCCCAAACGGGCGTAAGCCCATTCTTGACGAGTCCAGTCCTTACCTAGGGTGTTCTTCTCTTCCAGCGTATAGAAAGGGAAGTTCAGCACCACGATGAAGGCAATCTTTTGTTCGAACATGTCATCGTTGAAGTGTGCCGAAGGGCTGTAGGCACCAAACAATTCGTCAAGTTGCGTCGGTTCGGGACCATCCACATGGATCGGCAGGTTCAGATCGACATTCATCTTGTTGAAGCAACCCCACAGGCTTTCGAAGTTCTTCTCCAACTGTTCAGCCATACGGGCACGCTCGTCGGGGTCAGCCACGAAGTTTTCCGTGCAAAACGCCTTGAATTCGGCGGGAGTACCGTCGGCTTCCGTCCAGAAAGCCGCTGCCTGTTCCACACCTCTTGCGATACGGTCTTCAATGCCCTCTGTGCCGTTGAACTTCTCTTGTAGGGCTTTTACCGTTTGCTCAACGCATTGCTGGTCGATGTTGTTCATGGTTGTTTCCTTGGTTTTCTTACTGCAGGTAGCTAAAATTACAGTTGCCGCCAATACTATGGTCATTAATCTTTTCATTTTATCGTTGTTTTTATTGTTACCAGATATAAGGTATCAACTTGTATTTCACCTTTTGCTTGTATTCGCTGTAGCCTTCCAGTCCTTTTTCCAAAACCGCTTCTTCGTTGCGGATACGTTTAGCGATGAGGGGAATATAAAGCAGCATGATACCGAAGGAGATGGGTGAAGCCAGCACCAAGGGCATCATCAGGAAGAGGAGTGTTGTCGTCGTGTACATCGGGTGACGGACGATGCCATAGAGTCCAGTATCGATGACTTTCTGGTGTTCTTGTACTTCAATGGTCCTTGAGAGGTAGGTGTTTTCTCTTAAGACTTCCGCATAGAGCAGATAGCAAATCAGGAAGATGCCTGCCGCCGTCCACACCGCCCAGTTGGGTAGCACACACCACTGGAAGCGCCAGTTGAGGCCGGCGACGACGAAAGCCACGATGAACAGCAACCCGCTCAGCGCCACGACCGTTTTCTGTTCTTTTTCCTGTTCTTTGGCGTTGAGCCTTTTTTGGAGCAGTTCCGGGTTCTTAACCATCATAACCAGTCCCACAATGAACATCGGGATGAAGAGGATGCCCATCAGCAGCCAGCCTTGCCAGTAGTGGAGCGACCATGCTGGGAGGAAGATGAGCAGACCCATGATGAGGAAGCCGAGGAAGAACTTCGTGAGAGATTGAAGGAGAAGTTGGGTGTTCATGGGTTATTTGGGTTGATATTGTAATTCTTCAGCGGCCATCGGAAGCGGGCTTTCCTCTTCCGTATGGTAATGGAAGGGCGTATGTTTGCTGTATAAGGAGAGCAGCTTTTCGTTGAGCAGCAGTTCCACTTCGCTCATGGTATGTTCGATGCGCTTGGGTGTCAGCTGGCATTCCCAGATGACGATCACCTGCCAGCCGTTATTGTAGAGCAGTTGGTAGTTGTGTTGGTCACGTTCCTGGTTTCTTTTGATTTTGTTCACCCAGAACTCACGGTTTGTTTGAGGGATCTTACAGCACCGTGAACTCTCCACTTTATTCTCTAAACTTTCAACTGACTCTAAACTCTCCACTCTAAACTTTAAACTTTCATCAGGCGACCACGTCACCTGATGACCGTGCCAGAAGCATCCGTTGACGAAGATGGCCGTATGGTATTTCCGCATCACGATATCCGGTTTCCCCGGTACCGACTTTACGTTGAGCCGATAGCGGTACCCGTGCCGCCACAGCCATTGCCGTACTTTCAGCTCAGGTTTGGTGTTGCGGCTGCGGATGTGCGACATCACGAGGTGACGCTGTTCGGGAGTGAGGCGGTCGGTCATGGCAGGAGGATTTTTTGAAGTGCTGCAACTGTGTCCACCACCGTAAGGTATCCCCTCATATCGCGATAGCCCCATCCGACGGCAATACCTTTGATACCACCATTGGCTGCGGTCTCCATGTCGGTGTCCGAGTCGCCCACCATGACAGCATCATCTTTTGAAAGACCCGTCTTGCAAAGCACTTCCCCGACCACTTCGGGGGCTGGCTTCAAAGGATGGCCTGGTCGATTGCCCAAAATGGCCACAAAGGGAATGTCGGGGAAAAACTCTTTGATCAGATGTTCTGTGCCTTCTTGGAACTTGTTAGAAGCAACGGCCAACATAATGCTATTATGATGCAATTCAGCCATGAGTTCCGGGATTCCAGGAAAAGGCTTTGTGTACACATCGATGTGGGCGTTATAGTAAGTGCGGAAATCTGCCAGCACCGCATCTATCAAAGCCTCGTCATTACGGTGTTCTGCCGTTAATGCTTGACTCATTAAGTTCCTCGCCCCATGACCCACCATTTTCATATACTCCTCACGCGTATGCTGCGGGAAACCTCGTTGCGACATGGCATAGTTGACTGCTGCGCTGAGGTCGTCAAGCGTATCCAGCAGTGTGCCGTCGAGGTCGAAGATGATGAGTTGAGGGGTCGTGGCTTTCATTGTGGTGCGAAGATACGACTTTTTCGATTATCTTTGCATTCCACATTATTGCTAACCGTTTGCATTGTTGCTATGAAATACACCTACTATCCCCAAGGCACTTGCAGTCAAGTGATTGAGTTTGAAATCACTGATGGAATCATTCATAATGTTCAGTTTTATGGAGGCTGCAGCGGCAACACTCAAGGTGTAGGTCGTCTTGTTGAAGGCATGAAAGCCGAGGAGGTAGTCCAACGGCTGGAGGGCATCCGTTGTGGATTCAAGTCCACCTCTTGTCCTGACCAGTTGGCGAAAGCCATCCGGGAGGCGATGGAAGGAGAGGAATAGAGGTAAAGAAGGTTAGCTCCTGCGACAAAAACCTCACTCCGGGCTTCTACAGCATACTATTCACGATGAACCGATAACGGTAGCCATGCCGTCACGGCCATTGCCGCACCTTCAGCTCGGGTTTGGTGTTCCGGCTGCAGATGTGCGACATCACAAGGTGACGCTGAGTTGGAGTGAAGTGGTCGGTCATAGCAGAAAGAGTATTTTAAGTTCGTCAGGTCAAGCTTGACTCTTTTAATAGTGCTATTCTCTTACTTTATATTTTTGACCAGGGTGGTTTTCTTTGGGGAAAAGCATTTTTAATACACCCGCCATTTCTGGTAATATTTTGTTTCGAATATATTGTTTGTTCCTCCCTACGTGTACTGCTATTTCACTGGCTGTTCTCCATTCTGAGCAATACTTTATTATTTCGTTGCATAATTCTTCTTTTCGCATTCTTTTGGGAATAGGGGTTGCAACCTTTTCACTTGAGGTTGCAACCTTTTCACTTGAGGTTGCAACCTTTTCATCCGAGGTTGCAACCTTTTCATCCGAGGTTGCAACCTTTAGCAAATAAACTGTTCCTCTACCGTGTCCTTTGGATATTAGGAATTCTTCTTTGCACAGTCTTTGAAGCAAGTGTGTAATATCTGCGGGGTGCATGGCCAATACGTCCCGTAGTCTTTCATTGTTAATAATCCCTTCTGTTAAAGCGATTGACAAAGCCATAATATCTTCCTTGTCCCTGTTTTTTATTCTGTTCCCAAAAATTTTGTCCAGTTCCGATAGCACTTTCTCGTCAAGCAACGACTCAAGAGGCATGATCAATTCCACTTTATTCGGTTGGGCTTTTTCCACAGGATAGGGACGTTTCCAATTCAAAGTTTGCCACCCTTTCATAATTTTATCCACACCGCTACCAGCTTTTTCCGCTGAACCTATCATCATGAACATTTGCTGTAAACTTTTGTTCCGACATACACTTTCTCCGCCTTGGTAAAATTGTTGTTTTGAAATCAGCATGGTTCCAGGATTGGAAAACACTATTCTATGTGGAAATAGATTTACTATCAAAGACGATTCCTCACTATAGTCTGCATGGACACAAAGATTAGCAAAAGCCTCACGGATAGCTTCATGTGCAGGGGTTTCGTCACGACGTTGATTACCCTCAAGCTGAAAAGGTGTTGGTATTACCTGTTGGAGTTTGGGGAGCACCCTGCGATAGAATTGAAACAGGTTAGCCTCCCAGGTACCATCAGGGTAAACGCGATCCATCCATCTAGTCGCAGATGTGTCCGCGGGAATCTCTTTATAGTCGGGGAAAAAACGAGGTGCACAGCTTTGGTCGGTAATAGCTTCATACTTACCAAACATGAGAAGGCCTGCCATGGTAAAACCTTCTTCCCCTGTTTCCCGATCTTTTCTGTAACCTCCGAGTTTTCGCATCAATTCATCATTGCTCAACGAGTGCCATGGGTGACTGGGTCTTGCTATGGCAAATAGGCGGCGGTATTGCTCAAACGAGGGGAGGTCTATGTCGTTCCAGGAATAGTTCTTCAGCACCCTTCCGTCAGCGGGGCGCATAACATCAGCATCGGCGAACATACGCCTTACTTCGGCACTACTACAAAGGTAATCACCTTCGTGATTGCGACGAAAGGTCCCATTGAAAGCGTCTTGTGTACAATGTATCGGTCGCTGGTCTCGCTGTGCCTGTGGAACATGAAATAAAACAACTTTTGCCCCTTCAATTTCTGCTACTTGAACATCATTATTTTTCAAAAGACAAGTATTGATGGTATTCTTATTGTGGGCACCACTCCAAAAATCTTTCTGTATTTTATCAACTTCCTCGTCAGTCAGACAATTCAATGTGAAGATGTCGTCTTTTTCTTTCACTCCAAGGACAATGGTACCTCCATGGGTATTGGCGAAGGCTGAATAGGTTTCCCAGAAACTTTTCGGGAAGCCGCCTTTAGCTGACTTGAATTCCACCTCGGTTGTCTCCTTATCCCTCATCAAGTTGGAGACAAGTATCTGCATGTTGTTATAGTCGTAAGTCATGGCTTGTTGATTGGAAGTGCGATGTTGTTACTATTTTTATGCAAAGATAGTCATTTTATTTCACATCTCCTTTCAATACTTCTCTTTTCTGTTTATTGTCGGGATTGAAGGCGTTACGAAAAAAGTCACAGGCTTCCCTTCCTGTATAAAGATGACCATCTACAATGAAAAGTTCGCGGACGGGGACTTGCCTGAGGATGGGAGGAAATACTAATCTAACGATTCTGGAACGTCTTCGGGTTCATCATCAGAATTTTGTTTCGGACGGGTTAAGTCCTTGAAGATGTCCAAGAATGAGTTCTTGTTATAGAAATAGCCTTCGTCTTGTTTTATTTTTTCTGCTAATACTGACAGACCGTAGTTGATGTACTCCTCCATGGTTTGCATCAGCAAGTTCACCGTTTCGTTTACCGTCCGTTGGCCTTTGTCGAGGGCAATCCAATCAATAAATTATCCTACATCTACGGGTTCCCTATTGACGCCGTTGTAACCTACACTCAGCCCCGTCTCATGCAGCATTACGACAGCCTGATGGCGCAAGCCTATTCCGTTGCCGATGATGTGGTGCGAAAGCGGCTGCGTTTTTAGTGATGAGGTGGTTGTGGGATTAGATGGGACTACAAAACACCCCAAAGTGTCCTTTAGTTCACCCAATTGTCCAATAGATTCAAAATTTTTTTGATTGCTATGGACAATTGTACTTCGCTACTTTCGCCAATCTGTTTCATTTGCGCCCCTCATCGTCTACATTTTTGATTGCTTCAACTAGCGACGGCTTCTTTTCTATATTGATTGGTAGAGCCTTATTTTCATAATTCATTTTGATATTATTTAAGTTTAGATTGAATTGCTTTAAGCCGTTTCATAATAGCATTAATTTCAAAATTGATTTTATTCTTTAGGTCATCATTAATATCATCAAACTTATCTTCTAAATCCGGATCATTGATAAATTCCTTAAATCTCCTTATTCTTTGTAAATCCTCATCTAACACTCCAGACTCTTTAACACTTTCATAAGCTTTTTCTAGTGATACTTTTCCTTCTCGATATTGAGCCAAAGCCTTCTTCCCTGCTTTAGATTTAGACTTAACTATATCTCCCAGTTTGCGAATATCAGATGCCTCATGAATCTTACCTGTTTTTATATCTTCAACAACCTTTTCTTCTAGTTCTGGATTATCTTTTACAACGTTCTTTATAGCTCTATTTTTCAAAAACTCTTCATAATAACTCCATCTCATTGGATTTAAATCATTTTGCTCTTTCATGTACCCATACACCTCGATATACTTCTTAGCGTTGGTTGTTGATAATCCCAACGATCTCGCAAAATCTTCGATTTTCACTTTGGTGGCTTCCAGCCCCCTAACCAAAAAACCAGCTTGTTCAAAAGGACTCCAATCTTTCCTACCGACAATGTGATATTGACCTAGAATTGTCAATATGGTTGATTGCTCAATATCTCTAGGTAATATTTTACATTTTACTTTGCCCCATTTAACTGGATCTTCTTTCACTAATTTCCGATATGCAGCAAGACGACTATTACCTTCAAGAACAACGAAGTCTCCATCCCTGACAATTAAGGGGTCTATCAACCCGACTTTTTTTATCGATTGACGAAGAACCTTAACATGCTCCATAGAAAGCATATGCTCTTCAATTTCTTCTTGACTTGGGGTGCCGCCATTGGTCCGCAATATAGTATAAACTCTTGGATTCTCTTCATAGAATCTTAATTCTAATACGGGTAGTTCTTCTATACGGACATTAATTCTAGTCCCAGAAATGTCTATATAATCTTCCATTTTCTTAGGTGTTTTCTATGTTCAATAATTCTTTAATCAAATCACCATAACTATAATCCATAATCGACTGGTATTTTGCTAGTTTGTAATCGCCTTGTGCCAAAAAAGCAGCGTTTTGCTTTGCTTGTAACAATTTATCCACCCATATATCAACACTATCATCTATCATAAGGTTATAAATATTACATGTTTTTTTTTGCGATATTCTATGGATTCTATCTTGAGCTTGTAGGTAATCATCCAAATTGAAACCTCTGTCATAAAAAATCACATTATTTGCCACAGTAAGCGTTAATCCCTCCTTTGCAGCTTGTGGGGTGGCAAATAGGATTTTAGCATCGCCAAATTTAAACCGTTCAACCGATTTGTTCCTGTCTTCAATTGCCATTCGACCATGTATTTTTACTGGCGAATACTGCTTATAGATTTTACTAAAGTACTCAGCGTTCTCAATGAATGAAGACCAAATGATAACCTTTTCATCTCTCTCCATAATAGCGGAGACCAATTCCTGCAATTTTATCTCTTTTCCAGAAAACGAACCATACAATTCATCTACTAGTCTAGGGTTTGATGCTACTTGAACCAATCTGAGCAGTCGCTTTAAGCATGCTTCCGAATCATCTAAAACGGCTTCGCCATTTTGTTGAACGAAGGCCATCATCTCGTTTTTTATCTTATTGTAAAGAGCTTTTTGTTTCGGCTCAAATGAACAATAAATATTGAAATACTCCTTGTTAGGTAATGATATAACACCGCTGTTTTTAGTTTCGCGAACAGTAAAAACTTTTATCTTCTCGAAAATTGAAGCAACCTCGTCTTCAAAGGCCTTTCTCTCGTTTGAATTGTCGGCCATAGAATTGGTAAGATTTGTATTTGTTTTGAACTTATTAAAATCTTCACCCAAACTCTGCCCAAAATCCAAAAAATAAATTTGAGCCCATATATCGTATGGCCTATTTGCAACAGGAGTCCCTGTCATTATTGTTCTAATTTTGAACAATGGAGCCAAGCGGAAAAAAGATTGTGTTAGTTTTGCATCTGGATTTTTGATCTTTGTCGATTCATCAATAATAATAGCTGTATTTCTAGCCTTTAAAAAAAGGCTTAGTCTTTCTTCCTCACCTGAGATTGTTTCAAAATTCGTAATGATTACACGAGAAGGGCTATTCAACACATAAAAATTGTCTGCCTTATTACTACTTATCGTTTGTGGTTTTATATGAGTATGAAAAGCAAATTCATTTTCCCAATTTCTGACAAGCTGTTTTTTTGTTACAATCATTACCGTATCAATGTCACGCTTTTCTAGCCAATATAGCAACAAATCAATAGCAATCTTCGTTTTCCCTAGTCCTTGCTCATGGAATATCGCAGAATAATCTAAGTCTTTTACTGCCTCAAATGCTTCTTGCTGATACGGAAAAGCGTTTTGCGTAGCGGATAAATCGAAACGATATGTATAATTGATTTTACCCATTAAACATTTATTTCTGGAACCCCATTTTCACTAATAATAATGACTTTGGTGTCAAATCCATTCTGCCGTTTGATGAACTTTATCAAAGTCTTATAGGACAATGAAACCGTCCATGAGCTACATAAAACCAACAACGCTTCACCTTTAAAGGACTGACATTCTCTCAAATAGGTGATATATTGGTCTTTACTGTGCGATGTATCAAAATCTTTAATGGTTTTTGCTTCGCCAATGATTAACTTATTATCATGGCAGAAGTATAAATCAGGACGATAGTTCCCCATCAAGGGAGGTTTATATGTTGACTCAGGCTTGTCAACATACACGAAACCTCCTTGTTCGGAAGGAATCGTACGTAGAACATACTGTTCTGCTAGATTTACATAATCCATATGTGTTTTAGATTCAGCGATAGTGTTATTCTCCTTCAATAAAACTCAATACATCATCAAGAGAGTCTTTCAATTCATATAACAAGCTTTTTCTTTTTGAGGCACCAGCGTCCTCTTCCTTTTTTAATGCTTTTATTTCTTCAAATGGAACATTGCGCAACTTACCAATAAGTGCTTTTGTTAATTCATCATATCTAACATTCTTTAAATCAACATTCTGAGAAGTAGCGGTATTTAGTTTTCGAATAGCATCAGTAATATTTGATTTGAGAAATTCTTTTTTTGCCGCGGAATCTGCCAGTATTTCCGGAAGCAAACGGACATTCATTGCAGTATCTATATTATGATCAAGCACCCATTGAGCGAAATCCTTTTCTGTATACCCATTAGCATTTAAGGCACTTTTGATTCTTCTATTTTGCAGTTCCGAGAATTTTGAGAATTCTCTTGGGTCTGGTTTTTCTCCTTCAAGCAGTGGTATATAATACTGTTGCATATCATTATATGCATATATCAACTTCAATATTTCACTCTTTTTACCACCACAAAAATCTATAATTGTATTAATAGGAAGCCCTTCAATGTTATATAATTGGTTGAGATATTTCGCTTTTGAATATGCATCCCAATCTCTTGGTCCAACCATGTGGGATTGTAGCCTAATGGAATCTATTTCTTGTTTGGACAAGTTTTCGTACACTATGCAGCGAAGAGTTGACCAAATACTATCTTGGGTTTTGGCATAAAAGTCTCTATAAATCTGCAACCTTGTATTTCCTTCAATTACTACATATTTCCCTTCGTTAGTGTGGTTAACTATGATTGGATGGATTACGCCTCTATTCACTCTAATAGATTCACGAAGAGCAGAAAACGTAGTAGAACCATCAGTTGTACTACCTGTCAATGCTAAAGCAATTCCTTCTGCTGTAACATTTTCTCCATACATATCTAGAAATTGGCTTATTCTAGGGTTTTGTATGTCCAATTCCAGTAAATCAATTTTTAATTCTTGATAAGAGCTATTCATATTATAATTGGTTTTATGTAATATCGTTTTGGTTAATCCCTTCGCTTTTCAATTCTTTCAATGATTCCAAAGTGTCGGATTTATTAAGTTTAATAATTTAAAGTTAAACATTTCTATGAGTTCCTTTCTAGATTCAGGAAACATTTCCAACACATCAAGAACAGTTTGTAATGGCTTACAGATTTTACGAATTTTACCTCGTTCATCCTCCCTCTCATAATAACCAGTTTCATAGTCCTGTTGAAACTCTTCGAACGACTTGAGTTCCTTCAGCACTTCAAAACCTGCCTTCTGCTCCCAGTAGGTTTGATTACGATATATGTATTCCCAAAATGACATCTTTTTATAAAATGCCTGTTGATTACACCACCGAGCAATTTGGATGTATATGTTGGAAATAGGAGCATTATGATAGTCTTCATGACGCATAATATATCCAACACAACCGTATGTCATCAGCACCTTGATACGTTGGAAAATTTCCCAAATGTCCTTATAGAATTTTTCACGATTATCCTCGCTCTGTTTGAATCCGCAAAAAAGGTAGAATTTCGTACCCTTCTTCGGGTTGTAAAGTTTCCATATTTTCAAGGCCTTTTCTATCTTCGGACGGTCTTTCCAATTATCAAAAGCAAAGATAAAGTCACCATGATAGTGTACACGAGAAAGCATCTCTGCCATCTCTTCGCCACAAGGACTTTCTGCCAGCATACGCTCGTCAAGGCCCTGACGGAACTGAAATGGGCGACCGGTGTCAATCAGTTGCTGCAAACATGTTCGCCAGACCTCGGGGTCAGCAGCAAGGAAATTATCATCCCAAAGATAAATATATGGACGAACCAGACGGCCATGTTCGTCACGTTCTTCATCAAGAAACCATTCAAGCTTGGAATATGGGAAGATTCTATCTTCTAACTTATTAATACAAAACGGACAGTGGCGAATACACCCTCGGGTGAGGAAACCAATACTGTATTGTTGATAGTCCTTGTACTTATCTCGTTTGAAACCCTCACGAACTTTAAGGTCTACAAATTCGTCATAAAGGTGGTAATACGGCATCTGACGGGCAAGGTCGATGCCATTAGTACGAGAGCCGCCACAATGGTTGGTATAGCTATTGAGAAATTCATCATTCTCCAGCTGATTCATGTCCTTCTCGCGCTTGTAGCGATATTTGTTAATATTTAATTCGTTAGCATAGAAACCCGTACCTCCTTTGCGAAATTTGTGCTTTTTTTGATATGGAGATGCGTTTTTATAAAAGGTCGGTTCTTGAGTAAACGTAAAAACGCGGGAAATGTAGATGTATTTGTATGGTTTGATATCTTCGTCTTGGTCAATAATTAACTTGAAATCAATACCATTATCATTGAAAAATCCTGCCAGTTTCATCAACACAAGATTAGGATGTCTTGTCCCGTTGCAAAGCAAGTCGGCATCAACAAGTCCTATCTTTAGTTTCCGTCTCGGCATGGTTCTTTAGTTGATGGATGATCCTTTTTTTATTTTCAATCTGTTACTAATTATCCTTAAACAGGGATGATAAATAATGCAAAGATATACAATAATCTAAAAAAGACAAAATCAAGATTTTTTGTCTTTCGGTATTCTTTTTTCCTCGTTAACCAAACACCGTTCCACTTTTTTTACATCTTCAGCAGGTGGCAAATCTTCGGTAATGATGCCGCGCTCGGTCAACATCTTACAAACAGCGGCATTGTTATCCACATGCTCCTGAGTGATGGATGCTTCGCATTGAAGGTTTTTGGTTGGGACAAAGCACTCTATGCTATGCTACGCCACGTCCTTCGTTCTCCCTCGCAACAAAGAAGCATAAAGAAGTGGTTCCCAATGACCGGTTTTGTTGCTGCCAACTCTGATAATGAAACCACCTTTTTTCAGTTCTCCGAGACAACGCTTAACGGAAGCTTCCGAAACTCCTATTTGGACTGCATATTCTGCATAATTAAGTGTGCAGTCCTGCATATCTGGTGTGCTCCTCCATCATAAACTCACGGAAAGGTTCAAGCAACTCTTGTTCTCGTGAATCAACCAAAGCCTGAATGAAATGTTTCATTCTTTAGAAGGGTTTTTTCAACATACCATAGTAATGAAAACTTTCATTTATTAAAGATGATACTATAAATAATACATATTTAATGAAATTATGGTATCTTTGCAGATAAATACCAATTTGATCATGAACATCCCTACTGGCAACAACAATGAAGAGCTTAAGCAGCGTAAAGATATCATCTCACAATTGTACCGACAGTGGACCGATAGTAATCCAGACAAGAAGGTTTTCAACCCTTCGTTGAAAGGTGATGTTAATAATCGGTTTGTATCAATCACCGAAACCATGCGACATGCCGCGAAAACTTATCGCTCAACGCTGGCTCTGTTCTATTTAGACAGAATACTTCGGAACGCTGTCATCGTCGGCAAGCCAAAACCACCCAAGAAAGGCGTTGCCAACCAAAAGCCGTTCAAATACTTACTAGAAACCCATTGCTTGTTGCATGGAATAGGCATGGCAAAAATGATGGTGGGGGTGAAACGTTCGGGGGAGATGATCCTATACTGCATTACCGTTATGGACCAATAAAAAAAGAAATCGACAGGTTGGCTCGCTCGTGAGAGGTCATCGCCAAATTCTGGACGTCTAAAGGACTGTTCCCCTATTGATTTCTCGCCGCAAAGATACAACGAAAATTTGATTTTGCAATACTTTTGAAGAAATTTTTGAAATATCCGAGAAGTAACGCCTAATTCCACTCTTTTAGGTTCAATATTTTCGAAACCTCCTGGAGCACACCCTTCAGTAAACCACGATTATCCTGATAAATCCTGTCAGACCTATAAATAGCTTCTATTTTTGCTGTCAACGATTCCATCTTTTGCGCAATCAAATAAACCAAGTTACTTAAGTCATCAGCTTCAACCATCTCTGAAACTTTAATCTCAACTTTATCGGCAAAGGTGGCAGGGCGAAGGTTTTCGGATTCGTCCAAAATGTAACTTTTACCCGGATTTCCAGAAACTTGTTGAAGGATGTCGATAATGGATATTTGCGAATTGGCTTTGAGAGTGGATATTAGTGAATAAAGGTTGTCCGGTTTCGTGTCCTGAACTATATCCACACAGTCATGGTAAAGGTCGCTGAAAACTGTGTGATATTTCAGTTGTTCGTGGGAGATGTCGTGAGTTTTGATGGAGCCATCCGAATTGTAGTCTTCGTCATCATCGGAGCCATACTCATTGATAGCATCAAGACGCTTTGAGAGCGCATAGTATTCCCAACTTCCCGAATATTCGTCGAAGTAGTCATTGATGATGTTTTCCCATTCATTCAGACGTTCAAAAA
The DNA here is from genome assembly GCA_017549805.1 of Bacteroidales bacterium. Lineage (GTDB taxonomy): Bacteria > Bacteroidota > Bacteroidia > Bacteroidales > F082 > Limimorpha. The sequence goes on from JAFYNJ010000028.1 coordinate 74,433, forward strand.
CACCATGAAACCATTTCTCCCATAGAACAGTTTCATAATAACTCTGCATCTTAAACGCAGCCAACTCACCTGTCGCATCACTGAATGTCCGAGGAAGACTCATTGTACGCAATAGTGAGAGTTTACAAATAATACGATTGAAAGCCTTCGCCAATGGCAATTCGTTTATTATGGGTTCAATGAATTCTTTCATCTTTTCTTGGTTTTCTTTCCTTGTTCTAACTCAGCCACCGTTCGTTCAACCACCTCCTGCAATTGATAGGTGGCTACGCCTAACGGTTTGCCAATATCCTGCAATGACCATTCAACTATGGTTTTCTTGGCCGTTTTGCAAATCAACAATCCCACCGAGGGATTATCGTCTTTACCACGAAGCAGTTTGTCGACGGCGGTGACATAGAAATTTAGTTTGCCGGCAAACTCCGGCATGAACTTCACAGCCTTTAACTCAATGATGAAGTATCGGCGTTGTGGGATGTGATAAAACAACAAATCGGGAAAGAATACTGATTCATTGTCAATCCGCAACTCTCGTTGTCGCCCGAGATAGGCAAACCCTTGACCGAGTTCCAATAGAAACTCCGTCACATTTTTAGCTAAAGCGTTTTCCAAGTCTTTTTCTTGCTCAACTGCTTCAACTGTTACAAAACTAAGATCATACTCCTTTTTCAGCAATTCTTTGGCCGACTCGCTCTGAGCAACCGGCAGTGTCTTGTCAAAGTTAGTGATGGCCGCGCCTTGTGTGAGAAAAAGATGGGTGTCGATCTCGTGTTCCAAGCGGGCACGACTCCATCCTTCGGTTGCCACTTTGTTGATATAAAAGAGGGCTTCTTCAAGAGATTTGCTCTTAGTGAAAATGTACACATGGTGTTTCCAAGGTATGACACCAAAAATCGTAGGCATTTCCAATTCGTCACCAGCTTGGTGACGATTTATAACTTGCTCATAATAAAACACATACCATCGTTTTATGTATTTCAAATTTGTCACAGAGAATCCTTTTTCGTCAGGAAACATGGCCCTCATGTCAAGGCTTAGCTGATTAAAGAATCCACTACCCCATTTGCTTTCAGCTTTCCGCTGAACAATGTCGCGGCCCAAGCTCCAATAATACTCCAGTAGAAACGTATTAACCTTGACAGAAGCTTTTGCCTGGCTCTGTCTATAGCGGGCTTTAAGCTCTTTTAGCCATTCTACGTATTCTTTATCGGCCAACATCCCGTCGCGAGATACAAATGCTGGTTCATCCATTTTGTTGTTTTGAGGGAATTGTGTTTTGTCGTTCATTGCTCGTAGTTTTTTTACATGGTGTTTTACGTAGATAAGTAGCAATAAAAGACAAAATGTTTCATTTCGGAAATCAATTTACTTTATTCTTCAATAGTGCTTTTAGACAAATTGTTAGATGGGATTATTTATAGTGTTATTTCGTTATATTTATAGAAATATAAACATTTTATCAATTAATTATAATTGATTGTATTATTTATATATAATTAAAGAATTTATAGTATCTTTGCTGGCAAATACCAATCATAAATGAACATCCCTACTGGCAACAGCAACGAAGAGCTTAAGCAACGAAAAGATATTATCTCGCAATTATACCGACAATGGACCAATAGTAATCCTGACAAGAAGGTTTTCAATCCTTCATTGAAAGGCTATGTCAATGTTCGGTTCGTATCCATAACTGAAACAATGCGCCATGCAGCGAAAACTTACGAATCGACACGGGCACTTTTCGATTTGAACACGATACTTCGGACTGCCATTGTTGTCGGCAAACCAAAACCGCCCAAGAAAGGTGTTGCTAACCAGAAGCCATTCAAATATTTGTTGGAAACCCATTGTTTGTTGCCAGAAGTAGGAATGGTGAAAATGATGGTAGGTGTGAAACGTTCGGGAGAAATGGTCCAATATTGTATTACCGCTATGGACAAATAAAAAAAGAAATCGACAGGCTGGCTCGCTCGTGAGAGGTCTTCGCCAAATTCTGGACGTCTAAAGGACTGTTCCCCTATTGATTTCTCGCTGCAAAAATACATCAATTTTTTGATTTCGCAACATTTTCATCGAAAAAAACTACAAATCGCAATTGTTGAGAAGCAAAAAAGGGGTCGAATCGACCCCTTATTGTTTTTCACTTTCTTAAAGAAACCGGCCAAAACCTCCCCGTCCGCTTGCAATACGCCTCATACTCCTCCCCGAAATCCTTGCGGAGACGCTTCTCTTCTGAAAACACTTGGAGCATCATAATAGCGATAAACCCAACAAACACCAACAAGGCGGGCCATCTCCAAAGCAAAACGCAGACGCCAGCGAAATAGATGAAGCTTCCAGTCAGCATGGGGTTGCGGCTTAAGCGGTAAGGACCGTCGGTCATCAGGTGCTTCGTGCGGGGTGCCACCTCGTGACCGAAGGCATCCATGGGGTTGCCGTCGCCCTTGCGGCGCATGTAAACGATAGACCAGATGCTCAGCGACAGGCCAAGCACAGCCAATACCAAGGCCACTACCCAACGCCAAACGGGGATTGCCTGCAAACAAGGCATCCCCGAAACCCACCACATCAGGGTCGGGATCAACAACACGAACAGCAAGCCGCCAAGGGCGTAACCGAGTACTTCTTTGAGCCTTTTCATCCTATTCAACAGTCCTGACCTGGTCTTGGAGGCATTGGTAATCGGTCAGCAGGTCGTAAATGCCGTCCTCGCTCAGCACACCGCGCTTAAGGTCCTTCGGCAACAGTCCGGCCTCGTCGGTCTCGAAATCAGCCCGCCAGTCGGGACCGTCGTAATAGGCTGCTAATTCCTCCATGTCAGACTGCAACTTGGCAAAGTCTTCAAGGGCGGTTTCCAACCGTTTGACAACCTCCGAGCTCTTGTCGAAAAGGGCTTCCATGCGAGTGATGCGTTCTATCTGTTTCATATTGTTCTCCTTTTTATGCTGTTCTTTCAACAATCAGCTCCGCCGAACCATCCTCCAAGGAATTGTAGGCATCCAAGTGAAAATGGTCACCTGAAGCGCCTTCGGCCAAAGCCGCCAGATGGTTGGCCAAGCTCAACAGGCCTTCCCTGTTGGCCGCGATGGTCGCCGCGCCGTTTTCAACGGTCACGGTGATCTCATAACCGTCAACCCAATGGAATTCCATGGCTTTTATTCAACAATGGTCATCTCGTCCACCAGATGCTTGGCACCGGCGAACTTATCCATGATAAAGAGCACATAACGGATATCCACTGAGATGTTGCGGCAGATGTCGGGATCGTACACCAAGTCGCTCATGGTGCCTTCCCAGCAGCGGTCGAAGTTCAAGCCCAACAGCTGGCCGTCGGCGTTCAAAATCGGGCTGCCCGAGTTGCCTCCCGTGGTGTGTACACTCGCTGTAAAGGCCACATGCATGGTGCCGTCCTTGTCGGCATAACGGCCGTAGTCCTTCTTGTTGTAGAGCTCTTTCAACCTGGGCTCCACCACATAGTCGTAGATATCGGGGTTCTCCTTCTCCATGATGCCTTCCAAAGTGGTGAAATGGCGGTATTTCTTGCCGTCTTGTGGCTTGAAGCCTTCCACCTTGCCATAGGTGACGCGTAAGGTAAAGTTGGCATCGGGCGAGAAATGCTTCTCGGGTTCCATCACCATCTGGCCCTTCATATAAAGGCGTTGCAGGCTATCGATTTCCTTGTTGATGGGTCCCATCTTGGGATTGACTTCCTCCTTATAGAAGTTGATCATGCTTTGATAGGCTTGCAAGGCAGGGTCTTTCTGTAATTTCTTGACCTTGTTGGGCTTGAAGTGGTCCAACAAATCGTTGACCTGCTCCTCGGAAGTGAACATCGACTTGCTGAAAAGCTGTTCCACATAGGCATCCACATCCTTGATTTCATTCAAAAAGGCCGGACGGAAATCGGCAGGCTGCTTGAGGTATTCGTTAAGCATGGTCTTGGCCACCTCTTCGTCGATAGGTTGATAGTAATCCTTGAAGAAGGCTTTTGTAGCGTTTTTCAAGGAGGCAATCATCTTGTCAACCTCTTCCTGTGGGGTGTCGGCAGTCACTTGCGACAGTTTGTTGAAGTTGCCCGCAAAGTCCATGATCTCAATGTTCAAGCCGGCATTGGTCAGGTAGGTATAAGCGACACGGTAAGGCTCCAGTGCCTTGTATTTCTCATCAAATCGCTTTAAAAGGTTCGTATAGCGATGGAACATACGGCTGGACTGAGACCACTCCTTGAACGACTCTTCATAGAAACGCTTCTTTTCCACGCCATGGAAATGGTTGATGCCCTCGGTGACACCCATCCACTTCTTCCATCCGTTGCCTAAACCGGCATGCTTGGAGGCATACTGGATGCGTACTTTCTTGTCCTTTTCCTGATAGGTATTGTAGATGTCGAGTATCTTGCCGCGAAGATCCACCGCAATGGGATCGATGACGTTAGCTTCCTGGTCAACGGCCACGGCAGGAAGGTACTCGCTGGTGCGGGCGGGATAGCCGAACACAAAAGCAAAATCGCCTTCCTCGGCTCCTTTCAACGAGACATCCAGATGTTTGGCAGGCTTGTAAGGAACGTTGTCGGCACTATAAGTAGCTGGATGACCGTCCTTGTCGGCATATACGCGGAACACGCTGAAATCGCCCGTGTGACGGGGCCATACCCAGTTGTCGGTGTCGCCGCCGAACTTGCCAATGTTGCTCGGGGGACAGCCCACCAGGCGCACGTCGGTAAACACCTCGTTCAGGAGAAGATAATACTCGTTGCCGAGGAAGAAAGGCTTGATGGAGACTTTGTATTGGGTTTCCTTCTCCACGTCGGAGATAAGGTGTTTCATGTTCTCGTTGATCTTAGCCTGGCGCTGCTCTTCGGTCATATCTTCGGTGACTTTGAAAAGTATTTTTTCGGTCACATCGCGCATCTCGCGGAGGATGGTGACGGTCAGGCCGGGACAAGGCAACTCTTGCGAGCGGTCCATGGCCCAAAAACCGTCGGTAAGGTAGTCGTGCTCTACGGAGCTGTGTTTCTGGATCCAGTCGTAACCACAATGGTGGTTGGTGAGCAGCAGGCCGTAGTCGCTCACGATTTCGCCCGTGCAGCCGCCGCCGAAAAGCACGATGGCGTCCTTCAAGCTACTATGATTGATGCTATAGATGTCGTCGGCAGTGATGCGCATGCCCATCTCCTGCATTTCTTTCTCATTATATTGGAGGAGCATGGGGATCCACATCCCTTCGCCAGCGAAAGCCATCGCCGAACTTAGCAGGATGGCGAGTGTTAAGAACAGTTTTTTCATGATCACTTTGCTTGATAACTTACCATTCGATACCGATGCGCAGGGAAATGCCCGAAGGGCTGACTTGGCGGTATCCGTGGGTATAATTCCCTTGTGCATCATAATCATTATAATACTTTTCGATTTTGTCATAGTAAGTACCGGCCACCAACACACTGACGGCAAAATCGCGCTTGGAGGCGAAGCGCACACCGAAGGCCAGGTCACCGTAACCGCCCATATCTTCGCCGATGAAGGATCCCAAACGCAAGCTGATGACGGGACTGACCACCTTGTTGTTGTTGAATTGATAACGCAGGTTCGTGTAGAAAGGCACCAGGCCTCGATCCTTGTTGAAATCGACGCCCAGGCCGATGCCGGCAAAAATATGTCCGTTGAAATAGAAACCATGAGTGGTCGATAAGCTGATGCTATTTGGCATGTTCTTGTCGAAATGCCAGGTGTTGCCTTGTTCAACGAAGCCTTGGTAACCGCTTGGGACGCGGACTTTTGTTTCTTGTTCCTGAGCGAAAACACTCATTGCCATGAACAGCATGACGACTGATAAAAATAGCTTTTTCATAGTAGGTATGTTTTGATTTTTTTGCGTTTTGCTTGCAAAAGTAACGAAATATCGCAGCGTCGCAACAACGGAAACCTATTTTGTCCATGTTATTTTTGACCCAAAACTAAATTTGTCTCCAAAATTTCAACACTAAATCTCTTGACATTTTACAAAACATGGTTATTTTTGCAGCATATAAATAAAACTTGATTTCTCATGAAAAAGGATTTGATCAAAGAGGCGAGACGTTATGTGGACAACGCCGAAAAAATCCTAAGGGAAAATGGACGTTACAACCAAGAGTTAAAACAATATGAAGATGACAAATATGTAAGAGTGGCCGGCCATTATCTCTGGCATTCGGTATTGTTGGCTTTGGATGCCGTGTTCCATGTTAGAGCCGACCGTAGAACAAGGGTTGATATTAATGACTATTATGAGGCGGTAGGAAAAAGAGACAGGAAGTTATTGGCATTGGTCAACAGCAGTTATAACACCATGCACCTTTCCATGAACTATGATGGTAATTCAAGAAAAAAAGTTTGTGACGCCGGCTTCGAACTCGCAAACGATATCATCGACCGTTGCGCCATGATGGTTTCATAGTCTCTTTTCTGAGCAAAGAGGGTTAAAAACGATGTTCGAAACCCATCGTGAACAGGAGGCTTTAGTTTAACTTTTAGGCACGACAAGTTTCATCCGGACGGTTCGACCATTCCTTAACTCACCGCGAAGGGTAAAGGTAAGTCCTGTCTCATCCTCGGTGAATCTCATCTGACCATTTTTGAACGGCGATTTGTCTTTGTATTCCGTGGTCTCGTCTTCCAAAATTACCCCGCACACCCGCTCGGGAGAAGTGAACCATTGCACATGACGGAGAATCTCAAAAGACAAGGTGAACTCCGAGGTTTTGTCCAACTCGATGGTTTTGCCCATCACCTCGTAGGGAATATGCCTAAAACGAAAGACATACGTCGCACCAAAGAACCCCTCTTTTGACTCAGCGTCGATATCGAAGGTGTTCTCACCCGTATAATAGGAAACGATCATTTCTGCTTTATGGTTGTCAAAATACAAACAATTCTCCTCAGCATCAGGTAGGTCAAGCGAATCCTTGCCGCAAGAAGAAAAAGAGGCTATGACAAGCAACAAGAACAATGCTTTTGCGATGGTTTTCATGTTTTTCAGGTATTAATAGGTTTACAAGGCGACAATCTTATCGGCATGGTTGCACCACAGCGGTGCCGTTTTATAGGCATTTACGCTCTCTGCAGGCACCTTGATTTCGGTGACGGGGCAGTTCCATAAAAATTCAGGACATGGTACGTCGTAAAGGATTTCCGGAGGGGTTACTGCATGGCAAATCATCGTAGTCAGACTTCGACAATCATCGAAAGCGTCAAACCAAATGCCGGCTATCCCAGTACCCATCTCCACCGAATTCAATGCAGTACAGCTACGGAAAGCCCAGTCCCCGATTTGGGTAACGCCGTCAGGCAACTTGACGGTTTTGAGCTCAAGGCAAAAGTCGAAAGCGCGATTGCCTATATATTGCACCGTATTGGGAATCTCCACCGAAAGCATTTCGTCGCGCGAGTAGAACGCATAGTCGCCGATACCCACAACGGTGTAGGTCTTGCCATTGAAAGTGATCTCCGAAGGAATCACCTCTCTGTTGCTGCCCATTACAATGGGAGGTTCGATACCGTAATATTCGGATGCCCGCACGGTCTCTACAGTGTTTTCTGTCAACACCTTGAAGTATTGTTCCACATCATCGCTATAGACCAACTGGATATAAGTTGATCCATTTTGCTCACGCGAATGGGTGACTATCTTATCGGCGGGCAAGGGGTCCTTGCCGCAAGCGCTCAACAGCAGAAGGATGACCCATAATAAATTCAGTCTTTTCATTGCAATATTTTATTTGTTAACGACAATCTTTTGAGCGAAATTGCCTATAGTGATGAAATACATCCCCATAGGTAATTTGGAAACATCTACCAGCTGTTTTTCCCCATTAATTTGACCCGTCATCAGGGTTTGACCCATGACGTTAGTGACGGTAAAGGTGGAATTGGACGGGTTAACGTTATTTGTTATTAGGAAGAGGGAGGAAGAGACGGGGTTGGGATAAACCCAGAATCCTTCTGCCACAACGGTTTCCTCCGTTCCATAGTCATGGAATTCCTCATACACCTCGTCGCAATCTTTTTCGCCGTATTTGAACATCAGTTGGTCCTCTTTCCAGAAGCAGCGGATGCCTTCCACACGGTAACCTTTCTGTGTATTCATCAGCCTTTCAGGGAAGAAGCTGGTCAGATGGCCGATGCCTCGAACGATGGTGCCGCTGAACTGGTTCTCCGCATCGCTGACCTGCAACATCTTGAACAGGCGGCCTTCGTATTCATACTCTTCCACGGCTTCCACATGAATTGTGAGACTATTGGTATCCACCTTGATTTCCCACTCGTCGCCCGGTTCCACATCGAAGTCATACAGCACGGTGAATTCGCCCAAGGTCTTGTTCCACCAATACACTTTGTCATTGTCATCATAGACATATTCGTGGCTCGTTTGGATGTGTTCCCCCTTGTCGTACAGGGTGTTGATGCGCACAATGACATGGATATCCTCTTTGTCGTTGATGGTGGTATCGTTGGTCTGATGAAGGTATTGGTAAGTGATGCTGCCGTCGTCGTTCAGGATTTCATAGTACCACTCGGCACCCGCTGAACCGCAGTCCTCCTCGAAGTTGCCGCTTTGCCAATAATCACCCCAGGCTTCGCGATAAAGACCTTCGCATCCACAAGGCACAATGGCCGTTTCCTGCAAGGCCGCATCGGGGAAGGTGGTTAGGCCACACTGGGCCGGCGTGGTGCCATGGCAGACCAGGGTCAGTTTCACATTACCTTCGTTTCTGCGAAACGCTCCTTCTGCCATGTTGGAGACCGTTACGCCCAAGTCAACCCGCGACAAGTTACGACAGTCGGAAAAGGCCTGAAATCCTATAGATTCCACGTTGTCAGGAATTACCACTTCCCTTAAGGCGAAGCAGGAGGAGAACGACCATCCTTCGATGGCGACGACTGACTCTGGAATGTTGATGGAATCCAAGCGGGAGCATTCAGCAAACAGACCTGTGGGGATGGTGTCCAATGTTTGTGGCAAGGTGACGGTTCTCAGTTGGTCACATTGGCGGAACAGGTTGCTCCCAAGATGACCTACCGTCTCAGGTATGTCGAACGACGTCAGTCCCACACAAGCTCTGAAAGCGCTTGAACCCAAGGAAGTTACTACATCGGGAATTCTAATCTCCGTCAGATGGAAGCATTGAAGGAACGCTCTGTCACCAATCCTTGTAACCGTCTCGGGAATGGCAATGGAATCCAACAACTGACAATTATTAAGTAAATCATCGGGGATTGCTGTAAGATTTTCTGGTAGATGTATGGATCGAAGTTCATAGCAACAAGCGAAAGCACCAGCACCCAAATCCGTCACCGTGTTGGGAACATCCACCGAGGAGAGATGGGAGCAATAGTAAAAAACACTATCTCCTAGATATGTCACCTCTTCTGGTAAGTCAATGGAAGTCAGACCAGACCCAAAAAACGCACGGCTTTCGATACGCGTCACGGTGGAAGGAATCTCTATAGAAGTTAGATACTGACAGTTGATGAACAAATCCTTTGGCAACACCTTGATTCCTTCGGGAAGCCGCACCGAGTTAAGGGACCAGCTGTTGGCAAAAGCCATGTCGCCAATGGTTTCCACCGAGTTGGGCAAAACCACAACAAGTAGGTATTGGCATGAGGCGAATGCTAACTCGCCGACAGAAGTCACTGTGTTGGACACCACCACTGAAGTCAGCTCACCGTTACAATTTTTGAATGCTTCGTCGCCCACAGCAGTAACGGTATAGCTAACACCATTGTGATCAACAGTTTCTGGAATTACGATGTCACCCACATAAAGATTATAGCCTGTCGTTTCCAATTCTGGGGTATAGGTCACTTCCACGGTGTTGTAGCCGGTGATGTTGTAATACAAACCGCTGGCTTCGTCAAAGAATTTCACGCCAATCCAAGGGTTAAACTCGGGGATATTGTTGGCATTGGGAATGCTTTTCCAAAACTCTCCTCCTGCGTCGAAATACAAATAATTGTCGTTGCCTTTGAAAAGATAGGCGTTTTCATTGCCAGGTGCTATATCAACAAGGGGTATGTCTTCTCCAATGTTGACAAAATGTTCACCGTGGTCAAGGGAATAGGAAAGAACCGCAGAATGACCGGCAATTTGAGGCACGTAAACAATACCACTATCGCCCATGGCCAACACTCTGCTGTCAAACAAATAAAAACCGGGAGTATGCTGGAAACCAATGCTCCCGTTAATATTCCATCCACAAGCCACCACATTGCCTTCGGGGTCGAAAGCCATATCCCTTATGGAATAGTTGTCGGCCGCAACCAACTGCCAGTCCTGCAAATCGGAAGTCGTTGAATGATAGATGCCGTCGCCGGGTCCGCCATACGACCAGACGCACAGATACACGTCGCCGTTCGCGTTGACCATAAGGTCGCCGATGCTTTGGTAATCCTCGATAAAACCAAGATTTGCCGTGTTCCAGGTGTTGCCTCCGTCAAAGGTGTAGTCAATTCGGTCTTGACCCCATAGCAAAAGGGTGTCGTTGCTGACGGCGCAGGCGCCTGTCATCAGGTTGTTGTTCACGGAATGGTTGTTGGTGTTATACCATGACTGGCAGTCGTCATCGGAATAATAGACGTCGGCAAACTCAGCTGGGAAAAAGAAAATGCGGCCTTGTGGGCTGAAAGCCATAAAGGTGCACACGTCAAAATCGCTGAGACTTTCCCATTGTACGCCTTCGTCCTTGGAGCGGATGAAGAGCGGGGCGTCGGTTCCGGTTTTGGCAAAAATATCGCCATTGGCAGATACTCCGATGAGAATGGGGTTGGTACCAAGCCACGAGGCTTCGCAGTTGATGGGTTTCCACAATTGTTGCGCCGTGAGACTACCGAGGCAGCCGAGACAAAGGATGATGATTGCAATAACCTTTTTCATATTTTGGATTTTTAATAATTTACACTGCGTTGACGATTTCCTCGAAGCTTCGATTATCATCGCCGAGGTTCATCTTCATTTGTTTGATTCGAGTTTTACGCTTGTAATAAGAGTCGGTTTGGGTATCCAACAAGATGGAAATCACTTGGTTGGAGAAGCCGTTTTTGGAGAGGCAACAGATGCGTACATCCCACTTGCCTAGTTTGGGAAAGAGTTGGAGCAGGCGTTGCGAGAAACCGTCGAAAATCAAGTCGGTGAGATTGACGAAGTCGGTCCAGTCGTTGTCGCCAAGCTCGAAGTTGAGCGTATCGGGGTTGATTTGTTCGCTGAGGGCTTGAGCGGTGACCATCACCTTGTTGCGGGCCATGATCTTCTGGGTCATCATCAGCTCTTTCTGTGAGAGGGTCTGTTGGTTTCGTCGAAGCTCGTCGTTAGTTCGAATCAGCGTTTCCATGTCGCTCACCAGCTCATGGATGCGGTTCTGGTTGCGCTCCACTTGGTTCTTAAACCGTTCCATTGCCAATTTGTTGTCAGCGATTTTCTTTCTGACAATCAGCACGATCAGCAGCAAAGCGATCACCGAAACGGCAATGATCAGGTAAAGTTTCAGGTCGCGGTTGCGGTGCAAGCTTTCCATTTCGCTCTTTTGAGCCTTCAGCTCATATTCTGCTTTGATCCGTTGTATAGCCTCGCTGGAATGCTCCTCTTCGGCTTCCATCATATTCGTTGTAAACAGTTTATGGTATTGATAGGCTCGTTGATACTCGCCTTCGTTGTAGGCGATGGCATACAGCGGCTGATACACCGCCATCTTCAGTCCGGGACGCTCGCTGCGAAGCGCTTCTTTCAGATAGTGTTTGGCTTGTCCGTAGTCGTCCGTGTAATAATAAAGGATGCCCAAGGTCATGTTGGCAATGTCGGTGTCATTGTCGTTAAGTCCGCCTTGCAAGGCCAGATTGACGTATTCGATGCCTTTGGCGAAGTTGCCAGTTTCCATGTAGTAGTCACGCCCTATCTCCAGATAAAGGTCTCTCAACATGGCCTGATCGTTCATCAAGGAGGCGATCCGGAACGATGAGTCGTAATACTGTTTGGCTTGGGTATATTGCTCCAGTGCTCGAACGGCACGACCGCTGTTGCGATACGCGTTCATCATACCAATAGAGTCGGCGTTCTGACGGAAACAATTCAAAGCCTGTTGGTGTTGCTTGAAGGCATCTTCAAAGAGCCCGTGTTTGAGGTACATGGCACCAAGGTTGTCGCAAAGCTGGCCTTCCAACAGGAGCACTTTTTCAGTCGTCTCGCAACCGCGCAGCAGCTCCAATCCTTTAAGGAAACACTCGGCGGCTTCTTCGGAAAGCTGTTCCTCACGAAGTTGCACACCTTCTTCATAAAGGGTTTTTGCCTGCTCCACCCGTTTGGAGGGGCTGTCACAAGCTACCAGCGCACAACAAATGAGAACCAAGAATAACAAACGTTGCTTCATTTACCTGTTGTTTGATGCAAAGGTAAGTAGAAAAAACACTTGTCAAGAGTTTTTCGGGGAACGACAGAGAGATGTCCCTATCATTTCGTGATGTCTAGACGTTTTATCAATGAAAATCAATAGTTTAAAAACCAACAAAAACCTATTTTGTCCTTATTATTATTCCCACCAAAACGAAAATAACACTATCTTTGTCCATTCAAAAACGGATAAAGATGGAAGAAATCATCACCTTTCTCACCAACGTGCTTCACAACAATAACCGCGAGTGGTTCCACGAGCATAAAAAAGAATACCAAAGTGCACAGGCGAAATTCAATGCCATTGCCGAACAAATCATTGCCGGTGTGGCAGCGTTCGATCCCGATATGCAGGGACTGACTTTAAAAGACTGCACCTATCGTTTCTATCGCGACACGCGTTTTTCACCGGATAAAAGGCCTTATAAGACGCATTTCGGAGTATTCGTCTGCAAAGGCGGCAAGAAGTCGATGCTCAGCGGCTATTACTTCCAAGTGCAGCCTCGTGAGTCGGAGGACTACTTCAGCGGCAACATGCTCTGCACGGGAATGTACATGCCTTTTCCTGAAACCTTGAAAAACATCCGCGAAGAGATCCTTTACAACGGCGAGCCGTTGGAAATGGCCATCAAAAAGGCCAAAGGCTTCACCTGGGATACGCATAGCGCCATGAAACGGGTGCCCAACGGCTACCCCAAGGACCATCCCTATGCCGAGTATTTCAAACAGCGTGACTGGTTGTTGGTGAAAGAAGTCGATGACAAACACCTCTATAGCCCAAACTTAGTGGATTGGGTGCTGGAGGAGTTTAAAAAGACCAAGGAGTTTTGTCAGTGGCTGAATAAAACGGAAAACTGAAAACGGAGAACGGAAAACTAACTTTCCGTTATCAGTTTTCCGTTTTCCGTTCTTTCACGATCTCTTCCTGCTTGTCCTTCGGCGTTGGCGTGTATTGATAGAACTCCATGGAGTAGTTGGCACGACCCGAAGTGAGGTTGCGCAAGGCGGTGGCATAGCCGAACAGTTCCATCAACGGGATGAAGGCATCCAATTTCTGTGAGCCTTTGCGGAAACGGCGCATGTTCTCGATGCGGCCGCGGCGTTTGTTGACGTCGCCGGTCACGTTGCCGATGTAATCGTCGGGTGTGTTGATCTCCACCTTCATCATAGGCTCCAACAATACGGGACTGGCTTTCATGAAAGCCTGCTTGAAGCACATCTGGGCGCAAATCTGGAAGGCCATGTCGCTCGAATCCACAGGGTGCGAGCTGCCGTCCACGAGGACGCACTTCACATCCACCACGGGATAGCCCGCAAACGGACCCTTGAGCATGGCTGCGGCCAGACCCTTCTCCACCGAAGGGATGTACTCCTTCGGCACTACGCCACCCTTGCTGACATCGACAAACTCGAAGCCCTTGCCAGGATTCGGCTCGAAACGGATGACGGTATGGGCATATTGGCCCTTGCCACCTGACTGCTTGGCGTATTTGTAGTTGCACTCGAAAGGCGCGGTGATGGTCTCGCGGAATGAAACGGACGGCGCACCTACGGTGACGGGCACTTTGAACTCGGTGTTGATGCGATCGACGATGATCTCCAGATGCAGTTCGCCCATGCCAGCGATGATGGTCTCCTCGGTCTCTTCGTCGAAATGCGCACGGAACGAAGGATCCTCGTTGCAAAGCTTGGCCAAAGCCTCTGAAAGCTTGCTGCGGTTCTTCTTGTCCTCAAGGTTGACCTTCATCTCGATAACCGCAGGCGGGATATGGATGTTTTCCAGCATCAGCGGTGATTTTTCATCGCAAAGGGTGTCGCCCGTACGGGTATATTTCATGCCCACCAGGGCAACGATTTCGCCCGGACCGGCTTCAGCGATCTCCTCGCGTTCCTTGGCCTTGATGCGGAAGATGCGTCCCACACGTTCGCTCTTGGTCTTGTTGGTGTTATACACGCTCATGCCGTTGACCAGCTTGCCGCTGAAGATACGGATGAAGGTCTGCTGGCCAACATAGGGATCGTTGATGAGCTTGAAGGCCAAAGCGGCGAAAGGTTCGTTTTCCGAAGGGTTACGTTGGCAGGTCTTCTCCTCGTTGTAAGGATCATGGGCAATGACAGCACCGAGGTCCTTGGGTGAAGGAAGGTAATCGACGATGGCATCGAGCAACAACTGGATGCCTTTGTTCTTATAGGCGGCACCACAAAGCACCGGGACCATCATCAGCTTGATGGTGGCCTTGCGGATGGCACCCATGAGCAGATCTGTGGGGATCTCTTTGTCATCGAGATAGAGCTCAGCCACATCGTCATCCAAGTCGGCGACTTTCTCAATGAGATTTCGGCGGGCGGCTTGGGCTTGTTCCATCATGTTTTCCGGGATGGGACCCACAATGCGTTCCTTGTCGATAAAACGCACCGAGTTCATCTGCACCAGATCGACCATGCCTTCGAAAGTGGCTTCGGCGCCGATAGGCAAGTGCAGCGGCACGGCATTGGCACCGAGGTATTTCTGCATCTGGTTGACCACCTCGTTGAAATCGGCACCCGTGCGGTCCATTTTGTTCACAAAGGCGATGCGGGGCACACGGTATTTGTCGGCCTGGTTCCAGACGGTCTCACTTTGGGGCTCCACGCCTCCCACGGCGCAGAACACGGCAACCATGCCGTCGATAACGCGCAGCGAGCGCTCCACCTCAACGGTGAAGTCCACGTGGCCGGGAGTATCGATGAGGTTGATCTGATGGTCGTTCCAATGGGCGGTGATGGCTGCCGAGGCAATGGTGATGCCACGCTCCTGCTCCTGTTTCATGAAGTCCATGGTGGCCTGTCCGTCGTGGGTCTCACCCACCTTGCGGTTCACGCCGGTAAAGAAAAGGATGCGTTCCGAAACTGTGGTTTTGCCCGCGTCGATATGCGCTGCAATACCGATATTGCGAAGTTTTGAAATATTCTGGCTCATGATGTTGTGATGGAATAGTTTTTGCAGTGTTTTTCGGCCGACAAAATTAGAAAAAAATGAGTGATTACAAGAAACTTTATCGCACCAGAGACAAGAAAATCTGTGGTGTTTGCGGTGGTATCGCCGAATACTTCGACTTGGATCCCACCATCATGAGGTTGTTGTGGATTATACTGGCCTTCGTCAGCTGTATGACTGGCGTCATCGCCTATCTCATCTGCGCCTTGGTGATTCCAGAGCAGCCATTGGGCTATGAACAGCCGCATACCGAACAGCCCCAGCCTGAGCAACCTCAGTCTGAAGAGCCACAAGAATAAACAATTGTCGGCTTTACCAGATATCGGACCACGTGACGCTGATTACGTGGTTCGATGATTTTTCACCCGTCTTGAATACGTTCGACAAGCCGTAGGTGTATCGCACTTCGACATACCAATAGCTGACGGCCGCCGTGATGCCATAGTCGATCCTGTTGAAACTGCCAAGTTGCCAGGGATGGATATATTGCATGGTCTTTTTGGCTTGCTTGATGTTCTCAACCTCGTCGCCCTTCAGGCAGAAACCGATTTGGGGTCCCACACGAAGCCGGATCAGCTGCGATTCATCTTCATCGTCTTCTGTCCACTTCCTGAGATAGACATTCAACAGCAAAGGGATGTTGATATAGGACGACTTCTCAAGCCATTTCACCTTGTTGCCATTTTCCAGCGTCACCTGTTTCATGCCGGTGCCTTGCCTTGAATAGATGACATCCATTTCGAGACCGAACACCGAGCGTTGGGGGATCAAAGCCACTCGGGCACCGAAACAAAAATCCGTCCGAAACCGGGTGCTGTCAACGCCACTGAGGCGCATCGTCGAGAACGTGGGACCCAAAATGAGTCCTCCTCCCAGCTGCTGGGCGCATACCGGCAGGGCAAGCATGACGGTCATCCAAAGGATAAAAAAGCGGCTTTTCACTACAATGCAATTGAATCTTGTGCAAAAGTAATAAATTTCCTATTTTTGCAGCCATATAAATCCATTATAGAATGCCACCCCAATTATTTGGTACGATCGTCAAGACAGCCGCGGAGCTGAAAAACATCCCCGTACAAATCAAGCAAAAGACCATCCGGCCGGTAAAAGCCCAAGAACGCGAACTGAAGAAACTCCTTCGTAAAGCTCAATTCACTGAGTTTGGAAGGCATTATCACTTTACCGAGATCTTGTTGTCGAAAAATGTCGTTGAGGCGTTCAGGAAAAATGTTCCTGTATTTGACTACAACAAGATGCACGATGAATGGTGGTATCGTGCCCTGAACGGTGAGCACAACGTCACTTGGCCCGGCAAGATCAAATACTTTGCGCTGAGTAGCGGCACCTCCGAGGCCTCCAGCAAATACATCCCGATCACCCGTGAGCTCAACTCCAAGATCACCAAGGCCAGCATCCGTCAGCTGGCATCGGCCGTACGGTACGACTTCCCGAAGGAGTTCTACAACCGTGGCGTGCTCATGATTGGTGGCAGCACCGACCTTTCCTACAGCCGTAAGGGCGGCTATTATGCCGGCGACCTATCAGGCATCTCGGCGGGACGCATCCCAAAGTGGTTTGAGTTCTTCTACAAGCCCGGACAGCGCATCTCCAAGATCAAGGATTGGTCGGAGAAGCTCGACGAGATGGTGAAAGCCGCTCCTACCTGGGACATCGGCGTCATCGTGGGGGTTCCCGCCTGGGTGCAGATCCTGCTGGAGCGCATCATCAAGGAATACAAGCTGAAGACCATCCATGACCTCTGGCCGAACCTCATGGTCTATGTCCACAGCGGTGTGGCCTTTGCGCCATACGAGAAGAGCTTTGAGCGACTGTTTGGCAAGAAAGTGGTGTTTGTTGAAAGCTACCTTGCCTCCGAAGGATACATCGCCTACCAAGTCGACCTGAAGAAACGTGTGATGCAGCTGCTCGTCGATAACGGCATCTATTTCGAATTCGTGCCTTTCAACGAGGAGAACTTCGACGAGAACGGCAACATCGTAGAACATCCCAAGACATTGACTTTAAGCGAAGTGGAGGAGAATGTTGACTATGCCCTGCTGCTTTCCACCTGTGCCGGCACTTGGCGTTACCTCATCGGCGACACCATCAAGTTCCTTCCACCCGAGGGTCCGCTCTTTGGAGAACGTCCACGAGGGGTCAACATCGCTATCACGGGACGTACCAAGCAGTTCCTGAGCATCACGGGCGAACACCTCTCGCAGGATAACATGACACAAGCCGTCGAGCTGATGGCAAACGATTTAGGGGTTGACATCACCGAGTTCACCGTGGCCGGCATCAAGCATGATACGATGTATGCACACCATTGGTACCTCGGTACCGACGACAAGCTCGATCCGCAAACGGCCATCAAGAAGATCGACGAATACCTCTGCAAGCTCAACGACGACTATGCCGTGGAGCGTACCGAAGCCATCAAGGAGCTGTTTGTGGATGTACTGCCTACCGAGGTCTTCTACAAGTTCATGCAGGAGAAGATCGGCAAATGGGGCGGTGCCACCAAGTTCCCACGCGTGCTGAAGGGACAACGATTTGAGATGTGGGTGGAGTTTTTAAAAGTTAGGAGTTAGAAGTTAGGAGTTATTTATGTTCAATTTTATCTTTGATGCGATCGTTCTGGGACTGACCTTATCCATCGTGTTTGGATTCGGTCCTGCGTTCATCACCTTGCTCCAGACCAGCATCCACCGTGGATTCCGGCAAGCCGCTTGGTTTGCGGTGGGTGTCTGCCTCAACGACGTGCTGATGGTATCGCTGTGCGTATTGACCTCCATTCAGGTGGTGGCCAACGGCGAACGCGAGATGTTCTATTTCAGCCTTGGCGCGGGTATCATCCTGATCCTGTTCGGCATTTTCACCTACACCCGAAAAGTCAAGGAGGACAACTTCAAGGGCATCAAGGAACGAACCGACGAGATCATCGATGAGAACAAAGAGATCTTCAAGAAGGACGACGACACGCCAAGATGGTTCGTGTTTCTCGGAAAAGGCTTCGTCTTGAACATCCTCAACCCCTTTGTGTGGATCTTCTGGTTCAGTACCGTGGCCATCACGGCGGGCAACATGGGAGGCAACAAGATAAAATTGCTGGTTTTTTTCGGCATCGTGCTGGCCACCTGCTTGGGTTGCGACCTGCTGAAAGCCAAGGGCGCTTCCTTCCTGAAGAAGTTCTTCAACGCCAAGCGCATCCGCATCATGAATATCGTAATAGGGCTCGGATTGGTGTTATTCGGCCTCTATTTCATCATCAGCGGAATCATTAAGTTTATTTAAATGCTATCCTTGAACTTGATGTCCTTGACATTGAGTTGCAGGGTAGTCTTGCCCTGCCAGTAGTTGTATTCCAGATGGTAGCAGATGCTGAAGGGCTCGCCGCTGTGGATGCGTGCGAAAAGGTCGCCCTTCTGGAAGGCGATGCCTGAAAATACGGTATGATCCTCGTCGCCGAGCTGGGTCATGGTGAGCTTCAGGTGCTTGTGGCCACCCACGGGACGAGAGCCACCCGTATCGACGATGTTGTCTGACCAGAACACCGGCGCCGAGTTGCCAGGACCGAAGGGGGCGAACTGGTTGAGGATGCGCATGAACTTCGAAGTAATGTCGTGGAAGTTGATCTTGAGGTCCACCTCCAGCTCAGGCACCAAGTCCTCAAGCGTGAGATGCTCGCGGATATAGGCCTCAAAACGACGACGGAACTCATCCACATTCTCGGGTTTCATGGAGAGACCTGCGGCATATTTATGGCCGCCGAAGTGCTCCAAGAGGTCGGAGCAATGGTCGATGGCATCGTAGATGTCGAAGTTCTTGATGGAACGCGCAGAGCCCGTGATGAGGTCGTTGGCACGGGTCAGGACGATGGTGGGACGGTAGTAGTAGTCGGTTAGGCGCGAAGCCACGATACCAATGACGCCCTTGTGCCAGTTCTCGTTGAAGATGACCGTGCTGCGGGCGTTGCGTAGCTCCTCGTCGTCGGCAATCATGTTGAGTGCCTCCTCGGTAATGCCGTTGTCTAACTCACGACGCGTATCGTTTAGCTCGTTGATGTTGGCGGCTAACTTGACGGCATGCTCGTGCTTTTCGGCCAGCAGCAGACGCACTGAGTCGGATGCCTTGTCGATACGGCCAGCGGCGTTGATCCGGGGCCCAATCAGGAAGACCAGGTCGCTGATGGTCAGCTCACGGGTCAGCACATTGGCCGTTTCGCCATCCACCCGGTCGGGATCCTCCTCGCGGCGATACACATTGGCATGCTGCAGGATGGCCTCGATGCCCGGACGTGGCTTCTTGTTGAGCTGCTTCAGGCCGTAATAGGCCAACACGCGGTTTTCACCCGTAATGGGAACGATGTCGGCGGCAATGCTCACCGCCAACAAGTCGAGCAGTTCATACACCTCCTCGATGGGTAGGTTCTTGCGCATGGAGAGTGCCGTGATGAGCTTGAAGCCCACACCGCAGCCCGAGAGTTCCTTGTAGGGATAGGTGCAGTCGGCACGCTTGGGGTCGAGCACGGCCACAGCGGCAGGCAGCTCGTCGCCGGCACGGTGATGGTCGCAGATGATGAAATCCACGCCCTTCTCGTTGGCATACTGGATGCGTTCCACGGCCTTGATGCCGCAGTCCAATGCAATCACCAATTTGAAGTCGTTCTCCGCGGCATAGTCGATGCCCTTGAAGGAGATGCCGTAGCCTTCGTCGTAACGGTCAGGGATGTAAAACTCGATTTTCTTCTTCTTAAAGAACTTCTTGAGGTAGGTGTAAACCAAGGCGACGGCCGTGGTACCGTCCACGTCGTAGTCGCCGTAAATCAAGATTTTCTCGCCATTGTCGATGGCTTGCATAATGCGATCCACCGCCCGGTCCATGTCCTTCATCAAGAAGGGATCGTGAAGCTGGTTGAGGGCGGGACGGAAGAAAACTTTTGCCTCGTTGTAGTTCGTGATTCCGCGCTGCACAAGCAAAGTGGCAAGGTTCTCGTCAATGTTGAGCGCCTTGACGATTTCGGCAACCTGTTGGTTGTCAACCGTTTTATTTAAAATCCACTTTGTTTCCATCGCCTAATTTTGAATTTGTAAAAATAAGAATTATTTTTTCAATTTGATAAAGTTTTTTTATTTAGAATAATAATTATATTTAATATATTGGTTTTCAATTGCTTATTTTTTCAAAAAACTTTCCATTCAAGATAAGGGTTTTGTTGAAAAAATGGTGGATTTTTTTTGAAAAACAGGGTTGCATGGTTTCCGATTTTTTAATAATCTTGCATATTCAAATTTTCCAAACGCATATCCTTTGAAAAAAATTAAAACAGCTTTAATATCAGTATTTTATAAAACTGGAATCGATACCGTGGTCTCGTTGTTGAAGGACCAGGGGGTGCAGATTTATTCTACGGGTGGCACCTACGAAACCATCCGCCAACTGGATCCCACGGTGAAGACGGTGGAGTCGCTGACGAGCTATCCTTCCATCTTGGGTGGCCGTGTGAAGACCTTGCATCCCAAGGTATTTGGCGGCATCCTCGGACGCACGGGGTTGGCGTCGGACCAGCGTGAGATGGAACAATATGAAATCCCCGCTTTCGACCTGGTGATTGTGGATCTCTATCCTTTCGAGGAGACGGTGGCCAACACCGACGACGAGAGTGCCATCATCGAGAAGATCGACATCGGCGGCATTTCGCTGATCCGCGCCGGAGCGAAGAACTTCAACGACGTGCTCATCGTGCCTTCGAGAAAGCATTACGCCGAGCTGATCCATCTGCTGGAGACGCAACACGGCGAGACTTCTTTGGAAGACCGCAAGCGTTTTGCCTGCTATGCCTTCGCCGAGAGCTCGCACTACGATACCGCCATCCATCGCTGGTTTGCCCCCGACGTTGAGCTCCGCTACGGCGAGAATCCCCATCAAAAAGGGTATTTCCGTGGCGACTTGGATGCCTTGTTTGAGAAACTGCACGGCAAAGACCTCTCATACAACAACCTGCTCGACCTCGAAGCGGGCCTGTCCTTGATCCGCGAGTTCGACACCACGGCGTTCGCCATCCTCAAGCACAACAACCCCTGCGGCATCGCCTGCCGTCCTACAGTGAAGGAGGCTTATATGGCCGCTTTGGCCGGAGATCCCGTGTCGGCCTTCGGAGGCGTGCTGGTGTGCAACCGACCCATCGACATGGAGGCTGCCGAAGAGATCAACAAGCTCTTTGTGGAAGTTATCGTGGCTCCAGGTTATGAACCGGGCGTGCTCGACCTGCTCTTCTCCAAGAAAAACAGGATCATCTTACGACTGAAGGAAGACCAGTATGACCGCATCATGGTGAAGAGCGCGCTCAACGGCTATCTGATCGAGGAACGCGACCTTCACACGGAGACGCCCGACGACTTCAAGGTGGTCACGAAAGCTACGCCGTCACCAACGGAAATCGACGACATGGTCTTCGCCAACAAGGTAGTCAAGCACAGCCGTTCCAATGCCATCACCTTGGCCAAAAACGGCCAGCTGTGTGCTTCGGGCATCGGACAGACCTCCAGAGTTGACGCTTTGCGCCAAGCCATCGAAAAAGCCCGGTCGTTCGACTTCGACCTCCACGGGGCGGTGTTGGCTTCCGATGCTTTCTTCCCCTTCGACGATTGCGTGAAACTGGCCCATGAAGCTGGCATCTCCGCCATTGTGCAGCCCGGCGGATCCGTCCGCGACCAAGACTCCATAGATTGCTGTGACCAATATGGCATCAGCATGGTATTTACTGGATATCGACATTTTAAACATTAAATTCTAAATTCTTACTTCTAAATTCTAAATTCTTACAAAATATGGGTGCTTTTTCATTTTTGAACAAAGAGATTGCTATTGACTTGGGTACAGCCAATACGATTGTCATATACAACGACAAGGTGGTCGTTGACGAGCCGTCCATCGTGGCCATCCAACGCGACACGAAGAAGATCATCGCGGTCGGCAAGAAAGCCATGATGATGCATGGCAAGACCCATGAGAACATCAAGACCATCCGTCCGTTGCGCGACGGTGTGATCGCCGACTTCCAGGCCGCCGAGCACATGATGCGCGAGATGATCAAGATGATCAACTTCAAGAACACCCTGTTTCCACCCAGCCTGAAGATGGTGATCTGCATCCCTTCGGGCATCACCGAGGTGGAGGAGCGCGCCGTGAAGGACAGCGCCGAGCAGGCCGGTGCCAAGGAAGTGCGTCTGATCCACGAGCCCATGGCCGCTGCCATCGGTATCGGCATCGACGTGCTGGAGCCTACGGGCAACATGATCATCGACATCGGAGGTGGTACCTCTGAGATCGCCGTCATCGCCTTGGGCGGCATCGTCAACAACAAGTCCATCCGTATCGCCGGTGACGACTTCAACGCCGACATCGAGGAATACATGCGCAAGCAGCACAACATCATCGTGGGTGAGCGTTCCGCCGAGCGCATCAAGATCGAGGTGGGCGCCGCCATCCCGCAACTCGACAACCCGCCTGAGGACTTCGCCGTGCAGGGTCGCGACATGCTGAGCGGCATCCCGAAGGAGATCAAGGTGAACTATTCCGAGATCGCCCACTGCCTCGACAAGAGCATCATGAAGATCGAGACTGCCGTGCTCAACGCCTTGGAGCTCACGCCTCCCGAGCTGGCTGCCGACATCTTCCGCACGGGTATCTATCTCACCGGCGGCGGTGCTTTGCTCCGTGGCCTCGACAAACGTTTGGCCGCCAAGACCAAGCTGCCCATCCATGTGGCAGAAGACCCGCTCCGCGCCGTGGCAAGAGGCACCGGCATCGCCCTGAAGAACTTCGACCGCTTCACCTTCTTGATCAAGTAAATGTACAACCTCATACGATTCATACAAAAACACCACTTCGTCATACTCTTCCTGGTGCTCGAAGTGCTATGTATCGTAATGCTGACCTACTCCCAGAACTTCCACCGACAGAAGAGGATCAATACGACCAACGACATTGTGGGAAGGATTTATGAGACGGGAACCAGCATTGGGGATTATTTTCGCTTGGGGAAAATCAACCAGAAGTTGGCTGAGGAAAACGCCATGCTGCGCCGTCAGCTGTCTGTGACGGTCGATACAATCGAAGGCTTTGTCGAAGAGATCAACGCCGATACCGTCTATGAGTTCATCCCGGCCCGTGTGGTCAACAACACCGTCAACCGGCCGAACAACTACATCATGATCAACAAAGGTAGCGCCGACGGCATCGAGAAGGACATGGGCGTCATCTCCACCGACGGCATCGTGGGCATCGTCACCGATGTCAGCCCGCACTACGCCTCCATCATGAGCCTGCTGCACAGCTATACCACCATCAGCGTGCGCCTGAAGAACAACGAGGACCAATTAGCTACCTTGCGCTGGGATAACACCAACTACCGCTACGGCTATGTCGATGGCATCCCGACCCACTTGAAGTTGCAAAAAGGCGACACCGTGGTCACCAGTTCCTATTCCTACATCTTCCCGAAGGACTTGATGGCCGGCACCATTGTGGAGCTCATCCCCTCGCCGAGCGGCACCCTGAACAAGGCCAAGATGAGGTTCTCAACCGACTTCTCCTCCTTGAAAAACGTCTATGTAATCCACCACACCAACAAGGCTGAACTCGACGCCTTGATCAAAAACCAACTGAAGCCATGAACCGGACGCTACTGAATATCATACGATTTGTGGTGTTGGTGATCACCCAGGTGTTGATTGTCAACCATATTCGCCTCGGAGGCTATGTGCATCCCTATATCTACCTCATCTTTGTGATGCTGCTGCCCATCAACATGCCGGGTTGGCAACTGTTGTTGTCGGGTTTCGGCATCGGCTTGGCCATCGACCTGTTCATGGGCACCTTGGGCATGCATGCCGGCGCCACCACATTGATGGCCTTCTGCCGCCCCACCATCATCAGGTTGGTTTCGGGTAGCCAGAAATTCGAGAACATCAAGGAGCCCAATGTCAACCAGCTGGGATTTCCATGGTTCCTGCGTTATTCGCTGTGCATGGTCTTTGTGCACAACTTCACGCTTTTCATGCTTGAAGGGTTCAGCTTTCATCTCGTCGGACAGGCCCTGTTGCGCATCCTCATCAGCGTGCCCGTCTCCCTCTTCCTGATCCTGCTGATCCTTTATCTCTTCTCTTCAACTTCCAAGAAAAAAGAGCATTAACCCATGGCAACCAAAGAAAAAAGCGTGTTTTTCTGCAAGTCGTGCGGCAACGAGTCGCCGAAATGGTTTGGGAAATGTCCCGCCTGCGGCGAATGGAATACTTGTGTGGAGGAGAAAGAGGTGAAAGGTGAAAGGTTAAAGGTGAAAGATGAAAGGATAGCGATGCCAACTCCCATTAGGGAGATAACGAACGCCGAGGAGCAACGCATTGTGCTGCCTTACGAAGAGCTCAACCGCGTGTTAGGCGGCGGCTTGGTGTTGGGGTCGTTGGTGCTGGTAGGTGGTGAGCCAGGCATCGGCAAATCCACCTTGCTCTTGCAGACGGCCTTGCAACTTTCTGGCAAACGGGTGCTGTACATCTCCGGCGAGGAGAGCCAGACCCAGATCAAGATGCGCGCCGACAGAGTGGGCATCAAGAACGAGAACTGCCTCATCCTCACCGAGACCGACACCAAGGAGATCCTAAAGCATTTCAAGGAGGTACAGCCCGACATCGTCATCATCGACTCCATCCAGACGCTGAGCTCGCCTTACGTGGATGCCACGGCAGGCACCGTCAGCCAGATCCGTGAGACGGCCGCTGAAATGAACAAGATTGCCAAGTCGTATCAAGTGCCTGTGTTCCTCATCGGCCATATCACCAAGGACGGCAGCATCGCCGGTCCCAAGATTCTGGAACACATTGTCGATACCGTGTTGCAGTTCGAGGGCGACCGCCATTACGGCTTCCGCATCCTGCGTACCATCAAGAACCGGTTTGGCTCCGCCTCCGAATTGGGCATCTTCGAGATGAACGCCAACGGCTTGCGCGAGGTGACCAACCCCAGCGAGTTCCTCTTGTCGCAACGCGACGAGGAGGTGAGCGGCATCGCCATCGCCGCCACCATGGAGGGACAGCGGCCCATGCTCATCGAGACGCAGGCGCTGGTAAGCACCGCAGCCTACGGCACGCCGCAACGCTCCAGCACGGGCTTCGACACCCGTAGGATGAACATGCTGCTGGCCGTACTTGAAAAGAGAGCGGGCTTCCGACTCAACATGAAGGATGTTTTCTTGAACATCGCCGGTGGCATCCGAAGTGACGATCCTGCCTTGGACCTGTCGGTAGTGGCTGCCGTGCTTTCGTCCAATGCCGACATCCCCATCGACAACCGCACCGCTTTTGCCGCAGAAGTAGGTCTTTCCGGTGAGATCCGTGCCGTCACACGCATTGAGGCACGTATCGCCGAAGCCGACAAGTTAGGCTTCGAGAAGATCTTCATCTCAAAATACAACGCCAAAGGCCTCGACACGAAACGTTTCCACATCGAGGTGGTGCCCGTCGCCACGGTTTATGACTTGGCGACTGAGTTGTTTGGGTAAATAGTTTTTTATTATTTTTGCCTCAATGAGGCTTTATTGTGTAATATGGGCGTTGTTGATGGCATCGTTGTCAGCCTGCCATCATCCAGTAGAGACGCGGCATGCCATGTCGCTGCCCGCGGAATTGGTGGCCATCGACAGCCTGATGCAGATCCGACCCGACAGTGCGTTGACAATGCTGTTGGATTCCCCGATGGACGACCATTATTACCAACTGCTGCTATCCGAAGCTCTCTACAAAAACGATTCCGCCCAGTTGAACCGCTCGGAATTGTTACAGGCGATGGTGTATTTCGATTCGGTTGACAATGCTTTTTTGTCCGCTCGTTGCCATTACATGAACGGCGTGGGCTATTACGAAATGGACAGCGTGGTGCCAGCCTGCGCAGCATACCTGAAGGCCTTGGAAATCATGGAGAATCATTTCAAGGAGGAGGATTTGGTGGGGTACAAGGCGAAGTTGGTGGCGTTGGCTTATTCACATTTATGTTTGTTGTTTACCGACCAGTATCTTCATGTTCAAGCCGTTGGATTTGCAAAAAAAACGTATGAGTATTATCATAAACTGGGTTATTCATCGTGGCAATCGGCTTGGGCTCTTAATAAAATCGGATTGAATTACCACATGATGGAGCAGTTGGATAGTGCAGCGTATTATTATCAAAGGGCTGCTAATGCGTTGGATGATACAACCAATTTAATGTACAGGGATATTTGCTCTCATCAAGTTTCAATAGAATACGAACTGACAGGTGAATCCGAAAGAGCATTGTTACAATTGAAACGCTTGTTATTCCAAGCTGAAAGCGAAAAGGAATACTTTGCTCGTTGTTTGCCTTTGGGAGAAGTATTCTATCATGAACAAAAACTTGACTCCGCCGTGGTTTATCTTGAAAAGGTGTTTTTTGGAAACGCTTCTGTCCCTTCAAAGAAACAAGCGGCAGAATGGCTTGTGGAAATCCATAATGAAAAAGGCGAGTCGATAAAAGCCCAACCATACGCTGATTATCTCGTGCCTTTTGCCAACCTAAACGAAAATCAAGGTTTCATAAAATCCCAACTTGCAGATATTTATCAGGACTATGAACGGAGAAGGAAAGAAAACCTACATCAATTGCAGGTTGAGGAAAACCATAGACGAGTAGCCCATGTCATGGAAGTGTTTATGACATGTATTGCTTTGGTGGCCTTGTTGTATTTCATAAAAACAAAACAACTAAAATCCGAACGCCATGAGCATAAGATAAAATATGCCGCATTGCTTGGAAAATTGAAGCGAAGCAATGAGACTTTGAAAAAAGAAAGGGAGAACAAGATAAAAGCATCCATTGATCTTAAAAAACACCATGATACCACTTTAAAATATGAGGACGAGCCCGTATGTCGTTATATTTTATCAGTATGTAACGATAAAAAGAATCCTATCAAGTCAACCATTTCGATATCCGCTTATTCCAACATTGCCTTGAATCACGAACAAGAGGCGCAATTAAAAGATGCCGCAACTCGACATTTTGGTCAGCTATTCGAGTATTTAAAGGCAAATTATCCTAAGCTATCAAGGAAAGACTTCTTCTATTGCTATTTATGTCTCCTTGGGCTTGATAATTCGCAAATCGCCGTAATGACACAGCATTCCTAT
>JAFYNJ010000029.1 GCA_017549805.1 Bacteroidales bacterium
GAGCGGGAAAAACGATTGCAACGGTTATTCAATACTGATGACAAGATTTCGGTGGTACTTCATGGTTTTTTGATAGGTTGATTATCAAGTGGTTGAATAAAAAAACCAAAAAAACCAAATTTCATTTTTCTTGACATGGTTTTGTGACCGACATACTTTTGCTATACTAACTTAAATAAGCAAAAGCCTATGCCCAAACCAAGTTCAAACAGCAATACCATCAAGATTCCCATCAACAATCAAAATGTAGGCACCGAATATGTTTTGAAATGGTACAATTCAGAAACAGGATTGGAATTTAATTCAGGAGGGAATCAACACACACCATTACAAAACGGAATAGCAACCGTACAACTACACAACGACGGATTAAAATATCTCAGCATTGAATTCCCGTCATGGGTTAGGGACCTACAAACACAAACCATCCACAATACCTTTGGTGACGCTGTTTTTTCATTGAACAAACGGGAAAACAGCAAAAAAACCAACAATGAAGAATAGAAACACTATCTTTGCAAAAACCATAAAAACAACAGCCATGAAAAACAGTATTACCAGAACCATTGTCACTTCTCTCTTGCTGCTGTTTGTGGCAGGAACAGCGAAGGCGCAAGATTATCTCCCCGTAATCAAAGATAATGCCGAATGGCATGTTCTGTGGTATAATTTATCACAAGCTCCGTTCGACCACATTACCGAAAGTCTCCAACTTGAGGGAGACACTTTGGTGGATGACACGCATTACAAAAAAGTCATGCGGAAAATATCTTCAGAGACGCTGTATTGGTATGGCAGCACAGAGGAATACTCGCTTTATGGGCTGATTAGGGAAGAACCCGAAGGCAAGGTGTTTTACCAACCCATCGACCAAGATACAACATATCTTCTCTATGACTTCGGCATGAATGTCAACGACACGGCAGTGATGCGTTGGTGTCAGTTGCCAAATCCAATTGCGAATGTTACCATACGCATCGACTCCATTACCACCAAATACATTGCCGGAATGGACAGGAGGGTCTATTATGTAAGTTCCAAAAGCACCCATGACCCACTCCAAGAATGGCGTTGGCGAAACACTTGGATTGAGGGAATTGGAGCAGCAGAAGGTCTCCTGTATAGCTGCTTCCCAACTGGATCGGGAGGAGGTCCCCGTTTCGAACTTCTCTGCTATCATGAAGAGGGTGAACTGCTTTATATGGATCCGGAATACGATACCTGTGTGGTTGATAACACAACTGTTGAATTTGCTCCAGTAGGAGCTGAATGGCACTATGAACGGCTGTACAATGAAGGTGGAAATCCCACGGGCGTTACTTACGACAGGTTTCGCTCGCTCAGGACAGTGGAAATCAATGGCTGGGAATGCAAGGAGATAGAGTTTTTCCAGAACCTTGACTGCAACGGCGAAGTCAACCCCCACACGGAATACCGCTACATCACCCAGGAAGGGAAACAGGTGTTCGAGGTGGAAAACGGAGAGCGATATCTGCTCTATGACTTTGGGAAAAAGCCAGGAGAATGGTGGTATGCCCCGAAATACGAAGACACCATTTATGTTCAGCAGGTGTCTTACGCTTTTTTTGCGGATGGAAGTTGTAGATATGTTTTTATAACGGCCCCAACAAACCATGATAATTTGTATTTCAACAACATCATCAATGGAATCGGCATGGATTATTCTGTATTTCCATTTGAAACCCAAGGTCAGCCTTCGTGTACGAACGGCCCCATTCGCTGTTACACTGAAAATGGCATTCCGTTGATTATATCAAACGTTGACTGCGACTACGAGGTGTTGACCGTCGATGATAACACAGAATCCGCATTGGCGACTGTAACAACAATGGCCGATGGCTTGTTGCACGTCGAGTTTTCGGAGACTTTGATGGGGAAAAAACAAATCCATATCATTGATATCACAGGGAAAATGATACATGCAATAGACACGCATGAAGACTTTTGCGACATCTGTCTTGTCGACAAACCCAAAGGAATTTATATCACCCAGATAATAACAGATTCACGAATCGCTCAAATAAAATTTGTTCTAAGATGAAAACTGTTAAATATGTCTTACTGGCCGTTGTGTTTTTCATTTCCCAATTCAATTATGGCCAAAACAACCTTTTTTCGATAAACCACTCCGACCCAAACCAAAAAATCACTGAGATTGAAATAGATAGTTCTTTCTATTCTTCCGAATTGGTCTGTTTAATTACAAACGGTCCCATCTCCAGTCTATCTGTAACAGCGGATGTAAAACTATATAACTATGAAAGCTATGTCAGAATACTGCTATCTGATTTGGAATACGAACAAGATTATCTGGTTTATGAGGCCTTTTATCCATTGAACGATCTTGACACCCAGTATTACGTTGAGGATTATGCCTACGAATCGAAAATGCTATACAATCTGTCGAATGTCATTGTAAGAGTTGAAATTCACAATGGCGAATGTTATTTCAGCAGGGTGTGCTATTCCAACAATCCGTATGAATGGGACAAGGATCAATTCGACAAAGATAAAAGACAATTGAAAAGCACACAGGATTCGATGATACTTTCAGCGTTAAACCAACGGATAAAAGAGAAGAATTATCTTTGGGTTGCGGGATCCACTTCGGTATCGGAATTATATTATGACCAACGCAAGGACATGCTGCCGAAGAACACAGAGAATGAGATACCCAATTTGCAAGGGTTAGAGTATTACAAAGGAGGTGTTTTCGAAGTTCTCTCGGACTCCGTTCAAAACAGAGCGACTTACACATCAAATTACGTGGATGAATTTGATTGGAGAAAAAGACATGGCGAAAACTGGTTGACACCTTCTAAAACTCAAAGTTGCAATCATTGTTGGGTATATTGCCCAGTGAGTGTAGCCGAATCATCGGTCAATCTTTATTTCAACCAACATATTGATTATGATTTGTCAGAACAGCATGTTGCCTCATGCAGTGGTGGAAACGATGGAAATTGCGCAGGAGGTCGTATTAATTCCTCAGTTATTTACATAGCGAATCATGGGGTTGTCACTGAGAATTGTTTCCCTTACGAGGGACACGATACTCCTATTACTCCTTGTGATAATGTTTGCAGCAATCCATCAGAAATAATATCCTTCAATAGTTATAGCACAGTGCAAAATATTGTTGACAGCATAAAAAAAGCAGTAATTGTAAGTGGTCCTATTTGTGGTGGAATAGAAAGCCTTTGGCATTTTATGCCTATCGTTGGTTTTAAAACATTGAAGGTTGGGGATACGCTTTTTTACAATCAGCTTTATGATGGTTATGAAATAATCCAACCAAATGACACTAGAATAGGACAGACGTGTTGGCTATTTAAGAATAGCAAAGGTACTGGTTGGGGCCATAACGGTTGCGCTTATTTTCTGCCAGAATTAAGCGATTTGTATGGTCTATACAAACTTGTTACTCCTGAAAGCTTGGTTTTCGATGACAGCGACATCGTCTGTGAGGATAAAGACGGCGACGGTTACTACAATTGGGGAATAGGGCCCAAGCCGGCGACTTGTCCAGACTGTCCAAACGAACCTGACTGTGACGATTCCGATCCCACCTTGGGACCTTATGACGTTCAATATGGTTGTACATCTTTTTGTGAAAGTGGTTTTGTAAACACTCCACTATACATCAATGGATCAACAACATGGAATACGCCAAAGCAAATAAACAGAAACATAGAAATACTAAATGGTGCAACACTTAACATTTGTAACACTACGATTTGGGAACTATCGTCCGATTGTTCAATCATTATTCATCCCGGAGGAAGACTGATTCTTGATGGTGCCACCATTACTAATCCTTGTGGAATATTGTGGAAAGGCATCGAGGTCTGGGGCAACAGCTCCACAAACCAGCAACCCTCACATGGTGGTTATGGGCAAGGTTATCTCGAACTGAAAAACGGGGCTACTATTGAAAACGCCGTCTGCGCCGTCGAATTGTGGCATCCCGGCGTATCAGGCACTACTGGAGGCATCATCCATGCCGACAGTGCATTCTTCCTTAACAATGCCAAAGCCGTTCATGCTCTTAATTATTCTTGGCTCAACCCAGGAAGTGGTTCAGAGGTTTCTTACGCAGCATCGTTCCGTAATTGCACTTTTGCCATTGACAAAGACTATTTGGGGACAGACACCGTGTATACCCAAATCGACCTTGACCATGTTTACGGTGTTGTTTTTCAAGGATGCACCTTCTCCATCGACCACGAGGCAATGTACGTCTCACCTTGGAACAGCGGTATCTCGGCATACGACGCGGGTTTTATCGTAAACGCCTCTTGTAGTTACAATGGCGGCGACCAGCAAATCAACGCCTGTCCTGACGACTATTTAGTGTCTTCCAGTTTCACGGGATTCTATGATGCGGTACGTTCAATCAGCGATGGTAGCAGTGCCCGATCGTTTAGCATCCGTAATTCGATATTCTCAGACAATGAAAGAGGAATCTATGCCCTCAATACGGGCTACGCCACCATTCTCGACAATGAATTCCAAGTTGGCACAACAGCGGATTGTTCCTTCGGCATCTATATTGAATCCGTTCCAGGATTCTGTATCGAGGAAAACACATTTGCTCCCATTGGAACTGGAACTGGCGACACCTACGGTATTGGTGTATTCAACTGTTCAGCAGACAACGATGTTTATCTTAATTCATACGACGGTCTGACTTGTGGCAATGTTGCTGTTGGTATTAATACCGCTCAAAGTGGACATCCGGTGGACTTCTCCACCACGGGTCTCACCTATACCTGTAACCAAAACAAGGATAACGACATCGACTTCTGCGTGCTCAAAAATGGCGAAATTGGTGGCATAAAGACCTTGCAAGGCTCGGCGAACTCCCCTGCGGGCAACACCTTCGACGGCAGCCTGTACCATTTCTACAACGGTGGTGACCTAACACTCTCCTACTATTATTACTCCTCGAATCTTGATCAAACTCCCGATGCTTCGCTTCTGAGCGGCGTCAACCGAATTGCCACCCGAACACCCAATCTTTGCGCCACACATTACGGATCCATCATCAAATCAAGTGAGGAAAAGGCGCAACTGATAAACGACTATCAGTCCGCCACTGAGACTATAGACCAACTTGTGAAGCTTTACAATAAACTACTTGAACAGGGTAGCACCGCAGCACAACTCAACGACCTTGCTGCCCAAATTACCCAATGTGTCCACAATCGTAGTTTCGCCGCTGGCGACATCGTGCGTAGCAACCTCAATGAATCAGAGGCAGACCCCGAGGAGCTACGCACATGGCTCGGCAACGCCGGTGACATAGCCTCCCATCGCATGGCCATCGCCTCTTATGCACAGGAGGGAGACTTCGACAGTGCCTTGGCTTTGGCATACCTCCTTCCCGGACTCTACGGGCTCAAAGGTGAGGATTTGGAGGATCATTCGGACTACCTCCGGCTACTCATGCTTTACATGGTGCTTTACGATACAGGTCGCACGGCAGCACAAATGACTGAGGAAGAGATTGCGCTTGTAACCCATATTGCAACTTGCGGCAGAGGGGCTTCAAAGTCTATGGCAAGGGGTCTTCTTGACGGTACTTTATATAACCGATCCTTCGAATTCGACTGTCCTACGCTCCCCACAGGACAAGGCGGAAACAAAGGTTCTTACAACAACGTGGAATCTGAGTCTTTTGGCTATTGTATCTCAGCAACCCCCAACCCCACTCGCACACAGCTTAACGTCTCATACGTCCTCCCCGACATGTCAACACAAGCATCGCTACAAATTGCCAATGCTCTTGGGGTGAACATGATGACGGTTAAACTGGAAGGTAGTGTTGGTAAGAAAACCATAGACATCAGCGACCTAAATCCTGGTATCTATTACCTCACCATCACCGACGATAACGGCAATACTTATTCCGAAAAGGTGGTCAAACAATGAAACACATTAATCTATAAAAACTCCCTAAAACCATGAAAAGAAACATTTTCCTTGCGGCAATTATTCTAGTTGCCACCACCCTTATCGCGGTCGTTTCCTGCAAAAAGGAAGACGGTATTAAATATTCGAATACACCAAGCAGCGACCGGCTCTCCTATCAACCACCCAAGGTGAATGATATGCTAAGCTATATTAAGGACTTCAAGCAAAAAATCCAAACCCGTGGCAATGACGAGACCATGACCCTTGACGAGGCTGCTTGGCATCTTTCCAGCCTGGCTAACTACGACTTTGGCAACGTCAGGAATGATGCGTCGGACTTACGCTACGACACCCTGTACAGCCATGTTGCCGTGACCAACGGTACCGTTAGTCTGGCAGACCTGAACGCCGCATATAACAACATCGCCAGCATGGTAGAATCGTTTTACCAGAATCTTTCCATTGAAAACGCTGCCCCTCGTTTCATCAACATCGGAATCGAAGAGAACGGCACCGCCACCATTGCCTTGATAACCTCATACGGCGACTGGTGGATCTATGCCTATTATTTCCCTAACATCTATGACGAGGACTCCGTACTTAACGTTCTTGGAATCAACTACGACACCTGCTTTTCGCTAGAGGATGATTTCCCTGATGAATTAAAGCGAGTGCTTAACCTACAGACATTATTGATCACGGCCTACGGACAGGAACCAATTTCCTCTGGCAGAGTGTTTTATTCGCCGACTAGAATCGACACCTTGGCTTATACCACCTTCATCGATCCCAATGGATCCCCTTATCTACATGACTATATGATCTTGTATTTTATCCAACATGACTCTGAAGTGTGCTATGATGAGTTTGCCTATTGCTTTGACAGGTATGCCTATGCGGCCATGCAGAGCCTGGGCAGCAACGAGGTAGTCATCAACTGGATCGAATTGCCCATCAAGCACTATTATACCCCCATCGGTCATACCTATCAGTGTCCAAAAATCCAGTACGGAATACCAATTATCGATCATGATGATCCATTGAACTAATTGAAACTAATTATATTTTCGTTATCTTTGCATCATCTTTAACTCATTAAGATGAACCTCGAAAGAATAGCGCTGTTTATTGGATGCCTGGTACTTTCTCTAAGCTTGTTCGGGCAGAGCGACTGCATTGACCTGAGGGATTTGAACGCTCCGTATATTCATTGTACTTGGGGTACGTTTGAAGACCCTTACCAGAACCAAGGTGTCTGTCAAGGCCATCATACGGTGATCACCGATCCTCTGGCAACAGACCCCAGAACCCGGGAACAGCTTCATATGATTCCATTTGACGAGACCTATTCCATCTCTCTTGGGGATTGGGCAGGTTCATCGGCAGAGAGCATTTCTGTGGACATTGATATAGACACCAATCGGTTCGATCTGCTTATTCTCAAGTATGCGGCGGTTTTGGAGGATCCAGGCCATTTTCCTGAGGAACAACCTAAGTTCACATTCGAGATTCTGGACATGCAAAACCAACTTGTCGATACCAATTGTCTTTCTGCAGTTTTTATTTCTAGTCCACAACTGGGCTGGAACAATAATTATCCCGTATATTGGAAAGACTGGACCCATGTGGGAATGGATCTCACCGATTTCCACGGACAGACCATTAGGGTTCGGCTTACCACTTACGATTGTGCTAGAAGTGTGCATTTTGGACACGCCTACTTTCTTCTCACTTGCGGTGATAAGTCCGTTGAAAACATCAGCTGCGGTAGTTTGAGTCTGTACAAGTTCCGCGCCCCCGACGGGTTCAACTACCGATGGTATCGGCTGGATGACCCGGGGCAAACCCTCTCCACCGACCGCACCGTCGTCGTACCCTATAACACCACCGGAGTGCTCCGCTGCCACTGCTCCTTCATCGACAACAACGACTGCTCCTTCGAGATAGCGGTCAACTTGGACACCATCTCCATTGAGAACCACTATCCTATCGCAGGCTTTTCCATAGAGGAAACGTCCTGCACTCGTGTGATACACTTCATTGACGAGAGTTTCGTTTCCCTCGACGGAATCAACCCCGATGGGACAGGGAACCATTGCGAGAACATCCTTTGGAATTTCGGCGACGGGCACACTTCCACAGTCCCTTGCCCGACACACGAATACAGGACCTCGGGCGACTTCACCGTCACCATGATAGCCGGGCTCGATAACTGCTCCGACACTACATACCAGATTGTCCATATCCCCGAAGGCACCAGGATTGACACCCTTGTCTGCGATGCCTTCGTCTGGAACGGCACTACCCTCACCGATAGCGGCGTTTACTCACATACCTATGACACCGAGGGAGACTGCGACAGCCTGGTGGAGGTCCACCTCACCGTCGTCAACAGTGACGTTTTCCTAAGGGACACCACCGCCTGCGACCTGTTTGTCTGGAACGACAGCCTCTACCTCCTGCCAGGCTCCTACACCCAGAGCTTCCCCAGTGCCCATGGGTGCGACAGCACCGTCACACTCAACCTCGACTTGAACTACACACCGTTCTTCGACATCCACGGGGCTCACTATGTCGTCGGCGGCTCTGAGTGGGGCTTCACGGAGTACACCTACCAGCTCATTCTCGGCCACCAACTGTGCCAGGTTGATTCGGTCACCTGCAGCGTGGACAACCCCAACATGTCCGTGCTGCCCTCTGCCGACGGCACGGGGGTCCAACTCCGCGTATTCACCCTGCTCACACCCACCGACTCCGTTGCGCTGCACGTCACCGTCCACAATCGCTGCGGGACGGAGGAAAGGACTTTCTGGATCCACACCACCGGTTACGGCACCGGCGAGCATCCCGACGGGCAACATGCCCTTTCGGTCTTCCCCAACCCCAATGCGGGCATCCTCAGCCTCCTGCTGGCGGGCTTCCAGGGAGCCGTGGCCGTGGAAGTCTTCAACACCTCCGGCCTGAAGGTCTTAGAGCTGGCGACGGAAGTCGCCCAGGACGAGGCCCTGCTGACGGTGGACTGTTCTCGCCTTCCCGACGGCGTTTACACCCTACGCGTCCGCGACGATGCCGCCGTCATAACAAGAAAAACCGTTATCAGGAGATGAAACCGAATGGAAAGACACGCATCGTCCTTGCTGCCTCCCTCCTCGTCCTGCTTGCCTCGTGCCTGAAAGAAGGGAACGGGACCATATTGGTCCATGACCCCCAGGCCGTCCCCTTCATCACTGACGCCAACAGGTGGCCGCAGGATCTGTTGACGCTATTCGGCGAGGACCATGTCAACTTCGGCGACACTCCCCCAACAATTGACTTTGCCTTCAAAGTGAGCAGGCAGCAGTATGTCGCTACCAACCTGGACTCCAACGTCTCACCAGCCATCGGCAGCTTCTCCCCTGTGACACATCTCCACGACTTCCACGACCAGTACCTCCGGATTTGCCAGTACATCCACCAGACTACGGCGGGTATGGGCAACACGATCACCACCCAGGTCGATACGGTGTACCTCTCGGGACATGACAGCCTCTTTACCGCCTATTTTATCGAGAGGTTCCCGACTGCTGGCTCGCCCGTTCACGCGGTGATACTGTCGGGGACGCTCCTTGGCACGAACGCCGTGGCTGATTACCGCTACGGCTACGAGATCCTACGCTATGAGGATGAAGACATTCCGTACAACGCGTATCCGCCCAACAGCATCTTCATCTTCCAAAGCCCCGACACCATCGCCATCACACCCAATCCATGAATCCGAGTCATGCTGATATGAAAAAACGCATGGGCATCGCCATCATCGCGACCTTGCTCCTGGCCCTGCCGCTTACGGCAGGCGCCCAATGGCTCGTTGGTGTAAGAGGTGAGGCATCGGTCTCCTCCTACGATTACTCCGCCCTGTCGGACGAGACCCACCGCTATCCCGTCACCCTGAACTACGGCATCGGGATGGAATGGCACCCTATAGGACATCTGGCATTGGGCATTGACGCTGTCCATTCCACACGGCGGACCTCTCTGCGGTTCTCCACCCCCTACCTCGTCAGTTTCAGCCAGACAGCCGTCACTGACATCTCCTTCGCGTTGACCGAGAAGTGCGTGGAACTCAGCCTCCCCGTTGCCTTGTACCTTCTCTCCTCCCAATCCATGAGCACCTTGAATACCGGTCCATTTCTCTTTGTTGCTCCCTGTGTGTGCCTGATGTACGGAGGGACGTTGCAGTGGACTCGCACCCATCTGGCCGATGGCACGGTGCTGGCCTCATACGAGCTGCCCCTGTCAACCGCCTCCTCCTCTGGCTACGACTACGGGATCAGGTCGGGAATCGGCACAGCCTTCACACTGAAATTGGGCTCCCGCTCGCTCATGGTCAAGGCAGTCATGGAGGCCTTTTTCGGCTTGAACGACACTTTCTCCTACTTGGAGAAGGCCAACCTCCTTCCTGCCGATCACTATTACGGGCTTGGCGACATAGCTCACGAACAGCTGGGGGAACGCCACATCAGGCAAGTGACGCTCTCTCTATCGCTATCATTGCCCCTTCGTGACCAATTCAAAGATGCATGTTATGGTTTTGACAGAAATAGATTTAGATAGTCATTCCAATAACCAGCCAAGTGGAGCTTAGTAAGGCCTATTCCGAAAAGGTGGTCAAACAATAATCCAGCATTTTGAATTCAAAAATCCCGTCAGCGATGGCGGGATTTTTATTTATCAACAAACGGGGCTTATCGGGAAGGATTTGTTTTTTTATTGCTACTTTTGCAATTAACTAACAATAATAGAGTTATTAAAAAGCAAAAATAAACCATTATGAAAAACAAAATCACAACCGTAGTGCTGGTGCTCCTAGCCGCTTTCATCACCTTAGGAGGTACCACAAGCTGCAAAAGCAAGAAAAGACTCGCCAAGGAAGCCGCCGAGGCTGAATACAAAGCCCGTGTGGCCGAAGCCGTGAAAGACCTGACCGCCATTCTCGACGACGAGACCGTTTGGACCCTCGAGGAAAAGGAAAACCGCGTCAAGACCATCAAGGACTGGAACCTCCAGAACGCCGAAGTCGATGACCTGCTCTTCCAAGTGGAAAAGAAACTCGCCCGCGAACGCGCACAAGCCGCACAAAAAGCCGAAGAGGAACGCATTGCCGCCGAAAACGCCGCCAAGGCCAAAGAACCCAAGAACGTACTTGAAAAGAGCTTTGCCGACATTGCCTCAGCCGCCAGCACCGCACAAGCCAACCGTATCATCAATGAAACCCTCCCGCTGTTTGCCTCCAATAGCGTCCCCGTGCTCATCATCATCAGCCAAGCCGGAGGTTTCAACGACTATGACCGTCCCACCACCATCGAGGACTATCTCAACTACGTAAAGGACCAGAAAGTCAACCGCAACAGGGTGTCGGAACTGGTGTTCAACGAAGCCGGAAAAATCACTGAAGTCGTACTCATTAAAAAATAAGCAGCAACATGAAGAAGATATTGGCAATCATGGCCTTTGCCCTGCTGGTGGCAGGCAGCGCCATGGCTCAAGATGAACTGAGTTTCGAACGCAAGCAGGCCATCGACAGTCTCGCCCTCGAGAAAGTCCGCGACCTGAGCAAATATATCAAGATTGTTGGCTCCAAAGAAACCGCCTGGAGTGAGGCCAACCGCGTCATCGACCGTGCCGAGGAGCTGTTCATGAACAATGCCGAGATCGGCGTGTCGTCCATCGCCTCGAATAAAATAAAGATGTACAAGGTGCGCCCCTATTTCGAGCACTTGATGCGCCTCAACTATGACCGTGTGGAGATTGAATGGTACAACATCGAATACGTGTCCGACCTGCAACGCCAACCCGACGGCACCTATGTGGGCGTCATCACCATCTTCCAAACCTTCCGCGGCTACGACAAGGAAGGTCGCCTGACCTACAAAGACACCACCAAGAAAGACATCACCGTCTACGTCAAACGCAAGGAAACCCAAATCGGAGGCAAGATGATCGGCTTCTGGGATGTGCTCTTAGGCGACATGAGGGTGAAAGAGACAGCGAATAAATGAGAAGCAAGAAAACAGAAGTAAGAAGCAAGAAGACAGAAGGCAGAAGGTTTTCTGTTCTTCTTGTTTTTGCCTTGTTGTTGTCATTCATAACGATGCCTTTGGCGGCACAAACCGTCGGAAACTTCCAGATGGACGAGGCCAACCTCTATGCCATGACCAAGCAGATGGGACAGTTCATCCGCAGGTTCAACTACGAGGAGGACCAATTCGGCAACAAGATCAACCCGAAAGACCCTTCCTACCGTAACAGGCAGAAACGGCAACAGTCGCTTTCCATCCTCTTTGACCAGGCTACTTACGGCAGCCAGCCCGACCTGCAGCGCTTCTTCATCGAAGATGTCACGGCCGACGACTCCACCTTCATGACTTTCCTCGGCGGCCGTTGGTACTCTGAGGTGTCGGCCACCTTCAAGTACAAGGGCAAGGACGTCAGCCTGATCATGATCCTCGGCGTGGAGAAAGAGGGGCTCGGCTCAAAATGGGTACTCAACAACATCTATTTCTCCGAGTTCAACAAGCTCTTCCCCACAGGGGAGATGACGGAACGCGAGAAGCACTTCCTCCATCCCATGAGCCATGAACTCGATTTCATGAACATCTACAAGATCTTCAAGGAGCCCGAAGTCATCGAGTATTACGCCTCCAAATCCTTCGAGCCCGACTATCTCACCCTGTTTTTCTATGAAATCAAGAAAGGCAACCTCATCTTTGAAAATGTGGACAGCGTGAAGTTCCACGTCTTCCAGATCAAGGACTGGTATTTCGAGGTGTCGTGGTTCAACCGCAACACCAGCAACGCCGGATGGCTTATTTCCAATCTGATTTATATCCCTGAAAAGGAGAAAAAAGACCTGATCAAATTCTACGAACCATGATAAATAAACGGAAAACGGAAAACGGAAAACGGATAGTTATATTCCTGTTTTTACTCTGTATTGCCGTAAGTGGCATGGCCCAAAAGAAAAAACAGAATACCGGCACCCTCAGCAAGGAAGAATTGGCCACTTACGAAACGGAGATCAAGAAGATGGTGAATTACCTGCAAGAGACGCTGAATTTCATCGGCGACCCCACCCAAACG
The DNA here is from genome assembly GCA_017549805.1 of Bacteroidales bacterium. GTDB lineage: Bacteria > Bacteroidota > Bacteroidia > Bacteroidales > F082 > Limimorpha. The sequence continues at coordinate 13,057 of JAFYNJ010000029.1, forward strand.
GCGCAGGAAAAGGAAATCATCTTCTCGCAAAGCTATACCAAGATTTTTTTGAACAACAAGGTCCAGATTGAAGATGACCTCGACACCAAGCGCAATGCCACGCTCTCCAAGGACGTCCAGGCCTATTTGAAGGACATCGACTTCTTCTTCCAGCATGCCACATTTACCTTCGACGTGCAAAGCATCGCCAACATGAGCAAGGACGACGGCACGCCGTTTTTCAAGGTGACCCTGAACCGGAAACTGGTGGGCAAAACCGTCACCAACGACACCATCAACGAAGTCAAGATCCGCTATATAGAAATCAACCTTGACAAGAAGAACAACGACCTGAAGATCGCCAGCATCTACACCAGCAAGATCAACGAGCGGCAATCGCTCCAAAACTGGTGGAATGCCATGCCGAGCCCTTGGAAGAATTGCTTTGGCAAGGACATCAAGATCAACGACACCATCCCGCTGAAATCCGTGATGCAGGTCAACGACAAGGACTTCATCTATTCCTATCCCATCCTTTCGATGGTTGACGGCGACACCATCGCCACCGACTGGAAGGAAACCGTGGTGAGCAAAGGGTTGGACGACCTCTACGCTCAGCTGAAGACCCTTAGCCTGTCGCAAGAGGTGAACGTGGCCAACACCAAGACCATCACCTCACTCGATCCACTTTCAGAACTTTCCGACCTGACCATCCTCAACATTACTGGAACCAACGTCAACGACCTTACGCCACTGCGCAACGCCAACAAGCTCAGGGTGCTCAAGGCCGGCAACACACGCATTAACGACCTCAGTCCCCTGAAATACGACCTCATGTTGCAAGAACTTGACGTGTCCAACACCGAAGTGAACAACCTCGACATCCTTGAAGTGTTGAACAACCTGGAGAAGCTCAATGTTTCCTACACCCAAGTCAACGACCTGAAAGACATTGTGCATTGCCCCAACATGACCTACCTCTTCGCGGAAGGCAGCAAGATCACCAACATCCAGCCCATCACCCAATTGGAAAACGTCATCTCGCTGAACATCAGCAACACCGCGGTCAGGGACCTAAACCCGGTAAGCCACTTGAAGTCGCTGCAAAGCCTGAAGATCTCCAAAACGCACATCAACAACCTGTTTGCGCTCCAAGAGATGGAAGACCTCAAGGAACTGCATTGCAGCAACACCAACATCAGCGACCTCAGTCCGCTGAAAAACCACAAGCGACTCAGCAAGGTGTATTGCGACAACACGCGCATCACCGTCAACCAAGCCAGTGCGTTTACCAAGGACAATCCTTCCACTTTGGTGATCTACGACACCAACGCCTTGGAAGAATGGTGGAACAACCTGCCCATCTATTGGAAAGCTGTCTTTTCAAAACAGATCGACATCGAGGGCGAACCGACCACCGAACAGTTGCACGAAGTCATCAACATGACCGAACTCGACCTCTCCGGCAACGAATACTTGCAAACCCTGATGCCTGTGAGCCGACTCACCAACCTAGTCCATCTCAACATCTCCAATACGGAAATCACGCACCTGGAACCCTTGGCGGGCATGACCAACCTCGAAAGCATCTATTTGGAGAACACCTTCGTCAGCAACCTGGCTCCGCTGGCCGATATGAACAGGTTGAAGATCCTCAACATCAACAATACTCCTGTTGACAACCTGGAGCCGCTTGCCACCGACAACCATCTTGAAACCGTTTGGGCCGAAAACAGCGGCATCGGTTCTGCCCAAGTCAGAAAACTGAAGTCCGCACTCACGGATGTCAATGTGATTTACCAAACCGAGACTTTGCTAAGTTGGTGGGATGAGCTTGACGATGTTTGGAGAACGCTCCTCAAGGAACAAATAGGATGCAACACCTACGATCCGTCAGCCTTGGAGCTTCAACGGATCAAGGACTTGAAGGAGCTGACCGTCGAGCAGGAGAATGTCATCCAATCGCTGGAACCCATCAGGGATTTCTATTGGCTGGAAAAAGTCCAGGCTACCAACCAAGGTATCCGCGACATCAAACCCCTCCAAAACAAGCCTTATTTGAGCGAGTTGCTCGTGCAAAACAACCCGATTAGCGATTTGTCGCCACTGCAATCCGATACCTTGCTGTCAGTCCTCAACATCGAAAACACCCAGATCTCCGACCTTGACGCCTTGGAACAACTGGAACACCTGCGCATTCTCAATGCCAGCGGAACCAATATCAAGTCGCTGAAGCCCCTGGCCAAGATGATGCAGCTGGAAGAGCTGCTCATTAACAATACCGATGTCAAGAGCATTTCTCCGATTGAGAACCTTCCTTCGCTGAAACTGCTGAAGATCTATAACACGAGGGTGAAGAACAAGGCTGTCAACGCCTTGCAGCAGAAAAGGTTTGACTTGAATATCGTTTATTATTAAGAAGTCAGAAGATAGAAGACAGAAGTAAGAATGAGAAGAGTATTTCCTTTGATATTAATATTATTGGTTTGCGCATGTGACCATAACAAGCCTGTGAAAACGGAAAACGGAGAACGGAAAACGGAAAACGTTCAAGTTCCGGTTTTTAATGCGGATTCAGCGTATGCCTTTGTGAAAGCACAGACCGACTTCGGGCCTCGTGTTCCTTCTTCGGAAGCACATGAGCTTTGTGCCGCATGGCTTGTTGAAAAACTCTCGGAATACGCTGATACCGTGCTGGTGCAGGAGTTCCGCACGAGGCTGTTCAACAACAAGGGCATCGACGGGAAGAACATCATCGCCAGCTTCAACCCCAAGGCTACCAAACGCATTGTGCTTTGTGCACATTGGGATTCCCGTCCCTTTGCCGACCATGATGCCGACGAAGCCAATTGGAACCATCCCATCGATGGGGCCAACGACGGGGCCAGTGGGGTAGGAGTCCTCATGGAGAATGCCCGTTGTTTCCACAACCAGCCGCTTCCTGAAAAGTTAGGGGTGGATATCATTTTCTTTGATTTGGAAGACTATGGGCCGCGTCAGGACCAAGCAGAACAATACTACGACAACCGTCGCAACCATTGGGCGCTTGGATCGCAACATTGGGCCGCACAGCCCCATGTGCCGGGCTACAAGGCCAACTACGGCATCTTGTTGGACATGGTCGGTGGGAGCGAACCGAACTTCATGAAGGAATACTATTCACAGGGTTATGCCGCCTGGCTGAGCAACAAGGTGTGGCGGACGGCGCAAGACTTAGGATATCGCCAATATTTCGTGAATGAATTGGGAGAACCCATCAGCGACGACCATTTGCCATTGAACGAAATAGCAGGCATTCCCACCATCGACATCATCGATTTGCGCCCCAACAGTTCCAACACTTCCTTTCCCGAGACCTGGCATACCCTCAATGACAACATTGAAAACATCGAAAAAAGCACCTTGGGAATGGTCGGAAACATGCTAAACTACACCGTTTACCGCGAATAGTTAATAACTTTTTTTGAATTCATTGAATTAATTGCATATTTTTGCCCTATTGAAAACGAAACTAGACATTTAAACAACCTATTATTAATTAAAATCCAAATCACAATGAAAAAGTTATTACTCGTTTTGATTGCCGTTATCGGTATTTCATTTGCAGCTAATGCACAGAATGCTCTTGGTGTCCGCCTCGGTGGTGGCCAGGGTTACAACGCTGAACTTTCTTTCCAAAAAGGACTGGGTGCTAGTCGTTTGGAGTTTGACCTCGGTTGGCATAATGATAATGCTTTCTCATTTGCAGCCATTTATCAATTCCATCAGGATATCGCAGCCATTCCGAACTTGGGATGGTTTGTTGGTGCTGGCGGAAAAGTTGATTACTGGAGTGGCATTGCAGACAACAATATTGGACTCGGTATAGTTGGTCAAGCTGGTCTCGACTACTATTTCCAAGCTATTCCGCTGCAGTTGTCATTGGACATCCGTCCTTGCTTCTACCTCATTCCTGCAACAAATTTCCACTGGGGTGATATCGCCCTCGGCATTCGTTACGTCTTCTAATCGAAGCGTATAACAGTAAAAGAAAAGCCCGCCGATTGGCGGGCTTTTTTGTTTTGATAGGATTTCTCGTCATTTATTCCTTAATAATCTTCTTGGTCACCATCTTGCCACCAAGGATCTGCACCATATAGATGCCGGCCGGCAAATCACTCATATCGATCGTGGTGGATTCGATCATATTGAAGTTTCTCACGATGACACCTTGGGAGTTGACGATATGCACGCCAATACGACCTTTGTCGTAATCGGTCTTGATGGTCAGGCGGTCTTTCACCGGATTGGGTGAAAGAATCACCATGAACGGATCGACATCGGCATTGGGCAATGCAGGAACTTCCGTGATGATGTCGGGATTGTGACTGTAAGTGATCAGCTTACCCGAAACCCTTAACAGCGGGTTGCTTGTATTCTGACAGTTCGGACAGCCGTTTTGTCCACTGACGCAATCGGGATGGTTGGGATGGCATAGATCGAGATAGGTCGGATCGAACTCATAGAGCAGTTCAGCATTGCCATTGGCGAGATAATCATCCAAGGAGAAGTTCCACACGGTCGTCATGCAGCCTGGGCACCAACCGGCACGATTATAGGTCCATGTACCGTTTTGTGGTTGGCAGCCTGACGGATTGGGAACGCATATGTTCCACAAATCTTGTGTATAAGTCAAGGCGCCGTTGACTTTAATGTTGTGTACGGCATGATAGAATTCAGCTGCATTACCAGTATTGTATGCACCATTATTGAGGTCGCTCCAATTATGTCCTGAAGTGGTAAGCTGTAACTTCGCTTTTTCAACACATGGGTCGAATTCAACCCTTTGCGTAGGAATGGGACATAGATTCTCATAATCGCCAAACGCATAGCTTCCATACCACAATTCCTGCATATCCACATAAGGATAGACTGGTGTGCCTTTGGTAAACTCAAAGATTGCTGTAGGATTATAGCCGTGACCCGTTGAATATTGTTCACTATAATATTCAAATTCGACGAGTCCTTGCAGCACGGTGGTAAAGTCTGTCACATCGAGGTCGTCGTTGCATTGCACACCAAACGGAGTGATGTAACGGCAGAGTTCCACCCATTCACCACGGTAGTTCTTCACACGAAGGTGGCTGATGTGGTCGTATGTGTTGCAGGAGTCGTCGACACATCGATGCTCATAGTGCAAGTTGATACTATCGAAAGCGTTGACGTGGGTGGGGAAGGGGAATTCGCCATAATCGGTAAAATTCTGCGTGGTGACCACTACTTCGCCGTTAAGTGCGGGAACTGTAATGTTGTTGAAGTTGGTGGTCACCTCGAAGGTATTGGAAACCGTAGTGACCTTGCCTCCGGTTTGTGTAATGCTTGCCGTCAAGTCATAGGTGCCTGCACCCGAGGGTGTCCAAGTGGTGTACCAATAGCCGTTGTCGGGATCTTCTGGGAAATCGGTGTGTAGCAATAGTTCTTGACCATCGACGCTGCATTTAACTTCTTCGAACTTAAGAATATTGCCATGGTCGATGTAGGCGCTCAACACCAAGAACACAGGATTATCGAAATTGGGCAAATACACTTTTGTGCCATCGTAAGGACGGCGAATGGTGATTTCTGGAGTGTAGTTTTCGGGATCGACCACATAGAAGGAACGGGTTACTGCCGGGGCTGGTTGCCAACTGGTGCCGTCGCCGGGTTGTGTGGCACGGACTTTTACGGTACCTTCTTCCCCGGTGAGGGTGAGGGTGTTGCCGTTTAAGGTGGCGGGGCCAGAAACAACTTCAAAAGTTACAGGAAGACCCGAGGTTGCTGTTGCTTGAAGCGTGATCGGTGCATTATAGACCAGTTGATCGGGGATTTCGTTAAAACTAAGGAACTGTGCAGCCAAACCACCTGGGATATAACGGATAACGAGGTTGTCAAATCCGCACCAACCACTATTGAGCATAAAGATTTTATTCCACATGGCGGGGTCGAACTTATCGCCGCTTCCAGGAGTCAGTCCCACATTGACACCCTGACATTCTGGAACGGATTCCCATTCACCGTTGGGGATGTCTTCGTACATCCCGAAAAGAGTGACAGCACCGGCGCCGTTGTTGGCATCAAGGTCAATGGAGATTTTAAAACGGCCCCAACTCTTATCTAATGTCGGGACATCGAAATCACAAGCCATGGTGTTATTGGGCAAAACCACGCCATTCAAGAAATCGATCTCGGTGTTACTACCTGTGAGGAGCATGTAAACACCTCCATCGGAAGAAGTACTCGAAGGATCGGGTGTGATAGGTTCATAAAGGTTGGGATGGTTGGGGGCTTTCTTGATGGGTGGCAGGACGGAACCGTCACCATTGCCGTCGTAACCAATACCAAATAGGGTTCCCCACCATTGACGCAACTGGTCGCATTCTATTTCGATGATGCCACCATTGGAAAAGTCAAAGCCATATTGGGTGAGGTCGTGCGTGGCAATGTCGCCAAAACCCGTACCCGAGGCATGCGAGAATACACCTAACGTTTCGTCTGGAGTGGGTGTCACTGGTGTGGTGCCCCAGAAATGGCCCATGTAATCGGTGTACATGGGACCCATGTTACTGCCGCCATTGCCGGCACTGTGTGCCCTAACGTACCAACCGTCTTGTCCGTTCAACGGAGGATAAGGTTGACTACTTCCAACTTGATAATCGTTGAAGTTGAACACTTTTTCAATCTGGGCATTCATCGTGAAAGAGAACGCCAGTAAAGTAAGAAGTAAGAAAAGCTTTTTCATAGGCATATTGTTTAAACTATTAACTAATTATTCACGATTAACTTTTTGGTCACCATGCCGCCACCTAGCAACTTCACAACATAGACCCCAGGCATCAAACTGCTGATATCGATGGTGCGTTCTCCCTCCACGGTGAAATACATCACTTCCTGACCATGCATATTAAGCACAAGAACACTGATGGCACCCTTATCATAGTCAGTACTAATGGTCAACTGCTTGGAAGCAGGATTGGGATAAAGCTGTGCCTTGAAAGGTGGTTCGGGCTTATAGGCGTGAATACTGGTCAGTATGTTTTCGTCATTGCTGTAGGAGATCACCTTGCCCGACACCTTTAAAATAGGATTATCTGGTGCGGCACATTCCGTGCAGGTGACACCATCCACACAATCGGGATGGTTTGGGTGGCAGAGGTCGAGATAGGTGGGGTCGAACTGATAGAACAGTTCGGAATGACCCATGCGAAGGTATTCCGTGAGGTCGAAATCCCATACCATGCCAATGGAACCTGGACACCAGCCGCTGCGTGAATACGTCCATGTACCGGATTGTGGTTGACATCCTGCAGGGTTGGGAGTGCACGAACGCCATAGGTGTTGGTCGAACCTGTTTTGTCCGTCAACAAAAATATGGTGGGTGGCTTCGTAGAATTCGGCGGCATTGCCGGTGTTATAGCTATTGTTGTTGCCACTGCTCCAGTTGTGTCCCGTGGTGGTGATTTTCAACTTGGCTTCCACGGCTTGTTCGGGATAATGATAATCCACCGTTGGAACGGGCTGCTGATTGGAGTAATCGCCAAAACTGTAAGTGTCGAACCAAATCTCATCCACGTCCGCATAGAGGTATTCGGGGGTGCCTTTTGTAAAGGTGAAAATCAAGTTGGGATTGGCACCATTTCCATTCCAAAGCTCCAAGTAACACTCCATTTCCACTAAACCCTGTAGCAAGGATGTGTAATCGGTTAGTTCGACATCGTCGCTGCACTCCACACCAAAAGGCGTGACATAACGAAACAGCTCAACCCATTCTCCACGATAGTTGCGGACTCTTACACCACCGGCACGATCATATGTGTCGCAAGTGTCATTGACGCAGTTATAGTCGAAATGCGCCATGATGTTATTGAAAGCACCTACGTGTGACGGGAAGACATACTCGCCTTTGGCGCTATGCTGGTTGGGGGAACATACCAAGTCACCGTGCATGGTTACCACGTCAAGTTGGTCGTCGATGTCGTCGGTAATCTCGAAACTGGTACTACGAGTTGTCACTTTGCCACCACTTTGTGTCACACGGACGGTCAAGCCATAGTTGGTATAACCCAAAGGAGTAAAAAACCCGTAATAATAGCCATTGTCGGGGTCATCGGGATAGTCGGTTGTCAAAGGGATATCCATGCCATCAACGTTTGCTACGATTTCCGTGAACTTGATGACTTCAGGGTGCTCAATATAGGCCGAAACGACAATCATCACAGGATGAATATCGTCCAAATAGATCTTGGTTCCATCGTAGGGCCGTCGAATGGTAATCTCGGGATCGTAAGCGTCGGGATCCACCACCTCAAAAGACTTGATGACATCGGGGGCGGGAAGCCAAGTGGCATTACCTGCCTGGGAGGCTTTTAGCCTGACCATGCCTGTCGTGCCCGTCAACGTCAAGGTGTTGCCGCTGATGGTGGCTGGACCTTCCATCAGCTCAAACGAAACTGGAAGTCCTGAAGATGCTGTTGCCGATAGTGTGATGGGGTCGTTAAACACCAATTGGTTAGGAATGTCTTCCATCTCGATGAGCTGGGCGTTGCCGTCGGGCTGCTGACGAACCAATAGGTTGTCGAAGCCACCCGTGCCGCCTTGGGCATGGAAGAAGAGGCCATCCCATACTTGGTAGTCGTTCTTGTCGCCCGAACCAGGAGTGAGGTGCATATTGACATTGGTGGCCGCCGCTTGTTGGATCCATTCGCCTTGGCATCCCGACTTCACAAAGACGGTCACCGAGCCTTCACCGTTGAAAGCGGTGAAGTCGAACGACATCTTGTAACGGTTCCAGCCGCCTTCATCGAAAGCGAATTCCACTGAGGTGCCATCGGGTAGATGTAGCCGGGCATGACCGCTATCGCCTTGTCCTTTGCAGAACAGATAGACACCGCCATCGACGTCGTTCATTCCTGGCAGGATATGGCCGTCACCATCGCCGTCGAAGCCCACGCCGAAGAAGTTACCCCACCAAGTGCGAAGCATGTCCATCTCCAAATCCATGATGCCGCCTTGTTGGAAGCTGAAGTTGAAGTTGGACGAGGCCTTGCGGGTTGCGGTACGACCTACACCGGATCCACCGTATGGATACCATACGGCAACGGTCTCATCGGGCGACATATCAGAGCCACAAACAAAATCCACATCGAAATCCTGCGAGGAAGCCGCAGTCTGATAATGCGTCATCCAGCCATCTTGGCCATTAAAGTTTTGTGTGCCGGGGGTCAGATTATTGAAATCATATAGGTATTCCACTTGGGCACCGGCTCTGAAAGAAGCCGTCAAAAGCATTAGTATCAGTAGCTTTTTCATCATCTTTCACCTTTCAATTTTCACCTTTCACCTAACTTAGTCATCCACCAAACCGGCGTTTGTCTGGTGTCGCCGTGCGTCATGCGTGTCAACTGAGTGGTGTAGTTATCATAATTGTATTCTATCTCCTTCTGCGGGTATTCCATACGGTAGGAAGTCAACTTGGCATGGTCGGTAGTGGTAGGCGTGGCGAAGGTGCGGCGTGCCAATGCCCAAGCCTCCCAAGGCTGACGGAAGAGGTTTAGCCAGCGTTGCTGATAGATCATGTTCAGATAAAATTCCTGACTTCCATCGTAATTGGGATTCATCCATACGGCATAGTTCATCACGTCGGACGACATATTGTAGCTACACGACCATATATCGGTATTGCCGACATAGTTGTCATATTGTGGATACAAATAGGTCCAACGGCTGGAAGCTTGTGGCGGTATATGTGTCCAAAACAGGAACGATTGATAGACACCCTGACGGATGGATTCATCGGCATTCAAAGGAGGAGTGATTCCTCCGATGTTACGCACTTCGATCTCGGCTTTCATGAACAGCACATCGGCGTAGGTGACGAGAATTTGAGGGACATATTTTTCATCGCGGGTAAGATAATAGTTGAATGGTGAAAAGAGACATCCCGGGCCTTTGAATGTATAGTTGCCGTCACGCGACTGGGCATAAGGCGAGCCGCCTTCAATGGGTGTTTCTGTTGTGCGAATCTGGGGATAGGGTTTCCAAGCTCCATTTGGGAAGCTGTCGGTCTTGTGATTGGTATCGAAGAACAAGAACGTGCGATAGTCAAAGATACCACTGCCATCCATGTCGTCGGTAGAAGAAAGACAACTCCATACTGTTTCGCCCATTCTAAGGTTTTTGTGTTCACGGAACGACCAGTTGCCATCCCAATTGGTTCCCAATACACTGGGCCACAAGCAAATGCCACCTCCCAAAGCCGAACCGCCTGAAGCACTCATTACGGTGTAGATTAAGTTGTAGGCATCCACTAACAAAGGGGTGGCATAGTCGGGATCCTTGTCATACATGCGCAAACCGTGACGGAGAATCAACGAATTGGCAAATTCAGCCCAAAGTGTGTAGTTGTTACTCAGCAGCACGTCGTAGGGTAACTTGTAGTATTCATTGCCGCTTGGAGTGGTAACCGAGTCGGCATGAAGAATATCGCGCGACCAAACCAACTCTTCCAGCAATGATTTGTAGATGCTTTCTTGCGTGTCCCATTCAGGTTTCATGGTAGCTTGCGAAGAAGCGTTTTCCCAAATGCGACCGGCTTGGGTATAAGGCATGTCGCCAAAGATGTCGGTGATCTTAAAGGTTTGGTAGGCTTTCAGAATAATCACCTGGGCACGCACTTTGTCGCAAACGGCGGTATCGCCATGTTCTTCATCGTAGGCATCAAAACGTTTTTCCAGCTCACGGATGTTGGCCAACATGTGGTAATAATCCGACCAAATGGCTGTAGTGCCGATTTGTGAGTTGCCCCAGGCTTCTGAAGTCAAAGCACCCAGTTCCGTTTCGGGATACCAGATCTCGTTTTGCAGGTAAAACTGTTCGTTCATGTTCTGCTGCAAGGAACTCACCACGCCGTTGAAGAGTGCTTCCATGGTAGTACCCATCGGATGGAACGGTTCCCTGTTCATCTCCTCGAAATCCTTGGTACATGACGTTACCAATAACAACGTCATTGCGAGCGGAACAACGTGGAGCGCGGCAATCCATTTCAAGACTATAGTATGATTCTTTCTCATAATTCTAAATTCTTAATTATAAATTCACCTTCAACGATAACATAATCGATCTCGTTCCAGGATAGGAACCGTATTCCAGACCTTGAGCATTGCCGGAGCCTATGGTGCCTTCGGGATTGATGTTGTCAGGCAAGGTCTTGTAGAAATAGAACAGGTCACGACCTACTAGAGAGATCGAAGCCTGTTTGAAGAAGTTCTGCTTGTCAAGCAATTTTCTCGGGAAGTCATAGGTCAGCGAAAGCTCACGCAACTTGATCCAGGTGTTGTCAACGATACCCGGGGTAGTGATGATTTTACCCCAACCACCGTAGTTGGGCATGTATTTATAGAGATAGTGAACCGTGTTATTGTTCTCGTGGGCTTCGCCTGTTTCGGTATTGATGCAATAGCCAGGCAGTATCACGCCATAATTGCCAAGCAACTCATCGTTTTCGTAATAGGGCAATCCATTGCCTTCACGTTCGTAAAGCGTCTCCGGACTCTGTCCTGTCTGCATGCCCACCACGTAGGAAGCGCAGTAAATCTGACCTCCCAACTTGGCATCGACCAAAGCATATAACGACCAGTTTTTGTAGGAAGCCCTCATATTGACACCGCCTGTGACCCAAGGTGCACAGTTGCCTACTGGAACACGGTTATCCGTAATCAGGTATTCTGTTCCCGACTCGTTGAGCAAAGGCATGGGGTTGCCGTTGGCATCGTAGAAAGGACCGACGACAGTGCCATCGGCCAGCGTGTATTCATACAGGTAATCCCATCCGTAGATGGTGCCGTATTCCTCGCCTTCCTCCACGGCAACCGCTGGACCGTTTGATCCCCAAATTTCAGAGAGCAGATACATATTGGCACCTGCCAAATCAACGATTTTATTTTTGTTACGGGCCAAGTTCAATCCGACTTGAATGCCGTAATCCTTACCCTGGGCAATATCGTATGTCATGATGGCTTCGATACCTTTGTTGGTGACAACGCCTGTGTTGATGGTCACATTGGAGGCTCCCGACGACGGTGCCAAAGGCGACGACAAAATCTGGTCCCACGAGTAGATGTTGTAATAGGTGAAGTCCATATTGAAACGGGCACCCAATCCCAAGTCGAAACCAGCCTCAAAAGCGCGTTGACGCTGGGGTTTCAGTTCCAAGGGCGGCACGGTGCTGGGCAACGACGACGACAGTTGATGCCCAAAGGAACCAGTGCCGTATGTGTAGTTTAGCTGATAGGGCTCGGTGTCGCTCGCCGTCTGTGCCCATGAGCCTCTCAGCTTCAAGTAATTGACGGGACCCCAGTTCCATTCCTTGAAAGCAGAGGTAGGAACAAAACTCAAGGTGGTGGATGGATAGAAGTAACTGTTGTTTGTGATGGGCAGTGTTGACGACCAGTCGTTGCGGCCTGTCACATCAAGAAACAGGTAATCGCTATAGCTCAGGTTCAGGAAGGCATACACCGAGTTTACTTGTTTCTCCCATTTCGACTCGTCAAAGGTGCGTTCGGTAGCCGACGAGTAATTGTAGATCGTGTAGAGGTTGGCGTATGCCCATCGACCCGAAGTTCCGCTGATACCATCGCGATAACCATAGTATTGCTCACCACCGACAGAAAACCTAACATTGAACTTTGAACCGAAAATCTTGTCCTTGTAGGCAGTCAGCAGGAAGTCCATGTCACGGGTAAGTGAAGTGCCCTTGCTCTTGGAATAATAACCACCTGCCATACCGTCGGAAGTGGTGGGCTTATGGGTGGTCAGGTAGGTGTCGTTGGTCCAGTCCAAAGCAACTTTGGCGGTGGCCGACAACCAAGGAGTGACATCGTAAAGCAGGCGCACCGATCCGAACATCTTGTCGCGATCCAACGTCGTGTTGTTGTTGTAGAACGTCCAGAAAGTGCTGCTATAGATATACTTGTATGGATAGCCGTCAAACTGGTTCATGGTGCCGTCGGGATTCTCGTAAGAATAAACTTCGAGCCCTTTCCAGCTACGGGGCCAGCAATAGAGCAGACCTTTGTTGAAATTGCTTTCCGACTCACCGATTTCTGGAGAATTCAAACGGAAATAATCCAGATAGGTGAAAGCCACATCCACCTTGATCTTGTCGGAAACGTTAATCAACGAACCCACGTTGACAGTAGTTTGTTTCAAATTACAGTTGTCGATGATGGCATCTGTTCTAGAGTCGGTGAATGACACGCGGATGCTACCGAAGTCGCCGGCATTCTGCAAAGAGATGTTGTTGTTGAAAGTGTGCCCGTTATGGAACAACATGCTGAGGTTGTCGGGTTGCGGATCGTATTTGCGCACCACGCCATCCCACCAAAGTACGCTCTCGCCGTTCATCTCCGGCCCCCAGCTTTGGGCACCTCCGTAGTAGCCGAAGGTGGTATTGGTGGGTTCACCCGCAGGGCCATTGTCAACGCTATAGATGCCTGGATAGTCATACACTTGGTTGCCGTCCTCGTCGAACATGCCTTCAATAGGGGTGAGGGTGGGGGTATGGAAAGTGATGGGGCCTCCAGCGCCGTATTTGTTCTGAACACTACGGTACATATAAGGCTGCGTTATCTTGTAGCTTGTAGAGTAGCTGATACCCAAACCACGTTGTTTGCTGCCTTTCTTGGTAGTGATGAGCAGCACGCCGTTGCCGCCACGTGATCCGTACAAAGCGGCAGCGGTGGGGCCTTTCAGGATGTCGATGTTCTCGATATCCTCCTGATTGATGTTGTTGAGTGCGGTACCCCAGTCGCGTCCGCCACTCCAGTCGGTAATGCCACCTTCATTAGTCATCGGAACACCGTCAACGACAATCAAAGGCTGGTTGTCGCCCAAGATGCTATTGTTACCACGGATGGTGATACGCGACGAGCCACCGTCAACGCCCGTTGGGTTGATGATCTGCACACCAGCTGAGCGACCGCTTAAGGCGCTGATTACGCTGCCTGAGCCCGATTTGGCAATCAGGTTGCCGTCGATTTCTTCGGTGGCATAGCCCAATTCGCGTTTTTGGCGTTTGATGCCCAAGGCCGTCACCACCACATCGTCGAGCATCTGGGCGTCTTGGTCCATGGTGACGTTGATCTTGTTCCGGCCATTCACCTTGATTTCTTGGGTGGTAAAGCCCACAAAACTGAACACCAAGGTGCCGTTTTGATCGACTTGGATGTTGTAGTTGCCATCGATGTCGGTAATAGTGCCGCCGGTGCCGCCTTTAATCTGTACGGTAACACCCGGCATCCCGAAACCATCGTCGCTCGAAACCACCTTGCCTGTGACCATGGTGTTCTGCGCCCACGATGTCATAGGCAACAGCAACCCCAGCAGACAAAGGAATAGTAAAGTTCGTTTATTCATAGATTCCTCGATTATATTCAAGGACAAATATAGGAATTTTTATAAATTTGCAACCACTTAAACCGAATCAACATGGCAGAATACGACGAAAGCATCCCATTGGAAGAGCAGATGCGCTCAGAATCGACGGTAAAGGAAACCGACAAGAAATGCCCTAATTGCGGTGCAACGGTAACGTTCGACCCGGCTTCGGGAAAGATGCATTGCGACTATTGCGGCTATACTTGTGAATTGCCCAACGCCGACGCAGAAAACGAAGTGTGTGAAATCGACTTCGAATCGGCGGTGAACAAAGAAAGCTGCGAATGGGGAGCAGAAAAGAAATCGGTGGAGTGCAAGAGCTGTGGTGCGGTATCCATTTACGATGCCCTTGAGACGGCGGCGGTGTGTCCTTTTTGCGGGTCCACCCAGGTGATGCCTGCCGCTACCGACAAGACCATCGCTCCCGGCGGCGTTTGTCCCTTCGTCGTTCCCAAGGCTACGGCTGGCGAGAAGTTCACCAAATGGCTCAAGAGAAAATGGTTTGCTCCTAAGAAGGCCAAACAAAGTGCCAATCCTGAAGCGTTCAAAGGTGTATATCTGCCTTATTGGACCTACGATGCACAAACTACTTCCAACTTCACGGCACGGGCAGGATACGACCATAAGGTGAGGAAAAAGGACGGCAGTTACGAAACACAGACTACCTGGCGTTATGTCAACGGCGTATATCAGGAGTTTATCGACGATGAAACCGTGATGGCTTCGGAACGCCATAAAAAATCAGGAATCAAATACTGTGAGCCCTTCAAACTGTCGAAACTGGTTCCTTACAACCCACAACTGTTGGCAGGTTTTGCAGCCGAACGCTATTCCATCGGCTTGAAGCAAGGCTGGGAAATCGCACAAACCTCTATTCAATCCAAGCTAAGATCCAATATCGACAGCTATGTGAAAAGCCACTGGAGATGCGACCGTGTAAGCGCTGTCAGGTTCTCCACTTTGTATAGCAACATTACCTATAAATACATCTTGTTGCCAGTGTGGATCTCTTCCTTCAAATACAAGGAAAAGACATACCAGTTTGTGGTGAACGGCCAAACCGGCAAGGTAGGAGGCAGCTCGCCAGTTTCGGCACTCAGGGTGATTTTGGCCATCCTCATCGGTGCCGGCATTATTGCGGGCCTTTATTTCTTGTTATGATAAGGGGATGTTGAAAGCTGAGAATTGAGAGCTGAAAGTTTTTTATTTTCAGCTCTCAGTTTCTTTTGTCATTTGATTGAACGAATTTGGTGCCATTTCAGGTACGGCACGCAAAGTGAAGGCGCTTTTGTTCAACACTTGCTTGAGTTCAAACTTCTTCAACCACTGTGGACAATCCATCTTTTTACGGGATTTACAATGGCTAATCATGGATCGAACCAAAGAGTCGAACTTGGCGTTACCCATTCTTTCTTCTGCAATAATTCGTCTGTTTTCAATGACCAAATCTTCAAAGGGGATTTTCACAGGACATACTTCCTTGCAGCGGCCACATTGTGTACATAGATAGGCAAGATGGTAATACTCATCGAGACCATACATCAAAGGTGACATTACTGCGCCAATGGGACCGATATATGGTGAATTGTAGGTATAACCGCCTAAATTCTTATAAACTGGGCAAACACTGACACATGCTCCACAATGGATGCACGATAACGATTTGCGAATCACTTCGTTTTCAAGCAAATCGGAACGACCGTTGTTCAGAAAGATCACATACATCTGCTCAGGTCCGTGGCCATTTTTGGAAGGACCGCAAGTAATGGAATTGATGGCAGTCATGTTGTGACCTGTGGCATGAGCCGACGACAAAGGCAACAGAATGCTCAAGTCCTCAATGGAAGAGATGACCTTGTCGATACCGGCGACAACAATGTGGATTTTGGCAGAGGCACATGATTTCAACACATTCCCCTCATTCTCGGTAAGCACCACACCTCCCACATCGGAAAGCAGGAAATTGGCTCCAGTAATGCAAACCTGAGCCTTTGACAATTCCTGGTTGATCTGATGACGGATGAAATTCACCATCTGCTTGGAGGTACTCCCGAACTTCAACTTGAAATGGCTGTTCAACACCTCATTGATCTCTTCTTTCGAGAGATTCATGGTGGGAAACATGGGATGATAGGGTGCCTTGCCCATGGCTTTCAGAATGAAACGAGCCACATTGTTTTCATAGAGAGGCTTGTTTTTTTCCTTCATGAACTCATTAAGACCAATCTCATCCAACACCATGGAATTGGAACGGGTAACTGCCTTGATATCGCGTTTGTTGACAAGATCCCAAATCATCTCCTGGGCATCTTCAACATCGCGAGCCCAAAGTACTGTACCGCCGTTTTCTTGAAAACGGGTTTCAAAATCGACGAGCAGTTTTTCCATGTTCAACAGTGACTTGTTGCGCAGCTGGTAGGCACGCTGTCGTTCCAGTTCCACATTCCTATAATTGTCCTTACTGGAGGCAAAACGCTTTTCATAGCAACCGATGTTGTAATTCATCTTTTGCCAATGTTCCTCATTGAAGGCAATGTTGCTGTCGCTCTTGAATTTCAAGCTATTGTCACTCATAAGCAATTAGTCTATCTGTTCTATTTTCTCGACTCTACGGGTATGACGTCCGCCTTCGAAAGGCGTAGTCAAAAATATCTGAACCATGCGCCAGGCTTGGTCAAAAGGAATGAAACGCCCAGGCAGGGAAAGGATGTTGGCATCGTTGTGCTGACGGGCCAGTTTGGCAAGTTCTTCGTTCCAGCACAAGGCAGCACGCACATGAGGATGATGGTTGGCTGTCATTTGGGCACCATTACCACTGCCACATAAAATAATGCCAAGGGGATATGTTCCATTTTCAATGGCTTTTGCCAAAGGATGAATCATGTCGGGATAATCGACGCTGTCGGTGCTGTGGGTTCCGAAATCTTTTACTTCATAGCCGGCTTCTTCAAGTTTTTCAATCAAAAACTGTTTCATTTCATAGCCGCCATGGTCCGATGCTATAGGAATAATTTGGTTCATTTGTATCACTGTTCATAATTAATTCGCAAAGGTAATTTTTTATCTTTTTACAAACAATATTAACCCTTTATTTATGAGCTTATTAACCTTTTTCAATTATCAACAGATTTATTATAACTTATTAATTCTTAATTATTTATAAACTTATCAACAGGAAAATTGTTGATAAATTCTTATAAAACAAATAGAGTGTTTATTGGTTGGGACAAGATAAATTTTCAACCCGAAAAAAAGATTTATCAACACCAAAAAATTGAAATTGCTATGGTAATAATTTCCATAAATTTTTTTTTCGTTTTTTCTTTGAAAATTCAAACTTCCTGAAAATGACATGACTAAAAAATCCGTTTCCTTTAAATAAAAAAGCATCGGAAAAAGTCAAGATATTTTTCAAAAAGTTATGCAACTGTTCACAAACACATTATTCATTCAATCAACAAAATTTTTTATAAAAAAAGGATGATTAATGCATGATGGAATGTTGAAATCGCGGTCGGGTGGAATGGAAGTTTTTATTAGTTTTGCATCTCGAGATGAATAGGACAATCATTTTCATAATAGCACTGTTTAGCGGGGTTTTGGCTTTTGGTCAGACTGAATACAAAGTATTCAGGTATGCCAACGATAGCATTTCGAGTGAAGGAATGTTGCGCGATGGAAAACCTGACGGCTATTGGAAAACCTATTACGAAAACGGCCAATTGAAATCGGAAGGCGATCGCAAGAATTTCCTTTTGGATGGATTATGGGTGTTTTATTCCGAAGAAGGCGACACAACCCTTGCCGTGACCTATCGCAACGATTTGAAAAATGGTGTTCGAAAGACCTATCTTTCAGATGAAATCCAGGAGGAACAATTTGTAAACAATGTCAGAACTGGCTATAGTCGTCGTTACGACAAAAAATACCACTTATTGCAAGTTATTCCCATTAAGGATGGCTTTGAACATGGCATTTCACCGGTTTATGATACAACAGGCCGACTCATTGAAATCATCACATACAAAAAAGGATTCCTAAATACCCGTGAAGTACTCAACCGCTTCGATGCACAAGGTAGAAAACACGGCTATTGGAAAGAGTTTTATGAAAATTTTGAGTTGAAATCAGAAATCTATTACAAGCATGGCCTTCGAGACGGCTATTATAAGCTATATGATGAAAAAGGCAACTTGAAACGGATTACCAAATATGTAAACGATGTGGAGCAGGTGATCGAAAGCGAGACCAAGCCGCTCCAAATGCAACATGAATACTATCCAAACGGCCGCGTCAAAAGAGAAGCTTCGTTCAGAGGCGGCAAACGCGAAGGCACTTGGCGAGAATTCGACGAAAATGGTAATGTGATCAGTTCCCAGATATATCAAAATGGTCGTTTGGTCCAATCGGGAATCATGGATACCGATGGCACCCGCCGCGGTGAATGGGTGGAACTTTATCCTGACAGCACCTTGCGCGCACAAGGCATTTTTATCAATGGAAAGCGTTCAGGGGTATGGAAATTCTATTATCCAGGCGAAGTTTTGGAACAAGTCGGCGAATACAAGGACGGACGATTTGACGGCACTTGGACATGGTATTATCCTTCAGGAAAGATCCAAAAACAAGAGGATTTCTTTGATGGTGTGCCAGAAGGAAAGTATGTGGAATATGACGAAAACGGTAAAGTCATTGCCGAAGGATCCTATTTCGATGGAATGAAAACAGGCAAGTGGAAAGAACAATCCGGTGAGGTTTATTCCGAAGGTGAATACCGAAACGACAAGCAAGTCGGTGAATGGATTTCCTATTATTCCAACGGTAAGATGGCTTTCAAGGGTTCTTTCAAAGGTGGCTATCCCGATGGAGAACATTTGTATTACTATCCAAATGGAAAAATTCGTGAGCTCCAGACCTATTCGGGCGGTATCCGCAATGGTGTTTGGAAGAAATTCCTGGATACAGGAGAGGTGTTTTTGGAAGAAACCTACGTTCAAGACAAGGACGAAATCATTAATTCGGAATTATGAATTCGGAAGGCAGAATTAAAGTTGCCATTGCGGCACCGGCTCGAAAAGTAGTACCCGAAGAGATGGAATTTGCCATCAATTGGCTTCATGAAAAGGGATTTGAATCGGTTTTCGACAACCGTCTGTATTCGGTGGACAATATCGCCGCAGGAAGTGATGCCTTGCGTTCCTCTATCATTCAGGAATACATGGATCGTGACGATATTGACGCCATCTGGATGGCCCGTGGAGGTTATGGTAGCATCCGCATCATCGACAAGATAGACTTCACCAAATTCATGGAACATCCCAAACCTATTATCGGTTTCAGCGATGTCACGGTGTTCCATGGCAAATTGAGTCGATTAGGCATTCCCTCCATCCACGCTTCCATGCCGCATATTTTGGCTAACAAAACTCCAGTGGCTCTTCAATCGCTTATCGATGCGTTGACGGGAAAACCCTTGTGTTATGATTTTCCTGCTTATCCATTGAACCGTCAAGGTTCTGTATCTGGAATCATCGTGGGAGGCAATCTCTCGGTTCTTTATGGAATGATCGGTTCCAATTCCTTTCCGGAAACAGATGACAAAATTCTGTTTATTGAAGAAGTGGACGAATACATCTATCATGTGGAACGCATGCTATATGGTTTGAAACGCGCTGGAAAGCTCGATCATTTGAAAGCACTTGTGATAGGTGCCTTAACCGATATCCACGACAATCCCGATCCTTTTGGAAAACCTGTTGAACAAGCCATTTTCGATGTGGTAAAAGAGTATGATTATCCCGTCTGCTTTGGCTTTCCAGCAGGACATTTTTCCGATAACCGAGCTATTTATTTTGGAAAAACAGCAGAGCTGTCAATTTCTGGCGATGGCTGCCATTTTCTTCAGCTCCTTGGTTAGTTTTTCCTCCTTGGTCAGGCAATAGAAATCGCAGAAGGTAACATCCATGTACCTGGCGATTTTTTTCATGTCGCCGGTATGGTCTTTCTTCAAGGAGAAAATGTAGGAATGGCACGAGATGCCTAACAGTACTTCCTTCAGCGCACTAACCTTATAGACAATCTCGTTGAACATGCTTTGTGAGTTGATGCCCGTCTTGCACTCGATCACAAACAGCTGGTTGTTCTTGATGAAACAAACGTCCAACTCGTTGTTGTGTTGGATTTCGGTGCATCCGTCGATATGCACGCCAATGGCAATGTCGTCGGGATGAAGGCTGTTGTTGATGAGATAAAACACATATTCTTCAAACCAACCTCCAGTAAGGTATTCCAGCTCTTCACGCTGCAGCATTCCCTTGGTGGCGGGTTCAAATTCGATATGTTCGAGGAACTTGCTGAGGTTGGGAATGGGAATCATGCTGTCGTTGATAGTGGTCTCCACCTCATGGATGTCGATGTATTTCCAGTTGCGGTATTTTTCCCTTAACACGTCCATTACCTTGTAATCGCTGGCCCACAGCTTTTTGTTGGCAAACATGTCAAACATCCGTTTGGCCTGTTCTTCATCCGAAATAAAGGTTTTCGGGACATCAATGTCGTGTTCCAAACCATGAATCTTGAAATACTCCGGCAAACTCATCTTGTAACGAATGGGATAAATTTCATCGTCGTTGTCGTAAATGCTGTTGTCGAAAATGGTCTTGACGATAAGGTTTTGTTTGGTCTGGGTATAGAAGAACTTGGCATGATAGTTTGAGAGCACGTGCTGCACCGAAAGGGCAATGTATCGGGTGCCTCCGGCAAGGTTGACATAATAGTTGCCGTCCTTGTCCAAGACATTGTTGATCAAACGGCAAATCCGCTCATAGGTATAACTGTCGGCATCGCGTCGCAACACCACCCGTTGCACCACTTCCTTGTTGATTTGCAATGCGTTGACCAAAGGCGTGATACAGTCGAAATTCTCATTGGCGGCAATAAACACCAGCTTGTCGCCTTCTTCGTAATACTCTTTGACGAAAAGATAGGCGGCAAGCGGGTGTTCGCGGCTGATGATGTTGACAAGGGTCTTCATCACTTCTTGATGGCTGCAATGCCTGGCAGTTCCTTGCCTTCGATGGCTTCGAGCAAGGCACCGCCACCGGTGCTGACGTAGCTCACACGGTCGGCCAAGCCGAACTTGTTGATGCAAGCCACGCTGTCGCCACCTCCGATGAGGGTAAAGGCGCCGTTTTGTTCGGTGGCCTCCACAATGGCTTCGGCCAGAGCTTTGGAGCCTTCGGCGAACTTATCAAACTCAAACACGCCGCAAGGACCGTTCCAGAGCACAGTCTTCGACTGTTTGATAATACCGGCATAGAACTTACGGCTTTCAGGTCCGCAATCCATGCCTTCCCAGCCATCGGGAACATTCATCGGGTCAACAACCATGGTGTTGGCGTCGTTCGAGAACTTGTCGCCCACCACCACGTCGAACGAGAGGTAAAGGTTGACGCCCTTCTGCTTGGCTTTCTCGATGATGTCCAAGGCGAGGTCAAGCTTGTCTTCCTCACAGATGGAGTTGCCGATATGGCCGCCTAAGGCACGCTTGAAGGTATAAGTCATGCCACCGCAAAGGATGAGGTTGTCCACTTTGGTGAGCAAGTTCTCGATGATCTCGATCTTCGTGGAGACCTTCGAGCCACCCATGATGGCGGTGAAGGGACGTTGGATGTCGTTCATCACCTTGTTGACGGCAGCCACTTCCTTGCCCATCAGGTAGCCGAACATCTTGTGTTCGGCATCGAAATAATCGGCAATCAAAGCGGTTGAAGCATGGGCGCGATGGGCGGTGCCGAAGGCATCGTTGATGTAGTACTCGCCATAGCCGGCCAGGGTCTTGGTGAATTCCTTCTGGGAGGCTTTGATGGCTTTCTTGGCTTCGTCGTAGCCTTCCTCTCCCTTCTCGATGCCGCGTGGTTTGCCTTCTTCCTCGGCATAGAAGCGGAGGTTTTCAAGCACTAGCACTTCACCGGGTTTCATGGCATCCACTTGTTCCTTAGCCTTCATGCAGTCTTCAGCGAATTGAACAGGACAACCCAGCAGTTCTTCCAAATGCTTGATAATGGGCTTGATGGAAAACTTCGGGTCGGGGTTCTTCTTTGGGCGACCGAGGTGCGACATCAGCACCACCATACCCTTGTCGTTCAAGACCTTGTTGATGGTCGGCAGGGCTGCACGCATACGGGTGTCATCGGTGATGTTGAAATTATCGTCCAACGGCACGTTGAAATCGACGCGGATCACTACATGTTTGTTCTGAAAATTGACTTGATCGATGTTTGTCATGACAGTTTATAGTTTTTAGTTGTTCAGTTGTTCAGTTGGAATGACCATGTTGATGGCTTTGGGCAAGATTTCAAAATCGAAAGGCGAATTGGTCAAGGTTTCGCCTTCGGTTTCCAGCAGCAATTTGTGGGATGGGATGGAGATGACCCTGACCTTTTTACCCCGATAGGTGCTGACTTCCTTGAGTTTTTGGACAAATGAGCCATCATAAATGTTCTTGACATTGGCGGCAAATTTAAGGAGTCCCACCTTCTTGATGGCGGTAATGTCGAATAACCCATCGTCCTGGACGGCTTCCGGCATCATCATCATGCCGCCTCCGTTATAGCGTCCGTTGCCAATGGAAAGGCTAAGAATCTCGTCATCGAAGACCAATTGGCCATCAAGCTCGATTTGGACATGGGGACATTTGATGGTCAGGAGGCTGTTGACCACGCTGAGCAAATATCGAATGGTTCCTCCCTTGCCTTGTGATTTCAGCAAGTTGGTCTTTTTGCAAACCATCTCGTCCAATCCCGTTCCAGCGGCATTCAAGAAATACCTGACTCGCGGATCGCCATGGTTGTAATAGACCACTTTTCCAATGTCGTGCGAAAACAAGCGTTCCTCCTTGAGGGTTTGGATATTCTTTCTATAATCGATGGGAAAACCGAACGATCTCCGCCAGTCGTTACCCGTGCCGACAGGAATTACCCCCATGACGATTTCTTGAGTGTGGAAACGATCTTGTGTAAAAATGCCGTTGATGACTTCGTTGTTGGTACCGTCACCACCGATGGAGACTATTTTTTTATAGCCTTTCTCCGTGATATGGTCTCTGACGATTTCGATGGCATGTCCGGGACGTTCCGTCACCACAAAATCATACTCCAACCCCGATTCGTCAAGTATCCGTTTGATTTCAGGCCAGTCTTTGCCGCATTTTCCAATGGAAGCCTGAGGATTAACAACAACCAACCATCTATTGTTATTTTCGTTCATTGCGCTTTTTCAAAAATCTGCACCAAAGATAAGAAAATTTGTTGTATCTTTGACGCTTTAAATATTTTATGTCGTTATGAAGAAGATTTTCGTTTTTGTTTTGATGCTATCGGTCCTCGGATCCTTGTTTTTGTCATGCAGCACCGATGTGGACCTTTATGCAGATTATAAAGACATTACGGTTGTTTACGGCTTGCTTGACAGCGGAAAGGACACGAATTACATCAAGATCAACAAGGCTTTCTTGGGACCTGGGGATGCCTTTGACATCGCATTGATCGACGATTCCTGCAATTATCCCAATAAGCTGGACGCCAAACTCATCGAATACAGGGCTGGCGCAACGAGCAACAGTTATCAGCAAACCCGTGTGTTGCCATTGGATACCATCACGGTTCACAACAAAAACCTCGGTATCTTCTATGCCCCCGACCAGTTAGTCTATTATACAAAAGAGAAACTGAACAACAATACGAACAACCATAAGTACAGATATGAGCTTGTGATAGATCGTGGTGACACCATCCTCAATGCTTTCACCGAAATGGTCGGTGGATCCAGTTTTACGGTGTTTCTCTCTCAAATGGACTTCACCTCTGAAAACGGTAGCATTAAATGGAGAGAATGTCCCAATGCAGTCGTCTATGAATTGGTTGTCAGGTTCCGCTATACCGAGGTTAGTCCTTCTAACGACTCCGTTCAAAAATGCATGACTTGGTCGTTGGGAACATTTCCCAAATCCAGCCCAAGCTTGAATTATGAGCAAAACAACTACACGGCCAAATACAAAGCCTCCCTATTCTTCCCTAATTTGGCTGAATTCATGGGCCGCGACACGACGAAGAATGTTGAACGTCTTGTTTTTGAACCTTCCTTAACCCTTTCCATTGCAGCTGGCGGTGATGAACTCTACAATTTCATCTCTGTCAACGGTCCTTCCAGCAGCATCGTGCAGAATGTTCCAGAATACACCAATGTAAACGGAGGTTATGGCGTGTTTTCATCCCGCGTCTTGTTGGAAAAGAACGTGAAGTTGAGTTCCAACACGTTTTTGGAACTTCAAAAACATGACAACTGGCATTTCCGTCAGGCAAGATAAAAACAGAACAATATAAACCAACTAAATCTATGGAGAATAAAAAGAAACTCTTTGAGGAATTTCCACCTGTCAGCACCCAGGAATGGGAAGCTGTGATAGAGAAAGACCTTAAAGGGGCAGATTACAACAAAAAACTGGTTTGGCGTACGGCCGAAGGTTTTCAAGTGAGGCCCTACTACCGCGCAGAGAACCTGGAGGACATTCCCTGGACGGGCATGCAACCCAACGAGTTCCCATACGTCCGCGGCAACAAACCTGAAGGCAACGAATGGCTTGTCCGTCAGGACATCACTGTGAAAGATGTCAACGAAGCCAACAAAATTGCTCTCAACGCCTTGAGTCGCGGTTGCAATAGCATCGGCTTCAAATTAGAGATGGACAAGCCATACGACGCCATCGAGATTGCCACGTTGCTCAACGGCATCGACCAGAAAGCAGTGGAGATTAACTTGTACAACAACAAGTACCACCTGCCGCTGTTGGAGATGCTGTCGAAGATTCCGGACATCAAAGGTTCGTTGAACTACGACCCGCTGACGCGCTACCTGCGCCGCGGCGTGTGGTACATCGCCGAGAGCACCGACATGGAGCTGGCTTACATCATGGTGAAGGCCGAAATGCCTGGTTTCCACACCATCGGCGTCAACGCCCATGTGTTCACCAATGCTGGCTCGACGATTGTTCAGGAGATGGCCTTCGCCCTCTCCGTAGGTGCCGAATACTTAGACAAACTGACTGAGAAAGGCCTCACCATCGATGAGATTGCTCCGAAGATGCGCTTCAATGTCGCTGTCGGACAGAATTACTTCATGGAGATGGCCAAGCTGCGCGCTTACCGTCTGCTGTGGGCTAACATTGTGAAGGCTTACGGCGGCAAGGAAGAGAACGCCAAAATGCACATCCACGCTACCAACGCTGAAATCGGCATGAGCCTGTATGACGCTTATGTCAACATGCTGCGCACCACGAGCGGCACCATGTCGGCGGTTTTGGGCGGTGTCGATTCGTTCACCGTCATGCCGTTCGACGCGCCGTTTGAGTTGCCCACCGACTTCGCCGACCGTATCGCCCGCAACCAACAGCTCGTCCTCAAGGAAGAAGCCCACTTCGACAAAGTCGCCGACCCCGCCGCCGGCTCCTACTACATCGAGAACCTCACCGAGAGCCTGGCTACCGCCGCTTGGGACTTGTTCAACAAGATCCAGGACGAAGGCGGCTATCTCGAAGCCGTCCGCAAGGGCATGATTCAAGGCCTCATCAAGGAAAGCGCAGCCAAGAAGTTCAGCAACGTGGCCACGCGTCGCGAAACCATCCTCGGCACAAACCAGTTCCCGAACTTTACGGAGAGCCTCAAGTTCACGCCCGAGGCTTGGGTGATGGAAGCCGACGACCGCCGCGACGAGAAGGCCGAGGTCGAAACCATCGTCACCTTCCGTGCCGCACAACAGTTCGAGAAGTTGCGCTACGCCACCGACGTCTATGCCCAAGACCACAAGCGTCCCGTGGCATGGATGTTCACCTATGGCAACCTCGCCATGCGCAAGGCTCGTGCCAACTTCGCCTCTAACTTCTTCGCTTGCGCCGGCATTCAAGTCGTCGATAATCCAGGTTTCAAGACTTTGGACGAAGGCATCGCCGCCGCCCGTGAGGTGAAGCCCGAGATTCTGGTCATCTGCTCGTCCGACGAGGAATACGGCGAAGGCAAAGCCCTCAAGATTTACGAGGAGTTGAAGAACGACACCATCGTGGTGCTCGCCGGTAACCCCGAAGGCACCGTCGACATCCTCAAAGAGGCTGGCTTGAAGTACTTCATCCACGTCAAGAGCAATGTGCTTGAGACCTTGCAGGATTTCCAAAAACAATTAGGTATAACTAAATGATGAAAGGGTAACACAATGAAACCGAATTATAAAGACATCAATATCAACGCTATACCTAAGCACAGCGGTCTCATCCTGCCGAATGGCGAGCCTTGGGAGACCTCTGAACACATCATGGTGAAGCCTGCCTACACCGAGAAAGACCTCGAAGGCATGGAGCACCTCAACTATGCCGCTGGCATTGCACCCTTCCTCCGTGGACCTTACTCGACGATGTATGTGATGCGTCCCTGGACCATCCGTCAGTACGCCGGTTTCTCCACCGCTGAAGAGTCCAACGCCTTCTACCGCCGTAACATCGCGGCCGGTCAGAAGGGTCTGTCCGTGGCCTTCGACTTGGCCACCCACCGTGGCTACGACGCCGACCACGAACGCGTCATGGGCGACGTGGGTAAGGCGGGCGTGAGCATCTGCTCCGTCGAAGACATGAAGGTGCTGTTTGACCAAATCCCGCTGAACAAAATGTCCGTCTCCATGACCATGAACGGCGCTGTGTTGCCGATTTTGGCCTTCTACATCGTCGCTGCCTTGGAGCAGGGTGCCCAATACGAAGAGTTGCAAGGTACCATCCAGAACGACATCCTGAAGGAGTTCATGGTGCGTAACACCTACATCTATCCGCCTGAGTTCTCGATGCGCATCATCGCCGACATCTTCGAGTTCACCTCGCAGAACATGCCGAAGTTCAACAGCATCTCCATCTCGGGTTACCACATGCAGGAAGCCGGTGCCACCTCCGACATCGAGATGGCCTACACCTTGGCTGACGGTTGGGATTACCTCCGCACCGGTGTCAAGGCTGGCCTCGATATTGACGCCTTCGCGCCGCGTCTGTCCTTCTTCTGGTGTTCGGGCATGAACCACTTCATGGAGATTGCCAAGATGCGCGCCGCCCGTATGATTTGGGCCAAGATCGTGAAGACCTTCAACCCGAAGAACAGCAAGTCGCTGGCCCTGCGTACCCACACGCAGACCTCGGGCTGGTCGCTCACTGAGCAAGACCCGTTCAACAACGTGGCACGTACATGTATCGAGGCTATGGGTGCCGCCTTGGGTCACACCCAGAGCCTGCACACCAACGCCTTGGACGAAGCCATCGCTTTGCCCACCGACTTCAGCGCGCGTATCGCCCGTAACACCCAGATCTACATCCAGGAAGAGACCAACGTTTGCCGCGTTGTTGACCCGTGGGCAGGCTCCTATTACGTGGAAAGCCTCACCCGCGACCTCTACGAGCGCGCTTGGGGTCACATCCAGGAGGTGGAAGCCATGGGTGGCATGGCCAAGGCCATCGACACCGGCCTTCCGAAGATGCGTATCGAGGAAGCCGCTGCCCGCAAGCAGGCCAAGATCGACTCGGGCCGCGAGACCATCGTCGGCATCAACAAGTACCGCCTCGACCACGAAGACCCGATCGAGACCTTAGAGGTCGACAACACGGCCGTGCGTGAGTCGCAGATCAAGCGCTTGAAGGAACTCCGCGCCAACCGCAACGAAGCCGACGTGCAGCGTTGCCTCGACGCCATCACCCGTTGTGCCGAGACGCGCGAAGGCAATCTGCTGGCCCTGGCCATCGAGGCTGCCAAGTGCCGCGCCACCTTGGGTGAGATCTCCATGGCTTGCGAGAAGGTCGCAGGCCGTTATAAGGCTGTCATCCGTTCAATCTCAGGAGTATATTCTATGGAAACGAAAAACGATGCAAGATTCGAGGAAGCCTGCCGCAAGGCCGACGAGTTCGCCAAGATGGAAGGCCGTCGTCCGCGTATCATGATCGCCAAGATGGGTCAGGACGGCCACGACCGTGGCGCCAAGGTGGTTGCCACCGGTTATGCCGACATCGGTTTCGACGTCGATGTTGGCCCGCTGTTCCAGACGCCCGCCGAGGCAGCCAAGCAAGCCGTCGAAAACGACGTCCACATCATGGGCGTGAGTTCGCTGGCTGCTGGTCACAAGACCCTTGTGCCGCAGGTCATCGCCGAGCTGGAGAAACTTGGTCGTCCCGACA
The DNA here is from genome assembly GCA_017549805.1 of Bacteroidales bacterium. Lineage (GTDB taxonomy): Bacteria > Bacteroidota > Bacteroidia > Bacteroidales > F082 > Limimorpha. The sequence continues at coordinate 41,735 of JAFYNJ010000029.1, forward strand.
TCATGGTCACCGTGGGAGGCGTGATTCCCGCACAGGACTACCAGTTCCTCTATGACGCCGGCGCTGTGGCCATCTTCGGTCCCGGCACGGTCATCAGCGACTCGGCTATCAAGATGCTGGATCTGCTGATTGCAGCACGCAAGCAGTAAAAAAAATCCCGCCAAACGGCGGGATTTTTTATTTGAAATCGCCTACCACCTCCAGGGCTTCGGCCAACATGTTGAGGTCTCTCACCTCGATGCGTTCGAAGACCGGCTTGATTTTGTCGATTTTATCGAGGTGTACCAACAGCTCGTGATAAGGCAGTTCTTCGATCAAGCCTGCCGGCATCTTGTCCTTGACCATGTTCAAGGCCATCCCGACCATGCCCTCCAAGCCGAAACCAGCGGAATACGATACCCGTAAGTCGGTTCCCGTAATATCAAGAACCTTTAGGTCAATGCTGACCTTTTTCCTCATGAAGCCCAAATTCAAGTCATACAACACCTTGATGGTCTTGTTGTCAACAAACTCAAAACTGATGGGTTGTTGTGTTTGTTCTGCGATGAGACGCTGTAATTCCTGATAAGAGACGGAGGCTTTCATGGCATAAAAGATTAACATCCACAAAAATAAAAATTATTATCTTTGCCGCTTCAATGAAAATAAAAACACTTCATAGAATGAAAAGATTTTTCTCAATCTTTGCTTTGATGGCTTTAATGGCTATTACTGTTGCCCAAGCCCAAAACAGAAAGCCCGATTGGGCGCGTTGGCATTACCTCTCCGAGGAGGAGATGTACACCCCGGTAAGAAACGAGAACTTTGTTGAAACCGATCCTCCAACGGGTGAACCTCGTTTTGTTGGTGAGTTTGAACCCATGCAAGGCGTGATGATCCGCTATCCTCTTGGAATTCCTACCAGCCTTGTGGTGGACTTGTCAAACAACTGCCACGTGTATTGTGTGGTTTCCTCTTCCTACCAGAGCAGCGCCCAAAACAATTTCCAGAATGCCGGTGTCAACATGGGCAATGTCACATTCGTAAATGCTCCTTCGGATTCCTATTGGATTCGCGACTATGGCCCGTGGTACATCTTTGAAGATCGCAGTCCTGCCATTGTCGACAACAAATACAACCGCAACCGTCCCAACGACGACAACATGTCGCAAGTATTCGCCAACTTCTGGAGCATCCCGATGTATGGCATGAACCTCACCCACACGGGCGGTAACATGATGGAAGACGGCCGTGGCCATGGCGTGAGCGACGAGCTTGTCCTGAACGAAAACAGCAACAACGAGACCAATGTCCGTAACAAGATGCGCGACTATCTGGGTATTGATCCTTACCACATCACCATCGACCCACAAGGCGACTATATCGCCCACGTGGACTGCTGGGGCAAGTATCTCGCTCCCGACAAGATTTTGATTGCACAACTTCCTCAAAGCAATCCGCAATACGCATTGTATGAGCAAGTGGCCAACTATTTCGCCACCACCAACTGCTGCTGGGGCTATCCTTATCGCGTATATCGTGTTCCGGAACCAGGCGGCTATACCCTTGCTCCTTACACCAATAGTTTGATTCTCAACAAGTCGGTGTATGTTCCCATGGGTGACATCGCTTCCTACAACCAAGGTGCCATCGATGTGTATCAAGAAGCCATGCCGGGTTACAACATCGTCCCCGTATATAATACGGATTGGAGCATTAGCTGGGAAAACACCGATGCTTTGCATTGCCGCACCCGTGGCGTGATGGACTTCAACATGCTTTTTGTGGATCACCGCGAGGTGTTGCACGGCGAGCAGGAATGGCAAAACCAATATCCAGTGGTTTCGAAATTCATCGCTTACAGCGGCGAACCTCTCAAGTCTGATTCACTCCTTGTTTATTATAGCATCAACGGCGGTGCCTACCAAGTGACTCACATGACGGCAACAGGCAATCCCGATGAATACGTTGGCTATATCACTGGTTTTGAAGGCGGTTCCTCTATTGATTATTATGTATTCGGTGCCGATGAGTCAGGTCATCGTTACACGCAGCCGGTTTTTGCCGAGTTGGATCCCCACCACTTCACTGTGGGTGAACAACCGCTTACCGATATAGGCTTGTATTACGAGGCTTCCCATGCTTTGGAGTTAACTGTCAACACACCAGAAGCAGATGTGATTTTGTACAATGGAAACCATAGCTCGCATACACCTATTACCATTACCGAGGTGTTTGAACTTACAAGTGTTGCCCATCCCGATATTCAATATCTGGACTTGAGTTATCCCGAACTGCCTTATACTTTGCAGGAAGGCGAAGAATTTGTGATTCATCTCAGCCTTGATTCGAACTTTGCCAAAGGTCAAGAGCAGACTGCCGTTGGCGTTGTGTCGGACAATAATGATGTAGTATTCGATGTATTCATCGACGGTGAATTGTTAGGTGTCACCGATCTATCTGCCGAAACCAAGCTCTATCCCAACCCAACTGAGGGAATCTTTACCGTAGAAGGCGCCAACGTGGCCAAGGTGGAGGTCTATAACCTCGTGGGACAGAAAGTCTATGTTGAGCAAAACAGGAAGGTCACCATTGATGCCTGCGAATGGAACAAGGGAATTTACCTTGTCAACATCACAGACCTCAACGGTGCTGTCGAAACCAAGAAATTGGTGGTAAAATAGGCATCCGCTTCTAGCGGATGTTATCTCTATAGATAAGAGGATTTTAAATATTTATGATATCTATAGAGCTAACATCCCTGCGGGATGTCCGATTGTTATTAAACGTCGAACTTGAATTCGGCGTCAAACCAGCCTGTATCTTCTTTCAATAAATCGTATTCTTCACCGGTGAGATGATCTACGACGTGTACGGTGCCTTTGATGTCGTCGTAGGTAAATGTGAACTGCGAGTTCACGTCGTCTAAAGGAACGTCCATTTTAGTTGTTACTTCTGATTGAGGCTGCAAAATTACGAATATTTCTGAATCACAAGCGGTTTCCATAGACAATCTTTGAGAATTTGTTTTTGGAACGCCCTTGTTTGGAAAACATGTTTTTGGCTCTTTCGCCAGCCTTGGATAAATAGGATAAGGCAGCAACAAAGCCGGTTTCATCCTCCTCATCCATGCGTCCGTATTTGTCTTTCTTGTCCGCAAAAATGATGATGTTATCCAAAAACCAATTCCTCACACAGGAGCCATCGCCTGAATAGAAAAAACAGAAATGATTCGACTTGTTGCCCCATGGCTCCATGTCGAAAGTCAACAGATATTTGCTTTGCAAGATACTTTGGGTAATGGTATCGGTCCAAATGCTTTCCCAGTTTTCGTTGTCCTGAGATATGCCAATACCAATCACCCCCTTATGTGAGGTATCGTACATCTCCACGCTGTGGTTGAACTGCACCATGATATAATCATATTGGTCGAGTTCCACCAACGGGGAAGTGAGCATGGTGGTGCCGTTGAAGTTGTAGTCAGGGTACATCTGCATCTCATGAGCCTTGTTACCCGCATTGGCGGTGTTGGAGATGTACCAAACCACCCAATCGTCGCCACCCACGTCCCAGCCCTCGTCGAGCCAAGGGCTATAGAAGCCTTCACATAAAACGACATCCCCACGCTGAGCCATCGTGGGGATAGTCAGAAATAGAATAAGTACTAAAGTGAACAGACGGTTCACATTACGCAAATCAACGTTTTGCGTAAACTTGTGATAGTTTATTGGTGGCCTTGTTGTAACGGTCAACTTGCGTTCTGTCCAGCTGGTTCTTGGCCTTCCCAATCTCATTCCTGAGCGTTTCGGCGCTAGTCAAAGTGGTTTTGTATTCCTTGTCAACAGCATCGTTGTTACTACCGCCTTTTTGCATTTTTTGGAAGAGGGATACACATTTGTCAACAGTCTCTTCATATTCGGCGATTTTTTTACCCCAGTCAGTATTAATCACCGTATTTGTATCTTTGCCAGAGGTGGTGTTCTTGTTGATGGTTTTTCCATTCTGGTTATTGGTGTTAACATTCTGGAATGTCGGTCTGGTTGCCGACTCCTGAGTTCCATCGACTTTTACCACTTTTGTGGTTGGTGTTGTTTCTTTGGTGGTCGGTTTTACAGTTTTCGTTTCTTGAGCTTTGCTTTTGGAATCCAAGGTTTGGATCTTCTTAAACTGGGCGTTGGCATTGATGGTAAAACATCCCATCAGGAGAGCCATGATTGCTAAAGTCAAAGTTTTTTTCATAATAGTAACCCTAAATACGTGCCGGGCGCAACTGTTAATAATTATCGAAATGCAAACTTACATAAAAACATTATCTTTGCAAAAAATTAATTCAGACAACATGAAAAAACAACTACTTTTTTTGACAGCTGTCATCATGATGACTGCTTGCACATCGAACAAGGAACCTCAGTTCAAAATCAATGTGAACCTGGCCAATGCCGATGACGAAACTATTTATCTCCAAAAATCAGGCCACAAATTGGATTCAGCCATAATAAAAAATTGGGAAGCCGTATTCAACACGCCTGTTTGCAACGATAACGAGATGTATTCCATCATGTTAAAAGGCTGGCGTCGTCCCTTCACATTTTTTACGGATCATCAAGACATGACCCTTGAAGGCGATGCCCAGAACCCCAATTCCATCCTGGTGAAAGGCTCGGAAACCCAAGCTCGTTTGGATGCCTTCAATAAAAGCTATTACGAGCTGGAAGCCAAGTTGGAAGCCGATAGTACCATCGATCCTGCCGATGGCGAAGAGATGCTGAAAATGCATTGTTTCGACTATGTTTGGGAAAACCCGAAGGATCCCGTGGCGCATTATGTGTTGTATCGCTACAAGTGGGCTTTCGGTCCCTGCGAGATGCGCACCATGATTGACAACATCCACCATGCCGACAGCACCATCACTTCCAGTAACTTGACCATGGCTGAAGAATATGTTGAAAAACTAGAGCGCGTACAAGCCGGACAACCCGTCATCGACTTCACCCAAGACGATCCCGACGGCAACCCAGTGACCCTTTCACAATTGTCCGAAGGCAAGCTGATGCTGATCGATTTCTGGGCTTCGTGGTGTCCCGACTGCCGCAAGGCCAACCCCGACGTGGTAGCTGCTTACCAAAAGTATCACGACCAAGGCTTCGATGTGTTGGGCGTGTCGTTCGACACCAACAAGGAAGCTTGGCTGGCTGCCGTTGAAAAGGATGGCTTGACCTGGACCCAAGTATCCGACCTTCAAGGCTGGAGCAACGCTGCCGGTGCCTTGTATTCCATCGCTTTCATCCCCCAGAACGCCTTGATTAAGGACGGCATGATCGTCGCCCGCAATTTGGAAGGCGAAGAGTTGGCAAAAGAAATTGAAGCGCAATTAGGGAAATGATTCAATCTATGTCGATTCTCTCGATATAGCTTCTCAGCTTCCCCAACGAAGTATGCTGTCGTCTGAGGATATACAGATGACGGTTCCATAACGCCACCTTGCTGTATATATCGACATCGATCCTTGCTTTCGGTGTGGTTTCCCCTGTGTTGATGTTGATCTCGTTGAGCCAATAGCCGATAAAAGTATAGAACTTGTTCTTGGCAGGGTCTTGCAAGATCTGTGGTTTCCAGTCGCTTTTCTGGGGGTAGTCAATGGGGCATGACTTGAGTTCTTTCAGGTTCTGGTCATATTGGCGAATCATGCCGTTGTCGTTGTCGAAATACACCAGCTTTTTGCCAGCCAAGGCCAGATGCGCCGAGCTGTCGCGGAACCAAGCAATCCTTACAAATCGTTCCCAATCCTCAATCGAGGGACCATGCTTGGGCATGTTCGCTGCCGCAAACTTCATCTCATCAAAGAAATTCTGGTATTCGTCCGACCCGTCATCAACGAACAAAGGCTGTTTTTCTTTCGTTGCCACATCAATCCTGTAGAACATTGAAGAAAAGCCTTGCATGATGGTTGTTCTCAGATAAAGATGGTGGTCGGTCAGAAACAGGCAGTCTCCCATCACGGCATTGTAGCGATAGCGATCCGTGGCAATAAAAGGTTTTGTTTTATCATTCAGATCAATTTGATAGACGCTATCAGAGGCCATCAGCTGGCAGTTGCCCATGCAATCCTTCAGCAGGCGTGTGGGCTTGATGCGCTTGGGAATGGGTACGGTATCGAATACTTTGATGTCCACATCTGCCAAGAGAAGTCGGTATTTGTTTCCGTTGCCTTGAAGCATACAGACGATGCCGTCATACACCTCAAAATCCATGATGATGTTCCAGTCTCCCTCGAAATGGGGCCGATCCGCCAAGATGCTGACTTCATTCAAGGCATATTCTTGCTTCCGCATCTTGAAGCTGATGTTGATAGAATCCCGTTCCAGCTGCTTCGGCGTGATGCCTACCACGGTATCCTGATACCCGATGCAGGAATAATGCAGGTTGATTCGATTGTTTCTTTCGGGCAGCATCAAAGTGTATTGGCCTTTGGCATTGGTTACCGTCCCGTGCTGGGTGTTGAGCACGCTGATGTTCACGTTTTCCACGCCGAGGTTGCCGTAAACCACGGTTTTAGTCTGCGCAAACAGGGCTACGCTGACGATGCCGCAAAGCAATAGTAAAATGATCTTTTTCATAGTATTTCTTGTTTCTCAATATTAACTTGATATAACGCCTGCCGGTGGTTGTTTCCGGTGGGATAAAGGAAATACAGCACCCCGTTGTGTACCCGCAACATCTCCGCAAAAGGATAACCGCTGAGGTCCAAGATGGGCGTTGCAGTGCCTGTTTCTAAGTTGATGCGCATCAAGGTGGACATGCCGTCGGTGACGAAAAACGAATAAAACTCTTTTCTCGCCCGATCCACCATCATGGACTTTTTCCAGCGTTTGTCAACCACTGTGTTTCCCGTCCATTTCTTGTGTTGGTGGAAGGTCAGCGGATAACGCTCCAATTCCTCGCCGACTTCATCGTAAATGATGGTTTCGCAATCCGTATAGGCAAAGAGGTAAAAGTGGTTGTCAATGCTGTAAATCGGATTGTAGATATAAAGCAGATGTGGGAAGAAGTTGGTGGTAAGAAAATAGTAATCGTTAGGACCTGCTCTCCGCAAATCATCGCGTGCATCTTCGTCCACGATATGTTCCAGCAAATACATCGTATCGGCGGTCGGGGTGACGCAATAGTAATACTGCTCCAGGCCGTAAAAGGCATACCTTCCCGTGATGACCACCTTGTCGGATGCCGCCACAATAGTCCCGTATGTTTTGTAAAAGGTCTCCAGCGAGATGGGCGCATACAAAAACATGTCCTTTTTCTGTCCGTCGGTGGTTTCGGTAAAGCCTATCTGGCAGGCGTCCTCGTTGCTGATGACATGGACAAAGCCATAAAAATCCCTGTATAGATTCTTGTATGCCGAGGATATTTTCATTTCGTGCAGCGTATCCATCTCGAACGACAGATGGAGCAGCGCCGTGTTTCGCATTCGGTAGGCGACGAGATAGATGCCGTCGTCGCTGATCACATAGTCAAGGACGCTTCTTACGGGATTGTCAAAGGCGATATGGGGCGCATTAGCCGTTACTTCCACTTCGAGCAACTCGTGTTTTTTGGTTTTCATGCCGATGTTTATCGGCTTCCCATCCAGATCATTTTCATTGATGGTATAATAGACGGGTTCGTAAACCATGTGTGCAAACCGAAACCTATCGCCCACTTTGGCTTGTTTATAGGCGAAGCAACCGTTCTCATCAGTAATGGCAACAAGGACCGAGTCACGCACATAAACACTTACGTTTTCGATAGCCTTGCCTTTCTCGTTTCGGCAAATACCCTGAAGGATCACGGCGTTTTGAGCCTTCAGGCCAATGGAGGCGACAATGAATAGGAATAATATGATACAAGTCTTTTTCATGACGGTTTTTATTTGATTTTCATCCGATTAATGACCCCTTGATTGCGATAGCTGTCGAACGAGACGCTGTAGGCATAGTCATCATACACCTTGAATGCCTTGGGATAAGCCACTTTGCTGGCTTTTTGTCCCATGCCAACGGTACCTTGGGTGGCGTCGTAAAGCCCAAGATGATTGACACCGTTTTGGATGAAAAGACCGTATGCTTTCCCTGTGGCATCGTCTTTCAGGAACTCGTTCTTGAAATATTTCTCACCCGAGGTAATCTTCAACGGTCGTCTCGACGCAACCTCAAAGTCCTTGTTGATCTCTACAATCTGGTGGTTGTCCACATCGACAAATTGGAGGAAATCCTTGAACTTGAGTGGCAAGATGCAATACTCTTTTTTCGTCGCTATGGAGCAATACCAATGTATCTTGAAAAGCAGGCTCCCGGTTTCTCCCAAGCTGATCATATAACCGTCCCAAATGCCTTCGTTGATGAGGTCGATGCCATCGTTTTCCGCCACCACTTGATGGTATTCGTTTAGGATGGACATCCATTGCGAATGGCAACTCACAAAGCCTATCGTATCCAAAAAGCTACACAACGGCTTCTGTTCCTTTTTGGGGTCGTTTTTCAATATGTATTCGAAATCCTGGCTTTTGCCATGGTTGTATTTGAGCCAGAACACCCCTTTGTCGTGGACAGCGGTCTTGATGATGTAGGCATCGTTGAACTCACAAACGATTCGAAGCAGTTTATCGCGGTAAAGCTCTCTTGAAAACACCGAAACGGGCATGATACTATCCCGCTCGTCCAGATAGACTTGCAGGCAGCTATCCTGACCGACAAGGATGACATCATTAAAACAGTCGATATAGAGCTTTTCGAAGAGCTCGTCATAGTCCACACGGGCTATTTCCGAGCCCTCCAAATCGAGCACCACCATCGAGGAGGCTTTGGGCTTGTTCTCCAAAAGGTAGATATTGCCGTCGAGAAATGCCATGTCGGCAATATTCCGTCCCTTTTTTGACCGGTAAAAATCGCGGCTCGCCGTCACGCCAACCTCCTGTAGGTTGTAATTCTGTTTTCGCATCCTAAAGCTAACATTGATGGAATCCCGTTCCAACTGCCTCGGCGTAAGTTGAACGATGGTATCCCGATAACCAATGCAGGAATAGTACAGGTTGATTTGCTTGGTCCGGTCGTACACGGGAAGTTCATAATGCCCTTTGCTATTGGTGCTGGTGCCATATTGCGTGTTGATCACGCTGATGTTGACATTTTCCACACCCAGGTTGCCATAGACCTTGGTGGTTTGTGCATAGGTGCCTTCAAAAAGGCCAAGCAAGGCAATAATAAGTAGGTATCTTTTCATGGGAACAAAGTTAATGACCGTGTCAATAGATTTTGCTCCCTTTTCCTTTCAATATAGATTTTTATGGATAAAATGTAAATATAATCAATTGATTTTCTGATTATTGAAAGAGATTTGAATATAGATTATTGTATGCTCAGAAAAACCAAAATTGTTTTAATTACCCAGCAACTAATGAGAATTTCAACCCCAGCGCATTCGAAATCAACAAAAACGTTGAGAGTTGCATATCTGTTTTACCTTGTTCTAAGGAAGAAATGTATTCTCGTTTTTTTCCGATGATTTCACCCAGTTGTTGTTGGGTTATTTTTTGACGCTTGCGTTCGTTTTTAAGAATTTCGGCATAATACCAAGCTTCTGCTTTGGCTTCAAATTCCTCTCTGTTTTGTGATCCTACTTTGCCGTATTTATTATCAAGTCGAGTCGACGCTGTCGTCAACTTCGACAGTTTTTTTTCATCCAACTTTGTCATTTTTCGTCCTCCTTAATGTATTTTGCCAATATTTTTTCGGCCTTGCCGATTTCCTTAACATATTGCTTGTTGTTTTTTTTCAAGAAAGAGTTCAAAAACAAAACCCGTTTACTTTCCATAAAATTATTTGCATCTATAGCAAATATTATCGTCCGATACTCATTGGTTCCAACGGATACCCGTGCCTCATAGAACTTCGTCTTTTCTATATGTTTTACAAACTTTTCATTGACAACATATTGTGACATGATAATGTGTTCTACATAATCATATTTTGTTTGTGTCTTTGGTTTTTAAACCATCGTAATAATTATTGTATTCTTCCGAATAATAAATCTCTCTTATCATTGTTCTCTCTGCAAAATTATAAATAAAAAGTAAACAATATGAAATTTTGTAAGAAATTTCTTACAATTTTTATTGAATTTCAACAATAGTATTGCTTTCGAAGCAAATTTAAGGAGATTATTGCTATTTCATTACAAATGTTGACAATTATTCAAAAGAATAACGTATTATCGTTCATAGAAGCTAATCGTGATAATCTCTGTCTTATGGGCGATTTCTCATCTCACCAACCCAGCAACCGGCTCTTTCCCAACCTTTTTAATCAGGTTCGAGCGGTATTTCATCACCGTATTCTGGCTCAATTCCAGGATTTCGGCCTCCTCCTTGATGCGGAACTCGAGGAAGTTGAGCACGAGAAGATCGCATTCCTGCTCGGTCAGGTCGGGATAAGTGGACTTTAGGCGCTCGTAGGCATGGGGATAAACCGAGTTGAACGCCTCCAAGATGCGTTTGCGTTGGTTGCCCCGTGAGAGGATTTCTTTTGCTTGCTTTTGCAAATTCTCGAAAGTCTGTTTCTCGATGGCGGATTGCGCAGCATCCAGCTGCCGATCGTAGGCTTCGCGTTGCTGCTGTTGCTCCTCAAGCAAGGTGGCCTCGGCCTTTTTATGTCGTTTGTGGTTCATGAGAAACACGCCCCCCATCACCAAAAGCACCAGCAAGGCCGCCGCACCAATCAACAGGATGTGTCGATGGGATTTTTGCCGCTCATGGGTGATGGAAAGATCATAGTTATCAGCCAGAAACAGGGCGTATTCGTTGATTTTTGGCGTGTCGCCTTCATTCAAGGCAATGTCAAGAAGATACCTTGCGGCTGTGGTCTTTTGCTCGGCATCGTTTTCAAACACGGGTTCCAGATAGACTTTGGCAGAATCAGCCTGTCCATCAAAATAGAAGGCAGTTCCAATGTCCAGATACCGATCCCAGCGACCCTCACCGGAAGGCTGGGCGTAGGCAATCAAGGCCGTCGCGCAAACGATTGCCAAGATGAAACCTCCTATGTTTTTCGATATCTTCATTGCCTCCGGAATCATTCGTTAATCTTCACCCTGCTAAGTATCCCCTGGGCTTTTTCCCTGTCGAAGAAGACGCTATAGGCATAGCCGCCATGCACTTTGAAGGCTCGTGGATAGATGTCATTGCAGGCCTTTTGCCCCATGCTGACGCTGCCTTTGGTCGGGTTGTACAAACCGAGGTAATTCATGCCATCCTTTGCAAAGAGGCCGTATGTTTTTCCTGTTGCTTCATCGGTAAGGAACTGGTTCTTAAAACATGACGCACCGTAAAGGATCTTCAAAGGCCGCGGGTCGGAAGCGTTGAACTCCTTATCGACTTCCACAATCTTCAATCCTTGCAAATCGATCAGTTGTAATAAATCCTTATGTTTCAAGGCCACCGTATGATACTCCTTGGCAACATTTTGCTTGTACCACAGGATCTGAAGATGGATATTGAGGGTTTTGTTCAAGCGGCGCAAGTCGCCATCCCAAGTGCCTTGACGCAACTCGTTGGCTCCGAGTGGAACCGCATGGTTGTACATGGCAATAATTTGGTTCAGGTTGGCTTGGCATATCTTGACGGCTTCCGTATTGATAAAGCGGCACAAGGGCCGGGTCTTCTTTTCCGAATCGTCTTTCAACATATAGGAATAGGTCTGCGCTTGTCCGTGGTATTCTTGGACATGATAATCATGCTTGTCATAAACCATGCTGCGGAGCACGTAGGCTCCATTGTACTCCAATACAAACCTCGCCACCTTGTCATGAAACTGCTGTTTGGAAAAGGTCGTCAACGGTACGGCTTTCAATTGCCTGTCAAAATACACTTGCAGGCAGCTGTCTTGGTTGATCAGCAAACAATCACCGAAGCAATCGATATACAATTCCTCGAAAACCTGTTGGAATTCGGTTTCGCTCAGCTTGTTTCCCTCCAAATCCAATAGGCTCAGTATGGAATTGTGATTGCGGTTCTCAAGGACAAGGATTTGGTTCCCCGAAAAGGCGATATCGGCAATATAGCGGTTGCTTTTCGTCCGATAGAAGTCAGCATGGAGACTTCCAACCAGGCACAACAACACAACGATGATCAAATACTTTTTCATGGGAACAAAGTTATTGATTAATTCATCAAAAATCCATTCAAGTTACCCCTATACAGATTTTTATCAACGAAAGACCTTGTCAAGTCATTGATTTTTTGAGTAATAGCGAAACTGCAAATATAGATTAATAAGGAACAGCCGCGGCTGAATATGCCACGAAAGGAGGGTTGGGATAGTCTTCCTTGTCGTATTCCAAAGTCTGTCCGTCGTTAATACGAAGCACCTTGCCACCTGCTGCGGTGAGGATGGCGTCGGCAGCAGCGGTGTCCCATTCCTTGGTCTTACTGTAACATACATACACGTCGGCGGTGCCTTCCACCAAACGGGCAAATTTCAAGCTACTGCCTTGGCTGTCGATGACCAAGTCGGGATGCAACGGCCGTAAGACTTTGTCAATGTAATCGTCCACCTCTTGCGTCCGATGCGATCTACTGACGAGGACGGTGAAAGGTAAGAGGTGAGAGGTGAAAGGTAAGAGGTGTTTGTCACAGGAAGTCCACATTTTATCCAAGGTGGGGGCGTAGATGACTCCCAAGACAGGCCGCTTGTTCTCAATCAACGCGATATTCACCGTAAACTCGCCGTTGCGTTTTACAAATTCAGCGGTACCGTCCAAAGGATCCACCAACCAATAACGCCCATAATGAGACCTGTCGGGAGGCAAATCCTCTTCGCTCACAAAAGGCAAGCCCGTCGGTTTCAAGGTTTCCTTGATGATGCTGCTTGCACGAAGGTCGGCCTGGGTCACCGGCGAGGCATCGTCCTTCGTGTAAACCTCGAAGGGCTGAGCATAAACTTCCATGATGGCTTCACCCGCCAAACGGGCGGCCTTGACTGCAATATCCAACCATGATTCCATGGGACAAAAGTAAAAAACACACACATAGTTTATTATAAATAAACTAATAAATTTTTTTAATTTTTTGACCTCTATGCTCATTTATTCTACTAATTTTGCCGCCGAAATTTTTATGTTATGGCAAAAAACTTAGTAATCGTCGAGTCCCCTGCAAAAGCCAAGACCATTGAAGGATTTTTAGGTAAGGAATATACCGTCAAGTCAAGCTACGGACACGTCCGCGATCTGAACAAAAACACGCTCAGCGTCAACATAGACAAAGATTTTGAACCCGAATACGAAATCAGCGACGACAAGAAATCACTGGTGGCCGAACTGAAAAAGCTCTCCAACCAAGCCCAAACGATATGGCTCGCATCCGATGAAGACCGCGAGGGAGAATCCATCTCCTGGCATCTCTACGAGGCTTTGGATTTGAAGAACAAAGACACAAAACGTATTGTTTTTCACGAAATCACCAAGACGGCCATCCTGAACGCCATCGAAAATCCGCGTGACATCGACATGGACTTAGTGGCTGCCCAGCAAGCCCGTCGCGTACTTGATCGTTTGGTAGGTTACGAGCTGTCGCCCTTGCTTTGGAAAAAGGTGAAGCCGTCACTTTCGGCAGGCCGTGTACAGTCGGTGGCCGTGCGCCTCATCGTGGAACGCGAGGAAGAAATCAAGAACTTCGTGCAAACCAGCGCCTACCGCATCACTGCACAGTTCTCTTTCATCCAAAACGGACAGGAATACAACCTCTCGGCTGAGATGCCGAACCGCTTCGACACCGAGGAAGAGGCCCGCGCCTTTGTGGAATCGTGCATCAAGGCCAGCTATAAGGTGGAAAACATCGAAAAGAAGCCCGCCTCACGTTTCCCCGCACCGCCTTTCACCACCTCCACCCTGCAACAGGAAGCCGCCCGTAAATTAGGCTTCTCGGTGGCCAACACCATGCGTCTTGCCCAACAGCTCTACGAATCCGGTAAGATTACCTACATGCGTACCGACTCCGTGAACCTCTCTTCGCTCGCCTTGGGCATGGCTAAGAAAGAGATCACCGAAAACTATGGTGCCGAGTATGTCAAGACACGCCAATACCAAACCAAGACCAAAGGTGCCCAGGAAGCTCACGAGGCTATCCGTCCCACTTACTTGGACCAGCATACCATCAAGGGTACCGCCGATGAACGCCGTCTCTATGAGTTAATCTGGAAACGCACCATCGCCTCACAAATGGCCGACGCCCAACTCGAACGCACCAATGTCAACGTAGGCATTTCCTCTTCCGACAAGAAGTTCGTCGCTACCGGCGAAGTCATCCTCTTCGATGGCTTCCTCAAAGTGTATATGGAAAGCTACGACGACGATCGCGCCGAGGACAAGATGAGCGTTTTGCCACCAATTGAAGTGGGCATGAACCTCGACCTTGAGAAAATGGAAGCCCAGCAACGCTATACCCGTCATCCGCTTCGCTACACCGAAGCCAGCTTGGTCAAGAAGATGGAGGAACTCGGCATCGGTCGTCCTTCGACCTATGCTCCCACCATCTCCACCATCCAGAAGCGTGAGTATGTCACCAAGGGCGATGTCCCTGGCATTACACAGGCCTTCAATGTCATCACTTTGAAGAACGATAAGATTACCGAGAAGAAAGGCAAGGAAAACTATGGTGCCGAAAAAGGCAAGCTCCTGCCAACCGATATCGGCATCTTGGTCAACAAATTCCTGATCCAGTATTTTGAGAGCATCATTGACTACAACTTCACTGCCAACGTGGAGAAGGAGTTCGATAAGATTTCGGAAGGCAAGCGCGAGTGGAACAAGATGATCAAGGACTTCTACGCCGGTTTCCATAAGCAAATTGTGAGCACCACCGAAAACTCAGGCAAGTTCAGCGGCGAGAAACTGTTGGGCGTGGATCCCGCCACGGGCAAGAATGTGTATGTAAAGGTGGGTCGTTTCGGTCCTGTGGCCCAGATTGGCGACACCGAATCGGAAGAAAAGCCCCGTTTCGCAGGTCTCCGCAAGGACCAGAGCATCGAGAACGTTACCTTGGAAGAAGTGCTGAAGCTGTTCGAGTTCCCACGCATCCTGGGTCAGTATGAAGGCAAGGAAGTCAGCGTGGCAGTGGGTCGTTTCGGTCCGTATGTGAAGCACAACAATGCCTTCTTCAGCTTGGCCAAGACCGACAATCCAGCCACGATCGACATTGAGCGCGCCATAGAGATCATCGGCGAAAAGCGCCAGAAGGACGTGGAAAACACCATCTTGACCTTCGACAACGATCCCGACATGAAGGTGCTCAACGGCCGTTTCGGTCCATACGTCTCCTACAAGAAGAAGAACTATCGCATCGGTAAGGATGTGGACCCCAAGACCCTGACTTACGAAGATTGCCTGAAGCTGGTGGAAGCCGATCCGAAGGCGGCACCGAAGAAAACAGGTGTCCGACGCAAGACGGCAAAGAAATAAAAACGAATAAAGCGGCAAATTTGCCGCTTTTTTTTATTTTTGCATGTTACTAAAGGAATCAATCAACTAAACATCGAAATAAAATGGAGAAAAAAGACCTTCTGAAAGACGTTGTCGAACACATCGACATCAAAAAGTACGACTCAACTGAATTGATCAACGCCATGCGCAAGATGTCGTTCACCTCGCGTGACACGGCTCGTGCTGCCGATATCCTCTGCCAGATGATCGCAGAGAAGGATTGCACCAACATCCTCACCATCGCAGGTTCTACCTCGGCTGCCGGCTGCATGCAGGTGTATGTGGAGATGGTTCGCAACAAGATGGTGGATGCCGTGGTGAGCACTGGCGCCAGCATCATCGACATGGACCTCTTCGAGGCCCTTGGCTACAAGCACTACATCGGCACGAAGGAGAACGTCATCCCCGACACCAAGCTGCGTGAGCTTTACATCGACCGTATCTACGACACCTTCATCGACGAGGAAGAGCTGCAAGCTTGCGACCAAGCCACCTGCGACGTGGCCGACACCCTCGAGTGCCGTCCCTACAGCAGCCGCGAATTCCTCTATGAGGTCGGCAAATGGCTGGCCAACGGTCATGGCGTGAAGAAGGAAAGCCTCATCCAGACCTGCTATGAGTGCGGCGTGCCGATCTTCTGCCCCGCCTTCAGCGACAGTTCTGCCGGTTTCGGCATTGGCAAGCACCAATGGCTCCGCAAGCAAGCCGGCAAGCCATATGTCAGCATCGACAGCGTGGCCGACTTCCTCGAGCTGACTGAAATCAAGATGAACAGCCCTCAGTCGGGTCTCTTCATGGTCGGTGGCGGTACACCCAAGAACTTTGCCCAGGACACTGTGGTCTGCGCCGAAATTCTCGGTTACGAGGTGCCCATGCACAAATATGCCATCCAGGTCACCGTGGCCGACGTCCGCGACGGCGCCTGCTCGTCCTCGACGCTGCTCGAAGCCGGCTCGTGGGGCAAGGTGAGCGAGGAACTGCAACAGATGGTCTATGCCGAAGGTACCACCGTCATTCCCGCCATCGTCAGCTACGCCTACCACAACGCACCATGGCGCGAGCGTGAGTACAAAAACTGGCAGAAACTGTATCAGAAATAAGAAGTCAGGAGCAAGAAGTAAGAAGTAAGAAGCCGGAAGGCCTTCTGTCTTCTTACTTCTGTCTTCTAAATTCTAAAAGAAGATGGATATCAGCATGTTTCTGGAACCCGTTCCAGAGAAATGTTTCACCACAATCACCCGTCCCGGAAAGAATACCTTCGGGGAAACCCTCACCGTCTATAGGGAGGAGGAGAATTTCCCCGACCTTGAAGGCTACCAGTTAGCGTTGATTGGCATCAAGGAAGAACGCGGCGCAGTCGACAACCATGGTTGTGCCGACGGGGCCGACTACATCCGAAAGGCCTTCTACCAACTGTTCAACCATTGGGACGACATCAAGATTGTCGATTTAGGTAACATCAAGACGGGTCAAGAAATCTCCGATACCTATTATGCTTTAAACCAAGTCCTTACGGAATTGTTAAAGCTGCATGTCTTGCCTGTCCTCTTCGGTGGCAGCCAGGACATGACCTATTCGATGTATCAGGTGTATGAGCCCACAGGAAAGCTGATCAACATTGCCACCATCGACCCGCTGTTCGACCTTGGCAACGACAACGAAGGACTGAATTCCCGTTCTTACCTCAGCCATATCATCTTGCACCAGCCGAACTTCCTGTTCAACTTCACCAACATAGGATACCAGTCGTATTATGTTGACAATGAGAGCATCGACTTGATGAAGCAGCTGTTGTTCGATACCTATCGCCTGGGTTCCTTGAAGCAGAACATCGAGTTGACGGAGCCCCTGATCCGCAATGCCAACATCGTCAGTATCGATATGAGTGCGTTTCGGGCAGCCGATGCACCTGGCGTGAAAAACGCCTCGCCCAATGGCTTCAACGGGGAGGATGCCTGTCGCATGACGCGTTATGCTGGATTGAACTTCAAGCTGTCGTCCATCGGCTTCTTTGAGTACAACCCGCATTACGACATCAACTCCCGCACCGCCAACCTGATTGCCGAGATGATCTGGTATTTCATCGAAGGTTTCAGCAGCCGTCAAGACGATCTTCCGACCACGGAAAGCACCGATTTCAAGCGCTACAACGTCCAAATCGGGGAAGGGGAGGAGAATGTCATCTTCCTGTGCCATAAGATCACTGGAAAATGGTGGATCGACATGTCGTTCATGCATGCCGACGATCCGCGTTACGAGCGGCATCACTTCATCCCTTGCTCAAAGGAAGACTATGAACAGGCTTTGCGGAACGAGTTGCCCGACAAATGGTGGCAGTTCTACCAAAAATTGATGTAACCGACGCGGCACATGGAAGTGGAAAAGATCATATTGGGCATCGACCCGGGCACCATGGTGATGGGTTTCGGCTTGGTTCAGCAGAAAGGCAAGGAGCTGAGCATCATCCGCATGGATGTCATCAAGCTGAACAAATTAGCCAACCAGGCCTTGAAGCTCAAGATGATTTTTGAGAAGATGCTGGAACTCATCGACGAGTACAAGCCCGATGAATTAGCCATTGAGGCACCGTTTTTCGGCAAGAACGTCCAGTCGATGCTCAAGTTGGGTCGTGCCCAAGGCGTAGCCATGGCGGCGGCCTTGTACCGCGACATTCCCATCTTCGAATATGCGCCGCGTACCATTAAGCAGACCATCACAGGCAATGGCAGCGCTTCGAAGGAACAGGTTTCGAAGATGTTGCAAGCCATGCTGAAATTCGGCGAGATGCCGAAATATTTCGATGCCACCGATGCCTTGGCCGCGGCCGTCTGCCATTACCTCGACCGAGGCAAGGACGTCAACTATTCCAAGCCCAAGCATAGCCGTAAATCTGCCAGCTCCCAATGGGCGCAATTCGTACAACAGAACCCCGACCGCTTGTCAAGAAAACCCTAAAGCCATGAAAAGAATCAAGATCTTTGTCGTTCTCCTATTGTTGTTGGCGACCTCGGGTCCTACCTGGGCCGTCTTTTACGAACAGGACATGAAGACTACCCTGTCGATCCTGTTGCAAGAGCTAAGGCAGACCCAGGAAAAATTCAAGCGATTCAACGCCACGCCCCGTACTTCCGAACGGCCAAAGACCAATCAGAAGACCAAGAATAGGCGGGTGGACTTGGATGAGTTGACCGAACAGTGCAATGCGCTTTCCTTGATGCTGTATTCCCAGTCGTCGTACAACTTCACTTTCGACCTCACTTACGCGCTGGATGAAGTGTCGAAGCAATACAACGAGTTCAACACGAAGGTACAGCCCTACGAACAGCGGCTTTCAATGATGCAAGCAGGCGAAGACCGCTATTCGCGCCTGGCCAACACATTGAGGAAACTGCCCGACAACTCCGAATACAATGCCGTACGCGACAGCTGCGTGGTCATTGCCGAGCAGATGAAGGATTTCTATAGCCAAAGCCTTGCCCGGCTTGAAAACGACAGCCATCGCTACCAGGAGCTGAACAAGCAATTGGACGACGCGTACGAATATGCCCAAAAAAGCTATGAATCCGTTCAACAGCGCATCTTTTTGAAAGGCCAGCCAAGCCTTTGGTCGATGCTGCAGCGGCATGACCTGTATTTCCCCTTGCTGCGCCAAGAGGTGACTGAAAAATACGGCTCGACCAATGTGTCAGACCTCTCTTCGGCCCGGGCTTGGAGCGGATCGGCTGTGCTGTTGTTCGGACTGAGCGCCCTCGTCGTGTTGGTGTGCTGTTTCCTGTTGGCTTGGCTGATCTCATGGCTGTGTTTCCGTTTCGTTCCCTATCTCCAGAAGGATTTTCTCAAAGGCCGCCGTCGCATGATCACCCTGCTGTTGGGCATCGTTTTCTTCGGGATTTTCTCGTTTCTCATAGGGTCGCATTCCAATCCCTATTGGGGCATGATCTCCAAGCTGTTGAGGCAATACACCTGGCTTTTGGTCGCCATCTTTCTATCGCTGCTGATCCGTACCGATAGCAAGTTCACTCGCAACACCATTGCCGTGTATATCCCCAGCTTACTGTTGTCGTTCATCACCATCATCTTTCGCATCATCTTCATTCCCAACACATTGTTAGCCTTTGTGTTTCCGGGGCTGCTGCTGATCTTCTCGATATGGCAGTTCATTGTCAACATACGTCGCAACAAACGCGTTCCGAGGCCCGACATGTTCTATATGTGGATCTCCTTTGGGGTGATGGTGGTCGGTTTCATCATGGGCATCTGCGGCTATTCCATGGCGGGATTGCTGCTCTTGATTTGGTGGTTCTTCCAACTGACGCTGTTCCAGACCATCACGGCCTTGTATATCCTGTTGAAACGTTATTACGACGGAAGGGTTTCCAAGCTCAAAGCCCGTTACCATGAGAAGAATCCTGGATTACCGCTCAACGGCAAGGGTGCTTTCATCGAAGTCACTTGGCTCTACGATCTGTTCAAGGATGTCGTCATGCCGCTGGCTGTCATCAACTCCATCCCGATGAGCGTGTTCATGGCAGGCGACGTGTTCAACATGAGCTCCACCTTCAGGCGGATTTACTATGCGCCGTTGTTGCATTTCGAAGGTTGGTTCTCCTTGTCGCTAAGCCACCTGTGCATCTTGGTCGGATTGTTCTTCTTCTTCCGCTATTTGGTATATCTCATCAGTTCCTTATTGCGTGTGAATAAGATCAGGAATACCTTGAAGAAGCTGAACAAGGATGTGGAGATCAAAGAGTCAGATGTCAACCTCAGCTTGGCCAACACCTTGATCTCCGTGCTTTGCTGGCTGCTCTATACCATCATCGGATTCTCGCTGTTGCAAATTCCGACTTCCGCGTTGACGGTGATCACCACCGGTTTGGCTGCCGGTATCGGTTTCGCCCTCAAGGACGTTTTGAACAACTTCTTCTATGGGGTGCAGCTGATGTCAGGCCGTGTCCGCGTGGGCGACGTCATCTCGTGCGAGGGTGTTCGTGGCGTGGTGCGCCGCGTGAGCTACCAAACCACCTTGATCGAAGAGGAAGACGGCTCGTTGATTGCTTTCACCAATACCAACCTCTTCTCGAAAAACTTCAGAAATCTCACAGGAGGTAAGAACTACGAGATGCTGAAGATCCCGGTTGGCGTGAAATATGGCACCGACATCGAGAAGACCCGCCAGGTCATCTTGGATGCCTTGAAGCCCTTGCAGAAAAAGGACAAGTTCGGTCGAGACATCGTGGATCCGAAGCGTGGCATTGACATCCGTTTCGACAAGTTCGGCGACAGTTCGGTGGATCTCATCGTGTTCCTCTACACCACGGTGGATACCCACTACACCTTCCCGGCACGTGCCAAGGAGTTAATCTATAATGCACTGAATGCCAATGGCATTGAGATTCCGTTCCCACAGACCGACATCTATGTGAAGTCGATGCCGGATTCTCAATAGACGTTGGAAAAAATGCGTTGAAAAGGTGTAAAGTCGTTGGAAAAAGTGTATATTTGCGGCAAAAAGTCGTTAAAAAAAATGTTGAAACGAAAAATTGAAAATACGCTAATCCAATGGAAAAACAAGCCAGGACACAAGCCATTGGTGATCATGGGAATCCGTCAATGCGGAAAGACCTTTATTGCCCAACATTTTGCGGCTGAAAATTACAAAACGGTCGTTTATATCAACTTCATTAAAGAGCCAGAACGTATCAACGCGTTTTTAGGTTCCAAAGATGTTAACACCATTTTACTCAACCTTTCCGCACAAATTCAGGGTGTCACATTCACTCCGGGTAATACTTGCTTTATTTTCGATGAAATTCAGGAATGTCCCGAAGCCCGTACCTCACTCAAGTTTTTTAAGGAAGATGGTCGCTTTGATGTTATTGCTACAGGCTCGCTACTTGGTGTTTTGGGTTATGGCGATGAGAAGAAGAAACAACATCGTAAATTGATCGGCAAAAAGAACCCTGGAATCAACTCTGTGCCCGTTGGTTCAGAAGATATCATTGAAATGTTTCCGATGGATTTTGAGGAGTTTCTTTGGGCGAACGGAATAAAGGATGAGGTTATCGAAGCGCTCCATAAGTTCTATCGTGAAGAAATGCTTGTTCCTGCCGGCATCCATGTTGCGATGAAGAACCTTTTGAATTATTACGTGGCTGTTGGAGGACTTCCAGAAGCCGTCAACGTGTTTCTCGCGACCAACAACATGAACGAGGTTAGCAAGGCTTATAGGTCTATCTTGAAGGAGTATAGTGACGATATGGTCAAATACGCTCCCGACAAGGATAAACCCCATATCCGTGAGTGTTTTAACTCCATTCCAAAACAATTGGCCAAAGATAACAAGAAGTTTCAGTATAACAAGGTCAAACCTGGTGGACGGGGTGAAACCTATTTAGGTTCGCTTCAATGGTTGGAGGATGCCGGTATCATTAGCCGTTGTTACAATACTGATATTACAGGACTTCCGATGGAAGGCAACGCTAAGGACAATGTGTTCAAGGTATATATGGCAGATATAGGATTGCTCATCGAAATGCTGGGTCCGGGAACCCGTGCCGATATTCTGCAAGGGAATTTGGGAGGATTCAAAGGTGCTATTTATGAGAATCTGATGGCCGATACGCTTCACAAAAAAGAACAAAACCTTTATTATTTTCAGAAGGATTCCGGTTTGGAATTGGACTTTTTAGTGCGGTTGAAAGGTGAATGTGTTCCACTTGAAGTCAAGGCAAAAAACGCACAGGCAAAAAGTGCAAAAACTGTTTTGAATCATCCCGAAAAATATCAGGTCAGACACATCATCAAGTTCGGTGATTGCAACATTGGTAGGGAAGGTCAATTGCAGACACTCCCAAACTATATGCAGTTTTTGTTAGATCTTGAGCCAGAAGAAATCATACTGGAACCCGTTGACACCGATGCTGTAAATGCGCTGGCTAAGAAATTATTGGAATCGTAGATGAACTTTGATTTCCAACAATACTTCTTGTTTTACTACCAGTTAAACATCAAACTACCCACAATCGGGTGGTTGATATACACGGGATAGCCTATAGCCTGGGCGGTATAGTCTTTCTTGAAGTGGTTTGTCAAGCCATACCCTGTGGAGAGTTTAAAGGTAAGGTCGTTGTAAGTAACACCGATGCCATAATTGAATGAAAGGCCTATCCAGCGCCAATTGGCGGGAATACCCGAAAAGGTACCGCCAAAAATGAACACATCACTTTCCAAGTTACCACTACCTTTACGAAACACCACGAAATCAACACTGGGACCGGCAAATAGAAGCAAATCGGTAGAGGCACTCAGTTGATCATGGTACTGGATCATGACGGGCACCCGCAATGTTACGTCATTGGCTCCCATCTTCACCTGTTGTCCGTTGTCGTTCAAGCCAGAATAATAGGGTCTGCTGTATTCAGCCCATATTCCTGTTACAATACCCAATGGTGTCTTGTTGACCATCTTCTCGTATTCGAAGTCTACACTGGCACCAAAAGCCATTGTTCCCTGCTCACCAAGTAGATAGGACATGGAAACACCGTTGCATTTGAATGTCTTGCCCATCAAGCTTGCACCAATGGAGCGATTCAATCTTTTTTCTTTGGGTTGGTTGTCGGAGAAGCTTCCTGCAGAAGCGCTGAAGCATAAAAGCAATGCAGCAGCAAATAATAGTGTTTTTTTCATAATTTGATTTTTATTAAACCGTGACAACAATTGTTACTTCTTGTATTTCTTAAGCAGATCTTTCAACTGTTTTTGGTAGGTCTTCGCTTCGAGCGGGCTACTTTCTCTGGCGGCGGTGGCCACATAGGCAAGGTTATGGTTTTTCGCGTCAACGATGATAAGCCCGTTTCGGGTCATGTCCTTGTAAGGCACGGTGTAAAATGATCCCATGGTGAGAATCCCGATGGCGATGCCTTTGGCGATTTGTCCGGCATAGTTGCCGGTGGAGCGGGTAAAACCCCAGTTGTAGGCGAGTACTCCGAAGCGTTCGTTCCTTGAGCAAAGGATGGAATCGACGGTGGGTGGAACGGGAATGTCTTTCGGTCGGATGTTCCGTTCCAAACAGGTCATGATGAAATAGATCTCGTATTGGATTTTATTGTTGATGACGCTGTCTTCGATAAGGAAAGACTCAGAAACGGGCAGGGTTTTATCGTTGTTCAGTTCCGTTTCAAAGAGCGCTTTTGCTATTTTCGTCAGTGAGTCGTTATAGACGATTTTGTTACCTTTTTCGATGACCCCTACATTGGCCAGTGTCTCAAACATTGTCATCTGCCGGATGTCAGCGCGTGTCACAGAGGAGACAAAGCCTTGGGTGCTGCACGAGGAGAAAAGGCTGATAAGCAGGGTTGCACAAAGCGCCAATGCAAGTTGGGTAAATGTTTTCTTCATGATGATATGTTTTTTTGTTGTATTTTAGAGAGGTAGAGTTAACGAATTATTTGATAATAGAGCCTGTCGTATGTGAAGCGCTCCTCCATGTTCCTGAGATTGTCCTTTTGCGTATTTAATTGACTCATTTAATGATTAATTTAACTTTATTACTGATAACAGGATCATTAAAGATGCTATCACTACTATCATTATTTTTGTATATCAAAAATAGATAATACTCTCCTTTTTCGATGCCACGATGAGCCCAATTAATCAAAGGATAAACGTTTACAATAGTATCACTATAAATTGTTATTTGATTGGACTTCAAATAGTCAGAGTAATCCTGTTTTTTTATTTTTGATTTTTTGATTTTTAGATTTTTCTTGACTTTAGGAACAGTTATCTTGGTTGGAGGCTTCTCAGGATGAACAGCTTCTCCGGAAAGAATTGGTCCCTTGCAATAAACTATACTATTGTTAGAGTCCTCCAAAAAATAATAGAGACCCCTAACAGGTATGTTTTTTATACCAAGCTCTAAGGGATAATCAAAATAAGCACAAGCGAAAGCATCAGATTCCACATATCGTGAGAATTCCATGTTTTTTGTCATTGAAGGATTTGGGCAAACATGTAAACTTAGTTCTAAGGCGTCCTGACAATGCTTTCGCATGGTTATTTCCTTATTCAAAATCTCAATGTTTATTATTTGATCTGATTGTGCATAAGAGACTACCAAAGGAATAAACATAATACAAAAAAGAAATATGCGTTTCATGGTTATAAACGTTTATGGATGAAAAGTTGTTGGAGGAAGATTGGGAAAATAATCATTAACGAAATCATAAGCATGTGTTTCCATCCTGACTCTTAAGGCAAAATTGTCTTGAAGTTGGCTAAGCCAATAACTGGCTTGCCCGGAAAAATAGTCGTGAGCATGAACCCATTCATGGAACAAAGTGCGTTTTCCATATTCGCTACCTTTCCACATTTGTCTAATTGTGTTTTTTGACATATAAATATCTGAATCAAAGCTAGCATAATTTTGTCCATCAATTTCAATTGTTCCCAGCACCTCCCCCTTTTCCGTTAATCCATTTGCTCTTATATTGTTAGTTTCATCCCAGATATCCCCATAACAGTTGTGGGCAGCAACACCGTTTTTTCTAAAATTGGCATTACTGCCAACAAGAACTTGAGGATCTGCGTCTCCAATAGCACTGGTCATCTCGTCTTTAAATCTTTTTGTCATTATATCAAGTTTTTTTTGTAATGATAGTCCTTGATAATATCCATTTATTCCATAATTAAAACCACTAGATCCATAAGAAATACCTAAACCAATTCCCATACTTTGACCATAGGAGCTATATGGCATGTTGGGATTCCATGCGGCTCCAATTCCAACATTCCATCCAAAATTTCCCTGAGCATAGGTCATATTATAGTTATAACTAACAGATCCTCCTATAGTAACACAGCCGAATGAATAATATGCATTTGCCGAAGAAGTAGTACTTAATGAATTGTACTTAATACTGTAATCCAAACTTTGTTGAAATCCAGCACCAAAGCCAAACCCCGTGCCGCCGTCCCGATAAGCAACCTCTCCATAAACACCGACGGAGCCACCGTTAGCCCAACTAACATTAATTCCAAAACCAATGGGAATTCCCAATGGTGTCAAATTAATCCCAAGACTAAAACCAAGGTGATTAAAACACCAAGTAAGGAACTCCCCATCAGGATCCACAAACTTCAGCGGATTGTTCATGCAGTAGGCATAGCGGTTGAAGTTCTGGGTGCTGCTTGGATCCTGCACATAATTGTCAACCGACAGGAAAGAGCTCGTCATAGGGTCATATACACGCCCATTCATATTGATGAGTCCGAACGCCATCATATGTTCGTGACCTGTAAAACCGCGGTCGAAAAGCAAAGAAGAGGCTGGTGTCAAAGTTGTGCTATCGCTGTAGTAGGGCGTGTCCCAGGGGTCGAAACGCACATCCTGCACCACCAGTCCGTTACGGTTGGTGACGGTGGTCCAGCTGCCAAGATGGTCTGGATGGACGTAATACATCCCTTTTCCAATGGGTAAGATATGGCTATCCAGCACAGCAAATACACCGAGAGGACCATTCAGATAGGTTCGTTCCGAGACAGGAATTCTGTTTTGCCTAACGAACTCGCAATTGCCGACATAGTCTTTCACAATGGTGTCTTGGACCGAGGTTTCCGTCATGCAGAGCCGTTGGTGCTCG
>JAFYNJ010000030.1 GCA_017549805.1 Bacteroidales bacterium
TATTCCAACCTGATTTCCGGAGCACAAATCTATGATGAAAAAGACAACCTTCTCTCGGGTGAGTGCCTTGTTGTGGACAGCAGTTTCTTCGACTTCTTCGGTCGGGAATTTCTTGCGGGCGACCCTATGCAGGCCTTGCAACAATACAATGGCGACATTGCCGTCAGCCGTAGTTTCGCGGAGAAGTTGGGCGGCGTGAACGAGGCCATAGGCAAGCAAATCTATACCGAAGTGTGGGGGCCGAATGTAAAACTGACTGTGGTTGGCGTGTTTGAGGATTTCCCGAAAAACGGTAGCATCCAATGTGACATCGTGACGACCATCGCCGCTTTGGGAGAGTGGAGCAACAACAATTGGCTTGGCAACGACCGCTATCGCGGCTATGTCAAGTTGGCACCCAATGTCGATCCCAATGACTTGAAGGACGCTATCCGCAAGATGCAGGAGGCGCATCAGCCCTTGGAGGAGTTGGAGCGCGACGGCTCAAAGATTTGGTACACGCTCACGCCTTTTGCCACTTTCCACCGTCACAATCAATCGGTCAAAAACGCCATGATGATTCTCTCGGTGGTGGCTATTCTGTTGCTCTTGGTTTCGGTGCTCAACTACCTGCTGATGGCCGTCTCCGATGTGGTGCGTCGCTCGAAGGAAATGGGGGTCAGGAAATGCTATGGGGCGGGCTCGGGAAGCATCTACTGGATGCTCATCAAGGAAACGGCCTTGAACCTGATAGCGGCGTTGGCCGTGGCCGCCTTGCTGATATGGGCTTTCAACGGGGTCATTGAGTCGCTGTTGGGCTTGCCCGTCCAGCAACTTATGGTGCCGCAGACAATATGGACACTTGTTGCCATCATTGTCTTCATTTTCCTCGTCTCGGCAATCATCCCCGCGATGATGTTCGTCAGGATTCCCGTGTCGACGGCTTTCAGCGGCTACAAGGAAAGCAAACGCCGTTGGAAACTCTCGCTGCTGATGGTGCAAATCGGCATCAATGCCATCCTGTTGCCTATGGTCATCGTGGCCGACAGGCAATACAACACCGCACTGAACGCCGATATGGGCTACGAATACAAGCAGTTGATGTATTCACACTTGAAAGGCGCTGACAAGGCCAGTCTGGCGCTGATTGTCGAGAAACTAAGGCAGATTCCCGATGTGGAGGCGGCTGAACTGACCTATTGCATCCCGTTGAACACCTCATCGGGAAACAACATCATGCTGCCCGACAATCCATCTAAGTATTTGATGGCCGTGTGCGACCAATACGGTGCCACGAAGGGCTTCTTCGACATCATGGGCTTCCGTTTGACGGAGGGCAGGGCACCCTCGAAGCCAAAGGATGTGGCCGTGAGCCGCAGCTTCGTGGAGGAGATGAACCTTTATGCCGACTGGAGTGACGGCGCGGTGGGCAAGGACATCCTGATTTCGGAACACAGCGACGACGATGACGATGTCTATACCATTTGCGGTGTGTATGAAGATTATATCCTTGGCTCTATGATGGGCGGGGACCACAGGGCAAGCATCCGCTTTTGCTGGGACGTGAATAATGACGACCCTTATCAAGTCTTTAAGACTCTGGTGGTGAAGGTGCGGGATGTCAACCCCGAGGCCATCGCCAAGGTGAAGTCGGTCATCGAGGAGTTTTTGCCTGACCGGAAGAATGTCGAGGTGCAGTCGTACACCGAGGCGGTTAAGCAAGAGTACGGGTATTTGTCCCAGATGCGACGAACATTCACCATTGGCGCGCTGTTCGCCTTGGCCATCGCCTTGATGGGTCTGATTGGCTTTGTGCGCGACGAGTCGAACCGCCGCAGCAAGGAAGTCGCCATCCGCAAAGTGAACGGTGCCGTGTCGGGCGAGATCATCAGAATGTTCCTGATGGATGTGCTGAAACTGGCTTTGATTGCGGCCTTGCTTGGCGTGGCGATTGCCTATTTCCTCGCCGACAAATGGCTGGAGTTGTTCGCCATGCGCATCGGTCTCTCGCCTACCTATTTCATCATTGGAGCCGTTGCGGTGCTCCTCGTGGTGACGGTCGTGGTGGTGTTGAGCAGCAACCGCGTGGCAAGGATGAACCCTGTTAAATCGTTGAAGAACAATTGAATTGCAGATTAAGTAGTGATAGATTGTAATTCCTTTCCTAAAGAATGTAAAGCACCCACAATTTTATCACTTTGAGGTTTGCGGGGCTTGCTTCGTCCGCAGATATAGTGGCCAAGTTGACGTTGGTTTATGCCGGTCATTCGTGACAGGGCTGCTCGGGTGAGGATTTTGTCATAGCAGTACAGAAGGCTTTGGATATCCATCTTAAATAGTAATTCGTAATCGGAGTCGAAAACGGAAGGGTAGGGCTCTTGGTCAGTCTTGGCGCAATCAACATAAAAGTCAATGCTTTCATGAACATAGATGACAAATTCTGAAAAGCTGCCGGTAAAAGCGACAATCCATCCAGGAAGCAGCTCGCAGCTGGCACTGAATCCATTTTCGGTTTTTGACGTTGAAATGATAACTTGTTCCATAATGCTTCTGTTTTAGAATGTTAATCCAGACTGTTTCTCAATGCTTTTCAGTTCGTCTCCCCAGGTGTCATCGCTCGGCTTTCCATTTACGGTGACTTTCCCTTTTTTAGTTGGGTGTCGGAATTGTCGATGACTCCCAACTTGATGAACCAAATACCAACCGTCTTTAGCTAACATCTTTAGAATCTTACTGGTTTTGACAATCTTCATTGTTCGATTGATTTTGCAAAAATAGTATTTTTACTATTATTAGAAGTCTCTTTTTGATATTTTTTTTTGCAAAAATATGGATTTTTTCAAAAATATGTAATTAAAATCATTAAATTAATTGAAATAATATAACACTACGGTGTTTTTTTTGTAAAGTTTCTTTACACCCACTGTAAAGATTCTTTACACTTTTCAAAAAGCTGAAAACCATATTTTATTGATTCTTAATATTTTATTGTTTTGGTATAGAGGATGATACGCTCATGCCCGTTTTATCGTTATTGAGTCATGAGCAGTTACCTAAAGTTTTTAAGCAGAAACAAGCTTTACACCGCCATCGAGGCGGTGGGCCTCATCGTTTCCATTGCCTTCGTCATCTTGATTGGCAACTATGTGTATCAGCAGTATTCCGTCGCTTACGGAAACCCAAACGGCAAACGCATCTACGCTGTTGGAAACCAGAACTATCTCTCGCTCTCGTGGTGGGACAAGGCCGTGTTCGAGGCCGAACTTCCCGAGGCGGAGGCTGTGTGCCGCATCAGCGGTACTGACGATAGCGGCTATGTCACCATTGGCGACGAGTCTATCAGTGCGTTCGTCAACGAGGCCGACCCCGAACTTTTTGAACTCTTCCCGAGCCTTTCCCTTATCGATGGCAGCATGGACGAGTACCGCCTCAATGGGCATTGCCTGATCTCCGAATCGCTCGCCAATAGCGCTTTTAATGGTGATGCTATCGGCAAACCATTAAAAATCAGTTATTTCAATAACCTTCTTGAGAGTGTAGTTTGTGGCGTTTTCAAGGATGATGCCAACTCGATGATTCTACACACTGATGTGTTCCTTAATCCCGGATTTGGCGGAGTCTACCATTTCGTCGAGCAGAAGCCGTTCAGTTCCATTGGGAATTACACGACCTTAATAAAGGTACACGAGGGCACTGATCGTGAGGCGTTTGCGAAGAAAGTGGAGGAGGTTGGCTTGCGCAATTACTCGGATAGTTTCGTAAAGGCTTTGCCTATCTACACCTTGCCGGAAGTCTTTTTCCACGAAGACCAGTGGGTGCTCAAACGGGGCGATAAATCGGTGCTGCAAATGCTGACCATAGTCGTGTTGCTGCTTTTGCTTTCGGCCATTTTCAACTACATCAACCTCAACATGGCCCTTTCGGGAAAACGCGCCAAGGAGATGGCCACACGCCGACTTCACGGTGCCACCAAAGGCAATATCATTATGAAGTATATCCTTGAATCCGTGGCGTTTACCGCCGTATGCTTCGTCCTTGCCTATCTGCTTGCTGTGGTATTGCTCCCGATGATGAACGACCTCTTGAGAAATGTATCGGTTGACAACATTAAGCAATATGTGCCGATTGACCTGAAATGGTCTTTAGGTACGGTGTTGGTCTATCTGTTTGCCATAGTGTTGATGGGCGTTTTGGCGGGCATCACGCCTGCTGCCATCGCCTCGCGTTTCGAGCCGATTGATGTCGTGCGCGGCACCTATCGCCTGAAGACGAAAAGGGTGTTCAGCAAGGTCTTCATTGTGTTCCAAAACACGATCACGATAGTCCTTATCGCCATGGCATTACTGATGGAAGTGCAGATGCGCCACATGATGAACCGTCCCATCAACATGCGCTCGGAGGGATTGTATTCGCTGAAAAACAGGGCGAAAGAGTATTCCGAAATTGCGCCGCTCATCGACCGTTTGGAGCAGATTCCAAATGTGAAGGCTGTGGGCTACGGACGCGACTATGCAGGCCACATGAGCATGAGCACTACCATCACCACGCCCGACGGCGAAAAAGTGTCCGTCCAACTCATCCTTTGCGACGAGACCTATTTCAACATGCTTGATTTGCAGGTGGTTGAGGACTTTGGCGCACGCACCAATTCGGTGTGGATGTCGCGGACTACGGCTGAAAAACTCGCCTTGAATGATTCGACAGAGCGGTATTTTGTGCGGAGGATGAACATCAACGGTGCCAACCCCGAGACCATTGGCGGCATCTATGAGGACATCCCGACGCGCTCGGCATCGGCTTCCGAACCCAATCAATTATCAGCGGTCCTTATTGCCAAATCTGAAGACTTGATTTATGGCTTTGGCGTAATGATTGATGTTTCAGGCGATTACAAGGAGACTGAAAAAGCCATCATGCAAGCCTACGCCGACTATTCCGAGGAAAAGAACGGCACCTACGTGGAGCCAGCGGAGAACGGCTATGTGAAAGACCTGATCAATGTGTCACTCCAACCTGCAAAGATGGCCATGCGATTGCTTGAATTGTTCATGCTCCTTTCGGTATTGATTTCCTTGCTCGGCCTTGTCGCCATGAGCACTTATTACAGCGAGCAAAGCACCAAGAGTATCGCCGTGCGCAAGGTGTTCGGCAGCAATGTCCGTCGCGAGTTGTGGCGCACGGTGAAGGACTACATGGTTTTGGTTGGCATTGCCGCACTCATCGGCATCCCGCTCGCTGTATGGTTTTGTGGCCGCTATTTGGATCGCTTCGCCTACCGCATCAACCACTACGGCTGGATTATCGCCGTGGCGGTCGTCCTTGGTGTGCTGATGGCATTTTTGTCCGTGCTTTGGCAGACCTTGCGGGCAGCGAAGACCAATCCTTCGGAGGCATTGAAGAAGGAGTAATTGTAGTAAATTGATGAAAGTAACAATGAATCTTATTATTCAAAGGAACAAAATGTGTAAAGTCATAGACCAATGTCTATGACTTTACGACATGCTGTATATTGATTAATGATTATTCAGGGGAGGGGATTCGAACCCCTGAAGCTTTTTACAGCTTTCCGATTTCTTAGGTCGGTGTCTTAAACCACTCGACCACCCCTCTAAGATGCAAAAAAACAGTTTTTTTGATTTCCGTGGGAAATAATTCCTAATTATTTCAAAAATTTCTAAAAAACTATTCTTTTTCTATTTTCTCCATCATGTGCTGACAATAATTACAGTACCCACCATTGTCAAGTGCTTCAAGCATTTCACACCAAGGAATATCGCAAGCACAAAGCTTACACTCATCAACAGAGTTGTTCTCAATCATTTTGTCAAATACGTATCTCTGTTTATCAGTTAATGAACCATACCCTTTATCCATCATTTGTTTAGCAATACCAGCTTCCTTGCTTTCTATTCGTCCCGACTGAATCAAGTCTTGAACAAAGCCTGCAAAATCCTCTTCGTTGTAACGCTCTTTTTTCATAATTATCATGTTTAATCCTTTTCCTAATTGTCTAATTTCGTTTTACTAAATTGGATATTGTTTGGCATCTATGTCAGTATGCATGCCAAATTTGAATTGGGTAACAAAACGATGCCAAAACTTATTCAATATAAGTTCTTTAAACAGGGATTTAAGCATCGTTGAAACCGGAAGAAAGATATGACATTTTGTCAATTCTCGGGCTTGAAACTATAGATGGTTTTCGTAATGAGTTTTTGAAATCGTATTCTTTTTTTTGATTTTCGAAAATCATGTTTGAAAAAAAATCTCCAACCCCTTTCAGATTTCCAAAAAAGTTGTATTTTTGCATCGCGTCTAGGAAGAGTCGCCAAGCGTCTCTATTATGGGTCTTTCCCAGAAACTAGTCGCTTTTTTTGTATATAAACGTCAAGTGAATATGATGTACTTTTGTTACATAGATGAATCGGGAACTCCTGAAATTCCGGGAACATCAAGCCATTATGTTTTGTGCGGACTTGCTATTCCAATTAACAAATGGAAGATGTGTGACAAGCAGATTCATGTTATCAAACACAAGTACGGATTGGATGATGCGGAAATTCACACCGCATGGATACTCCGAACTTATTTAGAACAAAGTCGCATTCCAGATTTCGAGACAATGAGTTATGCGGAACGTCGTTCAGCGGTTATTCGTGAAAGGACAAAGGAGATATATAGGCTCCAGCGTAGTGGAAACAAAAAGTTATACAAGCAATGCAAGAAGAACTATCGGATGACGGACGCATACATCCATTTGACACGTGACGAGCGCATTCATCTTATTCAAGAAATTGCTGATAAAATAGGTGGATGGCAATTTGCACGCATCTTTGCAGAAGGCGTTGATAAAACTCATTTTAGTCCTACTGCCAAGCATACCATTGACGAGATGGCATTGGAACAAATTGTCTCGCGTTTTGAGCAATGCATGATCAAGAAAGATGGCAATCCCATCAGCATATTTGGTGCACTTATACATGATAACAACCTCACTGTAGCCAAACGTCATACCCAATTGATGCAGCAATTCCACCGAAAAGGAACTCTATGGACTTCCATTAACCATATTATAGAGACGCCTTTATTCGTTAATTCCGAACTTACAAGTATGGTACAATTAGCTGACCTGTGTTCATTTGTTATCCGTCGTTTTTTTGAACTGGGAGAGACGGATTTGTTCGACCGTATCAAGAAACGGTTTGATAAGCACAATGGAAAACTTGTGGGTGTCCGCCACTTTACCAATGACATGTGCACTTGTGCTGTTTGTATGGAGAAACGACTGTCAAAGAAAACAAATTAAGATAACTGTTTCGTTTATTTTTGACGTCATTGTAAACTTTCTTTACACCCACTGTAAAGATTCTTTACACTTTCTCAAAAATCAAAAACATATTCTATTGATTCTTACTGAGTTGTAAGTTTGGCACAGAGCGTGTTATTCCTATGCTTGTCTAAAACCAACAGGCTATGAAAAACTTCAAAACTTACACCTTGCTTGCAGCCCTGTTGTTATTGGGTGGGTGGAACATGCAAGCGCAAACGGTCAAAGGGAATGGCAATCTCATCACGCGCGACTTCGAGGTGGCGGCGTTCAACGAAATCAAAACGATATTGCCTGCTGCGATGAACTACACAGTGGCGGACAAGTATTCCTGCCGCGTGACGCTTGACGAGAACCTTTTCGAATATCTTAACATTCGTACCGATGGTGATGTATTGGTTCTTGGATATGTCCCCGAAAAGGTTCAACATATCAACTTAACACATACGGGATTCATTATTGAACTCAGTGCGCCCAGGATAGAGGAAATCAGCATTGCAGGAAGCACCGATTTTTGTTTCGTTACCCTGGTTGAAACCCCAAAAATGAAGATCCAAACGGCGGGTTCGGGCAGCGTGATTTTCAAGGAAACCGCTAACATCCATGATTTTGATATGCAAATTGCCGGATCGGGAAAAATGATTTGCAAAAAACTCCTTGCTGACCATATAAAGTTGAATATCGCCGGCTCTGGTGACATGATTGTTGAAGATGGAACGGTGAAAAGCGCGACTATTTCCATTGCAGGCTCGGGTTCGGTAGAGACCCGATGCCAACTTGAATCGATGGATTACAGTATCGCCGGCTCAGGGACAATCAGATATCTTGGTCATGTTAAGGTTCAGGGCAAAAACATAGGCGGCAGAATCAGTCGGATCGACTCGGAGAACAAGAATTGCAAAACCAAGAAATAGAATGATACTATGAAGTCGTTTTGGAATTTCCTCAAGCGTAACAGGCTTTACGCCCTCATAAATATCTTGGGCTTGACCATCTCGATGGCTTTTGTCCTGATTCTGGCGGTGTATGTGCAAAAACAGCTCACCACCGACGCCTTCCAGAAAAATGCCGACCGCATCTATCTCGTCGCGCCAAAACACGGCTACATGATGGCGTATTGGACCGACAAGCACCTGCGCAACCTCTTGCCTGAGGTGGAGAAATCGGTGACGGTGTATCGGATATCCCAAAACGCCGAGTTCACCATCGAGGACGAAACGGTGTATGGCAGCGTCACCATCGCCGACTCCTGCTTCTTCGACATCTTCAGCTACGACCTCGTGGAAGGCTCGAAGGCGGACTGGAAAATCTCGTGGGACCGCTGTATGGTGAGCGAAGCCTTCGCCAATGCGCATTTCGGCGACAAAGACCCGATGGGACGCACCATCGTGTTGAACGAGGCTGGAGGCCTTGTGTTGACGGTATGCGGTATTTATAAGGACTTTGGCAACTCCGTCATCAACGCGCCCGATGTGCTGTGCCGCGGCGAAGTGCTTCCCAAAATCATCCCGAACCACAACGAGGCAATGAACCAGTCCAACGGAGGCATGTGTTTCCTGATGACCTATCCTAACGCTGACCTAAACGCAAGGCACGACGACATGCTGGATTTCCTGAACAAGAACTATTTCGTTTACGCCAGCGGCAGAGAAACAGATGTGCGTATCATCCCGCTTCGCGACGTTTATTTCTCGGGCATCGATGTCATGGATGGTTCGCAAACCTTGAAATTGGGCTCACGGAAAATGGTGAATCTGTTGCTCGCCGTGTGCCTTGTGCTGTTGCTTTTCGCGGTGCTCAACTATGTGAACCTCACTACAGCGCTCACGGGTTTTCGAGCCAAGGAGATGGCCACGCGAAGGCTCGTCGGAGCGACCAAAACAGGCATCTTCATGCGCATCATCGGGGAATGTGTCGCCCTGTGCGCCGTGGCGATGGTGTTTGCCATTTTGCTTGCCGAAGCCCTTGCACCCAACGCCTCTGAACTGTTGGAGTACCCTATCTCGGTGTTCGAGATGGCCTCGTTGGGCAATGTGCTGGTTGTCGTGGCTTTCGTGCTGGTGTTGGGAATGATTGCAGGACTGGTGCCTGCCTTGATGATACAGAAGGCACAACCCATCGAAATTGTGCGTGGCTCGCTGCGTGTGAAGACACGGACGGTTTACGGCCCTATCATTATCATCGTGCAAAACGCCGTGGCCGTGGTGATGCTCGTCGCTGCCCTGACGATGTTCCTACAAATCCGCTTTATGGTCACAGCCGACTTGGGGTTCAACACCAAGGACATTGTTGTCGTGCAGAACAACTACGGCCGGTCTTCCATGATTCAGCCGATGTTGGAGCGATTCAAGAGCGAGCCTTTCGTGGAGGAAGTGGGCAAAGGCATACCGATTCCGGCCTTGGGTGCTTTTTATGGCAATACGGTTGAGCTTCCCGATGAGTCATACGTGAGTTTCAAGTTGGTGTTGGGCGATGAGGGCTATTTCAAGATATTGGGTCTCAAGGAGAAACAAGACAACCACAATCCAGATGCCTATTGGCTGACGGAGTCGAGTTTCAATTTGTTGGGCCTCGATGAGAATGCCACGGAGTATCAGAGCATTGCG
The DNA here is from genome assembly GCA_017549805.1 of Bacteroidales bacterium. Classification (GTDB taxonomy): domain Bacteria; phylum Bacteroidota; class Bacteroidia; order Bacteroidales; family F082; genus Limimorpha. The sequence goes on from JAFYNJ010000030.1 coordinate 9,913, forward strand.
GGAGCGATGCCGATTGGCGGCGTTTATTACGATTTCGGGACGGCTCCTTTTGAAAGTAAGCATGATGGTTGGGGGACGATGGTCATGAACTACAAGGATGACTATCCCGACAATATGTGCTGGTGGTTCCTCTTGAAGACCACGGGCAGCCACAAGGAGGCTGTCGCACGATTGGAGGCGATTGCCAAGGAGTTCTTCCCCGACAAGATATTTGAGGCGCGGTATATTGAGGATTTCATCAAAGATAATTATGCCTCGTCGAGCCGTCTTCTCCGTATAGTGTTGATATTCACTCTGTTATCGATGCTTGTTTCGGGTATGGGCTTGTTTGCAATGAGTTCATATTACATGCAGCAGGAGCGTCGCGCCGTGGCGGTGAAGAAGGTGTTTGGTGCCGACTATGGCGGCGTGTTGCGCGAGTTGGTGCTGTCGTTCATGAAGATGGTCGGCATCGCCTTTGTGGTCGGCATTCCCATCGCGTGGATCGTGATGCACCGTTGGCTTGAGGATTTCATGGAACGCATCAGCCTTGCCTGGTGGATATTCCTCTTGGCGGGCATGGTGTTGACTCTCTTGGCCTTCGTATCAGTGATTTGGCAGAGCGTGAAGACGGCAAGGGAGAATCCGGCGGTGGTGTTGAAAAAGAATAATTAATACTTCAAAAGACGTTCAAACTATGGCACGCTTATTCAAAAAAGGAAAAACAGCATTCGCTTCATCTGTACTGAATGTATTAGGCTTGACGGCAGCCTTCGCCGCCCTCTACATCATCCTCGTGCAGGTACACCACGACCTCACGTATAACAAAGCACTCAAGGACAGTGACCGCATCTATGTCCTAACGCAAAGAGAAATCAATCAAAGCGGGTATTCTTCTTATATGTGCCGTCCCATGGGAGAATATGTGCTCAATGCGTCCCCTGACATCGAAGCCGGTGGATGCGGTAAAATCATGGGTAATCCCATCGCGGTTCGGGTAAGTGATGACCAATCGCCTGTGGCCATCACGGTGGCAGCCATGAACCAGGGAGCACGCGATGTGTTCGGCTTTGAACTGGTGGCGGGCAACTGGGAAGATTTGACAGGCAATGGCTATGCCCTCTCGGAGTCGGCGGCTCAGCGTCTTGGAGTCCAAGTGGGTGATGTGATAAAATATCACGATGGGTCGGCGTGGCAGGATATGTCCATCGTGGCCATCTATAAAGAGATGCCTAAGCACAGCGACCTTTCCTCTTTCGAGATGCTTGCCAATATGGGCGACTTTAGCATTGATGATTGGAGCGAGTTTTCGTTCTTCTATTTCTTGAAACTTCGCGAAGGCGCAGATCCGAGCGCGATTACTGAGGTGGCAAAGCCTGTATGCAAGCAGTTTTTCAGTATAATGCAAGGTGTTGATGCCACTGACGACGATGTCAAGTTTGGGCTTTATCCCGTGCGGCTGACCGATATGTACTTCGACAGCAACTCGTATTATGCTCCAGGTAAGGCGGGCAACAAAACCACGACGATGACCTTGCTCATCATCGCCATTTTCGTGGTGGTCATCGCCTTCATCAACTACATCAACTTCTTCTTCGCCATGGTGCCGCTACGTTTGAAAAGCATCAACACACGCAAGATATTGGGCAGCAGCCGTTTCCAATTAGTGATGTCATCGGTGGGCGAGTCGGTGCTGATGGTCGTCATTGCCTTGGGCTTGGCGGTGGCTGTGGTCACGCTGTTCAAGCAATCCACCTTGGCTTCGCTGATTGACACTTCGCTCGATTTCAGTCAAAACTTTGGCGTCGTCGCCCTGACTGTCGGTCTGGGTTTGTTCGTTTCCGTTGCGGCGAGCCTCTATCCGGCCTTGTTTGCCACCTCGTTCAATCCCGCCTTCGCCCTGAAAGGCACTTTCGGTGCTACGCAAAAAGGGAAAGCTTTCCGCATCGGCCTGATCGGCTTGCAGTTCACCGTTTCCATTGTGCTCATTATCTGTGCCATTTTCGTCCACCAGCAACGCCAGTATATGATGAACCACGATATGGGCTTCAACCAAGAATGCCTGTTGCAGTCGCAGGTATCAACAAACCTTGCCACCAACCGCGAAGCCGTGGAGAGTCAGTTGCGGGCCGATGCCGCCATCAAGGACATCGCATGGGGTGACGGGCCTTTCGTAAATGATTACCGCATGAGTTGGGGACGCAAAGTGCGAGGCGAGGATGCCGGTTGGGATGTCTATCCCGTTTCGTGGAACTTCCTGCGTTTCATGGGCATTGATGTTGTGGAGGGCCGGGACTTCAGCCTATCCGACGAGCAATCTACGGGCACTTATATCTTCAATGAAACGGCGAGGGATATGTACAAAATCACCCTTGAAGACCAGATTGGTGGGCATGATGGGCAAATCGCCGAGATCGCCGGTTTCTGCAAGGACTTCAACTTTGCTTCGTTGCGTCAAGAGATTAAACCTTTTGCATTCTATGTTTACGGCAAAGATCCGTGGCATATTTGCAATAGGCTGTATATCCGCACCAAGACTGGCGTGGATGTCCCCGCCCTGATGGAGCGCATCAGGAAGACCCTCAACGACCTCGACCCTGATTTGGGCGACGGCATGTCGTACGAGGTATGGCCTTTCTCAGAATCGATTGAGAACCAATACAAAAAGGAGCAGAACCTTTCCAAGTTGGTGAACCTGTTCACTGTCCTCGCCATCGTCATCTCGCTGATGGGCGTGTTCGGCCTCGTGATGTTCGAGACGGAGCACCGCCGCAAGGAGATCGGCATCCGTCGTGTGCACGGCGCCACGGTGGAGCAGATCCTGGCCATGTTCAACTCACGCTTCGTGAAAATCGTGTTGGTGTGCTTCGTCATCGCCGTGCCCGTGAGCATCGTCATCATGCGGCGCTATCTGGAAGGCTTTGCCTACCAGGTGCCACTGCATGTTTGGGTATTCGTTATCGCGCTGCTGGCCGTCTTGGGTGTCACCATTGCCGTGGTCACCTTGCGCAGCCTACGGGCGGCCACGGTAAATCCGGTAAAGTCGTTGAGGAGCGAATAGAATCCGAAAAAGTTGTATCTTTGCGTCATGTCCAAACTCAAATCCAAGATATTGGTCGTTGACGACAATGCTGGCATTCGATCGGCACTGAAGATCTTGCTTCCCATGCGCTTCGAGGAGGTGGAGTTGATCGCCTCGCCGAAGGAGTTGATGAGCACCATGCGGCGTTTCAAGCCGGATGTGGTGTTGCTTGACATGAACTTCGACACGGATATCAATACGGGCAACGAAGGGCTTTATTGGCTTTCGGAATTGAAACGGGAATACCCGCAGATCGAGGTGGTGCTGTTTACGGCATACGCTGATATCGCTCTTGCCGTGGAAGGCATGAAACGCGGTGCTTTCGACTTCATTGTGAAGCCTTGGGACAACACCAAACTGCTGGGTGTTTTGGAACAAGCTTGCAACAAGCGAAAGCCTCGAATGGAGGTTGTTGAAACACCCTCGTTGATGCTTTGGGGTGATAGTCCCGATATGACGGAGTTGCATCGCATGGTGGAAAAGATTGCTCCGACTGATGCCACAGTGCTGATTGCGGGCGAAAACGGAACAGGTAAAGATGTGTTGGCCAATGAGGTGCATCGTCTTTCGAAGCGTTCCAATAATGCCATGGTGAGTGTCGATATAGGATCCATCACGGGCACGCTGTTCGAGAGCGAGCTTTTCGGCCATGTGAAGGGAGCCTTCACCGATGCCCATGCCGATCATGTAGGGAAGTTCGAACTCGCCAACGGCACAACGCTTTTCCTTGATGAGATTGGCAACATTCCCTTGAACCTGCAAGCAAAGCTGTTGCGGGTATTGCAAAACCGGAGCATCACTCGGGTGGGCGATACTAAAACGATTCCCATTGATATCCGCCTGATTTGCGCTACCAACATGGATCTCCCTCAGATGGTCAAGGAAGGCCGTTTCCGTGAGGATCTCTATTACCGCATCAACACGGTGCCGCTGAATTTGCCGCCATTGAGGGAACGGACGGATGAAATCAAACCTCTTGCCGAGTTGTTTTTAGCGCGTTTCGCCGAAAAATATCACCGCGAGGTGAAAAGCATCGATGAGGAGGCGGTTCAGCTACTGCAACGCTGCCAATGGAAAGGCAACATCCGCGAATTGCAAAACTGCATCGAGAAGGCGGTGATTCTGTCGGAAGGGGAGAAGATTAAGCCCAATGATTTGCAAATCAACCCTGCGGATCTGAAAGATGCTGCTGAAGCTTCCACAAGTCAAGAGTCGCTTGAGAATGCTGAGGAAAAGGTGATTCGTGCCGCCATGAAGAAATACAACGGGAATCTCTCTTTGGTGGCGAAATCCTTGAATATCAGCCGTCCGACACTGTATAACCGCCTAAAGAAATACGTGATATGAGCACGCTGCTTTGGATTGGAATCATCGTTGTGGCGGTTGCAGTGGCGATCGTCCTTTCGGTTTGGCTGACCCGAAAGCATGATACTAAAAAGGTTTCCTTCATGATGGACGCTCTCGAGGATGGAGAACTGAATTTCCGTTTTCAGGAATCTTCTTCGTTAAATCGTGCCCTCAATCGAATCCGTGGCATCTTCGAACGGCGCACTGCCCTCAACGAGGAGGCTTCATGGAGCAAGCTCTTCCGCGTGATGACACATGAGATCATGAACACCGTGGCGCCTATCGCCTCGTTGAGCGATGCGCTTTCCAAGGATGAGAATGTGGATGTGAAAGAAGGGCTGGAGACCATCGCGGCTTCTTCCAAGGACTTAATTCGATTCGTGGATTCATACCGCAACTTCACCCAGATGGTTCCCTTGACGAAAAAAGCTGTCTTGGTGGACGAGTTGCTGGACAGGGTGTTGAGACTCAATCGTCCGAAACTTGAGGAACAAGGTATTGCCTTGACTTATTCCGCCAAGACGCCCGACTTGTTGATCTATGCCGATGAGGGACAGTTGATGCAGGTCTTCAACAACATGATCAAAAACGCAGTGCAGGCAGGGGCAGTCTCCATCTGGATTTCCGCTGAATTGAACAAGGAGGACCAAACGGTCATCCGTATTGCCAACAACGGCAAGGCGATTCCCTTGAGGCATCAAGAGGAGATTTTTGTGCCTTTCTATACCACCAAGCCCAATGGTACGGGCATTGGCCTGAGCCTTTCAAAGCAAATCATGGTGCGGCACAACGGTACGCTGAATCTCGAACAAAGCGACAGTCAGCGTACTATTTTCACATTGATATTCAAGTGATTATTCAATAACCAGTTTTCTGACACTGACTTCGTTGCCGTTCTCCAAACGGATGATGTAAACGCCTTTAGGCAATGCAATGGAGGCCTTTCCGTCAATCCATTGCGTTGTTATGGTCTGGCCAAGGAGGTCGACAACTGTGACTTGTCCGATGCCTTCGATGTTGACATGGCCTTGGGAGGGATTGGGATACAGTTTGATCTCCGGTTTGTTTTCGGCAACCTCTGTCGGATCGGCCACGGTGACCCACAAGGTGGCCATTCGGGTGACGCAATCGCAACTCACGGTAAACATGATGTCCATCCAACACCTTGTGCCGGGAGCGACGCTGGGTAAGAGCGTTGCAGTACAAGTGCACTGCACCACTTGATTGGATACGGTGGGGAAGGAACTGCCATTGAATCCGTCCTCGGTAAATTGGATATCCGTGAAATAGTCGGTGTAGGGCGTCATGAATATTTGCAAGTCCTCGTAACCCGTGTTTTGGACGTCGTATTTAATGGTGATTTGCGATCCGGGATACAAGATGGTGTCGAATTCGTAAGGGGTGACTTCAAGGTCATACTTGTTCACCATATCAAGGTTGATGTCATCGATAGTAAGATGGTATGCGCCTTCTGACGCGACGGCATGAATGCCGAAATATTGGTAGTTGGCGTTTATGGTCTCGATGTACGCTGAAATCAATTCGTATGCACCTCCTTCGACAGTGGTGGAGAAAAGCAATTGGCTCATATTGGCGGCATTGTCTTCGCTGCCCGCCCAGAACTCGACTTCATAGGATCCGTCTGAAATAGCCCAATATGAGAAGCGGTACTTGAGTTCGGTGCTTAGATACATCGGCATGAACATCCACGACTCGTTGGCATTGGTGTAGGCATACCAATCGCCCGTATGAGCTGTCCGGTTGTGGTCTTTGTCAAGATAGCCGCAAAGCCAGGAATTGTCATCGCAGGTCCATCCAAGAGGTGGCTCGTCGTCGTGGTTGGCAAATTCAAAACCTTCGTAAAAGATGCTGCCGGCAAAGGAAAAAGTAGTAATTAGGCAAATCAATAGTGTGAGGAGTAGCCTTTTCATTTTTCAAATGATTTAGAACGCAAAAATAACAACTTTCAAGGATAATTGCTACATTTGCTTCATTAATTCATGAAGATGGATAGAGAAAGAAATATTGATAAACTGGCTGGATACCTGATCAAGTTGGGTGGTCTTGCCATCATTGCGGCGTTGTGCTGGTATTTCAAGAATGTGTTGATTTACATTGTAGTGGCTTTTGTTGTGTCGTTGATTGGGCGACCTGTCATGAAGCTGTTCCGCAAAATACATATTGGAAAATTCCGCTTTCCCGATTGGCTGTCGGCCGTGCTGACCATCCTATTGATCATCGGCCTCTTGGTTTTGATCATCACCCAGATGGTTCCTTTGGTGACGAATATCGTTCGCGATGCGTCGGTGCTGAATTCCAAGACTTATTTGGAGTTAAATCCAGTGGAAAGGATCAATGAATGGTTGATCGGCCTGTTCCCGGATTTAGGCGCTGATTTTGATCTGATTGCCTTGGTCATGGATAAACTACGGGAGTTGGTGAGTTTCAGTAATGTTACAGGCCTCGTCGGCTCGGTGGCATCTTTGGTTTCCAGTGCATTTGTGGGACTTTTTGCGGTGGTGTTCATTTCGTTTTTCTTCTTGAAAGATTCCAACCTGTTCGAAAGGATCATCTACGCCTTGGTGCCAGATCGGATTGAACAGACCATGCATACCACTTTGAACGATATCAAGCAGTTGCTCTCGCGTTATTTTGTGGGCCTGTTGCTGGAGATGCTGGGCGTCGCCTTGATCGATTTCCTTGGATTGTGGCTCATCGCTCGTTTGGACTTCAGCTATGCCATCGGCATCGCCTTCATTGCAGGCATCCTGAATGTGATTCCATACGTTGGACCGCTTATGGGAGAAGCCCTCGGCGTAATCTTAGGCATTATCTTGAAAGTCGGCATCGGCGCGGGGCTGAACGTAAACGTATGGGTGTTCGCCCTGATCATCCTGGCCATCATGCTGACGGCTCAGCTGATTGACAACTTCATTTACCAACCGGTGATCTATTCCACCAGTATCAAGGCGCATCCGTTGGAGATTTTCATTGTGTTGCTCATGGCAGGTCACATTGGCGGTGTAGTGGGTATGCTTGTTGCTATCCCAGCCTATACGGTGGTGCGTGTCATTGCCCTCCGTTTCTTCCATCGTTTCAAGCCGATACAACGATTGGATCCCGACCTGAGCGAGGAGGATAAGATCATTGAGAACATCGATTGAGGTGAGAGGTGAGAGGTGAGAGATGTTGATCTCGTGGTAGAAAGAACCCCATCAAAAATCAGGTAAACAAGATCTTGACCCGACAGACCTCTGTGTCTTGTTGTGTGTTTTGATCCGTCTTCACCAACCGAACGCAATAGGTGTTTTCTCCCGTCTGTTCCCGATAGAAACTCAATTTGTCACCTTGATGTGTTTCGGCCACGTAAGCAATATCGAAACGTTTGATCCGATGCGCTGTGTACCAAGGGATATCCCATAGATCGATCACATGTTCGATGTATTTGATGGAGTTGACGTGCCCGTTGATGTCGATGTCATGATAATAGACATCGATGGTGCGGACGAGTTCCGCATTGGGTCCCATCTTAACACGGTCGCCTTTTTCAATAGGGCAAGGCTTGTCAGTTACGATGAACTGGTTGATGGCACCGTCTTCGATGGCGAAGATGTCAGCCATCTGGCGTGTCTCGGTGTCAATCATAGCCCATACCGAGCGACCATAGCCATACACCTTGCCGTCGGTGCCTGTGATGGCGAAGTTACGTTGGGTGAAGTATCGCATGGCTCCCTCGATCCAGGTCTCCACGTTGAAGTGCTCGAGTTGTTCGGGCATTTCATCCATCTCAATCGCTAATCTTGACAGCACCCAGGCACGGTGGATGCCTAACAGATGTTTCATGCCGAAACCACGCCCCGTGGCATGGAAGTCGGCGGCATTGAGCAGGTTGTTGCCCAAGTGTCCCAGGCAAAGATGTCCCGAGAAGTCGCAGTGGAACGGCTCGGCGGTGAATTCGTATTTTCCTGTCTTTTCCACTTTTATCTTTTTTCTCTTATCTTTTATCTTCTTAGTAAAAGCCTTCGAATCTCCCCATTCATTATACAACACTCTATGTCCAATCGCTGCCAGTCTCACATCCAGGCAGGTCTGGCATTGGTCAGGTTTGTCCTTCACACAGGCCTTGTCGGGATAGATGAGGTAGTTTTCACGAAACTCGTTGGGGGTGAGGTTGGGCATGATGACATTGGCTCCCACGGCGATGGCCTTTTCGCGTCCCATCGGATCGACGGTCTGGTTAGCTGTGGCCGCCACCATGTTGATCTCCGGCATCATCAAACGGAGGATGGCGATCATTTTGAGGGTCAACTCCATACGTTCTTCGGCGGAAGGGATTTGATCTCTGTATTGCCACAGCGGCGTGTCAGGGTGGGGGATGAAAGGCCCCATGCCGACCATGGCCACATCTTTTTGGCGGAAAAACAGCAGGTCATCCGCAAGGTCGTCCAAAGACTGGAAAGGGAGACCCACCATGACGCCGGTGCCCGTTTGGTAGCCCAATTTCAACAAAGTATCGATACAGTTCAACCTCGTTTTGAAGTCGTGTTTGGCATCATGCGGATGAATCTTATAATAAAGCTCTTCGTTGGAGGCCTCAATCCTTAAAAGATAACGGTGAGCGCCAGCTTCAAACCATTCTTTATAAACATCTTCTGTTTGTTCGCCTAAAGATAGCGTGACGCCGAGACTCCCGTTGTCAATCTTCTTGATCTCCTTGACCAGATGTGTGATCTTATCAGTGAAGTCTTTGTCAGAACGTTCGCCGCTTTGCAGTGCCACCGAGCCGTAACCGAGTTCATGAGCCAGTTTGGCACATTCGATCACCTCCTCGTCGCTGAGCTGATACCTCGTGAAGTTCGGGTTCTTGCTTCTCACCCCGCAATACAGGCAGTATTTTGTGCAGATGTTGCTGTATTCGATCAATCCCCGCAAATGCACATAGTTGTCAAGATGTTGCAGCTTGGTCTGCAACGCCTTGTCGAACAGCAGCTTCTTGTTGTCGCCTTCGGCTTGAAGCAGTGTTTTGATGTCCTCTTTTTCGAGGAGGGGTTTATTTAGGATTTCGGTGATGGGCATTTTCAAATTTTTGGCAAAATTAGTGTTTTTCACAAAGAGTCTTTATATTTGCAAACGATAATCAATCAATTGTTAAACAAAAATAGAACTGACAAAAAAGAAGATAAACTGAATCAGACATAATAACAGATAGCGTTTGTTGCTGTCCTTGAACCTCAATTTCCACATTAGTTCCTGTCATCACAGGATTCTCCTCAAGGGCAAGTTTACGAAAGCTGTATTTATTACAGCGTGGAATGACTTGTTAGAGGAGAGGGCGTGGAAACCCGAGGTTCAAGCAAGGATTAAGTCCACGCTGTTTTTATTGATATGAATATGTTTAATGCAAAATAAAACAATAATATGAAAGCTTTAGTTTGTGAATTATGCGGAAGCAACGATGTCGTGAAACAAGATGGACTGTATGTCTGTCAAAACTGTGGGACAAAGTACACGGTAGAAGAAGCGAAAAAGATGATGATCGAAGGGACGGTTGATGTTCAAGGAACCGTTAAAGTCGATATATCTGAAGAATTGAAAAACTTGTATGAAATTGCGAGAAGGGCAAAAGACACAGATAATAGTGAAAACGCTTTAAAATACTACGATATGATATTGGTCAAGGATCCGAGTAGTTGGGAAGCCAATTTCTATGTTGTCTATTTTAGGGCAATGTCATGTAAAATTGCTGAGATTCGGAGTGCTGCTACCTCTGTTTCAAATTGTCTTAATACGGTTTTTGAGTTGGTAAAAAGCACAATTAAGGATTTCGACCAACAAACAAAAATTGTTTCGGAGATTTATTCAAGGTGTTTGATAATAGCTAATATGCTGAGTGGTGCGGCTGAAAGTCACTATAATGGCATAGATGTTTCAATTCGATCTAATTATGTTCAAGAGTATGTTAACAACGCGGCAGCTTCTGCAGATATAATGTATATTCTAGGCAATGTATTAGAAAAGAGTTTTGAAGGGAAGTTTGGTGTTGTATCTGCAAATGCATGGGAGGATGGTATAAAAATCCATAACAGTTATCTTAAATACTTACAAGATAAAGATGCCAATATAAAAATTATGACATCATATGGGGAGAGAATAAAAAAGTATAATTCATCCTATAACCTTCCCGCGTTTAAAACCTCAAATGGTTGTTATGTTGCCACTGCGATTTACGGCTCATACAACTGTCCTGAAGTATGGACGCTTCGCCGTTTCCGAGACAACACTTTGGACACAACGTGGTATGGACGAGCCTTTATCAAAACCTATTATACCATCAGTCCAACGTTGGTGAAATGGTTTGGCGAAACGCGGTGGTTTAAGAAAATGTGGAGAAAGCCTTTGGATAGAATGGTTTCTTCGCTACAAAGGAAAGGCGTGGAATCAACGCCGTATCAGGATAAGTACTAAACTTCCATCAACTCCTTTCCCAAAGCATGTAATGTTTCCTTGATCAGCAAAAGCCTTTCGGCACTGGGTTTCTTGATGCCGTAGATATATTTTGAAAGAAGGCTCTTGTTAATGCCCATTTGTCGGGCGATTTCGGAAATGTTGAGTTGGGGGAATCGCTTGAATATGCCGGCCACTTCATTCTGCGCGTTAGGTTCTTCGGTGATGAAAAAACTGGAGATGTGAATGTCTTCATCCAACGCTTTCCAACGCAAAGCTGTTCCGTGGTGCGTGATGACGAAAGCGTTCCTGTTTTCATCCGAGGCTTCCTTTAATACGGGAAAAGCCTCCAAAGGACGACTATATGCTTTGTCGCTGCTCGACAGCATATAGATCCTTTCGTTTTCAAACCAGACTCTTTTGATGGTTTCTGCCTTGTCTGGCGTTAGTCGTAATGTTGGTTCCATGTCTCGACGATTTCTGCCTTGTACATTTTGACGAGTTTTAAGGCTCTCTTTACGTCTTGTTCCTTGAGACCATGGTTGTAAACTAGTTTTACTTCAGGTTCAACGGCGATTTTAGCTTCGTCGTCATCCCGTTCCACGTGGACGTGGATGGGTGGATGGTCATCAGAATAAAAGAAGAATCGGAGACCGAATAACTCAAATACAGTAGGCATAGTTTTCTTTGTTTTACGATGCAAAGATAGGGATAAATTTTTATCCCTGCAATAATTTTTTCAACTTTTTTTGTTTACCCTTGTTCTCAATGGCTAAAAATGTCTGTATATCAAAAAAAAGTCTATCTTTGCCGCCGAATTTGAAAACGAGATTTTATTTTTTATGACAAAAGCATTGAAAATCGTGGTGCTTGCCAAGCAAGTGCCCGATACTAGAAATGTGGGTAAAGACGCCATGACGCCGGAAGGCACCGTGAATCGCGCCGCTTTGCCCGCTATCTTCAATCCCGAAGATTTGAATGCCCTTGAACAGGCCTTGCGTCTCAAGGAACAGAATCCCGGCAGCACCGTCGGTCTGCTTACCATGGGCCCGCCCCGCGCAGGTGAAATCATCCGTCAAGGCCTCTTCCGTGGTGCCGACACAGGCTGGTTGCTGACCGATAGACTCTTTGCAGGTGCCGATACCTTAGCTACCTCATACGCACTGGCCACTGCCATTAAAAAGATTGGTGACGTGGATATTGTCATTGGAGGCCGTCAGGCCATCGATGGCGACACCGCCCAAGTAGGTCCGCAAGTGGCGCAGAAACTGGGCCTCAACCAAGTGACATACGCCGAGGAAATCCTCAAGATAGAGAATAACATCGCCACCATCCGCCGCCACATTGACGGTGGCGTGGAGACTGTGGAAGTGCCGCTGCCTTGCGTCATCACCGTGAATGGTAGCGCAGCGCCTTGCCGTCCCTGCAACGCCAAACTGGTGATGAAATACAAGTACGCCATGTGCCCGATGGAAGTTGAGAGTGGAGAGGTGAGAGGTGAGAGGTGGACTCAATTAAGCACGGAGCGTCCTTACTTGAAGCTGAACCAGTGGAGCGTGGCCGACGTGGATGGCGACCCCAACCAGTGCGGCCTCTCAGGTAGCCCCACCAAGGTGAAAACTGTGCAGAACATCGTCTTCCAGGCCAAGGAGAGCAAGACCCTCACCGCCAGCGACGCCGATGTGGAAGGCTTGATTAAAGAATTGTTGGACGAAAAGATTATCGGATAATGAACAACGTTTTCGTATATATCGAGACCGAAGGCACCCAAGTGGCCGAAGTCTCACAGGAGTTGCTCACCAAAGGGCGTAAACTGGCCGACCAGCTGGGCGTGGAATTGCACGCCGTCGTGGCTGGCACGGGCATCAAGGGCAAGGTGGAAGATCAGATTCTGCCTTACGGTGTGGATAAACTCTTCGCTTTCGACGGCGAAGGGCTGTTCCCCTACACCTCCGCACCGCACACCGATATTCTCGTCAACCTCTTCAAGGAAGAACAGCCGCAGATTTGCCTGATGGGCGCCACCGTCATCGGTCGCGACCTCGGCCCGCGCGTCAGCTCGTCGCTGACCAGCGGCCTCACCGCCGACTGCACCCAACTTGAGATTGGTGATTTCGACGACATCAAGACGAAGAAACACTACGACAACCTGCTGTATCAAATTCGTCCCGCTTTCGGCGGCAACATCGTGGCGACCATCGTCAACCCCGACCACCGTCCGCAGATGGCTACCGTCCGCTCGGGCGTGATGCAGAAGGCTATTTATGAAGGCAAGGCCAAGAACGAAGTTGTCTATCCTGAAGTGAGCAAATATGTCTCTCCAATGGCTTACGTGGTAAAGGTCCTTGACCACCATGTGGAGGCCGCCAAACATAACCTGAAAGGCTCGCCCATCGTGGTGGCTGGTGGCTATGGCATGGGTTCTAAGGAAGGCTTCGACATGCTGTTCGAACTCGCCAAGGTGCTTCACGGCGAAGTCGGTGCCTCGCGTGCCGCCGTCGACGCTGGCTTCTGTGACACCGACCGCCAGATTGGTCAGACGGGCGTCACCGTGCACCCTAAGGTGTACATCGCCTGCGGCATTAGCGGCCAGATTCAGCACATCGCCGGTATGCAGGACTCCAAAATCATCATCTCGGTGAACAGCGATCCCGATGCTCCGATCAACAGGATTGCGGATTATGTCATCGTGGGCACCGTTGAGGAAGTCGTCCCGAAACTGATTAAGTATTACAAACAAAACTCGAAGTAATCATGGCAAACTATTATAACGACAATCCGAACCTCGATTTCTATCTTGACCACCCGCTGATGAAGCGCATCGTCGAGCTGAAGGAACGCAATTTCGCTGACAAGGATACTTACGCTGATGCCCCCGTCGATTATGAAGACGCGATGGAGAACTACCGCCGTGTGTTGGACATCACGGGTGACATCACCGCCAATATCATCGAGCCCAACTCCGAATCAGTTGACCTCGAAGGTCCGCATTTGGAAAACAACCGCATGATCTATGCCTCCAAGACTGTGGAGAACATCGATGCCTGCACCAAAGGCGGCCTCTGGGGTGTTTCCATGCCGCGTCGTTATGGCGGTTTGAACCTGCCCATCACCGTTTTTTCTATGTTGAGCGAGATGGTTGCCTCCGCAGATGCCGGTTTTCAGAATATCTGGTCGTTGCAGTCGTGCATCGACACCTTGTATGAGTTCGGCAACGAGGAGCAGCGCAAGAAATACATCCCTCGTGTTTGTGCCGGCGAGACCATGTCGATGGACCTCACCGAACCCGATGCCGGTTCCGACCTGCAGAGCGTGATGCTGAAAGCCACCTATAGTGAAAAAGACGGCTGCTGGCTTTTGAATGGCGTGAAGCGTTTCATCACCAATGGTGACTCCGACATTCATTTGGTGTTGGCCCGTTCCGAAGAAGGTACTAAGGACGGTCGTGGCCTGTCGATGTTCATTTACGACAAGCGCCAGGGTGGTGTCAATGTGCGCCACATTGAGCATAAGCTCGGTATCCACGGCTCGCCAACCTGCGAGTTGACCTACAAGAACGCCAAGGCTGAACTTTGTGGTGAGACCCGTATGGGCTTGATCCGTTACGTCATGGCCTTGATGAACAGCGCCCGTTTGGGCATCGCTGCCCAGTCCGTAGGTCTCGGTCAAGAAGCATACAATGAGGCTTTGAGATATGCTGGTGAGCGTCAGCAGTTCCACAAGCCGATCATCGAATTCCCGGCTGTTTACGACATGCTCTCCCGCATGAAGGCCAAGATCGATGCTGGTCGTTCGCTGCTGTACATGACCGCCCGCTATGTGGATATCTACAAGTGCTTGGAAGATATCCAGCGCGAGCGTCCGCTGACGCCTGAAGAGCGTGCCGAGTGCAAGAAGTACTCGCGTTTGGCTGATGCTTTCACGCCTTTGGCCAAGGGCATGAACTCCGAGTATGCTAACCAGAACGCCTACGATGCCATCAGCATCCACGGTGGCTCCGGCTTCATTATGGAGTACAAGTGCCAGCGCCTCTACCGTGACGCCCGTATCTTTTCCATCTACGAAGGCACGACGCAGTTGCAGGTGGTGGCCGCCATCCGTTACATTACCAACGGTACTTACCTCGGCATTATGAAGGAAATGCTTGAAAACCAAGTTTCTGAGGACTTGAAGCCCTTGCAGAATACAGTGCGCACGTTGGTTGAGCTCTACGAACAGAGCATCAATTACGTGAAAGGCGCCAATAACCAAGAGGTCACCGACTTCTTGGCCCGCCGTCTTTACGACATGACCGGCGACATCATGATGTCGTTGCTCATCCTCGACGACGCCACCCGCGCCCCGCATCTCTTCATTCGTTCGGCCAACGTTTACGTCCACGCCGCCGAGGAAGACGTCATCGGCAAGAGCGTCTATGTGAAGAACTTCATCGAGGAAGACTTGGTGAACTTCAGGGCGAAGGCTCAGGAAGTGGCGGAGTAAATCTTAACTCATTGACATGCATCAAGACGCGGCCTCCCTTGGGTCGCGTCTTGATTTTTATTCAAATAATATTTATCTTTGCCTCCAAAACCCTATCACCATGGAACACGAACTCAAAAGAATTTACTCAGGCTCGCTCGTCAATGCTGAATTCATCGGAAGCGTCCTTGAACAGAACGACATCCAGTTCCTCATCCGCAACTATCAGGAAGAAAGCCTCGTGGCCGGTTGGGCGGCTAACACGATCAAAGGCGACGCGTCGGTGTTTGTCTTCGACAAGGACTACGACCGCGCCATGCTGCTTTTGGATGAAATCAATGATTCAGAGATGGAAGAAGAATAAAAGCAACTCCCAGGGTTACCAATCTTCTTCCCAGACGTACTCTTCCTCGCTCTCCCAAACATAGTCCTCGAGATGGAACTCATACTCGGGATGGTATGCTTTGAAGACGGTGCTGAGCGCGTCATAGAATAGATCCATGGTGCCGTCGTCCCAACGCCTTACCCACCATAAGAGGAAATACTCGTTGGAACTATTCTCATTCCAAGAAGGAACATCGATGTATATCTTATCCCGGAAATAGCAGGAGATGTCTTCACAAAAGCCGCCGCCGTCAACAAACTCGTTGAGGATGTCTTCCCTTACTTGTTGCACACTTCCGTCATAATACATCAACCCGGGCAGACCGTCGTCGTGCAAGGCATCTTGCAACACCATCATGATGAGCATCTTATCGTAGAGATATTGATCCACGAGGGGCTTGCTCGCCTCGATGAACTTCTTGTCGGCGACCACTTTCTTGGCAAGGTCGGTGAGATACTGGATGGCTTCAGGATTGTAATGGCCGTAATCGTCGTCATTCTCGAGGTCCCATTGTCCGTTGCGATGTGGACCTGACACATAGAGCGGACAGGGGAGAATCTTATCAAGTTCTTCCAACGAGATCAGGGAAGCAAGATGGCTTCCCATGACGCGGAGACCGCATTCGGGCCAATAGTCAAACACATTAAGGGTGTTTTCGGTCTTGTCAAGGCTGAGGGCGGCGTCCTTGAAACGTTGCACGTTTTCATTGTCGTTAGAGCAGGCACTGCATAAAAGAGCAAAGGCGATAACCACAATGGCTACAACCGATTTGTGAATGGAAAGGAAGGGCTGTGTATTCATAATAGTGTTGTTTTGGAATGCATCAAAGGTACAAAAAAAAGTTGAAGTAGGGGCGCATCATCATTTTTTGTGAGTGTGGTTTTTTAATTTCCCCAATAATAGTGAGTTGTTACAAACCAAGTTTTTCTCATCTTTGCAAACGAAAGGAGACTGATGATGAATGCCTTGAATGAAATTTGGACCTTGATCAATGAAATGTCGCCGTACCTGCTGCTTGGATTCGGTATTGCGGGTTTGCTGCATGTGTTTGTTCCGGCAAAGCTGTATCAGCGATATCTTGGACAGAACAACTTCCGCAGTGTGGTGTGGGCGGCGTTGATTGGTGTGCCGTTGCCGCTTTGTTCTTGCGGGGTGATTCCCACTGCCATGTCGCTCCGAAAAGAAGGCGCTTCGAAAGGAGCAACTACCTCATTCCTCATTGCCACACCGCAGACGGGTGTCGATTCCATATTGGCCACGGCTTCCCTTTTGGGAATTCCCTTTGCCATCCTTCGTCCCGTGGCGGCGCTGGTGACAGCCCTTTTTGGCGGCGAGCTGGTGACGCTGGCTACCAGGAAGGAGCCGAATGAGGGCATGCAACAACAAACGGAAGACAAACCGAAACTGTCTTTCTGGAAAAAATGTCTCGGTGCCTTGCAATACGGCTTCGTGGAGATGATCGAAGACATCGGGAAGTGGCTTGTAATCGGCTTGGTCGTCGCAGGCTTGATCACGGCTTTTGTGCCTGACGACTTCTTCCTGCGTTATGCAGGTACACCCATCCTGAGCATGTTGGTCGTGCTTGCCATCTCCATCCCGATGTATGTTTGCGCCACGGGTTCCATCCCGATTTCCGTGGCTTTGATGCTGAAAGGTATCACACCAGGTGCGGCCTTGGTACTACTGATGGCGGGTCCCGCCTCCAACATGGCTTCCATCTTGGTCATCCGCAAAGGATTGGGGAAAAAGACCCTGTGGTTTTATCTACTCTCGATCACGCTCGGTGCCATTGCCTTTGGCTTGGGTGTAGACTATCTGATGCCTCGCGAATGGTTTACCTCGCATCTGGTACAGACGCACGCCTGCTGCCACGAGACCCCTGCATTGTTCAACGTCATTTGTAGCATTGTGTTGTGCTGTCTGCTGGTGTATGCACTGATTAGGAGGTTTGCCCCTGGCCACAAGGGACATGACCATGATCACGATCACGAACATGAACAAGATATCAATATGGAAACAAGAACATTCAAAGTTGACGGCATGATGTGCAACCACTGTCGCGCCAATGTGGAAAAGACCCTGAAAAACTTGGAAGGCGTTGAGGAAGTAACGGTTGATCTTGCTGCAGGTATTGCCACGGTCAAGGGAGAAGTATCCGACGAAGCCATCATCAAAGCCATTGACGGGATCGGCTATCAAGCGAAGCGGCAATAAAATGTATGGCGATTGAGTATCGTTAGGGAAAATCAATAATGTTTTTTATCTTTGCCGTGTTATAATAATACGGACAGATATGAAAAACATCGCCTTACTCATCATGGTGAGCATGATGACCTCTTGCGGCCAAAGCAGCGCCCATTCAGATGACTATGAAACCGACACCTTTTTAACACCCAACGGAAGGGCAGTGCATATCCATGCATTGACCCATGCCAGCATTCGCATCGAATTCGAGGGGCAGGAGATTGAAATCGACCCCGTGTGCAAGATGGGCAATCGTACCATCGACTACAACAAGTTTCCCAAGGCGGATTTCATCATTGTGACCCATGAGCATTACGACCATCTCGATACAGCTGCCATCCGTATGCTTTCCAAGAAGGAGACCCAACTGATCACCAACCAACATAGTGCCGAAATGCTTGGCTATGGTACCGTCATGGCCAATGGCGACCGTCAGGTTGTCAATGATTGGCTGACCATTGAAGCCGTCCCTGCCTATAACACTACCGAGGGACATCAGCAGTTTCATCCCAAAGGCCGTGACAACGGCTTCATCCTTACCATTGACGGGTTGAGAATCTATATTGCCGGCGACACCGAAGACATTCCCGAGATGGCCAATGTCAAGGATATCGACATTGCCTTCCTGCCTTGCAACCAGCCCTATACCATGACGGTTGATCAATTGGTGCGAACGGCTAAAACCATCAAGCCGAAGGTGGTGTATCCCTATCATTATAGCAAAACCGATATCAGCGGCATTCCAGCCTTGCTGAAAGACGACGGTATTGACGTATTTATCAGACACTTTGAATAACATGAAAAAACAACTATTCACGCTCTTTATTCTCACCGCTTCATTCTTTGTGAATGCTTTTGCCGGTGAACCAGTAACCCTCAAAAGTCCCGACGGGAAGTTGGAACTCAAGTTTGAAATCAAGGAAGGCGTTCCTTACTATGCCCTTGACCATGTTGGAAAACCCGTCGTTCTCCCTTCGAAAATGGGTTTCACCCTTGAGTGGCGCGATGACTTGGCACACGCTTTTGTGCTGAAAGACACGGAATGCAGCACTTTCGACGAGACATGGGAACCTGTTTGGGGCGAAGAGTCTCAGATTCGCAACCATTACAACGAAATGTTGGTGACGCTGGAACAACCTGTCGGCAGCGTGGAGAGCATGGACCATTCCACTGAGAAAAAGGCCACGGTCATGAAGATCCGTTTCCGCCTTTATGACGACGGTCTGGGCTTTCGCTATGAGTTCCCGATGTTCAGTGAGGAGTTAGGAGTTGGGAGTGAGAAATCCTCAGAAAAAACTCCTCACTCCTCACTCCTCATTCCTAACTCTCTCACCTATTTCTGGATCAAGGAGGAACTGACAGAGTTTGCCATGGCGGGCGACCACAAGGCTTGGTGGATCCCAGGTGATCTTGACACTCAGGAATTCAACTACACCGAGTCGCGACTTTCGGAGATCCGTGGCCTATGGGATGAGAGCCACAAAGACGGCGGCTGGCCTTGGACGGGCTTCTCCCCGACAGGCGTGCAGACTGCCTTGCAGATGAAGACCGACGACGGCCTTTATCTCAACATCCATGAGGCAGCCACTCTCGATTATCCCACCATGCATCTTGATCTCGATGACCAAAACCTCGTGTTTCGCGCTTTTCTCAGTCCTGATGCTACAGGTTATAAAGGCCGCCTTCAAGCCCCTTGCCATACGCCTTGGCGTACGGTGATGGTTTGTGAAAAGGCCACCGACGTGCTGGCATCAAGGTTGATTTTGAATCTCAACGACCCATGTGTTCTTGAAGATGTTTCATGGATTCACCCCGTGAAATACATGGGCGTATGGTGGGAGATGATTTCGGGCAAGAGTTCTTGGTCCTATACCAACGACTTTCCTTCGGTGAAGTTGGGCGAGACCGACTATGCCCACGCTAAGCCCAACACCAACCACGGTGCCAACAACGCCAATGTGCGCCGTTATATCGACTTTGCCGCCGCCAATGGCTTCGATGCCCTGCTCATCGAAGGCTGGAACATCGGCTGGGAGGACTGGTATGCCAAGCAGAAAGATTTCGTCTTTGACTTCCTTACGCCTTATCCCGACTTCGATTTGCCCGCTTTGAACAAATATGCCCACGAGAAGGGCATCCGTCTGATCATGCACCACGAGAGTTCCGCCTCCACCCAGAACTATGAGCGTTGGATGGAAAAAGCCTATACCTTGATGAACCAATATGGTTACGATGCCGTCAAAGGTGGCTATGTGGGAACCATCATCCCATTTGGTGAAGGCCATTACAGCCAGCCCATCAACAACCACTACCACTACGCCATCGTGGAGGCTGCCAAGCACCATATCATGGTAAATTCGCATGAAGCAGTCAGACCTACTGGCCTTTGCCGTACCTGGCCCAACATGATAGGCAACGAGAGCGCGATGGGCACGGAGTTCCGTGAGCGCATTAAGCCGGGACATACGACTATCCTGCCGTTCACCCGTTTGCAAGGCGGCCCCATGGACTACACGCCTGGCATCTTCGAGACCGATATGGGCAAGATCGTTTCTTGGGGCAAAAAGATGAGCACCACCATCTGCAACCAGTTGGGACTCTATGTCACTTTCTATTCTCCCTTGCAGATGGCTGCCGACTTTCCCGAACATTACGCGCAGTTCATGGATGCCTTCCAGTTCATCAAGGATGTGGCCGTGGACTGGGATCAATCCATCTATCTTGAAGCTGAGCCGGGCGACTACATCGTGACGGCACGTCATCCCAAGATCTCCACCTTGAACAAAGCTGCTGATGGAGTGGGAACGCTTCCCGATGGCAAGAAAGGTGTCATATCCAACGCTACCCGCTTTGTTTACGCCCTCCCTGATACGGCCAAACTTCTGTCTTCCGACTTCTGCCTTCAGACTCCTAAAGACGTATGGTATGTCGGCGGCATCACCGACGAAAACGCTCGTGAAGTCACTGTGAAGCTGGATTTCCTGAAGCCTGGAGTGAAATACGAGGCCACTATTTATGCCGACGCGAAAGATGCCAATGGCTTACCTGATGAAAACTATAATCCTCAAGCCTATACGATCACAAAGAAGACCGTGACTTACAAATCAAAGTTGAAACTCCGCATGGCGCCTTGTGGCGGCTTTGCTATCTCGCTCAGATCTTATTAACCAATCCTAATTCAGATGAAAAAGACTGTTGTTTTCCTTTTTGCCATCGCGTTTTCGTTGCTTTCGAGAGCGCAAAACGTCAGTTTTGAACAATACTTCCTTGATGAGGGATCGTTGCGCATGGATGTTTTCCAATGCGGCAATTTCAACAGCTCGCACTATGTGTTTGAGCGTTTCATCATCGAGCCCTATTTTGGCGGCTCCAAGGTTAATCTGATCGATCCATTCAATTACGGGACCAACCGGGTGAAAGTGATCGATGCACAGACCAATACGCTCATTTATTCCAGAGGTTACAACACGTTGTTCCGCGAATGGCAAACCACTGAGGAAGCCACAAGGATGGAGCGCTGCTATGAAGAGTCTGTGAGTGTTCCGCTTCCGCGCAATGAAGCGTATGTCATTCTCGAAATAAGGAATTTCGATGGCGAGTTCGAAGAGATCTTCTCGAAACTCTATGAACCGAACGAAATGTTCAACACTACCGAGCAACGTTATGTGTTCCCTGTTTATGATGTGATGGTCAATGGAACGCCTGAAAGCAAGGTGGACATCGTGATATTGCCCGAGGGGTATACTGCCGATGAGATGTCTCAGTTTGAGCAACATTGTCAGAGTCTGGTCGATGTGTTTGCCCAGCAGGAGCCGTTTGCAAGCCATCTCGACGATTTCAACTTCCGTGCCGTGCTGGCTCCTTCTGAGGAGAGCGGTGTTGACATTCCAGCTTCCCACAATTGGGTGCGTACCATTCTCAATTCGCATTTCTACACCTTCTATATCGATCGCTATTGTACCACCCGCGATTATTTCTCGGTGAAAGATGTGGCGGCCAATGCGCCTTACGACCAGATTTATATTCTGGTAAACAGCAGTCAATATGGCGGCGGCGGTTTCTACAACTTTTACTCGATGAGCACGGCTGGCAACATGTCGTCTGCCAGTGTCATCATACATGAGTTCGGTCATGCTTTTGCGGGCTTGGCCGACGAGTACGAGGAATCGGACAATCCGTTGGCCTTGCTCTACAATTTGGATGTGGAGCCTTGGGAGCCTAACATAACCACTTTGGTGGACTTTGAATCGAAATGGGCCGATCTTGTGGCACCCAACACGCCTATTCCCACACCAAACAATTACCAATATTACAATACGGTTGGTGCTTTTGAGGGAGGAGGCTATTTGACACACGGCATGTATCGTCCGCAACATGATTGCATGATGCGCAACTATGCGCTTTTCTGTGCCGTTTGCAGCAGAACGATTGAAGATGTGATCGAGGCACATTCCGATGTCCTGGTCTCGGTAAAACCAGGGCTTTTGCTGTCCGAACCGTCGCTTCGAGTGTGTCCCAATCCCGCTACTGATTTCATCGATGTTTTTGTGAGACAACAAGAAGACGATATGGCGGAAATCATCGATATAAACGGCAAAACCGTCATGTCAGTTCGAATCAATAACGAGGTGAACAGGATCCTGATCAGCGACTTGCCACAGGGCGTTTATATGTTTCGCGCAAATGGCGAGACGAGGAAATTTGTGAAACAATAGATGGTGTGTTTGCAGCCATGAATAACAATTTTGCTATCCGTCCTGCGCGGCTTGAGGAGGCAGGTCTGGTTCTTGAGTTCATCAAGAAACTTGCTGTTTATGAAAAATGCGCCGACGAGGTGGTTGCCGACGAGGCTACCTTGCGCCATTCCTTGTTTGTGGAACATTCCGCCGAGGTGGTCTTTGCGGAGGAAAATGGCGAGGTCATCGGCTTTGCCTTGTTTTTCCACAACTTCTCGACCTTCGTGGGACGCAAAGGGCTTTATCTCGAGGACCTCTTCATCCTTCCTGAAAAGCGTGGCAAGGGCTATGGCAAGGCCATGCTGAAGTATTTGGCCAGATTAGCCGTTGAGCGCAATTGCGGCCGCATGGAGTGGATCTGCCTCGACTGGAACCAGAATGCATTGAAGGTATATCGCAGCATTGGCGCCATTCCAATGGACGAATGGACCGTACAGCGCCTTGATGAGCATGCGTTGAAAAGCTTCGCGGCAGAGGATTGATTTTACACGAAAAAACCCCGTGAGAATCACTCGCGGGGTCTTTGTTTGGGCTGGTTTATTTGTCCTTATTGATAGTAAGCTGAATACACTGTCTCCAAGATGTCGTGGAATAGCTCCATGGTGCCGTCGGCGTCTCTTCTGGCCCACCAGTAGAGGAACATCTCTCCAGTGTTGCCATAGACGTATGTTCCGTCTTCGAGGGCATCGTCCAATTCTCCAAGGAATCCATTGGCGATGGTGCCGTATGCCTGTCCGCGGGTCTCCATGATGCTGTTAAGCAACATTTCCTTATCATCGCAGAGGCTCTTGTCGTTCATTCCGTCATAAAGGCCCTTCATGATGACCATCTGGCGCTTGAGGTATTCGTCCACAAGCGGCTTCGTCTTTTCAACGAACTTCTTGTCGGCTACCACTTTCTTGGCAAGGTTGCCCAAGTATTGGATGGCTTCTGGATTGTAGTGTCCGAATTCGTAAGGAACTTCAAGTTCCCAGCGATTATAATGATGAGGTCCGGAAACGTAAAGGTCGCAGGGAAGCATGCGGTTGAGGGTCTTCAACGAGATGAGCGAGAAGAGGTGGCTTCCTGTCACGCGGATGGCGCATTCCGGCCAATAGTCAAATTCATTAGCCAAGACATGGGAAGTCTTGTCGAGGTTGGAAGCGGCTTCCCGAAACATGTTGACGGCATCGTTCTCTTTGATGCGTTCATTGGCTTGAACAGGTTCGTCCGGTTCTAAATCGTAATAGTAGCTGGTTTCACCCATCTCTTCTTCCCAATAATCGTATGGGTAATAATACTCATCTGCGACAAAATTGTAATCGGGGTAGTAGGCCATGAAAATGGTACTCAGGCCATCGTAGAACTGGTCGATGGTGCCATCGCTCCAACGTCTTGCCCAGAAATAGAGGAACTCGTAGTTGAAGTTGCTGTAAATGCCGCTTTCGTCATAGAGATCGATCTCTTCCAAGAAATAGAACAGTCCGTCGGTGTAGCCATAGTTCTCGATCATATCTTCAAACATGAATTCACGTCCCTCCTGGGTGAACACGTCTTCGTCATACATCAAGTCGTGGAGGACCATCATGCAATACATTTGTTGGTATAGGTATTTGTCCACCAACGGTTTGCTCGCGGCAACGAACTTCTTGTCGGACACAACCTTCTCGGCGAGGTCGGCAAGGTATTGGATGGCTTGTGGATTGTAGTGACCGAAGTCGTCGTTGTAAAGATCCCATTGTCCATCGCGATGCGGTCCTGAGACATAAAGCGGGCAGGGGAGCATCTCTTGGAGCTCATTGAGGGAGATGAGCGAGGCGAGATGGCCGCCGATGTTACGGATGCCACCATCCGGCCAATAGTCGTAGTCGTCGATGGTTAGCGTGGTGTTGTCAAGTTGCATGGCAGCTTCTTTGAAACGATTGGCGTTTTTGTCGCCACAGCTGCTGAAAGCAAAAAGAATGGCAATGGCTGCTATGGCCAGGAATGATTTGCTTAAGATAGAATTTTTCATGGTGATGGTTGTTTTAGGATGGTTCAAAAGTACAACAATAATGATTATGGTGCACACTGATTGTTAGTTTTTTGTTATTTTTGCACCTAATTCATTTGAAATACTGTCTTTGAAATATGAAAAAACTGTTTTTGTTAATAGGTTTTATTGCCTTCTCTTTGGCCTATGTATATGCCGGTCCGGTGGACCAGCAGAGAGCCAAGCAGCTGGGTGCTCGCTTTTTAAGCACGACCACAGTTGCACAACGTGACACTGATATTCAATTGAACTTGGTTTCGGCGGCCGCTTCGCGTGGCGGCGTTGACTTTTATGCGTTTAACGTCCGTGGTGGAAATGGTTTCGTGATTGTTGCCGGCGATGACCGTGTGAAGCCCATCCTGGCCTATTCCACCACGGGTTTGTACAACCCGCAGGATGTGGCCGAAGGCTTTGCCTACATGCTTGATGGTTTTCGTGAAGAAATCCAATATGTCCGTGAGCATAACCTGAGCGCTACCCCTGACATCGTGGCCGAGTGGGATGCGCTGATGGCTACCGGACAAATCAATCCTGGCCGCCATGCCCGTGCGGTGGTGGGTCCCCTTTGCCAGACTATTTGGAACCAGAACTTTCCCTACAACAGCCAGTGTCCCGAGGATCCTGAAGGCAATGGCGGCTATGTGTATGCAGGCTGCGTGGCAACCGCCATGGGCCAGGTGATGAAGTTTTGGGACTATCCTGAGCGCGGAATGGGTTCTCATACCTATTATCCAGACGGTTATGCGTCGCAAACTGCTAATTTCGGTGAGACGGATTATCACTTCGAGTTGATGCCTTTGGCGCTCGACTCGACAAGCACTGAGGAAGACTATTTCTATATTGCTCAGTTCCTGCATCATTGCGGTATTGCTGTGGATATGCAGTACAGCGGTCATGGCAGCGGCGCCTACTCGTTTGATGTCATCCCCGCCTTGAACAACTATTTCGGTTATACTTGCGATGATGATTTGCCGACATTGAGTTTTTGGGGCTTCCAATGGTATTCAAACGAAGAATGGATCCAGATGTTGAAAGATGGAGGCTTGGATGAAAACCTGCCGTTGTATTATAGTGGATCGGATGACAATGGTGCCGGCGGTCACGCCTTCGTTTGTGACGGCTATGACGAGAACGACTATTTCCATTTCAACTGGGGGTGGAGCGGTCGTGACGATGCTTGGTGCCCCATCGGTGCCTTGAACACTACCAAGTATGCTTTCAACGATGCGAACAGTTTCCTCGGACACATCATCCCCGCTAACTCCAGCTATTACCAGCGTGCCGATAGCGTGGCTGAATTCTATGTGTTTGAAAATGAGAACTTTGATGGTGTAATGCTCTACTGGGAGAACCCGTCGTTGAATCTGAATGGAGATCCCCTGAGTTCCATTGATTCGATTTTGATTCGCCGCAACAACCAATTGATTGTTACGCTACATGACCTGCAGAAGGGCGAGGCCATGAGCTATGAGGATAGCGGTCTGGAGCCCGGTCTCTACGAGTATTCCATCAGCGTTTGCAATAGTGCCGGCGTCAGCCGTATGGCCTATCGTACCATCATGGTGGGTGAGAAATGCCCGCTCACTTTCGTCCTCCAAGATGACGGTGGCGACGGCTGGAAAGGCGCTGCCATCAGCGTGACGAATGAAAGCGGCCAACGTATCGCTGTCATCGGCATGAATGAAGGGACAATAGACACGGTAGAAGTGCCTTTGCTGTATGGCAATCTGAACTTTATTTGGAACCATGGCTGGTACCACACCAACGAACAATACGACACGGATTATGAATGCTCCTTCTTTATCTATGATGCCGAAGGCAATATGCTATACAACTCTGAGGAGCTTGAAGACGGCATCTTCTTGACTTACAATAACAATTGCGAGTTTGGTACGTTGTCCTGCTATCCTGTCCAAAACCTCCAAGGGGAATACCAATGGCATAATGATCTCGAGTTTGGGGCAAACATCACATGGAAAAAGCCTACCATTACCCCTTTCCTGCGTTATTTCCAAGTTTTCCGCACGACAGGAGCCTCTAAGGATGATGAGCTGATCGCGGAGATTAGTTACGATGGAAGTAGCAATTACGCTTATTTTGACAATGCTTATGCTGCATTCCAAGAGGATGTGCAGTATTTCGTCCGAAGCGTTTACATCAACAACGAACTGCAATGTGAGTCGGATTTCATGGAAGTGCTGGTGACCATTACTGATGTTGAAGACTATGAGGATGGGAATGTCAAAGTTTATCCTAACCCATCGAATGGTCTGATTACAGTTGAAGGTGTTGGCTATCTGACCGTAATGAATACACTTGGTCAGGTCGTTAAGGAACTTGAACTGGATGGCCGAACCACTATGGAACTTCCAAGAGGCGTGTTCTTCGTGAAGATTAATGGAATCACGAAGAAGGTGGTGGTAGAATAAAGGTTACAGTTTAACGACCTTTTTAACAATTACCCCGTCAACGGTGGTGATCTTTACCAAGAAGGTCCCGTTCATCAAGCCAACTAGCTGGTGGACGGGGCTTTCTGTTTGAAGGCTTTTCACGAGCCGGCCGTCCATGGAAAAAACTTCAATCCGACGCATCCCCTCGCATTCAATGGTGAACTCGTCGGTACTAGGGTTGGGGAAAATATGGGCTTGATGCTTTACGGTTTCGATGACATCGTTCCATTCCGTAACGGCATTGACCGCTGCCAAGGCGTCGACGCGACCTACACCGGTTATGTTGCTCTTATTGGAAGTCAGCTTGACGGAAGTCTCTTCTAGGATCTGGCAGATTTGGGCAGGCGTCAGTTCGGGATTCTTTTGCAACATCAGGGCAACGATGCCTGCCACGCAAGGTGTGGCCTGCGAGGTGCCGTCCATGGTGGTGTAACCGCTGATATTATTGTAGTCCAACGACTTGATGTTGATGCCTGGAGCGCACACATCGGGACGGATAAGGCCGATGCCGGGGTTATAGGCATAGTCGCCGAACTCGGTGTTCTGCCATGTGACGGGGCCTTGCGAGGTAAAGTCGGCAGCTGCGTCGTTGTAGTTCACGGCACCGACGGCCACCACACAACTCAGCGCGCCAGGGTTGACCAACTGATCGGGGTCGAGGTAGGGCGGAGGACAACTGGCAGGTACCCGAACATTGTCGGGGATTGGATAGGCCATCTGGAGGAAGGAGTTGCCTTCATTGCCAGCACAGACTAAGGCCACGATGCCTGCGTCCAGGATAGCCGTGCAAGTACGTCGGAATATTTCTTTGTCAGCGACACCTGCGCCGGCCATGCCTTGCGACAGGTTGATCAGGTCGCAACCGTGCTCCACGGCCCATTCCATGCCACCAGCAATATTCACAGCACCTCCAAAGCCATCGGCGGCAGTGGTCTTCACGCACATCAAGGTGGCATCGGGGGCAACACCTGTCTGCGATCCGGAAGTGCCGTCACCGCAAACGATTCCTGCAACATGGGTGCCGTGGCCTTTGTCGTCCATCGGGTCGTCGTCATCGTTCACGATGTCGTAGCCGTGGTGAGGGAATGCTTCTCCACCATCCCAAAGATGGTCGGCGAGGTCGAGGTGGTTGTAGTTGACACCTGAATCAACGACGCCAACCACCACCCCGGCCCCTGTGTAGCCTAACGCCCACACCTGATCGGCATTGACTTGTGTAATGTTTGGCGTGATCTCATGTGTGGCAGATGTTGTTCTCGCTGCCTCGACCTCGGATGTCAGTTGATACCGCGTTATAGGGCCAATATATTCGATGTCGTTGCGCCCCGATAGGCTGGCAACGACTGACTCTGTGGCTGAAAAATACAAGGCATTGGCCGACCATAAACTATGGATTGAGGAAACCAACTCTTGTTGCTCCAATTCATTCAAGATGGCTTCCAACTCGTATTGCGATGCCTCTGTGTAGGCTTTCAACTCCTTGACCACATAGTCGCGTCGTTCGGCACGGCTGGCGCAGCAATCAGCCTTGCGGCACAGTTCCGTGCGGTTGTATTGTGCCTTCATCAGGACAACGACGTCCATCATCTCTTCGTTCTGTGCGAAGCCAAAACTGCTGACAAATAGCAACAAGGAAATTATTGCGATTTTTTTCATGGCATTACATCTTTACGATTTTGTTTACGAGGATGCCGTCTCTAGTGTGTGTTTTTAATATATAAACCCCATTCGAGAGACCTTCGATGCGGCATTCGTCACTCTGGGTGTTGATGGTCTTTAGCAGCCTTCCTTCAAGGGTGAATACGCTTACGGAAAGCATTCCATCCATGGCTACCGTGAAGTTGCTTGCGCTGGGGTTGGGATATATGGTGACGGTCTGTCCGTTCTCGTGAACTTCAGTATAATTGACGGAATTGACGGCGGCCAAGGCGTCCAACAAACCTGCCCCGAAGTCGTTGCTTTTATGTGGGGTCAGCGGTTGGGCGGTGCGTTCAAGGATCTCATCAATCTGAGCTGGCGTCAGGTTGGGGTTTTTTGAGAGCATGAGTGCGATGGTGCCTGCTACCAAAGGCGTGGCCATCGAGGTTCCATCCATCAAGGTATAGCCATTGGTGGTGTTGTAATCCAACGACTTGATTTGCACGCCCGGGGCGCAAATGTCGGGACGGATGAGACCGATCTCGGTGGTGCTGCCTGAAGTGTATGGGTAGTCGTTGTAGGCTGCGACATCGGTCCATTGCGACGGGCCTTGGGAGGAAAATTGGGCGATGTTGTTGTTGGAGTCCACTGCCCCCACGCAAATCACACAACTAGTGCCTCCGGCGTTCACCAGCTGGTCTTCATGCAAATGGGGCGGTGGACAATCACCTGGGGTGTAGATGTTGTAGGGCACGGGAACCATGAACTGCATCTGACGAATGTTGCCGGCACAGGCTGCCACCACCACGCCAGCCGCCAAGGTGTTGTCGCAGGCTTGCCGCATCATCAGCTTTTGTACGGCATCGGGTTGGGGACGGCCCAGCGACATGTTCATGAGGTCGGCCCCGTGTTCCAAGGCAAATTGCATGGCGGCTACCCAATTGGTCTCGTCGCCCACACCCTCATTGTTGAATGCTTTCAACGCCATAATGGTGGCACCTGGGGCAATGCCTGTTTGTGAGCCCGAGGCACCCGTGCCACAAATGGTGCCGGCTACATGGGTGCCATGTCCGCGGTCGTCCGAGGGGTCGTTGTCATGGTAATAGAAGTCGTAACCATGGTTGGGATATTCCGAACCGCCGTCCCAAAGACGACCCTCCAAATCGGCATGGTCGAGGCGGACGCCAGTGTCGATGAGAGCAATCAGAATGCCTGCCCCGGTGTAACCTTGTGCCCATACTTCGGGGGCGTTGACTTGCAGCAGGTTTTGGGTGATCTCACGTCCATCGCCTCGTGAAGCAGGGATGGCCTCGTCCTCAAAGATCCATTGTGCTTCTTCAACGCGATACACGGTGATCACTTCACGACGTTGCTCTAAAAGAGGGATAACGGATGGATCTGCCGTGCAGCTGATGCAATTCACCAACCAATAGGATTCGATATCGTCCACCATCCCTTGATGTTGAAGATCCTCCAAAATCCCGAGGATCTCGCTTTGCGAATCGAAAGACTGTTGCTTCAGGGCGTTTATGACGTAATTGCGTTGTTCCTGTTTGTCGCGATAATAACTGGCTTCATGAAGCAAAGCCGTAGCATTGGACTGTTCCGAGAAGAGGATAATGACTTTGGTGATAGGCGCGGCACTCAAGCCAATAAGGCTGAGGCAAAGGACTATCGTGATGATCAGCGCTTTCTTCATGTTTTGGGGTTAATGGTTGATGATGAGTTTACACGTTATGCAGGTTCCAACATGGTCGAAAACCATTACATGATAAAGGCCGTTGGGTAAATCGGTCACGGGAAATACATCGGTTTGATTATATGTTTTGATGAGCTTTCCCAAAGTATTGTAAATCATTATTTTCACAGGGAAGAAGCTTTGAATGCGAACCAAGTCGGAAGCTGGATTTGGATAGAGTAGCATGGTTTCGTCATGGTTTGCGTCAAGGTTCCACGTTTCGCTGTCGGTAGCCACCGTTTTCACGGAGGTTATGCCATCGCCATAAACGGCCTGCACTTGAACGCAGTGGTAATCTTCGCTTGGTGCGATGCTGAAAGTATGGCTGGTTTCATTGACATTCTCAGCCGCTAAGGTCTCATTGAGCCATATGTTGTAACCCGTTGGTATGTTTCCCGAAGGGGCGCTCCAAGAGGCGATTAAAGTGGTTCCGTTTTTTTCCAGTTTCAGGTTTTCGGGTTGATAGGGATGGTTGGCGGCCTCGAAAAGGAAATTGCTGTTATACACCCTTTTAGATCCATGTCGTTGAATCCAGACGACTACTTCAAGATCGTCCATTTCCTCCACATGTGTGCTTGACATATCGTAATCAAACGTCAATCGCTCCAATTGTCCAGCGTGAAGCGAGACGGTTGTTCCCTGGGCACTCGGAAGCATCTTCATCATTACATGGTGAAACGAAGTCTCACCGTTGACGGTGGCATTGTTATGAGTAATCTTTTCATTCACAGACACATATACTCTTATATCACTCAAATCCACAAACGGCATAACATCAGCCGTGACATGGATGGTGTTGCCCTCCGCATAAAACGAACCTCCGATTTCAATCGTTGATGGCTCGTCGACGTGTTCTTCAAACTGGCTTTGAGTCGGTGCGTTGATGCCCAATTCATAGCTGTCCATAAATAGCCAAGGCAATTGATTTACACCATAATACGTCTTTCTGACATTGCCTTCATTGGTGTAATAGGGGTCGCCGGGCGGAGGCCAGTTCATCATGTATTTCACATAGGTAAATTTGTCGGGATTGTTGGCGCAGAAATTGTCCATAGCTACGCTCAACACAGGACAGGTGCCGCACGATGAGCTTGAGAAATGTTCAAACAAGGGTTTCCTTTGTGTGGGGACGCATGCCACCGAAACGCTTTTTGTCAAGGTGTTGTTGGTCATGTCGTCATCTTCCATGCCATTCACTTTCGTCACGTCGATGGTCAGCGAATAAGTGTCAGGAATGAGGTTCGCTGGCACATCGAAGGTCAGATTCTTGAACGTTCCACTTGGAATGTTTTCATTGAAAGTTTGTATAATAGTTTGATTTTCATTGAATTGATAACTACACTCCACAGAGGTGACATCAGTGTTGCCAGTGTTGAAAAGCCGCATCCCTACATCAAAAACCCGATGAGCCTGCACTTCATCGACATTGATTTCCTGAAGGTCGATGTCCAAGTCCTTTTCCACAAAAGCTGAGAAGTCATCAATGTATATATAGCTGAAATTCATGTCGTTGGAATTGGTGAAATAGATACATAACTTCACATTGGGATGCCTCATGTCTTCCGTGACAATGGACGCATTCACCTGATACTGGCCTCCGGAATTGTAAGCCTGAGACCAACCGCTGTGCCAATGCAGTCCGTTGTCGGAGGTCGTGGCGATGCCAATCGTAAGTCCCGCACTCATGGCAAAGTCGTAATAATGCTTGAATGAGACGTCGAGCTTGTCCACATCGGAAAGGTCGATGCTGTTGGTAATCAGTCGCCAAGTACCCATGATATGGCAATAAAACTCCATCTCGTAAGGTGTTCCGCCCGCATGGTTTGTCTCTGATACCTGCCAATATCCTGTTTCTGAACCTGATACTGACCATCCGCTCGGTAAATATGAATGATCGAATTGTTCGAAAACCAATACGTTTCCACATTGTGCTGTTATTGCAAAGGATAGAATGAAGGCAAGCAATAAACTGACTTTTTTCATTTGAGGTAGTTTTAGGTGTTTTTTTAAATTAGGTGCTCAATTGAAAAAATCATAACACACTATGAAAATTTTTTGTAAAGATAGGCAAATTGGCGTTATGTTCATGCTTATTTTTGCACCTAATAGCAAAAGCAAGCATGATGTCGAAGGTGATGTCTATCGGAAAAGGAATTGTTTCCCGTGAGGAAAGGGAAGAAGCTTTCCATGCCATGTTGCTACGCAACAAGGCAATGCTTTGGCATATTTGTTCCGATTATAGCCTTGGCAGGGCATGGCATATTGAGGACTGCATGCAAGAAGTGATATTGTATTTGTGGCGCGACTATGGCCAATTTAAAGGAAGGAGCTCTGAGAAGACCTGGGTTTACCGTGTGGCTACCAACACCATGCTGATGCTGCGTCGGAAGGATAACCGAAGCCCCGATACGGAAACCTTCGATCCACGGGAAAACAATCTGGCGACAGAAACCGGTGATGAAAACTACAATCAAATGCTTCAATTGATCGATGCGCTTCCGGAAAAGGATATGGTGGTTGTCAGGGCGCATCTGGATGGCTTTTCCTATCAAGAGATTGCAACGATGACGCATTCCACGCAAGGTGCGGTGGCCATGCGCATCGCTCGTGCCAAGGACAAACTGAAACGTATGTATCAAAATGAAAATCAAAGGATATGAAAAGGGATGATTTTGAGTTGCAATGGCAACGACGCCAACAGGCTATGAACGACGCTGAATCCCATGCGCCTACTGATGATTGGATGCTGGGATTGGCTGAGCATGCCAAAGAAAAAGCGACAGGAAACGAAGTGCAATATACCCGACAACGTCGCTTCCGATGGATTCCATACGTTGCCGCAGCCGGATTGCTTTTGGCTGTAAGCATTTTCGGAATGAGACATCAAAGAAATGCCGCTCGGCTTCCTGCCGCTGAAAAGGTGGATGTGAGGGGACAAACTATCCGCTTCTTGTGTAACTCGGGGTGCTCAGCCGATGATGTGGTCCAGTCAGCCTATGGTATAATGATTCAATAATAAATTGAAAATGAAAAACTTGCGCTTAATCAACTTATTCTTTTGCATCGTGTCTTTGTTCGGTTCATGCCATAGGAACGTTTTGGACGAATCGCAGGATGCCGCCTTGGCACTCTATTGCAAATATGCTGGCGATGAGCGTCTTATGGTCGCTTATGTGGGCGATTTGAAAGTGGAGGACCATGCCGTCAATGCTGTGATGCTTCAAGCAAATGATGACGAAGAATGGGCTTGGCTTCGTAAAGAGTTTGAGGTTCCGATGAATCGCCTTGCCGAGCTGGGTGATGCGATCACGGACCAAAACTACACCGTTGACATGGGAGTGCAATGGAACACCTCTGTTGATCTGGACGAAAAGGTGCTTCAAAAGGAACATGTTGACGATGAGGAAATCGAGTATTTTGCCCTGGCCATTGTCAAGCAGCTGAATGCCACGATGAACGCCTTGCTTGCCTCGGAAAATGAAATCCAAAAGGCCGTGATCGTCATCGATGACAAGATGGATCTCTTAAACGACTTGGATCTTGGCTTGGAGTTTCGCGATACTACGGCTGTTGGACGAATCATGGCGGCAGTGGCCGGGAAACTCAACAACGATGGCTTGGCTTTCAAGGACAGCACGGTCCATACGGAAACGATGGTGCGCAATCCTGAGGATGAGCTAATGCGAGATGCCAAGGAACACGGTCAATGCGGCTATGTCACTGCCGTTGACGATCATAGCCAAACCCTATGGGTGTTCTTTTATCGCGACGCGGAGGAATGCAGCTGCATCATGGCACATATCAAAAAAGACGTCTTTGCCAAGAACCATCAGGATTAGCTTTGGAAAAGCCTTCCTTGCCATGTGTCGCGCTCTTCCATCCTTTTCTCGATACGGCTCAACACCTCGTCGTAACGCAGCTTCATCCAGGGTTCTGAAACGAGATAACGGGGCGGCACCTCGCCGGCGAAACGTTCGATGACGATGTCGGGGTTGAGGCGCTCGGCAAAGTCGATGACAAAATCGATGTATTCTTCCAAGTTGAAGAGATGAAAGGCTTCGGGATGCTGGTGGTATTCCTCGGCCATCTTGGTTCCTTTGAAAATTTGTGATTGATGGAACTTGACGGTGGTTAAAGGTAATTGTGAGATGACATCGGCGGCATCGAGCATCATGGCTTTGGTCTCGCCAGGCAATCCGAAGATGAAATGTCCTCCACAGGGGATGCCGTATCGAGCAGTCAATTCGATGGTTTTTTTGGCGGTGGCGAAGTCATGGCCTCGGTTGACTCGCTTCAAAGTCTCGTCATAGACGCTCTCCACCCCGTATTCCAGCATTATGTAATGTGTCTTTTGGAGTTCGTTGAGATAGTGGAGCAGGGGCTCATCAACCAAGTCGGGTCGTGTGCCGATGACGATGCCTGCAATTCCAGGCACGCCAAAAGCCTGTTGATAGATTGATTTCAGCTCTTCATGCGGTTTGTAGGTGTTGGAAAAAGGCTGGAAGTAGGCGAGATATTGATTGGCCCTGCGGTAACGGCGCTTGTGGAATTCGATGCCTTCCTCGATCTGTTGGCGGATGCTTTTTTCTGGACGGCAATAGGAGGGATTGAAGGCCTCGTTGCTGCAGAAGGTGCAGCCTCCCGTGCTGATCTTGCCGTCACGGTTGGGACAGCTGAAGCCGGCATCGATGCTGATTTTTTGGACGCGGGAGCCGAACAACGACTTGAAGTATTGGCTATAGGAATTGTAGCGGGTCATGGGGCAAAGATACAAAAAAATTGGGATTATTTCATGATCCCTTTCCGCTCGCCGCGGGGGCCCTTGCAGACAGGAGAGCCGTCCGAGCCATGCTCGGCCCAAGCTTTTTCCATGTCGCACCGCCATGCAAGCAAGCTTGCTGGCGGCACGCCATGAAAAAAGCCAGGCTGCATGCAGCCCGGCTTTCCTGTCTGCGGAAAGAAAGGGATTCGAACCCTTGGAACGCAAAGCGTTCAACGGTTTTCGAGACCGCCCCGATCGACCACTCCGGCATCTTTCCTTTGGTCAAAAAT
Source organism: Bacteroidales bacterium (assembly GCA_017549805.1). Classification (GTDB taxonomy): domain Bacteria; phylum Bacteroidota; class Bacteroidia; order Bacteroidales; family F082; genus Limimorpha. The sequence continues at coordinate 45,480 of JAFYNJ010000030.1, forward strand.
AAAAGCGACATCGGTCGCTTTAAGTGGCGGAGACAGAGGGATTCGAACCCCCGAAACCTTTCGGTTTAACGGTTTTCAAGACCGCCGCTATCGACCACTCAGCCATATCTCCGCTGCAAAAATACAACTTTTTGCTTTCATGCAACTGATTCGACGAAAAAAAATTCTTTATCTTTGCATCTTCAATGCCTTCCAAGTGCGTTCGTTATGAGGTCTTTGGGTCGTATTACTTTGGGTATGGCGCTGATAGTCACCCTCCTTTGTTCCTGCCTGCAAAAGTCGTCCGTCTTCAACGAGCAGGCTACGCCGCATCATTTCCAAGAGTTGCGACAGGCCTCAACCTTGATGGAAACGCATCCCGAACAGGCCTTGCAACTGCTGGAGGAATGTGCCGCGACATCGGATCCTGTTGGCTGGAACGAGGTTGAACGCCATGAGTATCGTGTGCTGAAGGCAGAAGCGCAGTATAAGACAGGAAGGATTGGCGTTTCCAGCGAACCGCTCAACGCGACGGTGGTATTCTTCGACAGCCTCGTCCAATGCTTCCCCAAGGATGGCACGCTGCGTTACCTCCTTGCGAAATCCTATTATTATCGAGGGACGCAATACACCGCTGACCGTCAGGATGTTGATGCGGCTGACTATTTTGTGGCCGCTCTGGAAACAGCTTGGACCGGCCCGAACGCCAAGGATGCTGAACAGACGCGTTTCAAGGGCCTTTGCCATTACCGCTTGGGTGAGATCCTCTATAACTACAACATCCAAACCTCGGCACTCCAGGCCTTCGACTCGGCTCGGTATTATTTTACCCAGGTGAACGACACCATGGGCATCGCCGCCTGCATCCGCAGCGCCGGCGAAGTTTATCTTGCCAACAAGGGTTATGAGTGCGCCCTGGGCAGGTTCAAAGAGGCCAATCGTCTTTGGAACTTTGGCGATGCTTGGTACGACCACGCCATAGGAGGCCTCTTCTTCGAACGCCAACAGATGGATTCAGCAGCCATTTATCTTGGTCGCTCCTTTGAGACAGGCGGCCCCTATACCCGTATCGACGCGGCCGCCAAACTGGCCGAGATCTGGCGGGAACGGGGTGACGCTGAGAAAGAGAACTACTATACCCTTTTCTATGTCCAGAACTCCATCCGCGAGGCAAATCGTTCCTTCGACAAGATGGAGATCGAATTCATCTACGACGGCATCAAGAATGCCGCCGTTCCCCCAGCGCCCCATTCCACCTTGACCCCACACGTCCTCGTCATCGCTGCCCTGGTGCTTGCCGTGATAGCCCTAATGGCTTTTATCATCATTCGTAATCGCCATCGCATCTTCCATATTGAGCAGCAACTCTCCGACATTGAGCAAAGCCATCGAAAGGAGACGGAGGGCAAGGACCAGCAGCTCCAGTCCATCGCTCAGGAACTGGATGCTACCAAACAACAGCTGGAGCGGCGCCAACAGGCACCTTCCATCGATTTTGATTCGGCGCTGGACCGTTACCTGAATGCACCTGTAACCCTCAAGATCCTCAAGTCGGTGAAAGGGAAGGACATCATGACCAAGAGTGTCGGCCTCTACCCGAAACTGAAACTGTCGGAGATGGATTTCATTGAGGTGGTCCGTGCCGCCAACAGCAGCTTCCCCGATTTCTCGTCTCACCTGCTGAAAGATTTCGGCGAACTTTCCACGGGGGATGTGCGCCATTGCTGCCTTGGACTGATGGGGCTGAACGATGCCGAGATTGCGGTCCTGGAGGGCATCACCTACAGTGGCGCCAACCGGCGCACCAAGCGCATCCTCTCGATCATGGACAATGGTTCCGGCCTGGAGGAAACAGTGCTGCTCTATCTGAAAAATTTATATAAATAATTGATATTCAATATAATATAAAAGATTTGTTGAGTTTAATGAAGAAAGTACAATCGTTTTTTGATACAAAGGAGTCAAACTATGAATATTTTCGCAGCACAATCACAATTAACCATGAAAAACGTTTAGCCATGAAAAAGACCTTTATGCTATTGGTGCTGTGTTTGGTGCTCCCATTCACGCTTGCCGCACAAAAAAAGTCCATCCAGTCTTTCCTTTCGTACACGACCTACTGTGTGCCGGGTGACAAACCGTTTATCGAGAACGCCCTTGCCTTTGACTGCTCCAGTGTAGTCTATAAACAGTTTGAGCCTGGAAAGTTCAAGGCCACGGTGGAAATCCAGACCATCTTTAAACAAGGTGAGAAGATTTGCAACTACTCCAAGATCGCCCTCGACAGCCCCATCGTAACAGATACAACGAAAATCGGCGGTGCTTTCATCGATGAACAACGCTTTGCGCTCGACAATGGAGAATACACGATGGAAATCTCTATCAAGGACCTGAACAACCCCAAGCAAATTCCCTTCAAGGCGGAACAGACGGTTGTGATGGAGTTCCCTGCCAACCAGCCTGCGGTGTCCGACATCCTGCTGGTGGAAAGCTATCAAAAGGCCAGCAAGCCTTCGGCTTTGACGAAGAGCGGCTACGACCTGGTGCCTCGCGTTTACGCCTTCTATGCGGCCAATGTCAACAACCTGACTTTCTATACTGAACTGTATAACAGCGACAAGTTTTACAAGGATGGCGGACAGTACATGCTCAACTACTACATCCAATCCTACGAGTCCACCTTGAAAATGAAGGACTTCAATTTCATCAAGAGGATGGATGTCGGTTCCGTGAACATCTTGTTGAATACCATCAATATCAAGAACCTGCCTACCGGCAACTATTATTTGGTGGTGGAAATGCGCGACAGAAGCAACAACCTCATGGCTTCCAACAGCGTGTTCTTCCAACGCTACAATCCTGGATGCGAGGTTGACATGATGGATGTGACATCTACTGGTGTTATCAACACTTTTGCTGCCGACATCAACAACCTCGACACCCTCCGCGAGTACATCCGTTGCTTGAACCCGCGCTGCTCCGAAGCGGAACGCGATTATGCCAACAACTTGGTGAAAACGGATGATCTGAAGACCATGCAGCAGTTCCTCTATACCTTCTGGTCAACGCGCGCTCCCCTCAATCCGAAGGATGCCTGGCAGGAATATTACAACCAGGTGAAACGGGTCAACGCTTCCTATTCAACCAGGACCAAGAAGGGCTACATGAGCGATCGTGGCTATGTGTATCTGAAATATGGCACACCCGACAAAATCTGCGAAGAGCCTTTTGAGCCAGGTGCCTATCCGTATGAGATCTGGCATTATTACGAAGTGGCCGGCCAGCGCAACAAGCATTGTGTGTTCATGTCGAAGGACATGGTTACCAACGATTATGACTTGATTCACTCTGACCTCATCGGTGAAGTCAACAACCCGCGTTGGCAGATGATGATCTATTCCCGCTTCTATGGACCTGACTACACGGGTGATGTCATCGACCAAACTGAAGCTCCAGGTGCATGGGGTACCCGTGCCGGCGACCTCTATCGGAACCCAAGATAATACAGGATTGTTCAATGAAAAGGATAGGATTTTGGTTGGTCAAGTGTGTGGCGTATTTGATTGCTCTTACGCCCTTCAGCTTGCTGTATCTGAAATCCGATATCTATGCCTTCCTACTGTACCATGTCGTCCGTTACCGCCGCAAGGTGGTCCGCGACAATTTGGTGAAGTCGTTCCCCGAGAAAACCACCCAGGAAATCAAGAAGATAGAGAAGCAGTTTTATCGCAACTTCTGTGATTTGTTTATGGAGACATGTAAGATGATGCGACTCAAGCCCGAAGAAATGTCCCAACATGTCACCTTCGCCAATCCAGAGTTGCTTCAATCGCTTTACCAAAAGGGCAGGAGCGTGTTTACAGCCATACCGCATTCGGGAAACTGGGAATGGTATGGAAAACTCATGCATAAGGCCTCCAATCATAAAGTATCTGCTATTTACAAAAAGTTGAAAAATCCTTATTTCGATGTCTTTATGAAAAAGCTTCGAAAGAATTTTGATCTGGATCGGGAAGAGATGATTGAGGCTTCAACGGCGCTGAAGAGTTTGGTGCGGCGGAAGGACTTGCTCAATGCCGTCTTGATTGTCTCCGACCAGTCGCCTCGCGGTGTTGCCAGCGACTATTGGACGGACTTCCTGCATCGCGACACCTGTTGGTTCTATGGCTTGGAGAAGATGGCCAAACTGTTGGACTACGCCGTGGTGTTTGTGGAGATGAAACGGGAGGGGAGAGGGCGTTACAGCGTCACTTTCGACCTGATATGCGAGGATCCGCAAACCATGGAGGAAGGTGCCATCATGGAACAATATGTGCGCCATGTGGAGCGTTTTATCCAGGATAATCCCGACAATTGGCTGTGGTCGCATCGTAGATGGAAACATACAAGGCAAGTACAAGCATGAAAAAGGTAGCGGTAGTCATATTGAATTATAACGGAAGGAAGTTCCTTGAACAATTCCTGCCCAACGTCATTGAGAACACCGATGGCGAGCTTGCCGATATTGTGGTTGCCGACAATGCCTCCACCGACGGATCCGTGGATTTCATGCGGGAGCGTTTTCCTGACATCCGCTTGATTGTCAATGATTTCAACGGTGGTTTTGCCACTGGCTATAACCTCGCATTGAGACAAATTGAAGCCGAGTATTTCGTCCTATTGAATTCCGATATCGAGGTGACGCCGCATTGGATTGAGCCGGTGATCGAGCTGATGGATTCCGATCCGAAGATTGCCGCCTGTCAGCCCAAAATCTTGTCTTATTTTGAGAAAGACAAATTCGAATATGCCGGTGCTGCAGGTGGGTTTATTGACAAATACGGCTATCCTTTCTGTCGCGGCCGTCTTTTCCAGCACTTGGAGGAGGACCATGGCCAATATGACGAGGCGATGGAGGTGTTCTGGGCCACGGGCGCGTGCATGTTTGTCCGTGCCGACCTGTACCTGCAGAAGGACGGTCTCGACGACTCGTTCTTTGCCCACATGGAGGAAATCGACTTCTGCTGGAGGATGAAGAACTTAGGCTATAAGATATATTGCTGCCCGCAGTCGAGGATCTATCATATCGGCGGTGGCACCTTGCCCAAAAGTTCGTCGCGCAAGACCTACCTGAATTTCAGGAACAATCTTTCGCTGCTTTACAAGAACCTGCCATCCAACCGAGTCTTCTGGACCATTGCCTACCGCATTTTCCTTGATTGGGTAGCGGCGTTCAAGTTCCTTTGCAGTGGCGGTCTCAAGGATTTCTGGGCGGTCATCAGGGCGCATTTTGCCTTCTACAGGCGCATCCCTTCGCTGCGCAAGAAACGCGGAGAAATCTTGATCCGTCAGGTGGGACAGATGTACCAGCGCAACATCGTATTCGAAAACTTCCTGAGAGGAAAGAAAACCTTTGTCGAGTTAGATCCCGAGCAATTCACGCACGCCTAAGGCATAGCCTTCCAGACCTTTACCGGTAATGCACTTCACGCAGGCTTCTGCGGTATAAGAATGGCGCCGGTAGGGTTCCCGTTGGTTGATGTCGGAGATGTGGACCTCCACAACGGGAATGTCGATGGCACGAATGCAGTCGGCGATGGCGATGGAGGTGTGTGCGTAGGCTCCCGGATTCATGACTACGCCGTCGTATTGGCTGTCAGCCTCTTGGAGCTTGTCAATCAGGTAGCCTTCGTGGTTCGACTGGTAATAATCCAGTTGAATTTCTGGGAATTCAGCAGTCAAGTCCTTGAAGAAGGACTCAAAAGAGATGTTGCCATAGATTTCGGGCTCGCGTTGGCCGAGCAGGTTCAGATTCGGGCCGTTTATGATCAAGATTTTTTTCATGTTGCAAAAGTAACGATTTAATTTCTTATATTTGTAGCAAATATATAAAGTTATGAAAAGAATAGCCATTGGGAATACTGGATTGAAGGTGAACAAGAATGGATTTGGTGCCTTGCCTATCCAGCGTGTCAGTATGAAAGAAGCAGTTTATCTGCTTCAAAAGGCCTACGACAACGGCATTGACTTCTATGACACGGCGCGCTTTTATACCGACAGTGAGGAAAAAATCGGAGAAGCCTTGTCTTCATGCCGTGACAAGATCGTGATTGCTTCCAAAACGGGCGCTTCGACGGTGGAGGATTTCTGGAAAGACCTTCATACTACACTGACCAATCTTAAAACGGACTATCTCGACATTTATCAATTCCACAATCCGCCCTATTGCCCGAAACCAGGCGACAAGGTGGGCTTGTACGATGCCATCAAGGTGGCACAGCGACAAGGCAAGGTGCGTTTTATCGGCATCAGTAACCATCGACAGTCTGTGGCAATGGAAGCCATTGAGAAAGGCTTTTACGACACCTTGCAGTATCCTTTTTCCTACCTCTCGTCGGATGACGATGCTGCCATTGTGGAGGCTGCCCGCAAAAAGGGAATGGGATTCATCTGCATGAAGGCCTTGGCGGGTGGCTTGATCACGGATTCAGCCTTGGCCTACGCCTTTTTGGACCAATACGACCATGCGCTACCCATTTGGGGCATCCAACGCGAGTCGGAACTCGACGAGTTCATCTCCTACCAGACGGTAACGCCCGTTATGTCGCCTTCAAAGTGGCGTAAGGTAGAGGAGGAGCGCAAAAGCCTCTCAGGCGATTTTTGCCGTGGCTGTGGCTACTGCATGCCTTGCTCGGTGGGCATACAGATCAACGACTGCAACCGCATGAGCCTCTTTTTGCGCCGTGCCCCGCTGAGCGTGTACCTCACCGAGGAATGGGCCGAGAAGATGAAGCTGATCGAGGATTGCGTGCATTGCGACCTTTGCAAGAGCAAATGCCCATACAACCTCGATATCCCGAATCTTCTGCGAAGAAATTATGAAGATTTCCAAACATTTTGGAACAATAAGAAATAATTTTCTTACCTTTGCGAGCGATATGTGGTGTCCGTAAGGACTCAATAGGGAATCGGGTGTGAATCCCGGACAGTTCCCGCTGCTGTGTCGGTTGGACGCTTGCCACTAAGCCACTGTCGGACCCTCCGTCCGATGGGAAGGCGGCAAGAAAAGACCCAAGTCAGAAGACCTGCCTCGTATCGTTGAAAACAAGGCTTTCGGGATAAGAGCTGGCTTCATTTATTATAGGTACCCAACCCCTGTCCTTGAGAGTTTTGAAGGAATTGGAATTATTAACCTTTAAAACTTATGCGTATGCGTATTAAAAACTTTACCCTTTTATTCCTTATGGGAATCTTCGGTCTGTTCACGACCAACCTCTTTGCCCAACAAGATGCCACTATCGATCCTTCCGAAATCAAGTATTGGATTGGCGAAGGTCAAAGCCAATTGGTGTTCATCGTAAACTGGGCGGAACCTGACACGGCATTGGCATGGGGCTACCGTTTCGATGGTGAAAATGTCGTTTTGAAAACCATCATGGACGACATCGCAGCAGCGGATTACCGTTTCAGCTATGAATCAAGCGGCAGTATGCTCAACGATTTGCATTTCGATAACGGAGTTCTCAACTTGAGCTTGGTGCAACAAGGATGGCTTACCTATTTGATTAATGGCAATTCCACATGGGATTTATTTGATGAAGCTTTAGTTGGCAATGGTGAATATGTTAAAATAGGCGATACCCATTGCGGCACCATGGTGGATCCTGACAACTGGATCTATGTCTATGAAAAGGAAGTCGCCCCTGTTTACGCTCTTGGTGAAGAAGCCACGATCGATCCCTCGGAAATCCTTTATTGGATTGGCGAAGGCGAGAATGAAGTGGTCTTTTCCGTCAACTTTGCCGATCCTGAGGATGTGTGCTATGCCTGGGGTTACCGCTTCTCTGCTGAAAGTGTCACAATCAAAGATATGATGGAAGCTATCGCTGAGGTTGACCAACGCTTTGCTTTTAATGACGAACCGTCAGCCTGGGGTGGCTATATGCTTACCGACCTCTCCTTCAACTATGGTGGGAACCAATATGTCCTTCAAGGCTATAACGCCATGTACAACCTGAACGGTGCTGTGTCATGGCTTACTTTCGACGAGCAAACTGTTATTAATGGAGATTTCGTGAAGTGGGGTGACTATACCATTGCTACCGAGATTGCTCCATGGACCTATGTCTGGGAAACTCCAGTGCAGCCCGTTGTTAATAATACCAATATCAACGAGAATCAAATGACGCTCTCTCTCTATCCAAATCCTGCTACATCCTACACCATGCTGAACCTTGAAGGCATGAACGAGGATGCTGTGGTGACTGTGGTCGATCTTCAAGGCAGGGTGCTCAGCACTTTCGCCGTGCAGCAGGCCAATGAGCCCATCCGTATTGAGACTGCGGGCTATCAAGCCGGTGTTTATTTTGTGACAGTTAGCAATGCAACTGGCCGTCAGACGGTGAAGCTCTTTGTGCAATGAGAAAAATCTTATCCATATTTTTAGTTGTCCTCCCGTTACTGTCGGTGGCGCAATTCGCGCCACCGGCGGGGCAGGAGGGAACCACCGCCATGCATGCTGACTCGTCGGCTTTCGTGGGCTGGGCGACAGGGTGTGTGGTGGAACCGGGCCCGATGAACATCACCAACCCCAGCGCGGGTGTGGCGGGCGCCGGTTGGCCTGCTGAAAATGCCCTGGGTGCTCCTGAAGGAACCTATGGTGTAACCTGTCTGGGCGATGGCGGTAGGGCTACTTTGACCTTCCGCTCACCCATTTGTAATGGACCGGGACCCGATTTTGCCGTGTTTGAGAATGGATTCGCCAATGCCCAGTACCCCAATATGTTTTTCCTTGAGTTGGCCTTTGTTGAGGTAAGTTCCGATGGACGTAACTACTTTCGTTTTCCCGCTTATTTCAATGCGCCCCAAGAGCCGCAATTAGGTGGTATGGCAT